>NZ_JBQMFF010000002.1:115270-678099 GCF_052171315.1 Metabacillus mesotrionivorans | reverse complement strand
GATTCATGGACTGGAGCGCGGTGATTTGAAATGGAGAGCAATAGTAAATGACAAAGAAATTGAAGATGACTATGGAAAAGAATAACCTTGATATCCTTGCATTCGGAGCCCATCCCGATGATGCCGAAATCGGGATGGGGGGAACTCTCGCTAAATACGCAGAGCAGGGGTACAGAGTGGGAATCTGCGATTTAACGGAGGCAGAACTTTCTTCAAACGGAACAGTTGCCCTCAGGAAAAAAGAAGCGCAGCTTGCTTCAGACATACTGGGTCTGCAGGAACGGATTTTCCTTGACCTCCCTGACAGGGGACTTTATATGAACCAACAATACATAGATAAGATCATAACGGTTATCAGGCAGCATAAACCTAAGCTCGTATTTGCACCCTGGTTTCAGGACCGTCATCCTGATCACGGGAATTGTGCAAAGCTTGTAGAGGAAGCAAGCTTTTCTGCAGGTGTAAAAAATGTCCGTGATTCAAAATTACAGGCTCCTCACAGAGTAAGCCGAGTCTATTTTTATATGATCAACGGTTTTCACAAACCTGATTTTGTCGTTGATGTGACCAGTACGATGGAGAAAAAGCGATTGAGTCTGAAAGCGTACGAAAGCCAGTTCGTTAAAGGGGAATCATCCGTTGATACTCCTCTTACGAACGGATACATAGAAAGTGTCGAGAGCCGTGAGCGGCTGTTTGGGAAAGAAGCGGGAGTTACTTATGCAGAGGGATTTTTCTCAAGTTCACCTCTATTGCTTGATAAGGACCTGCTCGGTGAACACCTATGAAAAAGTTGAAAATCGGCATTACCTGCTATCCGTCTGTCGGCGGTTCGGGGGTAGTGGCAACCGAACTTGGAAAAAAACTGGCGGAAGAAGGACACAGTATTCATTTTGTCACAACAAGCAGGCCTTTCAGGCTTGATAAAATGTATCCCAATATCTTTTTTCATGAGGTGGAAGTAAATCAATACTCTGTCTTCAAGCACCCTCCTTATGATCTTGCGCTCGCAAGCAAGATGGCTGAAGTGGCGAAAAGGGAAGAGCTGGACTTGTTTCATGTTCATTATGCGGTGCCCCACGCGATTTGCGCCCATCTCGCAAAACAGATGACAGGTGACCATCTGAAAATCGTTACCACGCTGCACGGAACCGATATTACTGTCCTTGGCCATGATCTGTCCCTGTCCAATATGATCAAGTTCGGCATAGAAGCCTCAGATGCAGTGACGGCCGTGTCAAAGGCACTTGCTGATCAGACGTATGAGCTTCTTCATCCCGAGAAAGACATACAGACCGTTTACAACTTTATCGATGAACGCATTTACAAAAAGAAAGATGTGAATCATCTAAAAGCTGAATATGGCATAGCGGAGGATGAAAAAGTACTGATTCACGTTTCAAACTTCAGGCAGGTAAAAAGGGTGCAGGATGTGGTCAGGGTATTTGCACGCGTTACCAAAGAAGTAAAGTCAAAGCTTCTTCTTGTCGGTGATGGGCCGGAAATGACGTCTGTCTGCAAACTCGTGAAGGAACTCGGCATCAGTGAAAACGTTCTGTTTCTTGGAAAGCAGAATCACCTTGAAGAACTTTATTCCTTAAGTGATGTGAAGCTGCTTCTTTCACAGAAAGAAAGCTTTGGACTTGTCCTTCTTGAAGCGATGGCATGCGGGGTTCCCTGTGTGGCAGCCAATATTGGAGGAATCCCTGAAGTCGTTCAGGACGGCGTTTCCGGATACCTGTGCGATGTAGGGGATATTTCAACTATAGCAGAAAAAACGATTTCGCTGTTAACGGATCATGAACTTCATGAGCGAATGTCAAAGGAATCCGTTAAAATCGCACAGGAAACCTTTCATTCTGCCCATATTGTCAAACAGTATGAAACTCTTTACTATCAACTGCTGGAATCAGGTGAGAAGGGTGAATAGGGAATTTCAGGAGGCGCTTCCAGTTCTGGCAAAGCTGAAAAAACACGGCTTTGAGGCTTATTTTGTCGGCGGTTCTGTCCGCGACCAGCTCCTCGGCAAACCGATTAAAGATGTCGATATCGCCTCATCCGCGACACCGGATCAGGTACAGCAGCTCTTTCACAAAACTATTGATATCGGCTCAGAGCACGGCACGGTAATCGTGATTGAAAACGGGATTCACTACGAAGTCACAACGTTCCGGACAGAATCGGCGTATGAAGATAACCGCAGGCCAAGCGGAGTGACGTTTGTATCCTCATTAAAAGAAGATTTAAAACGTCGTGATTTTACGATCAATGCTATGGCGATGGACGAGAACGGCAGCATCATCGATTATTTTAACGGCAGGGAAGACGTTGAAAAAAAACGGATAGCTACTGTAGGCAGTCCTGAGGAACGATTTTCAGAAGACGCGCTCAGGATGATGAGAGCGGTCCGTTTTGTCAGTCAGCTCGGCTTTTCTCTAAGCGAACGTACACATGAGGCCATTGTTCGTCATGTATCCCTGCTTCAGCATATATCGGCAGAACGCAAAACAGCCGAATTTGAAAAAACGATGGCAGGCTCTGGATGCAGCGAAGGCATGAGGATGATTGCAGAGACGGGCATGAGTGACTACCTTCCTGGCTTAAAAGAAAAGAAGCAGCAGATTCTTCAAGCGGCCGAACTCCCTTTTTACTGCCTGAGTTCGAATGAAGAGCGCTGGACCGCCTTCCTCGACGTCATTGGAATAAGCGGCATTGAAGCTTTTCTGAAAAAATGGAAGCTTTCCAACAGGCAAATTGGGTCCATCAGGCAGAATCTTCTCTTCTTGGAGGAGCGCAGGCAGTCTGACTGGACAAAGGTTAACCTGTACAGGGCAGGCCTGCAGTGTGCGCTGCAGACGGAAGCTGTATTCTGTTTGCTGAGCGGTCTGCCGTTCAGTGAATCAAAGATCCGCGAGATCAAAGAGCGTTATCATTCACTTCCTGTCCATTCAAAGAGGGAGCTTGCAGTGAACGGGAATGATTTGATGGCTATTGAAGGCCGGAATCCCGGACCGTGGCTGAGTGAGTATATGGAAAAAATAGAACTTGCCATAGTTAATGGTCAGGTAGAAAACAGCAAGGAAGCGATTAAGGAGATGTTGAAATCGTGCAATCTGAATTAAGAACGCGATTGCTTCAGGCTTTTTCAGAAGCCGATGGAGAATTTTTATCCGGACAGAAACTGAGTGAGACACTCGGGTGCTCAAGGACAGCTGTCTGGAAGCACATTGAGGACTTGCGAAGCGAGGGCTATCAGCTTGAAGCGGTCCGAAAACGCGGCTACAGAATTACCCGCAAGCCAGATAAGATCAGCGGCAATGAAATACAGCTCGGGCTGAAAACGGAATTCATGGGCAGGCATATCCACTTCGAGGAAGTGGTGGCTTCTACACAAAAGATTGCCCATACTCTGGCAGGCGACGGCGCATTAGAAGGCACTCTTGTAGTAGCCGACCAGCAGACAGAAGGCAGGGGCAGGCTTGCAAGAGCGTGGTATTCCCCGAAACAGACCGGCGTTTGGATGAGCATGATTCTGAAGCCTGAAATTCCGATCAATAAAACCCCGCAGCTGACTTTGCTGACAGCGGTTGCGCTGATTCAGGCCATTGAAGATGTCACGGGACTGACACCTGAAATTAAATGGCCGAATGATATCCTCATTGATGGCAGAAAAGCCGTCGGAATCTTAACGGAGCTGCAGGCTGAAGCTGACAGGGTGCATTCTGTTATTATCGGGGTCGGCATCAATGTGAATCATACGAAGGAGCAATTTCCAGAAGAACTTCAGCATATTGCTACATCTTTAGCTGAAGAGACAGGTCAGCAGATTGACAGGGCAAAGCTGATACAGTCTGTGATGATCCGCTTTGAAAAGCTTTATAAGAGCTATCTCTCGCACGGATTTAAACCTGTCAAGCTTCTTTGGGAAAGCTACGCCATCAGCCTGAATAAAAAACTGATTGCAAGAACCCTGCAGGGAACCCTGCGCGGCAGGGCTGCAGGAATCGATGATGAGGGCGTTCTTCTTCTTGAAACTGATGAAGGGAAGCTTGAAAAAATCTATTCTGCCGATATCGAAATCCAGTCATAAATACTTGGTATCCCCTTTTACTTTCTGGTATAATTCTAGGCGGGCAGTATCCTTTTTCAGGAATTGCACCTGCAAGTAATGAAAACCAGATTTTAATAGTTCTGCCTTGATCCGGAATTCGGACTGGGACAGAGGGATATCAAGCCAGATATGATGAGACCATCAATCCTTCTTCCTATTGGAGAAGGTTTTTTTGCGGTCGGCCATTTGCTGGTTCCGAAATTCCTCTGCATCACATGGGAGGGAAAAAAATGAAAACGAGACTTGATTTTGTCAAAATGAAGCAGGAAAATGAACCGATCGTCATGCTCACAGCATACGATTATCCTTCAGCCAGGCTTGCAGAAGAATCAGGTGTGGACATGATTTTAGTCGGTGACTCACTCGGCATGGTCGTGCTCGGATACGACTCAACTGTGCCTGTTACTGTCGCGGATATGATTCATCACTCGAAAGCTGTCAAAAGAGGGGCGCCTTCCACGTTTATCGTGACTGACATGCCGTTTATGTCCTATCATGTCTCAAAAGAACAGACCCTTAAATATGCAGCGGAGATTATGCAGCAAAGCGGGGCACATGCTCTAAAGCTTGAAGGGGCGGATGGGGTGCTTCAAAATATTGAAGCGCTTACATGTGCAGGAGTGCCGGTAGTTGCCCATCTTGGCCTTACACCGCAGTCAGTAGGAGTGCTTGGAGGATATAAAGTTCAGGCAAAAGATGCAGAAAGCGCGAAAAAATTAATGCATGATGCAAAGCAGTGCGAGGAAGCGGGTGCGATTGCGCTTGTGCTTGAATGTGTACCGCGCCAGCTTGCATCAGAAATTTCAAATACATTATCCATTCCTGTCATCGGAATTGGGGCAGGAGCCTCAACCGACGGACAGATTCTTGTCTACCACGATGTTCTTGGCTACGGAGTTGACAGGGTGCCAAAGTTTGTCAAACAGTACACATCTGCCGGCAGCGAGATGAAGTCCGCTTTGACTGCTTATGTGCAGGAAGTGAAAAAGAGAGAATTTCCTGAAGAAAAACATACATTTACGATGAAAGACGAAGAACTTCAGGCGTTGTACGGGGGTACTGCTGCAAAATGAAAACTGTCACAACCATAAAAGAACTAAAGCAGATTATAAAAAATCATAAAAAAGAAAACCGGACCATTGGCTTCGTTCCAACGATGGGCTATCTTCACGAGGGCCACTTAAGCCTGATGAAAAAAGCACGGGAAGAAAATGATCTGCTTGTCGTCAGCATTTTTGTCAATCCTCTGCAGTTTGGAGAAAATGAGGATTTTGATTCGTATCCCCGGGATATGGAACGGGATTCTAAGCTGACAAAAGGTGAGGGTGCAGACTATTTGTTTGCCCCCTCTGCAGCAGAAATGTATCCTGATGAACCATCTGTTGCAATGAAGGTCGTTAAGCGCACGAATGTCCTCTGCGGGAAATCAAGACCAGGTCATTTTGACGGTGTGGCTGAAATCCTGACCAGACTGTTTCATCTTGTTCAGCCGGACAGGGCATATTTTGGAATGAAGGATGCTCAGCAGGTTGCGGTGATCAGCGGACTGATTGAAGATTTTCATTTTCCTGTTGAGCTTGTTCCGGTTCAAACGGTCAGAGAACCGGACGGACTGGCCAAAAGTTCCCGCAATGTTAATTTGCTTCAAGAAGAAAGAGAACAGGCGCCTGAACTGTATAAAGCCTTGAACGAAGGTGCCCGGCTGCTTGCTTCAGGCCATTCTCCGGAACATGCGGCTGATTTGGTGAAAAAGAGGATTGAAGAAAGAACAACCGGCGAAATTGACTATGTCGAGGTTTATTCCTATCCGGAACTGCAGCCTTTGCAGGAAGCAAAAGGAACCATCATTCTTGCAGCAGCTGTTAAATTCAGCAAGGCAAGATTGATCGATAATATTACGTTACAGCTATAGAGAAAGATTCAGGAGGAGATATTGATGTTCCGCACCATGATGAAGGGTAAAATACACCGTGCAAGGGTGACAGAAGCCAATTTGAATTATGTAGGCAGCATTACGATCGATGAAGATCTGCTCGATGCAGTGGATATGCTTCCAAATGAGAAAGTCCAAATTGTAAATAACAATAATGGAGCCCGCTTTGAAACCTACATTATACCCGGGAAAAGAGGTTCCGGCACAGTTTGTCTGAACGGCGCTGCAGCGAGACTTGTTCAAGAAGGTGATGTTGTGATTATTTTAACTTATGCCATGATGTCAGAAGAAGAAGTCCGCACACACAAGCCGAAGGTTGCCATCATGAATGAAAACAATGAAATCGTGGAGATGCTGGGCCAGGAGCCGGCCTCAACCATCATGTAATGAACAAATAGCACCGATTTCAAAAAAATCCCCCAAAATCTTGGGGGATTTTGCATTATAAGTGGTAAAATAACGATATTGGTTTTTTGGATAGGGCTTTTATAAGCCCTGGTTAATTGAGGTGTAGCAAAGATGAAACAAAGGTTTGTTGTAGTTGACGTGGAAACAACAGGTAATTCTCCGAAGAAGGGAGACCGGATTATACAGCTTGCTGCCGTTGTCATTGAAGAAGGAAAGATCATTGACCGCTTCTCAAGCTTTGTGAATCCGAAGAAAAAGATTCCCTCTTTTATTGAACAGCTGACAGGCATTACGACAGAAATGGTGGAACATGCCCCTGCATTTAAAGAGATTGCAGATAAAGTGTCATCGCTTTTGAACGATGCTTATTTTGTTGCACATAATGTTCATTTTGATCTTTCTTTCATTCAGGAGGAATTGAACCGGTGCGGAATCCAAATGTTTACAGGGCCGATTTTAGATACAGTTGAGCTTTCCCGGATTGTTTTTCCGAGTGCTGACAGCTACAAGCTTTCCGAGCTGTGCAGAGACCTTGGGATCCAGCACATGAATCCGCACAGGGCAGACAGCGATGCTGAAGTAACGGGAGAACTGCTTATACATATTCTTTCCAGGCTTTCAAGCTTGCCGTCTGTTACTCTTCATTCCCTCAAAAGATTATCAGCGTCTTTTATCAGCGATGCAGAGGAAATGCTTGAGGAGCTTCAATCGATGAATGAGCTGAGGCTGAAAGAGGCGGGGGATATCGAGGTTTACCGGTCCGTTGCTGTCAGAAAAATGGCCGATATCGAGCAGAATCCGAATCAGTCCGGGACTGAAAAACTTCCTTTCAATGCGTTTGCAGAGAAGCTTATGAATGAAAATGGCTCTGTCGCAGCCCACTTTGTGCAATATGAAAAGCGCAGTGAACAGGTAAACATGATGAAAACGATATTTAAGTCATTTTCAAGCCATCAGCACAGCCTGATCGAAGCAGGGACAGGGACGGGGAAAACACTGGGCTATCTTGTTCCCGCTGTCTATTATGCTATGACTGAAAAGAAGAGGGTGCTCATCAGCACATATACGACAGCCCTTCAGCAGCAGGTGATGGAAAAAGAATATCCGCTTTTAAAACAGGCAGCAGGGCTGCCGTTTTCGATGGCTGTTCTTAAAGGGAAATCTCATTACCTTTGCTTAAGGAAATTTGAAAAGTACCTCCATGAAGAAGATATGAATTATGATAATCTTTTGACGAAAGCGCAGCTGCTTATCTGGCTGACCGAGACTGAAACAGGCGATGTGGATGAACTGAACCTGCCTTCAGGCGGGAAACTCCTATGGCAAAGGCTCCACTACGATCCTAAGCTGTCGGGTTCTCCCTCCAATCCTTGGAAGGAACGCTGTTTCTATACAAGAGCCTATAAGCGGGCAAATCAGGCTGATGTGATCATGACGAATCATTCGCTTTTGCTCTCAGCTGTTTCTTCTTCTTCAGACATGCTTGAAGGCATCGAGGAAGTCGTCATTGATGAGGCGCATCATTTTGAGCGGACAGCAAGTGAGCATTTAGGGAAAAGAATTCATTACCTGACTCTCCAATCCCTGACAAATCAGCTGGGCAACCTATACACTGACGGTCTGCTCCGCAAAACGCAGCAGCTTTCTAGCAAAAAGAAATGGAGTGAACCCTTTCTTGAAATCGACACGATTCTAAAGCAGCTGACAGAAGACAATCAGCTCCTGTTTACAACCCTTCACAGCTATGTGCTGCAGAATGAAAAGGACTCTTCATCAAACAGGATCTCCTGCCGCTTCAGGCATGATGAGAAAAAAAGCAAAAAATGGCTGGCCATTTTAGAGCTTGCAGCCAGAGTGAAATTTCAGCTGCATGATGTGATGTCCATTATGAATAAACAGAAGAGTGTTTTCAGCAAACTGGAAGAAAAAGAAGAATCGTTCGATCTTTATGAATACTGGGAAGTGATTGACCGATTTAAGGCTGCATATAACAGCCTGGATTCCCTCTTCTTTAAGGACAGCCCGGGAGAAGTGAAGTGGATCGAGATTGAATCACGGGGAGCGAGAAATGCTGTAAGCGTGTATTCACAGCCTGTTTCCGTATCTGATCAGCTGGCTGACGGATTTTTTGCGAGTATGAAAAGCGCTGTTCTTACATCAGCCACTCTCACTGTAAACGGTACGTTTGATTATATGATTTCTGAGCTTGGGCTGAGTGATTTCTATCCTTCTGTCCACAAAATTGACTCACCTTTTGATTATAAGAAGCAGGCAATGCTGATGATTCCAACAGATTTCCCGTCTGTCCAGCATGTTACGCTTGATGAGTATACTGAAGCAATCGCCGGCAGGGTTTCTGAAATAGCCAAAGCGGCGTCAGGAAAGCTCCTTATCTTATTCAATGCCTATGATATGCTTAAAAAAACGCAGCAGCTTCTTAAAAATGATCAGAGCCTGGATGATTTTGTCATCATGGGGCAGGGCGGCGGCAGCATCACGAAGCTGACTAAAAACTTCCGTCAGTTTGAAAAGGCCATTCTTCTCGGAACCAGCACGTTTTGGGAAGGAATGGACTTTCCGGGCGATGAGCTGACAACGCTTGTAATTGTCAGGCTGCCGTTTTCTCCGCCTGATGATCCGAGGACAGCAGCCAAATGCGAACAGCTGACGAAAGAAGGCAAGAATGCCTTTTATCATTATTCGCTTCCGGAAGCGGTCCTGAAGTTTAAGCAGGGATTTGGACGCCTGATCCGGACAGAAAACGACAAAGGCCTTCTGTTTGTCTTTGACAAAAGAATTATTGAAGCCAAGTACGGCAGTCATTTCATTGATTCTCTGCCTGACATTGAAGTCGCAGTTGAGCCGATGAACCGTCTGCACAGAAAAATGGCGGACTGGAAAAACAGCAGAACGTAAAAAAGCCTGTGTGAGCGCACAGGCAATGGTGTGGGTAGGAGAAAATTTATTTTCACTAAATGATCATGATGCTGTTATAATGGGTACATAAAACAACATGTCGTTGTCTGTACTTTTATTGTGGCCGTTTGCGGCTGTGATATAAGTTACAATTTTTGTTTTTGCACTGGAGGTATAGACCATGGAAAGCAAGATTGAAATTCTGTCTACTGTGACCGTGGAGCATTCGGATGATCTCTATAAAATTGTCGACGGGCTGAACCGGACGCTGAAAAGAGAAAATCTGATGTTTGGGCTCGCTCTTGATCAGGAAGACAAAAATAAAGCTGTTTTCACGATATACAGAACGTAAGGATTTGAAACAATGGGGAGAAAAATAGCGATTGCATCCATTTCTGCAGGAATACTGCTGCTTATTTCCGCGGCTGTTTTTATGAATGTCTACAACACGGCTATGGCTCAGAAGAAGGATGGCCATGCAGAAGCCATTCAGAGAGCCGAACAAGAAACAGAGCTGAAAAAGGCAGAGAGTGCTGAAACCTTTAACGGCCTGGAACAATACATCGTCATTACAGGATCTGATGAGAGCGGAAAGCCCGTGTATGTATTTGTTCCTTCAGACAAAAAGAAAAAGCCTGTACTGAAGCTTGTGTCAGACGGCATTTCAGAAAAGGAAGCACTTAAAGCTGTCAGATTGGAACAAAACCCGCAAAAGCTGATTAGCGTGCAGCTTGGCATGGAGCGAAACGTTCCTGTCTGGGAAGTGAAGTATATTGATGATCAGAACAGGTATACATATGATCTTGTGCAATTTACAGACGGAGAAATCAGAAAGCATATTGCCATCAGGAAATAGGGGGACTATTAGTCATGAAACTAGCTGACAGAGTATCTGCATTAACACCATCAACCACTTTGGCCATTACTGCAAAAGCAAAAGAACTTAAAGCTGCAGGACATGACGTGATTGGCCTCGGTGCAGGCGAGCCTGATTTTAATACGCCGCAGCACATAATGGACGCTGCCGTAAACGCAATGAATGCCGGCCAGACAAAGTATACACCTGCAGGCGGCCTGGCCGAGCTGAAAAAAGAAATCATCAGCAAGTTTGAACGTGACCAGGGAATTGCCTATAAACCGGGAGAAGTGATTGTGTGCAGCGGCGCAAAGCATGCCCTGTACACCCTGTTTCAGGTTCTTTTAAATGATGGTGATGAAGTCATCATCCCTGCACCATACTGGGTCAGCTACCCTGAGCAGGTTAAACTTGCCGACGGAGTGCCGGTTTATGTAGAGGCATCTGAAGAGAACCAATTTAAATTAACTCCTGAACAGCTGAAAGAAGCGATTACCGAGAAGACAAAAGCTGTTATCATTAACTCTCCGAGCAATCCGACGGGGATGCTCTATACGAAGGAAGAACTTGAAGCGCTTGGACAAATTTGCCTTGAGCATGATGTTTTGATTGTTTCCGATGAGATTTATGAAAAACTCATTTATGGAACTCATAGGCATGTTTCAATCGCTGAATTGTCAGAAGAGCTGAAAAATCAGACAATCATCATCAACGGTGTTTCCAAATCTCATTCCATGACAGGATGGAGAATCGGGTATGCAGCAGGCAATGAACAGATCATCAAAGCGATGACGAATCTTGCAAGCCACAGCACTTCTAACCCGACTTCCATTGCTCAATATGCCTCGATTGCTGCATACGCGGGATCACAGGAGCCTGTTGAGGAAATGCGGAAGGCGTTTGAAGAGAGGCTGAATATTATCTATGATAAACTTATTGCCATTCCGGGTATATCATGCCTGAAGCCTCAAGGTGCATTCTATTTATTCCCGAATGCAAGGCAGGCAGCTGAAATGACAGGCTTTGCATCAGTGGATGAATTTGTAGAAGCGCTGCTTGAAAAAGAAAAAGTTGCCATTGTTCCAGGGTCAGGTTTCGGATCTCCGGACAATGTAAGACTTTCTTATGCGACGTCTCTTGACGTCATTGAAGCGGCACTGGAGAGAATCGAACGGTTTGTAAAAGAAAACAGTTCAAACTAATGGGCAGATGGGCCGTCAATTGACGGTCCGCTCTTTTGTTTGGAGATGCCATAAGGTATAATAGATGCATGTACATATATTTTGATCAGCGGTTTTTTTGGAGGGACATAACGTGAAAACAACGATTAAAGAAGTAAGCAAATTTGTAGATAAAGAAGTAACAATCGGCGCATGGATCGCCAATAAGCGTTCTAGCGGCAAAATCGCTTTTCTGCAGCTGCGTGACGGAACTGGTTTCATTCAGGGCGTTGTCGTAAAGGCAGAAGTGGACGAGGCTGTGTTCCAGACAGCCAAATCAATTACACAGGAATCATCCATCTTTGTAACCGGCGTTGTGCGGGTGGACGAGCGCTCACCGTTCGGTTATGAGCTTGGGGTAACAGGCATTGAAGTCATTCATGAATCTGTTAATTATCCGATCACACCTAAAGAACACGGCACTGAGTTCCTGATGGACCACCGTCATTTATGGCTGAGATCAAAACGCCAGCATGCTGTGATGAAAATCAGAAACGAAATTATCCGTGCAACTTATGAATTTTTCAACAAAGAAGGATTTACAAAAGTAGATCCTCCAATCCTTACAGGAAGCGCGCCTGAGGGTACATCAGAGCTGTTTGCAACGAAATACTTTGATGAAGATGCCTACCTTTCACAAAGCGGCCAGCTGTATATGGAAGCAGCTGCAATGGCTCTTGGAAAAGTGTTTTCTTTCGGCCCGACATTCCGCGCCGAAAAATCAAAAACAAGACGCCACCTGATTGAATTCTGGATGATTGAGCCTGAGATGGCATTCTATGATTTTGAAGACAACCTTGTGGTTCAGGAAAACTACGTATCGTACGTTGTTCAGAGTGTCCTTGAAAACTGCAGTCTTGAACTGACGGTTCTTGGGCGCGATACAGAAAAGCTTCAGCAAATTAAAGCACCGTTCCCGCGCATTTCATACGATGATGCGATCAAATTCCTGAACGAAAAAGGCTTTGACGATATCAAGTGGGGTGATGATTTCGGCGCGCCGCATGAGACTGCCATTGCTGAAAGCTTTGATAAGCCGGTATTCATTACACACTACCCGACAGGCATTAAACCGTTCTACATGCAGCCTGCTCCGGACCGCGACGACGTTGTCCTTTGTGCAGACCTGATTGCACCTGAAGGATACGGTGAAATCATCGGAGGATCACAGCGTATTCATGATCATGAGCTGCTGAAACAGCGTATTGAAGAACATGATCTTTCACCAGAAGCGTATCAGTGGTACCTGCAGCTCCGTGAATTCGGATCAGTGCCGCATTCAGGCTTCGGGCTTGGGCTTGAGCGAACAGTAGCATGGATCAGCGGCGTTGAGCATGTACGTGAAACCATTCCGTTCCCTCGTCTGTTAAACAGACTTTACCCTTAATCAGCAAAACGGGCGAACATGAGTCTCTATAGAGGCTCATGTTTTGTTTTCCTGCCAGTATTGAATCCGGCGCTTTGCAGCAGCTCTTTCCTTCCGTTCCTGTCTGGAAATTGGTTTAAAAGACCATCGCCGTTTAACAGACCGGCCGTGTTATACTAAGTGAGGTGAGGTGACCCGTGATGAATAAAGAACAATTTACAGCGATGCAGGAACAGGGCTATTTGACTGTGCCTTCAGCACTTATATCCAATTACTTCCGGTTAGGCCTCAAAGAAGAGGAACTGGTTTTGCTTCTGCAGGTAAATCTGCATCTTCAAAACGGAAATCAGTTTCCTACACCGGACGAATTATCAAATTCCATGACCATCCAGACATCTGTCTGCACGTCTCTTTTAAGAAGTCTGCTGCAGAGAGGGTTTATTGATATTGAAGAATATGAGCAGGCTTCCATAAAATATGAACGTTATTCCCTAAAACCGCTTTGGGGCAAATTGTATGATGATTTGCTGAAAAAAGAGGAGGTTCAATCTGAGGAAAAGCAGGAACAGGAAAATATAAACCTGTATCCTGTATTTGAACGTGAATTTGGAAGGCCCCTGTCTCCATTTGAAGTCGAAACGCTGTCTATTTGGATGGATCAGGATTATCATGATCCCGTTATTATTAAAGCAGCCCTTAAAGAAGCGGTGATTTCGGGCAAACTGAACTTCAGATACATTGACAGGATTCTTTTTGAATGGAAAAAGAACGGCATCAGAACGATTGAACAGGCAAGAAGCTACGGGAAACGGTTCAGGCAGCATCAAGTGCAGCCGCAAAAACAGCCGGAGTCTGAAGAAGAGTACAAACGGAAAGTGCCTTTTTACAACTGGCTGGAAAGTTAAATGAAAATGAACAGGTGATGTTATGCTGAACAAGAAACAAATCAGAGAAGCACTGGATACGATCGGAGGCATGTTTCCGGACGCCCACTGCGAATTAAATCACAGCAATCCATTTGAGCTTGTCATAGCAGTTGCTCTTTCTGCCCAGTGTACAGATGTGCTTGTAAACAAAGTGACGAAGAGCCTGTTTGAAAAATATAAGACACCGGAAGATTATCTTGCAGTTCCCATTGAAGAACTGCAAAATGACATCCGGTCCATCGGACTTTACAGAAATAAAGCTAAAAACATTCAAAAATTGTGCACGCTGCTTATCAATGAGTATGGCGGAAACGTTCCTGAAGACCGAGATGAACTGACCAAGCTTCCCGGTGTAGGGAGGAAGACGGCAAATGTAGTCGTTTCCGTAGCTTTTGGCATACCTGCCATCGCTGTTGATACTCATGTGGAAAGGGTGAGCAAAAGGCTTGCGATCTGCAGGTGGAAAGATTCTGTTCTGGAAGTTGAAAAAACCCTGATGCGGAAAGTCCCTGAGGAAGAATGGTCTCTGACCCACCACAGACTGATCTTTTTCGGCAGATATCACTGCAGGGCCCAGGCGCCAAAATGCTCAGAATGCCCGCTTTTACATATGTGCAGGGAAGGGCAGAAGCGCATCAAAAAAGGGACGGTCAGAAATGTATAGCGGCAGTGTGCCCCGGGATTTTCTCCATGAGCCGTTCGGTCCTTTTCAAGAAGCTTTTCATAGTGAATTGGAACAGGTGCTGGCCATTAATCCTTTTTACTATGACATCTGCCTGAAAGCAGGAGAGCAGGTGCTGTGGAGACCCTGGGAGCATGCAGATCAATCGGTTTCCGCCATTATGAAAAGGTGGGATGCACTTAAGGAAACAATTGCATCCGGCTTCCGTTCCAGTCAGAAAAAAGCCTCAAGAAAAGACATGATTGACGGGGTCTCCCTATTCGTTTGCTGTCTTTACTGGAGCAGCGGCAAACCGGTCGGGCATTTAGATCTCAGGAACACTGACTGGACTTCTTTTGACTTACAGCCAATCAATGTACATGAAAGATTGAACTATATCCTTATAAGGCCAGTACAGTATCATTCTTTTGTTCAGCTTGATCAGCTCTTTCAGGAGTGCGAAAAGCAGTTTTCAAAAATAATGACACTAAAAAAATACAAACAAAAAAACGCAGGAAAATCGGAATGATTTTCCTGCGTTTTTTTGTTTTAGAGAGACCTGCATGTGCAGGTCTCCTGTTTAACAGACGCTTGTGCTTTTCTTATCAGTCATCATCATTATTTCCATTGTTTCCATTGTTTCCATTGTTGCCATTTCCGTTCCCGTTGCCAGGCGGAAGCGGGATCAGAGGTTCAGCGGGCTCCTGAGGTGTTTCGCCTTCTCCAGGAGGTGTTTCACCATCTCCAGGTCCGCCTTCACCAGGAGGCTGTTCCCCTTCGCCAGGAGGCTGCTCGCCTTCACCAGGCTCACCTTCACCCGGAAGTTCACCGCCAGGAAATTCTTCCTCAGGAGGCTGTTCACCTTCATCAGGCTCTTCTTCCGGCTCTTCCGGTTCTGCAGGCTCCTCTATGACTGCTTCAGGAATTTGTATTGCTGCTGCGGCAGAGTTGCTTCGGTTAGAACCGTCGTCATCGCTGACAGCTGCAATCTGGAATTTATAGGTTGATCCAGGAACCGGGTTAGGGATGGCCATGCCGGTGTCTTTCGTCTGATTGATCACCTGGGCAGGACCTCCGTCAACGGACTGGCTGATCTCAAAGGTGACAGAGTCTTTCAGATCCTCTTTGTAATCCCAGCTCAGCACAATCTGATTGGCTGTCTGATCATATTCCACTTTAAATCCTGATGGTTTAGCAAGACGCTTATACTGCTCGGAAACCTTTGTCGGCTCTGTGCCTTTTACAAAGTATTCACTGATTTTCCTGCTGTCAGGAGTGTAGTCACTTGCAAGCTTCGGCGGGTTAGAGCCGTTTTCAACGGTAACTTTTACAACTGAGTTCGGTTTTTTGAAATCTTTGCCGTTTCCGCTTGATACTTCTGAGATCACTTCTTTAAAAAGTTTCTTCGCAATTTGCTGATCCGTTTTATTCAGATGCATTTTTTCATCATTTTTTGAATAACCGGTCCATACTGCAGCCGCGTATTCTGGAGTGTAGCCGACAAACCAGCTGTCTTTCGCACCGCCGGATGGAACGTTGTATCTTTCTTTATCCTCTTCAGAGAAGTTTGTCGTTCCTGTTTTTCCTGCAACTGTAACGCCGGGAACTCTTGCTGCTGTACCCGTTCCTTCTTCAACCACAGAAATCATCATGCTTGTTGTCATATAAGCGGTGTAATCGCTCATTGCAGCTTCAGCCTCAGGAGAAAGATCAAATTCTGTTCCGTCGCTTAAGACAACTTTTGTTACGGCATGAGGCTCTGTGTAAATGCCGTTATTGCCGAACGCTGCAAATGCTCCGGCCATATGAAGAGGGGATACTCCCGTGTCAAATCCTCCGATAGAGTATGCTTCCGGGATTTCTTCTTCAAGCGGAATGCCAAGTCCTGCGGCAAAGTCACGGGCTTTGTCAATTCCGACTTCCTGCATAGCTTTCAGAGCAGGGATGTTACGCGATTGTGCCAGGGCGTCGCGGATGGACATCTGTCCTTTGTAGCCGCGGTCAAAGTTATTGATTTTGACGCCGTTTGAATAGGTATATGGTTCATCCTTAATTTGTTCATATGTGGACCACTTCAGATATTCAATGGCCGGACCGTAATCCAGGACAGGTTTAATAGTCGAACCCGGCTGTCTTCTAGTATCAATTGCGTAGTTGAAGTCTCCGACATTCTGGTTGCGTCCGCCGCCGATTGCGCGGATTTCGCCGGACTCTGTATCAATGAGCGTGATGCCTGCCTGGAAGTTGTCATCAGGGAAGCCGACATCATTTCCATTAAGAAGATCTTCTACGTATTTTTGTGCATCTGTATCAATTGTGGTATAGATTTTCGCACCTGCCGAGCTTACATCGATATCTGTTTTTTCTTTCACTTCTTCAATGACCTGCTCGACATACGCACTGTATGGATTTGATTTTTCTTTTTCAGGAACAACGGTAGACTGAACAGGAACTTTTTTCGCTTCTTCTGCTTCCTGCTCTGTAATAAAGCCTTGTTTCACCATCATATTCAGGACGATGTTTCGTCTTTTTTCAGCTGACTCGGGATTTTTTCTCGGGTCAAAGTTTGTCGGGCTCTGAGGGATACCGGCAAGCATTGCTGCCTCGTGAAGCTCAAGGTCTTTCAGTTCTTTGCCGTAAAAGCCTTCAGCGGCTTTCCCGACTCCGTAATATTGAGGATGATAGTAAATTTTATTTAAGTACATCTCAAGAATTTCATGCTTTGAGTACTTTTGCTCAAGCTGAAAAGCAAGCCATAGCTCCTGAACCTTGCGGGTAATCGTTTTTTCATGAGTGAAGAAAGAGTTTTTAATAACCTGCTGGGTGATCGTGCTTCCGCCCTGGGAACCGAATCCCTGTGTAACGTTGGCCACGACTGCACCGCCAAGGCGGATAACATCTACGCCGCTGTGTTCATAAAAGCGGGCGTCTTCCGTTGCAAGAACAGCTTCTTCAAGTACTTTAGGGATGTCATTGTAGGAAATATAGGTTCGCTTTTGAGCGCCTACTTCCGTAATTTCATTGCCTTCTTTATCGTAAATGGTGGATGAGTAGGAATCCTTCAGTTTCTTCTCATCAAGCTTCGGGGCTCCTGCTGCGATAACCGCAAACGTTACGCCGCCTGCAATCATGCCGATCAGTCCGATCGATATCAGGATAAACAGGATGCGTTTCCATAAGGACCCGCCGCCGGGTTTATTCGGTTTTTTCGATTTGCTTTTGCTTGTTTTACTTGTTTGCGCAAGGGCCCTGCGGCGTTCCTCGCGGCTTTTGTATTGATCTGACATTGCGTTTTTCCAACCTTTCATTACAAGATCCGCGCTGCGGCGAATTAATGGAAATAAAGCTTTTCTAATACTTTAATATAATCAATTCTGGGCTGATAGCCAAGCGGTATCAAGTGGGACGATGCTTCAATTTCTTTTTTTGAGATGGACTTTCTGCCTCCGCTTTCTCTTCTTTCCCAAAAGGCAAATAGAACGGCTGCTTCCATCAAATACACACTTCCGAAAGCAGACAGAATCACAAACGAAATGCCTCCATGGTCAATGACCATTTTCATGTGGCGGATCTGATGCTCATGGAAATTCTTCAGCGGAAAAGACGTATCGCTCTGCGTTTCCTTCGCTTCAAAATCAATGTACTTTCCTTTATAGACCCCGTTATAGTCTGTTGTAGAGGATTGTTTAAAATAGGCCTCACGGATAACCGCTGCGCTCCTTTTCGGAAAATCAACATTTACAATCTGCACAGGAGTCGGCTTTTTATGAATGACGGCAATCGCTCTGTTTAGATAGAACTGATTGGTTTCATTCAAATCCTCTTCAAGAGTCATCCCTCTATTACTGTAGGATTCCTTAGCCTCACGCTTTTTAGCCGGAATAGCACCAGGATTGTACGTTTTTCCGTTAGGATAACGAAAAATCATTTCTTCCCTCCTCAGGTAAAACTACTACCTATCATATCAAAAAAATGAAAAAAGACATGGTGAAAAAGTTTCGATTTTGTTAACAGCCGCCGCGCGTAGTTCCGGATTCCCTGGGCAAGCTTAAAACAGGGAGGCGAATGCTGATGACAGGCGGCAGCCATATAGATGAAAAGAATATTATAGCACTTATAAAGAATACGGTGCGCAAAAAAAATTACGACAACATTTCGCGCACACAAAGCTATCAGGACTTTTTTCTCCGTCACCCCGAAATCAGATGGTCCTTTCTTGCAAGCATGGTCTCGCGGAATGCAGGCTACTGTATGACGGATTTGAAGGGCGTTTGGTTTCAAAAATTATTGGACGAGAAAACAAGGAAAGCCCTTTTTCTGACCTATGAGGATGCCAACTGGCTGATTTTTTCGGATGCGTATCCGCAGCTGATGATTTATGAATGGTCAAAAACAGCAGGGAAACCCCTTTTCCACCTTCTTGATGCGTTTCACGTTTCTGCCTTTATGAAAAAAGAATGGAACTTGTTTTGGGAAAGAGGGGACAGGGAGCGGCTGCTCACTTCTCTCATCATAAATGAACAGCATCTTATCCAGAAACCCGTTATAGAGGGACCTGTCTTTAAACGAAAAGTATTCGGAACACCGTTTTTTCTTTTTCAGGATCTGTTTCACTTCAGCACGGTCATTTTTCCGGGAGCAGAAGGCAGACTTTACGGATTCTCCGTACATGATTTCAGAAAGCTGAAAAGCAGAATCCGGCTCGGACGTTCCCTTGCATGGCTTCTTTTTCATCCTGATTATTACGGTGAGTTTTTGACTTTCGCAGCCAGGACGATTCATACCGGCTCAAGAGCAGATTATGAGCCTTTGAGCAGGCAGCGGATGACCCCGTATTTAAGAACGGCCTTTCCTTTCGTTTCCCATCAATTAGACGAAAAGAAACGAAAATGGTTTCATGGCCAGCAGCTTGCCATGTGGTACAGACCGATACCGGAGCCTGAAACGATCGATCTGACAGACTGGCTTGTAAAAAAGGAGAATCAGCTGCACGCTCTGGCCCTGGCTAAAGAGTACGTTCAGGCGAAGAGAAAGAAGTTATGAAGAGGCTGGAAAAAATCATATTGAAAAGAGGTTCGATTAAAAATCTGGAAGAAAGCCGTCACACCTATTAATGAAATATAATCGAGGATCCATTTCTTATAAAAGTGGCAGGGACTACGGCGAGTGACGCCACAAATGAGCATCCATCAATGGTGAAAGTGGCGTCACTAAGTTGAATGACGCCACAAATGAGCATCCATCACTGGAAAAAGTGGCGTCACTAAGGTGAATGTGTCACAAATGAGCATCCATCACTGGAAAAAGTGGCGTCACTAAGGGGAATGATTCTCCTACAATTGACAATCAATTTTAGTCCATTAACATAAAAAACCGAACTAGCTGCTATAAACTAGTCCGGTTTTTTTATGGCTAAATTAGTTACGTCCTAGCCTCTGTGTGTTTTCTATTACGTAGAAGGGCGATTTGGCCCACCAAGCTTTTTGTCGAGGTCATTTTTTGACGGGGCTTGCTGCTGCTCTTTTTGTGTGTTCTTTTTGTTTTCTTTTGCCATGTTAGACACCTCCTGAGTGTAGTGTTTGCATGGGAATCGATTTCATGCGCTTGTCGCGGGGAGATGTCGAAAAAACAGTAATATCCAATCATTTCTTCTTTCTTTGCCGAAAGTGAACTAGTTTTGTCATCCATGAAGGGAGGAGCGTTTTGGCCCGCGAATAATACGAGTAGATTGAAAGGAGGAGTTAGGATGGAACACCTCGTGCCGAAAATGGTTGTGGAAAGACTTTTAATGGAACTCGATGAAGAGATGACGAAATTAGAACTTGCCATACAAAAGAGAGTATCGGAAACCATTCTGCAGAGCGAAGAAGATCTCCAGTGCAGCATAAAGAGCATTTCAGTGAAGACGGAAGAAACGGTTTTGCAGGCAAATGGAGAAGAAAGCAGGGAAGATCCCGCATCCCGGGTAAAACCAAGCTACCGGCTCAGTTATTAGCAGGAATCTGGCTTTTCATGCTTATGTCTGATAAGATACCCCAGAGAGGGGTTACAGCATGAAAACGAAAATTCTTGAAAATTCCGAAAAGCTTCTATATATAACGGACGAATGTGTCCGCCGTTTTGAGAACGACAGTAAAAAGAAAGAGGACGTTGATTTTTTTCACGAAGTAAAGCCTGCTTTTGAGGATGCGATGAAAGTAATGAGCGAGTGGAAAAAAGACGTGCTTGCATGGAGAGATGAAGCAAAACCAAAATATTTGTTTCCGGCTCAAATTGATTCAGCTGAAGAAAATTTTGAGCAGCTTGTGCTTCAGTCGTTTTACAAAGATTCCAAAGCCATCCGATTTAAGAACATGAAACAGTCCATTGACTATACAATTGAATCTGTTATGGACCGCCTGGAGGCACACAGCTCCTTACAATGAGGGGCTTTTTATTTTGCCTTAAGACCTCAGGCTGCAGGTACACAGACTGGATCATGGCAGAATTTTTCTCGGGTGAAAAGGGTGTCCGGAGTATTACGGACACCCTTGATGACATTTATTCGTCTATTTCACGCGCTTCCTGAAACGTTACAGCGCGGTCTCCTTCGCTTGCGACAGGTTCAATTGCATATTCAACATCTTTTGAATGTTTAGCAGCGGCAGGCTGTCCTTTTTTTGACAATGTTAAATCCTGTCCTTTTTTCTTATGGTTGAAATGATTGCCTCTTCCCATCATAAATGACCTCCATAATCGAAATGGTGAATCCTTCTTAATATGTTTCAGGTGGGGTGCTGTTATGTATGGAAAATAACACAATAAAAAGAGAGGGTGTCCCCTCTCAATCATCAATTGCTTATCTTTTCTAATTCTGACGCTTCAAGATACATGACAGCAGTCCTGTATTCGCTGATGGTCATCTCACCCTTGATATAAAGCGTTTTGATAAAATTCATTAATTCGCTGATGCTGGTCGGTTCATACTTCTTTGTTTCTAAAAAAGCGGATTGTATGCTCTGCAGATTCATCGTGTATCTCCTCCCATTCCCTTGCCTTAATGGTATCATGGGAAATTTTTATCTCGATTTTTCAAATAATTTAAACTTCCGACAAGAGTTGACAATTTCTTTTAGACACGCACAGCAGCCTTTCCTTCTGCATATGTATGAAATAGCCCATTATGCTGAAAGGAGATCTGTTATGTATTCTCAAGAAATGAGTTCGTTTAAAAACCGCAGAAGAAAAAAAGAAGAGAGAATCAGCTATTACTATCCATATGAAGGCTATACACCATATGAAAATCCTGCATATTTGCCTCAAAGTCAGCATACCTATCAGCAAGTGCAGCAAAATCAAGCCTTCTATCAGCAGTCCCAGATGCCGTCATACGGCTATCAGACACAGGGGTTTATGATGCAGCAGCCCCAGCAGAACATGATGCCGCAGGCAATGTATGCAAATCCATACCCAAAACCGATGCCTGCAGCTAAAAATCAGCAGGGAGGCATTTCTACAGTGATGTCCCAGTTTAAAAAGCCGGATGGACAGATGGATTTCAACAAAGTAATGGATACGGCAGGGCAGATGATGGGAGCTGTTAATCAGATGAGTTCTCTTGTAAAAGGGGTCACATCAATGTTTAAAGTTTAGGCTGCATGAAAGCTGATAAACGAGGTGGATAAGCATGGTTACTGCAGCGCTCTCAGGTCTGTTTGATCAGATTAATGTTCATCCCCAGCTTGTGATTGTTGTTCCGGCCCTCATGATTTTAGGGTATGCTTTAAAACGGACTCCTAATGTGCAGGACTGGATGATTGTTTGGATCCTGCTCGGAGCTGGCATTATCGCAAGTATTTTCACACTGGGTTTTTCAGTCAGCAGCATTGCCAACGGATTTATCGCGGCAGGAGCAGCCATCACCACTCATCAGGCGTATAAACAATCCGTTCTTGAACGAAATGGGGACGGCGAAAACAAAGACGCATAACCTTATGCGTCTTTGCCTGCTGTTCACTTCTTTTCATTTAGTCTTTCTGCCAGCCTCTTTTTAACTTCAGAATAGGACAAGCCTGAAGCGGCATTCAGTTTTTTAACTTCCTCTGCATTCGTAGTGCTGGATGATTTGTGTCCGGCATCTTTTCTCATTACAGCAGCTCCTCATAAACGTCATTCAGCTGATTCATCCTGACATAGTCCTGCTCGCCCATCGCATGTTTTATTTCATACGGGAGCATTTTATTTAAGAACATCTGCTCTTTTTCAGAAAGCATTCTGATGAATTGCTTTTCGTCTGTAAATGATTCCCTGGAGAGCTTGAAATAAATATGCCTGCTTATTTCATGCTCCTCCAGATAATTGGAAAGGGCCTCTCTTAAATAAGACAGTGACTGTTCCATCAGGAAGGATCCTCAAAGAATTCTTTCACTTTTCTTTCATCACTGCCGGATGCGTATGGATTTTCCGCGGCAGCACCTTCATCCAGATTTGTTTTTATGACAAGCATCGGAGACCCGGATGGCTCTGCGCTGATTCTTTTTTCATGTTGCTTCATTAAAGCACCTCCTGTTAATAGTTTTCATAAGCAGGGGGGATTTTATGGTGTTAAAATCTGGTCAGCTGAGCGGAAAGGATATGAGCAGGCATCCGTTTTGAAAAGCGGCATCCACTTCATCCATCGTCGGCGCCTTTGGCAGTAGAATGGTTTTTGTCATTTGTTTCCTCGTCTGCGAATAAGCAGATCCATTTATATGACTGAGATTTAATTCTTCCTTGTGGCTGACGGTCAGGGTCAGGCACAGGTCATGAAATTCAATTGTAATCTGCTCTTTTTTCATGCCGGGAAGCTCGGCTTTTACAAAATAGCGGTTATCCTCTTCCCATGAGGATATCTTCATATAAGCCGTATTCATCTGCTCCTGAAATACTTTCTCAAACTCCAGTACGTTCTGTTTGAATGAACTGTCTCCAAAGAACTGCTCCGCAAGTTCATATAATGGGTTGTGCTTTTTTTCACTCATCTGCCGTGTCTCCTTTTGAATGAGGATAATGACTGCTTTTAGGCTAAAATATGCATGGCGCTGTAAATTGGTTGCTTGATTCAGGCGTTTTATGGTTAAATGATGATAATTATAAAGGGACGGGTGAAGTGAGAAGCGTTTAATTTCAGGGGGACAGGGGTATTTCTAAAGTAGAATTCAATGCAGAAAAGGAGCAAAAGCCATGCTTAAAAAACTATTCGGCAGTAAAAAAACGGAAAAACAGACAGAAGAAACGGTATATGCACCATTAACAGGAAAGCTTTTGCAATTGGAAGAAGTTCCGGATCCTGTTTTCTCCCAGAAAATGATGGGCGACGGAATGGCGATCGAACCTTCAGAAGGCATCCTGGTGTCACCTGTTGAGGGAGAGATCATTCAGCTCTTCCACACAAAACATGCGATTGGCATCAGAAGCCAGACGGGAATGGAAATTCTTCTTCACATCGGCCTTGAAACAGTGGCGATGAATGGAGAAGGTTTTGAAGCGTTTGTCAAAGAAGGAGACAGCGTCAAGCCGGGCGATAAACTGATTTCGTTTGATCTTGGTCTGATTAAAGAAAAAGCAGCAAGCACGATCACTCCAATCATCATTACAAATGGCGATATTGTAGAAACCGTCCAGAAAGCGCCTGCAGGTCAGGTGAACGGCGGGAAAGATAAAGTATTTGATATTAAGGTTAAATAAGTACTGAACAAAGCAGGCATTGAGCCTGCTTTTTTACTGTTTAAAGGAAATTTTAATGAATAAATGCTGTATAAAACATATCAAAATTGTCCTCGGCAAGCGTAAGCGCCTAGATCCTCTGTCAGAACAAATCCGGCAAAAAAGTCAAATTCGGACTTTTCTGCCGGATTCTTATCTGCCTATCGGAGCGGGCCTTGGCGCTTCCGCTTTTGCTAATGTTATGCTTAATATCGAACGTTTATTCTGTTAAAATGGAAAAAGAGGTGATCAGAGTGCGAAGAAAGCAGTCACTGTCAGAAATTATAGATTTTTTAAAACGCGATGAAGAATTTAAAGAGCAGATTGTACATGCTCATACGATAGAACCAAGAGAAGCAAGAACAGCCGCTATGCCGTCTTCTGTTGACATCAGATTAAGAGAGGCGCTTGCAGCAAGAGGCATAGGGTCTCTTTATACCCATCAGGCCACAGCCTATGAGCTTGCACGCAGCAGAAAAAGCTTTGTTGCCGTCACTCCGACTGCTTCAGGAAAAACGCTCTGCTACAATCTTCCGGTTTTGCAGCAGATCGTTCAAGATGAAAGCAGCAGGGCGCTTTATTTGTTTCCTACCAAAGCACTTGCCCAGGACCAGAAAAGCGAATTGAATGAGCTGATTACAGAGCTTGGCGTTCCAATCAATTCCTACACCTATGATGGAGACACTGCTCCGACAATCCGGAATGTCATCCGCAAGGCGGGTCACATTGTCATGACAAATCCTGATATGCTTCACTCGGCCATCTTGCCCCATCATACAAAATGGGTTTCTCTTTTTGAAAACCTGCAGTATATCATTATTGATGAACTTCATATTTACAGGGGCATATTCGGGAGCCATGTTGCCAATGTAATCCGCAGGCTAAAACGGATTTGCCGTTTTTACGGAAGCAATCCTGTCTTTATCTGCACATCAGCAACGATTGCCAATCCAAAGGAGCTTGCAGAAGAGCTGCTTGGAGAAGACGTAGTGCTCGTTGATGATAACGGTGCCCCCTCGGGGAAAAAACACTTTCTTTTTTACAATCCCCCAATCGTCAACAAGCCCCTGAATATCCGGAAAAGCGCTACACTGGAAGTAAGAAAGATAGCATCCGAACTTCTTAAAAATAAAATTCAGACAATCGTATTTGCAAGGAGCAGGGTGCGTGTGGAGATTATTTTGACGTACTTGCAGGAGCTGATCAAAGGGGAGCTTGGAAAGAAGACGATACGCGGCTACAGGGGAGGATACCTGCCCAAACAAAGGCGCGAAATTGAAAAAGGGCTGAGGAACGGGGAGATCCTCGGCGTTGTCAGCACAAACGCTCTTGAACTCGGTGTTGATATCGGCCAGCTGCAGGTGTGCATTATGACAGGCTATCCGGGAACGATTGCGAGTGCCTGGCAGCAGGCGGGCCGGGCCGGCAGAAGAAGCGGGGAAGCCCTGATTGTAATGGTGGCGGGATCGACTCCAATTGATCAGTACATCATTCAGCACCCGGATTATTTTTTCAGACAGAACCCGGAAACGGCCATTATTAATCCTGACAATCTCATTGTTCTTGTGGATCATATTAAATGTGCAGCGTTTGAACTGCCTTTCAAAAAGGATGAATCATTCGGACAATTGGATATCGAGGAGATTCTGGAATTCCTGACAGAAGAGAAAGTTCTCTATTTTAATAGAGACAAATATCACTGGATGAACGATTCTTTCCCGGCCCACAACATCAGTCTGCGCTCGGCTTCGCAGGAAAATGTCATCATCATTGACCAGTCGGATGTTGCAAACGTCAAAGTCATCGGGGAGATGGACAGATTCAGCGCCATGACCCTGCTTCATGATGAGGCGATCTACCTTCATCAGGGCATTCAGTATCAGGTGGAGATGCTCGACTGGGAAGAGAAAAAAGCCTTTGTAAGAGAAGTGGATGTCGATTATTTTACAGATGCAAATCTTGCCGTGCAGCTGAAAGTTCTTGAAGAAGACAAAACGAGAGCAAAAGGTACCCACCATCTAGGATACGGGGATGTTACGGTTCAGGCTATGGCGACCATTTTTAAAAAAATCAAGTTTGACACGCATGAGAATATTGGATCTGGCCCCATCCACCTTCCGGAAGAAGAATTGCACACAAATGCTGCGTGGATCAGTCTTTCGGATGAACTTGCAGGAACGCTGAAGAAAGACAGGCTTGAAGAAGCCCTTCTCGGTCTGGCTCATGCTTTGAAGCATATTGTTCCGATCAGCGTCATGTGTGACCCGTCTGATATAAGCGTTGTTCCGCAAATGAAGGCGACGCATAATGACCAGCCTACCGTTTTTCTCTATGACAAATATCCCGGAGGAGTCGGTCTTGCGGGGAAAGTATTTGAAACAATGGAAATCGTGCTCGGTGAAACGTATGCCATGATCAGCGGATGCCCCTGTGAAACAGGCTGTCCGTCGTGCACGGGCCTGGAAGGATCCGACCATCAAAAGAAGGATACCCTTTATTTATTAAACGGTCTTAAAGGAGCAGAAGATTCTTGTCGTTAAAAGGAAAGCTAAACCGGTTAAAATCACATATGTCACTGGAAGAGAAAACAGAGACTGTAAAAAGGGAGCCTGAAGGAGAAGTGCCGCACCTTTCAAAGTGGGAGTCACTTGATACAAAACCGTTTTGGTTTGACGGTGAGTACTGTCTTGTAAGGGAAAGGACATATGATCTTTCTTTTCAGCACGGCCTCTATCAGCTTGGTGAATTTCATAGAGCGGTTTCCTTGTGGAATGAGAGAGACAGCCTTCATCCGCTTTCTTCTAAAGAGCATCAATCGCATGATCTATTTTTCTTTGACACAGAAACGACAGGTCTTGGGGGCGGAGCGGGAAATACGATCTTTCTTCTTGGCCATGCGCAGGTGTTTGAGGATAAAGTTAAAGTCGTTCAGCATTTTCTGCCGAAACCGGGAAATGAGGTGGCGCTTTATCAAAGTTTTCTGAGCCGGGTCAATACGAAAACCCTTGTCACTTATAACGGTAAAGCCTTTGACTGGCCACAGGTGAAAACACGGCATACGCTGATTAAAGATCAGGTGCCGAAGCTTCCGTCCTTCGGCCATTTCGATCTTTTTCATGCTGCCAGAAGGCTATGGAAAACGAGGCTTGAGTCTGTTAAATTGAGTCATGTCGAGAAGGAGATTCTTGGAATCGAGAGGGAGCATGATGTTCCGGGCTATCTTGCTCCCATGCTGTATTTCAGCTATGTTCAGTCAGAGGATCCAGATCACATCAGCGGTGTGCTGACTCATAATGAAATGGATATTCTTTCGCTCATTACTCTCTACACGCATCTCACATACAGAATTTTGTTTCCCTCTGTCGAAGCAACCGGCATTGAGCAATATGAAGTCGCACGCTGGCTGCTGTCAGCAGGTGAAAAGGCGGCAGCCTTCGACACATTTAAATCTGCAGCAGAATCAGGCTCAGAGAGGGAATTTGAAGCGAAATTCGAGATGGCGATGCAGCTGAAAAAGAACAATAAGGAGGAAGAAGCACTGCCGATATTCCTCTCTTGTGCGGAAGGCGGAAGCTTGAAATATAAGATAAAGGCATCAGTTGAAGCGGCAAAGTACTATGAGCACAAGGCGAAAGATGCAAAAAAGGCCCTTTCATTTGCCACATCAGCTTATCTTGCAGTAAAGGAAAAGGATCAGGCACTGAAAACCGATTCACAAAAAGAGAAGGCAGAGCTTTTAAAAAGAATGAAACGGCTGGGGAATAAAATGGGGTAATTATTCCCCGGGGAACCGCATAATCCGCTCTTTTTCGCATGAAATTTGTCGATATTGTGAAATTTTTAAGATGGGCATTCAAGTAATTGTAGAACGGTGAAGATGCGTGTAAAATTAGGGACTGTAAACATTAATAACCGGGGTGAGCACGATCATGTACAAAGGCATCTTCTACTTGTTTTTCATCGTTTTATTTGCAACAGTCTTCATCTTTTCAAACTTCAAAGACAGTTTCTATGCATTCTTGTAAAAAATAGGTTATTGCATCAGTACATGTACACTCCTTGCTTCATAGACTATCACTGTAAGACAGATAAGAAATGAAGGAAAGGAGACAAACAAACATGATGCCAAATAACAACATGCCTCCGAATATGGTGGGCGGCGCTCAAATGGGGCCGAACATGCCGAATATGGTAGGCGGCGCTCAAATGAACATGCCAGCTCCAAACATGGTGGCCGGTGCTCAAATGGGACCTAACATGCCAGCTCCAAATATGGTGGCCGGTGCTCAAATGCCTATGATGCCGATGGGACCTGTCAAAATGTGTCCGCCGATTGTTCATCCGACAAAGTGCTGCGTGCAGCATACTTTCTCTACAACAGTTGTTCCTCATATCCACCCGACTCACACAACTGTCGTTAACCACCAGAACATTCAGCACAAGCATTATTTCCCTCAAACAAATTCTATGGTAAACTCTGTTTCAAACCAACAATTCAACTGCGGCGGCGGAAGACCTCCTATGAGTCCTTACGGCCGTTAATACCTTACCTTAGGAGCTGATGAAACATGTCAGCTCCTATCTTCTTTGAAGGGAGACATACATAATGAAGGTCATCACCGTATCCGGATACAAACCTTTTGAACTCGGCATCTTTAAAAATGATGACCCGGGAGTCGCCTACATAAAAAAAGCCATTGAAAAATCATTGCGGCCCCTTGCAGAAGAAGGGCTTGAGTGGGTGCTGATCAGCGGGCAGCTCGGAATAGAGCTCTGGGCTGCAGAGGTTGTCTTTGATTTGCAGGTAGAGTATGATGAACTAAAGCTCGGCATTCTGACTCCATTTTTGGAGCAGGAAGAAAAATGGAATGAAGACAATAAAGAATATTACGAATACATTATGTCATCGGCCGACTTTGTTGACAGCATTACAAAAAGAAAATATGATAATCCAAATCAGTTCAGGCTGAAAAATGAATTTTTTGTTTCAAAAAGTGAAGGACTCCTGCTGGTTTATGACGAAGAAAACCCTGGGTCTCCAAAATATTTGCTTGAGACGGCCAGAAAAAAGGCAGAGTCCGGTGAATATTCCATCATGACGATTTCTTTTGCAGATCTGCAGCTCATTGTGGAAGAAGAGCAAAGCAAGGATCATTTTTGGACAGGCGAATAACTGAAGAAAATTGACAACTGCATCAGAACTATGAAAAAATATGAAAAGATGATTTCAGTGTGACGAGGTGAAAGAGATGCTTTCCGATAAAATTAAATTAACGGCGAAAGAAATCTTAGAAAAAGAATTTAAACAGGGAATGCGCGGCTACAAACAGGAAGACGTGGATAAGTTTCTTGATTTGATCATCAAGGACTATGAAACATTCCATCAGGAAATCGAAGAGCTTCAGCAGGAAAACCTGCGTCTGACAAAACAGCTTGAAGACTCATTCAACCGCAAGCAAGTTCAGCCTGTACAGACAAACACGACAAACTTTGATATTCTGAAACGTTTATCGAACCTTGAGAAGCACGTATTCGGAAGCAAGCTTTACGATTGATTTCCACTATTTGCTCTTGCAATCCTGTCTGTAATTAACTATACTAGTATTTGCTCTTAAAAAATAATAACGTTCAGGTAATCGCTGCAGTCTTTAGGGCTGTAGAGGAAAGTCCATGCTCGCACGGTGCTGAGATGCCCGTAGTGTTCGTGCCTAGCGAAGTCATAAGCTAGGGCAGCCGGGTGATCCGGCTGACGGCAGGGAAGGGGCCTAAGTCTTCGGATATGGCTCTGCTACCTTGAAAGTGCCACAGTGACGTAGTCCTCAGGGAAACCTGAGGAGTGGAACGCGGTAAACCCCTCGAGCGAGAAACCCAAATATAGGTAGGGGCACCTTCTCTTAGGAACTGAACAAGGAGAAGGCCGGAAGCTTAAAGCTTCCGTAGATAGATGATTACCACCGGAGTACGAGGTGATACCGGCCGTTTGCAGTACAAAGGGACAAAACATGGCTTACAGAACGTTATTTCAGGTAAACTTAACATGTTTAAAACAGGCTCTCTTCATAAGTGATGAGAGCTTTTCATTTATTTACATAAAGAAAAGCGGAATCGCCTTGTTCAGCTCCGAAGGACAGAAAAGGATCCACCGGAAAAAGCCGGGTTTGCTTTTTGGGCGGAGCCGTTCTGACGGAGGAGTTGGGCGGTGGAGCTGGTGGACATAAAGAAAAGCGGAATCTCCCGCACGTTTACAGGAAGTTTGAGCTGCGTACACTATGCGCAAAATAGAATGAAATTAAAAATGATCTGCAGGCTCATCCTGCAGTCTGATTTAGAAGGTGATGCAATGAGTAAGGTGACATTAATTGCAACAGCTGCCATGGGACTTGAGGCGCTTGTTGCCAAAGAAGTGCGGGATCTTGGATATGAATGCACGACCGACAACGGCAAAGTGACATTTGAGGCGGATCCAAAAGATATTCCCCGACTGAATTTATGGCTTCGCACAGCTGACCGCGTAAAGCTGAAAGTGGGGGAGTTTAAAGCCTACTCTTTTGACGATCTGTTTGAAAAAACAAAGGCTCTTGACTGGGGAGCAATTATTCCCCGCCAGGCAGAATTTCCTGTAACGGGAAAATCGGTAAAATCAAAGCTTTACAGTGTGCCTGACTGTCAGCGTATCGTGAAAAAGGCGATTGCCGAAAAACTGAAGCAGCAGTATAAGATTGCTTCAGAGTGGTACGAGGAATCAGGTCCGCTTTATAAAGTGGAAATTGCCCTTTTAAAAGATGTAGCGACCTTGACGATTGATACTAGCGGCGCAGGCCTTCACAAGCGCGGCTTCAGGCTTGACCAGGGAGGGGCGCCTCTTAAGGAAACACTGGCTGCTGCTTTGGTCATGCTTACAAACTGGACGCCTGACCGTCCATTTGTAGATCCTTTCTGCGGATCGGGCACGATTCCGATAGAAGCGGCATTAATCGGACAGAACATTGCCCCTGGTTTTAACCGGGAGTTTGTTTCCGAACAATGGGATATCATCGGCAAAAGTCATTGGGATCAAGCACGCACAGAAGCAGAAGATCTTGCAAACTATGATCTGGAGCTCGATATTTCGGGATATGACATTGACCACCGCATGATTTCGATTGCAGAGGAAAATGCGGATGAGGCTGGTCTTGGCGGCATTATTCAATTTAAACAAATGCAGGTCAGTGATTTCACGACCCGCAAAGAATACGGCGTTATCGTCGGAAACCCGCCATACGGCGAACGGCTGGGAGAAAAAGAAGAAGTTGAGCAATTGTATAAAGGCATGGGCCGGGCTCTGCTCCCTCATGAAACTTGGTCTGTCTACATGCTGACCTCCCATAAAGGCTTTGAAGATTTTTACGGCAGGCAGGCTACGAAAAAACGCAAGCTTTTTAACGGGTTTATCGAAACTGATTATTATCAGTATTGGGGAAAACGCCCGCCGAGAGAACGAAAAGAGGTATAGAAGTCTCGCTCCTTGAATACACTGAAAACAGTATTGATTTCTTTTCAAGGAGTGAGTGATTCTGGGCGGAAACAATGATTTTAATCTCATATCAAAGGCGCTGTCATCTACTTATTTGTCTCTAATTGAAAACGGAGATGAAGCGGCTGCGCATGCATCGCTGAGCAGTGCAAGAGCTGATTTTCTAAAAGCAGTGGCACATGCTTCTGCGATTGACCAAAAGGTAATGATTGATACGCTGTACGACCGCTGAGATAGGCTTTCATATGATGAAAGCCTGTCTTTTTTCATGGCTTCTTAATTCAGGGGCATAGTCAGCTCACAGCAGTTGACGAACAGAATGACAAATGAGAAAATAGTTGTTTGAGTATAAATGATTGCGGGGGATCTGATACATGCCGACGTCACGTCTGCCATTTGCTGTTTCCAAAAATGAAACCTTCTATGAAGGGCTGAATAATTGGATCGGAGATGTATTTTACGATATTTTGCCTGAAAAAGGCTTTGAACTTAGAGATGAACAAATTTTTATGGCGTTTCAGCTTGAACGTGCATTCCGTGAAAAGAGTGTCATGTTTGCAGAAGCTGGCGTAGGAACGGGAAAAACACTGGTATATCTGCTCTATGCGATCAGCTATGCACGCTACACCGGAAAACCGGCTGTTATTGCATGTGCGGATGAAACACTGATTGAACAGCTTGTTAAAAATGAAGGGGATATTGCAAAGCTCAGAAAGCATCTGGATCTAACTATAGATGTGAGACTCGGAAAATCCCAGGATCAGTATTTGTGCCTGAAAAAACTGGATCAGACGATTCAGCGGACGGGTGATGACCTTTATCTTGATTTATTTGAGTCGCTTCCGGGCTTCGTCCATGAAAAGGCAGGTATGCAGTCTTTCTATCATTACGGCGACCGGAAAGAATATCCTAACCTGACAGATGAAGAGTGGAGCAATGTCAATTATGATTCTTTCCAGGACTGTCTTTCATGTGACCAAAGGCATCGCTGCGGGCTGACGCTTTCACGCGAGCACTACCGGAAAGCAACCGACCTGATTGTCTGCTCGCATGATTTCTACATGGAGCATATCTGGACATACGACTCAAGAAAGCGGGAAGGACAGCTGCCATTGCTGCCTGAGCACAGTTCGGTCGTTTTTGATGAAGGACATCTTCTTGAATATGCAGCCCAAAAAGCCCTTACCTACAGAGTGAAAAGCAGCACGCTTGCCATTTTGCTGGAAAGACTGCTGCAGAATGACATCAGGGAAGAATTTGCCCATTTAGTTGAAGACACGCTCGTCATCAACGAGGAATTTTTCGACAGCCTGCTTGAAGCATCGGAAGAAGTAAAAGGCTCACACCGCTCCAGGATTGTGATGAACGATACGCTGCGGAAACAGGGGCTTGAGCTGCACAGGATGCTGGCTGAAATTGGAGAGGCCCTTGTATTTGAAGGGGAAATGTATACCATTGATTCCTACGAACTGAAGATTGTCGAGGAATATTTGGACAGCATGGAATTTTCCATTTCCCTTTTTAATAAACAAAAAGGTGCCATCCACTGGATTGAAAACGGGGAGCAGGATTTCTCCCTGATCATTATGCCAAGAACAGTGGAAGAAGTGTTGAGAGAGAAAGTATTTTCTCAGAAAAAGCCGTATATCTTCTCATCTGCCACACTGTCCAACCATGGATCGTTCGACTTTATTGCAGGCAGTCTTGGAATTAAAGACTATTTGTCATTGAACGTCGAATCGCCGTTTGATTATGAAGAAAACATGAAGATCTCACTGCTCGACGTGTCAGCGTCTGTTTCCCTAAATGAAGTAAAATGTGCGGAAACAATGAAAAGAATTGAACAATCAGGAGGCCGCGCGCTCGTCCTGTTTAACACGAGAGATGAACTTGACGTATTTAAACGTTATGCATCAGCCCATAAAGCTGACTATCGCTTCTTATTTGAGGGAGACCAGGAAATAAGCAAGCTTGTTTCTGAGTTCCAGAATAATGAGACATCTGTATTATGCGCCGTGCATCTGTGGGAAGGACTAGATATTCCAGGGGCATCCCTGTCGAACGTGATCATCTGGTCACTGCCGTTCCCTCCAAATGACCCGGTGTTTGAATCAAAACGGAGCAGCTCGGCCGATCCGTTTGCTGCTGTAGATATGCCATATATGATGCTGAGACTGAAACAGGGCATTGGCCGCCTGATCAGAACCAGCACTGACAGCGGGGAGATTTCAATCTACCTCTCCACAAAGCAGGATCTGAGCGTGCTTGAAGAAGTAAAATCCGTATTGCCTGTAACTGCTGAAGAACTGTAAGAGCGAGGGGAGAAGTCCCTTCGCTTTTTTGTATGGAAAATGAGTATGGAGAGCCCGAATCGTACCCCCGAAAACCGAGAAACGATGTGGGAGGGAAAGCAAACGCTAGAATCGTACCTTCGGAAACTGAGAAACGATCTGCGAGGGTAAGCAAACACACGAATCGTACCCTCGTAAACCGAGAAACGATGTGGGAGGGTAAGCAAGCGAGTGAATGGTACCCCCGGAAACCGAGAAACGATGTGGGAGGGTAAGCAAACACACGAATCGTACCCCCGGAAATCGAGAAACGATGTGGGAGGGTAAGCAAACGCGAGAATCGTACCTTCGGAAACTGAGAAACGATCTGCGAGGGTAAGCAAACACACGAATCGTACCCTTGGAAACCGAGAAACGATGTGGGAGGGTAAGCAAGCGAGCGAATCGTACCCTCGGAAACCGAGAAACGATGTGGGAGGGTAAGCAAGTGAGCGAATCGTACCCTCGGAAACCGAGAAACGATGTGCGAGGGTAAGCAAACGCGAGAATCGTACCTTCGTAAACCGAGAAACGATCTGTGAGGGTAAGCAAACACACGAATCGTACCCTTGGAAACCGAGAAAGGATGTGGGAGAGTAAGCAAGCGAGCGAATCGTACCCCCGGAAACTGAAAAACGATGTGGGAGGGAAAGCAAGTGAGCGAATCGTACCCTCGGAAACTGAAAAACGATGTGGGAGGGTAAGCAAGCGAGTGAATCGTACCCTCGGAAACCGAGAAACGATGTGCTAGGGTAAGCAAACGCGAGAATCGTACCTTCGGAAACTGAGAAACGATCTGCGAGGGTAAGCAAACACACGAATCGTACCCCCGGAAACCGAGAAACGATGTGGGAGGGTAAGCAAAAACCGGAATCACCCATCCAATAACAAAAATAAAACCGACTCGTCAGTTTATAAAATCATTGACAAAGACCTTTTCTTTCCTTTAATCTAAAAATGTTAGAAAATTACTACTATTTTACATACCTAAATAAGGGGTGATCAGATTGACCATTCAATCCGTTGAAACGTCATTTTTAGAGTACTTGCAAAAGATGAAAAGCTATAATGAAGCCATTTCGCTCATGTTCTGGGATCTGCGCACAGGTGCACCGAAAAAAGCGATTGAACAGCGTTCGCAGGCAATTGGCATTCTATCTACGGAAGTCTTTCAAATGCAGACTTCTGATGAAATGAAATCCTATATTGATCAGATTCTTAGTGCGAAGGATGAAGTATCTGAAATCACCTTCAAAGCAGCTCTTGAAAGTGAGAAAGAATATAAACTAAGCAAAGTGATTCCTCAGGAAGAATACAAAGAATACGTCATCCTTCAGTCCAAAGCAGAGTCTGTGTGGGAGGAAGCGAAGGAAAAATCGGATTTCAGCCTGTTTGCACCGTACTTAAAGAAGCTAGTTGACACCAACAAAAAGTTTCTTGAGTACTGGGGCTACAAAGAAAATAAATATGACACGTTCCTTGACCAATATGAGCCGGGTGTAACCGTTGAGGTGCTTGACCGGGTTTTCGGTGAACTGAGAAGCCGAATTGTGCCTCTTGTAAAAAGCATTACGGAGTCACAGAACCAGCCGGAAACTCACTTTTTGTATGAGCCGATTTCAAAAGACAAGCAGCGCCAGATCTCAGAGTTTTTCCTGAAAGAGCTCGGCTACGATTTTGAAGCCGGCCGCCTGGATGAAACGGTCCATCCATTTGCCATCAGTCTGAATCGCGGGGATGTGCGTGTTACTACGAAATATGCTGAAAATGACTTCCGTACAGCACTTTTCGGCACGATCCACGAATGCGGTCACGCGCTTTATGAGCAGAACATTTCAGAAAAACTTGAAGGAACCCTGCTGTGCGACGGAACATCCATGGGCATTCATGAGTCGCAGTCTCTTTTCTATGAGAAATTCATCGGCAAAAATCCTGGATTCTGGAACCGCTACTACGATTCGCTTAAGAAGTATGCAGACGGGCAGTTTGATGATGTAGCGCCCCAGGACTTCTACCGCGCAGTCAACGAATCCAAGCCGTCTCTTATCCGCATTGAGGCAGATGAACTGACGTATCCGCTTCACATCATGATCCGCTATGAAATTGAGAAGGGTTTATTTAATGATGAAATCGAAGTAGAGGATCTTCCGCGCATATGGAATGAGAAATATACAGAGTACCTTGGCGTAACGCCATCGAATGACGCAGAAGGCGTGCTTCAGGACGTTCACTGGTCCGGCGGCATGTTCGGCTATTTCCCGTCCTATGCGCTTGGCTATATGTACGCTGCGCAATTTAAGCATGCGATGCTGAAAGACTTGCCTGACTTTGACCAGCTTGTTGAAAACGGTGAGTTCGGCACAATTAAAAACTGGCTGACAGAAAAAATTCATCAGCACGGAAAAATGAAGCAGCCGCTTGAGATCCTTCATGATGTAACAGGAGAAGGCCTGAATGCCAAGTATTTAATTGATCATCTTGAGTCGAAGTACTCGAAACTGTACCAGCTTCAGCCGGCAAAATAAATTTAGGGACCGCACGATATCCGTGCGGTTTTTTACGTGGAGATATTTAGAAAAATACGAATAATCCAAAATAAAAATCGTGTCATTATTCGTTTTTTATCCTAAATAGTCTTCCCAATACGAATAAACCCTGTTATAATGCTACTATTCTAATAAAACGTGCACACTCATATAATCGCGGGGATATGGCCTGCAAGTTTCTACCGGATGACCGTTAATCATCTGACTATGAGTGAGCAGTGCTTTGTTTTGCAGCCTGCTTCTTTTAAGCTATCTTCTAAACGGCATTGTCTCACTCTATGAGACGATGCCGTTTTTTTATAGCTGGAGGGAAATAGGATGATCATGCTGCAGGAAAAAATCAAACGTGAAGGAAAGGTGCTTTCAGATCAGGTATTGAAAGTAGACTCCTTTTTAAATCATCAAATTGATCCATTTTTAATGAGAGAAGTAGGAAAAGAGTTTGCAGGAAGATTTAAAAACGAAGGCATTACGAAAATTCTGACCCTTGAATCCTCAGGAATTGCGCCGTCGGTGATGACAGGGCTCGAGCTGAACGTGCCGGTTGTTTTTGCAAGAAAGCGCAGCTCACTTACGTTAAAGGGCAAGCTTCTCACAGCAGCTGTTTATTCGTTTACGAAGCAGGAAGAAAACACGATCGCTGTTTCAGGCGAACATTTAAAAGAAACGGACCGTGTTCTCATCATTGACGATTTTCTGGCAAATGGCCAGGCTGCACTGGGACTGGCCGAGATTGTTAAGCAGTCCGGAGCAAAAATCGCAGGCATGGGTATTGTGATCGAAAAATCATTTCAGGACGGCGGGAAATTGCTTCGTGAAAAAGGCTTTCGCGTGGAATCTCTTGCACGAATCGAGTCTCTTGAAAACGGAACGGTGCAATTTCTTGAAGAAACGGAGGCAGTGCGATGAATAACAATTCCTTTAAAGTGTTCTCACTCGGCATTCAGCACGTTCTTGCCATGTACGCAGGTGCGATTATCGTGCCTCTGATTGTAGGCGGAGCCCTCGGATTAACGCCTGGACAGCTGACTTATCTTGTTTCCATTGATATTTTCATGTGCGGTCTTGCAACCCTTCTGCAGGTGTGGAAAAACAAGTTTTTCGGCATCGGCCTTCCAGTTGTGCTTGGCTGCACGTTTACAGCAGTTGGTCCAATGATCGCTATTGGGACGGAGTACGGGATATCTTCTGTCTATGGTGCGATTTTAGCTTCAGGAATTTTCGTCATTCTGATTTCAACTGTATTTGGTAAGCTGGCTGTATTCTTTCCGCCTGTTGTAACAGGATCTGTCGTCACGATTATCGGAATCACGCTGATTCCGGTTGCCATGAATAATATGGCGGGCGGACAGGGCGCTGCTGATTTTGGATCTCCGTCGAATCTTGCGCTTGCTTTTGGTGTTCTGCTGTTTATTATTCTGCTTTACAGATTTTTCACTGGTTTCATCCGCGCTGTTTCCATCCTGATCGGGCTGATCGCTGGAACGGCAGCGGCTGCGTTTATGGGAAAGGTAGATTTGCAGCCTGTCTCTGAAGCAGGATGGTTTCAGATCGGCAAGCCGTTTTACTTTGGAACTCCGACGTTTGAAATTGCTCCGATTTTGACAATGATCCTTGTGGCAATCGTCAGTTTGGTAGAGTCAACCGGGGTTTACTATGCACTTGGAGATCTCACGAAAAAGAACATCACAAAAGAGGATCTTGCCAAAGGGTACCGTGCAGAAGGCGTGGCTTACTTGCTTGGGGCAATCTTTAATGCTTTTCCATATACCGCATATTCTCAAAATGTAGGATTGATTTCTCTTTCGGGCGTTAAATCAAGGAATGTCATTTATACAGCAGCAGGAATGCTCATGGTGCTTGGACTTGTGCCGAAGATTGCAGCCTTCACCACCATTATTCCTGAAGCTGTTCTTGGCGGAGCCATGATCGCCATGTTTGGAATGGTTATTGCTTACGGCATCAAGATGCTTAGCAGGGTAGAGTTTGCTTCACAGGAAAATTTGCTGATTATCGCGTGCTCTGTAGGAATGGGACTTGGAGTGACTGCCGTGCCTGATATGTTCGCCGCTCTTCCCGAGTCTGTTAAAATCCTGACCAACAATGGCATTGTGGCAGGAAGCCTGACAGCCATTCTGCTGAATATGGTATTCAATGTTGTTCGAAAAGATGAAAAAAGCGAAGCCGTTCGTCTGAACGAAAAACATGCATCTTAATTCTTCTGATGCAAATTAATGTCCAAAAGAAAAGCCGTACCCTGAACACCTTCAGGGTATGGCTTTTTTAATACATACTAAGAGCTTTTTTTGTAGCCGGGCCGACTATGCCGTCTGCTGACAGCTTTTTGCTCTTTTGGAAGGACCTCACTGCTTTATCGGTATTGCTTCCGAAAATCCCGTCAATGCCGCGGGTGTCGAAGCCTTTGGAGGTGAGAAGCTGCTGGAGATGTTTAACTTCGCTTCCCCGGCTGCCTTTTTTCAGATTTTGTCCCGTAAATCCGGATGGTTTAGATGATACGGTTTTGCTGCCGCTCACCTTAAATCCTTTTGATGAGGCAATGGCATCAAACGAACTGCCGGAAGATGTTATGATAACAGGTGTATTCATTTTTACCTGGCTGTACAGCCATTCCACTTCATTATCATACATTCTGATGCATCCGTTGCTGATGTACTGCCCGATGGAGCTTGGATTGTTGTTCCCGTGTATGGCATACGTTGTGCCCCACGTGCCTCTGGCGTTGATGCCAAGCCAGCGGTTTCCAAGAGGGTTGCGCGAGTCACCGCCCGGAATGCCGAGCTTGTAGTAAGGTCTGTTCACGATTTTACTGACAACTTTAAAGGTTCCTTCCGGAGTGTAGGAGGGCTTTTTGCCGGTCGCCACTTTAAACACGCTGCTGAGCTTGCTGTTCTGATAAAATGCGAGCTGATTTTTAGACTTGTTGATAATAATAAAGTCACTTCCTGCTGCCTCTGTTTTGCTGATGCCTACGCCGAAAAAGATAAATAGCGCGGCGGTGAAAATAACGAATAGTTTCTTCATGTGTCTCTCCTTTGATGTGAGTAGTTAAAAGCAATTACTACATGATATGAAGAGAGAAACCTATATATTTCCAGAAGGAAAAATTAAATCAATGGAGGGTTTACAATGAAAAAATGGGCATTTGTCTCCGATTTTGACGGGACGATCTCCAAAAAAGATTTTTATCACCTTGTGATAGAGGAATTTTTCCCTGAAGGAGAAGCGCTGTTCAAGGAGTGGAAGCGGGGGGAGATGCTGGATATTGACTTTTTAAGCCGTGTCTTTTCCTCGATTCACCTTGAAGAGGAAGAGCTGATTAAAACCATTCTGACCTTGCCGCTTGACGATTATATCGGTCCATTTATTGAACGTGTCCAAAAAAACGGCGGTGACTTTTATATTTTAAGTGCAGGAACAGATTATTATATTAAGCACATTTTTGATGCGCTTGGCGCCGAAAACGTTGAGATCATCTCAAATAAGGGTCATTTTAAAAGCAAAAACATCCATCTGGAAATTGATAAAAATGACTGGAGCTATTCCGAAAGATACGGAATTGATAAATCAAAAGTCATTCAAAAACTGAAAGAAACTTATGATACGGTTTACTTTTACGGAGACAGCGAACCTGATTCCCATCCTGCAGCCTTTGCAGATGTAACCTTCGCAAAGGACGCGCTATGCGGGCTCCTTGAAAAAAAGAGAATTGCCTATATTGAAGCAGACACGTTTTTAGATGTAGAAACGTATTTGCGCGGACGCGGAGTACTTGTCATTTGAAAAATCGGGAAACAGCCTGTATAATGTGTTACTTCTTGAGCGCAGAGATATACTAACGTCAAGGAGCTGAACTTCAATGATTACTCAAGATAACAAAAGGGTTTTTACTGCAAAAAATGGAGAAGAGATTACATTGAGGCCTGTAAGGGAAGAGGATGCAGCTGACATTATCGAATCCGTACAGAGCATTATTGACTCGGGAACGTACATACAAAAAGAAAATCCGCGTTCCCTTGCAGAAGAAAAAGCCTTTATTCAAGAAATGAAAGAGAAAGATAACTTTTACCTCGGTGTTGAAATGCAGGGGAAGGTTGTCGGCATCGCAAGAGTTCTGCGGGGAGAGCTTCAAATGAAAAGACATACCGGCCTGTTCCGGACATGGATTTCAGATTCTGCACAGGGCATTGGCATCGGCAAGGAAGTCATGAGTGCAACACTTGACTGGTGCAGAAAGAATAACCTTCACAAGCTTTGCCTGACGGTTTTTGCTTCCAATGAAGTAGCGGTAAAGCTTTATGAAAAATACGGCTTTACAATTGAGGGAGTACAGCGTGAACAGGCGGTTCTGAACGGGAAATACGATGATGAGATTCATATGGCCTACTTCTTTTAAAAATTTCCATCCAATCATGTCTGTTCAAACCAGCTTTTCGCGATATAATAAAAGAGCACAACAACAACTCCTTTAAAACGTTGCTTTTCCCTGATCAGGGAAGAGCTTTTTTTTATCCGATTTTACATAAATACCACCTTATTTGGAAAAAGTAACCTTTAACAGAAAAAAATGAGGTGGATGGGATGGCCTATCTTTTATCAGTCGGCAAGAGCATACCGGAAAACAGGATGCAGCAGGACGCGACTGTAGAATTTGCAAAAGAACTCTTTGAAGGGACGTTTAAAGATATTAACCGGCTGCTGCCTGCTTTTAAAAATGGCGACATAGAGTCACGGCAATTTGTTAAAGACATGAGCTGGTACAGGACTCAGCACACCTTTCAGGAAAAAAACAATACATACATTGAGGCGGCTGTAGCTCTTGGAACGGAGGCGATTATAAGCTGTCTGCAAAACCCCGTCTGTTTAAAAAGAGAGATTGGCTGCGAAGAGATTGACGCGATTTTCTTTGTCTCGAGCACCGGGATTTCTACTCCGAGCATTGATGCCAAAATCATCAACAATCTCCCGTTTAAAGAGTCAGTGAAACGAGTGCCGATCTGGGGCCTCGGGTGTGCAGGCGGCGCATCAGGCCTGTCGAGGGCTCATGACTACTGCAAGGCTTATCCGGACGCGAAAGTCATTGTTGTCTGTGTCGAGCTCTGCAGCCTGACTTTTCAGCATGACGATCTGTCCAAAAGCAATTTTATCGGCACCTCGCTGTTTGCAGACGGCGTTGCATGTACTCTTCTTGCGGGAGAAAACGCTGATATGGCTCATTTATCTGCTCTCTCTGTCCTTCCGAAAACACGGTCGACACGATCAGTGTTTATGAGAGATTCTGAAGATGTGATGGGGTGGGAAATTAAAAACAACGGATTCTATGTGATTTTTTCAAGAGACATTCCGTCTATTATCAGAAACTGGCTGAAGGGTACGGTGGAGAATTACCTTGTTGAAGAGCAGGTTTCACTCGAAAGAATTCAGCATTTCCTTGCACATCCCGGAGGAAAGAAAGTGCTTGATGCGTATCAGGCTAGTCTCGGGTTCACCGAGGAGCAGCTGTCCGTCTCAAAAAAAGTTTTAAGGCAGCACGGAAATATGTCGTCTGCAACGGTTATGTATGTGATTGATGAGTACATGACAAACAGCCGCATAAACCCCGGAGATCTTGGCATTATTGCAGCACTTGGCCCTGGGTTTTGCGCAGAGCTTCTACTCGCGGAATGGGAGCGGGTATCATGATCTTCGCCTTTTTCCTGATGATTATTATTCTTCAGCGGCTGACTGAACTTATAATTGCCAAACGGAACGAAAAGCATTTGATTGGTATTGGAGGAAAAGAACATGGAAGTAGGCACTATCCATGGATTGTAGCGCTCCACAGCTTGTTTTTGCTCTCGTTCCTTCTAGAAGTGCTGCTTTATGATAAACAGCTCTCCCCGCTATGGATGGTCATTCTTCCGATTATTGTGCTCACGCAGATTATCCGCTATTGGGCTGTGTTCAGTCTTGGAACGTACTGGAATACGAAAATTATCATCGTCCCAGATCTTGAGGTTGTGGCAAGGGGTCCGTACAAATATATGAGGCATCCGAATTATCTGGTTGTTGCCGTTGAAATCCTGTTTCTGCCGATACTATTTCAGGCATATGCTACAGCTGTAATATTTACCCTGCTCAACGCGGTCATTCTGTCCATCAGAATCCCCGCTGAGGAAAAAGCCCTTGCCGAACATACGGCAGATTACGCTTTATCTTTTTCATGGAAAAAGAGATTTGTCCCCCGAAAACGGGAGGAATAACAGTTATAGTCGGGCATAATCTAAGCATAGATGCCGCAAATAGAATGAATGAACATCTTCTTTTTAAATCGTGTACATAAATCCCTGTTGAAAATGATTTTCATTCGTGGTAGAGTGAAGGTAATAATCATTCTCAGTGAAAAGGTTGTGTGAGACGATGGAAATGACACTCGTATTAGGAACGGTTTTGGCCTACAGCACACTGATTGGCTACATATTGAAAAAAGTGAATACTGCTTCTTAACCTCATGCTGCCTGATTCGGCAGTTTTTTTATGTCTTTTTTTCATACCTGCGATATGCTTTCAGGGAAGTTTTAAGAGAGGAATAGGCTCCTGCAGCAGCACTTCCGTAAAAGAATCCCATAAACAGCCCTGTTGAAAAATGGTTGGGATGGCTGATGAACAGACCGATTAACAGCCCGGTGAGTCCCGCAGCAGAAGGGACAAATGGCGGAGGAATCTTAAAGATCAGCTTAACGATTTGCGTAATAATTACAACAGCAGGAACGGCAATGACCGCATCCCAGAAATTTGTATGGATAATCGGAAATTCTGTCATTTCTCTCAATCCTTTCTGTTTATAGTATGAGAGAATGCGGCAAATAATATTTCTGTAAGCTTTATGTTTGACAAAATTCGCCGGATTCGATATTATTATCTCGAATTGAAGATATTCAATTTAGAGATTCTTAAATTATTGTTTTAATCACATGGATTTAATCAATAATAAAACGGGATCAAACTTTTAAAAAGGAAAGGTGACTAACATGTCAAAAGTTTTATACATCACTGCGCATCCGCACGACGATACAGCGTCTTTCAGTATGGCAGCAGGAAAAGCATTTCTAGATGAGTACAAAAAAGCAAATTCAGGCGATGAGGTTGTTCACATTGATCTTTATAAAGAAAACATTCCGCATATCGATGCAGATGTTTTCAGCGGCTGGGGAAAACTGCAGACGGGAAAAGGCTTTGAAGAACTTTCAGCTGAAGAAAAAGCAAAGGTCGGACGCCTGTCTGAGCTGAGCGAACAATTCATTTCAGCTGACAAATATGTTTTCGTAACACCTCTTTGGAACTTCTCTTTCCCTCCTGTTATGAAAGCTTATCTTGACTCTGTGGCTGTTGCAGGCAAATCGTTCAAATATACAGAGCAGGGACCTGTCGGATTGCTGACAGACAAAAAGGCTCTTCACATTCAGGCGCGCGGAGGCATCTACTCAACAGGCCCTGCTGCTGAGATGGAAATGGGCCACCGCTACCTGGGCATCATGATGCAGTTCTTCGGTGTTCCTTCATTTGAAGGCCTGTTCATTGAAGGACATGCAGCAATGCCTGACAAAGCACAGCAAATCAAAGAAGACGGGATTGCACGCGCGAAAGATCTTGCACATACATTCTAAGACAGTAAAAAGAATCTCCAGCCGGGGGTTCTTTTTTTTTTAGAAAAGATTGACAGCAAACAGGAAATGCCATTATTATATTATTAATAGATATATCATTAAACGATATATTGATACATGATATAAAGAGGTGATACATTGCCGAGGAATGCGATGATGGAGATAGAACAGCTTACAGATCCAGCCTATTACATTGTTTTATCTTTGCTTGAAGAAAAGCACGGATATCTCATTATGAAACATATCGAAGAACTGACAGACGGAGAATTTATAATAGGCCCGGCTACGCTTTATACGCTGACTAAAAAGCTGCTTGACGCTGAAATTATTTCGCTTTCTGCCAGTCAGGACGACAGACGGAAAGTTTACAAAGCAACGGAAAAGGGCCGGAAACTCCTGGAGCTCGAGATAGGCCGCAGACAGAGGATGGCTGCACATGGACTCCATGCTTTTAAGAAAAATAAGGAGGTCTGATCAATGGAAAAAAGAAGATATATGCCTTCAGCAGGTCTGGCTTTTGCAGAAGAACGGGAAATGAAAAAACTCAGTAAAATGGCCAAAAAGGGTTGGGTGCTTGAAAAATTCTCCTTTATGGGCTATACGCTTAAAAAATCCAATCCTCAGCATCTGATATACAGTCTTGACTATCAGAATGTAAAGGAAGATGAAACTGAGGAGTATTATGACGTTTTCAGGTCTGCGGGCTGGGAGCCTGTTACATCAAGTGGAAGCGTCCATGTTTTTTCAGCAGAAGAGGGAACTCCGCCTATTCATACAGAAGATGAATCTAAAGCAGAAAAATATGCCGTGATGAAAAACTGGTTTGGATCGATTGCCTGTTTCCTCACGCTGCTTGCCATTGCGTCTGTCTTTTTAATGCAGGAGTCAGTCATCATCCAGCGGTTTATCTTTCCGGCATCACTTGCTCTGGCTGTTCCTGCAGCCCTGACGTTTATTACTCTGCAAATTCGCTATGCATCTGTTAGAAAGAATCTGTAAATCTGTGTTTGTGTAAGCTAAAAGAATGATTTTCCACATAAGTCCTCCAAGCAGGGCTTTTTTGTATTAGAATGAAGAGATGAACGTTAAAGGAGAGAAAGTACAGCATGGATGGAACATCACATATGGCGATAGGAGCGGCAGCAGGTTTCGGGGCTGCGAGCGCAGTCGGAGCAGATCTGGAAGCGACGCTCATTTTATCAGCGCTCGGAGGACTCACAGCCTTAATGCCTGATGCTGATATTGACGGCAAGCTTAGAAACAGACTGACATTTTCACATCATTTTATCCGCAGTGTCGCGCAGGTCGCGGGATTTCTAATGATAATGTACAGTTTTTTTCAAGGAAAGGGAAATGAGATCTGGACTGGCATGGGAGCAGGAGCGGCAATTATCGTGCTGTCTGCTTTTATCAGGCAGAGGCATATGCTGACGATGACAGGGGCGGGAATTGCTGCAGGAGGTTTTTCCCTGCAGGAAACATGGGTCATTCTCCTTGGCGTCTTTATGATCATAGCTTCTTTTGTACCTCACAGAAGCTATACGCACAGTATTGCCGGTCTTTTGTTTTTCGCAGTGATAGCCTCACAATTTGAACAGGCAACAGGGCTTCAGGGAGCTTTCTATGCAGGTACTGCAGGATATGCGAGTCATCTGATTGCAGATATGAAAATTCTCCCTTTTAACAGGCGCGGAGTTAAATTTTTTCTGCCGTTCTCATCAAAGGAGTTTTAAAGATCAAAAGCGGAAGCGCCTTGCTCAGATCCGATAGGCAGATAAGAATCCGGCGGAAAAGTCCGGTTTTGACTTTTTTGACGGATTTGTTCTGACAGAGGATCTAGGCGCTGGAGCTGGACGAGGATTAATTTGTTATTCTATTTTCGTGACATTGAAAAAATGCAGTCCGCATCCGGACTGCATTTTCTGATTTTTAAAGGTTCAGCCTGGCTGAATAATGACTTCATCGTGGTCAACGCTGCTGATGCCGTCAGTAAAGATTAAACGGGTGATAAATTTATAGGAAATGTGGCTGTCTGTCGGCAGCAGGGAAGGAGGGAGTTCAAAACAAAAATTCATCTTTTTTTCTTCCTGTGCTGAAATGACAGCGGAAGAAAGAATGGTTCTTGTGTTGATAACCCTTTCCGTGTCATTCACTGAATGCGTCTGCACGAGATCCGACTCTACCCTCTTCAGGCGCTGTTCAGCAAATCCGCCTTTTATAACGTATTCACCTTTAATCATATCGCCAATGCGGTATGTATCTTTTTTCAGGACAAGATCAATTTTGGCAGATCCTACTCCAAATTTGCACAGTACTTTTCCAAGTAACAAGAAAATACCCACCTTCCGGCCGTGCGGCCATCTGTTATCATTGATTATTTTACGTATTTATTGTAATTTTTCAACCATATTTTTAATAAAAGTTTGTCTTTTTTACGTTTTTATCTGGAGAAAGTTTCATATTCAGGCGTAACTATTTAAAGATTCTCATAATAGGATGGGAAAAAGGCAAAAAATCAAGTAAAATAGCAATATACGCCAGACAAAGGGGTTTAGGGAATGAGTACGAAAACGTTAAAACAGCATCTGCTTCCCAGAACAGCTGCTGTATGGAACAAAATACAGGATGAACCTGAAACAGCCGATAAACTGATTGAGCTGTTCTATAAAATTCAAAAGAATACGAAGCATATTGCTTTTACAGGCCATTTTTCAGCAGGAAAATCAACGATGATCAACACGCTTCTCGGCGAAGAGGTTCTGCCGACAAGCCCGATTCCGACAAGTGCAAATGTCGTGCTGCTTCAAAAGGGTGAAAAATCTGTCATCCTGCATGACACGAAAGGAAACCTGATCAAACTGAAGGGATCCTACTCCATTCAGCAAGTGAAGGACTACTGCAGGCAGGGCAGTGAGGTCTTAAAAATCGAGATAAAAGATGAGTATTTGTCCCTTCAGGAAAACGTTGTGATCATGGACACGCCTGGAATTGATTCCACGGACGCCGCTCACCGAATGGCGACTGAATCCGCTCTGCATCTCGCAGATTTAGTGTTTTATGTGACGGATTACAATCACGTTCAATCCGAAGAAAATGTGGCATTTGTCCACGAAATGATACATAAAGGCAAACAGATTTATTTAATTGTGAATCAAGTTGATAAACACAGGGAAGAGGAAGTAGCCTTCTCTGCATTCAGGACTCAGATTGAAATGACGTTCGAAGCTGCGGGACTGCCTTCAGACCATGTTTTCTATACGTCACTTACGGCTTTAGACCATGAGCATAATCAGCTTTCTTCCGTAAAAAATCTCATCAGCCAAATGATCACTAATGAGGGTCTTGTACAAGAGAATGCCCAAAACACGCTGATCTCATTAACTTCAGACTATCTCGTCCAGAAGGAAGAAGATCTTGAAATGAAGGATATTTCACCAGATGAACTGCTCTCGCAAATCAGCAGTGTTCAAAAAGAACTGGACGCATCCCAAGCTGCATTTAAGACGCTTTCTGACAGCATCAGCTCTGTTTCAGCAGACTTGCGTGATCAGCTGGATTATATCCTTAAAAATGCCAATCTGATTCCATTTGAGACAAGATCAAAGGCTGAAAGGTTTATTGAAGCGTCACTGCCGGGATTTAAGGTGGGGCTGTTCTTCTCAAAAGCGAAAACAGCAGAAGAACAGAAAAAACGGGAAACGGAACTGTTTGAGGACATTTCAGGCCATTTACAGTCTCAAATTGCCTGGCACGTGAATGAACTGCTGAAGAAAAAAGCAGCAGAGCATGAGATCAGCAGCCCTGATTTTCTGCAGAAGCTTCAGGATTTTTCAATCACAACAGATGCTGCACTTTTGCACAGTTCCGTTCAAAAAGGGGCTACGGCCAACGCGCAGTATACGCTCACCTACTCCAATGATTTAAGTGAATCGGTAAAAAAAGAGACAAAAAAACAGGTGCTGCCTTTGATCGAACAGATGGAACAGCATGTGAAAGATCAAAACGCTGCTCAGCTTCAAGAATTATTCTCAGACGTATCGAAACGAAAAGAGAAACTTGAAGCATTAAACGAACTGTACCGCAGACTGATTGGGTTTGAACAGCTGAAAAATGACGTGATGGAGCTTGCCGCACAGGAAAAGCTTCCTGAACTCGACCTTGCCGAGTGGATAAGGAAGCATCCGGAAAAAGCTGCCTCAGAAGGAACGCTTGAGCAAAAGAACGCCGTTAATCGGAAGGTTGAGAAGGAATCTGCTGAAAAGAAACATGTTCAGGATCAAACGGCTGATCAGGCATTTTTTGCAGCCCAGATCGCTGCAGCATCAAATGTACTGACCGGTATTCCGGGCTTTCAGCAGCTTTCGGCCTCCTTAAGGGCAAAAGCAGAGTCCCTTCAGAACAAGTCGTTTACTGTTGCCCTGTTTGGAGCATTCAGTGCAGGAAAATCTTCTTTTGCAAATGCGCTGCTTGGCGAAAAGCTTTTGCCATCATCGCCAACTCCGACAACAGCTGCAATTAATAAAATCAAACCTCCTGCAAAGGATAAACCTCACGGGATGATTGAAGTGACATTTAAGACTGAACGTGCATTTCTGGAGGAGATTGCGGATATTTTCTCCATAGAGGCAGCTTCAGCCGAGGATGCCCGCATGAAACTTGCTGGTATGAAAGGGGACAGCGAGAGGCTTAAGTCTCTTTTACCCCTCTATCAAAAGGCGTTGTCTGTAATCGGTTCGATCAGCGGCAAAACGATTGCTGCAAACAGGGAAGAATATAAAGACTATGTGTCAAATGAGGAAAAAGCGTGCACGGTTGAAGAAGTTGTCATTTATTTTGACAGCCCCCTGACGCAAAGCGGAATTACGATCGTCGATACTCCGGGAGCGGATTCATATAATTCAAGGCACACCGAAGTCGCATTTGATTACATTAAAAATGCGGACGCCATCTTGTTTGTCACCTATTATAATCATCCGTTTTCAAAAGGAGACAGAGAGTTTCTGAAGCAGCTTGGAAGGGTGAAAGACACCTTCTCGATGGATAAAATGTTTTTTATCATCAATGCCATTGACCTTGCAGGAAGCAAAGAAGAAATTGATCTGGTGAAAGACTATATCCGGGACCAGCTTTTGACTCACGAGATCAGGCATCCCCGCCTTTACGGAATATCAAGCATGCAGGAACTTGCTAAAACGGCAGATCCTCTCCAATCTGAATTCAGGGTGATGAAAGAGGAATTCCATCACTTTATGAACCACGATCTTTCAGCTTCCATGATTCAGTCTGCAAAGCTTGAGCTTTCGATTGCAAAGCAGCAGCTGCAGTCGGTCCTTGATGCAGCAGACAGCGATCAGGAGAAAAGAGAACGGGAAATAAAGACGCTGACAGCTCAAAGGGAAAAGGTGCTGTCCATGCTGAATGCAGAAACACAAAATCTCAGGGAGAAACAGCTGGAGCAGGAAGTGAAAGAGCAGCTGTTCTATGTGAAGCAGCGGACGATGCTCAGGTTTCCGGATCTGTTCAAAGAAGCCTTTCATCCGGGAGCATTTGGCGGTTCCAAATCCCCGAAAGAAGTATTGGACGAGTGCTATCAGGATCTTCTTGCTTCCCTTCAGTTTTATGTTCTGCAGGAATTGCAGGCTGTTACTCTGAGGCTTGAGAAGTACGTGCACGGTCTTTTATCTGATGCATTTAAACAGGCGGCAAGAGAAATGCTGATGCACAACGGACAGCTCCGAACTTCCATGCCTGATTTACAAAAGATTGATACACCTAAAATCAGAACGTCTTTGAAAGAACATGTAACAAATGAAGAAAAACAGCCGCTGAAGAAATTTAAAAATACGAAGGCTTTTTTTGAAAAAAATGAGAAAAAGCAAATAAGTGAAGATCTTCAGGAAAAGCTTGCTCTTCCTGTTTCAATTCAGCTGACGGAGAGCGAAAATCAGTTTAAGGCTTATTATGGAGAAAAGCTGAGGGAAGCAAGCAAGGAGCTTACCGGGAATCTCGTCCTCCAGACAGGGTCATTTTATGAAGCGCTTCTTTCAGCATACACGCTTGAAGATATCTCGGCCTATGAGCGGAGTAATGAGGTACTTGAGAAGATTCTTTCTGCAGCAGGTGTCAAGTCATGAAGTCATCCTATCAGGTATGCGCTGCCTGCATACACTTTCAAAGCATCAAGGCTGAAGGGCGGATGATTTACCGCTGCAGCCGGCTCGGATTTGAAACAAAACCTGATTATTCCTTTGACTGCTGGAGTCCAAAGGAGTCAGTAAAAAAACTAATGGAAAAAAGAGGAGATCAACAAGATGAGCAACGTACATGAAGCCATTACGGCACACAGCAAAAAGCAAAATGCCATCGTTACAAAGTTTGCAGCATTAGAGGAGAAAAGAGAGGCGCTGATTGAGACAGCGGTTCTGAAGTGCAGACAATCCGAGCCTTTTTCAGTGAATGGAATAAATGAAGTCACAGCTGAGATCAATGAACTTGCAAAAGGAGGCATTATTCCAACGAGAAAGCACGTTACAGAGGAAATGGTCAAAGAATATGTGCAAAGAAAGTTCGGCCAGTACAGCCAATAACTTCTTCGTGTCAGGCAGCTGCTCCCTGAAGATACTAAAGCTAACCTAACTGAAAAGAGGTGTCAGCTTTGGGAAAAACGAAAAAAGGGAATGCCAACGCACAGCGCAACAACAACGCCAAAGGCTATAATGAAGAATTCGCTTCATACGCAGAAACTGAAGTGAAAAAAATGAACAGCAAAAAAGAGAAATAACCAAACCTGGGAGATCTGAACAGAAATAGATTAGGGTGAATTTGAGTTAAAACTACTCAAATTCACCTTTTTTCATTCATGCTCTTTCGTACGGTATAATCAGCGGCAAGTGCTCAAATGGAATAAGAAACATGCTCTTCAGTACGGTATAATGAGCAGCCAATGTTCAAATCAGATAAGATACAAGTGTTTCCTGCGGAATAACCTCTGCGCTAATGTTTTGTCCCATCCTCTTTTCATGTTTTTCCCTTTCTTCCCGCGAACATAATTATGGTATGATAGAGACAGCGTACTTTTTAGAATAGGAGTTTGATCTCTATATGAATAATAAAAAAGAACATTTGCTGATCGTCGACGGCATGGCTCTCTTATTCAGGGCTTTCTACGCCACAAGCGTTTACGGCAACTTTATGATAAACAGCAAGGGCGTGCCGACAAATGCAGTAAACGGCTTCCTGAAGCATCTGCTCGCATCCGTTAAACATTTTCAGCCGACGCATGTCATCTGCTGCTGGGATATGGGCAGTAAAACATACAGATCTGAGCTTTTTGATCACTATAAAGCCAACCGTCCGGAAGCTCCTGTTGAAATGCTTCCGCAATTTGACCTTGCAAAAAAGGCTGCAGAAGCTTTTAACATTCCGAATGTGGGTCTTGCCGGATATGAAGCGGATGACTGCATCGGGACCATTGCAAAGCTTTATTCTGCTGAAATGAATATTTCCATTCTGACGGGCGACCGTGATCTTCTTCAGCTGCTTGATGAAAACATACAGGTCGTTCTAATGCAGAAAGGAATTGGCCAATATAAAGTGTATACGCCGGATTTCTTTACAGAAGAAACAGGCATACTTCCAGCTCATCTTGTGGATGTGAAAGGACTCATGGGCGACAGCAGCGATAACTATCCAGGAGTTAAAGGAATCGGAGAGAAAACGGCCTACAAGCTGATTGCCAAATACAAGTCAATCGATGTTCTGCTTGAGCGGCTTGAAGAGCTGACGAACGCACAGCGATCAAAGATTGAGCAGGATTTGGACATGCTTCATCTCTCAAGACGTCTTGCAGAAATAGCGTGCGATGTACCTGTTGAATGCACCCTTGAAGAAGCTGTATTTGATGCAGAGCACAGCCGGGCTGCACGTTTAATTGAAGAAATGGAGCTTAGAGGACTGCATGGCTTTTTATCAGATGCATTGAATTCCAGAGAGGCAATGTGACCTCTCTTCTCTTTTACATAATCGGTCCCAAAACGGGAGCAAGCCCTTTGCTTTTGAACCCGTTTCCTTTATGATCCGAAGAAGATTGGAGTGACAAATCATGAAGAAAGCAATGATTGTCGGGGCAAGCGGCCTCATCGGCACGGAGCTGCTCGAGCTGCTGCTCTCATCGAAGCATTATTCAGAAGTGAAGACGGTTACAAGGAAAGCATTGGACCGCAAACATGATAAGCATACGAACATTGTCGTTGACTTTGATCATCTTTCAGCCAGCAAACGTGAATTTGAGGTGGATGACCTTTTCTTATGTCTTGGCACAACCATGAAAAAAGCAAAATCAAAAGAAGCTTTCTATAAAGTTGATTTCGAATATTCAGTGGAGGCTGCAAAGCTTGCAAAACAGCAGGGAGTGAAACGGGTTCTGGCTGTCTCTGCAATAGGTGCTGACAGAGATTCGCTCTTTTACTATAACCGGGTAAAAGGACAAATGGAGGATGCACTCAGAAACCTTGGCCTTCCGTCAGTTATTCTGTTCAGGCCGTCCCTTCTGCTTGGAGACAGACAGGAATTCCGGATGGGGGAAAAACTGGGTGAGTGGCTGTTTAAACTTTTCGGTTTTGTCTTTATAGGCAAACTAAAAACGATGAAGCCTATACATGCGAAAACGGTTGCAAAAGCTATGCTGAAAGAAGCACAGAATAAAGATCCTCTGGTTATCACATTTCAATCTGATGAAATTAAGGATATTGGCTATTAGAACATGCTAAGGCGGGGTATGCTTGCTACATACGATACAATCAGTGACAGATTATTTGCAGCATTTACAGGATAAGGGGTTTCACTTTAAAGAAGATGCCCTCGGATTTATCGAATTCGGAAAGCACTATACAGGCGCAGAAGATAAGCTGGTCATAGCTGCAATCGAGCTGACATTAAAAGCACAAAAAGAATTTGACGGCGCCTTTTTCGTCTCTCTTCTTGAAAGACTGACAAAAGAAAAGGCAAGAAACCGCAGCCAGGCGATGCGGGTAGCAAGGGAACTGAACATTTTAAACTGAAAAATCCCGGAGATCTCCGGGATTTTTTCAATGTGAAGCAATCGATTCTTTTTTTCGCGCAGGCTTCCATTCTGCCATCAGCATGGCAGAAAGAATGAGCACACAGCCGAATAGACCGGCTGAAGAGAGGCGCTCACCTGCGAAGAAATAGGCAGTCAGCGCTGCAAATACAGGCTCAGATGCGTAAATGAGGGCAACTCTGGATGCTGTCGTATACTGCTGAAGCTTTGTTTGAACAAAAAAAGCAAAAGCTGTTGCAAAAAAGGCTGTAATGAACAGGGCTAAAAGCACGTCCGCAGTCAGCATTTTTCCCGGATCCGGCACACGTTCAAAAAGGCCGGACGCTGAAAAACTCAGAACAGAAACAGTAAACAATTGGACGATGGTCAAAAGCCAGGCATCGTGCTGTCCCGAGAACTTTCCCGTAAACAGAATATGCAGCGCAAAAGCAAGGGCGCAGCAGAAAACGAGCAAGTCACCCTGGTTGAGCGATGAAAAGCCGCTGAATGTCAAAAAATACAGACCTGCTGTGCCAACCGCCGCAGCGGCATAAACCGTTTTCCTTGCCGTTTCCTTAAGAATCCAGATGGAAAGCAGGGGAACAATCATCACGCTCAGACCCGTAATAAATCCTGCTTTAGAAGAAGTTGTATACAAAAGGCCGACTGTCTGAAAAGCATAGCCGAGAAAGAGAAACACTCCCAATGTGACACCGGCGGCAACTGAACGTTTCGAAGGAACCAGACGCGTCATTTTCCTGCCAATCAAAGCAACAAGCACGGCAGCAAGGAAAAAACGGACGCCGTTAAAAAAATGAGGGGGCATAAACTGAATCGCTTTTTGAACAATTACAAAAGTAGACCCCCATATGCATGCCACAAGAAGCAGGCTGATGTCGGCTGTGAGAGATGATTTAAGCTTCATCCGTTATCGCTTCCGTTCATCCGGATCGCTTTTCTCGCCAGCTCATCAGCAACCGTGTTCTGCTTACTTGGAATCCATTTAATGAAAAAGAGATCAAATCCGCTTTTCAGCTCCAGAACTCTCTCAAGCAGCGGAACAAAGGAAGGGTTCTTCACATACTCTTTTTCTACAGCCCGCTCAACAAGCTGGGAGTCAGTTCTTACGGAAATGATGGAAAAACCTTTCTCCAGGCAAATTTCAAGGCTTTTTATCAATGCATGATACTCAGCTTCATGATTTGTCATTTTTCCAAGAGGCACGGCAAACTGCTCGCCCTTGCCATGTCCTTTTATGAAGATCCCTGCTCCGGAAGGGCCCGGGTCTCCGGCACTGGCACCATCCACATAAACTTCAATCATTTCTTTCTCTCCTCATTCCGCAGGTTTTATTCTTTTGGCCAGATAAGCAAATGGTGTATCAATAATAGCAACGACAAATTTAATCAGATAAGTCGTTATAAAAATCTGAATCCAGATGTCAAACGGATAGACGCCCAAAAAGGCAATCGATGTGAAAATAAGGGTGTCAAGAAGCTGGCTGATCATCGTGCTTCCATTATTTCTGATCCACAGCAGCCTGTCAGATGGAAACTTCCGTCTGAGCCATGAGTAAATTGCCACATCTGCATACTGGCTGATAATAAAGGCTGCAAGGCTCCCGATGGCAATACGCGGAATCATATCAAAAATCGTCTTTAATGCCCCTTGTGCCATGTCCGTTTCATCAGGCTGGAACATGAGGACACCCTGCATAATAACGGTAAGGGAAATTAATGTTGCAAAACCCAGCCAGACGGCTTTTTTTGCTTCTTTTTCACCGTATTTTTCATTGATGATATCTGTTACTAAAAAGGCAGTACCATACATGATATTCCCCATCGTAGCTGTTAATCCGAAGATCTCGATCGTTTTGACTACCTGAAGGTTGGCTGCAACGGTCGAAAAACCGATCCAGACAAATAATCCGCTTTTGCCGAAAAGTTTATAAAATAGCAGAACAATGATAAAATTAATGAATGCAAATCCGATCCACAATAATTCGTTTGGCATATAAAATCTCCTTGCTGATATAATTTAGGAAGGTTTTTTTTGTGAAGACTTTTCCCTTACTATGTATTAAGCCGAATATGATTATAGCATATTGAATACAATTGCCGGTACAAGCAAGACTACTTATAACAAGGAACCATGAAGTCAGGAGTGAAAATTGTGAAATATCACATTCAATGGATGTATAAGACCCCGAAAAAGCAGAGAGTCCTGTTCAGCTCGGATGAAACGGATCTTGAGACTGCCATCAGCATAGGAGAAGATGCCGAAAAAACAGGGAGAGCCCAGTCACTTGAATTTATTGATTCCAGAGGCACTTCATGGACACTTAAAGAACTTAAGAAACTTAAACTCGAAGTTGTGCATGAACCAACTGATGTAGAAGCTTTTTTTGACGGGAATTATAACAAGCTGTCAAAAGAAGCGGGACTTGGTGCCGTGATTTACTATACAATAAACGGAAAACGATCAAGAATGAGATACAGCCAAAAAGCGGAAGCTCTTTCTAACAATGAAGCAGAATACATGGCCTTTTACTTTCTGGTCCAAAAGCTTGAAGAGCTTGGCGTGCAGCATCAGGACGTCACATTTAAAGGAGACTCCCAGGTCGTTCTCAATCAGCTTTCGGGAGAGTGGCCCTGCTATGAAGAAGCATACTCCCGCTGGCTTGATAAAATAGAAAAAGCACTCAAAAAGAGAAATATCCGCCCAATCTGCGTTCCGGTCGCCAGAAAAGACAATGCCGAGGCGGACAAACTTGCAGGACAGGGCCTAAGCGGCATAAAGGTTGCAAGTGAATGGACGGCGGGTGATCAAGATGAATGAGAGAGACAAAAAACAAATCGTCCATGAAATAGATGAGCTGAATGATACATACTGCTCAGACTGTCTTCTCAAAAAGCTCTTCAGAAAAGAACGCGGGAAAAAAGCAGCACATGCATTTTGCATCGGAGAATGCACAGTAGGGCAAAAGATGAAGGAGTACGGCAAAAAACTTGTCTAGAGAAACAGAGAAAAATCCGCTGAATTCAGCGGATTTTTTTATTTTTTCGCTTCATTGAGCTGATGCTCGCATTGCAGCAAAAGCTCTTGCTGATTGCTTAAAAACGGCTGATCAACGCCTGTCTCTCCGGCTGTCTGGTAAATGGCTTTTGCATCCTGCAAAGCTTTTTCTGCGTTCTGGATAGCTTCCGGATCCATGCTCATCGTAGCAGAGCCCGTCATTTTCTGTGCAGCAGCAACTGCCATTTCAAGCTGCTTTAAGTTGTTGAATCCGCTGATAAGACCTGTGTGATTAATTTGATCCAAGTCCTCACCTCCACATCTTTATCGTTCGACAACCTTCTTAAAATATACATCGAAAAAATAGGACGAAAGAAACTGGAAGGAATTTCTCTAAAATAAAAATTCGTTAAAAAGAAGGAATTTGTTCTTTATTGAAGAATAACTGTAGATTAGGATGAACCTTTTTGACTATGCCGCAGGGGAGGGTGACAGCAATGAAGACAACAATCAAAATCAATGATGATATAAAGCAGGCTTTTTACGAAATATATGGCGATTTAGATATGCTTTTGTTCATGGCAAAAAACGGCAGCGTGTTTAACCAGTTTGAGGTAAAAAGGATTGAAGGGAAGCTGAAGCAGAACTTAAAGGCTGTGGAATTTTTAATTGTCAGCCAGGATTTAACGAAAGAAAGAGGCTGAGATATCTCAGCCTCTTTCTTGCATTCGTATATGATCAATTATAATGTACGTTTGTAATTATAGTTTCACTACGTTAGCAGCTTGTGGTCCACGGTTGCCTTCAACGATTTCGAAAGAAACTTCCTGTCCTTCTTCAAGAGACTTGTAGCCGTCTCCCTCGATAGCTGAGAAATGTACAAATACATCGTCTCCGCCTTCAACTTCGATAAAACCGAAACCTTTTTCGTTGTTGAACCATTTAACTTTACCGTTTTGCATAGTACTTTATCCTCCTAATACTGTAGCACAGGTGTTGCTACCTGGAAATATTTTTATCAATCAGCGAATATGTATGCGCAAACAAAGTTTGGAAAAACGATGTTTCACTAACTATTAGCTAAATGATGCTTTTAATATACACTATTGGAAATTTGTCGTCAAGTTGCCTATAGATTTTTACGGAAATTTCAGATATTTTATTTATAGGTGGAATAACTTGTAAAGGGATGTGGGAAACGTGTACAAAACAAGCATTGGAAACATGCAGGTTATTTTTAAAAAAGACCGAAAAATGAGCGATGACCGTTTTCTGCAGGCATGCAGCCAGCTCGAAACACTTGAATCTCTGCTTGACTTCGAGCATGAAAGACTGATTCTCATTAAAGATGCCCTTCAGAACACCATCATCGTAGAAAAAAAGAACACGCAAATCTGCACCATTTATCTGCACAGCTACATTACCAACGAAGAAATCATTAAGCTTGCTTAAAAAACAGTTCCCTTTTGGTCAAAAACGATTATAATATTTCTTTGTAGAATGAGGAGAGGGGAAAGAAAGATGCAGCAGAAGAAATTTAAAATTACAAGCGAGTCAGGCATACATGCACGTCCTGCAACATCTCTTGTCAATGCAGTCAACTCTTTTACAGCAGATGTGAACCTGGAAGCGAACGGACGCAAGGTTAACTTAAAATCAATTATGGGTGTTATGTCACTCGGCATTGGAAAAGGAACAACCATTACCGTATCAGCCGAAGGCGACGACGAAAAAGAAGCCATCGAAGCAGTAGAGCGTGTCATCATTGCAGAACAGCTTGGCGCCTGATCATGAAAATCTCCTGGAAACAGGAGATTTTTTTAATGGCAGGAAATACTATACCTGAATGGAGGCGAAAAAGATGAAGGAAAAAAAATACCCATCTTACCTTGGAAGCGAAGAAACAACACGCGCCAATGACGGCATAAATGAAGCATTCTATGACAACGGGGATAAAATGCAAGTCCCGCTCTATATGAACAATGAAACAGCGGCTATTACGATTGACAGAGGGAGAAATGAGCAGGCTGATCCTGAAGAGTAAAGCTGCATATAAATTGGTTTCAGCAAAAGAGAGGCGCCGCTCGGGTGAGTGGCGCCTCCAAACGGTTTTAACACGAAGAAAAGTGGCGTCACTCCAGAGAGTGGTGCAACATATTGGTTTCAGAGTGAAAGTAAGTGGCATTACTCGTGTGAGTGACGCCACAAACAGGTCTCATGAGCGAAGGAAAGTGGCATCACTCTGGTGAGAGACGCCACAAACAGAACTCATGCGCGAAGGAAAGTGGCATCACTTCGGCGAGAGAAGCCACAAACAGAACTCATGCGCGAAGGAAAGTGGCATCACTCCGGTGAGAGACGCCACAAACAGAACTCATGCGCGAAGGAAAGTGGCATCACTTCGGTAAGTAGCGCCACAAACATGCCTCATGCGAGAAGAAAAGTAACATCACTCCTGTGAAAAGCGCCTTAAAAAAAGTATGCAGAAAGAAAACCAGCTGACGCGGCAGCTGGTTTCACCATCCTTATTTCCCATCAGTCTTTGATTTCTGGTCTTTGTTGCGTTTGTTTCCCTTGCTGTTGTCTCCTGAAATGATTTCCTGGCCGAATTCTTCCTGGAGGTGTCCTCTTTCAGGGGAGTTGCCGTTTGCGCTGCCTTGTTTGTTGTATTTTTTTGTCATTGTGTTTTCCTCCTAAAATAGTGGAAGTGCGTCAAGGTTATTTGCTTTGCTGTTGTCAGGGTTGCTTCGGATGTATGTGCCGCCGCCTTTTCCTTTAAAGGTGCTGACACCTTCGATCATGCCGCTTCCTGCTTCAGCAAGCGCCTGTTCGTAGGAAAGAATTCTTCCGCCAGAGGTTTTAAAAGCTGACAGGTCGCCTTCGCTGTTTTTCTGAACAGCAATAAATGTTTCCTTCTCCATTGTATGCACTCCTTTCACATGCAGAGAGAGATCTGCTTTTATTAGTCTTTATTCTTTGGTGACTTTTATTCGGCAGAGAGGAATTTGGCTGATTTCCTAGAAATGTATAAGGAATGCTGATAACTGGAGCTGATTCAAGTGGTAAATACATATGACTGGGAAAAAGAAGCAGAAAAGAAGTGGGACGAACGGGCTGCATTCTGGAATAAGAGCAGCAAGGAAATGTGGGATACCGGCAGCAGAAGCACGGTCATCCCTTTTTTCAAAAAGTATGTACCAGAAGGATCGACAGTGATTGATATCGGCTGCGGGGACGGCTATGGGTCGTTCCTTTTAATGCAGGAGGGCATGAAGGTGACAGGAGCTGATTTGTCCCCTGAAATGATCAGGCTTGCAAAGCAGCACGAAAAAGAAGGCAGGCTTGTCTTCGAACAGGCAAATATCATGTCGCTGCCATTCAGTGACGGACAGGCCGATGCGCTTCTGACGATTAATTGTCTTGAATGGACAGCAGATCCGCTTGCCGGATTACAGGAATTAAAGAGGGTTGTTAAAAAGGAAGGCTATTTGTGCATTGCGGTTCTTGGACCGACAGCGCATCCGAGAGAAAACAGCTACGAGAGGCTATATGGAAAAGATGTCATCTGCAACACCATGATGCCTTGGGAATTTGAAAGGCTGGCGCTTGAAAATGGCTGGGAATTGATCGACAGTCAGGGTGTATACAAACGGGGAGTTACAGAGGATATGGTCCGTAAACTTTCTGCGGAATTAAAGCAGTCACTTTCATTTTTATGGCTGTTTATGCTTCAGAAAAAGGGAGAGGAAAAGCGATGAACAGATACAGTATTCAAGAATTTGTGGAGAAAACAGAGCAGCAGGACAAAGGGCAGGGACTGTTCGAGCTTGAGACGGAGAGGCTTCTTGAGATCAATCTGAATGGCCAAGTCTGGACAAAAGCCGGAGCGATGGTCTCCTACCGCGGTCAGATCAAATATGAACGTGAAGGAATTCTTGAGCACGGCCTCGGGAAAATGTTTAAAAAGGCGCTGACAGGCGAGGGCACGGCTCTTATGAAAGCGACTGGAGCCGGAAAGCTCTATGTAGCTGACCAGGGAAAAAAGATTTCCATTATAAATCTGCAGGGAGAATCCATTTTTGTAAACGGCAATGACCTGCTTGCGTTTGAACCTTCCATCTCATGGGATATCAAAATGATGAGGAAGATTGCAGGCATGCTCTCAGGGGGACTTTTTAATGTACGGCTTGAAGGCAGAGGAATGCTTGCAATTACCTCTCACTATGAACCGCTGACACTCATTGTCAAGCCGGGTGATCCGGTTTATACCGACCCGAATGCAACGGTTGCCTGGTCAGGGAGTCTGACTCCGGAGTTCGTTACCGATATCTCGCTGAAAACCTTATTCGGGAGAGGGAGCGGAGAGTCCATACAGATGAAATTTGAAGGGGAAGGCTTTGTAGTCGTTCAGCCTTTTGAAGAGGTCTATTACAGTCAAACGACATCAGGCTGACGCGGCCAAAAAATATAAAACAAACCCCCGGAATTCCGGGGGTTTTATCATGCGTCGAGACCTGCCGTCCCCGATGAGTTCTGGGGAAGGAGTGTCTTATGCAGCTTTCCTGTCTGATGAATCCACCCTGTTTGTGATGAGAGGATCTCTCCGTTTCTGGCCAACAGGCAGACAGCCATGTAGGGATAATGATTTTTCGTCCGGAAACGGAGGTCAAAAAAGCGGACCTCATATCCGGATGGATTAGGAATGACAATACGGTGCACATGTTTTGAGTTTTTCAGGAAGTGCTGCGTATTTTGATCTTTTTCAGCAGCTGATATAAGCTCATGCTTTGTTTTTTCGAACGAATGAACCGGCCTGACCTGGCCTGAGCGCAGTTCACCTGAGGTAAAGCCTGTTTCTGTTTCGGACACAAACTGCCATACTGACCAGCGGATTGTAGGGACGACAGTCAAAACAGAAGACTCGCGGAGTTCGCTTCTGATCCGTGCAAGAGCCCTTCTGGAACTGAAGAACCGTTCAATGACATATACAAATATGATTGTGTAAATAACAGAAAAAGCAAGACCGGGGCTTTCTCCAGCGGCCCATAGTGCAAATCCGGCAATATGCAAAAAGACAATCAGCGGGTCAAACAGCGGGATGAAATTCAGAGACAGCCATTTTTTTGTGAATGGCCGTGCTGCCTGAGTGCCGTATGCGTTAAAAACATCAAATAAGACGTGGACCAGCACCGCAGCGAACGTCCAGCCGGCAAGGTGCATCCAGTCCTGCCCCGATAAGGATGGTGAAAAAATGAGAATAATGGCAGTGAGCAGAAAGCTCCAAATAAACCATGCGGGTACAGAGTGAGATAATCCGCGGTGATGCTCGGTGTACATTCCTTTACCTTTAAAAACTCTGACCGCGTAATCAAAATCCGGTGCATTTGATCCAAGAACGGTGCCGGCCATTATAGCCGCAGCAAGTTCGGGATCCTGTCCGACAGCAGGGTCGATGTATGCGAGTCCTGCAAGACCGAAACCCATGATGATGTGCGTGCTTGTATCCATTTTTTAGCCTCCGGGGGTGTATTCCCCTTCATCCGGAAGGTCTTATTGAGCCTTAATAAATTTGTTCTCTTTAAAAAGAGAAGCTTCTCTGAGTATATCTTCCATAATGGTTAAGGATGAGTTCGGATGGTGCAGACGCTTGATGTTCCGTTTCATTCTCTTAAGTTTCTTATCGTCTTTCAACAGGCTGCTGACAGTTTCATACACTTCTTCTGAGCGGTTGACTACAACAGCTGCCTCGTTTTCTTCAAAAAAGAGCGCATTTTCCTTTTCCTGTCCGGGAACAGGTTTGAAAAGAATAACGGGAACCCCGACAGCTGCGGCCTCGCTTAACGTGATGCCGCCAGGCTTTGTTACCATGCAGGATGCGACTCTGAACAGCTCATCGACTCTTTCAACGTAGCCAAGAAGCTTTAGGTTTCTTACATTTTTGCCGGTTATCGTTTCAAGGTTTTCTTTCAAAACCGCATTGTTTCCGCAAACGACGACCGTCTGCAGATTCTGATCTTCAAGAAACGACTCGCAAAGTTCTTTTACGTTTTTAAGAACACCGTGGGCGCCTGCCATGACAAGCAGAATCTTTTTATTGGGGTCAAGCCCGTATTTGCGGCAGATTTCATTTTTATCAAGGTTTTCTTCAAACACGGAACGAATCGGGATGCCTGTCACCTTGACGGAAGCAGGATGAATGCCGAGGCTCATGACCTTTTCTTTCACCCGTTTGCTTGCCACATAATATTTATCGATGTTCTGGTGAACCCAGATTTTGTGAAGGCAGAAGTCAGTGAGCACATTAAAGGTTGGAATAATATGGCCTGTGCGTCTTCTGTACTCCGGCACGACGATAATCGGGAATGTATTGATGATCAAATCGGGCTGCTCCTTTTCAATCAGCTCAAAAAGCCGTTTATTTCCGAGCTTGAAGTACAGAGTCAGCAGTTTCTTATTGTAAATTTTATCGACGCCGTAATAAAACATACGGTAAAACTGTTTGCCGATTGTAAAGCTTTTTAAATACAGGTATTGGGTGATTTCTGTAAAAACAGGGTTCGATTCAGCGTACAGATCAGAAACAACCACTTCCTCAATTCCCATGTCCTTGCATTGCTTAACAAGTGTTTTTGAGACTTGAACATGTCCGTTCCCGTATTTTGCGGTTAAAATTAACACTTTCGGTTTTTTTAACAATGCATTCACCTCAACTATAATCATAAACAGGACGCTTATGTTCCTGCTTTTAAAAGCGTAACACAGGAATATTTACAAAATATAAAGATTCGATAAAAATTAAATTAAATTCACCTTAATTTTAACAAATAAATCCATTTTGTGTGATTTTTTTTGCATTTCTCATTCCCACTCGTAAGGCGTTTCCTGATACACGCAGTAGTTCAGCCAGTTCGCAAAAAGGAGATGGGCATGGGATTTCCACTTTTGAACAGGTTTTTCAGACGGATCGTTATTTGGAAAATAAGAGGACGGAACTGCCGTCTGGAGTCCTTTAGCCCGGTCACGCTCATATTCCTGTTTGAGCGTAAGGAGATCATATTCCGGGTGGCCGGTCAAAAAGACGTGCTTTGCATCCTTTGAAGCTACGAGGCATACACCGGCTTCTTCAGATTCGCTAATAATGTCGAGTTCTTCAACTGCCGCAATATCTTGTCTCTTTATATCCGTATGCCGGGAATGCGGCACATAGTAGTGATCATCGAACCCGCGGACAATTTTTACAGAATCATTACAAATGACATGTTCGAATACACCGAAGCATTTTTCTTCCAGACTATATTTATTTACGCCATAGTGATAGTAAAGTCCTGCCTGAGCACCCCAGCATATATGAAGAGTGGACGTGACATGCTTGTTGGTCCATTCAAAGATTTCCTTCAGTTCATTCCAGTAGGAAACCTCTTCAAAAGGAAGGTGCTCGATCGGGGCGCCTGTTACAATCATTCCGTCAAACTTTTTGTGGCGGATCTTTGAAAAAGTCGTGTAAAACTGCTGCAGATGCTCTTCCTTCGTCGTTTTGGATGTATGGGTTTCAGGCCTCATAAATGTAATGTTCAGCTGAAGAGGGGAGTTTCCGAGCAGCCTCAGCAGCTGTACTTCTGTTTTCTGTTTTTCGGGCATAATATTCAGGATCACAATGTTCAGCGGTCTGATATCCTGCTGATACGCTCGCTTATCGTCCATGACGAAGATGTTTTCTTTTTCAAGAATTTCTTTTGCGGGAAGGTCAGATGGAATATTTATAGGCATGAATGAACCTCAACTTTCTGTGCATTTCAGAGTTTTCTCTATTATAGAAAGTTTGGAATAATAATTCAATTTGCTTTTGTGTTACAATTGTGCGTGAAATCAATCTAATAAGCAGAAAGTAGGGCGCTGTGTGCTAAAAATGAAACATAAATCAGACATCGAAATCGCTCAGGAAGCTGCGATAAAACCAATACAGGAAATTGCGGGGCAACTTGATATTCTAGAAGATGAACTCGAGCATTACGGAAAATATAAAGCGAAATTGTCACTTGATCTTCTTAAAAGAAAGCAGGATACTCCTGACGGGAAAATTATCCTTGTAACCGCTATTAATCCGACACCTGCCGGAGAAGGCAAATCTACAGTAACAGTGGGCCTTGGCCAGGCGCTTAATCTGCTTGGGAAAAAAGCAGTCATTGCCATGAGAGAGCCTTCACTCGGTCCGACGATGGGAATTAAGGGGGGAGCTGCAGGCGGGGGCTATTCACAGGTTATTCCGATGGAGGACATCAATCTGCATTTCACAGGAGACCTTCATGCCATTACAGCGGCAAACAACGCATTGTCAGCTTTACTGGACAATCATATTCATCAGGGAAATGAAAAAGGGATTGATCCAAGAAGGATTACGTGGAAGCGGGTCATGGATTTGAATGACCGGGCACTCCGGAATGTCATTGTCGGGCTTGGAGGCCCTGTTAACGGAACTCCGAGAGAGGATCATTTTGACATCACGGTCGCATCGGAAATTATGGCCATTCTCTGTCTTGCATCTGGTCTTGACGATTTAAAGAAAAGACTTGCCGAAATCGTCGTCGGATTTACATACAGCAAAGAGCCAGTCACAGTCGGAGAGCTTGGATTCGAGGGAGCGCTTGCGCTTTTGCTGAAAGACGCCCTGAAGCCTAACCTCGTTCAGACGCTTGAACACACTCCGGCCATCATTCACGGCGGCCCGTTTGCAAATATCGCTCACGGCTGCAACAGCCTTCTCGGAACAAAAATGGCTGCCAAGCTTGGTGATTATGTTGTAACAGAGGCTGGATTTGGAGCAGACCTCGGAGCAGAGAAGTTTCTCCATATTAAAACACGGGCAGGAGGATTTGAACCTGCCGCAGTCGTCATCGTAGCGACCATCCGGGCTCTTAAAATGCACGGCGGAGTAAAAAAGGACCAGCTCCAGGAGCCTGATAAAGAAGCGCTGCTTGCAGGAGCATCGAATCTTGCAAAGCATATTGAATCCATCCAGCAGTTTGGGCTTCCATATACGGTTGCCATCAACCGTTTTACATCTGATGCCGATGAAGAAATCGATGCGCTCCTTAACTGGTGTGCGGAACATTCCCATCCTGCAGCTCTTTCGGAAGTATGGGAAAAAGGCGGCGCAGGCGGAATTGAACTCGCAGAAAAAGTCATTCAGACGATTGCAGATAACAAAAATCAGTTTTCGCATTTGTATGAACTTGCCGACAGTATTGAAGCAAAAGTTGAAAAAGTGGCTAAAACCGTTTACGGGGCAAAAGCGGTGGAATTTTCGTCAAAAGCCAAAAAGCAGCTTAAGGAGTATGACGGGTACGGCTGGTCCCATCTCCCTGTCTGTATGGCGAAAACCCAGTATTCTCTTTCTGATCAGCCTGAACTGATTGGAAGGCCGGAAGATTTCACGCTTACGATCAGAGAGCTGAAGCCTTCAATTGGAGCGGGGTTCATCGTATGCTTGACAGGGGATATCATGACAATGCCCGGACTCCCGAAAAAGCCTGCGGCACTCGGCATGTCAGTAGATGCAGACGGGAAAGCGGCAGGGCTGTTCTGATGTTTGATCCGACTGCATTTGATAATTTAAAAACGGTTCTTGAAGGTGCTGTTTACGACGCGGATCTTGACGGCAGCATTTCAGTCACAGGCAGAAAGGATCTTGTAGACCTTGCGGCGATGTCAAGGGTGTATGAGATTCAGTTTCAGCTGAAAGAATCAAACGGTGCAGCTGCTGTATTCCGGCTCGCCATGAGCCTCCCGGAGCTTTCTGGGGAGCTTATGAAAACAAATGATGTACATTCGTGCGAGATTGGCCTCACTTTTCATGAAACAGCAGCAGAAGAATACACGTTTGCTAAACGAATGATAGAGGAAGACTGGGGAGTCAACTTTAAAGTGCGTCACCAGGTGATGTATGATGTACCGTTTAAAGAGTACAGCCATGCTTATCACGTCCAGTTCGGGCGGAGCATAAGCGAAGATCAAGTGGATGATCTGATGGCAATGACAGAACATGCTGTCACAACCCTCGAAAAAATAGCTGAAGGAGGAAGTTGATTTTGAGTATTTATGATCTTCATGTGAAAACAATTGGCGGCGATGAGCAATCAATGGATAATTATCGCGGGAAAGTGCTTGTGATTGTGAATACGGCGAGCAAATGCGGATTTACTCCGCAGTACAAAGCGCTGCAGGAACTTTACGAACGGTATCAGCCGGAGGGGCTGGAAATCCTTGGCTTTCCGTGCAATCAGTTTATGAGCCAGGAACCGGGGACGGAAGAAGACATTAAAAGCTTTTGCGAATTGAACTATGGTGTATCTTTTCCAATGTTCGCTAAAGTCGATGTAAATGGCCCGAAAGCGCATCCGCTGTTTACCCATCTGACAAATGAAGCACCGGGCCTGCTCGGTTCAAAGGCTGTGAAATGGAATTTCACTAAATTTCTCGTAGATCGTAACGGAAAAGCTGTTGAACGCTTTTCTCCCAATACAGACCCAAAAGAAATGGAAGAAACGATTCAGAAGCTGCTGCAGCAGTAAATTTGCCGGAAAGAAGCCAATAGCGGCTTCTTTTCGTTTATAAAGGAGGAGCGCGCAGTGAAAATCATTGATGCCCACATGCATATATCAGAGATTCAAAGCTTCAGGCAAACAGGGGACGACGTTTCTTTTGTTGATTATTCCCTGAAAGGGCTGCAAAAAGAATATGAAGATGCCGGAGTTGTTGCTGCCATTGCCATGGGTGTGACAGAAACATCCGGCGGTGCTTTCCCGGATAAAGCTGCACAAACGCCAATGGGAGCAAACCTTGAAGGCAGTGTGCCCAAGAATTTTTTCGTCTGTCAGGGCATTAATCCGTATAAGCTCAGCGAAGAAAACCTGCTGATGCTCGAGAAATCCCTCCAGCACCCTCAGACGGCCGGGATCAAAATTTACCTTGGATACTATCCTTTTTATGCCTATGACAAAGTGTACGGACCAGTCTATGAGCTTGCTGAAGCATTCAGCCTTCCGGTTGTTTTTCACACGGGCGATACTTATTCAGAGAGAGGGCTTCTCAAATACAGCCACCCACTAACTCTTGATGAAGTGGCAGTTGAACACCGGAATATTCAGTTCATGATGGCGCATCTTGGAGACCCCTGGGTGCTTGATGGCGCTGAGGTCATTAATAAAAACCATAATATGCATGCTGATTTATCCGGACTGCTTGTCGGCACAGACAGGACGATATCAGCCAAAAAGAAAACCAGGTTCTTTGATCATCTGATTCATGCGCTTTCCTATTGCGATCACTATGACAGGCTTCTCTTTGGGACAGATTGGCCCCTCATAGGAATAAAACCATACATTGACCTGTTCAGCGAACTGATTCCCGAGGAACACCACGGGCTCTTCTTTTACGAAAACGCCCTGCGTCTATTTCCAAAATTAAATGAGTTTTTAAAAGAGGAATCCTAAACTCTTTCGACTAATACTTAGAATAGGGGTTTGAAAGCTTAAAGAGAAAGGGGAATACGATGATGGGGAGAAAAATTGCATGGGTGACAGACAGCACGGCAAGCATTGATCAGGAAATCAGGGATCACCCCGACATATACTGGGTGCCGCTCATTGTGTGCATCAATGGAGAAGACTATTTGGACGGTGTGACTCTTGCACCGGAAGAATTATATCCGCTTCTTAAAAAACCGGAAAACGCCATTACCACATCTCAGCCGCCGCCGGGAGCTTTTGCAGAGCTTTACAGGAAGCTTGCAGAAGACTATGACGAAGTGATTTCCATCCACCTGTCAAGTCTTCTCAGCGGCACATACTCTTCCGCTGTTCAGGCAGCAGGCGAAGCAGAAATACCAGTTACGGTCATTGACTCTCTCATTCTGACAGAACCTCTGACAAGGATTGTCAAAGCGGCCGTCCATATGCATGAAAAGGGCATGGAAACAGAAAAAATTGTTTCAGAGCTTGAAAGCCTGAGAGAGAAACACCATACATACGTGCTGATCGGGGACCTTACAAGACTTCACAAGAGCGGCAGAATGACGGGCACTCAATACTACCTTGGAAGTCTTCTAAACATCCAGCCGATCATCCGCATAAAGTCGGGATCGCTTTCTACCGAAGAAAAAGTCCGGTCTGAAAAGAGGGCGTTTCAGTATATAGCGAGTCAAATTAAAAAAGGCAGGCAAACACATGTAATCCGCGAAATTGCGGTGATGTTTACCTCAAAGCGCGACAAGGCCGACCGCCTGCATGACACGCTTGCGAAAGAATTTCCCGAAATTCCGGTTAAGCTTGTGCCGCTTTGCACAACGATCGGTGTTCATACAGGCGAAGACGTAGCCGGCGTATCCTGGTTCCAAGAATAGGAAGTGTCTTACATTGAAAGAAATCATTGAAAATATCGAACGCACCGTTATGGAGCGCCTTAAAAAAGAAGGCACCGGCCACGACTGGCACCATATTGAGAGAGTAAGAAGGACGGCTGTAAATCTGGCAAAAAAATATGCCTGCAGCCTTCCGGTTGTAGAACTCTCAGCACTTCTCCACGATGTGATTGACGAAAAGCTGTCAGATGATATCCGGATGAGCACCGAAGAAGTCGCAGCCCTGCTTGAAAAGGAAGGACTCGATCAGTCGGCTATCAGTGATATTCTGGCGGTCATTACATCGATATCATTTAAGGGAGGGGGCAGGGAGAAGGTTTCTTCCATAGAAGCACAGATCGTCCAGGATGCCGACAGGCTTGATGCAATGGGGGCAATAGGAATCGCAAGAGTCTTTTCCTACGGAGGATCTAAAGGCAGCCTCATCCATGATCCGGACATGCCTGTCAGGAGCAGCATGACTGAAAAAGAATACCGCTCGGATCGTTCTACGTCCATCAATCATTTTTACGAAAAACTGCTGAAGCTGAAAGATCTCATGAATACGGAGGAAGGAAGGGTTCTTGCCCTGCAGCGCCATCAGTTTATGGTTGCCTATCTCAAGCAATTTTACCTTGAATGGGAAGGGCCGGGAAGGAACTCGTGAGGGACGGTTTCTCTAAATGGAAAGAGCAATTACAGCTATGTTAGAATAGGTGCAGACACGAAACAAGGAGTGACATGGCTTGAATATTAAATCAATTGAACCGACACCGAGCCCAAATACAATGAAAGTCATTTTGGATGAGGAGCTGCCGGGCGGGAAAAGCAGCAATTATAAGCCTGAAACAGCTGAGGGTGCACCGGGCGTCATTCAGGAGATTCTTAAATTGGAAGGCGTAAAAGGCGTCTATCATGTGGCGGATTTTCTGGCAGTAGAACGCAATGCCAAATACGACTGGAAAGAGATTCTGCCTAAAGTACGTGCTGCATTCGGCGAAGAGACGGAAGAAAAAGCTGACTCCGGCTCAAAAATCAATGATCATTTCGGCGAGGTCAATGTCCACGTCCAGATGTTCAGCGGCATCCCGATGCAGGTTAAGCTTTCTGACGGCGAGACAGAAAAACGGTTCGGACTTCCCGAGCGTTTTCAAAAAGCTGTTCTTGCTGCGCAGCAGAACGCAGACAACGTTGTGCTTGAACGAAAGTGGAAGGAACAGGGAGTAAGATATGGGGACTTTGATGAAATCGGAAAAGACGTCACTGAAGAGCTGCAGGCAGCCTATACGGACGAACGGCTGACAAAGCTTACAGAGGCTCTTTTGAAAAAGGACAAGTCTGAACCGGTTCCATCCCGCAAGTCTTACACGGTGACAGAGGACATGCTTGAGGATCCGGAATGGACGGTACGCTATGCGCATCTCGAGCAAATGGATCCTAAAGAGAGCGATCTTCCTGTTTTAAATAAAGCATTATCAGATGAAAAAGCATCAATCCGGAGACTTGCGGCAGTATATCTGGGGATGATCGAGGAACCGTCTGTGCTTCCTTACCTGTACAAAGCCCTGAAAGACAAATCGGTTACCGTTCGCAGAACCGCCGGCGACTGCCTCTCAGACATCGGCGATCCTGCAGCTATGGAAGAAATGATGCTTGCCCTTAAAGACAAAAACAAGCTCGTCAGATGGCGTGCAGCCATGTTCCTATATGAAGTAGGCGATGAGAGGGCGCTGAGCGCGCTGAAAGAGGCCGAAAACGATCCAGAATTCGAAGTCAGCCTTCAAGTGAAAATGGCCATCGAACGGATTGAAGGCGGAGAAGAAGCAAAAGGCTCCGTATGGAAACAGATGACAGAAAGCAGACAGCAATAGAACGGCTGAAAGACTAAATCACTAGCGGATTTAGTCTTTTTGGATAGTTTTAGTTCAGTGCTCTTTTGCTTCTGACGTGCACTGACAAGCTTTATTTTTTTACGGATGAAAAAACGAAGGGGGCAAGCGTTCATGACGATAACGCCGAAAGAAGCATTTGACCGCCTGGCAGCGGTCTATGAAACCGAAACCGACAGTCTTTATAATACAGATTATGAAAGGCCTGCCATGATGGCTCGTATTCCTGAAAACCTGAACGGCTCGAGTATTCTTGATGCCGGCTGTTCTGCGGGCTGGTATTCGGATCAGCTGCAAAAAAGAGGAGCGCAGGTGACGGGCATCGATATCAGCCCCAATATGATTGAAGCAGCCATCAGGAAAACGGGAGGGCGGGCAAAAATGATCTGTCATGACCTGTCAGAAACTCTTCCATTTGCTGATGCCTCGTTTGACGGCATTGTCAGTTCACTGACGCTTCATTACTGTAAAGACTGGAGACCTGTTTTAAGTGAATTTTACAGAGTCTTAAAGCCCTCAGGCTGGCTTCTCTTTTCCACTCACCATCCATTTATGGACTGGAAACTGTTTGAGTGCAAGAATTATTTCAGCGAAGAACTTTTGCATGACACTTGGAAAAAATCAGGTCAGACATTTGATGTGAGCTTTTACAGAAAACCTCTAGAAAAAATTGTCACCGAAACGAGCCGCTTTTTTTCAATAGATGAACTGATTGAACCCAAACCTGCTGAAAGTTTATCTGAAAAACATCCTGCAAACTATGAATATTTGACGAATAACCCTCATTTTATAATGATTAGGGCAACTGCAAGATCATAAGAAGAGGACCAATACTAAGAGGAGACGTTCGATGATTATTTTAAAAAGCGAAAGAGAAATCAGCCGGATGCACGAAGCGGGAAAGCTGCTTGCCTCGTGCCATAAAGAGGTTTCAAAGCTTTTGAAACCCGGTGTAACGACACTTGAGATTGATTCCTTCGTGGATCAGTACCTTGCCGACCACGGAGCGGTGCCTGAGCAGAAAGGCTATAAAGGCTACGAGTTTGCCACGTGTGCATCGATAAATGATGAAATCTGCCACGGCTTCCCGAGAAATCAGCCTTTAAAAGACGGTGATATTGTAACGATCGATTTTGTCGTGAATGTAAACGGTGCTCTAGCAGACTCGGCGTGGACACATGCAGTAGGAAATGTATCTGATGGGGCGCTGAAATTAATGGATGTCACAAAAACGGCTATGTATAAAGGGATTGAGCAGGCAGTGATCGGCAACAGGCTTGGGGATATTGGGCATGCCATTCAAGAGTATGCAGAAGATAATTCTTTCTCGGTTGTGAGAGATTTTACCGGCCACGGCATCGGTCCGAACATGCACGAGGAACCTACAGTCCTGCACTACGGGATGCCCGGCAAAGGACTTAGGCTGAGAGAAGGAATGGTTATAACCATCGAACCCATGGTGAACGAAGGAACGTGGTATTCAAAAATGGACGATAACGGGTGGACTGCCCGGACAGTGGACGGAAAACTTTCAGCCCAATATGAGCATACTGTGGCCATTACGAAAGATGGGCCTCTTATTTTGACAGAACATTAGGCGATTTCCAGATGGAGATCGTTTTTTTTGTTTTAGCAGCTTTTGCAGAAATTCATTGGTAATAAATACAGCTGGGCAGACGTTAATGTGCCCTTCAAAGTGCCCTGTATGCCCTGAAGGGAACAAATCAACGAGTTAGTGGCCCTTCATGACGATCATCATGTCCTAAAGGGAACAAAGCAGCGGGTTAATTGCCCTTCATGAAGATCATCATGTCCTAAAGGTAACAAAGCAGCGGGTTAATTGACCTTTATGACGATCTGCATGTTCTGAAGGGAACAATCCAGCGGGTTAATTGCCCTTCATGAGAATCAGCATGTCCTTAAGGGAACAAAGCAGAGAGTAAACAACCCCTCACTCAAATCACAACACGTTATTGAGCTGAAAAAACTTCCAGGTTTTTAATTTTTATAAATTATTCGAATATTGTTGAAATAAGGTAGAATTCGGACTATAGTATATAACAATACCAATTTAACGGGGTGATGTAAGTGAGCAAAAAAGATTTGAGAATCAAGAGCAAAGTAATCAGCGACGATATGAAACGAATGCCGAACCGCGCCATGCTTCGTGCGGTTGGGTTGAAAGATGAAGATTTCCAGAAGCCGATGATTGGCATCGCCTCTACATGGAGCGAGGTAACTCCATGTAATATACATATTGATAAGCTTGCCCAGCTGGCTAAAAAAGGCGTAAACACGGCAGGCGGCGCAGGCATGATTTTCGGCACAATTACAGTGTCAGACGGCATTTCAATGGGAACAGAAGGCATGCGCTACTCACTGCCGAGCCGCGACGTGATTGCGGATTCAATCGAAACAGTTGTCGGAGCTGAAAATCTCGATGCATTTGTTGCCATCGGGGGCTGCGATAAAAACATGCCCGGATGCATGATTGCCATTGCACGCGCTGAAGTGCCAGCCGTATTCGTATATGGAGGCACAATTAAACCAGGGCGTTTGAATGATAAAGATATTGACATTGTGTCTGCGTTTGAAGGCGTCGGAAAATTCAACAACGGAGACATCGACAAAGACGGTCTGCACCAAATCGAATGTCATGCATGCCCAGGCGCAGGTTCATGCGGAGGTATGTACACGGCGAATACGATGGCATCTGCAATTGAGGCGATGGGAATGAGTCTGCCGGGCAGCTCGTCAAATCCTGCTGAAACAGAAATGAAGCAAAATGACTGCTATGAGGCTGGACAGGCCGTATACCGGATGCTTGAGCAGGATATTTATCCGAAAGACATCATGACGAAAAAAGCATTTGAAAATGCGATTACGGTCGTGATGGCGCTTGGAGGATCAACAAATGCCATTCTTCATCTCATGGCCATTGCCCATTCAATCAATGTAGAACTATCGCTTGAGGATTTTGAGCGTCTGCAGCGCAAAGTGCCTCATATAGCAGATTTGAAGCCGAGCGGAAAATATGTCATGCAGGATCTGCACGAAGCAGGCGGAGTACCTGCTGTTATGAAGCTTTTACTTGAAGAAGGGCTTCTGCACGGAGACTGTCTGACAGTAACAGGAAAAACAGTAGAAGAAAACCTGCACGAAATGGAAGGCCTGAGAGAAGGACAGGACGTCATCTATCCTCTTGAGCAGGCATTGAGAAAAGACGGGCCGCTTGTGATTCTGAAAGGGAACTTATCGCCAAGCGGGGCGGTTGCAAAAGTTTCCGGTCTGAAAGTAACGAAAATGACAGGGCCTGCAAAGGTATTTGATACTGAGATTGAAGCGACAGAAGCTGTGATGTCAAACGAAGTGACCGCAGGTGATGTGCTTATTATCCGCTATGAGGGACCTAAAGGCGGACCGGGTATGCCTGAGATGCTGTCCCTGTCGTCCATCATTGTGGGCAAAGGCCTTGGAGAAAGTGTAGCACTGCTGACAGATGGCCGCTTTTCCGGCGGGACTCATGGTCTTGTCGTCGGGCATATTACGCCTGAGGCACAGGTCGGCGGACCGATTGCCCTTGTGAAAAATGGTGACCTTATTACGGTTGACAGCGATAAGCGTGAACTTCGTCTGCATGTGTCGGATGAAGAGCTTGCTGAAAGAAAATTATCATGGAGCGCTCCTCCTCTCAGAAACCGCGGTGTCCTCGGTAAATATGCAAGAACCGTTTCCTGTGCATCACAGGGTGCGGTGACAGATGCATTTGAAGAGGCAAAAGAACCTGCTAAAACCCGCTGAGGGCCCGTCTGTTGAATTGTCATTCCACCTGTAGTATTCTTTTACTACATGCGAAGGCTTAGGAGGAATGACAAATGTCAATGGCATATGAAGAATACATGCGTCAAATGGTGAAACCAATGCGTGCAGAGCTGACACATGCAGGGTTTCAGGAATTAACGACTGAAGAAGATGTAAAAGCGTTTATGGAGAAGGCACAAGGCACGACTCTTGTAGTAGTCAACTCTGTCTGCGGCTGTGCGGCAGGACTTGCAAGACCGGCTGCGACTCAGGCGGTTATGCAGGCTGATGAAAATGCACCGGACCACCTTGTAACAGTGTTTGCAGGGCAGGACAAAGAAGCTACGGCTGCAATGAGAGGCTACTTTGAAGGGTACGAACCATCTTCTCCGTCAATGGCGCTTTTAAAGGGAGATAAAGTTGTTCACTTTATCCCTCGTCATGAAATCGAAGGGAATACGATCGAGAACATCATGGAAAATCTTCTCGGTGCCTTTGACTCAGCTAAATAAGGATTATCGGGATGCCTGGAATCAGGCATCCCTTTGTCATGACTTGAAAATGGCGTATCTGTAATCCAGGGGGTCCTGTCCAGAAGAAACAGGCAGCAGGGCTTGCGCTTTAAATGGGAGGTGAAAACCTGTGATTGTCACAACCGCCGGAAGGACGAATCCTTCGATGATCCGGCTTGCAGAAGCAATAGCAAATGACCTGAAAGCAGCTTATATCAGCAGGAAGAAACAGTCCGTACAGACGCTGTCAGAAGAGCACGGAGATGTGCTCGTGGTCGGAAAGAACAGGCTGGAATGGCATAAAAGAGGAGGGGCGGAGCCGTTTTTCTTTCATCCCAATTCAGCCATGTTCAGACTCAAGAGGCTTCAAAAAGGAGAGCATGATCCCCTTATTGCTGCAGCTGACCTGAAACCGGGGAACACGTTTTTGGATTGCACGCTTGGTCTTGGCTCTGACAGCATCACAGCAAGCTATGCAGTCGGAACAATAGGGAACGTAACAGCAGCAGAAGCGAATCCGCTCGTAGCATATCTCGTAGAAAAAGGACTTGAAACGTGGGAAACGGGAGTGGATGAGTTTGATGACTGCATGCGGAGAATACAAGTCAAGAGCCGGAATCATGTTGATCTGCTGAAGGAACTGGATGCGAATTCTTACGATGTCGTTTACTTCGATCCCATGTTTGAAGAAGCAATCACCGAATCTGATGGGATTGGACGATTGAGGTCGCTGAGCGAGTATTCTACCATTACGGATGACACGATAAAGGAAGCCAAACGGGTTGCCGCAAAAAGGGTTGTTTTAAAGGATCATTGGAAAAGCCCGTCATTTGACGAGCTCGGCTTTCAGGTTTTTAAAAGAAAATCAGCTAAATTTCATTATGGTGTGATAGAAATAAAAGATCTGTGAAAAATAGGATGAGGAGGTGCTCATCCAATGTCAAAACATAAAAGCGATCCATCTAAATCGCAGCTTGGTTCACCTGAAACTGAAGGACAGGGAACAACGGCTTCAGAATCAGGAAGAAAACAATCTTCTGCATCAAAAAAGCAAAAGCGATAAAACGAAAAAGCTCACGGCAGAGGCCGTGAGCTTTTTTCAGTCCGTAATTTCAGTGAAAATAAAATAAGCCAGTGTCACGAATGATGCAATAATAAAGACGGATTCCATTCTTATTCACTCCAAACACTCTAGGTTTTTATTTCCAGCTTCCCCTTTAGTTTAAACGTTTTCATCCCGATTTAAAACCATTAGAAGGTCGGTTTTGCGAAAAAATTCTATAAATAAAGAATTTATTTATGATAGAATAATAGTATTATAGGAAGACTTGGAGGAAGACACGGCATGATGAACAAATGGATGCGTAAAACGCTTGTCATCTTATTTACAATTGCAACCTTCGGAATGGTTGCGCCTCCGGCAGCCCTGACAGTTGAGGACCGCTCATCTGAAGATTCTTCCGTTAAATTAAACGCACCGCCAAAACCCGTATACGCTGATGAAACCGCTTACTGGCAGGTTCCGTCCAAAGAAGAGTACATTTCCTCTTTTTTAGAAGCGGCGGAAAACCAGTCTTTTCAGAAATTCGGAGACAAAATCGGAATGAAAATCGAGGATGAATTCAGGCAGATCATTCTTCCGAAAATGGAAGAAGCCATCAGGGAGTATGCGGAAGACTATTCGGATGAGGACATCAGGGATTTAGTGATTTCCAAAAAGCCTGCTGACGGAAAAGGCGAAAAAATCTTTCACCTGTATAACAAAGAAACCGGTGAGGACATCTTAAGATTTCATGTTCGCCGCGACCACCCGCCAAAGCAGGGATACTGGTTTAACTTTCATTACCACACGCACCACGATTCTTTTCAGAAGCATCACGAACTTGGAAGCATCTACTGGAATCAGAATATGCCTCCAAACTGGATGACACATTAAAGGGGTGCAATGTCTAGTGGGCAAATACACGATTGATGAAATGGTGAAAACAACAAAAGAAATGCTGTATGACAGGGGAGTAGCGCTGACGGATATCGCAGAGATTGTCATGACGCTGCAGAAGAAATATATCCCTGATATTACACTTGAAGATTGTGTCGAAAACGTAGAAAGAGTTCTGAACAAGCGGGAAATTGTCCATGCCGTCCTCACGGGGCTGGCGCTGGATCAACTGGCGGAGCAGAACCTGCTGCCGCAGCCGCTTCAGCATCTTGTTGAAACAGACGAACCGCTCTACGGGATCGATGAAATCATTCCGCTTTCCATCGTAAATGTGTACGGCTCCATAGGCTTGACCAATTTTGGATATCTTGACAAAGAAAAGTTCGGCATTATAAAAGCGCTTGATGAACATGGCGGAAACCGCGTCAATACCTTTCTCGATGATCTTGTGGCTGCACTTGCCGCAGCCGCAGCAAGCCGGATGGCGCACAGAGCACGGGACATAGCGGACGGCCGCGATGCAAAAGCTACAGTATAAAGATGTGCACCTCTAAGGTGCATGTTTTTTTTTGAAACCTTTTCCGGGCTGGTCCGTAAATAGAGAGGCAGGCTGCTTAAAAGTGTCTTTTTCATGAAGAAAGGTGAAAATACTTAACAAGCAATCTATTTTTCAGTATAATGAAAAAGTTAATGTGAAGTTTAGGAGGAAATGGTAGATGTCAATTTTGCAAGGAATGCTTGACACGTACGCACTTTTTTTTGATTGGGAAATGTGGGGCAAAGTACTTACAGATCCAGTTTCATGGGGACTGATTGGAACACTGGTCATTCTTGAAGGTCTATTATCAGCAGATAACGCATTAGTACTAGCTGTTATGGTTAGACATTTGCCTGAAGAACAGCGCAAAAAAGCTTTATTTTACGGTTTGCTTGGAGCATACGTCTTCCGATTCATCGCAATTGGCGTCGGGGTATTCCTGATCAAACTATGGTGGGTAAAAATATTAGGTGCGGCCTATCTTGCATGGCTTGCAGTTAAATATTTCATGGATAAACGAAAAGAAAATGCCGAAGGTGATGAAGAGCACGGCGGCATCAACAAAAACGGCCTGCTTATCCGTCTTTTCGGTACGTTCTGGGGTACAGTTGTGGCAGTAGAATTAATGGATATCGCGTTCTCTGTAGACAGCGTTCTTGCGGCATTCGGCGTCAGCGAACAACCATGGGTTCTTCTTCTCGGAGGAATTTTCGGCGTACTTATGATGCGAGGAGTTGCAGGCGTATTCCTGAAATTGATTGACAAAGTACCTGAGCTTGAAACAACAGCCTACATTCTTATTGCTCTAATTGCAGTTAAAATGGGTCTGGCTGTAGCACATATTCACATTGAGCACTCTGTATTCTTCGTAATCATCCTTGTGATGTTTGCAGGTACATTCGCTCTTAACTATTTCCGCAAAAAATCAAGCCACAGCAACAGCACTGGCTTATAATTTTCAGAGTAAAAAAGCTGCATTCGTGCGGCTTTTTTATTTTGTTTTTCTATCCCATAAAGAGCATTGAAAACAGCGCAATCAATCCAATCGAAGTAATGCCGTCAAGGACCATGTAGCTCTTTAGCGTCATGACTTCAATTACTTCTTCTGTCAGCTGCTGCCTTTCTCTATATGGAATGTTCCGCTTTATTAGCATTCTCATCAAGATCACCTAATTTCCAAGATAATTTCCATCATATGGCGGAATCGCCGTAAAAGTGACAGGACAGAGAATATGGGAAGGGTGCATTCAATATGTTACTATTTTCATAAGGATATAGAACGGATAAAGGAGGTATACATATGTGATGAAACGATATCTTATTTTGGCAAGCCTTTTCATTTCAGCAGCGTTTGCTGTTTTTCACTATACGTCAGCAAGTACTCCCTCCGGAAAGCTTCTTAAGGAACATCCTCTCACACAGGAAACATCATCAATACCTGCAGAATCCCCCCTGAACGAAATGGTCTATTTGCCAGAGGAAAGCAACAAGGAACAAGAAACAGCAGAGATGCTTAAAAATCTTCATCGCATCCATCCTGCCATTCTCAATGCTGCAAAGGAGCAAGGTGTAGTCATTAAGCTGTTCGAAGGAAAATTGACCGAAGAAAAAGGGCTTAAGCATCTCGATGGTTTAACGCCAAAGGGGCGTTCGAAAGATTCAGGCTGGGAAAGTGTTCCGGGCATGACAGAGGATAACAGAGTATACGTGAAAATTGGCATGAGCGAATACGGTATGGGCCACGGATCGATCTCGCTTGAGCTGCACGAATTTGCCCATGCTGCAGATCTCAACGTTTTTTCCCGTATCAGAAGCAATCCGCTTTATTTGAATATATGGAAAAAAGAAGCCGGCATGCTGTTTTCTGACCAAACCTATTTCACACGGTTTCCGGAAGAATATTTTGCCGAAATCTTTGCGATGTATTATCACAGCAGGGAGACAAGAATAAAGCTGAAAGAAATGGCGCCGCTTTCTCATCAGTTTATCGCAAATCTTTATAAATCAACGGTAGAAAACGGGACAGACTTCCGATACAATTATCACTAGTATGAAAACGAAGGAAGTGTCTTTAAATGAAGCAGTACTTGGATTTATGCAAGCATGTTCTTTCAAATGGAACGGTAAAGGAAGACCGGACAGGCACCGGAACGATCAGTACGTTCGGTTACCAAATGAGATTCGACCTAAGCGAAGGATTCCCTCTTCTGACAACGAAAAAGCTTCACTTAAAATCGATTATTCACGAATTGATCTGGTTTTTGAGGGGAGATACGAACGTGAAGTATCTTCAGGATAACGGAGTGCGCATCTGGAACGAGTGGGCTGATGAAAACGGCGAACTCGGCCCTGTGTACGGCAGACAATGGCGTTCGTGGGAGGGTGCAAATGGTGAAACGGTGGATCAGATCGCAAAGCTGATTGATCAGATTAAAACCAATCCTGATTCAAGACGGCTGATCGTGAGCGCGTGGAACCCGGCAGATGTCGACAAGATGGCACTGCCGCCATGCCACTGTTTTTTTCAGTTTTACGTAAACGACGGAAAGCTATCGTGCCAGCTTTATCAGAGGTCAGCTGATGTCTTCCTCGGCGTTCCGTTCAATATTGCCTCATACGCTTTGCTGACGATGATGGTGGCCCATGTGACGGACCTGGAGCCGGGTGAATTTGTTCATACCTTCGGGGATGTTCATATCTACAAAAATCACCTTGAACAGGTCGATCTGCAGCTGACGCGCGATGTCAGAAAGCTGCCGAAAATGGTACTCAATCCGGACGTGAAATCGATCTTTGATTTTAAATTTGAAGATTTTACACTTCAAGACTATGATCCTCATCCGCATATTAAAGGGGCTGTCAGCGTATGATTTCGATGATTGTCGCAATGGATGAAAATCATCTCATCGGACGCAACAATGATCTGCCGTGGCGAATCCCAGCGGATCTTGCCTACTTTAAAAAGGTGACGCTCGGACATCCGGTCCTGATGGGGCGGAAAACCTTTGAATCCATTGGAAAGCCTCTGCCAGGCAGAGAGAATATTATTCTGACACGGAATAAACAATATTCTCAGGAAGGCACAAAGGTCATTCATTCGCTCGATGAAGTGCTCAAAGATCAGTCACTTCAAACAAAAAATCTTTTTATCATCGGCGGAGCAGAAATCTTCAAAGAGTGCCTGCACCTTGCAGACAGGCTGTATATAACGAAGATTCATGATACCTTTGAAGGAGATACATTTTTCCCGGAATTCAAAGAAGAAAATTACCGTGTCATCAGCCGTGAAAAAGGGCCAAAAGACGAGAAGAATCCTTATGATTATGAATTTATCATATTTGAGAAATAGAAAATGAAAAAAGCCTCCCGTTTACTAGGGAGGCTTCTTATCGGGACATCAGGAGGAACAATTAAATGATCAGAATGTTAGTGACGGTTTTGTACGGAATTGGCTATCTAATCTGCAGCCTGCCGGAACTCAGCCGTGTGAAAAAGCTTGACCCGCGTCTTTCCGTCGAAAAAAGAGACGAAGCGGCGCACACACTCCCTAAAAACTGGGCAGCTTCGTTAATCAGGTCTTCAGGTTCTAAGGTGAAGGTAGAAGGGGAACATAACATGCCGGACGGTCCTGTCCTCATTGTTAGCAATCATCAAAGCAATTTTGATATACCGGTTTTAATGAGTTCGCTTAAAAAACCTGCAGGATTTCTCTCGAAAACAGAGGTGAAAAAACTGCCCCTTCTTCCAAAATGGATGGAAGTCATGAACTGTATTTTTGTTGACCGTAAAAATAAACGCCAGGCTCTGCTGTCTTTGAAAGAAGGAAGCGAAAAACTGAAAGAGGGCCACTCCCTGATTATTTTTCCGGAGGGAACAAGAAGCAAAGGGGACGATCTGGCCGAATTTAAGACAGGTGCTCTCCGTATGGCTGCAGGAGCGGGGGTTCCGATTGTGCCGGTTGCGATTGACGGAACGTATGACATTATGGAAAAACAGGGCGGATGGAGATTTAAGCCGTCCCAAGTCAAAGTCATTGTCTGCAAGCCGGTTCAGGCAGAGGACTATACAGGCCGTGATTTAAAAACAACGGCTGAAGAATTAAGGCAGACCATTGCAAAAACACTCAGGAATCCCTCCTGAGTGTTTTTTTTGAACGGAAATTTAAATGAAGGGCACATCTGTGACATAAAACAAAACACAGAAGAACATGGCCGCACTGCCTGCCAGAACAAAACCGTGCCAGATTGCATGGTGGTAGGGGATCTTTCTCCATACGTAGAAGACAGCGCCGATTGTATAGAGCAGCCCGCCTGCCAGCAGCAGTCCGAAGCCTTCAGGGCTCAAATAGGCATATAAAGGCTTAATCGCAACAATGATCAGCCAGCCCATCAGAATGTATGCAAGTGTTGAAAGGATGATAAATCGCTTTACAAAAAAGATCTTCAGCACGATGCCTGCAATCGCAAGACCCCATACAATGCCGAGCAGCGTAAATCCAAGCGCTCCACGGAGAGGAACAAGAAGAAACGGAGTATACGTTCCAGCGATCAGCAGATAGATGGCCGAGTGATCCAGTATTTCAAAGACATCCTTTGCCTTTCTGTGCGGAATGGCATGGAGAAGGGTAGAGAACAAGTAAAGCAGGATCATCGTTGCCCCAAAAATGGAAAAGCTGACAACGTGCCACGCATCTCCGTATTTAGCGGCAAAGATAATCAGGTAAACGAGAGCCGGGATGCTAAGAAGCACGCCGATTCCATGGGTAATGGCATTTGCAATTTCTTCTTTAATCGAGTATTCCATCTTTAGCTGCCTCCTTTTGAATCGTTTCAAGGTTCTGACTCAGTGACTGAAGAAAATCAAGGCCTTCAAGCGTTATTTTAGTGCCTGCACGTCCGCGGCCCTTTGTCACATATTCATTTCTTTCAAGAAAATCCAGTCTGTGCCTGACCTGCTGGGGTGTCAGCGGGTTCTTTGTCTGTTTGCTGCTGTCGGAAATGGTTCTCCTGCTGGCAGGGTCCCCGTCTTCATTTGAATCCCGGATCGACTCGAGAATAAACAGATATTCCTGCTTATCCATCATCGTTAAGGGCTTATCTTTTGTTTTTTTAGGCTCTTTTTTGCTCACCGTCTCCTTTGAAAGAAAGGGATCCTTCGGGAGGTCATGCAGCTGAATAGATCTGCCGTCGCAAACCGTAAGCAAGTAGTCCATCGTGTTTCTGAGTTCTAGAATATTGCCCGGCCATGTATAGCCCGATAGAATTTCACTGACCGTCTTATCAATGCGCAGCTCATGCCCTCTTTCCTTTATAAAAAAGGCAGAGAGAAGCGGGATGTCTGTCTTTCGCTCACTTAATGGAGGAAGCGTCAGTCTGAGCACATTCACATGATAATAAAAATCCTGACGAAGAGTTCCATTTTCTACAAGAGCTTTTAAATCCTGAGAAGAAGAAACAATGATCCGGATGTCTGACGGGACAGACGTTGAAGAACCTATTCTTTTCGTTTGCTTCGTCTGAAGGACTCTCAGAAGCTGAGCCTGAAGGTCAAGGCTTAAACCTGAGATTTCATGAAGGAAAACAGTTCCTCCATCTGCAGATTCGATCAGACCGCTCCTTTGATCTGAGCCGAAAAGTTCTTCATAAAGAGCAGCTTCAGAATATGTACTGCAGTTAACAGAAGCGTAAGGGCGGGAGGATCTCTCAGAAGCCAGATGTATCGCGTGTGCAACTGTTTGTTTGCCGCTTCCTACGGGGCCTTCCAGCATGACGGGCAGATCACTTGCAGCCATTTTTTTCGCAAGTGATTTTTTTTCAATAAACAGAGGGTGTTCCCCAATCAATTTTTCAAGTGTCATATGTTTGCTCCTTGAATGTTCTAATTGGTTTCATTATAACACCCAAATGCAACTAAATGGAACCAATAAAAACATCTTTACAGAATATTAATAAAAATGCAAGCTATTGCTCCAGCGTTTTAAGATTTTCAAGCATGTATGTAAACTGCTTAGGATTTTCAAATTGAGACTCCGTCCAGTTCAGCCTGATCCACTCCTTCAATTCATGCACGGAGTTAAACACTTCCCCGCTCGTATCCTCTTTCCGGATCATATACCGGCCGTTATCTGCGTCTGCTGTGACCAGGCAGGGAATGGCGCCGCCTGCTGATTTCAGTTCAAATTCCATTATAAAACCTCCAATGTTAAATAATTGTGTGAATTTTTTAATATTAACTTTTAATTTTGAATATTCATGATATAATGTTTCAATTAAACTCTAGCTGCAGAAAGGATTTTCCGAATGAAACAAATGATGAATCTTGAACCCGCACTTCATGTGGCTGACATCCTAAAGGCGCACCATTTGTTAAAGGATGTAATCGTCCACACGCCTCTCCAAAAAGACGAGCGTCTTTCTGAAAAATATGAGTGCAGTGTTTATTTGAAAAGAGAAGACCTTCAGATTGTCCGATCCTTTAAATTAAGAGGGGCATACAACAAGATCAAGCAGCTCTCAGAACAGGAAACCGCTAACGGTATTGTTTGTGCAAGCGCCGGGAATCATGCACAGGGCGTTGCCTATTCCTGCAAACAGCTGAACATTCACGGCAAAATCTTTATGCCGTCGACCACGCCGAGGCAGAAGGTTTCACAGGTGGAGCTTTTTGGCCGCGGCCACATTGAAATCATTCTCACAGGAGACACGTTTGATGATTCTTACAAAAAAGCGAGAGAATGCAGCGAGGCCGAAGGAAGATCCTTTATCCATCCGTTTGACGATCTCGACGTGATAGCTGGACAGGGTACGATTGCTCTTGAAATTTTAAATGACGCAGATGCTGAGATGGATTATGTGTTTGCAAGCATCGGGGGCGGCGGCCTGATCTCAGGCGTCGGAAGTTATTTTAAGCAGGTTTCCCCTTCGACAAAGATCATTGGCGTTGAGCCGGAGGGAGCTCCGTCATATGCGGAATCCATTTCAGCCGGCAAAGTGGTGGAGCTTGATAAAATTGATAAATTCGTAGACGGAGCCGCGGTTAAAAGAGTGGGAGACACCAATTTTTCCATCTGCAGGTCCGTTGTGGATGACACGGTTCTTGTTCCGGAAGGCAAAGTGTGCACGACCATTCTCAGCCTCTACAATGAAAATGCGATCGTAGCGGAGCCTGCTGGTGCCCTGCCGATTGCCGCCCTGGATTTTTACCGTGACCAGATAAAAGGGAAAAACATTGTCTGCATCGTAAGCGGAGGGAACAACGACATTGGACGGATGCAGGAGATGAAAGAGCGATCGCTTATGTATGAAGGTCTGCAGCATTATTTTATCGTCAACTTCCCGCAGCGAGCAGGCGCACTCAGAGAATTCCTGGATGAAGTCCTAGGCCCGGATGATGACATTTCAAGATTTGAATATACAAAGAAAAACAACCGCGACAGCGGCCCTGCCTTTGTAGGGATTGAACTGAAAAAAAGGGAAGATTACAGCGGCCTGATTGAAAGAATGAACCGCAAGGGATTCCCATACACAGAAGTGAAAAAAGACAGCAGCCTGTTCCATCTTTTCATCTGAAAAATTTCATTCTTCCTGACACAATTAGACAGATTTCTTAAAGTTGTTGGGGTATAATATAAGAAACGGGTGAAAAAGAGGATTGATAACTTGTTATTCAAAAGCCTAGAGTTCAAGCTGTTAAATGGACATAAGGTAAAGATCACAGATATTCCAGTATTGGAGGAAGATAATCAATACCGATTTCTCGTTCAAAGCCGTCTGCAGTCCTTCCTGACAAAGATCACTGCAAAATCGAAACCAAACGCTGTTTACTCATTTAAAGACTACTTAAAAAGAACCGTCAAATGGACCGATTATGAAGCCATCTATCAGCCAGTCACATTAAAGCATAATGCATAGCACAAGAGCGCATGCCCGGGGCACGCGCTCTTTCATTTTGCCTGGGGGAAGAAGAGTGTGCCATGCGATGCTGTTTTTTGGCATGCAAGCCAGTGAATCTTACCCTTCGAAACCGGGAAACGATTTGAGAGGGTAAGCAAATGCCAGAATCGTACCCTCGGATAACGAATCTCGATTTGGGAGGATAAGCAAATGAGTGAATCGTACCCTGGGATAACGAATCTCGATCTGAGAGGGTAAGCAAATGTCCGAATCGTACCCTCGGATATCGAATCTCGATTTGAGAGGGTAAGCAAATGCTCGAATCGTACCCTTGGATAACGAATCTCGATCTGGGAGGGTAGGCAAATGCTCGAATCGTACCTTGGGATATCGAATCTCGATTTGAGAGGGTAAGCAAATGCTCGAATCGTACCCTCGGATAACGAATCTCGATCTGGGAGGGTAAGCAAATGCCCGAATCGTAACCTCGGATAACGAATCTCGATTTGGGAGGGTAAGTAACGGAGAAAATCATACCCTCGCAAACAGTAAAACGAACTTGGAGGGTAAGCAACCCTCAGGAACTGCCTGTGGAATCGCGCTGCGCGAGTTCATTTTATACAGATATTTGTCAGAAAAAACAAAGACTGGTATGATGAAAAAACAGTCTTTTGTGTACAGTAAAAAGTCTGAAGCCTGCAAAATTGGCAGTTTCCATAAGTTTGTATGCGATTTCGATTGAAACATCTTTATTTGAATGTATAATACAAGGTAGCAAGAATAATAGGGAAGTGATACCGTTGACAAAAGTGAAAATTGTGACTGATTCAACCGGAGATTTGAGTCAGGACATTCTTGAGAAATATGAGATTAACGTTGTTCCGCTGACGATTGTGATAGATGGAAAATCGTACCTTGACCGTGTAGATATTCAGCCCGCTGAATTTATTGAAAAGATGAAAAAAGCGGACGAGCTCCCAAAAAGCTCGCAGCCGCCTGCAGGGAAGTTTGTGGAGATGTACGACAAGCTTGCATCTGACGGAAGCAGCATCATCTCCATTCACATGACAGGCGGTATGAGCGGGACTGTCCGTTCTGCAGAGAGTGCAGCCGGAATGACGGATGCAGATGTGACCGTTGTTGATTCTATGTTCATTTCAAGAGCGCTAAGCTTCCAGGTCATTGAAGCTGCTAAGATGGCACAGAACGGAGCTTCTAAAGAAGAAATTCTTGAGCGGATGGAGGAAATCCGCCGCAACACAAGCCTGTTTGTAACGGTTGACACGCTTGAAAACCTTGTAAAAGGAGGCCGTATCGGCAGAGGAAAAGCCATGATTGGATCCCTGCTGAACATCAAGCCGATTGCCTCACTGGCAGACGGTGTCTACACACCGGTTACAAAAGTGCGAAGCCACTCACAAATTGTTAAGTATCTTGCAAAACAATTTGCAGAGGATGTAAAAAACAAAACGGTTAAAGCTGTCGGAATCGTGCACGCGGATTCTCTGACACTTGCGACCAATTTGAAAAATGCCCTGCATGAAATGAACGCAGACTATCCAATTGATGTCCATTACACAACGCCGGTTATCTCAACTCACACCGGTCCAGGAGCTATTGGTTTTATGTACTATGCTGAATAGATAAAAAGAAAAGGCGCATGAGCAATCATGCGCCTTTTTGAATATTCTGAAACTTATTTTCTGTTCAGCCGTATTAATACTAACCTAATGAAAGAAGGTGAATCAACTATGCTTTGGCTGCTGATTCTTTCCCCGGTTTTCATCCTGTCGGCTCTTGCCATTTATTTCAGCAGAAAATCCGGAATGACAATTTCTGAGGATTCTAAACAGGATGAGCATTCCGGGTTTCTGTCCGGTTCAGGCTCAACTATGAATTCTTACGGTCCTCCAAATTAGGCTCCGCAACCCCAAAAAGACCCGGGAATATCACGATTCCCGGGTCTTGTCTCACATATGAGCTGCCTCTGCTTATGCTCCGGGCAGTTTAGTATCCGTAGGCTCAGAATAACCTTCCTTATATTGCTCATCAATCATTTGACGCACTTCTTTTACAGAGGTGCCTTTTTCGCGTTCGATAATGGCTTTGGCGGCAATCTCCAGGCATACACCGCATTTTGTGCCGTGGTCGTCCCAGACAATAGTGCCGTCTTCTTTCCGTTCATTAATAAAGCAGTCCCCGTTATCTTTGTGCCCGGCGGATTCGCCGCAGCCGCAATAGCATGGCATATAACTCAGCAGATCCTCATGTCTGGCTGCCGCTGCATAAAGAGTTTTGATTTCGTCAGGCTGCTTATCCAGAAATGCAGGGAGAACTTCCGCTGAAGGCGTTTCTTCGCGGATGTCTCCGTTGTTTTTAAAGGATGAATGACTGCTGTGGTCTTCGTGGTTTTCTTTGCCGGCAGATTCCTGACAGCCTGAGAGAATAAGAGAACATGACAGAAAAGCGGTCATGAAGAATGGGATTTTCTTTTTCATTTCGGTCACCTGCTTTACTTGATTATCTTTACTCTAACACACTTCAGAAGAGGCAGTACTTCTAAAATTTTGAACAAATCTTGAATTTCTCCACATAAAGTTAGAAAAAGGGGGGAAGAGATGGGAACTAAGAAGGTGCTGTTTTTTGGCGATTTTGGAGTGGACGATATCACGGCGCTGATGTTCAGTTATTTTGATGAAGATACAGATATCATCGGCATTGTGGCAGACTACGGGAATGTTTCCAAGCAGACGGCTTTAAAAACAGCGCAATACTTGGCAAAGCTGTCAAAAACGGAAAACATTCCGCTTATTGGAGGCGCAGCAAGGCCCCTTACCGGAGAAATTCCTGTCTACTATCCGGAGATCCACGGCGAACAGGGGCTTGGACCCATCGTACCGGAAGGTGATTTTCCAGTCGGCAATTTTGAAAACTTTGAAATGATCCGATCATTGATTGTTTCGAACAATTATGATGTCGCAATTGTAAATGTAGGGCGTCTTACGTCTCTCGCAACGGCCTTCGTTCTTTTTCCGAACATCGTCGGTAGGGTGAAGGATATTTTTATAATGGGAGGCGCCTTCTTATACCCCGGCAATGTAACACCCGTAGCAGAAGCGAACTTTTACGGAGATCCTGCAGCAGCCAATCTCGTTTTGACACTTGCGAAAAAGGTCTCCATTTTCCCGCTTAATGTCACAAATTACGCCATCATCCCGGATGAGATTATTCAGGAACTGGATCAGTTTTATAAAGACACCAATAATCAGTTCGGGCAGATTTTGAAGCCCATGATTGATTACTATACGAATTTTTATAAAAAAAACAACCCGGATATTCAAGGCGGCCCTCTTCACGACCTTCTTGCATTCTGGGGCGCAGTCAGGGAAGACAAAGTTACCTATGTTGAAAAGCCGGTGAAAGTAATCGTAGAATCCGAGTATGCCAGGGGCCAGAGCATCGCTGATTTCAGACCGTATAAAACGCTCGCAGACTACCCGGTGCACAGAATTGCCGTTAAATTTGATTACGGGGCATTTGTGTCTGATTTTCAAAAGATTATGAGAAAGGAATGAAATCCTTTTCATGCCAGACATGTTTTGATACACTTTCCTTATTGAAAGATAAGGAAAGGTGAACCCGTGATGAAAAAATGGCTGTGGCTTATAGTTTCTCTTACTCTCTTAACCGGGTGCGGAACCGGAGGCATTAAGGGGGCGCTCAATTATGAAATTGAAGATTTCTCCTATACAAATCAGGATGGAAAAAAAGTTGGACTGAGTGACCTGAAAGGTAACGTCTGGGTAGCGAATTTTATTTTTACAAGCTGTGACACCGTTTGTCCTCCAATGACTGCACATATGACAGAGCTCCAGAAGCAGCTGAAAGCGGAGGGCCTTGATGACGTGAGGCTTGTTTCCTTCAGTGTTGATCCTGAAGTGGACACCCCTGAAAAACTGAAGGAATATGCAGGCAGGTACCCGCTGTCTCTGGATAACTGGGATTTCCTTACCGGATATAAACAGAGCGACATAGATGCTTTTGCAAAAAACAGCTTTAAAACAATTGTTCAGAAGCCTGAAGGGCAGGATCAGGTGATACATGGTACGCTGTTTTATTTAGTAGACCAAAATGGCAAAGTAATGAAGGACTATGACGGCGTGGAGAATGTGCCGTATGAGGAAATCATCGGGGATGCTAAAAAAATTCATGACTGATGCCCGCGCGAATGCGGGTATTTTTCATTTGCAGGGCATGTTGTACAGATTTCCACGCTGTAACTGTAAGCAAAAGCATGGTATAATCATAGGCTAAAAGAACGAGGAAAGGGGGATAACAACATGCGGAAATCGTTTTTAGTGCTTACAGGATTGTGTCTCATGCTTGCCGGATGTGACGTATTTTCTGCAAAGCCTGCTAATATGGCTATGAAACCTGAAGCAGCTGAGGACCCATTTATGAAGAAACCTATCCCCTCTGACTTTATCGAAAGCAATTTAAACGTTGTGGCAGTGGGAGACTCACTGACAGCCGGCGTCGGGGATGCAGATAATAACGGAGGATATGTCGGTGATGTCAGCGATCTTCTGCAGCTTGAAGAAGAGGTTTCTTCAGTAGATGTATCCAACTTCGGCGTCAGGGGACATAAAACAACGGATTTGTTAAAAGTGCTGGGCAAACGCGATGTGATTGAAAAGCTGAGAGAAGCAGACATCATTTTGATGACAATCGGCGGAAATGATATCATGAAAGTTACCCGCAATCATATCATGGATCTTCAGCTGGACCCGTATAGAGAGGAACAGCCGCGTTTTGAGAAGCGGTTTGAAAAAATTTTAAAAATAATCCGCAGCGCAAATCCGGATGCCGTTATTGTTTACACGGGACTTTACAACCCATTCAAATTCATGCTCCCTGAACTGAGCGAGATTGATACGATTGTCGAGGAATGGAATCAGGCGTCAAACAAGATGATTATGGCGGACGGAAATGCTATATTTGTTCCGACCGAAGATTTGTTTGCAAACAGGTCTTTTGGCAATCTGCTGTATATAGATGAGTTTCACCCCAGTGAAACAGGGTATTCATTAATTGCAGACAGAGTTTATTCAAGTTTGTCTGAACAGAAAGAATAAGATTGGATGATGAACATGGGAAAATGGAAACTCGCATTTATCGTACTGCTCACATTAAATTTGGTATTCCTGCTGTTTTTGGCCGTATCTCCGTTTTTGCCCGCAGAACAGCCGAAAACAGAAACAGCAGATTTCAAAGCCGGGGATACGATTCCTCTTACCGTCAGTTCTTCAAAGAACGACCTGAACCGCCTGATTAACTATTATCTGGTGAAAGAAGCAAAAGCAGAGGAACTGAATTACAAGGTTCTGCTTGAAGATAAAGTAAACCTGTATGGCTCGGTAAAGGCTTTTGGAAAAGATGTTGATTTAACGCTCTCATTTGAGCCGCAGGTGAATGAGAACGGGAACTTGCTGCTAAAGGTTGAACGTCTGTCAATCGGCAGGCTTCCCATTCCGGTGCCTTATGTGATGAGCTATATTAAAAAGACATATCCGCTGCCTGAGTATGTTTACATTGATCCTAAACAGGAAAGTGTCACCGTCCAGATTACTGAATTGAAGTTTAAAAACAATCTCAAGGCCAAGGCAGAATCATTTAATCTGAAAAATGATGATATCCGGTTCAAGCTGTTTGTGCCGGCGTACTTCGAAAAGTAGCACTGTATCCTCAAGCGGATACGGTGCTTTTTTATTTTGAAAAAAATGAGTCAATTGACACCGGTCAGGCTGAGCTGCGGTCAGCCGTATCAGTGATAGAAAGAATACAAGGGGAAGAAGCTGCCCCACGGACCTTGATATTAGTAAAATAGGCCTGCAATCATAAAGCTTCGCCGCACGGACGAAAGTAGAGCGAAAAGAGCGAACCATGTATACTTAATAGAGATCCAGTCGAAATAAGACGTCTGTACTCAGAATAGGAGGCCGGACATGGAGTGTCATCATTGCGGTGAAAAAGAAATAGATCCACTTTCGAATTATTGTCCATATTGCGGAAAAAAAGTATTTATGAATGAGCAGGAATGGAAGCATTACCGGATATCCAAGCGTGCCCTGATTATTCTTCCAGCTGCAAGCATCGGGCTTGTTTGGATGCTGCTTACGGCAGCGGATAAGCATGAGGCTTCGATTAATGAAAAAGTGATCGCCTATCAGCAAAAAGCTGAAGAGACAGCTCTTGCAGGTGAGTATGAGAAAGCACTTGTTTTTGCAGATAAAGGACTTGCCCTCAGAGAAGACTACCGGATTCTCGAACAGGAAAAAGAATTGATTCTCGGGGTTCTTCAGCATAAAGAAGACCTCCATCAGATTAATGCTCATATCCAAAAAGGAAATCTGGAACAGGCAGCAAAGCAAATAGCCGTGCTGTCAAAAATGTTCAGCGGACATTCTTCTCCTCTGTATGCAAAACTTAAAGCTGAGCTCGAACAGGCAGACAGAAATGTGACAGTAGCCGAAGTGAAAAAAGATATAGAAACGCTTAACACGATTGAGGAGCTTTCTGAAAAGCTCAAGGAAGTGACTGTTTTAGATGCAGCAGAAGCAGGTAAAGTGAAAGAACAGATAAAGGCCAAAATGGTTCTGATCGGTTCATCAGCTGCAGAAGAAGATCTTGAAGAAAAGCAATTTAATTCAGCTATTGTGTCTGTAGATAAGGCCCTGCAATATGACGGGGACAATGAAAAACTTCTTTCCTTAAAGGAGAAGATTCTTTCTGAGCGGACCCATTTTGAACAGGCTGAACAAAACAGGCTGAAACAGATAGCCATTGCAGCAAATGAGGAGAAGGAACGGACAGACAAAGTCCTGAAAACGTCGAATCCCGCAGTGGAACAGGACGAATTTGGCGATGCACATATTACCGGGAAAGTGAAAAACATTTCAGCTGCTCCAGTTCAGTCCATTACGATTTATTTTACTGTAAGAAATGAAGAAGGAACTCTTATTGAAAAGGGGAAAACAAATGTGTTTCCAAATGAACTTAGGCCTGGTGAAGAAGCTGATTACTCACATATCTCATACGGAGTGAAACAAAAGGTTTCGTTTGCAATTGAACGCATGACATGGCATGCAGGCAAAAACACGCTAACTAAGCACCAGTAAGAAAGGAACGTCTATGAAAAAGAATTGGATTATCAGCATTTCGCTGTCACTCCTTATCTTTTCAGCAGGGGCAGCAGGATATGTTCAAATAAAAAGTGATGCTGCAGAAAAAATCTTTTCTGAGTCTTCTATTCTGCGTGAATCAAAAAAGGAAGAAATGCAGCTTGATTTAAAGGAAATTATCAGGGAAACGCAGAAAAAAACAGTAATGGTTGAGCTTGCAGATGGAACAGTTGGATCAGGATTTCTTTTCAACAAGGAAGGCGACATTCTCACAAATGCGCATGTGGTTGCCGGGACAGACGAAGTCAAAGTGAGAACGACGGATGCGAAGGGCTATGACGGGAAGGTTATTGGCATCAGCACTGAAACAGATGTTGCTTTAGTAAGAGTGGAGGGGCTTAAAGGGCAGGAGCCGGTCCGCATAGCAGAAAAATCTGATGCTGAACTGGGACAGGAAATTCTGGCTCTTGGAAGTCCCTTAGGGTTTCAAAACACGGTAACAACGGGTATTATCAGCGGAACAAACAGAGATTTTGATCTTCCTCCATACACGTATAAAGGCGTACATCAAATATCGGCACCTATTGCTCCGGGAAACAGCGGAGGGCCTCTTATTGACCGTAAAACCGGACATGTTATCGGCATGAACTCTGCGAGAATGGAAGACGGGGAAATTGGCTTCAGCATACCGATTGAGGATATTTTGCCGATCGCAAAAACATGGGCGCAAAATCCGATGCAGTCATTGCCTGCATATACAGGTCTTGACGATTCAGGGGAAATGAGTGAAAATAAAAAGTCAGAAACGGCCGATTATCTGGTCAGCTATTACATAGAGAGTCTTGACTTCCACGACTATGTAACGGCCTATTCTCTGCTTGGAAGCGAACTGCAGTCAGAATTGACCTATGAAGCATTTAAAGAGCAGTTTAACCGTTTTTCATCTATGTCAATTGAGACAATTACAACAGAAACATCCGGCGAGGACATTATCGTGCATGCAGACATAACCGTGCAGCCAAAAACTGGCGGAAAGCCTTCGGAACAGATGTTAAAAGCTTCCTATACAGTGGCCTGCGAAAACGAACAGGTCAAAATTATTGACCAGGAGATAAAAGAGGATAAGAGGTGAAAAGGTTGAAGGATCTTTTTCTGATGATCAGCGCAGCGGGGCTGATGATTTCTATGTGTTTCGGGGGAATGGCGTACTTTGCCTATGCAGAGGAAAAGTACAATGAAGTATTTATGAACGTATCGTACTGTGCTGTATTCCTAAGTGCTTCGGTTTATACTCTTCATTTAAAGGATGAAAAAAAGAAAGCTCAGAAAAATAATTAACGGACAAAGAGGAGGCTGTGAGCCTCCTTTTTGCTTATCGTAAAATTATTGTCCTTCTTCTTCAGTGCTTTCTTCCTCTTCAGGTGCTTCTTCAGTTGTTTCTTCCTCAGTTGTTTCTTCTTCAGTACCCTCTTCAGTAGTTGTTTCCTCTTCCGTGCCTTCTGTTTCTTCCATGTTGTCTTCTTCAGGTGCGTCAGTTTCTGTGTCGTTACAAGCAGTCATTAATGAGATAGCCAATAAAGAAGCCCCAACTTTTAATAGCATGTCTTTCTTCATTTTCTTTTTCCTCCCTTGTAACCTATCTGAATGAGATTTTTAACCTGCAATCCTGCTGGTCAACCTCATCATAATCGATTTGGGGAGGAAAAATAGGGATTTTACAGAAAATGAACATGCTTTTTACATTGGCTTATCATCTTTACATGACGTTAAACATTTTTATCCAATTGCAGCAAGTGCTTCGAGCTCAGGTGTCCCATTAGCAAAGCCAACGGCAAAGATCGTATAGGCTGTATCATTTTTAAGCTGTACTTTTGGAACCGTCAGCACGACATTGTCTGTCCCGGCAACACGCACTTCAAGATCGTATTTTCCCTGAGGCACTTTCACGTTTTTGGTTGCCTGCGTAAATTGAACATTTTTAAAGAGAATATCCCCGTTTTTAACCGCAATATCAACGGCAGGTGCATCAGGTGAAAGATGGACAAATTTCACGCTTGCTTCTCCTGCAGGCACAAACGTTTTATCCACAAATGGAAGCAGCCTGATGGAGTTCAGGTTTCCGGCGGCAGCGATTGTATACGTGATGCCCGGCAGGAGCATATACATTTCACTCAGAACCGGACCGTTCGTCGTTCCTGCCTGGTAAACATCAACGCGGTACTGGCCGGTCGGAAGCTTCAGGTAGTCGCTGATTTCCTTGTACTTTACATTTTGAAGGGTCAGTTTTCCATTCACATAAATATCAACTGCCGGGGCATCAGGTGAAGCATGGATGACTCTTACCCGTGACATCCCAGGCTCAAGCTGGCCTCCCTGCGGAACTCGCGAGGCTGCCTGATATTGCATGCTGTACATCCATTTCTGCATCGCGTTTAAATGTTTCTGATAATACATGACATGCTTCTGCGGGTCTGTATATTTATAGTAGCAGGCAAGCAGGTCATACATCATCGCTTTTTCGGCATACTTAGTCGGTTCGTTCATTAGCGCGCACTCCCATCTATTCATTCGTCATTAACATATGAAAGGAGATGGGTGATTGTCACAAAAAAGGGATGTGAATGTGGTTTTAATTTAATCTTTGAAGGGAAAATATAGGGTTGATGTCTAAATCCGGAGGTAGAATCGCATGGCAAATTATGAACAGAATATCGGAGACGTATCTTTATCTTATTCAGATGATGGCGAGGGCCATTGCATCGTGCTGCTTCACGGGTTTTGCGGAAGCAGGGAATATTTTAACAAAATCATACCGGATATCTCAGAGAAGTACAGAGTCATCGCTTGTGACTTAAGAGGACACGGACATTCAAGCACAGTGAAGGATGAATTCAGCATCACGTCAATGGCGGATGATCTGGCCAAATTGTTTGACGTCCTTGAAATCGAGAAAGTCACAATGATTGGACATTCGCTTGGAGGATATATCACACTTGCATTTGCTGAAAAATATGCTCACATGCTCCATTCCTACGGGCTATTGCATTCAACGGCGCTCCCGGATGATGAAAACGGGAAAGCGGGCCGGGAAAAAGGCATTGCGAGAATTGAACAAGAGGGACTAAAAGGGTTTATTGATGATTTAGTGCCAAAGCTGTTTGCTTCAGAAAATCAGGAGCCGTTCCATGCAGAAATGGAGACGGTGAGGCAGATTGGATATAAAACACCTGAAACCGGGGCTGCAGGCGCGCTGCACGCGATGAAAAACCGTCCGGACAGGCAAAAAGTCCTTCAAAATGAAGACTTGCCAGTCCTGCTTATTGCCGGCAAAAAAGATCAGATTGTACCGCCTGAAAAAACCTTTTTGCATAAGGGCGACCATGTTACTGAAATTATCCTTGAAAACAGCGGGCATATGGGAATGATAGAGGAACCTGAAAAGGTAGTAAAAATTATTGAGGGGTTTATAGAGAAGTTTGTTATAAAGGAGAGAAATGCATGAAATATACAGTCATTACAGGTGCCAGTTCAGGAATTGGGTACGAAGCCGCACTTGCGTTTGCCAGAAGAGGAAAACATCTGATTGTTGCTGCAAGAAGAGAAGATCAGCTTCTAGAATTAAAAAATCAGGTACACAAAATAAATCCTGAGCTTGAAACAGTGATTAGACCTGTAGATTTATCTGTTCCGGAACATGCACGGTCTTTTTACGACAGTTTAAAGGAATATGACCTTGAAACATGGGTCAACAACGCAGGCTTTGGAAATTTTGCCTCTGTAGGGGAGCAGAACCTGGAAAAAATAGAGACAATGCTGCAGCTTAATATACAGGCTCTGACGATTTTTTCCACCCTGTTTGCAAGAGACTACTCATCCAGCGAGGGAGCTCAGCTTCTGAATATATCATCTGCAGGCGGCTATACCATTGTAGAAGGTGCTGTGACCTATTGCGCGACAAAATTTTATGTGAGTGCCTTTACTGAAGGAATGGCTCAGGAACTGAAAGGAAAAGGCGCAAAGATGCAGGCTAAAGTACTTGCCCCGGCAGCAACAGAAACAGAATTTGCAAAGCGCTCCATGGACCTTGAGGACTTCAGCTACAGTCAATCCATGCGGAAATTCCATACGGCACAGGAAATGGCACAATTTCTCCTTGATTTATATGACAGCAGCAAAACAGTCGGTATTGTGGATGGAGAAAGCTATGAATTTACGCTCAGAGATCCAATATTTTCTTATGCACAGAGAAAACAAAATGATTAAATGCACAAAAAAACGCTTATTTCTAAGCGTTTTTTTAGTTCTGGTTTAATTCGGCAAGCTTTACAAACGTCAGTTCATCTTCAATCAGTCCGCATACACCGCATTGCACTTTATAATGCGGCCCTTTATAGGCGAGATGGAACGGATCGAGAGCTTCCTGAGAAAATTCCTGAATGACATCGCCTGTCTGGGGATCCAGCTTGACGGACTTTGGCGTCTGTTCAATTAAATTAAAGCGCGTGCGGTTTGTTTTGCAGTTCGGGCATAAGTATGGTGCAGTCATAAAAGGACCTCCTTCTGTCGGTGAAGTTATTTTTTCCAGAAGGAGGAAGGACTATGTATCACGATTTTGTCCGGTCGAGTTTTCCGAAAAGCTGAATCAGATTTTGCAGTTCATCATCGGTAAAACAGTCGAATCTTTCGGAAAAATACTCTGTCTTCTTTTTTTCCAGTTCACTTAAAACAGTCTGCCCGTCTTCGGTCAAATCGATCAGCGTAATTCTCCGGTCATTAGGGGACCTTTTCCGTGTAATTAACGCTTTCAAAAGCAGGGAGTCTGTTACAGCCGTTATATGGCTTGCGGAAACATCAAGCTCTTTTGCCAGGTTGGACGCATTCTGAGGACCATTTTCTTTTAATGACTTTAAAATAATAAATTCATTCCTTGAAAGAACGCTGCCGAGGACAACGTTTATCTCATTCCGAAGCTGGCGGAAAATGCTTCTCATGAGCGACTCTAAATCATACATTTTTTCTTCGCGTTTTTTCACTGCAAAACCTCCGGGGGAAACAGCTGAAATCAGACTGTTCATCTGCTTAAATAATTTTAATGTAAAGAAACGTGTCTGTCTTGTCAAGGAAAACCGTATCAGAGAGCAGAATTCTGGGATTATGAAGTGAAAATGATATAATGATACTTAATAACGGACAATCCCGGCACTAAACGCAGTTCTGACTGCGTGGCCGGTGAAGTGACGGAACAGTGCAGGAGGAGGAAACAGGATGACTGAAAAAACATATGAACTCGCTACCTTTGCAGGAGGATGCTTCTGGTGCATGGTGCAGCCGTTTGATGAACTGCCGGGCATTGAAAAAATCGTTTCCGGCTATACAGGAGGCCATAAAGAAAATCCAACTTATGAAGAAGTCTGCAGTGAAACTACAGGCCACTATGAAGCTGTGCAGATCACATTTAATCCTGACATTTTTCCATATGAGCGCCTGCTTGAATTATACTGGCAGCAAATTGATCCGACAGATGCCGGAGGCCAATTCTTTGATCGCGGGGATTCTTACCGAACAGTCATTTTCTTCCATAATGAAAGGCAGCAGCAGCTTGCTGAAGAATCAAAACAAAAACTTGAAGCAAGCGGCCGCTTCAAAAAGCCCATTGTCACGGAAATACTGCCGGCAAAGCCTTTCTATGAAGCAGAGGAATACCACCAGGACTACTACCAAAAAAGTCCGGTTCGCTATAATCAGTACCGCAAAGGCTCAGGCCGCGATGCGTATATTAAAGAACACTGGGATAAAAGCAGCCTGAAAGAAAAACTTACGCCGATCCAGTACGAAGTTACCCAGAACAACGGAACTGAGCGTCCTTTTCAGAATGAATACTACGACAATGAACAAGAGGGCATTTACGTGGACATCGTCTCTGGAAAACCTCTTTTCAGTTCAACAGACAAATACGATGCAGGCTGCGGCTGGCCGAGTTTTACACGCCCGCTGTCAGATTATGAAATTGTCGAGAAAAAGGATTTCTCTCATTTTATGATCCGTACGGAAGTAAGAAGCAAATCTGCGGATTCTCATTTAGGCCATGTGTTTAACGACGGCCCGGGTCCAAACGGCTTAAGATACTGCATTAATTCAGCTGCTCTCAGATTTGTTCCAAAGGAAGAACTTGAAAAAGAGGGATATGGAAAATTTTTAGGGCTTTTCCAGTAAGGAAGCTTTTGCAGTAAAGTGCTTTAGAGTGACGAAAACCATCAGCAGCCGGAGATGTCATTCTCCGGTCCTGATGGTTTTTTTGCGTCTTCAAAAGTCAGTTATGAATATAGAAGCAAAGGAAGAAGTTCTTCTATGAACGGAGCTGAAGCGATTTCATCATGAACAGCATAAAACGGCCGGTAGACAACATGAGATTCGAGAGGAACGAGCTTTCCGTTTTCTACTTCATCTTTGACCATCGAATGGGAAAGGAACGCTGCACCAAGCCCTCTTACTGCCAGCTGTTTAATGAGATAGTGGCTGCCTGCCTCAATAACTTCAACAGGATCGATTCTCTCAGACAGAAGAAATTGATCAGCGTATTCTCTTGTGCCTGAACCTCTCTCTCTGAGGAGGAGAGGAGAAGTCCTGATTGAAATGTGATGACTGGCATAAAACCGCAGTTCATCCCTGCTGATAACGTTCACTTTAAATGGCTCTAGTCCTCTTTTTCCTTCAACGAGGGCAAGGTCAAGCTTGTGCTGCTTAAGCCCGTCAACAATCTGTTCATGATTTTTGATGGTGAGCTGAAGGCGCACATGCGGATAGATGGTTTTAATTTTTTTAACAAAATCAGGAAGGAGGACGTCACTGACTGTATGCGTTGCTCCCAGTTTTAACAAAACCTCGTTGTTTTTCTCTTTTATCCGCTCGATGGCCATGCTGATCTCAAGCATTTTTTTCCCCTCTTCAAAAACGTGCCTTCCCGCATCCGTTAATTCAAATGGCCGGTTTGGTGCCGATCTTTTTATTAAACTAGTTCCGAGAAAGTCCTCCAGTTTCTTCAGGTGAATACTGATTGTAGGCTGTGAAAGATTAAGAAATTCACTTGTCTTTGTAAAGTGGCGAAGCTGTACAAGCGTTACATAGGTTCGAATCCATTCTAGCTGCATGGCACCCTCCGTTAATTATAAAACGTAATAAACTGCATTGTATTTATTTATTTCTATTATAAAGATGAGAGAGATACAATGAAAGAGAAAGGTTGTGGCGTGAAATGGAAACCATTTTATTTCTCGCAGGGGGAGCAGCAATTGGTATCATGTCTGGATTTTTCGGTATTGGAGGAGGAATTATTCTTACACCGGTGCTGTTAATCCTTGGGTATGATCCAAGTCAAGCCGTCATTTTGTCTCTCATGCTGACAATGGGTTCAACGATAACTGGAACGATTACGCATTTCCGTCTTAAACATATACATGTCTCTTTAGCGGCAAGGCTTGGACTGTTCGGCATGATTGGGGCAGTTTCCACTGCCCCGGCAGTCCGCCTGCTCGAGGAGGTTCATTCAGCCTCAGCTGTCATTTCACTTGCTTATATAGGGATTTTAGGATGGTTTTCGTATCAATTTTTAAGGAGGGTGAAAGAGGTAAAGAAGCCGAAGAAGGGATCAGTTCCAATGATCGGACTTCTTACCGGTGCCGTTTCTTCACTGATGGGAGTCAGCGGAGGATTTGTTATGACTCCTCTGTTAAAGAATTTTAGAGATATTGAACTGAATAAGGCGATTGGAACAAGCATTGCCGCAGCATCCGTTATTGTCCTGTCAGGAATAGGCTCTTATTTATACAGCGGAGCGGAACTGGATTACACACACGGCGCGCTGCTTATTGCAGGTGCTATGATCGGTACGCCGGCCGGTTCCATGCAGCTAAGAAAATTCCCTGAAGCTTATGTGAAAAAAATGCTCGGCCTTCTTTACCTGGTTGTTGCCGGTAGTGTTATCTTCACATTTATGTCAGTCCCCGCTGTTTCACTTGCCCTGATCGGCACTGCATGCATGCTCTTTTTTATCTTGCTGGTTTTTAAGTCTGCAAGGAGGGTTTTGGCTGCTGAGTAAAAGGAAGAGTATAAAAAAGAAGATCGGAATCATTTTAACATTTTTAGGACAATTGTTAATTTTCAAAAAATAGAACAAAAAGAACTGACAGAAAAGGTAGTGACGCCACAAACAAAGGGAAGACATGAAGAAAAGTGGCAGCACTCTGGGTAGTGGCGCCACAAATGAAGTGCAGTCATGAGAAAAAGTGGCAGCACTCTGGGTAGTGGCGCCACAAACGAAGGGAAGACATGAAGAAAAGTGGCAGCACTCTGGGTAGTGGCGCCACAAATGAAGTGCAGTCATGAGAAAAAGTGGCAGCACTCTGGGTAGTGGCGCCACAAACGAAGGGAAGACATGAAGAAAAGTGGCAGCACTCTGGGTAGTGACGCCACAAACAAAGTGTAGACACGGAGAAAAGTGGCAGCACTCTGGGTAGTGGCGCCACAAACAAAGGGAAGACATGAAGAAAAATGGCAGCACTCTGGAGGGTGGTGCCACAAATGAAGGGAAGACATGAAGAAAAGTGGCAGCACTCTGGAGAGTGGCGCCACAAATGAAGGGAAGACATGAAGAAAAGTGGTAGCACTCTGGGTAGTGGCGCCACAAATGAAGTGCAGTCATGAGAAAAAGTGGCAACACTCTAGGTAGTGGCGCCACAAACAAAGGGAAGACATGAAGAAAAGTGGCAGCACTCTGGGTAGTGGTGCCACAAACAAAGGGTAGACATGAAAGAAAGTGGCAGCACTCTGGGTAGTGGCGCCACAAACAAAGGGTAGACATGAAAGAAAGTGACAGCACTCTGGGTAGTGGCGCCGCAAACAAAGGGAAGACATGAAGAAAAGTGGCAGCACTCTGCGGAATGGTGCCACAAATGAAGCTGAAATACAGAGAAAACCCGAACCGATTAATCGGTTCGGGTTTTCATACAGACGTCAATTCTGCAAGTTCATAACTCTAGCTTTCTTCTTTTAAAACCCCGGTCACAACCAGCCTCTCCAAATGCGTCTTCTTCTTCCGGTCAAATTCGCCTGTGCATGTAATCAGATTCAGCTTTCTCTGCTGACTGAACCCGAAAATAGCGGGAAGAGGAGCATCATCATACGGATACGAATTGATTTCCTGTACAACAAATGTCAGCGTTTCGCCATTCTCTCCGGAGACGATGATTTCATCTCCAGTGTTGATCTCTTTGAGATTAAAAAACACTGACGGGCCAGTTTTGTTGTCTACATGCCCTGCAATAACAGCGTTTCCCTGCTCGCCTGGCATTGCGCCGTTTTCGTACCATGCTGTGATCTCGTCATTTGAAGGAAGTTCCATAATCCCGTCATCAGTCAGGCCGGCAGATTCTACGCCCGCACTAATATTAAGGGAAGGGATAGAAATACGGTTTGGGCTGATTCCTTCGGTTTTAGTTTGCTGTATAGGTTTTGACTGAACAGGTGCCGTCTCAGCTGAAACGGAGACGGCTGAGGCTTGTTCTGGCCTAGTTTCTTTTTTATCCGGTGAGGCGTTTTCGCCAGTCTGTGCACATCCGGCCAAAAGGAGAATCAGGGCTGCCGATTTAATGACTGCTTGCTTTTTTCTTGATTCCATATGCCATCAAAGCACCTAATCCAAGGATAGCTGCTGCTGCGACTGGCAGGTAGTTTGTTTCAGCTTCAGATGTTCCGCCCATTCCTGTTTTCGGCATTTCAGAAGGCATCATCGCCGGATCAGCAAGGACAAGTGCTTCAAGAGCTGGCTCTCCGCCTGCAAGTCCAACAGCAATGACTGTGTAGGACATATTAGCTTTCAGTTCTGTTCCTGCAAGGTCAAGGACTACATCTTCTGTTCCAGCGCCTCTTACTTCAAGATCATATGAGCCAGGGTCTACTTCCAAGTAATCTGTAACACCTTTAAATTCAGCTCCAGGGAAAAGGACGTCTCCGCCTTTAACAGCTACATCAACTGCTGGTGCATCAGGTGAAAAGTGGGCAACGCGCACTTTTGATTTTCCTTCTGTTACATTCAGATCGTCGTTAAGAACTTTCAGCTCAAGAGAATCAAGTGTGTTGATTGCTGCTGCTGTATAGGCTTTGCCGGCTTCAACTGTTAAATCTGCTGAGATAACAGGCTTTCCGTCAGCAACTGTGCCCGCTGCGAAGATCTCAACCTTGTGGTCGCCAGCAGGAAGCATCATGTAGTCGGTTGCCGCTTTAAACTCAGCACCTTCAACAACTGTTTTGCCGTCGACAACAACATCAACTGCAGGAGCATCCGGAGAAGCGTGAACGATTCTGACCATTGCGTCATTCTCTGCTGCAGAAGCACCTGCTCCAAATGCCAATAATAAAACCATTGCTGCTACTACTGAAAAAATCTTTCTCATTTTTCCACTCCTCTTTTTTGTTTTATTGTTGGACGAATGTCCTGAATTAAATATAAACAAAACTTATACAAAATGTATACAGTTTTGATGCGCTGAATGTGCTGAGGAAGTTTTTGCCGTTTTTTCTGATGCTGAATGTACAGAAAATCAAAGGAATTTAGCAGAAGATTTGGTATAATCGAAACATCATCTGAGAATAGGAGTGAATCACTTTGGCAGTCAAAGGATTTGAACATGTGGGAATACAAGTAAGAGATATTGAGAAATCGATTGAATTTTATCAGCAGGTTGCAGGTCTGCAGCTGCTTGACCGCTTTTTACATACAGACGGAAACATGAAACTGGCATTTTTAGGTGTGGAGGGGTCCATTATTGTTGAACTGATAGAAGGGTACAACCCTGATCTTCCTGCAGAAGGAAAGGTTCATCATGTTGCCCTTAAGGTAAGCGGAATTGAAGGGGAAGAGGAAAGGCTGAAGGAATTAGGAGCAGAGCTGATTTATGATGAAATAACAACTCTGCCGAATGGAGCGAAATATCTGTTCTTCAAAGGGCCAGACGGGGAATGGATTGAATATTTCGAACCGATGAATGAATAAGGCCGTCAATTTCGAAAAGGTGCTTGATGCCGCAGAAGATGAGTATTTGCAATTGTTCTGCAAGGTCAAAAAAACGGCCCTTTACAAAGCGTATACAGACGATGCATTAAAAGGCATGTACAGTCATCATTTTGCCAAAATGACGACACCCTATCACCCGATTCTGTTAAAAGAAGTGCTGGCACACTCCAAATCAGCCCTGAACAGGAGCTTTGTCCATGTAAAGCTGCCGTTTAACAGCAGGGTAGACAAAAGGACCCGGTCTTACCTGCATGAAGAAGAGTATTACTGCGATCTGGACTTGTATTATTTTCATACGCTTGAAGAAATTGAATCATGTTCAAGGGTCATGACAAAGCTCGGAGAAGGAGATGTGCTGCAGGATGCATGTTTTGCTATGGAGCTGTACGATGCCCGCCATATAAGTGCTTCATTTGCAAAATCCAAGCTCCAGCGCAAAAAGCCGTATTATATGGAAAAGACTGTGCGTCTTTACGTCTGCTATGAAAAAGGCATTCCAATCGGAAGTGCTGAATTGTATCTTTCCCCTGTAACAGGTCTTGCAAAGATTGAGGAAGTAGCCATTCTCGATGAATATCAGCGGATGGGCTATGGTTCTTCCTTCATGAAGTGCCTGCTGCAGGAAGCGGCGCAGCTCGGGGCAGAGTCTGCCTATCTTGTCACCATGAACGATGAGGGATCAAAAGCCTTTTATGAAAAGCTTGGTTTTGTGAAGGTGCTTGAACAGGAGAATGTTTTCAAAAATTTACTTTAAAAGCTTTTTAAGAAAAATGGGCGAATGCACATACAGGACATCCACCTACCTCATAATGTAAGGATGTAAAGAAAAACAAAATGAAGAGGTGTTTGATTCATGTACGGTTATGACTGCGGATGTTCATATCCTTCTTATCCTTCTTACCCGGTTCATTGCGGTGGCGGATTAGGAAGCAGCTTTGTATTGATTGTTGTTCTATTCATTTTGCTGATCATCGTCGGTTCTGCTTATATTTGCTAGTACCTGAAAAAGCCTCTGGAATGAGGCTTTTTTTCTGTTCATTTTATTATCAAAAAAAAGCAGAATACGAGTTTCTGCTTTCTCAGCTATTAGTCATTTAATACCTTCTCCATCACGCTGCGCGTTTTAGGGCCATAGATTCCGTCATCGGCTAGATCAGGGAAGCGCTGCTGGAATTTCAGGACGGCCGCTTTTGTTTTTTCTCCGTACATGCCGTCTTCAGTCAGTCCTGAACCGATATCATTCAATCCCTGCTGAAGTTTCAGGACATCGCTGCCTTTGCTTCCAAGCTTTAGTACAGTATTCGGCAGTCCGAAGGTATTGACGTCAATGGACAATGCCTTGTGAGTGTTGGTGCCATAAACGCCATCTGCCTTCAGGCCTTTTGCTTTCTGGTAAAAGAATACGGCATTGGTTGTTTTCGGCCCGAAAACGCCGTCTACTGTGAGTGAAGCTTCTGCTGCTTCGTTCAAGCCGCGCTGAAGGATTTTCACATTTTCTCCTCTTGCTCCTTCTTTGATGATACCTGATTCAGGAAGTGTGAAGATGTATGGCACATTTTCCTGTGCACTTGCCTGAGGCACTGACATCCATAGAGCTGCGGCGGTTACGACAGATGCTGATACAACTTTCCATTTTTTCATTCTTTCTCTCCCCTTTATTTCGTTATACATGCATGAGACGAAGGGAAGAGAATCATTGTTTCATAAAATTGTAAAAAAGAAGGAAAATTGTAAAAACAAACCGCCGGTCGGTCAAATTCTGAGCTTTATCTCCAAAAATCATCAAATCTGTGCGAAACATGTGCGCTCCCCTTTTACCGGGGAGTGCTTTTTACTGTTCCGGGCATGTCCAATTCCGTTCATATCTGCCGGAAAACATGAATAGAATGTCAAGAAGACTGCATGTAAGAGTTTAGGAGGAAGGAGACACTGCATTTGATTGATACCATTTTTATCAGCCATGCGCACCGTGATGAGGCATATGTCAGAGAGCTTGTAAATCTGCTGACAATGATCAAGGTGCCGAATATTGTCTGCAGTTCGTATCCCGGCTATCACATTCCTAACGATGAGGATATTTATGATTATCTCCATCAAAAACTGAGCGGAAATTCGTGGGTTATCTATGTGCTGTCTGACCATTATTACAAGAGCCCTGCCTGCCTGAATGAAATGGGAGCATGCTGGATCTTAAACAAAAAGTACACGGCAATCCTGACGCCTTCATTCGATTACAAAGAGATGAAGGGCGCAATCAATCCAAACCAGATATCCTTCAAATTGAATGACCTGGACAGGCTTTATGAGTTTCTTGAAAACGCGAGAGATGTCTTTAAAATAGAAAAACAGACCGGCACATTTCTTGTGAAAATATGCGAGCAGGCAGTCAGACACGTGAATCAGCTTGCAGATGATGAACGCAGAAACAGGAAAATGGCAGGCTGCCGACTTGAAGGCATCCGTCTGGATCCAGAAGACGGCAGTAAATTTCAGTTCAGGCTGAGGCTTTCGAATCCGGAAGAGTTCGATATCCGGGTCGATGTCATTAAAATAGAGGCGGCGGATGAAAACGGCGAAACCTTTTCACAAACGTTGCAGCCAGCGAATCTAAAGCTTTACAGCAAGGAAAATAAAATTGTTTTTCTTTCTGCGGAAATCGGTGATTCAAACTATGAACCTTACATCCATCAGAGAGAAACGGTTGATTTGAAATTCAGCAGAGATGTCTGGTAGAGGGCTGCTGCTAGTTAGGAGGGTAACTGAATGAAAGTAGAATTAAGTGCCGAACAGAAAGAGCTGAAAAACAGGATTCAATCTAAGCTTGAGGAAATCCTGCACTTTCTTTCGCTGTCCAGAGAAGAAAGACAGGTTCAGTCGTACCGTCATATTGAGAAAATTTATGACGAAATGGGAATAGCCGCCCACTCTCTGTATCTCTCCCTGAATCCAAAACCAAAACACTTGAAGAAAACAGTCCGGCTGCGCAAAATGACACCGGGAGATCCCCAGTTTTACCAGCACATCCGGCCTGTTCAGGAACTCCTGAATTATTTAAATAATCAGCAGGCGAATGATGAACCGTGTGATCAGACACTGGGCGAGACGTTTTATCTAAATGTGTTCACCCGCAAATGGGGCAAAAGCGACAAGTATACTCTGATCCGGAATGAGGAGGGATGGCTTGTCAGGCACTCATCCCAAACAGAACAGGGAGGAAGGGATGCTGAGCCGATCCTGAGCTACGTTCTCAGATATGATCAAGTTTCTTATCCGAGAAATTTAAGCACCATCATGGAGGATATCTGGTACCGGGCAGCCGAAGAAGGACTGCCGCGGGAAAAGGTTCAGGCAATGCTTCAGGAAGTTGCCGACTGGATTACGATGACAGAGCAGAACTATCCAAGTCATATCGCACTGGAAAATGAGGAAAAAGGGTATTTCTCGTAGCCGGGAAAGGAGTAAACATGGGATATTTTATTCAGACGGATGATGCTGTAAAGATCTTCGTAGAAGATGTGGGGCCAAGTGATGGCCAGGTGATATTTTTAATCCACGGCTGGCCGGTTGACCACAGGATGTACGAATATCAGCTGGGTCAGCTTCCTAAGCTTGGTTACAGGTGCGTTCTCATCGACCTGCGTGGATTTGGAAAATCAGACAGACCCTATACTGGTTATTCCTATGATCGGCTTTCTGATGACGTTAAGGCCGTTATTGAAACCCTCCAGCTAAAAGACATTGTACTGGGCGGTTTTTCTATGGGCGGTGCCATTGCCATCAGGTATATGGCGAGGCATTCAGGTTACAAAGTCAGAAAGCTCGCCCTATTTGGGGCAGCGGCTCCATCCTTTACAAAGCGGCCTGACTATCCGTATGGAATGCCAAGATCTGAGGTCACAAAACTGATTCAGCAGACCTATACCGACAGACCGGACATGCTGACAGGATTCGGGCAGATTTTTTTCGCCAAGTACATTTCAGAAAGCTTTAAAAACTGGTTCCAGAGCCTTGGGCTTGATGCGTCCGGACATGGGACGGCACAGACAGCCGAGTCCCTCCGTGATGAGGATTTGAGAGAGGATTTAAGAAAAATTACTGTTCCAGCAGCTATTTTCCACGGGATGAAAGATCAAATCTGCCCGTTTGTATTCGCAGAGCTGATGCATAAAGGCATACTTGATTCTGAACTCATTCCGTTTAAATACAGCGGTCATGGCCTTTTCTATGATGAACTGGAAAAGTTCAACCGGGAACTCATTCGATTTTTGGAATAAATGCTATTGCTTCCCTTTCCGTCACACTTTATGATGAAGCTAGTGTACATAAAGGGGAGGCACAATGTTGAAACAGCACATCATTTTTTATACGGTTATCTTTCTCGGATGCTTTTTACTCGGATTTTTCGAAGCGCCTATTTACCTGATTGGATTACTGCTTACTCTGTCAATGGGGTGGTACATGTATGTCCAGATAAGTCCGGTCCTGTTTTCAAAGGATATCCGGAAGTCTGAATCATATATTCTCAAGCATCAGAGTAATCCAATGTATCAGTTTTATTATGCTATCGCGAACAACCTGGATGCTGAAGCCGAAGAGGCAATGGAAAAATTCCAGTCAAAATATAAAAACTCAGAGCGCCGGGCGTTGATTCAAACGACTTATGCTTTATATAAACAGCAGCCGTCCGAAGCGAATAAACACGTCCATCTGATTAAAGCTCCGGCATACAGGGCCTACTATGAGGGACTGATTGCAGCTGAAAGCAGAAAATTTAAAGAAGCCAAAGAGCATGCAGACAGGCTGCCGGAAGGCTGGATGAAAAACAGCATTCTTGCAGAAATGGCAGAAAAACAAGGGAAAACGAGCGAAGCCAAAGAGCGCGCCGCAATGGCATTCGAGCAGACAAGAGGTCTTCAGCGGTATATCCTTTATAAAAATTTTGAAACGCATCTGGCTTCCTAGCCGGAAAAAACGACGCAGAAATGCGTCTTTTTTAGTTTGAAAAAAGGAGAAAAAGCAGGTTCGCAGGAGGAATCTGCAGAATCCGGGAGAAATGGAATAAGATAAAAAACGAATATTCAGGGGGATTGGAATGAAAAGAGTGAGGAAAACGTTTAAAGCTGCGGGAATGCACGGATTTGGAGCTTTTGCTGATTTTGGGAGTGAGGTTCCTGAACTTGCCGGGAAATTTCTGAAACAGCTGAAAACAATAGGCTGTGAACCAGCGACTGAAGCCGCTTTTTATGAGCCAAAGAGGGATGACCAGCATTTGGAAGGCTATTTTTTTGCAGGCATGCTTGTAGATGATCAGCATCCGGAGAATATGGAACGATTGGAGATGCAGGAACAGGATTATGTGACGGTCAGGGGAAGCCTTGGACAGATTGCAGATCTTCACCGGGAACTTTCAGCCTGGGCTCTAGAACAAGGCTATGAAAGAGATTTAGAAGCTTACATCGTTGAGACTTATCATCCTGCTGAAAACGGTGAGGAAGTTGAGATTTATTTGCCTGTAAGAGGGCAAAGAACCGTTGACAAAAATACCTGAAAAGACTGGTTGGCACAGTAAAAAATTCGCAACACTGATCAGAAATGTTTTACATAAACTAAAAAAACAGTTGAAATCATTTCAGTCACATTGTAAAATCATGTTAATTTAGAAAACGTGATGAGAAGGAGACGAGCCATTTTAACCGGTTGCCAGAGAGGGAAGGACTGCTGGAAACTTCCCAACACGGAAAATGTGCTTACCGCCTTTGAACCGCACGGAGGAAATGCCGTGCCGCAGCCGCTGCGTTAAAGCGCTGGAGCCGTTGTTTAGGAGATTTTGGATAAAGGTTTGCACATTGATGTGGGCACTTACGCTTTTCTGAACCGGAAATCTGGGTGGAACCACGGGCAAAGCGCGCTCGTCCCTGCTATAGGGATGAGTGCGCTTTTTATATTTTATAGGTTTTGACAAGGACACGAGGCATGAACACCGCGCAACAGAGAGGGAAGGATGGCTGAGAACTTCCCGGCGCAGGAGCATGAACTTACCGCCTTAGAATAACCGCACGGAGGAAATGCCGTGCCGCAGCCGCTGCGTTAAAGCGCTCGAGCTGTTTTTAGAAAAGCATGGGTAAATGATCTAGCATCTTTGTCCAGCTTCAGTGTCCAACTCCTCTGCCAGAATAAAATCCGCGAAAAAGGCGGGAACCGGACTTTTCGCCGGATTTCTTATCTGTCTTTCGGAGCTGAACGGACACTTGCACTTTTCTAAATCAGAAATCTGGGTGGAACCACGGGCAAAGCGCGCTCGTCCCTGCTATAGGGATGAGTGCGCTTTTTTATATTTCTGCGAAAGAAGGGATTATGATGGAAAATCAGAAAAAGGAAAAAAATCAGGAGGTCATCAATTATTTTAGTGCACAGCTTCTTGCAAGGGCAGTCAGCAGACTGTATCCGGGAGCAGTCCTTGGGGGCGAGGCTTCTCATCAGAACGGTTTTTATGCAGAGCTTCTACTTTCGCACAGCATAAAAGAAAAAGAACTGAAAGACATTGAAGCGGAAATGGAGCGCATCTTAGGACAGGGTGAAAAGTGGGAGCATATTTCGTTATCCCTTGAAGAAGCCATCGCTTTATTTTCAGAAAAGGGAGAGTATTTAAAAGCAGAGCAGCTGTGTGGGATGGACGAGGAGAGTGTGTTAGTTTGCAGACAAGGGGAGTATATGAACATATCGAATGAACCCCTCTCCATCTCTGCCATTAAAGCCTTTAAACTTCATGCAGTTGCTGGCTCGTACTGGAAGGGTGATAAGTCAGGACATGTGCTTCAGCGGATAAGCGGTGCAGCATTTGCAAGCAGAAAAGAAATGGTTTTGTTTGAAAAAGAACAGGAGGAACTAAAGAAACGGGATCACCGCAAGATTGGTAAAGAGATGGAGCTTTTCCTGTTTTCTGAAGAAGCACCAGGCATGCCCTTTTTCCTGCCAAATGGTCAAATCATGCGCAGCGAGCTGCAGTCGCTGCTCCGGGAAGTTCAGGGTGCAGCAGGCTATCAGGAGGTTTCTTCCCCGTTTATGATGAATGAGCGGCTATGGAGACAATCCGGCCACTGGGATCATTATCACGAAAATATGTATTTCTCAGATGTAGATAAAGAAACATTTGCGCTCAAGCCGATGAACTGTCCGGGACACATGATCATGTTCAACCAGCAGCTTTTTTCCTACAGAGATCTGCCGGTCAGATATGCAGAATTCGGGCAGGTGCACCGGCATGAGTACAGCGGAGCTTTAAACGGGCTGCTGAGAGTCCGGACTTTCTGCCAGGATGATGCTCATTTGTTCGTGCGTCCGGATCAAATACAGGATGAAGTGAAAAGTGTGCTTGACATGATTGATTATGTTTACCGTACTCTTGGGTTTGACTATTCAGTCGAGCTTTCGACTAGACCGGAAAATTCAATGGGGGATGATGAGCTTTGGCAGGATGCGGAAGCGGCACTTCAGGAAGTGCTGGACGAGATGGGGATGCCTTACCGTATAAATGAAGGCGACGGAGCTTTTTACGGACCTAAGATTGATTTTCACATCAAGGATGCCATGAAGAGAAGTCATCAGTGTGCGACAGTGCAGCTTGATTTTCAGATGCCTGTAAAGTTTGACTGCAGTTATATCAGCGAGAAAAATGAAAAAGAGCGGCCAGTTGTTATTCACCGCGCCATTGCAGGCTCTCTTGACAGATTTCTTGGCATTCTTATCGAACACTTTGCAGGTGTGTTTCCATTGTGGCTTGCCCCTGTTCAGGCTGTGATTCTTCCAGTTGCAGAAGTGCACCGCGGCTATGCTGAAGAAGTTAAAAATAAGCTTGCAGAAAGAGGCATTCGCGTTCAAATAGATGCAAGCGGAGAAAAGCTTGGCTATAAAATCAGAAAGGCGCAAAAAAGCAGGGTGCCTTACATGTTGATACTTGGTGATCAGGAAATGAGTGGGGGCCATGTTAATGTCAGGAAACACGGGGAGAAACAGTCTCTGTCAATAGAGATTGAAGAGCTGGCGGATCATCTCAGGGAGAAGATTGAGAAGCGGGAATTGAGCTGAAATGATGATGCATAAGCGGAAGCCGGCTGGCAGAGAATGCAATGAAGTTGGCAGTTATTCGGTTTATGTCAGCAGTAAATGAATGAAAGTTGGCAGTAAAACCGTGGTAGTTGGAAGTAAACCATGTTAGTAAGTGTTTTTCTTAACGAGTTCAATCTTCACAAAAAGAAAAGAGAGCGATTTTGCTCTCTTTCTTATTTATCCTCAAGTTTTGCGCTGATTAACCCAAGAACCACACCTAAAATACCTCCGCCAACAACTTCAAGAGGCTGGTGTCCCAGCACTTCTTTCAGTTCTTCTTCGCGTTTAATGTGGCCAAGTCCGGGAAGGTGTTCTGAAATAACGGCCATCTCTCCGTCAATGTCATTGATCAGTTTGGCGATTTCGCCGGTATGCCGTCTGATACCCTGTGCATCGTACATCACAATGATGCCGAAAATAACGGCAATCGCCGTTTCAATGGAAGTTGTCCCGTTTTTAGCTGCAACATAAGTAGAAAGAGCAGCAACGCCTGCTGAGTGGGAACTCGGCATTCCGCCTGTCGTGACAAGTTGCTTCACATCCCATTTTCCTGAAAGGCGTTTGTAGGTGAATATTTTTAATCCCTGTGCAATGGCAATTGCACCAACTGCTGTTATGATTCCACGATTCATGCTCATCTTTTTGTCGTCACCTCTTGAATTAGTAGTCGGAAGCATTGATGTAGCATAAATACCCCTCGCGTGCTTTTCTAAACGTTAGTATCCGCAAATGGAGGTGAAATATTGCAAGCTCTCCCGGGAAAAATCAGCCATAGCAGAGGCGCTGAAATAAAAAAAGCACACCAGTAACGGTGCGCTGATCAGTCTTTGACGATTTTAGACGGATTGTTGATCTTGTAAGGAACGGAAACGTCGAGCAGCATAGATTCATCTTCTACGTCTTTTCCTTTAGGCAATGTTTTTTTGACAATCTTCCCGTTAAAGTTCAGGATGTCATCCGCTGCAAGCTCATATTTTTTCAGGGTTTTGCTGTGGGAGCACCAGGCAAGTCCGATTTCAAGGGCATCGTCACCAACAATCGCGACATCTTCGAGTATCACTACCTCGTCGTTTTCTTCATTAAAATGATTCCAGCTGAGCGCCAGCTGCTTTACTTTTGCCGTGAAATGAACCTTGTCATCAGGCAGGGCAAGCTTTGGCTGCTTAGCTTTTTTAGCGGCAGGCTTTTTAGGTTCTTCAGAAGGTTCAGCCTGCTTGACATAAGGTGTCATGGCAGGTTCTGAAGGAGCCTTTAATGCAGTTTCTTCTGTACTCATAGCAGGAGCAGCATCAGGAGCAGGCTCTTTTACTTCCTTGCCGAAATTTCCCGACTGCATTTCTTTCAGGTAAGCCGGGTGAATGCAAGACAGATTTCCGTCTTGAAACTCGATGACAAGCGTTGTATGTGATGCACCGAAAGTCTGGTATCCTTTAATCGCAACAAGTCTCTGGTGTGTACGTTCTTTATACCAGTACTCCTTTTTTACGCGCAGTCCCCATTCTTTTACTTTTTCTTCATAGTCCGTTTCATTTTCAAATGTTTCATAATCTCCAGCAGGAGGGATATAGCCCGTTGTGTTGGCATCTTCAATATGCGGCAAAACGACAGCCATTTTAGCACATCCTTTCTTGCTCTATTGTACCTTCTCTTTTGTCTGAAAAAAAGGTATTGAAACTGTGCATTAAGAATCAGCAAGGTTCGTTTGAAAAAAATACTAAAATTTGGAGAAGATTCACAATTGAAGGAAAAAACAACTGATGAAGAGTGGTACGATATCATTACATAATTCTTCTATACGGGGTGGGTTAATGAATGCATGGAAAGTGCCGTCTCTGCTGATTACAGGAATCGGCATATCAAATTTGGGCAGCTGGATCTACCTGATTGCCATCAATTTATCTGTCTTAAACTTAACAGGATCGGCTGCAGCGGTCGCAGGACTGTATATGATCAGGCCGATTGCCATACTGATTACAAACACATGGGCAGGCAGTGTCATTGACCGGATGGATAAAAAGAAGCTGATGATTTTCACAGATGTTTTCAGAGGCGGTATGGTGGCTGTCATCCCGTTTTTGGATTCACTTTGGTTTATTTATCTGGCTGTTCTGCTTATTAATATGGCAGGTTCTTTTTTTGGTCCAAGTTCTTCTGTATACATAACGAAAATGATTCCTTCTGAAAAGAGAAAGAGATTTAATTCCGTTATGGGGATGGCAAGTTCCGGAGCATTTTTGACCGGTCCCGCTGTTGCAGGGTTTCTGATTATGCATTTTGGAACAGACATTTGCATTTTTATTAATGCAGTGTCCTTTATTGTCTGCGGATTTATTCTCTGTTTCCTGCCGAAGCTTAAGGAAGAGCCGATTCAATCGAATAAACGCGGCAAATTTCAAACGATTGTCGATGATTGGAAGACTGTCTTTCAATTTGGAAAAAAAGCAGCTTACTTTATGGCAGTATACGTTTTCTTTCAGGCTGCGATGCTGATTGGCTTTGCCCTTGATTCTCAGGAGGCAACCTTTATTAAGCAGCATCTTGAGCTTTCTGACAGGGATTATGGAATGATTGTCAGTCTGACAGGACTCGGTGTGCTCGCCGGCGCTGCCGCATCAGCAGCATTTGCTTCCAAATTGAAGCTTGGCTTCTATATGGGAACAGGCATGCTGATGACTTCTGCCGGGTATTTGTTTTTTTACAGCTCAAACGGATTCATGACAGCTACTCTGTCTTTTGTCTTTCTAGGCTTTTTTATGGCGTTCGCCAATTCGGGCTATGCGACTTTCTTTCAGATGAATGTTCCTGTCGCCATTATGGGCAGGTTTGGGAGCGCTGCTGATATGCTTCAGGGAATCGTGCAAATTGTGCTGACGCTCCTGTTAGGATTATCAGCAGAATGGTTCACCCTGCAGACAGTCTGTCTCGTCTTTTCAGGTGCAAGCGTCCTGTTTGCAGCTGGTCTGCTTGTGACAGTAATGATGCCTTCTAAGGCTTCATATTTTGATGAAAAATCAAACCGCACAATCAATGCTTAATGGAAATGTGCTCTGACACGTCAAAAAAATTTCTTTTTTCTGCTATAGAGGTTTCTTCAAAAAAGGAACGATATCTTTTGTTTTCACTTCATATTCCGCATGGTCACCCTGTGAATGGCTTACTCCAATGCTGATGCCTAGGGAATCTTCTGTCCAATAGCTGAAAACATCAGACTGATCGTTTTCTCCGATACTTTCAAGCTGATCTGCAGTTTGAAGTTTAGAAAGCAGGTCCTGATTCGATAATTCCTCAAGGTAACCTTGCAGGGCAGGGGATAGTGCCTTGCTTTTTTTCTTAAGCGTTTCGGCAAAAGCTTCGTTCAGGGTCACGAGCTGCTTTAATTTTACCCGGCTTCCATCAGTCAGCAGGTAGGTTGAGGTATAAAAATGATGAGAGGGATGGGCTGTGCCTGACACATTGGCGAGTCCATCATACTGTATACTCAGCAGTTCACGGTCCATCCTTTTAATCGTGTGCTTGATGTCTAAAGTCAATCCATCCGTCATGGCTCCATCAGGATAATAGTGAAGGACCGTTAAGGCATCGGTTTTGATATTCTTATTTAATTTTTCCTGCTTAGATGAATCCTCTATACCGGATAGCTGGGGGTAGGAAATGGCAATCTGGTTATGATGATAGAAAAATTCTGTTAGTTGATAATTCTCTTGCGTTTCAGAGGAAGTGGGCTGTAAAGGATATATATCACTAGCATCAGACTGGGGCATAACAAAACATGCTAAAAGAGTGTAAAGGAAAATCATAGACTGCTCCTTCGCTAAAATTGTTTTTTTTATTTTTAACTGTTAAGATGAGCTTATTCACATGCTTCGTACCAAAAAACAGCTGCTTTCTATTTCATGGAGGTTGGCTGTTTTTTTAGTTTTATCAACAAAAATTTATTGATTTACAATAAATACAGAGGTAAAATATAGAAAAACATTGATATGAGGTGCAATATGAAAAATGGATATATCCTTTTTTTGAAAGCTTCTGTGCTCCTGATCGGGGTAGCTATTTTTTGTTTGAGTGTTTTCTGGCTTCCTGGTCTTGCTGAGTTGTCAGCTGAGCAATATCCGGAGTTTGCCTATTTAAAAGGAATCGTGCTTGCTGGAATTTACTTAACTGTCTTGCCTTTTGCCGTCGCTTTGCAGCATGCTGTGCATTTACTGTCGCTTATAGAGAAAAGGAAGGCTTTTTCAGAAGCGGCTTTAACAGATCTCCGCCGAATTAAAGGATGCGCTTGTATGATTGCCTTTATATACGCGGGAGGGATACTGCTGTTTATGATCATTGGCATTCTTCATCCTAGTTTAGCCTTAATGGGGGGCACTATTTTTCTCGCTTCACTCTCAATTGGCTTTTTTGCAGACGTACTTAATGCTCAGTTAGTCCATGCTCTCCATTGTAAATACGAAAATGAAATGACGGTTTGAGGTCCTGTGCAATGACACTGATTATAGGTTTAGTTTTGATTATTCTGTTAGTATCAGGTATCCGCAAATGGAAGAAAAACAAACTGGCCGCACTATTGCTGTTCAGTCCCATATTCATCTGCATCGTATTTGTCAGTTTCTTTCTTTTTCATTCCGTTGATCGGGTAAAGCGGGATTCTCTGATTTTTGAAACATCCGCAGAAAACGGCAGGGTGCATGTAAGCGGAAGCTGGTCAGAAAGACTTGATTACTACCGTTTTCCAACTGATTATCTTATCTTCTATATTCCTGAAAATAAGAGTGCGGGCTCTGTTTCCCGCAGCCGAGCGGATTTGCACACCCAGATGGACTGGAAATACCTCGTTGAAGATGTTGAACATGCGATTAAAACAGAAGGTTTTTCAGACCTGGAGCCTCAGATCTATGATTTGAAAACAGCGGAAGATTTTCAATTTTCTTTTACTTTGCCTGATGGTGTAAAGCCGGAGGAATTGGAGATCTATTACGCGCACGTGAGGGAGGAGCCGATGGAGGCTCTGGAGTATTGGTTTAAGAAGGTGCCGATCCAATAAACTGAACATCAGGTCTGCAATGTATACTTGTATAACTGTTACAGCTCACGTTTAATGGGCTGTTTTTTTATGGGGAATTTCAAATCCTGCAGCCGGCATAAAGGACTGCAGGATGAATTCCATTCTTGGGAATTACTAAGAAGATTGTAAGAAGCCTGTATATTTGAATGTAACTTATTTATATGATAAACTAATATTAAGTAACATTGGAGAGTGATAAAATGGAAACGGTAAGTGCAATCAGAAACGTAAATGATATTCAGGCAATAAAAGATTATCTTATACAGCAATCCGATAGAGACTATCTTCTATTCGTTTTTGGCATTAATACGGGTTTAAAGGTGTCAGAATTGACTGCAGTAAAAAAGGATGATCTGCTGGATGAAAACGGAAATGTTGCAGAATTTTATCATTACTCCGATTTAGACGAAAGGAGGAGATCTGTTTATATTAATAAAAAACTCAGATTGGCAATCACTGAGTATCTGAAGAAGGCGAATTCCGATATGTGCTACTTGTTTCAATCCCGCAAATTCAAAAAGCCCATTACTAGGCAGCAGGCATACAGAATCATCCATGACGCTGCCGTTCATGCCGGGGTGAATGAGAAAATCGGAACCAATTCCCTGGCCAAAACGTTTGGCTACCACGCATACAAAAAAGGGGTCTCACTTGCCCTTCTGCAAAAGCATTTCCATCATGCAACACCGTCTGAAACCCTTAAGTTTTTAGGAATAAAAAAAGATGAACAGATTGTCACGCAAATCGATGTGAATCTTTAAAAATGGTCAGGAGGAATCCAGATGAAAATCAGAGAAAGCGAACTTCCCGGAATTGGATGCAAATTTGAGGTCATCACAAAAAATCAGGAAAAAGCGGTAATCGTCATCCATGATGACGGAAGAAGAGAAATCTATCATTTTGACGAGGATCATGAGGAAGTGGTTTCAACGATTGTATTCAGTGACTCAGAAGCAAGACAGATTGCGGCAATTCTTGGCGGTATGGCCTACAAGCCAAAAGCTCTTGAAACAATTGAAATGGCCTTTTCGGGACTTGTCATTGAATGGTTCAAAATCGAACCCGGGGCAGCTGCTGAAGGGAAAAGCATCGGCGAACTCGATATCCGCAACCACTTCAGTGTCACTGTAATTTCCATTTTGAAAAACAACATGAAAGAACTGCTGAATGCTGGTCCTGATGAGATTCTTGAAAAAGGGGACACGCTTGTCATTTCAGGGAAGAGAGAGGAAGTTAAACGTGTAATCAGCGAACTATTAACAAACCGGGGTGATTAAATGGATCATTTAGTATTTGAAGTTGGAACCGCATTACTGATTGTTGCAGCAGCCGCCCTGCTTGCAAATAAATTTAAGTTTTCTATTATTCCCTTTTTAATCGTGTTCGGCATGGTTGTAGGACCGCATGCACCTCATATAGGAGTAATTGATCTGAGATTTATTGAAAGTGAAGCGATTATCTCGTTTCTTGGAAGAATCGGTGTCCTGTTTTTGCTGTTTTATCTGGGGCTGGAGTTCTCTGTTAAGAAACTGATCAAATCAGGAAGATCGATTGTAACCGGCGGTACCATTTATATTGGCATCAATTTTACATTGGGCCTACTATACGGCTTTATCAATGGGTTTACTCCGGTTGAAGTTTTGGTGTTTGCCGGAGTGATAACAATTTCCTCAAGTGCCATCGTGGCAAAAGTCCTTGTGGATTTAAGGCGGACAGGAAATAATGAGACAGAGCTGATTCTGGGAATTATTATGTTTGAAGATATTTTCCTCGCTGTGTATCTTTCTGTTGTTTCGGGTCTTGTACTGGGGGATGCTACATCGTTCAGCGGAGCGCTTATTTCCATTCTCACTGCACTTGGCTACATGCTTCTTTTCTTCATTGCAGCCAGAAAAGGTGCACCTCTGATCAACAAACTGATCAGTATTTCCTCTGATGAAGTATTTATCATCGTCATTTTCGCCTCCCTGTTCTTCGTGGCCGGTTTTTCAGAACTGATTCACGTTGCAGAAGCCATTGGCGCTCTTTTACTGGGACTTGTATTTTCTGAAACGGAGCATAGTGACAGAATTGAGCACCTGGTCGTTCCTTTCAGGGATTTCTTCGGCGCCATTTTCTTCTTCAGCTTTGGATTGAGTATTGATCCATTCTCCCTCGGCGGCGCTGTATGGCTTGCACTCGGTGCGGTCCTGTTGACCATACTCGGAAACTTTATTGCCGGAATGATTGCCGGAAGGAGAGCGGGCTTGTCCCATAAAGCGTCCACAAACATTGGTCTGACTATTGTATCAAGAGGCGAGTTTTCCATTATTGTAGCGAATCTCGGCATAGCCGGAGGTCTTACTCCGATGCTGAAGCCATTCTCAGCACTGTATGTTCTGATTCTGGCGATTATAGGCCCATTAATGACAAAAGAGTCCAAAAGAATTTACTTGTTCCTCAACAAAATCTTTAAGTGGGATAAAAAGAAGAAAGTGAATAGTATGTAAAGCAGAAGAGACGGTAATCGGATGATTATCGTCTTTTTGCTGCTCACCAATGTTTTTGCAATAGATTCGCTTAAAGGGAGACAATCGCTATTCCCCGCCGCTGGAATAGCGATTGTCGCCCATTGTAACGTTTTTTTCCTCACCCGGATTGTGAGATACGGTTTTTCTGTTCGTTCTTTTCCGGTCAATCAAGTAACCCAGCCCTAATGTTCCAGCCAGCAAGCCGATGATCCATCCCACTTTCATTCCTCCTTTAATCCTGGTCCCAATTTTCTTTGCCCCACACATGCATGTGCTGAAGAATCGGCATCAATGTATGCCCTTTGGAGGTCATGGTATATTCTACTTTCGGAGGCATCGTATCATATTGTCTGCGTTCCACAAATCCATCTTCTTCAAGTTCTTTTAACTGCCGGCTTAATACCTTGTGGGTTACTCCTGTCAACAGCCTTCTGATTTCACTGTATCTAAGCGTCCCATCAGTCCCGAGATGCCAGAGGATAACTGTTTTCCATTTTCCTCCTATTTTATTTAGTGTATATTCAATGGAGCACTTTAGTTTTCCTTCATTTGAATCCAAAACGGTTCTTCCTTTCTTACCTTTATGATAGCAGCTGACAAAAAAGTGCATACTTACATCATTGGAAATGATTCGTTACACTAATTCTGTAAGGAACTCTATCGTACAATTGAGGAGGAATATAATCAATGCTGACGTATCCAAGATCATTTTCACATATCGGACTTTCTGTTCCTGACCTGGACCAGGCAGTCAAATTTTATACAGAGGTTTTCGGATGGTATGTCCTGATGGAACCATCTAAAGTAGAAAACGATGACTCTGCAATCGGGCAAATGTGCAGGGACGTTTTCGGAAATGAGTGGGAAACATTCCGCATAGCCCATCTATCGACCGGAGACAAAATCGGAATTGAACTGTTTGAGTTTCCACACAATAAAAAACCTGAGAACAATTTTGAATACTGGAAAACAGGCATCTTTCATTTCTGCATACAGGATCCTGATATCGAGGGAATGGTGCAGAAAATCATTGAACATGGCGGTAAGCAGCGCATGCCGATCCGGGAATATTATCCTGGCGAAAAACCATTCAAAATGGTTTATGTGGAAGATCCGTTCGGCAACATTTTTGAAATTTATACACATAGCTATGAGCTCACCTACTCAGAAGGAGCTTATTAACCAACACTGAGGCACATCATTTAATATGATGTGTCTTTTTTTGATGAGCAGATGGGTAATTATGCTAAAATTGGAACTGGAAATCATTTTTTGAGAGGAACCAATGATGAGCAACTATATTCAAACGATGAGAAATTTAATCGGCAACCAGACGTTATTAACCGTGGGCTGCGGTGCCATTATTGAAGATGAAAAAGGCAGAATTCTTCTGCAGCAAAGAACAGACCGCTCAGAATGGGGAATTCCCGGGGGATTGCTCGAACTCGGAGAGACCTTTGAAGAAACTGTCAAACGAGAAGTGTGCGAGGAAACAGGATTAACCTTGGAAGACCTGAATTTATTTGGCATATATTCTGGAAAAAAAGGCTTTGCAGAATACGAAAATGGAGACAGGGTTTACAGCGTGCAAGTCATCTTTTTTACAAAGAAGTTTTCGGGGCAATTATCCCAAAATGAAGAGAGTAAGAGACTTGTTTTTTTAGATAAACACGACCTGCCTAAACAGCTGAATCCCCATCAGGCTCCATTTATAGAAGATTGGTTAAGAGGAGCATCTGCACCAGTCATTAAATAAGCTGGTCAAGGAGGCAAATTGTATGATCAGGGCGGTTCTGTTTGACCTTGACGGGACACTTTTAAACAGAGAGGAATCTGTCAGGTTTTTTATTGAAAGACAATATGACGCGTACAATTCTTATCTAAATCATATTCCCAGAGAAACCTATATTTCCAGATTTATAGAACTTGAAGATCGGGGGTATGTATGGAAGGACAAAGTTTATCAGCAGCTGGTCAGTGAGTTTGGAGTGTCAGGATTAGGATGGGAATGCCTTTTTCAGGACTATATACAATCGTTTAAAGATTGCTGCAAACCATTTAGCAGTCTTATCGAAATGCTTGAAAAACTGAAAAGCATGGATCTGTCTCTGGGAATCATCTCAAATGGCTATGGGGATTTTCAAATGAAATCGATTCGGTCATTAGGCATTGAACGATATTTTAATGTGATTCTTATTTCTGAATGGGAAGGGATGAAAAAACCGGATACCCGTCTGTTTAAAAAAGCATCAGACCACTTAAATGTGACTCCGGCAGAATGTATGTACCTTGGTGATCATCCATGTAATGATGTACAGGCTGCCGTTAATTCGGGGATGCATGGAGTATGGAAGAAAGATGATGGATGGGGTGAATTTTATGCAGAGCATATCATTCAAGATTTGGAAGAGGTTCCGGCTATAATCCGCAAACTCAACAAACAGGTAAGCGACGTAAGGAGATGAAAACGACTTGACAGCAAATGCAACAACAGGATGTTTTTCAATCATTAAAAATAACGAAGGGAACATTCTATTAGTAAAGCGCCGCGATTATCCAATCTGGGATCTGCCAGGGGGGAGGGCTGATCCGGGCGAACTCCTGGAGGAATGTGCGGTTAGAGAAGCAGAAGAGGAAACAGGGTGCTGCATTAAGATTGCAGCTAAAATAGGTGAATATCATTTGGCTGATGAAAATGATATGCAGCATATCTATTCAGCTGAGCAGGCAGGCGGAGAAATAATTGCTCAAGGACCTGAAACAGCACAGACAAGATGGTTTGATCCGGAAAAACTGCCGCTGTTGATGGTGCCGAACCGAAAACGGCAAATCAGAGACTTTCTGTCTGCAGAAGGCATGGTTAAGGAAACAGTGAAAACGGTTTACATAATAAAATTGTTGAAAAAAGTTTTGCGCAAATAAAAATGTAGAGTGGAAAATAGTCATAGATGACAATTAAAAAGGTGTCTTCACTCAGGCCGATAAAATGAATCGGTCTGTTTTTTATGCAGTCTTAAGAATTCTTAAGGATTTCCCCGTGTAAAGGTTAAGGTTTGGTCTCTATCATAGAGATCATTCAACTTGAACACGGAGTGATAACGATGAATTCTTTAGCCTTTTTATTAGAATATATAAATAAGCCCAGATCTACAGGTGCTCTGCTGCCTAGTTCCCCGAAGCTTGCAGAACACATGACAGCAGCTATTGATTTTCAGACAGCTGAGTATATTATAGAATATGGTCCTGGTACAGGCGTTTTTACAGAAAAGCTGATTCATAAAAGAAGAAATGGAACCCGTATTCTTTTAATTGAACAAAATGAAGTGTTTTGCAGGCTTCTTAAGGATAAATACAGCGATGTGAAAGATCTAGTCATTGTAAATGGATCTGCTGAGAACACTTCTTATTATATGAAGAAGTATGGGTTTAAAAGGGCAGACTATATCCTGTCAGGACTCCCTTTTGCGAGTATTCCGAGTGATGCAGCAGATTTGATCTTATCAGAAACGGCATTCATTCTTGGTGCCGAAGGGAAATTCATCACGTTTCAGTATACGCTGTTAAAAAAAGCTCTTTTTAAGAGGTATTTTTCTGCCATACGCGTATCGAGAGAATATCAGAACCTGCCGCCTGCCTATGTACTGGCGTGCACGAATGGTGAAAGGAATGAAAGCTTTGCCTTCAAACGTATTAGTCGTTGATGATGACAGAGAAATAAGAAAACTGATTACGATTTATCTTGAAAATGAGGGAATTCGTGCTGCAGGGGCGGAAACTGCTTCGGAAGCTATTACTATGCTTGAAAAAGAATCATTTGATTTAGTGATATTGGACATTATGATGCCGGAAATGAATGGAATTGAGGCATGCATGAGAATCCGCGAAGAAAGAAACATGCCCATCATTATGGTATCAGCAAAGTCTGCGGATATGGATAAAATTCATGGGCTTGCTTCCGGTGCAGATGATTATGTGACAAAGCCGTTTAATCCCCTTGAGCTGATGGCCAGAGTCAAGTCGCAGCTTAGAAGATTTACAAAATACAATGATCAGCAAAAGTCTGACGCACCTGTAATTGAACTTGACGGTCTAAATATCAATACAGACACACGGCAGGTCATGGCCAGAGGACGGGAGATAAGGCTGACTCCGAAAGAATTTGATATCCTCTCTTTGCTTGCCAGAAATAAAGGAACGGTCATGAGCATCAGGCAAATCTATGAATCTGTCTGGAATGAAGACTTTTTCAAATCAGACAGTACGGTAATGGTTCATATTACGAAAATCAGAGAAAAAATTGAGTTGGATCCTAAACAGCCAATTTATATAAAGACGATTTGGGGAGTTGGCTATAAGATATGATCCGGTTTTGGAATAAACTCAGTGTGAAGCTGTTTTTTGCTGTGGCTGTCAGTTTTATCGTCTCACTTGCAGGGATATCAGTCCTTTCGAATATCCTTGTAAGGTTTGTACTCGCTGAACCTATAGAAGAAATGAACATTCTTCTTTACAACGTTCTGGTTATCGTCATTTTTTCAAGTGCTATCATTCTTTTTATCATCAGCTTATGGCTGTTTATTAAGAAAAAAATAATCTTCCTGAATGAAATATCTGATGGGGTCCAGTCGATAGCCGGCGGAAACCTCAGTCATGTTATTGAAGTTAAGGGCAGGGACGAACTTGCAAGACTTGGAGAAAATATCAATCAGATGTCGAAAGAGCTTGAAGCGAGATTTCTTCGTGAGCGGGAGCTTGAAAAGAATAAAAATGAACTGATCACGAACATTTCGCATGATCTCCGAACACCTTTAACCTCCATAATTGGTTATCTTGATCTTCTGGAGAACAGGGGGAATTTGACTGAGCATCAGGCAGCGGAATACCTGGCCATTCTCCGGTTTAAATCCCAGCGCCTCAAGCATTTACTGGACGAATTGTTTACGTATAACAAACTGACAAGTCCTGATATTCAGGTGAAGAAATATGAGGTGAATCTTGCAGGGATTATTAGACAGCTTGCCGGTGAATATATTCCGATTCTGGAGGACCGCAGCCTAAAAATGGAGGTAGACATTCCGGAAGAAGAAGTGACAGCCCCAGTTGATGTTGAACAGATCATCAGGGTTTTTGAAAACCTGCTGTCAAATGCGGTTAATTACAGTCTTAAACCGTCTGTCATACAACTGAGTCTTAAAACAAGCGGTCATCAGGCAGTATTTACTTTGGCAAACCGTGTAAACTCAATGCCCGTAGGAGGCCTTGATACTCTATTTGAACGTTTTTACAGAGGAGATCAATCAAGAAAAGAGGATGGGGGAACAGGCCTAGGTTTAGCCATTGCAAGGCGAATTGCTGAACTGCATGGGGGACACTTAGAAGCGGACTATGAGGAAGGCTGGCTGATATTTACATTGTCGCTTCCTATAACTGAAGAATATGTATGAATAGAAAAGGGTTTCTGCTTCAAGCAGAAACCCTTTTGCTGTGTTATGTGTTTTTTTCATGATAGGAAGTAATGCTCTCGATTGCCTTTTCAATGCTTGCGTCAAAATCAATGGCATCAAGCAGTGCAATTCCTTCAACTGTGACAAGAGTCAGGGCTGCCAGCTGTTCTTTTTGTTCATCATTTTCCTCATCGAGAAGAAGAGCAAAGTAGTTTTGAAAGCCTTCCCCTATTATTCTTGCTACAGAGAAGTACGGATTTTCTTTTTTGGATGCAAGCGCAATTAATTCGAGCCATAGTCTCATAAATGGTTTTACTTCCGGTTCTTTCATCAAGTAGTACATATGTGGAACGAGCTTGCTGAAAGGCATAGGATCTGCCGGCGATTTTTTTAGAATCGTAATCAGATTGTCGGATATGAGCGTCAAAACCTCTGTGAGAAGCTGTTCTTTGTCGTGAAAATAATGGAGCAGCATTCTGTCGCTTGTCTCTGCTGCCTCTGCCAGATTTCGCAGGCTTGCTGCATGAAGCCCGTGATGAAGGATATATTCTGCCATTTTCATCTTAAACGTTTGCTTGCGAAGTTCACCTTTTTTCATTGTATGTTCCTCATTGCTTTTATTGTGTAGTATATGCTACATTTTAATTATGTAGCAAGTGCTACATAATTTGATCCGGGGGGAAGAATAGTATGGGATTAAAAAAAGAAAATAGTGAATTGAAGCGTTTATTCAGTAAACAGCAGACCGTCGTTTTGGTCGTGCTGGGTATGGCTTTTTGGTTATGCGGAGCCATGGCCGTCAGATTTGGTTCAGAAATTGGTATGTTTGGAAAAACAGGGAGTGTATTTTTGTTTCTTATAGCATTGCCGGTATCCTGGATTTCTGTCTTGCTCATTATGAAAGCTGCAAAATTAAAGGCTGATCAAATCATACCCGGTGTAAGTCTTGGTCTTTTGACAGCCACATTTTTAGATGGAATTGTACTTACATGGGGAACGCAGTTTTACGGAAAAGATGCTGGTCTGATCGGGCTTGGTGCAGCCTGGATTTTATGGGGAGCATTCACATTCCTTGCTTTTGCCTTTATTGAAGCCTGGCGCAGAGGCTTAAAGCTCGTTTAGCAGCTGGAAAAATGATCTGTCTCTTACAGGGATAGGTCATTTTTTTATGACGGTTATAGGAAAAGATACTGACTTAATAAAATCAGAAGTTTTTTGACAGTTCCTTGAATAGTTATTAAAATGGTTTTAATAACTATTTTAATAAAAGGAGACGACAATGTTTACATTAGACATAAAAGACGGTCAATGGCTTAATGCTCCAGCAGAGTTTGAAATCACCAATCATAGCCTGACGTTTACTTCAATGCCGTATACGGACTTCTGGCAGCGCACAAATTACGGCTATTCAGACTGGGCGGTAGCGGAAGAGGGAAAAACAAATGAACCCGCTATTTGGTACAGACTGACAAGAAAACATAACGATTTTCTCACAGAAGTTTCACGTGATGGAAATACGTTCAGACAAATGCGAATGTCCCATTTACTCAAAGGGTCTCATGGAATCCAATTTGGATTATATGCCTGCAGCCCGAAAGATTCTTCCTTCCAGACAGTGTTCTCATGCATGAAGCTCGAGCCATCCGTATGGTCAGGAGAGAACCATATATGACCCAAAGGGAAAAGAAGGTACATCCAAGTCAGGGACTGATCCAAAATGCACAGCCAAAACCTGCTTTATTGTTTCTGATGCTCCTTTATCTTGCATTTATAGCACTTGGCCTGCCTGATACCGGTCTTGGGGTGGCGTGGAACCAAATGAGGGAGGACTTTGGTGTGCCTCTTGAATACGCAGGATTTATTACGATGACAATCACTGTTTGTTCGGCCATCTCAGGGTTTGTAAACGGCTCGCTGCTTAATCGGTACGGTACAGGCAGGGTGACCGCTGTATCCTGTACAATGACAGCTCTTGCCATCCTTGGCTTTGCGGTAAGCGAATCCTACTGGCTGATTCTTCTACTTGCGGTGCCGCTGGGGTTAGGAGCCGGGGCAGTTGATGCCGGTCTTAACAGCTATGCAGCTGAAAATCTATCATCTAAACATATGAACTGGCTTCACAGTTCATGGGGCATCGGTGCCACCTTAAGCCCTATCATTTTAACAGTTGGCATATCGAACTTTGGAAGCTGGAAGGTTGGGTATGGCTTTATAGGAGTGGTCATTCTTTGTTTATCCCTGTCCTTCTTTATGACCCTGTCCTTCTGGAAGCAGACAAAGCAGGGCGGTGCATTAGAGGAAGAAAGAGAGGACAAGCCATGGATTGGAGGGATTGCTCCGTTTTTGTCTGTTTTGGCTTATATCGTTTATGTTGCCGTTGAGGGCGGACTGGGTTTGTGGCTGAGTGCTTTGCTTGTTGAAAGCAGGGGGCTTAATCTATCTGCAGCCGGATTTTTGACAGGCGGCTTTTTTGGCAGCATCATGATTGGCAGGTTTTTAATGGGGTTTATTGCTGACCGCCTGGGCAACCGTAAGCTGATTGTCCTCGGATTGGTGATTTCTGCCCTCGGCTCAGCTGCTTTTTTCTCTCAGCAGCACGCTTTTATTTATGGAACGGGAATCTTTCTTTTAGGTCTGGGATTTGCTCCGCTTTATCCGGCGATGATGCATGAAACATCAAAGCGCTTCGGGACCGTGCAGTCGAAAAAAGTCATAGGTTATCAGGTGGCGTTTTCCTATATCAGCCTGCTGACATTTGTTCCGCTGATCGGATATATCGCAAGCCGCACGTCGCTTGAATTTATACCGGTGTTTACTGCAATCAGTGTAGCAGCCCTTGCTCTCGTTATCAAAACATTAAATCGATTAACTTAAGAGGTGAAACGATGCCATCGCACGATTCAGCGCATCTCATAAAACGGGCAAATGAACAGCTTATTTTGAAAGAACTTGTTCAGCAGGAAACGTTTATTAAAAAAGATCTGGCTGCAAAGCTCGGTCTGAGTTTTCCTACCGTAAGCAAAATGCTGGATGATTTTGAAGAAAAAAATGTGATTATGCATACAGGCATGGCTTCATCAAGCAACGGAAGGCGGGCTTCTATTTACGGAATTAACCCTGCTTATGGATCCATCCTTGTCCTGTATATTCAGTATTCCTGCTTTTGGATTCTAGTCGCTAATGCCAAAAAAGAAGTTCTTTTTAAAGAGGAGCGGACACTCGGGCAGGATTACCTGTCAACGATAAAAGCCATCATAAAAGAAATGAAAGCAAGGTTCACAGATTTAAACGTCATCTCCATCGGTGTTCCGGCAGGCGTGATGGACGGTGAAATCAAATATATGAACTACTATGATGATCTGCAGGGACTTCATTTGAAAAAGATCCTTGAAGAAGAATTCCGCGTGCTGATTACAGTGGAACGTGATGTGAATGCCATGCTGCAGGGGTGGGTGCTTGGAGCTGACGGCGAGAAAACTAAAAATGTATCGCTTTTAATCTTCACGGATGACGGTCCAGGTGCTGCTTCTCTTATTAATGGGAGAATCCTGAGGGGCTTTTCTGCTTTCGCAGGCGAAGTCGGATTTCTTCCAATCGGTGAGTGGGATACGCTGCAGGATAAAATGACACAGCCTCAAACACAAGAAGAATCTGTATACCATGCAGCCCACCTCATTTCAGTTATCAGCATCATGCTGAATCCGGAAACACTTATTTTATCCGGAGATGATTCAGTCCGAAAACTCATCCCGGACATTGTTGACGCATGCAAACAAAGGGTTCCCGAAGTAGCTGTGCCAAAAATCCAGTTTTCCGAAGACTATCACAAGCTCTACAGCGAAGGATTGCTAGAAGCGGGGAGAAACGCTCTGCTCGGAATTGAAACAGATCTTTAATCGGATGATAGAAAGAACGGAGACAGGGATGAGATCAGAACAATTTTGATGAATTCCTTGTATGATAAAAAACAAGAACATGGTAACAGGTTTCCATATGAGATGCAAGCAACCAATTCACAGGGCAAATCACACTATTTCTCACATCAAAAAGGCTTAGAGGTTTTTCCCTCTAAGCCTATTTCTATAATTCAATGAACCAGTGAAGTATATAAGGATAAATAATGAGCCGATAAGTCATTATTTTTTATCCTTCATTTCTAATAGTACAGGTGCTATATTCAGCAAGATCGAAGCAACTGTCAAAAACCATAATGCTTTTTCCATACCAGGTACTACATCCAATAAAGCTGACCAGTCTTCCACTTTTACCCACCGGGACACTGCACTGTATTCAGCACAAAGTGTGAATGCTGTAAATGATAATCCTGCAGCCATAGCAAGTTTATAATCTTTTCCTGTTTTATATAAAAATAGATTTAAAAGAGTTGCTGCAATGGCAACAAGTCCTAAAAGTAACCACATTATTTTTAGCCTCCATTGTATTTTTAAGTGGAATATTAAAAGATCCAGTTATCCTGCACGTTTATTGAACTGTGCCAAGAATATGCCGAATCTATATTTTAACATATTTTTCTAGTATTCTATGTGAAATATAGTGTTTTAAATGGATATTTACTTGTTTGCACCTTTGAATTAGACCTGTTAAGACCATGTCACTGCTCTTTCTCTTAAAAATATTTAGAAGATAAAGTGGAAATAAATGCTATAATAAAAGAAAATAAGTCTTTTATAAACGTGCTGGGGGAATGTGACATGAACAAACGAGGTGCCGGTGTTTCTTTTTTGGCTATTTCCGCTTTTTTGCTGGCTGCAAAGTATATCAGCGCAGCCATGTTCGGGTCAGGGGTAACCACATGGGATGAAAAAATCTTTGATGCAATGATTAAAAGCGTGGGATTTACGCTGAACACATTCAGCATTCTGGCATTGATCGCAGGAATTCTCTATTTGCTTGCAGCTGAAAAAGAAGACTTAAATAAAAAAGCTTAGGGAGTATACATATGACCGCTGTGATTTTTGACATGGACGGAACACTTTTTCAAACCGATCTTATTTTGGAATGGGCTCTCCATGAAACGTTTGTCCAGCTTAGAGCGCTTGGAAAATGGGAGATAGAGACTCCCATTACTCTTTACAGAAAGATCATGGGTGTGCCTCTTCCGGTTGTATGGGAGACATTATTGCCGGATCATACGCAGGAAGACCGTGATTTTGCAGACAGCTATTTTCTCGATAAGCTGATTCTGGCCATACAAACTGATAAAGGGGCATTATATCCAAACGCGAAGGAATTGCTGGAGAAACTTACTTGCTCCGGATTTCAGCTGTTTATTGCAAGCAACGGGCTGACTGGTTACCTTAAGACGATCGTTGATCACTATGGTCTATCAGAGTGGATCATAGAAACCTTCAGCATCCAGCAGATTGATTCCCAAAACAAATCAGACCTCGTAAGGTCAATCCTGCATAAATACAATCTGAATGCTGGCGCTGTTGTCGGCGACAGATTGTCAGATATCCTTGCTGCGAAAGACAATCACCTAAAAGCAATTGGGTGCAGGTTTGACTTTTCCGACAGTGAAGAATTAGCGCAGGCTCATTTTGTGGTGGACGATTTAATGGAAGCAGATCAGATTTTAAATCGTTTATTTGTCAGAAATAACTGAGTGTATATACATGGGGAAATTTAACTCTTAAGAACGCATGACATAAAGTGTTATGCGTTTTTTAAACTGGATGAAAATGATAACGCTTAAATGGGGGGGTTGGAATGAAGACCGCTGATTTTAAAACCCGCTGGAATTTAGATACACTTCTTACTGGGCCAGACCTGGAAAAGGTAAGCATGTATATTGGTAATATAGAAGAAACAGTATCGCTTCTGGAATTAGTTTCTAAATCGGAAAGTGTGAATGAAAGCACACTGACCGATTTTTCGAACAGCATCCGTCAAATTGAATCATTGGAATCATTTTATTATTGTCTGAAAACAGAGAAAGTTGAGCCTTCTCTGTTAGCCGCTGTAAACGGCAGAATTTCAGCGCTGAAAACGAGACTTCCTCATATCCGATTTCTTCTGGAAGAAATCTTTTTGGACATGCCAGAGAAGCCGGTACATATGACTGAAAAAGGTTTTTTAATAGATCAATTAAGGCGGATAAAGGTCAATAGAGAAGAAGATAAGAATATTCATCTTGCCAGTGAATCATTGAGACGGCTTCAAAACGACTATGAACAGCTGAGAAATCATTTAGTAATAAACATAAATCATGGTACTGGAAAAGAAACATTGACTTTTGGGGAAGCCATCCAAATGGCTATGTCTCATTCAGATTTGAAATTGAAAACCAAGGCATTTAAAAGCCTGAATGAAACACTGGAAAACCAGTCAGAAGAATTTTCGGCTATCTATGGCCAAATGGCTGAAGTAAGATTGAAGGAATATGGGCTGAAACATATCCATTTCCTTGAAAAATCTCTCAAACAGAATGGAATATCGAACCGCTCACTCGATGCAATGTGGACTGCGATCGATGACTGTTCAGCTGAACTTTCAGAGTATTTACTGGTAAAGGCGGAGGAAGCTAAAAAGGAGAAGCTCACATGGCATGAGGTGATGACTTCAACACATGATGTACAGCTTGAATTTACTGTTTCTGACGCAGTAGCCGCTATTTCGAAGTCTCTAGAAAGGATTGGCCGTGATATTCCTGAATTCATCCATCATGTGATCACCAATGGGTGGATGGATTTGGAAAAGCGGAAGGAAAAGCCCCCGGGGGGATTTTGTGCTCCGTTTCTTGCAGAAGGTGAGTCAAGGATCTCACTCACGTTTGACAACAGCTTAGAAAGTGCGAGAAGACTCTCTCATGAATTAGGCCATGCCTGGCATTTCAAGCAGATGAAAGCTGCTCCAACCATGTATTTTGCAGAAGAAACGTTTGAGATGACTTCTGCCGAAACGGCTTCCATCTTTTTTGAAACCGTATTTATTGATTACGTCATTGAAAACTCACAAGATAGTCGAACAAAAAAAGCCATTCTCGGCTGGAAAATTGAGCGCAATTTAAATTATCTGATGTCAATCAGAGGGGCTTTTCTATTCGAAAAAAGCTTTTACGAGCTCAGGAAGACTGAAGACGTTAGTGCAGCGAAAGTGGAGCAGCTTTCTTTGCAGTGCCAGGAAAAAGCGTATGGCAGTGCTTTGAGTGAATACGAACCTTTTGTGTGGATAAAATATGGGCAATTTTATCAGGCAGATGTTCCTTTTTACAATTATCCATATACATTTGGCTTCTTATTGAGTGCAGGTCTATTGGAGAGGTCAAAAACAGATGAGGATTTTGATGAAAAATTTCTGAAGTTTCTTGGTGAAACGGGAACACTTCCGCTTGAGCAGCTGGTAAAAAAACATTTTAAGATTGATCTTACAGAGTCAGAATTTTGGAAGAAATCGATGAAGAGTATGACAAATGATATTCATCTTTATAAGGAATTAAATAAGGAGTAAATGAATAGGGATCTCACCGTTTACGCTTTCAAAAAATTGGGTAAAGTTGATGGAATGAACACAAAATGCGCTGTTTTTAAGCGGCATCAGGAAATGGTTGTTCAGCAGACCTAGGAGGAAAACATGAACGTAAACAAATACAGGATTGAAGGCAATAAACAATTAAAATTAAGAGATTACTCTCCGAGCGAGGAGCATGATTTCTCAGAAAAAGAACTGCTGGAGAAGCTTATTCCTGAAAGCATAGACAGGCTGAAGGAACTGCACTGGCGCCTTCATGCGGAAGAGAAGAAAGGCATAATCGTTGTGCTGCAGGCCATGGATGCTGCAGGAAAAGATGAAGCCATCAGCTATATTTTTTCTAACTTAACCGCCCAGGGCCTGAAAACGACTTCTTTTCAAAAGCCGTCGGACTCAGAGCAAAAGCATGACTATCTCTGGAGAATTCACAAGGCACTTCCTGCAAGAGGACAAATCGGGATTCTGAACCGTTCCCATTATGAAGAGGTTATTGCACCGAGAGTTCATGATCTGCTTGAAGAGGAAGCAGTGCCGGATGAAAAAGAGAAAGAAGAAACATGGGCAGTCCGCTACAGACAAATCAATGACTTTGAGCGCTATTTAACGGAGAACGGCTTTGAGGTAGTGAAATTTTTCTTTCACATGTCGAAAGATGAACAGAGGAAAAGACTTCTCGAGCGGATGAAAAACCCAAAGAAGAACTGGGAATTTTCCTTCAGCGATGTAGAGGAGCGAAAGCACTGGGACAGCTACCAGGACATTTTCGAAGACATGCTGAACCATACATCGACGGAATACGCCCCTTGGCACATACTCCCTGCAGATGATGAATGGTTTTCGCGCTACATCATTTCTGAAGTCATGATAAAATGCCTGGAAAAAATAGATCCGCAGTTCCCTGAAATTTCACAGGAGAACAGGGAGAAACTGGAGCATTATATTAAGGTGCTTGAAAATGAAAAAGAATGAATTTTAGTCAGGAATAGCTCGTCATCCATGTGACGGGCTTTTTTATGTTTTTCGTAGACTGTTTTTTGAAAATTGTTGTTGTTTTGATTTTAATAACAAATAACAAGTGGTAAAATAAGTAAGGTTATCGATATGATTTAATCCTGAGAGGGGGATGGTTATGAGAAAGTCAGGCATTATATCAATTACCGCTTTTTTAATTTCTTTAATCGTGTATGCATCTTGGTTTTTTAACGAAGATTTATTCTCAAATTCTGCAATGATTATAGCAGGTGTACTGCCGATAATAGGAATCATTACTGCCTTACTTACTAAGATAACATCTCTTAAAGTAGCGGGGCTGGTTGGGAATTCGTTTGTGCTTTTATGGGCTGTTGTAATCCCAATTGTTTCTACTTTATTTTGGAATACGCCATGAAACGATAGAGTCACTTTTATTGAAGTGGCTTTTTATTATGCGTTTTTTACCATCTCAACAGTTGTAAATTACTTAAGACCATTCATTCTATTAAGGATTGTTCACGACGCCAATATCTGAAATAATTGGAAAAAGCAAATAGTATTGTTCAACAATGGAAAACTGAGAAACTGGGAGACTTATGAAATGAATACATCCACAGAGCAAAGTATGAAGAACCTATTGATGCTTTTTGGCATCGTCATTTTTGGAGGTTCAGCGTTGACAACACTGACGAATCCTCTTCCTCCAAATGAACGAATTGAATTTTTGTTGTTTTTAGGAATTAGTGCCGGGATATATTTTCTCTTTCTTGTTCTATATTTTCTCGGCGGATTATGGCGCAGGCTGTTTTTTATCTTCTTACTCATCGCAGGCATAATGAGTCTGTTTATGAGTTTTTATCTCGCAGTTTAATCCTTAAACTGAATGGAAGGCATATAGGGGAGGGATCACTTTTTATGAATGGTTCATTTATGAATTTTGAAGAGAGGGATTCAAATCTGCCAAAATGGCGGGAAGAATTGATGGTGAAAATAGAGCAGGATCTTCTTCTCGATGAGAATGTGTCAGGAGTCTTTTACGGGGGATCAATAGGAGCCGGAAATACAGATCTCTATTCAGATATCGACCTTCGTATTGTGGTTAAAGATGACGTGTTTGAGCAGTACCGGCAAAATAAAAAAAATAGGGCAGAAAAATGGGGACATGTTTTGTTTTTTGAAGATTTTCCGGATGCAACATACAGTATTGCTCACTTTGACTGTTTTATTAAAGTTGATTCCTTTTATTACAAGAGCAGCAACTTATCTCCTTCTGTGGGGTTGAGGGATATTGAAATAGTTAAAGATCATGAGGGTTTTCTGGAAGATCTTCGCAGCCAGTCAAAACCGCTAAAATATAAGGCTAGTGAGGCTGAATTCGACATCTGGAGAAATAAGTTTTTTGCCTATGCACATGAAGCTTACCGGAGATGTATGAGGAATGAATTTTACTATGCTTTACACTGTTTGGACATGATGAGATGGTCGATTGCTGCCGGCTGGTATATGGAAAAAGGATATCCGTCGAATAATCCCGGAGACTGGGCTAAGCTTGAAGGGGTTAGGAGCAGACTCACTGAACAACAAAAACTGCTGCTCAGCAGCTGGCACAGCAGCAGGGATAAGGAACAAATTCTTCACATCCTTCATGCCATGCTTCCCGAATTCATTGCTCTGCATGAACGTTTATGCGGAAACGGCCATTCAGGTTCAATATGCCGAATTCTCGATATGATCCGCTATCGCTAAAGATCTAAAGGCTTTTTTGACAATCACCTTTTTTAAGTAGTCAAAAACACTGTCAACTCCAGTGAATAGTCATAACTTAGTACAAGAAGTAAGTTTAAAGGATTCGGGGGAACCGGAGTGATAGATAATCGGATTGTAAATGGTAATTTTAAAACAGGCGATCTTGCTCCCTGGACAGGATTTCATGCAGTCATTGCAAAAAGAAAAGGATTAGATGGCGTTCGTTTGCTTGGCGGAGATTTGAACAGTTATATCTCTCAATATGTAAAAGCTGAACCGGGTGAAAGTTTTGAACTGAATGCAGCACTGACAAATGGCGGAACCTTTAACAGTCCTCAGATAAGTGTATCCATTGCTTATTATAACGCGGCTTATAAACTGCTTGGACATGGGTTAATCAGAACAATTCCTTCAGGAAGACTAACAGATGAGAAAAGCAGATGGTGGGTTTGGATTGCATCACCTGCACCGCCTGAAACAGCAAAGGCTATGGTAGTCATCAATAAATTGCCTCAATTAGGAGCACCAGATGTTATAGTGGAACATCTGGAGCTCTATCCAACTGGAGAAGGAGGTCCGAAAAACCTTCGCAAAGGAAAAACCGAATTTGTAAATCTTTACAAGGAAATTCAGAAAAGAAATCATTAGCGGGCTGGTTTCTATAGCTGTTTTGGCGCTTCGACCAGAAGCGCTTTTTCTATTGTAAAGCAAGATGTATGCATCTTTTTTGACTTTTGATGAAGAGTCCTTTATAGTAGTTGACAGGTCAATAGTTGACTTATCAATTATATAAAGGCGGAGGATGCGATTGACTGACCACTGCAAAGAAGAAGAAGAGATTTTATACCGAGTGTTCGAAATCACAAAACAGACTATGAGCAAGTTTGAGAGCTGTACCGGCATCAGTCAGGCAAGGCTTGATATTCTTCATGAACTCTTTGATGTAGAAGAGATTAGTCAAAGAGAGCTTCAAAAAAGGGTTCGCATCGATCATGCTGCCGTAACAAGACATCTTAAACAGCTCGAAGAAAAAGGAATGGTTGTCCGCCGGAAAAATCCTGATGACAACAGGTTTACCTTTGTGAGTCTTTCAGCTGAAGGAAAGTCTAAAATTGTTGCATATTGCGCTGAAAAAAAGCGGTTTATCTCAAATGTAATGGCAGATTTTTCGGAAGAGGAGCGCAAAGCTCTTATGGGAATGCTATCCCGCATTAAAGAAAATGTTGAAAAAATTACTAACTAGCATCAAGGAGGAAATTCATCATGAATACAACAAAAACAAATGATTACCAGCAAATTGTTAAAGGACGCAGATCCATCCGGGTATATGATCCGTCTGTTAAAATAAGCAAAGAGGAAATGACTGAGATTCTTGAAGAAGCGACTCTTGCGCCGTCTTCGGTTAACCTTCAGCCGTGGCGCTTTGTTGTCATTGATTCGAAAGAAGGAAAAGAAACGCTTGCCCCTCTTGCTAAGTTTAATCAAAGACAAGTTGAAACATCAGCAGCTGTTATAGCTGTATTTGCAGATATGAAAAGCGATGAGTATCTTGATGAAATTTACAGCACAGCTGTAGAAAAAGGCTTTATGCCAGAAGAGGTCCGCGATCAGCAAGTCGCAGCCATTAAAGGCTTCTTTGAAGTGATGACATTCGATCAGCTTAAGGAAATGAACTTAATTGATGCAGGACTTGTTTCTATGCAGCTTATGCTGACAGCAAGAGCTCACGGCTATGATACAAATCCGATCGGCGGCTTTGAAAAAGACCAGATTGCAGAAGCATATGGACTTGATAAAGAGCGCTATTATCCGGTTATGCTTCTCTCGATCGGAAAAGCAGCAGATGCAGGCTACCAGTCGGTAAGATTGCCAGTTGAAAAAATTACAGAGTGGAAGTAACCGAAAGGATGATGGAAAAATGATTATTATACATGCAGGTTTTAAAGTGTTAACTGAAAAAGAAGCTGACTTTCTAAACGAAATTCGTCCGCTTGTTGCAGCTTCAAGAGAAGAAGAAGGCAATGTTTCCTATGATTTAATGAAAGACACTGAAACAGCAGGCGCGTATAAAATGATTGAGCTGTGGAAGGATGCAGAAGCAGTTGAACTTCATAACAGCAGCGAGCATTTTAAGGCATTTTCAGGAAAAGCGATGCAGTTTTTTGCTGCACCGCCTGAGGTTAAAGTTTTCAATGGAGAAGAAATGAAAAAATAATGGAGAAGAGCCCATTTCAGTCAAGTACTGAAGTGGGCTTTTTTATATAAATACCTTCGATCTCAGAAATACAATTGATCCCAGTGCAGCTGACTTTGTGAAAGCTGTGCAAAAAAAAGTTGTAAAACGCTTTCAAAAGGATTATACTTTCACTAAACCGATTTACTAAACCGATTTATTAAAAAGATAGGAGGCTGACCGCTACTTGATTATCGTTCCGATGAATGTTTTTGACAGAAAAGAAGTTTTAGAGAAAGGGCAGCTTGATTTTATCCGAATTGCAGCTGAAGCAGGAGCGGACGGAATTGAGATACGCAAGGAACTGCTTTCAGAACGTGATTCATTAACATATCTGAAAGAAGAACTCAATCGCCTTTCCATGTTTACGGTCTATTCCGCTCCGGCAGAGGTATGGGGGGAGGGTGGAATCTTACATTCTTCTGAACTAGTAAAAGTGTTCGAAGAAGCTCTCGCAGTAGGGGCAAAATCGCTGAAACTTTCTCTCGGTCATTATTTACAGGGTGTTTCCGATCTTACAGAACTGGATCTGTTTTTAAAGGATTATAAAGGGATGCAGCTCCTGATTGAAAATGATCAGACACCTCATGGAGGCAAAGTGGAGCGTCTGGCGGACTTTTTTGAAAGCGCTTCGAAGATGAGGGTTTCAGTCAGGATGACATTTGACATCGGAAACTGGCACTTTACAGGTGAGGAGCCTGAATCAGCTTTCACCAGATTACAAGAGCACATTTCCTATTTGCATCTAAAAGAAGTGGCATTAAGAGGGGGCGAGCTTCATCCATCCGAACTGTCAGCAGCAGAGAAGGCCGGGTGGAGGACGTTTCAAAACAGGACGGGGAAATCTGTCCCGGCTGCACTGGAATTTCCAATACATCCCTATGAAAGGATAAAAGAATTTATCGGTTTAGCAAGAGAAAATCAGACGGAAGGGTGAGAGGGTATGAAACCAATGGATGTTGTGACGTTTGGTGAAGCGATGGCGCTGTTCATGGCTGATGAGCCGGGACCGCTTGATGAAGTAAAGCACTTTACCCGTGAGCTTGCAGGCGCAGAAACGAATGTAGCAATCGGACTTGCCAGGCTGGGTCTCAATGCCGGATGGGCAAGTAAGGTCGGGGAAGATACATTTGGCACATATGTTATGAAAAGGCTTGCAGAGGAAAAAGTGGATGTCGAGCATGTGATTAAAGATTCACGGTATCCTACAGGGTTTCAGCTGAAGGAAAAAGTTCTGTCGGGTGATCCTTTTGTTCAGTCTTTCAGAAAAGGCTCGGCAGCAAGCTATATGAACGAAGGAGACTTCAGGCCTGACTATTTCAGCCGTGCGCTGCATTTACATATGACGGGCATTCCGCTTGCCGTTTCTTCCCATACCCGGTCATTTGCGGAAAAAGCACTGAAGCACATGAAAACACTTGGAAGAAGCATAACATTTGATCCAAATCTGCGGCCGGCATTATGGGCTTCCGAAGAGGAAATGATTGAAACCGTGAACAGAATGGCTGCTCAGGCAGATTATGTTCTTCCCGGTTTAGCGGAAGGAAAGCTTTTAACCGGTTTGAACAGTCCTGAGGAAATAGCATCGTTTTATTTGAATGAAGGCGTAAAAGCAGTTGTCATCAAGCTTGGAGAAGAAGGGGCCTATTATAAATCCTTTAAAGAAGAGGGGGTTGTCAAGTCTTTCCCGGTGGAAACCGTTGTCGATACCGTTGGTGCGGGAGACGGATTTGCAGTCGGGCTCATCAGCGGCCTGCTTGAAAACCTCAGCCTGCACGATGCTGTTCTGCGGGGAAATGCAATTGGCGCACTTGCCGTTCAGTCCCAGGGAGACAATGATGGCTACCCTGACAGACATGCTTTATTAGATTATATGAATCAGACAATTTGAGGAGGACGTTCCTATGAATCAGCCGCTTGCAAAGCAAAGATGGATCCGAATTATTCCCATCGTTTTTATTACTTACAGTCTGGCGTATCTTGACCGGGCGAACTACGCCTTTGGAGCAGCGGGAGGCCTTGCAGAAGATCTGCAGATTACGCCTGCCATTTCATCTCTGCTCGGTTCTCTGTTTTTCCTCGGGTACTTTTTCTTTCAGGTGCCCGGTGCACATTATGCGGAAAAAAAGAGTGCCAAGGTACTGATCTTCTGGTCGCTTATCGGGTGGGGAATACTTGCCACTCTTACTGGAATGGTGTCTAATGTCAACTATTTGTTCGCCATTCGTTTTTTGCTCGGAGTAGTTGAAAGTGCCGTTATGCCTGCCATGCTGGTCTTTTTAAGTCACTGGTTTACAAAAGCAGAGCGTTCAAGAGCCAATACGTTCCTGATTCTTGGAAATCCTGTGACGGTGCTGTGGATGTCGATTGTTTCTGGCTACCTGCTTGAAGCATACGGATGGAGATGGATGTTTATTATCGAAGGCCTTCCTGCAGTCATTTGGGCGTTTCTTTGGTGGAAACTCGTATTTGACCATCCAAAAGATGCTAAATGGCTGAGCGCAAAAGAAAAAGCGGATCTTCAGTATGCATTGGAGCAAGAGCAGCAGGGCATTAAGCCGGTTAAAAATTATAAAGAAGCGTTTAAATCGAAAGTTGTTATTTTACTTGCGGCACAATATGCTCTTTGGAGCGTCGGACTATACGGTTTTGTTATGTGGCTGCCTTCTATTATTAAAGCAGCTCCGAATATGAGCATTGTCCAAACAGGATGGCTATCGGCTGTTCCTTATGTGCTGGCCGTAGCTCTGATGCTGCTTGCTTCCCATTACTCAGATAAGCTTCAGAAACGGAAAGAGTTTGTCTGGCCCTTTCTTTTCATTGGTGCCATTGCCTTTTACGCATCGTATTTAATCGGTCCTGATCATTTCTGGCTAAGCTTCGGTCTGCTTGTTCTGGCGGGCGGTGCCATGTACGCTCCGTACGGTCCGTTTTTTGCCATTATTCCGGAGATTCTTCCGAGAAATGTTGCCGGCGGCGCCATGGCCCTGATCAATTCCATGGGAGCCCTGGGATCATTTGTAGGTTCATATGTCGTGGGTTATTTGAACGGATCTACTGGCGGATTTGGAGCTTCTTATCTATTTATGGCAGGTTCGCTCCTCATTTCAGCCATCTTAACCATTCTGGCAACAAAGCAGTCTGGTAAAAAACAGATGAAGAACGATGCATTAAACGTTTCATAATAAAAGGAGGCAACTGTTATGGGAGCAGCAGAAATCAGAAAACGCGGAGTTGTAGCAGTCATCAGAGGGGCTACACCCGAATCGATTCTATCAATCGGAAAGGCTTTGAAAGCAGGAGGGGTAACGGCGCTTGAGATCACGATGGAAACACCGAAAGCAAGCCATGTGATTGAGGCGGCAGCATCTCATTTCGGAAGTGATGTGCTTGTGGGAGCAGGAACCGTTCTTGATCCCGAAACAGCGCGAGCAGCCATTATGTCAGGAGCAAAATTCATCTTTTCCCCAACCGTCAAAAAAGAAACAATTGCCATGGCGAAAAGATACGGAGTCATTAGCGTGCCAGGCGCCTTTACACCAACCGAAATACTGACGGCATTTGAATATGGAGCCGACCTGATTAAAGTGTTTCCGGCAGATTCAATAGGACCTGGCTACTTAAAAAATATTGCCGGACCGCTTCCGCACATTCCGCTAATGCCGACAGGAGGGGTGGATCTTCACAACACAGGGGATTACATCAGAGCAGGCGCAATTGCAGTAGGAGTGGGCAGCACACTTGTCAATACAAAAGCGGAGCTTACTGACCAGGTTCTTTTTCAGATGACAGAGAAAGCTGCAGCTTTTATAGAAGAGGTGAACAAAGCCCGCAATACGGATAAATACACGCAAGTCAGGGGAGGCTGAAACGTCTAAAGCAGTGGATTCCCCATCTTCTATCAGATAGAATGAAGGGGAAGACATGTTTGAAAGAGTGATGACAATGGCACGTATAACAATGGCGGATGTTGCCAGAGAAGCTGGAGTATCCAAAAGCACCGTCTCCCAGTTTATTAACAAACGCTATGAATATATGGGAGAAGACACAAAAAAGAAAATAGAATCAGCAATTAAGGACCTTGGCTATCAGCCGAACTATCTGGCCAGAAGCCTGAAGCAAAAACGCACGTCCATGATCGGCATTATCGTAGGGAACATTATGCACAGGCTGTCGACTGAAGTCAGCCGTTCGATTGAAGACTATTGCCATAAACATGATATACACGCTATTCTCTGCAATGCAGACGATGATCCGGAGAAAGAGCGGAAGTACATAGAAGTGCTTCATGCCAAGCAGGTGGACGGTCTGATCATTTTTCCGACCGGCAGAAATCTGGATTTGTACCTAAAATTGATCAAAGAGAACTATCCTGTCGTATTTATGGACCGCAGAGTGGAAGGGTTGGAAGCAAACTACGTGCTGGCAGCAAATGAGGCTGCTGCCGCAGAGTCCATCAGGCATCTGCTGGCAGGCGGGCACAGAGAAATCGCGATAGCAACCCAGCCGCTTGTCATCAGTCCGAGGATCGACAGACTAAACGGATACAAAGAAGCCCTTCGTGAGGCAGGCATTCCGCTTAAACAGGAATATATGATTCATGCAGAAAGAGAGCAGATGAAGACAGAACTTAAAAAGCTGTTTTCGCTAAAGGATCCGCCAACCGCGCTGTTTGCTGGAAACGATTTGGTCTTTATGGAAACTCTTGAATTTTTCAAAGATAATCAGCTGAAAATCGGAAAGGATGCGGCACTGGTCGTATTCGATAATATTCCGCTTGCGCATTTGGCTGAAACAGGAGTGACGACGATCGACCAGCCCGGTTACAGAATGGGACAGAGAGCTGCAGAACTGCTCCTGAAAAAAATCAATGGTGAACATACTGCTCCTGCAGAAGAAGTGTTTGACTGCGAATTAATCATAAGAGAGTCTTCCTGATGATTCTCTTTTTTTAAAACGGAATAACTAAACCGGTTTAGGAGGACGAAAAATGAAGATACAGCTCGCGCTAGACCGAATGACGATAGAAGAAGCAATAGAAACGGCATCCAAAGCTGCACCATATGTCGATATTCTTGAAACCGGAACGTCCCTTATAAAGGAATTTGGAATGACCAGCGTTCAAAAATTGAAAGAAGCTTTTCCGGACAAGCAGGTAGCAGCGGATATGAAAACCATGGACAACGCGGTATACGAGTGCGGTCTGTGCTTTGATGCGGGAGCTGACATCATGACAGTGATGGGGGCAAGTCCCATTCAAACAGTGGAAGCATGCGTAAAAGAAGCTGAAAAAAGAGGGAAACAGGTGATGATTGACCTGTTGAACACAACGGCAGAACAGCGGGAAGAACTTGCTGTATTTAAACATGCGGTTTTCTGCGAACATGTGAGCAAGGATGAACAGGAACTGACGGGAGCAAGACTTACCTTTACTGAAGGAAGGCTTAATACAGCTGCAGCTGGCGGACTGACACCGGAATCCATCAGCAGGATGAATGAGCTTCCTGACATTCTCATCATAGGGTCGGCCATTACTAAAGCAGAAAACCCTGGTCTTGCAGCTGCAAACCTGAGAACCCTGATCCTTGAAAAGGAGGCAATGAAATGAGCGGAACGGACACGATTTTAAAAGAGATAGAGACCGTATTAGGCAAAATAGACGATGATAAGCTGATCGCCATCTCAGAGGAATTAAACAAAAATAGGAGGATTTTTGTCACAGGAGAAGGTCGCTCGGGACTAATGGCAAAATCGTTTGCCATGCGCCTGATGCATCTGGGTGCAGAGGTGTATGCTGTCGGAGAAACGATTACACCAGGCATGTCGGATGATGATATGCTTGTTGCCGTATCCGGTTCAGGAAAAACGAAAAGTGTTCTGTGGACAGCTGAAAAAGCAAAGGAATTAGGCTGCTCCGTTCTGGCAGTCACAGCTGATTTGGAAGGTCCGCTTGCAGAAACAGCTTCCATGGTTCTCCATGCACCGGCAGCCACTAAGTACCGCAATGAAGGCGAACAGCCGACGGTTCAGCCTCTGGGTTCGTTATTCGATCAGTGTGTTCATCTTCTTTTTGATGCAATATGCCTGAAGTACGCTGAACTTAAAAAGGTTACGAATGAGCAGGCTTTTTTAAAGCACAGTAATGTGGAGTAGAAAAAACGTAAATATTCATTTATGGGAAATTAATGTGAACCTGACGATAAATTATCGTCAGGTTCTTTCTGCATAATAAGTCTTATATAATCAAAGCAAAAAAATAAAAAGTAAAAACATTTAATTATTTTGTATAAGTTTACTTTACTTTTATAAAAACAAAGTTTATAATTTGACTTAAGAGGTGTTGATGATGAAGAAAGATTTTGGGGATTCCATATCCAACAAGGTTTACGAGTATCGCGTACTTGCAAGAATGTCTCAGCAAGAATTAGCAGAGAAAGTCGGAGTTTCCAAACAAACCATTTTTGTCATGGAAAAAGGAAATTATGTACCGACAATGCTTTTGGCTTTCCGGATTGCCGATTTTTTTGATGTTGATGTAACCGAAATTTTCACTTATGAGAAAGGAAATGGTCAAAATGCAAATTAAGTCTGTTTCAGATATTCCGGACGCACTCTTTTATCCTTTGAAGTCCTGGGCTGAACAATCTTCGGGAAATTGGAATATTCTTATTGGAGCCGGAGGGCTGCTGCTGATCGCGAGCATGATCTTTGTGTATGTTTACTACAAAAGAATTGGGAAAGACGATGAACGCACAAATAAAATCTTTTTAAAAAGCTTTTACTACATGCTGTGTGCGATTATCTTATGTGACATGATTTTTCCGAAAGACTATATGTGGAATATCTTTTTTATGTTTAAATATGCATTGGCCTTTTTAGCAGCGGGTATTTACATGGCCGTACAATACCGAAGGGATTTCACATAAGAAAAGGTTTAGGAGAAGTCAACTGAAAAAGGAGAGGAAATAGTGAGTTCAGCATTTGAAATGAGAAGTCCGACCCCTATTTTTCGCATTTTTGATGAAGAAAAAGCCAGAGAGTTCTATCTCTCATTTCTGGAATTTAAAGTGGACTGGGAGCACCGTTTTGAAGATGAACTGCCTCTCTACATGCAAATATCCTTCGGTGCTTGTATTCTTCATCTTTCAGAAAACTACGGGGACTGCTGTCCGGGGGCAGCAGTGAGAATTGAAGTCTCAGATATAGAGGCGCTTCATGCCAGCCTGACAGCCAAACAGTATAAATACGCAAGGCCTGGAATTGAAGAGACGCCATGGCATACCCGTGAGGTACGTGTTGGGGATCCATTCGGAAACCGGATTGTGTTTTATGAGACTATGTAAAAAAACTGACTTCTGAGAGTAACGGGTCCGGTTTTCAAGTGCAATACTAAAAATTACACATCAAAAGGAGTGCTAAATCGTATTGATTTTGCAACTCCTTTTTTCTTGATATACCGGCGTTTTTGCAGATAAATCTTCATAATTTGTCATACAAAATGCACCCTAAAATTAGATGACAGAACTTTCTGTTCCTCAAAATTATGTGATGCGATTTCTTATACACATTAAGGCACACTAAATAAGAAACTGGGGGCAGTATGTATGATAAAATGGAAATATTCGTTATTCCATTATACCAGCTAATATAAGTCAATACATTTTTGACTAAATTAGTTTTATTCACAGTGTTATAATAATTTTAGGCATGACAAAGAGACTCCAAATGGTAGTTTGAAGTTATGGTAAAAAATGTAATTCCAACTCGTTTTTATACTTTAAATGTCTCTTTGTGTGTGAGGATTGCATAAATCCAGTGTAAGAGCTTGTTGGCACAGGCTATTATTGCTACTTTGTGAGGCTTGCCCTCACTTCTTTTTTTATCATAAAACTCTTTTAATTTTGCGTTTCGATTTCTCGTTATTCCGCATTGGACGGCTGTATACAAGGCTTGTCTAAGCCGCGTAGATCCTCTTTTCGTAATTCGGTTAATAGACGCTTTAAACTTCCCAGATTGGAATATCCTCGGGTCTATGCCTGCATAGGCAACTAGTTTTTTAGGATTGCTGAATTGATCTATTTCTCCAATTTCTGAAATCAGAGTAGCTGTGATTTTCATTCCGATACCGGGAATGGAACGAATGATTGTATACTCTTCAAACTCCTGTGCAAGCTGATCAATTTCTTCCTCTAGGATTAGCAGATACTTTTTTTGCTGAAGAAGTAAATTCATATACATATTCATACTGACTAAATGGCTTTTATACAAGGTTTCTTTGAATGGATTGTTAATTGCTGCTTCTTTTAGTTTTTCTGCCTTACCCATACACCAAGAGTACGATCTTTTCGCTCCTAGATTATATATATCACTAGCCAACTCTTCTGTTTTCACTTGTAATACATCCTTGGAAGTCGGATATAGAAGTAATGTTTTTAGTGACACGGGTGAATATACATTTCCAAAAACACTCTTATATTCAGGGAACACTTGGTCAAGAATGGTTTGGAACTGTAGTTTTAATTGAACATGATTTTTTGTTAAAGACTCATGTTGCCGTGATAAGTTTCTTAAATTCATTGTTCTAACGCTCTTCCTTTGAAAGCTCTCTAGATCCTCTTTATAATAAATCTCACATAAATGTTTAGCATCATGTGGATCTGTCTTTACTTTTCGAAGCCCTGTCTTTTTTGTTTCGTAAGAAACTACTGGATTAATAAGATAGTATGTTATCCTTCTTTCCTCTAGGAATTGAAGGATAGGCTCATGATAATGTCCAGTAGACTCAAAGATTACAACAGGATCTGCTTCTGCTGTATGCTTAACATCCTCATAAAAAGCATTAAACATACCTAAGCCTTCATTATTATGCTTAAACTTAAATGATTTTCTGAAAGGCATTTTCTTTTCTAGGAATGCTTGTACTTGGCTTTCTCCTTTAGCGACATCCAGGCCAATGACTGGATTCATTTTTATCACATCTCCTCTGTATAAATTTACCGGTAGCCCCTGTCTATCTTACAGTTTCATAGCTTCGCTTGTTATACGGGATCTTGGTCCCAACCAGCCTCAAACATGTTTCTGTAAGTAGGGGGTGGACAGTATAACGGACGGGATCTAGTCCCAAGGGCAGGAACGTCCTCCCCCGGCTACTTAAACATAACCTAAAAGAAATAGGCCAACCAGAATTAACTGATTGACCTTATAATACGAAAGGGCAGGTTAGTTGAACAAGAGTGAAAGGTAACATCATTTTATTGAGGGGTGAGATTTATGGGCTTTTGGTATTTCTTAATATTATTTGTAGGAATATTTTTAGTTGTTAAAGGGCTACGTGGGAATAAAAAAATCAGCTTGATAATTGTAGGACTTTTATGTACTGCGTTCTCAATATTTATGTTTTCTCCAGGGAGTGCTGAAATCATTTCGGAATTGTTTAATTTGGATTAGAGTGAACACCTACTGTTGATTTTCGCTAACGGAGGCGTTTGCTGAACAAGCAGCCGCCTTTTATTCAAGTAAAGGGCAGTATAGTGAAAAAAAGAATTGTTAAGTAAAGCATTGATTAGATGGAATTAAAAGTGATCGTAATTGGGGGGATATTAATTATGGAACAAATAAAGGTTGGTTCTTGGTTAATTGAAATTGATCTTATAAAGACAAAAGAATTTTATCAAAAGTTTCATTTAATCACTGAAGACTGTGGCTGTGATTATTGTTCCAATTACGTATTAGCTTGTGATTCCTTCCCAAAAAATATTAAGAACACCTTTAATTTGCTTGGTATTGATCCACGTAAAGAGGGCGAGGTCTATGAACTTATTGATAACGAAGATGGAACACATCTGTATGGAGGCTTTTATCATATTGTTGGCAAGATAATCGATGGTCCAGATATATGGAAACCATCTGAGGAGACTGTAGATTTCCCAACTCTAGGTCGTAATGATATGGAGATAGGGTTCAATAAAGATTTAGCATTAGTCCCAAGTTCATTTCCCAGGCCAGTAATTCAGTTTCAATTTGAAATGAATGTTCCGTGGTTGTTAAGTTAACGGAGGCGTTAACTAAAAGAAGGATTCACATACACCTCATTAACAATTCTATCTAAATAGAGCTATATAGATTGGCTAGCAACCAATCGTGAATATAATGATTGTTGAAATTGATGGTTTTTGTCATCAAATTTTGGTCACGGGTAAAAAATGTTCAAAACAAGAATTAAAGCAGATGTATTTAAGTGCAAAACAAATGACTGTTGATGTTAGTGATTTACCTAGCATCTTTTGCAGAATAAATAAATTTGAAATATTTCCTTTTGATGAAGATATACAAGTGGATTTTGTAATTGATACCGATACGGACAGAATATACACGCCTTCATATTGAACAAAAACTAGCAAATCCTTTATTCCGGGGGCGATTGCTTAACAAAGTTGAGCATCTTATTAACTTATAGGACATCTATAATAAAATTAATATCTTTTGATTTACGTATTGTAAGGTGGGATAAAAGTGAGAAGACCGTTAGGAGTTTCATTAATAAGTTTCTTCTATGTTTTTGGTGCTGTGGTTTTATTATTTTCAGTTGTTTTTTATAATGCAGATGCTAATTCAATTAGTATTGCTGAGAGGTTCGGACTGCCAAATGTGGCTGAACGATTGATGAGAGTAGGGGTAGCATCTTTCTCACTTTTGATGGTCTATGGCTATTTCAGGCTGAAAAAATGGGGTTTTTGGATAATGATAGCTTATTCTATTACCTTTGGATTAATCAGCTCTTCACTTATAACTAATCAATTATATCAGCCTTATTTAGGTAATCTAATTTTCTCAATCATTGTAGTAACTTATACAATATATGTGAAAGAATCTTATTTCAAGTCAGTTCTACAACAGTAGTTAAAGCTATACCCTTTCTTCAAGTAAAGGGGGCGATTGCAGCAAAGTGGATCGCCTTTTCTATTGAGGAATTGGGCAGTTTATTGGCATAAGCAGAGAGGGGGAAAAGGTTTGGATTTATTAAATATTGATTTATCAAGTGATAGAGTTTTTTTGCGAGAAATGAACGAAGAAGATTGGGTAGATGTTCATAGATATGCTTCTCAAGAAAGAGTTAGCTTGTTTCAACCTTGGGGACCTAATTCAGAAGAAGATACTAAGGCTTTTGTCCAGCAAGTCTTAGAAGACTCTAGTCAGGAAAATAGAACAAGGTATGTATTTGCAATAGTTAATAAAGAAGACAACAAGATGATTGGTGCAGGCGAATTAAATATAAGAGATAGGGACAATAAAGCAGGAGAAATTTCATACATAGTAAATCCAGATTTTTGGGGAAACGGAATTGCGACTGATGTTGCTAATTTACTGATTACATTAGGTTTTAAAGAGTTTAAACTTCATCGCATATTCGCTACTTGTGATCCACGAAACATAGGTTCATTTAGGGTGATGGAGAAAGTTGGGATGATTAGAGAAGGCATAATCCGTGATGCTTTGAAATTAAAAGATGGATGGAGGGATTCATTACTATTTAGTGTTCTAGAGTACGAATGGCAAAAATAAGAGTATCGTTATTCCGTTATAGGGGGCGTTTATTCCATTAGTAAATTGACGATTTACTAAGTGAATTGACTGATACTGCGTAACTGGAGGGAGCAATTTGCTTGAAAAACTTAGAAGGTTTTTTATGAAACAGAGGCAGAATGAGATGGATGAAAAATATATTTCAGTATCAGAAAATGAGATAAACGAAGAGTTGCAAAGAATAATTGGTGAATTGGAAAGGATAGCAGAAGAAATATCTAAAGTTCTTAAAATAAAATATTCAAGGATATTTGAAAATCAAGGAAAGAAGAATCTAAGAATATGGATTTGTAGAGATATTGATGGTGATGAAATTGACGATATAACTGCTGAGAAGTGCCTTGAAAAAGAGTATCGGTCTCAAATAGCAATAAATTACGACGGTCCGGAATTTGATAATGATTTTTATGCTGCTATTGAGTTATGGTATTACTTTGGTGGTTACTTCAAAGGCTCTGGAACTTTATATGACTTATCTAAGAATGACCTTGAAAATGATATTGAAGAAACTTTAAAGACATTACTCAGATAATACTCTAAATTATTGTTTAACAATCGAAGGCTTTAATTGAATAATCTCCATAAAAAAGGTCAGAGGCATATCAGCCACTGACCTTTTTTAATGCAAATATAATTGTTTTTTCTGCTACAAATAACTCTTCCATTTTGTTTATTTATTAGTAGTTTGTACTTCAAAACAGAACCCGTTATTAAGTGAAAATCTTTTTAGTTTTATCTAGGAACTCTAGATATATGAGTTACGGTTTTTTCTAATTTAGTTCTGGCAGAATCCGAGTATTTTTTTGCTACTGATTTTCCGTAATAGTAATATGAATCTCTTGTCTGATAAATCCATGTTTTATAATACTTCGTACTCGGTGGTGGTAAGAAAACATTATATGTAGCACCGGCTGCTGCTCCTGTCCATACATTTTTAGTGATCAATGCAGGAATAACAGCTGCTCCAAATTGGTAAGTCCAGTTGCCTAACGTTGAAATCACTTTGGAATCACCAGTGAAAGTATCAATTAGTGTATAGCTTAAGCCCGGCTCTGTAACAGGGATGCTCGAAGGTTGTCCAGAAATTCTCTTTCCATCTGGTCCAAACACAGGAACTACATCTACAGTGGTCATCTCACCATCATCATATGTAGTAGTAGATGTTACATTACCACTTGTATCATAATCCTCGACAATGACAAGATTCTCAACTCCATCAGCTTCATTTTGAGTTAAATCCAATAGGTTACTCTGTTCTTCAGTCACAGGCGCTATTGTTTCCTCTGTTGCAAATGTACTAACAGGTGATACCAATGCAGCAAATATTACTGAAGATGCGACGAAAGTTTTGATACTCTTTGATGACATTACTTTATTCCTCCATTTTTTCTATATTTTTGTAACTTCTGTTACTTTTTAAGGATATCATAATTTTCAAAATTTTAATATAATAATTTTAGAGAATTTTAATAAAGGGAGGTTAAGCATTTGAAGGATGAAAATAAACACACTGGTATATTTATATTAATTTTTATTATAGCAAGCATCATTGGCGTTCTTAATAGGACTGGACCGTTAGCTGGTGAACTTAGATATCTTGGATTTTCAGTCTTTACCATACTGTGTATAGTTATTGCTGTTATTGTGAGAAAGTCACTATGGAAAGTATCTTTAATTGCTGCTTACTGGTTATTATTTGGTGTAACGGTAATAGTTTAGATAGATTATTCCTGCCAGATTCCTCTACTTCTTTAGCGAGAGCATCTATTTCAGCTACCAACTTTGATAGATGCTCTTTGTACTGAAGAAACAGATCAATGTATATATGCAGGCTTAGAATGTGGGTGTGGTAAAGGTTTTTTCAATTAAAGCCCCCGATCGTATTATAAGGTCAGCCAGATCTTTCTGGTTGACCATTTTTTATATCGATATATGATTACGGTAGCCGGGGTAGAACGGAAGCCCCCGTGGGACTTGATCCCGTCCGCAAAAATGTTCGCCCCCTACTTGTAGAAATATGATTGAGGCTGGTTGAGCCATAAAAAATGGTCAGAGGCACATCAGCCACTGACCATTTTTAATGCAAATATAATTGCTTTTTCTGCTACAAATAACCCTACCATTTAGAAGTTTGTACTTCTAAACAGAATTCATTACGCGTTTTGATTTTAACTTTGAAATGCTTCGGAATATGGTCAGGCTTTAGAGATGTGCTCTCGTATTTACGGCCAAAGACCTTCCCAGAGTCGTTCTCTCGTCCGTTTTTTTCTTTGCTAAGTTCATATACTATGGATTAGTAAATTCATTGAGTTTTATATAAGAAAAAAATCTGTATAATAAGTTCACAATCAAGGAGAACGTTATGATTGATACTAAAAGAATAGTCGGTTTGGATATTGCAAGGTTTATTGCCATTGTAGGGATGGTCATTGTTCATGCTTCCACCGATTTAGTAGTGTTACCGATTGAAAGATTACATCCGGATATGTCAATCACTCCCCCAGAAACTCCACTATGGGCATATTACCTACAAATTATATTTACTGAAAGAGCGAGGCCATTATTTATCTTTTTAGCAGGAATTGGTATTTCTGTATTGATGTCCCGCAAAGGTAGAAAAGCAAAAGTGTTAGTCATAAGGGCAGTTTACCTTTTATCTCTAGGTATCATCCTCGTTATTATAGGATGGAGTGATATCATTTTATGTATCTATGGGTTTATGTTCTTTCTGGCTGCAGGAATCTACAGATTAAGGTCTGGAACTCTTATATTCATATCCCTGTTATTATTTGTACTTCCATTTCCATTCACCATAGAAAGTGGTTTCTACGGGACAAGCTACATCCTATCTCAAGTGTCTTTTTTCTTAATAGGTTTGGTCGTTGGAAGGCAGAGCCTGCGTAACATGAAAACAAAAAATCAATTATTGATGGCAGGGGCCATATTAGAAACTATTGGTTTAGTGGGTCTTTATTTAAAACAAGGAAGCTTATTAGGAGTTGAAAAAGGTAGTCCCACGTTAATAGCTTTAAGTGGAATTTCAGCCTTTGGTTTTTGTTTCCTAATCCTTTCTCTTTGTTTGAAAGTTAAAGGAACTTCTTTATTAAGTAAGTTGATAGCCGTTACCGGTGGAATGCCTTTGACTGTATATAGTTTACACGCTGTATTATTCACTATTCTTTCTCACACATTAAAATTAAATCTCGGTCATGCAACGTTCATTTCATTTGGATATATCATTTTCGCCCTTATTGGAACCAATCTTTGGGCTCGATTGGGACATAAAGGCCCTTTAGAAACATTGATGCGGAGAGTATCGGAGCCGTTTATGAAATAATCAAAAGATATAAGCGCTCCAAGCCTGTACGAATGAAGACGATTTCGCTCGAGTTCATCCAGATCTTTTACCTAGCGAAGGTCACCAGTATGCTCTTCAAGCTATTGGGGAAGAAATCACATTTGATTTACTGCAGGAGAACCAAATAACCAATGTGCCCTATTACAAATACATCCTCATTTGAGTCAGTAAATAAACAAAATCCTAAACTAGAATTAAAAAAGACCCTGCTTTTATTGTATTCTTTGAAAATGGTCTGGTTTTAAAAACATATGATTATGAATAAATGTTTGAATATTTACAGAATGCAGATAAATGATTTTAACCTTCAATATCTGGTGCATTAATTCACAAAAAGTTAGCGTTCATAGTCCAAGTAAAGGAGATAAAGAAAGAGAAGTTTTACTATCCTGTGCTCAAGGTCACAACAAAGGGATATAAAGAGACGAATATTTATCTGAAGTATTAGAAGAACTTAAAAATAGTAAGAACAGGGAAGCGAAGGAGTTAACCTTATTAAGTTTGCAGGAATTGAACAAGAGATAGTTTTTAATTAATGTGCAGCATATCAAAATACTTAGAACTTATAATTTGCGGCAGTTTCATAAAAAACTCAATTAGTCTTATTTAACAATCGGGGGCGATTGTAGCATAGGGAAACTGCTCTATACTTACTGGTAGGCAGGATATTGTATAAAGTAAAAAAAATGAATTATATTATATATTTTTTGGAGTGATATTATTATGCTTATAGCACCATCAATATTAGCAGCCGATTTTGGGTATTTAAAAAATGAGATAGATAAGGTAATAAATGCAGGAGCAGACTTATTACATATAGATATTATGGACGGGCAGTTTGTACCGAATATAAGTTTAGGGATACCTGTTATGGAAGCAATTAATACTTACGCTGATTTACCAAAAGATGTACATCTTATGATTAAAAATCCTGAAAATTTTATAGTTAAGTTTATTGATTTAGGAGCAGACTATATAACTATTCATCCAGAGGCTACCAATCAACTGGAATATTGCTTGGAATTGATTAAGAACAATGGAGCTAAGGCAGGCATTGCCTTAAATCCAGAAACTAGTTTGGATGTCGTACTACCTTATCTTCCTAAAATCGACTTGTTATTATTTATGACGATAAATCCTGGTTTTGGTGGGCAAAAATTCATACATAGCGTAGTAGAAAAAATGAAAGAAGCAAACAGATACAGAGAATTACACAAATTAGATCATTTACTATTTGAAGTGGATGGAGGAATTAATGAGCACACTGCGAAAATCTGTGCAGAAAATAAAATTGATATTTTAGTTTCTGGTTCAACCATTTTTGATTCAAATGATATAGAGAAAACAATAGAAAACCTGAAGAAGACGAACTGTTAATAAGAAAAAGGGAATTGGTTATTTATTCTGTTAAAGGGGGCAATTGAAGCAAAGCGGATCGTTTAAAAATGTGCAGCATAATTGATCAACTTAATTAAGAGTATTAGTCAAACAAATAAGATTATTTAGGCCGATAAAGAAGAGATTTTGACAATCTAAATACAGGATAAAAAATAATGAAAAAACCTAAAATTATACAAATATACGAAAGGGGATTTTTTAGTGCAATTAGGAAAACATCAATTGGATAAACCTCGCTGCAATACTGAACAGTCTTTGGCGTGAATATAAATTTAGGAATGCACTCTGCTTGAGAGTTGTATGCTAAAGCATTACCTTCTGTAAAAAATGATTCTAAATAAATAACCATAAATGCTGGAATACTTAACAACCAAATTAACCATCGTTTTTTCATTTTAGCCCTCCTAGATTATATTTCTATGTGTAATTTTACACTATAATCCATATTGTGTAAATGAAATTGTGGGCTATTTTGAGGTTTGTAATGATATTGGTCTTTCAATAACGATTTTCCATCTTCGGCAATCGGGGGCTTATCTGGCACAAGATAAGTCTTTTTTTATGAAATAGTTATTGTTATTCTAGTTTCTATTTGAAATAATTGGTATAAATTCATTTGGCAGGATTGAGGAATAAGAGAAAATATGAAATTAATAAAGACAGGGGAAATCAATGTGAACCAAATAGAAGCAATTTTTTTAGATAGAGATGGAACAATTGGTGGTGACGATACAGTTCATTACCCTGGAGAATTTGAACTATTTCCTTATACAGCCTTGGAAATCAACAGATTAAAAAGAGATAATATAAAAATATTTTCTTTTACAAATCAACCTGGAATATCAAGGGGATTAGCGAAAGAGGAAGACTTTAAAAATGAGCTAAGAGGGTTTGGTTTTGATGATATCTATATGTGTCCACACAGTCACAATGAGGGATGCTCTTGTAGGAAACCAAATACAGGAATGTTAACGGAGGCTCAGCAAACTTATGACTTAAATCTCGAAAATTGCGTCGTAATCGGGGACCGTTGGAGTGATATTGTTGCAGCAGCAAAAGTAGGATGCATTAAGATTTTGGTAAGGACGGGGGCAGGTGAATCTTCACTTAGTGAACACTGTGAAAAATTAAAAGATATTAAAATAGACTACATAGCTAATGACTTGAAGGATGCTATAAGTTGGTTATATAAAAATTTTATGCTAAGTAACAAAGTATAACCTTTATTCCATTAAAGGGGGCGATTGCTTAACAAAGTGCCGCCTCCTCTTTAAATTAAAGAAATGAGCAGGATTATTGAAAGAACTAAGTTTAATTGTGTGTATGATCGCAGTTTCTAAAGATAAGAGATGGGGGATTTATTATTGAATTCTAATGAGATTACTTTAAAAGCAAAGACTGATATTGATGTCGATACATATAAGATTTTGAGTAATATCTAGGGGAAGGTCAAGTGAAATCCTTGAACAATAAAGCTGTAACCTTACAAAATGTTGAGGTTATCAATAAGTTTTATTATTCAATGAGCGTAAAAGACACTAGAGATAATTCAGACGTGGCATTCACATTTAATGTATTTAAATTAAAGAATGAATTGTTCATTTTATATGTTAAGACTGATATAAAGTTCTCTTTTGAAGTTAAAGAAACAATTCAAGAAGTGAGAGAAAAACATACCTGGTTCATTGAACATATTATTGATTTTCACAGAGATGTACTTATTTCAAAAAGAAATTAGTTATTCAATTAAAGGGGGCAATTGCGGAACAATAACAATCTTACAATATTGTCACAACGGACCAAATATTGTAAGTTGAATCGATGGAAGCTATCCAAGTTCTTTTTTATGATGAAAAGAAAAACATTTTGGATGGTGAATGGGTTTGAATTTCTCACAAGTTAATACAGACTTATTTAGATTAGTAAATGATTTAGGAAAAGAGCACGAACAATTAAATATAATCTTCACCTTTCTTGCAGAATATATGGTGTTTTTACTTGCGCTCAGTGTTCTCTTTATTTGGTTTACACGGAATAAGGAAAGCAGAATAATGATATTCTGTGCAACAATTACTTTTACTTGTGCTTTTATATTAGGGAAGGTTTCAGGGGTATTTCATTCGAATTATCAGCCTTTTGTAGAGTTATCTGATGTAAACAAGTTAGTCGTGAAAGAAAAAAATAATTCCTTTCCTAGTGATCACACTATTCTTTTTTTCTCCTATTGTTTTTCTTTTTGGCTCTTCAAAAGAGGATGGTGGATATTCTGGATACTGTTAGCAGTGCTTGTAGGCATATCCCGTATTTGGGTAGGAGTACACTATCCTATTGATGTTATAGCTGGGATGATTTTAAGCTTTGCAGCCGCAATTAGCATCTATTTAATAGTGCCTAATCTGAATGGAACAAGAAAGATAATAGATGTTTATGAAAAGTATGAAGACCTACTGTTTCACCCATTTACAAAGACAAAAGGTAGCAAGACAAAAAATCATTAAATTTTATGAAATATTATATTTTACTCAACTAAAGGGGGCTTATCTGGAAGATAAGTCTTCTTTTTATGTAACAGTTATTGTTATTCTTGTTTCTATTTGAAATAATTGGTATTAAGTTTTTAATCGGGAAATTAATTATTGAATTCAGTCTTAGGGGGAAAAAATGAATATTAATAAAGATAGATATTTCTTAGAGTTGGCTCTTGAAGAAGCGGAAAAAGCATTGAATGAGAACACCTATCCCGTTGGTGCTGTTATAGTAGATGAAAATCAAAACATAATTTCTAAAGGTCGTAATAGAGTTCACCCAGCTCAGGATGCAACTGCCCACGCTGAAATTGAGGCTATTCGTAACGCTGGGAATGCTATTTTTAAAGCGAAAATTAACCGTGAAAATTTTACAATGTATACTTCATTAGAGCCTTGCCCAATGTGTACAGGCGGAATTCTCTTTGCGAAAATAAACAAAGTAGTATGGATATTAAATGACGATTTAGGTTTTGGTGGGTATAAAAAATTTAAAGATGCAAACATATTCGATAAAAAATTTAAAGAGAGTGAAGCTATTGAAGAACCGTATGATGACTTAAGAATGAAACAAAAGGAACTAATGAGCAAATGGTTGTCAAACCCTAATAATGTTGTCAACTTACGAAAAACTATCATTACAGAATAGGGGGCGATTGCTGCAAAAAATGATTACATTTCATTTCTTGTAAATGGCATTCGCTTTTTCATCCTCATTTAGCAACTAACTATTGATATCTGTGCGTAATGACACAAGGGGAAGGTGAAAATTTGAAAAAGATTCTATCAATACAGGGTGGTATGGCTGGGGGGAAAACAACTCTAGCGAAAAGATTAGAGAAATTGATGCAGGATGTGTTTTTCTTATATGAAAATCCATATCCAAATCTTGAAAGAAGAAATGGTATGAACCTCGACATAAGTACAAGAGAAGGATTCGTTGAAAACCAACGAATATTTATTGCTTCAGAAATTAATCGATTTAATAATTTACCTGATGGAAAGATAATATTTGATAGGGGGCCAGAAGATATCGAGTTTTATACACTTCATTATCCTCTAGCAAATGAATATGTATGGGATGTAGAAAACGAGCTTCAAAATGAACTTCAAGAATTACGAGAATGTCGATCTGACTATATTTTATACTTAGATGCGAATGAAGAAACCCTGCGAAGTCGAAAACAAAATGACAAAACAAGAGGTAGAAGCACGTTTGAGCAAAGCTTGAAAATATATAGTTTTGAGAAGGAGTGGTTTAAACAATTCAATACGAGAGTGGTAGATGTAAATCATTTAACTCCACATCAGTTAGAAAAGTTCACAATGAAATTCTTAAAGGAAATTCATTTTTAAATCTCCGTAATCTTTAACAATCGGGGGCGATTGCTGCAAAGTGGATAGCCTGGTCAGTTTAATGGAATAAGGGCTATCGCAGGAATACTCATTTGTTAGTTTCATAAATGCTTCTGCATCACTCTAATTGCTGTGAATTATTTAGTATGTAAAGAAGGGTTTTTTGATTTTTTGTTAAAATTAATTAAATAGGTGAACTAGTCATAGATGATCTGATGTCTCTCTGATTAAGAAAGGATGAATAGAATGGTAAAAGAAAGAAGTGAAATTTGGGAATGGATTAAGGCCCTTTTTATTGCGTTTATCATAGCTTTTATAATTCGTACTTTTTTCTTTACTCCGATTGTAGTAGATGGAGCTTCTATGGAACCAACTTTACACCATCAAGACCGTATGATTGTAGCTAAAATAGACCAGCCAAAAAGATTTGACATCATAGTGTTTCAGGCAAATGAAAATCAAGACTACATAAAACGGGTAATTGGATTACCCGGTGATAGAGTTGAATTCAAAAACGATACATTATATATAAATGGTCAGGCATATGATGAACCATACTTAAATAAGTATGAACAAAACAGCATTGATGGAACACTAACTGAATCGTTTACATTATTAGATACTCCGGTGGGAAGCGAGACAGTTCCAAGTGGTCATTTATTTGTAATGGGTGATAATAGAAGATTTAGCAAGGATAGCCGTCATATAGGAGCCGTTGCAATGAAAGATGTGGTCGGAACAACCAGCATAGTTTTTTGGCCTTTAATTGACTAATTAATACTATTCGTTAAGTGAAATATCCCATATAATAGTGCCAAAAGGATCTCACACCCTTTGGGCACTATTATTTTTATGCATAAAATTGCAGATTGCCAAAGAAGTAACCAACTAAAAAGTGAATATCTTTTTTTCTAATCAAACTTTAATCTCCCTTTAATGCAAAACTCATTTACCCAGGTTAATATCAAAATTAAAAAGGTGAATGTTATGAGTCTTACTACAATGGAACAAATAAGCCGTATAAATACCATTGAGACAAGTAAAAAAGCTTTAATCTTAATAAAAGCTATTGAAAGCTTGCTGAATGTTGAAAAGATCGTGACCACTGTACTAAATAGAAACACTTCAGAAGATAAAAATGTAAACGGATTACTAAAAAATATTGGATTAGAGATTGTGGATGAATTTAGAAATCACTACAATTACATATTTTTCGAAGAAGAGCTAAAAAAATTCTGTGGTTTTCCTTTAGATGATGAAGCTTCGTCAAATGCTATTTTTGACTGTTGCAGTGAAGGAGAAGTAGATATAGGAAAGTTAAAAAAGGAATTAATAGGCGTTGCCATCTTCCTACAAAATCAAGTGTAAATTAAATAACTATCTTCAGTAATCGGGGGCGATTGCAGCATAGGGATCACCACTTTTATTAAGAAAAAACTGGATAAATGAAGAACCCAATACTTTTTTAAGATCAAGAAGGAGTATTTAATGTCTTTTTTAAAATTAAATAAGTGGTTTAGTTTGGTAGTTGCTCTGATATATTTTCTTTAATAATATCGGTTGTTATAATTACAATTGTGTATTCTGTAAATTTACACCAAAATAAAATTCTTATAGGGAATTCTCCATATACAATAATATTTGATGGGGGACTTTTTTTATTTTTGGCTCTCCACTGTTGAGAAATAGCAAAAAATCAATTGTATAATTCTTTTAATGTAGGGAATCTCTATTCCTGTACACACTGTTTAATAAAACACAAATTATGCATCACATCAGGGAGGCAGTTCATTTGGATAAGAATAGCACTTTGATTGTTGGCGCGGGACCTACGGGTTTAATTTTGGCCATCAGCTTAGCAAAGCAAAATATTCCATTTAGAATTATTGATAAAAAGAGCGGACCAGGCAATGCATCAAGGGCATTGGTGGTACATGCTAGAACATTGGAGTTTTACAGACAATTGGGATTATCAGATGTAGTGGTTGACAGGGGATTCATTATGAATGGGGTTCACATTTATGAGAATAAAAAGGAAAAAGCGTATTTAAAAATTGAAGAACTTGGTGAAGGGTTAAGTCCATTTCCATACATGCTGATATTACCTCAGGATGAGCATGAACAACTTCTAACACAAATACTGTCAAAAATGAATATCCATATAGAATGGGAAACAGAGTTAATTTCATTTAAAGATACCGGCGATGTCATTGAGGCGGTTCTAAGTAACGGCAACATAGTTGAGAATAATACCTTTGCATATATCTGCGGCTGTGACGGCGCTAAGAGTAGTGTAAGAAAGCAAGCAGGATTTGAATTCTTGGGAGAAACACATGAAGAAGCATTTTTTGTGGCAGACGTAGAATTTTCCGGCATGAATGTTTCAAATCATGAATTCTATGCATTTTTCAATGATGAAGGGTTTTGTGCATTTATCCCAGTCAGAAAAACAGGAATAAGAAGATTATTGGGATTGATTCCTTCTTCATTGGATAAAGAAGGGACAGGGTTTGATGAATTACGTCCCTTTATTGAAAAACAGACTGGACTTGAAATCATTCGCGCCGATTGGTTTTCGACATATAAAGTGCATCATCTGGTCAGTAATAAGTTTCAGTCAGGCAGAGTGTTTATATGTGGAGATGCAGGACATATTCACAGTCCAGTAGGTGGACAAGGAATGAATACAGGCATTGGTGATGCTATAAACCTGTCATGGAAAATTGCAGCTGTGCTAAAAGGGAAAGCAAGCATAGATATTTTAGATACGTACGAAACGGAAAGAATAGCCTTTGCAAAGAAATTGGTCGCGACGACAGATCAATCCTTTAAGCGTTTCGTAGGACGCAATTCTCAAAACCCATTTCTTTTAAATCTGTTCCTGCCATATGTCGTTCCATTTTTGCTCGAATTTCCAATTACAAAAAAGAGAGCGTTCAACATGCTATCTCAAAATCGTGTTAACTACCGGGACAGTGAAATAAGTCGGGGGAAAGCAGGCAAATTGCGTGGTGGGGATCGTCTTCCTTGGATTGAGGGTGAAAACAATAATTTTGACCCCTTAAAGAGTCTGGATTGGCAAATACATGTTTACGGAACGATTCATTCAAATCTCAAAGAACTTGCGGATTACCGGAACATCACTATAAACTGTTTTGAATGGACACCGACCATGAGAGAGTCGGGAATTGAAAAAGATGCAGCATATTTAATAAGACCTGACGGGTATATATCTGTTGCAACTCCCGATCAGGACTCAGGAGAAATAGAAGAATTTCTGGAACTTTATAAAATAAATCCTGGAAATGAAAACTGATTAAAAAGCTCATTGACTGACGTCAGTGAGCTTTTTCTAATCGAATTTCACTTGCATCCCAATCAGATTCAATGGTCCCTGAGAAAAAAGTACAGCCATTTTCTCAGCCATATATTCAGTTGAGAACATCATGTTATTTTTAAGCCACCAATCAATAATACCGACTACGGAACTAGAGAGGTAACTGAATAGCATATCATGTGGGAAATCCAATCGATTCGCATCTATTTCTAATTTAAGAAATTCTATTTTGAATTTATCAAATAAAAATTTGGTAAGGTGCTGCTGGAAGTTAGGAATATCCTCTGCCGTCAGCATTGTCTTATAAAACATAGAATTGTCTCTGATCTGATCAAAAACGATCACCAACATGCCTTCTAATGCTTTTGCATAGAAAACACCGTTTTGAATATGTAAAGATGTTTGAATGCAAGATGCCAAATCATTTAAGACTCCATCTGTCAGTTTCTTAAGTAAATCATATTTATCCTGATAATGGAGATAAAAGGTTCCCCGTCCAATTTGGGCTTCCGTTGCTATATCTTGAACCGTTATGGGGGAAAATCCCTTTGAATCAATAAGACTGATAAACGCGCTGCGAATGAGAGCCTTTGTTTTAATGACTCTAAGATCTTCTTTAGACAATATTTTTCCTCCTGTTCATAAATGAGTGTTTTATTAAACAAATGATGCGTTTTTTGTTTTATAAAAAACATTTACTACTATTCTGGACATTGAGTGATCCTATTTATCATTATATCATAAAAATGAACATTGCGTTTATTATTATAACTGATGTTCAAGTCATGAAAATGGAGGAGATAATTTTGAAGAATGTACCTTTGAAAAATCCTTTAGATCCGTTCCCATACTATCAAATGATGAGGGAACAAAATCCAGTTGCTTACGACCCACAATCAAACACTTGGAATGTCTTTAAAATGAAACACGTGAAGCAACTTGCTTCAGATTATGAAAGGTTGTCCTCAGAAAAGCAATTTACGGAACAATCACCAATTGCATCAAGTCTTATCATGATGGATCCGCCAAATCATCGACAATTAAGAGGGCTCGTTTCCAAAGCATTTACTCCTAAATCTATCCAGAAACTTGAACCTAGAATCCGGGAAATTACGAAAGACCTTTTGGATTCATGTACACCAACCCAAAGCATGGAATTTGTACAAAATCTGGCTTATCCTTTGCCGGTTATCGTGATTGCAGAACTTCTAGGGGTAGAACCGTCCAAAAGAGAAGAATTTAAGAACTGGTCTACACATATCATTAGTGTTGCCGGGCAAGTTGGTGGGAAGGGTCTGTCAGATATACAAATCAAAAACTTTATGGATGCCCAGAAACAGATGACTCAGTATTTTTTAACCATTTTTGAAGAACGCAGATCTTTTCCTAAAGATGATTTGATATCAATCCTCCTAGACGCTGAGGTCGATGGGAAGAGTCTTACAGAAGAAGAGCTGCTAGGTTTTTGTATGCTGCTGTTAATCGCTGGACATGAGACTACCATCAATTTGCTGTCTAATTTCGTCCGCTGTCTGATTGAAAAGCCTGAAATACAAAATAGATTAAGGACGAATCCAGAGGAGATTCCTAAGGCTGTAGAAGAGGTATTGAGGCTTTATTCACCTGTTCAAGCGGTTATTCGAACAGCAAAAACTGATATTGCAATTGAGGACGTGATTATACCAAAGGATTCAAGAGTTCTCTTATGGTTGGGGTCTGCAAATCACGATCCAGAGGTGTTTGAGCGTCCAGATACGTTTTTATTGGAACGAGTCAATATCAAGCACACGGCATTTGGACATGGAATTCATTACTGTCTGGGTGCACCATTAGCAAAACTAGAGGCGGTCATCGCCGTTGAAGAGCTGCTCAAGAGGTTTAGCATGATGGAATTGGAAGAAGGGAAAATATTAGAGCCTCTATCTGATCCTGTAATGTTTGGACTAAAAGAACTTTGGTTGACTGTTAAATAATTGAGATGCTGATGCAGAAAATGCATCAGCTTTTTTGTGAAAATAACTGCAAATATGAGACGAATAACTGTTATTTGTCTATTAAATAACAATTAAAGTGAAAGTGGATATTGTGTTTTTTAAAACTAAATTATACTATTTTATTGAACATAATGTTTAATAAAATAGGAGGAATAAGAATGAATAAATTCTTTAAGGGGATAGCTACGGCAGTCAACTCAAAACCAAAACAGATGATAATATGGGTTTTGATTGCGACGGTTATAGTTGGATTTGGTGCTTCCAAGATAAAAGTTGATTTAGGGCAAGAAACAATGATTTCGCATGATGACCCTATATACAAAGCGACTGAGGAGTATCAGGATAAGTTTGGGAGTGATACATTATTTATTCTTTTATCCGAAAAAGAAGGCTCACTATTAAATGACTCAACAATAAAAAAAATCAGTGGACTTCAACAGGAACTTAAGGGTATAGAAGAAATACAAACTACTTTCAGTTACGTCAATCTACTAGAAAACTCGGTCAAAGAAGCTGCAGCGATGAAAGTGACTGCAGAAGAGAATTTGAAAGAAGCTGTTTCGAAAGCAATGAAAGAAGCAGCCGAAAAAGGAGCTTCTCCTAGTGAACAACAGGAGACAGCTAAGCGTGTGCAAGCACAGTATTTTAGTGAAATGAAAGAGACATATGGAACGCAGTTTGAGGAGCTTCAAAGAATAGGGGAGCCGGGATTAGATAATCCTGCATTCGTCCAAGGTGTGATTTATAATCAAGATGGAAATTTAAGAGAAGAATTGACAAAATTGATGCCTCAAAATGGCGAACATGCCATGATCATCATGAAAATAAAAGGCGGAATTCCTTACAGCGAACTTCCTGCACTTGTGAAAAAGGTAGAAAACAACGTAAGTGATGCATCGTTGGAGGGAATCGAAACAAAAATTTCAGGAACTCCAAAAATTTACGGAGCTATTTATAACAGCATGATCAGTGATATGTCCCTCATGCTTGGTTTATCAGTTGTTCTTATGGCCATTATCTTATTTGTTATCTTCCCGGTTAAATGGCGTCTTCTCTCCTTACCGGTTGTCCTAATTTCTCTGGTTTGGACTGTTGGAATCATGGGGTACTTGGGCGTGCCAATGAGTATGGTGACTATGGCCATTCTGCCAATCTTGATTGGACTTGGGACAGACTTTGCTATTCAATTTCACAACCGTTACGATGAAGAACTAAAAGAAGGAAAGACTGTTCATAAAGCCATTTCAAAGTCAATTCGCAAGATGGGACCATCAGTGGGAATTGCTGTTTTTTCAATGACACTGGGCTTTGTCACGCTGCTGATCTCAAAGGTGCCGATGATTCAGCATTTCGGGATTATGCTTTCGGTTGGTGTCATCGTGTCTTATTCACTTAGTTTGGTTCTCATGTTTGCCATCTTTAAACTTAGAGATAAAGAAAGTGTGGCTTATAGCTCTGCAGCACCAAGTAAAATTGAACACTTTATGAAAAAGCTCGCCAATCGTGTTGTAAAGCGACCGGTCATTCTAATCGTATTTGGACTTTCCCTTGCAGTTGCAGGCTTTTCAATGGATCATTCTCTTAAAATTGAAACCAATCTTGAGAATCTCATGCCGCAGGATGCCCCAGAGTTAAAAGAACTGAATTCCATAAGAGAAATAGTAGGAGCTACGAATGAGTTAACTTTTATGGTCAAAGCGGACGATGTGACCAAAACAGAAGTCATTCAGTGGATGGATCGCTTTCAGCAAAGCCAGCTTTCCAGTCATCCTGAGCTGGAAGAAGGAACAAGCATCGTTGGTGCAGTGAAGCAGGGTAATGCTGGTGAAGTACCATCAGACCAAGAAAAAATCGATATGGCACTCGAAAGAATTCCTTCAGAACTAAAAGGAAACATCGTGTCTGATGATGGAAAAACTGCCTCTCTCTCTTTCTCAATAGGGGACATCGGCATGAAAGAACAAAAAGTTCTTTTAGATGAGATGACAGAAAACATCGATACTCCAGAGGGAATCACAATTGTTCCGGCAGGATCTCAAATCATTAACATCGAGTCCGTCGGTTCTATGACAGAAAATCGTCATTTCTCTACATTGATAGGAGTAGCAGCAATCATAGCAGGACTACTTGCCGTGTATAGAAGCCTAAAAATGTCACTGTATCCTGTAATCCCAATTCTTTTAGTCATTGGCTGGTCTTCGGGCATTATGTATCTGCTTAATGTAGAAATAAACCCTTTAACAGCTGTTTTAGGCTCATTGGTTCTGGGGATAGGCAGTGAGTTCACAATACTCGTTATGGAACGTTATCAAGAAGAAAGAAAAGCTGGATTAGAGCGTGACGATGCCCTGATTAGAGCCATTTCAAAAACTGGAAGAGCTATAACGGCATCTGGACTGACAGTTGCAGCTGGATTTAGCACCTTGATTTTTTCTGATTTTGTTATGCTTAGATCTTTCGGTATAACAACAGTCATAGATACATTGCTATGTTTGATCAGTGCTTTAATTATCTTGCCAGCCATAATTGTCATCACAGAACGCAACAAAAAACAAGCTTAATGAATAATATGGTATTACTATACGCAAAATAGATTAATGATAAGATAAAAGTAGCGAGCTAAAAAAGGTAAGAGCACACCATGCAGAGTATGATGGTGTGCTTTTTCAATGCTAATATAATATGGGGTTATAATCCACGAGACAATCAGTTAGTTCAGTCAAACTATTAAGCGATATAATGTATATTTAGAGAGTTAGGAACTTTCTTTAAGCATGTGCTTGCTCGCAAATCAGGTACTCATCGGGTTTGAGACTATCAAATTGATCAGTGATTAGGGAACTAATTCAAAATGACAATTATGATAAAGTAGATTACATATCGGGATTTTATTATACCGAAGTGGGGATAATAAAGAAGAACTAGACTTTATTCCGTTAATTTTATTCCTGATATAAAGCAGTATGCTTCCATTTTGAACAAACGAGGTTAGTAGGTAGTTTATTTCAATTTAAACATCCAAAAAAAGTTGTGATAACTCGACCGAAGGTCTTAGCATAAAGTAAAAGGGGGACGGACTTTGAACAAAAATTGGATACTAAACGAGAATTTTAGTACTGCAAGTTTAAATGAAATGCTGGAATGGCGTTGCGAACCCAAGAAGTGGTACTTAGACAAAAAATCTTCTCAGCTTGTTTTAGAAACTGATAAAGAAACTGATTATTGGCAAAGAACTCACTATGGTTTTCAGGTTGATAATGGACATTTTCTCTATATCAAAACTGATAAAAACTTCAGGATGACAACAAGAGTTGAGGCGTTGCCAAAATCCAAGTATGACCAAGCAGGACTGATGATTAGGTTTTCGGAAGACATATGGGTGAAAACTTCCCTCGAATACATTCCAGATGGTTTAAGCAAGCTAGGAGCAGTTGTAACTAATGGAGGCTATTCGGATTGGTCTACACAATATGTTGACTATGAAAATGTTCATTTATATTACCGTATATCAAAAATTGGACAAAATTGTTATGTCGATTTTTCTTTAAACGGAGAAGTATGGAATCAAATTAGAATCGCTCACCTAGATGTGCCTGAAAAAAATTCAACTGTTTTAGCAGGCATATATGCCTGTAGTCCTCAAGGGAAAGAACAAGAAGTACGCTTTGATTTTATAAAAATTGAAGAGCTGGATAATGAGCCAGCAACTGCATATTTGTAAATCATGTTTAGTTACTTGAAATGTAAGTGAACTTAGATGGACATCAAGATTTTGAGACGATGTACCTGAACTGTAGGGGATTTTAATACAATTACAGTTTCCAGCTGCTATATGAATGAAAAGACTCGTCACTAAGACGAGTCTTTTCTCTTGCTTGTTGAATTGCTGTCATTGCGGCATCTTTCTCCTGGTTTAAATAAACTTTATTCTTTAATCCTGAACTGAATAACAGTAGGTATAAATATTTTTAGAAACTCAGTTGTTGTTTGATTGGGTTAAACAAGGCAGATTAAGTTTTTGATGTTTTATTATAAGAATATCTAACTTTTCACTGTGCTTTTAAGGTTTTTGGGTTGATTAATCCGTAAATACTGACCATTTGAATTAGTTCTTCTCTCAAAATGTATGCAGCTATATCTTCTAAAGTTTGCTCCAATCTAGGTTCCCTTTATAGAATATATCCCATCTGCTTTATTGGTGTCCCTGGCATGGTTTCGGGTGTATGTTAGTGCCAAGGCAGAATGCAGTCTTTTCAGAATGTTTAATTACGGAACATGCACGCTTTATAATTGAAAAGGCTACGAAAAATGATGTTTAATAAATATCGATTTTCCTGTTCAGTTTTTAACAAATAATCCGATAATTCCATTCTTTCATTGTTAATAATTGATAAGTGCATAAAATATAGAGGATGAATTCTCGCTAGCCCATTAATGAATGTTCCTTATGATAAACATAAACAACCCTTACTTTAGTTTTCATAAGGAGTGAACATAATATTGCAGTGTATATAGATGTTAAAAGATTGCAATCAGTTCATCAGTAATTTTATTAACTGACTATCCTTCACAAGCTGACAAAGATAATGAAGGATGTTTGAAATTAGGTGTTTGTTTTCACTGAATGAAAATAACAAAAAATAGCAGGCTTTAAACAAGAATTAGACCTGCTTTATTTGATAATATCACGTAATTTTTTACTGTTTTGCCTAACGAGTACATCAATCGAGTGTTGTTTATACTGGAATCAACCACTGGTTGACTCCAAGTATATTGTTAATACATCATTTGGTCTGAAATAATGGAACAAATGAAAAGGAACAATCATAAGAAAGAGTAGGTAAGTGAAGATGGATACTATTTTTGTTGGGGAACGACTTGCTAGTTTAAGAAAGCTTAAAGGAAGAACACAATCGAACGTAGCAGATCATTTCGGAGTGAGTAAGCAAGCTGTTTCTTTGTGGAAAAAAGCCTCTACGATAAGCGCTTTACCAATGTATACTCACACGATTTATTAGTAGGTTCCCAAGAAAATCGATTTGATTTTTACCGAACGTCGCCTGCATACAACACTCAGCTAGGAGCTTCGCTCTTATTAGGTGCAATTGGCATAACACTCTCCGTAATTGCTTTATTTAATACCTTTGCTGTTATTATGTCAGTAAGAAAAAAAGAATTTGGAAACCTCAGAATAGTGGGAGCTAAAAAGGGACAACTCATTAAAATGACACTCATTGAAACTCTAATTGTAGTTGCGACTGGCTTGATAATTGGACTAGCAATTCTTTTTCTATGCGTTGGTTTTTATTCGTCAGCAAACTCTGGGGAATTTGACTTTGTGGTAAATGCGTATCTTTTCTACTTCACTACTATAGCATCAGCAATTTTAGGGATACTTGCAGGTATAATTCCATCAGTATTAACAATCTTGAAAATGAAACGACAGTTTAATGTAGAATAGAACGGTCCTAAATTTACGATAAAGCACCTATGTAACTGCGAACGTGTTATGCCTTGAAAACTCAACCGTAATTCATTAAGAGATTAAAAGTAATAACTTTATCTTGGGGGTGAGGTTGTATGACAGCTTGTTAGTACTACACCCATAATGAAAAAATAGAAATTTATGAATAACAGGTTCGGTTCAAAGGTGCAAAACAGAAAATCTCAATACAATCCGCACATCATTTAACATTTAAATGGTGTGCTTTTCACTTATATAATTAAAACAGAATGTTGGACAATTATGATAAAATGGAAATAACAGTTATTACATTAAAGGGCAGTTTAATTGAAGAATGGTTTCAACTTTTTATTCAACAATCGGGCCAGATTGTTGAAGATCGCTTAGTAATAAGTTAATAGTTAATATATAGATGTATATATTTCACTTGAACTAAGCCGATCTCATTGTGAACAAAGTCGAGAAGAAATGTTTCATGAATATTATAAAGGGATACATGGGAAGATGTATCGACTACAGTCCCCAATAATTAGGGTAGAAGAAAAATGGACCGGACGTACTTTGTTCGGTTTTTTTTTATATTTTTGTAAGATATTTGAGTTTATCGCGTCTTATATGTAAGGAGGTGAGTTGGTGACACAGCTTGAGGATATTTATAATACATACTTTAAAGATGTATTTTTATATGTGTATAGTTTATCTGGCGATAAGCATATCGCTGAAGATATCACTTCGGAAACTTTTATGAAGGCATTAACATCGCTAGACAGTTTCAGAGGGAATAGTGATATCCGTGTTTGGTTATGCCAAATTGCCAAAAACAGTTATTACTCTTATTTGCGTAAGAATAAAAGCTCGGTGGATCTTGAGTCGGTTCCAGAATCAGCTAGTGGAGACAATGTAGAAAAAGAAATAGCCATTTCAGAAGCGTCTATGAAGGTACATGAAGTTATCCAGAGTTTGAAAGAGCCATACAAAAAGGTCTTTACTCTCCGTGCATTTGGAGAAATGTCATTTAAGCAAATTGGCAAATTGTTTGGAAAAAGTGAAAACTGGGCTTGTGTTACTTATCACCGTGCTAGAGAAAAAATTAAAGCGCGATCGGAGGATTATCGATGAAAATTAGCTGTAATATGATTAGGGATATACTGCCGTTATATGTCGAGGATATGGCAAGTCAAGATACTAGAGATCTAGTTGAAGAACATATAGCTTCTTGTGAGAACTGTAAAAAACGACTTGAAGAAATGAGGACTTTTGAAGAACCGCCAGTAGATACCGATATAGCTCCCTTAAGAAACATACAAAATACATTGCGAAAGAAAAAGCTGCAAACGATTATTCTTTCAGTCATGGTAACATTGGTTTTTGCAGTGGTTACAATCGCTTATCTGACAACCCCAGCATACATCTCTTATAATGAAAATGCGGTTTCAATTATTGAAAAGGATGACGGAACTGTACTTTTGAATTTTAGTGAAGAAGTCTCTGGATTTAATGTAAATCACTATCCAGCAGCAGACAATTCAGGTTATGTCTATGATATAACAACATGGGAAACGATTTGGCAACAGCAAATAAACAAAAACAACCTGGAAAATACGGTCTTAAACCCGAATGGGGAAACGGTCGCTTCGATCTACTATTACAATACCGATGGAAGTGAAAATACTTTAATTTATGGAGATCCAATAACTGATGGTTCTGTCATGACGTTACCTCGGCTTGTTTTAAGCTACTATGTGTTGTTGGCTATAGGATTTTTACTTATTTGTGGAATTGGATTGGTCATATTCCGCAAGAACGAAAAAATAAGAAATGGACTAGAAAAAATGATTCTATTGCCTATCTCGTACCTGTTTGCTCACTTACTTATAAAAGGTCTTCACTCTGCCACTTACCTTGCTGGACGAGACCTTTATGTAATATTACTTGTCACAATTTCTTTATATGTTGCGTTGTTAGCTGGAAGGAACATATTAAAAAAAATATCAATTAAGAAGCCGAAAAGCACTTTATAAGAGTAATAGGCTCACCAATCAGCGATTTTTTTCTTAATTTCAGTTCTATATTACTTAATACTTAAAGGTCTCTTGATTGATTCAGATTTCAAAAACATGGCCAAAAGTACTCTTTAAATTGGCCAAAAACTCAAAATTCTACTGACCAGATGCAAGGATTGGGGTGCTCTTCTGTTCCAGCAATCCTTCTCATCGGTACAATAATATTAAATGCAATCACACTGTATATGTGTCGGAGCAGAGCAGAATAGTAAGATGTTTATTTTTCGTTTGGAAGATAGATTGTGAAACGTACATTAAGTAAAGATGAATACGCCTTTCACTATTTAGTCGAATAGTTAAAGAACCAGAAATAGAAAGATAAGTGACTTTTGGGGGCATTTTATGGGAGAGCAAGAGAAATTAAAGATCTTTGATGATAATAAGAATCTAATAGGTGTAGCTACTCGGAGTGATGTTCACAGGATTGGATATTGGCACGAAGCGTTTCATTGTTGGTTTATCAGTAATGAACAAGGAATAGATTATATTTATTTACAGCTTCGTAGTAATAGTAAAAAAGACTACCCTAACTTATTTGATATAACTGCTGCTGGACATCTACTAGCTGATGAAACAGTTGAGGACGGAGTAAGGGAAATTAAAGAAGAAATTGGTATAGATTTAGCTTTTAAGGAGTTAATAAGGTTAGGTGTAATAGATTATTGTGTTGTGCAAGAAGGTTTCATTGATAAAGAATTAGCAAACGTTTTTTTATACAAGTGCGCAAATATCTTTGATGACTTCACACTTCAAGTGGACGAGGTTTCAGGAATAGTAAAAACCAAATTTATTGATTTCACTCAACTTTGGTCTGGAGAAAAAGATGAAATCGAAATCAGTGGATTTAAAATAAATAATGAAGGACAAAAGCAAATAATTAAAGAAAGTGTAAACAGGGATAAATTCGTCCCACATCAAGTTACTTTTTACAGAGAAGTTATTCAAAAGATTCAGGAACAAATTAGATAAAAGCAATACTTTTTCAGTTAATGGGCGTTTATCTATAATTAGATAAGTGTCCTTTTTAATTAATGATTGAGCTAATCACTAAATTTGAAATAATTGGTATTGGACAATTAGGCAATTTAATGGAATAAGCTAAAGTGTTATAGAGTAAAGGAATATAAAAGTGAGGATCTTATTGAGATGTCTAAAGAGTTGTATATAAAAGTATGTGATGTTTTAATGTTTGCTAATTTGCTTGGAGAAAAAAAAGGGGAAACCAACCGTTGTTATGGATGCTGGGTATGGGGATTATTCAAAAGGGTGGAATGATAATTTCCGAAGTGTCTTTGCTAACAGAAGTTATTGTATTTGATAGAGCAGGTCTAGGCAGCGAGCCAAGTTCTAATCCTGGAAATAGCCGAGAGATGGTAAAGGAACTGAAAGAACTTTTAAATAAATTGAATATAATTCCTCCATATATACTGGTAGGACACTCTTTTGGGGGTATAAATGCACGGTTATTTGCGAGTAAATATCCTGACGATGTTTGTGGACTGCTTCTAGTAGACTCTACACCTGAGGATTACCGAGAAAGATTTCTTCCCACTATGTCCAAAGAGTTTCAAGAAGCTTACAATAAGCAATTCGTTCACGAAGGTAATTATGAAGAATTTATGCAAAGTTTAAATCAATTAAAAGAAGACCAAAAGAAAATAAACATTCCATTAACAGTCCTTTCTGCAGGCAAAAAAATCACTATTCCCCCAAGTCACAAGATTTATGGAATACAATGCAAGAAGAACTTCTTCAAATATCTTTTATCAGTGAATTTATAATTGCTGAAGATAGTACACATTACATACAAAATGATGAACCAGCATTAGTTGTAGAGGCCATTAGAAGAATGATTGAAATTTGTTAAATTAATTGGCAAGAGTGATGTCCTTGAAAATAATAGCTTGGTTATTATTAATCATTCATTTTGGTATCTTTGTGCTTTGGATAGCTGACTCGGATTACCTTTTTTCTTTGTTCGGAGTAGCAATATGGTTTACTGCAATTGTAATTGCTTTTTTTGTGCAAAAACAGATGAATAAGCAGTTAACAATATATAGACTTTTAATAGCATCGAATCTTTTTATGGTTTTTCTAAGTGTAGTTACAATTGGTATATTTATTATTATGAACTCAATGAATTAGAGCTTTATACATATCAACCGGTGGTGATTGCAGCACAGTGGATCGCCAATTTTTATTGAGAAATTGTGCAGGATTTTGGAGTAGTAAGTATTTGCTTAGGTTTAATATATCTAGGATAAATTTCTATGCCATAGTTGCAGTTGTATTATAACGAGAGTTGTTTAACAGAGGCAGTCACTCTTTCGCCGATGAGCAGTATATTAATTAAACAGTTCATAAAAAATGGTTCGTTTCTTATTGAACGGAGAGAACCAAATTGGAGGGGAAAATGAGCACATTTGTTTATATGGTGAGACACGGTGACTCACCAAGAGAAGGAAATGAAAGAACAAGAGGTTTAACCGAAAAAGGGCTTTTCGATGCTCAACGAGTGTATGACAAATTGACAAATGTGAAAATTGATGCAGTTATTTCAAGCCCTTACATTCGTTCAATTTTAACTGTCGAAAAATTAGCAAAACAATTAGGACAAGAAGTTTTAATATTTGAAGATTTAAAAGAGAGGATGTTTTCTTCTGAAGACGATCGAATATCTGATAATGAATTGGTTCCACTGTTGGAGAGGTCTTTTTTAGACTCAAATTTCGCTCTAGTCGGAGGAGAATCAAATGCTGATTGTCAAAAAAGGGCTATTAAGGTTTTAAAAGATATATTAGATGTTTTTAGAGATAAAAGAGTAGTAATAGGTTCTCACGGGGCTGTGATGACTTTAATGATGGGATATTTCGATAGTAATTTCGACTTGGATTTTTTACATAGTACATCAAAACCTGATATATATAGAATTGAATTTAATTATCAGGAACTAGTGGGTGTTAAAAGAATATGGAGTTAACGTACTTGTTTTGGCCACTAAGTAACTCTGATAATATTGCTGAAATTTTGTAGCGGTCTCAATAATTACTTGAATGAATCTTTTACAATCGGGGGCGATCGTAACAAAGCGGATCGCCTTTTCTACTAAGGAATCAGGTAGGATTTTAGATGTATAAATAAGGAGAACAGAGTTGCTTAAATTAGTGTGTTTCGGAGACAGTATTTCAGCTAGAAAGGTATGGAAATTATAAATGCTGGTGTACCTGGGGATAACACCATTGAAGCAATATCCAGAATTCAGAATGATGTGATTAAACATAATTCTGATTTAGTAACAGTGTTATTTGGTGCAAATGATGCAGCCTTTCATAAGATGGTGAATGTGGAAGTTTTTAAAGATAACATTTACAATATTACTCAATTAATTAAACCCGAAAGAACCATTTAAATATCACCAGCCCCTGTCGATGAGAAGGTCCAACTTGCTAGAACCAATGAAGTCTTATCTGAGTATGCCGCAGCAGTAAAACATGTATCTGTTGACACTGGCAGTCATTTCATCGATTTGTTTTCATTATTATTAATTTTAGATGACTATCCCCAGATACTTAAAGGAATTAGAAACGATGGGCTCCATTTTGGAGAGAAGGGATATTATTTTCCTGTTAGATTATTAGTCGAGAAAATTAGAGGAATTTAGAGTCACAAATAAGATAGAAGTGGTTATCAAACAGGTATAAGGTAAGGGGGATCTGATATTGAAATTCTGTCCGCAAAAAATAAGTTTTGAAGAAGCAAAAAAAGACGGAATCAAAATAAACTTTGATCAAATGGAAAATGGCGAAAAACGATATAGATTAGTAGGATCTGATGGCAGTGGCTATTGCCGGACACTAGGTTCTAATAAAGGTGCTTGGCAGAACAGTCATTATCACAAAGCAGCTACTGAAATTTACATAGTCCAGTCTGGCTGGATTGTTTACGGAGAGATAGACCTTAATAGGAATTGTAAATTGAATTATTTAAAAGAGGGAGAGAGTGTAACTGTCTCACCTTTGGTCCATCACAACGTTTTTATGTCATCCAATTCAGTTGTTCATACGATTAAATGCGGGAAAACAGACAGCACTGCTGATTGGTTTCCTTCTTATGAGTTAGACAATTACACAAAATCTTTTTCAGAAGCCGATTTAGGTAAACTGTTTGTTAAGAAATAGACATCTATTCAGCTAAAGGTGGCGATTGCGTAACAGTCGCCCCTTCCTGAAGTGTTGAAGTATTATGGAACTTCTCAATCAGGTTCATTGGGGTGAGTAAATTTTGAAATTTATTGAAATTGGGTTAGGAAACAATTGGTTAATAAGGACTGAAACAGAGTTGGAAGATGGCACTGAATATGAGGAGAAAGGCATCATAGGTCCAATCAAATTTCACTCCTTTTATATAAGAATTTGGTTTGGTAAAACCGTTCTAATAGCAGACTTCAAAGAAGGTTCTAAAATACAAAAGAAAAATCGTAAAAACTTTAAAATCATATTCGGCATTGTTAGTGTTTGAATTTTTTTCAACTATCGGGAGATTACAGCAAAGCGTATCGCGTTTTCTTATTTAAGAAATGGGCAGTTTTACGGAATAACACATTTATTCCTTTTACAGGAGACTAACTATGGAAATTTCATTTATCAGGCACGGAAAATCCAAATGTATTGAAAATAGCCCAGTTACAATCTGTTCCTTTAAAGACTGGATTGAAAAGTACGATAGTGAAGGTGTATTTGAAGAAGACGCTTATCCCTCCGAATCTATAGAAAAAATTTCAAAAGTTAGCGTTGTTTTCACAAGTGATTTAAAGAGATCTATACAGTCAGCTCATCTTTTAAACTCAAACTCACATATTATTTCTGATCCTATGTTTCGCGAAGTAGAACTACCTTCTCCTATACTGAAATCTTTGAGCTTAAAATTGAGTCCGAATATTTGGACAGTAATTCTTCGGACTTTATGGTTTTTTGGATACTCAAGTAACTGTGAGTCTTTTAAATGTGCGAAAAATAGAGCAATAACGGCGGCAGAAGTATTAATTAAAAATGCTGAAGAGCATCGTTTAGTAGCTTTAGTTGGTCACGGTTTTTTCAATATGATGATAGCAAAAGAACTACAAAGTAAAGGTTGGATAGGAAGAAGGAATACGAACTCTAACCACTGGAGATGTACTACATATTCTTTATTCAATTAAAGGGGGCTTTTGCAGCAAAGTGGATCGGCTTTTCTTATTGAGGAATTGGGCAGTTTTCTTTCTGTATAACTAATATTGCATAGTATAAGGGGATATTTATGAGTTTATCATTAGTAAAAGTTTCTATGAGTGAAAATGAACTAAAAAGTATATTAACTAAGATTAAATATGGAGAAAGTGATTGGCAAAAGGTCGATAAATTATTATTAATAAAGTCTATGATTGAGCATATCGGTTCAACAGATGGTGAACTCCGCGACCAGTTGATTTATACCTCTTTTTATAGATTGATAATTGAGAGCAATCAACTAGAACCTGAACTTTTAAAAGAACTATTAGATATATGTTTGAGTGAATTAATTTTTAAAGGAATCGGAGAAAAAGAAACGGATACAGTCTTCACAAGAGCGTTTACTACACTTTTAATAGCCTTAATATTGTACAGAGATAATCAAGCAAATTTCTTATCACCTGGCACAGTCTATAGCATTAAAGAGAAGTTAATTAAATACATAAACCTTGAGAGAGATTTAAGAGGATATATTGCTGGTAAAGGGTGGGCACACAGTATTGCACACGTAGCTGACACTTTTGAAGAGTTAGTAAAAAATCCAAAATTAGACCCAGAATTTTATCCAGAAATACTACAGACATTGTGGAGTAAGATTCTAATATCTAACAGTGTCTATGTACACAATGAAGATGAAAGGATAATCATCCCTATACTTGAAATGTTGGAAAGAGGAATGGACTTAAAGGAAATAGAAGAATTAATTCAGAATTTACCGAATGATTTGAAGTCTCAAAAGGAGCAGCTTGAGAATGAAAATTATTGGTTCTTAGTGTTTAATATTAAAACATTCTTAAAAAGTTTTCACATAAAAATAAACAGCAATATTAAATTGCTTTCACTTCAGAAAAGTATTGAACAGTGCCTACCAAAGATATATTGAGGAAATCTCTTCACTTTGTCTGATACTGGATTAAGCGTATTCATTGTTCCATATAAGGGGGCGATTGCAGCAAAGTGTGATCGCTTTTTTAATTGAGGAAGAGGCTTTTGATAATGTGGTGGCAGGTATGAGAGATAGAAGTTCACTAGTAATAATTGAAAATAAACAGGTTGTACTAATTCAAAGAATTAGGGATGGTTCTTTTTATTATGTTTTTCCTGGTGGTGGAATGGAAAATGGAGAAACACCAGAGGCTGGTGCCAAAAGGGAAGCCTTAGAAGAATTAGGAGTAGAAGTCAAAGTTAACGAGTGCATTTCAGAAGTTAAATTTAACGGAACACAATATTTTTTTCTTTCTCAAATCATTGCTGGAACATTTGGAACTGGGAAAGGTGAAGAATACACTGACGAAAATAGAGATAGAGGAACTTACTTGCCAATGTGGGTAGATATAGAAAATTTATCGACTATTGATGTTAGACCTAAGGAAGTTGCTTTAAAGGTGCAATCCTTATTCAATTAAAGGGGGCATTTGCTGAATAAGGTATTAGGTTTTTAAAACGAGCAGAATAGTTAAAAAGCGTTTTCTAATGTTAACCAATCTAGGGAGGGTAAATATGGGAGGCTCTTGGGAAGGCTTTTTAGATGTAATCGGTTTGAATAAGGATATTAGACAAAAAGCTGATTTAAGGGTATTGATAAAATTCCCATTAGCAGAGCCGAAAACAGACTTGTTACTATGCTTATTTGACTACATAACAGGTATTTATGGTTCAGAAAAATGCACTATTCTCTGGTGGTACGAACCAAGCTGCCTGAATGATAAAAACATAAGTAATCCTTATACAAGAATCATTAGCAAATATGATTTGAAATATTTACAGGGTTTATGGGAAAGAACTGCTGGAGATTATATATTATTTTTGCCTGAAAAATTCAATGGTAAAATCGATACTAGTGATGAAGAAGATTTTATTGTAGTATGTTTAACCAAATACTCTAATTTGCAATAAAAAACTCCTGATGCAAATGAAGTATTGTATTTACGTCTAAATGAATGAATCCTGTTATTCAGCTAAAGGGGGCGTTTGCAACAAAGTGGAACGCCTTTTCTTATTGAGGAATTGGGCAGGAATGTGGAATAAGAAATTTAATTAGTTAAGACAGGGGAAATTAATGTGAAACAAATAGAAGCCATTTTTTTAGATAGAGATGGAACAATTGGTGGTGACGATACCGTTCATTACCCCGGAGAATTTAAACTTTTTCATTATACAGCTATGGAAATCAACAGATTAAAAAAAGATAATGTAAAAATATTTTCTTTTACAAATCAACCTGGAATTTCAGGAGGATTGGCAAAAGAGAAAGATTTTGAAGAGGAGTTAAGAGGGTTTGGTTTTGATGATATTTTTATTTGTCCACACAGTCATAGAGAGGGATGCTCTTGTAGAAAGCCAAATACAGGAATGTTAACAGAAGCTCAGCAGATTTATAACTTAACTCTTGAAAACTGTGTCGTAATCGGGGACCGTTGGAGTGATATTGTTGCAGCGGCAAAGGTAGGGTGCATTAAGATATTGGTTAGAACAGGGGCTGGAGAATCTGCACTTAATGAACACTTTGATAAATTAAGAGACTTTAATATTGACTACATAGCTGATGATTTTAAGGATGCTATATGTTGGTTATATGAACATTTTATTTTTAGTAACTGAGCATAGCATTTATTCATTTAAAGGGGGCGTTTGCAGAATAAAGCGATCGCTCTTATTTAATTTCTGTTACAAACTTTGGTTAATTGAAGAGGAAGTAAGAGTTATATAGTCGAATTCTTAAAAGAAAATTTTGTTCTGAAGATGAACTGCTAATCAAGCTGACTGAAATCATTGGTGGACTTATTGGTATGTCTTCAGATAAATTAGAACAAGAATTCCAAATATTTACTAATAAACGAAATAATTTAAGGAGGCAATTAAACAAATAGTGGGAGGTCTAGTATGAGTATTAATATAATAGAATATACAATTGCAAGAACTAGCTCTGGCCCTTATGGTATAGCTTCAGCAAAAGATGGAAATGTATGGTTCACTCAACATAAAGCAAACCAAATCAGCTGTATAGATCAAAACGGTGGGATAAGAGAGTTTACAGTCCCTACTCCTAATGCTAAAGTGATGTGCTTAACTGTTTCTTCCCGGGGTGAGATATGGTTTACAGAGAATGGTGCCAATAAAATAGGAAAACTCACAATAACAGGTGATTTTACAGAATATCCATTGCCGCAGCCTGATTCAGGTCCTTACGGAATAACTGAAGGTCTAAATGGTGAAATATGGTTTACTCAAATGAATGGAGACCGTATAGGAAAATTGACGGTTGAAGGTAATATTTATGAGTATGAATTGCCAAGAAAGGGCTCCTTTCCTGCCTTTATTACTTTAGGCCCAGATAACGCACTTTGGTTCACGGAGAATCAAAATCATTCAATTGGAAGGATTACAGATACAGGGAAATTAACGGAATACCCTCTACCAACAAATGCGGCAGCTCCAGTGGGTATCACTAATGGTAACGATGGTGCACTCTGGTTTGTGGAAATTTTGGGCAATAAAATTGGTCGAATTACTACTGCTGGGGAGATTAGAGAATATGATATTCCAACTTTAGATTCACGTCCACACGCAATTACCGCTGGAAAGAATGACGAAATGTGGTTTACTGAATGGGGGGCAAATAAGATTGGAAAAATTTCTGTTATTGATGGAAAAATTGACGAGTATAAAATTCCGTCTTTATCAGCGGAACCACATGGTATCACATCTGACAAAAATGGTGATATCTGGTTTGCATTAGAGTGTAATAAAATAGGTTGTATTAGAAATAACTCATAAAAAGGTGTGTGTGCACGTAAAAAAATTAGAAGGACCGAACCCGAACAAAACCTATCCGCTAGATGGAAATGAAAATCTTCATTTTATTAGGCCATCATTAACGAGGACGAATATTATAGTTGGCGATTACACTTATTAAGATAGCAAGAACGGAGAGCTTTTTGAGGATCAGGTTTTATCTCATTATGAAGTCATAGGGGATCAATTGACCACTGGGAAATTTTGTTTTATTGGTCCTGGAGTCACTTTTATAATGAACGGAGCTAATCATCGTATAGATGGCTCCACTTCTCCATTTAATATCTTTGGAAACGGATGGGAAAAGCATACACCTACGTTAGATATGCTTCCTTTAAAGGGAGATACTGTTATTGGCTATGATGTATGGATTGGACTAGACGCTACAATTATGCCCATCTTCGTAGGCGACCATCCGAAATATAACGTAGAAGCCTCGAAGAACACCGGAACGGTAGACGTCTGGAAAAACAAGCCCACACTGGGACGAAGCAGAGGCAGCCAATTATGAGATAACTGATCTGGCGGAGCTGAAGCTGATCGTAGAGAATATGGAGAAGGCCGTACAGCCATCTAAATAAAGAAAAGAGTTTTGTTGTAAATGGGAAAAAGATTTTCAATTGGAGTACGAACCATAAAAGTAAAACTCAGGTGATTCACATATAGTAATTGTTCACTTAAAATAGTTATTTTGATTTTTGAAAAAAAGGCATCGTTACTTTTATTAATATTGGATCATGTTATTCATCTTGGTCAGGGAGCGAAAGTCAATAGGAAACTTGGGTTTTTTATTCCAGTTATTAAAAGATACTAATTCAACAATCGGACGCTATTCTTCGATAAGACAATATAAATGGTCTTCAACAATCGAGGGCTTTAATTAAAGAATCGGAATAAAAAAAGGTCCGAGGCATATCAGCCACTGACCTTTTTTCATGCAAATATAATTGTTTTTTCTACTACAAATAACTCTGCATTTTTTTTGTTTATTAGAAGTTTGCACTCCAAAACAGAACCCGTTATCCTGAGAGTCAGTTTTTACTCATTATGATTCGTCTTCGCGGTCAAACCAAAGGAGCTCCTGATCTTCTTCATCGCCGTTGTAGTTAATGAGAATTTCTTCTCCGGCTTTGATGTCTTTGTAGGCGCTGAAAATAAACACGTGTTTTTCAAAGCTGATGTCATACGTGGCATTTGGTGTATAGGAATGGTTAAAGAGCATTCCGTAGCCAAGGAGAATGCAGGTGTGGTTTTTGCCGTACTCGAATGCATAATCAGCTAATGTTGTTTTTTCAATGTGGGCATGCTCTGCGTTAGGGTAGGGGATTACCGGTGCTTCGTGGATAATCTCGCCTTTTTTAATGTCACGCGTTGCAAAAACGCCTCTATTAAATTCCCCGTCACTCAGGGAGGATGTTTTGATTTCAATCATTCTGTCACCTATTTCTCTTTCCTGCTGCGTTTTTGTACCTATCCTAGCTTGACAGTTAACTGGTAAAAAAGCAACTGTTTTAAGGAAATTCTTTTATCGTGTGAAGCGTGCATTTGGATTGTTAGTGTACATGTTCGGATTGTAAGAGAGAGTATTGGGACTGTCAAAAAACACATCTGGACTGTTAATCTGTTTGTAAGGAAAAAGTGCGCTATTCCTTGAATAAATTCTAAAAAAGCAATAGGAGGGATTAGAGATGAAAAGCCTACATGTGTTTTCAGGCTGGCTCTACAAAAAAATCGGCTGGAAAACCGTGCTTGCTGCTTTAGCTGTCTTCATACTCTTTATGATTTTTGTCCTGCCGAATGCTGCAGAATCGAGCAGGGCAGCAACAGGCACAGGAGAATCGCCTGACGGGTCATACCTTTATTCAGCTCAGACACTTTATGAAATAGCTGAAAGCTATGGTGAGAAGGGGAGGGACTATTACATTAAAGCACGGTTCACGTTTGATGTGATCTGGCCTCTTGTTTATTTGTTTTTTCTTGCATCCGTTATCACGTTTTTCTTGCGCGGCCTCAAACCGCAGCTGTTAAAATCGGCTAATCTTCTTCCGTTTGGAGGAGCGGTCTTTGACTTTCTGGAAAACATCAGTGCTTCTGCGGTCATGGCAAGGTTTCCTGCCAAAACGCCCGTCGCCGCAGAACTCACGCCTGTTTTTTCCTTTATAAAGTGGTCGCTTATTTATGCCAGTTTTGGCTTTGTCTTTTTAAGCCTTGTGATCTGGCTGTATTTAAAAGCGCGGAAAAAACCGGACGCATGACGCGTCCGGTTTGGGCAATCAGCCAGTATTTCTAAGTCCTGCGGCAATGCCGTTAATTGTGAGCAGCACTTCGCTCAACAATTCTCCTGCATCTGATTCTTCATCTGTTTTGCGAAGCTTTGAAATCACATCCACCTGCAAAAAGCTCAGCGGGTCGACATAAGGGTTGCGGAGTCTGACAGATTCCTGGATGTTAGGAATGTGATCCATCAGTTCATTCTGGCCTGTAATCGCAAGAAGCGCCTTTTTTGTCTGAACATACTCCGTTTCGATATCGTTGAAGATGCGTTCGGCAGCCTGTTTATTTTCCACCATCGCCAAGTATTCTCTAGCAGCCATCAAATCTGCTTTCAGAAGGGCCATTTGTAGATTATCAATGGTCGAACGGAAGAACGGCCATTTTTTGTACATTTGTTTCAAATTATCAAGGTTTCCTTCAGACAGTCCGGTGCCGGCTGCATACCAGGCAGGGAGGAGCTGTCTGCTTTGAGTCCAGGCAAATACCCATGGAATTGCGCGTAGATCTTCAAACCGTTCACTGCCTTTTCTGCTCATTGGACGTGAGCCGATATTGAGGGCTCCAAGTTCCGGAAGCGGTGTTGCCTCTTTGAAATAGGTCAGGAAGTCAGGATCTTTAAAGACCAGCTCCTGATATTTGCTCAGGGATACAGATGAAATTTCATCCATTTCTTTTTCCCACTCCCCGGTCCGGATGTTGGACTGTTCGGCTTCTGATGAGACATGTGCTGCAGCTGTAATCAGTGTGGATGCCGCCTGTTCAAGACTGCGGTAGGCGATATCATACAAGCCATAGCGGGAGGATAAAACTTCACCCTGCTCTGTAATTTTCACCCCGTCACCAAGTGTTTCAGCCGGCTGAGAAAGAAGACTTCTATTAAGCGGGCCGCCGCCGCGTCCAAGGGAACCACCGCGTCCATGGAAAAATTTCAGCCTCACATTGTAATGCTTAGCCATGTCATGAATTTCCTGCTGTGCTTTGTAAAGCTTCCAGTTCGCTGTCAGCGTTCCGCCGTCTTTGCTGCCGTCTGAATAGCCAAGCATGATCTCCTGCAGATTATTCTGTTCACTCAGGTGCTTCTGGTAAAAATCAAGCTGAAACAGCTGTTTCATAATTTTTGGTCCTGCCACCAGGTCGTCAATCGTCTCAAGCAGGGGAGCGACGTTCAGCCTGCTTTCGATTCTTCCATCCGGATGAAGCCTGTAGATGCCCGCTTCCTTTGCAAGCACCATCACTTCAAGAAGATCGCTTGCAGACTGGGTCATGCTGATTAAGTAAACTTCAATGGAACGTTTGCCGAATTCTTTATGGGCACGTCTGATCATATGGAAAACGTCCAGAACGTCCTGAGTTTCTTTTGTATAGTTCTCTTTAAACGAAACGAGAGGCCTCGGATCCTGAAGCACGTCCTGCAGCAGCTTCATTTTTTCCTCTTCTGTGAGACTTGAATAGTCTTCTGCTAGGTTAACAGAATGGAAAATCTCTTTGATAGCAGCCTCATGCTCTCCGCTGTGGTTTCGGATATCAAGCGTTGCAAGGTGAAAGCCGAACAGCTCCACTTGCCTAATCAGTTTTTGCAGGCTTTTCAGCTCGTACCCTTTTGGATGATGGAGAAGGACACTTTTTTTAATCATTTTCAAGTCCTCGAGCAGTTGTTCTGAGCTTGTATAGCACCATTCCCGTTGCTGATCAAGTTTTTTCAGCATGATTGTCAGCTTGCAGCGGTAGATTTCATGCTCCACCTGCCATCTTTCTCCTTTGCTTAAAAGAGGCGTTTCCTCCTGCACGGACGCAAGCAGTTCATCGCTGACAGCAACCCGTTTGGTCGACTGGCTAAGGCGTTTTCTGAGGATCTTCAGCGATTCTCTGTACTTTCTAAGCGCAAGCGCTCTCTGTTTCGTCAAGGTTTTCCACGTAATCTCAGGTGTAACGTTGGGATTTCCGTCGCGGTCTCCGCCAATCCATGAACCAAAGCGGAGGAAATTAGGAACATGCCATTCCTGCCCCGGATAATTTTTAGACAGGCAAAGCTCCAGCTCCTGGTGAATGTGCGGAAGCACTTCAAAGAGTGTTTCATCGAAATAGTAAAGTCCGTTTGCGACTTCATCCATTACAGTAGGCTTACGGTCACGCAGTTCATCCGTCTGCCACAGAATAACCACTTCATTGAACAGTCTGTCCTCAAGTTCTGCACGCTCGCGTTCTGTGTGAATCGGCTGGTCAAGACTGTGCAGCAGACCGGCAATGCGTTTATGAATTTCAAGAACACTGCGGCGTGTCGCTTCTGTCGGGTGGGCGGTAATAATCAGTTCAAGGGAAAGAGTTTTCAAAAGCTGCTGAATCACTTCTGATGAAACCCCGTTTTCCTTCAGCGAAGCTACAGCATGTTCAAGGGAGCCCGGCTGTTTGCCTGAATCTTCCTGAAATTGATACTCGCGTCTTCTTCTGATGCGGTGATTTTGTTCTGCGATGTTCACCAGATGAAAATAAACAGCAAAAGCCCTGATCACCTGTTTTCTGAGCTCCGGGTCAAGTGTCGAAATCTCAGCTTTTAAGTCTGCGTATATGCTTTCATCCGCATGGCTGCGAAGTGATTTTGTCATTTCTCTAATCTTCTCTACCATTTCAAGCAGCGGATGACCGCCCTGATGAACAAGGACATCTCCAAGCATATTCCCTAAAAACTTCACATCGCGCCTCAAAGCAGCGTGATGATCGCGTTCCTTGATCGTTTCTGTTTTAGCTGTCATATTTAGCACCTCTTTACTGGAATGGATTCCATCTCTGATTGAAGATGTTTTTTGAAAATTAAAATAATGATAAGTTTACCATAAAACGTATAAAGATGCATAGTGTGAGGTTATCTGCCAATCCAATTTACTGAAAAAACTCGTCGCAGGTGGCTGGAAAATGTCTAAAAATAGACCAGAATCTGAGCTGATTTTTCATAATATGCCAAAAGTGACTATCAACCATGCCGGAAATATGCTATAAATTTCTAGTAATCGTTTTTTTTTTGACAGGGGGAAATAGAATGCACCACGTTCGTATAGTAGAAGGCTTAACAGAACCCTCTGCTTACTTTGGAAAATTGAAAGAAGCTGAAGCCATTAAAGGATTTTACGCAAGATTTGCAGCCTTGATCGTGCTTAGCGTGCTTCTTGCAGCAGCAAGTGCGTACCTCGGTGTACATACAGAGGCCATAACTGCTTATCTTGATCTGATAAAAAGGGAGAAATTCGAGTTTGCCAAGCTGTTATTCGGCATCGGCGGAATCGTTGCCTCAATTACTGCTCCTCTTGTTATGGTTCTCTTTTTCACCTTCGTATTTAAAGTGTTTTATAGAGATATAGAGTGGGACAAGCTGATCACGCTTCAGCTGTTTCCGTTGTTTTTAATGACAATGGAAAAATTGCTGAACTTTCCGTTCTTTCATTTGCTTGGCGTGCAGCGCGATTCCTCCCCATTTGGATTCGGCGTTCTGATTCAGCTTTTGACAGATCAGACCTTCGCCGTAACGTTTGTCAGCTGCATAACGGTGTTCCTCATATGGAGCGCATATGTGCAGATGATTGGACTGAAAATGCTTTCGGATAAATCATGGAAGTATGCTGCAGGAACCGTAATCTTCTCAAACCTTCTCTACATTCTGCTTGTAGCTGTCTTTATAGTACTTGTGCAGGATATCGGGATTTCGCTTCAGGGGGACGTATGAAAAAACAAGCAATGATTGGAATCATATCTTTAGCCGTTGTATTTATAGCTGTTAATATAGCCGTTATTTTCACATCAGATAAAATCGAGAGATCGAAATCAATCAGTCAGTTTACAAAAGCGGAAACGGGGGACCTGCAGAAACTTCTTTTTACTAAAGGGGTGGTTGTTCCTGCTTCAGATTATAAGGTCATGTACAGCAAAGACCTTGGAACGCTTCAGGAAGTACTCGTCAGCAAAGGTGATGCCGTAGTGACAGGAGATCCTCTCATCACTTATGAAACCGGCCACCTGGACGCTGAAATGGAAGAACTCCAGGATCAAAATACGGATCTTCAGTCCAGAATAACCTCTGCAGAATCAGACCTGTCCGATTTGCAGGACGATTTAGATGAGGCAAGCGTTCCTGTTGAAGTGGAAGAAGGCGTCTATCTGGATGATACCGCAGGCAAGAAAGCCATAAGCAGTCAAATCGGCGACAAGCAAGATCAAATTGACTACCTGAATCAGCAGATTGACAGTAACGAGCAGAAGATTACAAGACTGCAAGCACAAAAAGAAGCTTATAATGTGACGAGCAAAATGGACGGGATTGTAACAGCCGTCAATCCTTTTCCTCAAAGCCCCGAAGATCCGATGATCGTCATTCAATCCAGTGAGCCTTTTCTAATAGAAGGCAAACTGTCCGAAAAAGACGCTGTGCAAGTAAAAGAGGGTCAAAAGGCGACTGCCGAAGCAGAAGCCCTTCCAAATACAGAAAAAGAAGCTGTCATAAAAGAAGTGACGATGACGCCAATCGATAAGCCTTCTGTTGATCAGAACGAGAGTTATTATCCGTTTCTCGCTGAATTGATTGAACCCTCTGAAAACTGGCATCACGGATTTCATGTCGGCATGGACATTGTGCTTGAAGAGAGGAGCGGGGTCATCGTCATCGACGACACAGTGATGAAAAAACAAAAGGGCAGCCAATACGTTTATGTGCTGAAAAAAGGGAAACTCGAAAAAAGGAAGCTTGATGTCGGCCTGAAAATATACAGCCGAAATGAAGTCCTTCAAGGTCTTGAAAAAGGAGAACGCATCGTCACAAAGCCATCTCCAGACCTTAAAAACAACATGAAAGTATTTATCCCGATGAATCATCACTATCTTGAAAAGAAAACGCTGAAATCATTTACAAACGAACAGAAAATCAGGCTGATTATCAGCGGAATGGTGAAATGAAGGTGCTTTTGAAGCACTTTCTTTTTTTTGCGTCATTCTTTAACGCAACTTATTAAATCCTTTATCTGCCGTTAACAATTGACCTTTACACTGGAAAGTGAATCTGATGAAGGAGATGAACATACGATGAAAAGATGGACAAGAACAGCACTTGCAGCCATGCTTTTAACCTCTGCGGGAATAATGCCAGAGAGCAGCGCCTCGGCAGCGGACAGAGAATTTGATCTCCAGGCTCACCGCGGGGGAATGGGACTGACAGTAGAATCAACCATTGCGTCATTTTCACATGCCTTAGAACTTGGCGTGGATACGCTTGAGCTCGATGTGCAAATCACAGAGGATCAACAGGCCGTTGTGACTCATGACCGAAAAATTTCAGGCGGAAACTGCCGCGATACGGAACCTGCTTTTCCCGGTGATCCGGAATTTCCGTATGTGGGAAAGTACATAAAAGATCTGACACTTGAACAAATTCGGACAATGGACTGCGGCTCAGTTACCAAACCGCAGTATCCGGGTCAAAAAACAAGTCCCGGAGCAAAAATGCCGCTGCTTACTGAAGTGTTTGACTTAGTAGATTCATATAAAGCAAAAAAAGTAAAAATGAACATTGAAACAAAAGTAGAGGCGGGTGCTCCTCACGAAACGGCTCCAAGAGAAGAATTTGTGCAGATTGTGGCAAAACAGGTCCGCGAAGCGGATATGCTGGACAGAGTGACGATTCAAAGCTTTGACTGGGGCTCCCTCATGAGAATGCGCGAGGTAGAGCCAAGCCTGCCGATCGTGGCGCTGACAAACGGCCCTCAATTTCTGCAGCCCGGTCAGCCGGGGGCTTCGCCGTGGCTCGGCGGCATTGATATCGATGATTATGCCGGAGACCTTGTAGCCGCAGCCAAGTCATTTGGAGCAGACGCCATCTCGCCTGTGCACGGCTTTCCGCAAAATGGAGCTGTTACAGAGAATGGGTATGAACCCTATGTGACAAAAGAAATGGTGGATCGTGCACACAAAGCAGGAATGCAGGTTATTCCATGGACAGTAAATGACATTCCGACAATGAACAAACTTATTGATAACGGTGTGGACGGGATGATTACAGACTATCCTGACCGTTTGCGGAGCGTCATGGAAGATCGCGGGTACAAGCTTCCGAAATCGTATAAAGCACCAAAAAATGAATGATGCACATTCAGCAGTCCTGAAGAATTGGGGCTGCTTTTTTCTGCGGTTTTTTTTTTAGATTCGTTGATAAATACCTCTTTTTCTAGCAAGATCCTGGGAATTCGTCAGTTAATTTGTGGTCCTGGACTGTGTATGTCAACTAAATCCGTGACGGCACGGACCGCCTATCCTGGCAGGGTGTATTACTACCAACTATCCGGAGAATACATCCAGCTTCATTTGATTTACTACCAACAATCATTGCGTAACTACCAACTTTCTTAATTTTACAACCAACCTCTCTTTTCAGTATTAGAAGGTAGTGAAAATGCATCCCTATAAATTGAAGTCCCTGAAATATAGGCTGCGAAAAGTCAAAGCGGTATTTGTAATATGAAAAAGCAACCAGTTGAGGAAAATTATACTGATACTCTTTTTCATCTGCTGAGATTATACTATTCTAGTTGATCTCATACTATTTTACTATGACTGGGGAAGAAGCCATGAAACACATCATATCGTTCTTACTGACTATAGCTGCAAGCTTTTTTCTGGTGCCGGCAGGAGCATTTGCGATCGAACCGGATGAACCTGATTTTGAAGCGCATCTGAAAGAGATCGGATGGGAGAAAAAGGACTACTTAAACTATCTTGAAGGCAAAGGGTGGTCACTTGCTGATTTTGAATCGGCTGATGAACTGGGGACACCTCTTACTGAAGAATCAATTTTGGAAATGATGGATACATATGAATTGACCCGCGGGCAGCTGAACGAGCTGCTGAGTGAAAACGGTGACATCGAAGAGGGGCAGGATGTTCTGGAAGGTACGTATCTTATTTTTGCTGAAGATGTGGACACGTATGTTGATTTTTACATGAATGGATGGGAAGGAACGCCTATTGATGAGAAAAATCTGGCAGAACTTCTGGACGTTTACGGATTCCAATCAAGAGAAGAACTTGAGCAGTTTTTAAGAGAACATGATGACTCAATCGAAAACTATGAGTACATTGAAGATCTTGATTATTCGCTTGATTTTTATATAAACGGTTCCGAAGCGGAGGATGCCATTTCGGATCTTTTTTCTGAAATAGGGTTGACCGATGAAGAGATAGAAGCGCTATTCAACTATCTTTCTACGTTGGAACTTGATGATCCTGTGATGGAAGAGGAAATGATTAAGCTCAGCGAGAGAATGATGGCATTTGAAGAGTTTGAGTCATTGAACGATCTGTCGGCTGAACAAATGGCGGAGCTTTTGGACATTTTCAAAAGCATGCTTGATCTTCTTCAGATCAAGACAGATTACTATATAGTGAAGGACGGCAATATGAAGCCGGTATCTTTGAAAAGCATTTTTACAGTTAATGTTGAGAAAGGCTCCCGTCTGCTTATTAAACTTTCAAACCTGCAGGAGGAGTTACTGGCAGATATTCTTGTAACGGCTGAAATGTTTGGTTCAGATCTCATTCAGGAAACAGGGAGAGATCTAAAGGAAGCAAATCAAATCGTTAAAGAACATCCAATCTATACGAAATCTGTCATTGAAACCAAGCCTGCGGTCAAGACCGTAAAAGGCGGAGAGCTTCCCAAAACAGCAGCAAATGCTCCCGGATATGCATTTGGGGGTATAATGCTGATTCTTGCAGGAACCTGGTTTTTCCGTAAATACAGCAAGCAATCACGCCAGTCATGAAAAAACAGAATCTCTTCCTGCTTGTTTCCGTCCTTCTAATAAGCAGCGGAATATGGCTGATGACCACAAATTCAGCCACAATAGCCAAAGGGTATTTTATCTATAAAATCAGTTCTGAACCAAAGGCAGAGACCATACAGAAAAACAATGAAGAAAAACAGACAGCTGCAGCCGAGAATCTTCTCTATCCGAAAAGACCGGCAAAAGGTGAGCGAATAGGAGACCTTTACATTCCAAAGCTTGAAGCAAACCTCCCCATTTACCATGGAACGGCTGAAGAAGAATTAGAACAGGGAGTCGGCCACTACGCCGGAAGCGTACTGCCTGGCGAAAAGGACAACTCTGTTCTATCCGGCCACAGGGACACTGTCTTTCGAAAGCTCGGAGAAGTTGGAAAAGGGGATCTTCTGATTGTGACCACATCTGCAGGAGAATTCACCTATGCAGTGAGGCAGGTCCGGATTGTTGACAAAGATGACCGCACCGTCATTGTGCCGAAACCAAAAGCAGTCCTTACGGTTTCAACCTGCTATCCGTTTACCTTTGCGGGTCCAGCACCAGAGCGATATATCCTCATTGCAGACCTGCTTGCTTCAAAATAAAATGTAAATGGCGCGCCTTCCCGAAAAGGCGCGTCTTTTTTGCATTCCAACTGTCCATAAAGGCTGAATGTATGGTATTGTTTAGGAGAATAAGGAGCAAAGGAGAATCCTCATGCTTACTATAAAAAAAATTCTCCGTTACTTAAAGGGCTCTGGGAGAGGGCGCTGACGAACGTCACCTGGAACAATAGAAATAAGAATTATTTTTTCTGACTGCTTATTTGTAACGATATCCTTCTTAAAAACGTCATATGTTTGAGGGGGATTTAAATGAAGAAACTCTTATTGGCAATTGTTTTGTTTCTATCCGGCTGCTCTATGGAGCCAAAATATCTGACCGAATTTTATACAGGAACACTGGATGAAGTAACAAAAGCCGTCATCACAGACGGCAGTTCAGGATATAGAAAAACCATCAGCGAACAAAAAGAGATAAAAGAATTGATGAACAGGATGCAAAATGTCACCTTCATTCAAGAAGAGAATCAGGAGGAACGCTCAGGATTCAGGTATGCCATTGCATTCTTTGAAGGCGAGACACAAACTTTTCATTTCTCTTTAAATGAAGTAGACGGAACCTATTATCAAACAGAGCCTGATCTTTATCCTCTTATTGATGATTTTTATAAAAAGCTTCCAGAAGAAGAGGAAGCTATTTTTCAATAGAAATTTAGAATTAGGGTGAAGATTGCCCGTTCGGCACACGCCAAGGACCAATATACTGCGCTTCCGGTCTGAACAAAGTGTTGTTGTCTGCCTGCTCAAGAATATGGGCAGTCCAGCCGGTCATCCGGGCAGCAGTGAAGACCGGCGTAAAAAGTTCAGCCCTCATGTTCATGGATTTCATGATGGCTGCAGCATAAAATTCAACATTTGTATATAACGCTCTTCCAGGTTTCAGCTCCGACAGAATGTTTATCGATGCTTCCTCCACTTTCAAAGAAAGATTCAGCCATTCATCATCTCCCGCTTCTGAAAGCAAAACCGCTTTCAGTGCTTCTGCCCGGGGATCCCTGGTTTTATAGACTCTGTGCCCAAACCCCATTAACCGTTCGCCTCTGTACACTTTCTTCCTGATTAATTCTTCAATATCGCTGCTTTCTGCTGCTTCAGCCAAAAAGGAAAGAACCTCAGAAGGCGCTCCTCCGTGAAGAGGCCCTTTCATCGTCCCAATAGCAGATGTTACAGCTGAATGGATGTCTGACATCGTTGATGCCGTAACCCTGGCAGAGAAAGCAGATGCGTTCATTCCATGTTCCATCGTTAAAATCATATACGTTTCAAGAGCCCTTCTTTGTGATTCAGCCGGCATACTGCCAAAGAGCATATATAGAAAATGTTCTGCATGATCAAGATGAGTAACGGGATCAGGAAGAGCACGGTCTTCCATCCAGGCTTTTCGGCAAGCAATCATCACAGGGACGACGGCGGTCAAACGAATGGCTTCTTCTATAGACGGTTTAGCAGACCCTAATGCAGATACAGCTGTCCTAAGCACACTCATCAAATCCATCTCACGCGGCAGACTTTTTAAAAGAGACGCCACATGACCAGGCAGTTCCCGGCCCATTTGTAATTTTTCCTTTAAGATCAAAAGCTGTTCCGCATCCGGCCACTCCCCATACCAAAGCAGATAAGCGGCCTCTTCAAATGTGCGCTGTGAAACCTCGCTGATGTCATACCCCTTGTAAATCAGTTTTCCTTCAGCACCATCTATATAGCTGATTCGTGTTTCGGCTGCCGTTACTCCCTTTAATCCATAATGAATCATGAAAAATCTCCCCTTTCCTTTGATGTATCTATTTTATAAAATAATAATTATTAAGAAAATTAAATCTTTTTAATTAGATTGATTAAGAAAATTAATCAGGGAGGCGCAAATGGAATTTTCCTGGATTCAAACATTTGTAACAGCTGCCGAATGTCAAAATTTCAGGCGGGCTTCAGAACTGCTGTTTATTTCACAGCCATCTGTGACGGTTCATATTCAGCTTTTGGAAAAAGAGCTTGGCATCCGGCTTTTTCATCGCGAAGGAAGGAAGGTCAGGCTGACGGAAGAGGGGAAGGTGTACCTTACCCATGCGAAAGAACTTCTGGCTGTTTATCAGGAGGGCATCCTCAAGCTTAACTCGTTTCAGCAGGGATATACTTCACACCTTTCACTTGCGATATCTCCCTTGATTGCAGATACGATCCTTCCGTTTGTATTAAAAAGATATACTTCCACGTATCCACAGGTCGAAATTTCCGTTAAAATAGTAGAATCGGCAGAAATTGAACATGCAGTGCTGAGTGAGAGCGCAGATCTTGGTCTATCCTGTATGGACAGCCTTCACAGTGAAATCACATCGCAGATCCTATACAGGGACAGGGTTCTTCTTGCAGCTCCTCATGACGGTGCGGATTCAGAGAGTGCGCTGCCGCTTGACCCTGAAGAGCTCTTGACATCAAATTACCTTCTCACACATAATCATCCTGTATACTGGGATTCTCTGTGCCGAGCCGTTAAAATGAAAATTCCCGGAGTACGGATGATGGAAGTCACTCAGATCCACATCACAAAACGTTTTATCGCAGAAGGGCTTGGCGTTTCCTTTCTCCCTGCTTCAACGGTGCGCAGAGAATTGCTTGAAGGAAGACTGCTTGAAGTGGACTGTCCATTTCTTCCATTGCCTGAAGCCTGTACATATGCCATTATGAAAGACGTATATAAAAAACAGAAAGAATTTCTTGCTTTTTTAGCGCAATTCAGAATTTGAAGGAGGGCTTACGCCTGATGAAAAAAACGATTGTCTTTACAGGAGGCGGCTCTGCAGGCCACGTTACACCGAATATGGCCATCATTGATGAGCTTGACCGCAGTGCCTGGGACATCCAGTACATTGGTTCAAAAAAAGGAATCGAAAAAGAACTGATTGAAAACATCCAAATTCCATACCACGGCATTTCAAGCGGGAAATTGAGACGCTACATTGATCTTGAAAATGCAAAAGACATATTCCGTGTCATGAAAGGCTGTCTCGATGCGCGAAGAGTTTTAAAAAAGCTGAAGCCGGCAGTTGTCTTCTCTAAAGGCGGCTTTGTCACCGTTCCGGTCATTATTGCAGCGAAATCTCTCAATATCCCGGTTTTCATCCACGAGAGTGATATGACACCAGGCCTTGCCAATAAAATTGCCCAGCGCTTTGCAACTAAAATTTTCACATCCTTTGAAGAAACACTGGCTTATTTTCCTAAAGAAAAAACCGTTTCGATCGGCTCTCCGATCCGCCGCGAAATGCTAAAGGGATCACCAATCAAGGGAAGAGAACTTCTTGGTTTTGATGGAAGAAGACCGGTTCTCACAATAATGGGCGGAAGCCTTGGTGCCAGAAAAATCAACGAAACGGTCAGAGCCGCACTGCCGAAACTGAAAGACTATCAGATCATCCATCTTTGCGGAAAAGGAAACGTGGACGAATCCCTTATCGGCAACAAGGACTACAGACAGTTTGAATATGTTCACGGCGAGCTTTCCCATTATCTTGCAGCCACTGACTATGTCATCACAAGAGGCGGATCTAACTCAATCTTTGAGTTTTTGGCACTGAAAATCCCGATGCTGATTATCCCCCTGACAAGAAGCCAGAGCAGGGGAGATCAGATTATGAACGCCAAATCGTTTGAGAAAAAAGGCTATGCCATGATGCTCGAAGAAGAAAACCTGACAGAAGAATCTCTTCTTACCCATCTGGCCGATCTGAAAACGAACAAAATGGACATGAAAGATACGATGAACAGGCTGAATAAAAAAGATGCGATCGGCATCCTTGTGGAAGAAATCAATAAGATTGGATAGTTAAACAAACACGTCATGACATATGGCGTGTTTTTTATCAGGGACAAGGGGTGTTTTTATGAGCAGCAAAAAACAAACCGGCGTTGACAAACACAATCAGCTGGATAAACTCCCATTCAGCTGCAGCAGCACGAAAAACGGAAGCGTGTTTATATCCTACTTTCACAAACAGGTAAAAATCTTAAAAGGAAAAGAAGCGGAGCAATTCCTGAAAAAGATGGAGGCTGCAGCAGATGAAAAAGCAAAGCAGCTGATCATGGCTAAACTAACAGGGAATTTTAAACGGGGGAATGAATAGGTGTAAGCCAAAAAAGGCCATAGCCGTTTGATTTCAAACATTTTTTTGAAAGAGTAATTGAATGCGCAGCGAGGCAGCTGAGCATTTTTTTCGGTTTCAGGCAAATGCGGCTACTATTTTTTCATAGTCAAAAACCAATTCGCATCCAGAATCGTCTAAGTAAAGGAAAGGAGGGAGATAAATGGAAGATTGGGCAGCAGATTTCATAGAAGCAAAAGATTATGAAACTCTCATAGATGAAATCATGCATGAATACGGAACTGAAATTCTAAAGCTTGTGTACACTTATGTCCGAAATCAGCAGACAGCTGAAGACCTGACTCAGGACATATTTGTCAAATGCTACAGGTCGCTTCATACATATAACGGAAAATCGAAGCTTAGAACATGGTTATGGCGGATTGCAATTAATAAGTGCAAGGATTATTTAAAAAGCTGGGATTATAAACATATAACTCCGTCAAATGATCACTGGACAGATGCACCTTCAAGTGAGGAAACAGAATACGCCGTGATAAAAAAAGAAGAAGAGTCTGAGCTCTTTTCTGCTGTAATGAACCTTCCTGTAAATTACCGGGAGGTCATCTATCTCTATTATTTTGAAGAGCTTTCCATAGATGAAATTGCCAGGATAACAAGCTGTGCGCCAGGCACGGTAAAAACAAGAATGCGACGTTCAAAACAGCTTTTAAAAGCAGGCATGAAGGAGGAATTGTAGGTGGAAGAACAATTAAGAAAGCTGAGTAAAAGTTCCAGGAACCAGAATTTTGACAAATTGACGTTTACAGAAAAACACAGAGCAGGCGTATGGAAACGCATCAGCAAACTGGAGAAATCACCATCCTGTCTCCTGAAAGATGTTCTGCAGCTTCTGATTCATGAGAAAACAGGGTATGAACTGAGCGTTCATCTAAGAGCAAGAGGCAATTCTGTTTTTGATGAAAATGAGGGAGCCATCTACACCTTTCTTCACGAGCTTGAAAAAAAAGAATGGATTCAGGCGTCCTGGCATGGAAACCAATCAAAATTTTATGTGATTACTTCCCGTGGAAAGAAGATCTTAAAGCGTGAAGAAAGAAAAGCCGCAGGTACTGAAATTTCCCTCAGTGAACTATTGGAGGGATAAAAATATGATAGAGACAAGGGATTCCTACCTTAGTAAAGTAAAAGAACAAATAAAGTCAAAAGATGCAAGAATGATGGTTGAAATGGAATTAAATGCTCATATAGAAAGCATAAAGGAAGACGGGGTGAAGAATGGTCTCACCGCAGATGAAGCAGAAACAAATGCAATTGCTCAAATGGGGAATCCTGTAGGAATCGGAAAAGATATGAATAAGATTCACCGGCCAAAAACAGATTGGGTCCTGATTCTTTTATTCACATTTTGTATGGGAGCAGGATTTCTTCCAGTTTTTATTGGAGAGCAGGTTATGCTTATTAATAAAATCCTGATTTCTATAATCGGAGCAATCACTCTATTCGCGTTTATGATGGTCGACTACCGCAGATTCGAAAGGGTTGGCTGGGTTTTTTACATACTGGGAATAGGTTTTTTGCTTGTGATACCAGCTTTTGCAAACCAAATTATTAATGGAAGTTTATCCGTACAGATTGGTTTCTTCAGATTGGAAAGTCTTATAAGCATCCCATTTCTTCTAATGGGGTGGGCGTCTTTTCTGAATAACCTCAGATTAAAAGTTTGGCAAGCCATTCTTTTGTATATCGTGCCAATACTTCTTTTTGCCCAGCTGCCTGCTGTATCAACCGCTGTATTATACACGGTCATGGTCAGTGCAATGATTTGCTTCAGCAAGTTTTCAAAAAAAGTCATACTATCATTATTGACAGCGGGGAGTGTTCTCGCAGGCCTTTTACTTTTTTCCGTATTTGTCTTCTCATCACCTGAAAGAAAAAGCCGTCTTGACGCTTTTCTTAACCCGGAAAAGCATTCACATGAAGGAGGTTCTCCCATCCTTTATATCAGAGACTTGATTCGGGATGCAGGCTGGTTTGGTCAGCCGCAAAATGAATTTCTAATGGGTGATTCACTGACAAATCTTGTCTTTGTTTCAATTACAGCAAGCTTCGGCTGGCTGGTTGCCGGCGCAATTGTCATCCTGCTCTTCCTTTTCAGCTTCCGTCTTGCGGTTTATGTGCCGAGGATGAAACATTCATTTGGAAGATTGCTGTTGGCAGGAGCAATCTCACTTTTTACGATACAGGTTGCCGTCAATATTGGTATGGCTCTAGGGCTCCTTCCATTGATGACAATGTCTCTTCCGTTTATCAGCTATGGACTGATGCCTGTCCTTTTAAATTCAGCTCTAACCGGGATCGTGCTGAGTGTATATCGGCGAAAAGATCTTATAGGTTTCAAATCCAGGTAATTTAAAGCAAAGAATAAATCGATCGTGCGAAAAAATTCCAGTTGAAGAAACTGGAATTTTTTTATTGGGAAAATAAGCTTAGCTGCAGTGCAGATTTTTTCAAATTAATATATGTTCTAAAAGCAAATAGAGTGAATTCTATTCAAACTGAAGGCCTGTTACTTTAAATAAATTATGTTCTAACGAAAGCATTCTCTAAAAACTTGAATGCTGATTTAATACACAAATTTCAAAATAATGAACTAAAAAAACTATGTTCCAAATAATCATATTAGAAAGAAACAATCCAGTTGCCAAGAAAAGTTAAATCCATCACTTTCAACAAATTGGTTTACATAAGAAAGATACAATAAACAAAGAGATATTTTAATGAATCTATACCCGGGAGTATGAGCACCATACTCTTTAGAGGGGAGGTGGAGACACATGCCAAACCGCAATGACAATAAGTTCAGAAAGATTGAGTCAGAAAGCCAGAAACAAGGAAAAACGCAGGAAGAATATGCTGCTGAGCTTGACAGCAACCGTGCAAAAAGCCAGCAAAAGAAGAAATAAGCTTTGGAAGGACTGCTGATGGCAGTCTTTTTTATGTGGAGCGCATAGGGTTTGTTTTAAAGCGTTGAATGCTCAAAACCTTCTGCGAGGAGTGCACATTTACTGAAAGTGGACTATGTCTCTGCAGATGGGAATTTTCAAGTGAACATCTGTTTCCGGCAAGGAACGAATTCTCTTTTTCAAGTAAAAGAGGCATTCAAGCAAGTATTCTGCCCTATATGGCAAGTAATGACCTCGAAACTGCCCCCAATTCTCGTTTTCAAGCGTTGAATGCCCAAAACCTTCTCCGAACAGTGCGCCTTTCTATCAAAAAGGCAGTTGGAAGAAGGTATCTTTCTTAAGACAAAACAAAAGAGGCACCCCGTAGGGTCCCTCAATAATTTTAGTATGTTATCGCATTTTTCTATCCGAAGCATGGAGAGGCATGGGTTTAAGAATCACTTTTATTGATTTTGGCATTTCGAAGTCTTCCTGTGCCTGTTTAAAATGCCTGTACATCGCCTTGCTTCCGGCTGCATTGGCCGAGTGGATGGTAATGCGGTTTGCATAAAGATGATGCCTGACCATGTATTGTACCAGCATGAGCCCGTTTCTGGTCTTGCTGACCAGATCGTGATCAAGGGACAGATGGTCTACGCGATTAGTTTCTAAAAGCGCAATGCATTGGTCTATATCTTCCGCCAAAACATATCCGCTGGGGCAGGTCCGGTAATCATCCATAAAGACACTGATTGTCATGATGATTTCCTCCGATCTCATGTGACCTGCCTTCAGTGTAACATACTTGATTCTAATTAACAGGAAAAGAATTTCCATTCGAGCGAAACAGACAAACAAAGTCAAAAAACATGCCATTCTGCAGGAAAAGGTGTTATATCATCTTTTTTTGCAAGGTGATATATTCTAAATGCATTGAATTATTCATTCTATTTATTTAGAATAATAAGAAAGGAGTTGGAAAAAATATGAATCTATTAAATACATCATTTGAGCGGGTATCATACAGCGTTCAGATCAAAACATCATTGTTGTTTGAATGTGCTCTTGGCATTGCCATGATTACCTATCCGAAGCTTCATGACCGGCTTGAAATGACCAGAGTGGAGCTGGATGAGCTCAAGACAGGTCTTTCCAGTGAACTGAAAGCAGAGCTGGATTACTGCCAGGAGCACAACACGTGGAAAATGCTGCTTCAGCTGCTTCATTTCAAGGATTTCTCAAGTCCCTTGGAATTTTATCAGTTTTTAAGGTCACTTTCAGAGAGTGAGCTTAAGTATTACGCACTGCCGTTTGTGGATATCATGCAGGAAAATAACCGTCTCGCAGCTTCTAAAGGAGATAAGAAAGCCGAAAATGATTTGGTTCTGTCCTGCAAGGGACATGCCTTCTTTCCACAAATGATTCATTTTGTATGCAGCAGCAGGCAAAGCGAACTGCTCAATCACCTTCAGGCGATATTGGATGGGTGGTATAACGAAGTTATTCTCCCTAAAAGGGAATGGACCGGTGGGGTTCTGGAACGGGATGCTCGTGAAAAGCAACGCATTAGCCAATTAGAAAGTCCTCATAAAACGGTCCTGAAAGCTGCTGGAATTGATTATAAGCCCGAACAGGGGATTGCCGATGTGATTTTAATTCCCCACGTGGCTTACAGGCCATGGACGATTCAGGCAGACCTGCCTGCTGCAAAAGTTTTTTACTACCCTGTAAGCGACAGCAGCTTGATGAAGAGTAAGGATCCTTTTGAACCGTCAGGACAGCTTGTGCAGAAGCTTAAAGCAATTGGGGATGAAAAGAGGCTCAGGATCCTCAAGCTTCTTGTTAAGAAAGAGCTGACTTTAAAAGAAGTGACTGCTCTTGTCGGAATGGGGAAAACGACCGTCCATCATCATTTGACCCTCTTGAAAGCAGCTGGACTTGTTCACGTGAAAGGCAGTGTTTATAAAGCAGCTGGAGACTCAATGAAAGGGATAGAAAAGGAAATCTTCACTTTTCTGCATAAGGAAACATGAAGGGTGTCAAGCTGCTTTATTATAATCAGCTTCTGTCGGTCTTTGCTAGCACGTTCGGAACGTTCCTTCTTTCATGGATTCTGTATGAAGAGACCGGTTCAAAGCTTGCGATGGGAACCTTATGGCTGGTCAGTATTTCCGGCCAGATGATTGTTCAGTTTATAGCGGGACCCTGCATAGACCATTTTAAAAGAACATCTGTTATGAGAGGGTCAGAGGCGTTAAGGGCTTTCGTTTACTTGCTGCTTCTGCTTTTTATTACAGCAGGATTCAATGAGGCGGCCCTTTTATATGCCGCCGCTTTCTTTACCTCCATTACTGCATATGACCCTGCTGCGGCAGCACTTGTTCCAAAGCTTGTGCATAAGGAGGAATTGGTTAAAGTAAATGCAGGAATTTCAGGCGGTGTGCAGCTGATGCGGTTTTTAACGCTGCCCGCAGCAGGGTTTCTTGTATCGATCCTGAATAATAAAAGTTCTCTTATTCTTGTTGTCTGTGCATTTTCTCTTTCTTTTATCACGATAGGGTTTTTAATAGAAAAGCCTGCAGAATTTGAGAATAAAGCACCATGGATAAAGAAATTCAAAGAAGGCATGCTCATATACCGAAAACATAAGATGCTCCTGTTCCTTGGCGGGCTTGTTTCCATCACAAGCTTTGGCGTGTTTGCTGCACAGACAATGTATATTCCATTTGTCGCAGAAGTTTTGGGAGGGTCATCTATTGAGTATGGCCTGTTTGCCGCTTCTTTTCCTCTTGGCTACATAGCCGGCAGTTTTGCGGCATCCAGGGTAAAAGTAAGGGAATCATCCATTTATCAGGTCATGATGCTTGCGCTTTTTATCGGAGGCTCCACGTACCTTGCACTTGGAGCTGCAAAAACTCTGGCAATGGCGATCATCATTGAAATCGCAGCAGGTGCAGCTATGCCATTTTGGAATGTCTACAGCACCACGCTATATCAAAAGCTTGTGCCGCAGTCCATTCTAGGGCAGGTTTTCTCAGTAAGGTTTCTTTTGACAAAGGCAGCTGCGCCGCTTGGAATTGTTTACGGTACGGCATGTGCATCCCAATTTGGCATAGAGGCACTCTTTCTTTCAATAGGTGCCATCATTTGCACAGTTTCGGGGGGAGGACTTCTTTTTATGGTATTTAGAAGCAGATCAGCTTTCTTCCTGCACAAACGTCTATAAAAGGTTAAAAATGCAACCGTTTTATGTATATTTGTTGTAAAAAAACTGTAAACAACGGACATACATACTTTACAATCTCTCAAAACTTCCTTAAAACTCATCCCATACACTAGTATTTGTAAGCAAAAACATTCTATTGGAGGTTTTTTGATTGTTTAATAGAAAGCTAGGAAAAATTACAGTTCCGGTTGCAGTACTTTCAGCTGTAGTTGCCGCAAGTGTTATTGGGAATTTTCCAAATGCAAAGGCAAGTGAAGCGGAAGCTGCTGGGAAAAAACCGAATGAAATAAAAAACGTTATTTTTCTGGTCGGAGACGGAATGGGCGTATCCTATACATCAGCATACCGCTATTTAAAAGACGACCCTTCTACACCGCAGGCTGAGCGTACAGAATTTGATCAGCACCTTGTCGGCAATCAAATGACCTACCCTGAAGATCCCAAGGAAAATGTAACAGATTCAGCATCGGCTGCAACAGCGATGTCAACAGGATACAAGACATTCAATGCTGCAATTGGCGTAGACAATGACGGTACAGAGCTTAAAACAGTATTAGAATCGGCAAAAGAAAAAGGAAAGGCGACAGGTCTTGTTGCTACCTCTGAAATCACGCATGCTACACCTGCTTCATTCGGTGCGCATGATATGAACCGCAAAAACATGAACGCTATTGCTGATGATTATTACGATGAACTGATCAACGGCAAACACAAAGTCGATGTCATGCTGGGCGGAGGCTTAAGCAATTTTGAACGGGCTGACCGCAACCTTGCAGAAGAATTCCAAAATGACGGGTACAGCTATGTGACATCAAAAGAAGAAATGATGAAGGATAAAAACCAGCAGGTGCTTGGATTGTTTGCTGATGGAGGCCTTCCAAAAATGATTGACCGCGAAAAAGAAACACCATCTCTTGAAGACATGACAAGCTCAGCTCTTTCAAGACTGAATGAAGATAAAGACGGTTTTTTCCTGATGGTTGAGGGAAGCCAGGTTGACTGGGCTGGACATGACAACGATATTGTAGGAGCTATGAGTGAAATGCAGGATTTTGAGAAAGCCTACAAAGCAGCGATTGAATTTGCCAAAAAGGACAAGCATACCCTTGTTGTGGCTACAGCAGACCATTCAACAGGCGGTTATTCCATTGGGGCTGAAGGTGATTACAACTGGTTTGGAGAGCCGATCAAAGCTGCAAAGCGCACACCTGACTTTATGGCATCCCAAATCGTTGAAGAAGGCGCAGATCCTGAAGAAACATTAAAGAAGTATATCGATCTTGAATTAACGGCTGAAGAAATCAATTCTGTCAAAGATGCAGCAGAAAAAGGAAAAGCAGACAAAGATAAAGGAATTCTCCGTGTTGATAATGCGATAGAAGCCATCTTTAATAAGCGCTCCAATACTGGCTGGACAACAGACGGACATACAGGTGAAGACGTTCCTGTCTTTGCTTACGGACCAGGCAAAGAATTGTTCGCAGGTCATAAAGACAACACAGATCACGCAGAAATCATCTTTGATATTCTAGAAAAAAGCAAAAAGAAATAACCAGGCTGTATCACGACTCTGCCGCATGAGCGGCGGAGTCTGTGATCATGGCAGATTGGCAAATGGAGAAAGGGGACTACACGATGAAACATGCATGGCTTATGCTATCTCTGACAATCGTACTTTCTGCTTGTTCTGCACAGGCGACAGAACCTGCCCAAAATGAGAAGAAACAAGAGCAGAAGACTGAAACATCCGCACCATCACCCTCTAATCAAAAAGCCACTGAAGACAGCTACGTGCCAAACCCGCAGATAACGGATGACCGCTCACTCCTTAAACCGGGTCAAACCGTGAAAGATGACAAAGGCGCAGCTGAGCTGAAAGCCATCAGCAGCCTGAATCAAACATACAAAGCAGGGGATGTAGAACTAACGATAAAAGATGTGAAAATTATCGAGCATACACCTGCCTACAGCATGATTGATTTTTTTCACACCTTCACACATGATGAAACGTTTGACATCATCAAAGCGGAGGTAGAGGTGAAAAACACGTCAGATCAGCCCGTCTACTTCTCTCCTGTTGCCATGCTTGAGACAGACACGGGCCAGCAAGTGGACTGGGAATCCGACATTTACCTTGAGGATTTGAACGGAGAACTCGGTGCAAATCAGACGAAAAAAGGAAATATCGGATTTATCCTCGATCATTCAAACAAGCCAGTAAAAAATGTCACCCTGCTGACAAGTGAAGTGCTGAATGCCGATCAGAAAACAGAAAGCAAAGCTCAGAAAATAACGGTTCCATTCAAATGAGACAATACGATCATGTATTGTCTTTTCTTCTGGAAAAAAATTAATAAAAAGCTGGTAAACGCATTCATTGCCTTTAGAACAGGGTTTGAAAAAAAGTGCTTAAAAATGCTGAAAAAAGGAACTAGTCAATAAATTTTTTAGCTGTTATACTTTGAACTATTATTTTCATCATAGAACCTTCATTTTAAAGGAGTTTTTGTATGGCAAAGGAATTTTCGTCAAAACAGATCATGTTTATCAGTCTTATGCTCTTTTCCATGTTTTTTGGAGCGGGGAACTTAATCTTCCCGGCTTTTCTCGGACAGGCAGCAGGGGACAATCTCTGGCCTTCTCTTGCAGGCTTTATTCTTTCCGCGGTTGGTCTTCCCATCCTCGGGGTGATCGCGGTTGCTAAAGCAGGGAGCTTTCATGTATTAAATTCAAGGGTCCACCCGGTATTTGCTCTTATTTTTCCGTTTATTATTTACGTTTCGATCGGACCTGGACTCGCGATTCCAAGAGCCGGGAGCCTGGCCTTTGAAATGGGGGCAGCGCCTTTTCTTCCCGCTGAGGCTGCGGGTGCTCCTGCGGCGCTGTTCATTTATACAGCCGTCTTTTTTGGCTTAGTGTATTGGCTCAGCATGTCCCCGTCTAAGCTTGTAGACTTATTCGGCAAATTGCTTACGCCAATTGTGCTTACACTGATTCTGGCTATTTTTGTGAAGTCTTTGATTACACCGATTGGAGAAAGTGGACAGGCATCAGGCAATTATGGAACGAGTCCTGCTTTCCAGGGGTTTCTTGATGGATACTTGACGATGGACGCACTGGCCGCGCTTGCTTTCGGTATTGTGATTGCGACTGCTATCAGATCACAGGGTGTAACAAATGAAAAAGCACTGTCCCGTTATATGATGTATGCAGGAATTGGAGCAGGCTTGCTTTTAACCATTATCTACATTCTTCTTGGCACAATGGGTGCAGCGAGCGCATCTCTTGGAACATCTGAAAACGGCGCCCAGATTCTGACGAACATTATGACGAGCCTCTTCGGTACAAGCGGGAGCGTCATCCTTGGTCTTGTCTTTACATTGGCTTGTTTTTGCGTATCCATTGGCCTTGTTATATCATGCAGCCAGTTTTTTGCAGGGGCTGTGCCTAGAGTGCCGTATAAGGTCTGGGTATTGATTTTATGTCTGGCAAGCACAGCCGTTGCAAATCTTGGACTCACGCAGATTTTGACAGTTTCTGTGCCGATACTGGGCATGATTTACCCGATCGCCATCGTCCTGATTATTCTTGCATTGGTTCATTCTTTCATCCAAAACAGCCCGTACATCTATGTCACTTCGGTTCTTTTTACCGGCCTTTTCAGTCTGGCAGATACGATAAATAAAACGTTCCTCAGTGAAGCACTGACACCTGCCCTGAGCTTCCTTCCGCTTTACGGGGAAGGCATCGGCTGGCTTGTTCCGGCATTACTTGGAGCTGTTGTTGGGCTTGCTTTCGGAAAAAGAAAACCCTCACGTGTTCCGGCTTAAAAATAATAATAAATCCATTCTGGGGTCTTCATAAATGAACGCTCCCAGGATGGAATTTCTTTTATAATCGCTTCGTTCAGCTTCCGGCTGTTTTTTTTATCCTCTTCAATTTCAGCTGAAATGGTTTTGATGACTTCTGTGTCATAGATCAGGCAGCTTGCTTCATCATTTAAATAAAAGCTTCGCGGATCCCAGTTTGCTGTGCTGATATTCGCCGTTTCACCATCAATCAGCATCACTTTCCCATGGAAAAATCCTTTTGTATACAAATAAATATCAACGCCGCGTTTTAAAAGCTTTTCTGTTTTCGGATAGCTTGGGGGCTTTGTAAACCATGCGTCTGTGTGGTCAGGGACGAGGATCTCAACTTTGACGCCATTTTTCCGGGCATCAATAAGCGCATCCATCATCTCATTGTTTGGAATGAAATAGGGAGTTGCAATAACAAGCTGCTCTCTTGCACTTCTTATTAAAGTCAGGAGTTCTTTCTCCCATTCTCCTCCGGTTGAGAAAAACAGCTGATATTCAGAACCGTCCGTCCGAAGAGGCTGATGTTTTTTAGGAAGCTTTTTCTGCCCGGTGTCTTCTTCCCAGTCTTTCAGAAATTGCTCCTCGACTTCATACGCTCCTTCACCGGCAATCCGCATGTGATAGTCCCGCCAGTAGCCAAAGCGTTTATCCTGGCCCAGATATTCTTCTCCCATATTAAATCCGCCTAAATAAGACACCTTGCCGTCAATGATGGCGAGCTTTCTGTGATTCCGGTGATTCATTCTGTAAAAAGGATGAGTGATCCCGTTTTTTCTGCTGAACGTGAAGTGCACACCGCTCGCTTCTAGACGTTTAATGAGTTTTCTTTTAATCTCTTTTCCGCCGATGCGGTCGACAGAAAGCATCACATCTGTTCCGCTTTCGGCCTTTTTTTGAAGAAGGGACAAAAAATTCAGGCTGACAGGGTCGTCCCGAATGATAAAGAAATGAATATAAATGTAGTCTTGAGCACCTTTAATATCTTGAAAGAGTGATTTATAAAGGCTGTCACCTTCTGGAAACAGGGTCAAATCCCCGTGGTAGACGGGGGTCTTAATCATGCCGTGTTCATTGGTGTAATCTTTATATCCGCTTTTTACATCCCACTGCAGAACCAAAAACGTGCAGATCATAAGTGTCGTGCATAATCCAAGCAAAATGATCATTTTTTTCAGCATAGTAAAACTCCCGGAACGTTGTTATTTTTTAGGGTTTGATAATCACCTGTTAATTAACGAAGGGAATCCTTGGAAGATCACTTTCATATCTTCTTCTCTCTTTGTTCATAGTTTATTCATATCTGCCCGCTATACTGGAATGTGTTCAGCAAAAGACATGATGAAAATAGTAAGGAGTTATAAATATGAAAAACATACTTGCAAATAAACTTACGTACGCATTCTTAATGACGGGCCTGCTCAGCGGCGGAATCGGCTGGGCTGTCGGTTCTGCAGAAAATGACGGGGCAGTGGCCAGTGTGAATGGCGAAAAAATCAGCCAGGACAGGCTTTTCGGCCTGCTTGCAGATCAGGGCGGAACGGAGCTTGTAGACTATTTAATTACAGAAGAAATCATTAATCAGGAGTCGGAAAAAAAGAAAATAACAGTATCTGATGCAGATGTTGACAACGAGTATCAATCTATTGCGGAATCATATGGAGGGGAAGAGGCTTTTATCCAGCAGATTGAAGCTTCCGGCGGTTCCGCTGAGGCAGTCAGAGAAGAATTAAAAACAAATTTAAAAATTGAAAAGCTGCTGGAACCTGAGATTGACATGACAGAAGAAGAGATGAAAACCTATTTTGAAGAAAACAAAGAGAGTCTTTCTGAGCCGGAACAGGTTAAGGCCAGCCATATCTTAGTGGAGGATGAGGCGACGGCAAAAGAAGTCAAAGGAAAGCTTGATGGAGGAGCTGATTTTGCAGAGCTTGCCAAAGAATATTCAACAGATACATCTAACAGCGGAAACGGCGGAGAGCTTGGCTACTTTGGAAAAGGCGAGATGACGGCCGCATTTGAAGAAAAAGCGTTCTCAATGAAAGAAGGGGAAATCAGCGATCCCGTAAAAACAGAATTTGGATATCACATTATCAAATTCGAAGACAAAAAAGCGGCAGTTCCGGCTGTATATGCTGAGAAAAAAGAGGAAATCAAGGAAGCTCTTTTTGATCAGAAAATGCAGACAGCCTATACCGGATGGTTGGAAGAGAAAAAAGAAGAATATGAAATTGAGAATTCAATGGAGAGCTGAAAGAGAGGGGGGAAACCTCTCTTTTTTTACGCATTTTTTATAAGGAAATAAAGCAGTACATGAATAAGCACAGCCGAGGCGATCATGTTTTTCCAATTAATGATGTAGCGGCTCCCTGAGGGCTGAATAACACCCATTGCTGCAATGTACCAAAACCATTTACTGTCCCGCCATCTTTTTTTAGTCGAAACATCCTTATTCTCATCCATTCGTCTGTTTTCTCTTCTAGCCCACCATAAAACAACCAGGATATCTGCGATTGCTCCAGCTGTAACGGCGATAATGGCTGTTCGGTCTGAGACTTCCCAAAGCGGCTTTTCCTCTCGCTTTTTTTCTTCTTCTCTTTTGGCTTCTTGTGCCTTGACTTGCTCTGCAAATTCTCCTGCAAATTCAGTCCTCTGTTCTTTAACCGTTGTGAAATTTACGGCCATAAAAATCAGCCATGCCATTAGAGCTGCGTATAGAGCGAAAAAAACGGCTGTTTTTTTCTTTGGGGTATTCATCATTCTTTTTAGCATGATTTTTCCCTCCCAATAATTGGCTGATTTTATCGTACCATTTAAATAAATGTAATAATTTGTATGAAGTGAACAATTTGAGAACGTTTACACATTTATGTCAACTTAAACAAAAATAAGTTGACATAAATCCTTGCTATTCTTTACCATGGAAGAGAAGAACGAGATGGAGGGAATGCAATGAAATGGTCCGCACTGGCAAATGAAGTCATAAACGGCAAGGTATTAACAGAGCAAGAGTCACTTGAAATTTTAACAAGCGAAGATGATGAGATTCTGAGTCTTCTTCATGGAGCATTTTTGATCAGAAAGCATTATTACGGGAAAAAAGTAAAACTGAACATGATCGTAAACACAAAATCAGGACTTTGTCCTGAAAACTGCGGCTATTGCTCTCAGTCAAGCATTTCAACCGCCCCTATAGAAAAATACCGGATGATGAATAAGGAAAGCATTTTAGAAGGAGCTGAACGCGCCTATAACCTGAAGGTAGGGACGTACTGTATTGTAGCAAGCGGAAGAGGGCCTTCTGAAAAAGAACTGGACACAGTTGTATCAGCCGTAAAAGACATTAAAGATCAATTCGGTCTGAAGGTGTGTGCGTGCCTTGGGCTGTTGAAGCCGGGACAGGCTGAACGGCTCAAAGAAGCCGGAGTCGACCGCTATAACCACAACATTAATACATCAAAAGAGCACCACGAATCGATTACAACATCGCATACATATGATAACCGCGTACATACCATCGAAGCTGTAAAGGCTTCCGGCATTTCTCCATGTTCTGGCGTGATTATCGGCATGAGAGAAACAAAAAAAGATGTCGTCAATATGGCATTCAGCCTCCGCGCACTTGACGCAGACAGTATTCCTGTAAATTTTCTTCACGCCATTGACGGTACTCCGCTTGAAGGAACGGATGAACTTGATCCAAGGTATTGCCTGAAGGTGCTTGCACTCTTCCGCTACATCAATCCGACTAAAGAAATCCGTATTTCAGGCGGCAGAGAGGTCAATTTAAGATCCCTGCAGCCGCTCGGGCTCTATGCAGCCAACTCGATCTTTGTGGGAGACTATTTAACGACCAGGGGACAAGAAAGCACGAGTGACCATGACATGCTGAAAGACCTCGGGTTTGAAGTGGAGTTTGACTTTGAGAATCAGGAGACTGTCAGGGTCTGATTGCTGGCTGCAGGGCATGGGTGCTGAGAAAGTACCATTCATGCAGGGACTGAGTGAGCTGAAGTGTCATAAGAAGCCACGATTTAACCCTTCATGAAGGGCTGTGCGAGCTGAAGGGTCATAAGAAGCCATGATTTAACCCTTCATGCAGGGCTGTGAGAGCTGAAGGGTCATAAGCAGGCGTAAAATAACCTTTCACGCAGGGCTGAGTGAGCTGAAGTGTCATAAGAAGCCACGATTTAACCCTTCATGAAGGGCTGTGCGAGCTGAAGGGTCATAAGAAGCCATGATTTAACCCTTCATGCAGGGCTGAGTGAGCTGAAGGGTTATAAGCAGGCGTGAAATAACCCTTCATACAAGTTTGTGCGAGCTGAAGGGTCATAAGCAGGCGTGAAATAACCCTTCATACAAGTTTGTGCGAGCTGAAGGGTCATAAGAAGCCATGAAATAACCCTTCATGCAGGGCTGAGAGAGTTGAAGGGTCATAAGAAGCCATGAAATAACCCTTCATGCAGGACTGAGTGAGCTGAAGGGTCATAAGAAGCCATGAAATAGCCCTTCATGCAGGGCTGAGTGAGCTAAAGGGTCATAAACATACAACGCGGGAATCAAATCCCGTTTACAAATAAAAAAATCCGAACTTCATAACGAAAAGTTCGGATTTTTCTTTTTTATATATTAATAAGTGGATTCCGGAATTTCTTCATATTTTTCAGGATCGAGAGAGTAAACGCTGCCGTCAGTTACGCCGTTAATTACACCCATTAATCCGGTTTCAACTGTTTTAACTAGCATGCCTTTTTGTTTTTGACCAAAGTTCTGTGTTTGGCCTTTGACTTCAAAAAGAACGGTTCCGCTTCCGTTTAATGCAAAGGAGCCAAGTGCTGTTCCAGGAAGGTCGAGATCCTGCTGGTAAAGTGAAATGTTTGTAAATACGGAATCTCCTTTTGCCTGCAGGGCATCATAGACGGCAACATTCAGCTGTCTTGAAAAATCATAATCGTACCCATTAGCATATTGGGCATATTTTTCTCCTTCAGGAGTTGCCGGATCTGGTACAAATTGCGCGGAAATGGACATAGTAGCGACTTCACCTGTATCCCCGACATACGGGAAGCCCTGATGATGCATGTCCATAAAGACATCCACTTTTCCGAATTCCGCCATCAGATCTTTATATACGTCTCTGACAGTCTGAGCCTCTGGCGTGATGTACCAGCCGGGTTTGTTGGAAGCTCCGGGAAAGTCTGAAGCAGCAGGTACATAATCTAAATCCGGGTGGAAGTCCCGGTTTACATCGAATCCCGGATTCGCTCCATAGTCATCACCCTGGAGAACCCTTGTATAGTAATTCCAGGAAGGGGTTGCTGAGCTTAATTGCGGGAAGCGCTCCGTCACCTCCGACCAGCTCAGGTCATTTCCGCGGCGGTCGAGCTCAGATGCATCTGCATTCATCATCGGAATGGCAACAATCGTCATCTCTTCACGTATTTTCTTAGCTGCCTCCGAATTGCTTGAGCCGATTTTTTGAAGGATGTTCAAAAGCGCCACTGTACCGGTCTTTTCATTGCCGTGAATTTCACTTTGAACAAGAAGCACTTTCTCTCCGGTGCCAACCCTGGCTGTGTAGATTTCCCGTCCCTGGTTGGTATATCCGGCAACATCAACTGAAATTTTTCCTCCGCTTGTCTGTTCTAACTGTCTCAGTTTTTTCTGGAGCTCTGCATAGCTTATAAATCCTTGTGTCTCAAGCGTTTCTGCTGCAGCTGGTGAAGGCGGTGCGAAACTGCCTGGCTGCGGAAATACGAGTGCAGCCGCCATCAATGCTGTACCTGCTGCTTTAACGAATGTTCTCTTCTTCAAATACGCTCACCTCTTCATTTTTTTGATTCAACAATCAGAATTTTCTGCAATAAAAGAGGGGATTCCTTGTTTTTTGACAGAAATGGCGCTATAGGTTCAGAAAAATATTGGAATTAAAAAGGATTGACAACCTTTTGCCTAGATTTGAGAAAGTTCTTTCGGCTTACGAAATAAATAGATGCGTACAAGAAGAAAAGTTTGTCTGAGCAAACTTTTTTAGACATTTGTTACTCTTGTTGAACCGCGAAAAAAGGTTGCTGTAGACTCACTCAAACCTTGACTGGTAAGATGTTCAAGGAATGAAAACGCGGAGGTTCAATAGATGGAACAACAAAAATATGCGGACTTAAAAAGAGGCGAGCGGGGAGCAATCATCAGCATTGCTGCATACCTGTGCTTATCGGCTCTGAAATTGCTGATTGGATATTCAGCGGACTCCGAAGCACTTAAAGCGGACGGGTTAAACAATGCAACAGACATCGTGGCTTCAGTCGCTGTGCTGATAGGGCTGCGGCTGTCACAGAAGCCTGCCGACAAGGATCATCCTTACGGCCACTGGAAAGCAGAGACCGTTGCTTCGCTTGTGGCATCCTTCATCATGATGGCTGTCGGACTTCAAGTATTGTACGGGGCTGTTTTGTCTGTGTTTGAAGGAAAACAGGAATCACCGGACATGATCTCGGCATGGACCGGTTTATTCTGTGCTGCTGTTATGTATCTTGTTTACCGCTACAATAAACGCCTTGGAGAAAAAATTAACAGCCAGGCAGTAAATGCGGCTGCGAAAGATAATTTGTCAGATGCATGGGTCAGTATCGGGATTGCGGTTGGCATTATCGGCTCTCAATTCTCCCTTCCATGGCTGGATCCGGCTGCAGCCGTCATCGTCGGATTACTGATCTGCAAAACGGCATGGGATATTTTCAGGGAAGCTTCGCACCATTTGACGGATGGATTTGACGAAGAGGAAATAGAAGCTTTTAAAGAAACGGCTCTCTCTCTGTATGGGGTAAAGGGGGTAAAGGAAATTAAGGCAAGAAATTATGGAAACAATACAGTAGTAGACATTGTGATCCTGGTGAATTCCAACCTTGATATCCGTGATGCCCATGATATTTCAACTAAAGTCGAAACGATTTTAATGAAGAAGCATGAAGTGTACAATGTACATGTACACGTTGAACCTAATTAACAGAAAGGAGGGTGTACAAGTGGATTCTGAACTCATGTCAAATTTTATACGCATAGGCCTTCCGCTTCTGGTGATGGCGGCTTCGGTCTTTCTTACAATGAAACTGCCTTATACCAGAAGGTTTATACCGCCTGTGACACTCGCCATTTTAGCAGCTCTTGTATACGTCATTCCAACCTTTTTGCAGGGAAATGACAAAGATCTGAATGATGTGCTGCTGACGCTTTATTTTACAATGACACTTATGCTCAGCTGTGTGCTGAGTCTTATAGCTGCTTTGTTTTTCAAGAAAAAGAAGAAGTAGCAAAAAAGGCCCAGACATGCTGGGCCTTTTTGTATGGCGTAAAACTCGAATTCCTGTCCTTTTAATTCCCCGTTATTCTTTTGCCAGACTGATCTCATCCGGCCACTTTTTCTTAAGTGAATCAATAAACGTTTTTACAATCTTCTTATCTTCAATGACCGGCGAGTACAGGTAGGAAAGGGTCCTTGTAAACCGCTGATTTTTCATATGAATAATCGAAAGGTCCTTATTGGCAACATCCCGTTCAATGACGCTTCTTGAAAGAAAGGACAGGCCCGTTCCGTTCATGAGCGTTTCTTTTATTCCCTGATTGCTGCTGATGGTAAGCAGTGATTTTACTTTGAGGCCGTTCGTCCGTATCACATGGTTTAAATACTCCCGTGTACCGGAACCGACTTCGCGGGTAACCCACGGCTGGTTGTGCAAATCAGCAAAAGTGACCTCTTTCTTTGAAGCCAGCTCATGATCCAGGGAGGCAACGATAAAAAGCTCATCCTGCATAAACGGGTGGACGGAAAGCTCACTCTCGTTCGTTTGACCTTCAATGAGACCAATATCGACACCATGCATGCGCACACTCTGTACAATTTCCTCTGTGTTGCCGATCAGGACCTCCAGTTCAAGTTCCGGATAATCTTTTTGCAGATCAAGCAGCAGGGAAGGGAGGATATACTCTCCAATTGTAAAGCTTGCGCCAATCTTCAATTCCCCGCGGATGGCATTCTGGTGTTCGAGAATATCCTGTTTGGATTGTTCATATAAAGAAATCAGTCGTTTTGCACGGTCATACAGGATTTCACCGGTTGGAGTAATCTGCAGAAACTTGGGAGACCGAAGAAAAAGCTTTGTCTGAAATTCTTTTTCAAGATTTTTGATATGAAGACTGACGCTCGGCTGGGACATGCGGAGCGTTTCTGCCGTTTTCGTAAAGTTTTTCACCTCTGCAAGAGTGACAAACGTTTTCAAAGCATCATAGGACAAAATAGAAAGCCACCTTATCATTAGAAATCTTAATAATCTTCATAAATTAAATGTATTTTACTAATTTTCTGTTTTCAGGTAAAGTAGAAATAGTATTTTTATCTATAGGTTTATTAAAGCAGAGTCATAAAACCGACTTTGCGTATAGGGTTAATTATATTGGCAGTTCTAAATACGTTTGCGAGGTGGGTATCGTTGCAACTTCAGGTAAGTAACAGTCCGTTTAATCAGGAGCAGGCAGAGCTTCTTAACCGCCTTCTGCCAACATTATCAGAAACCCAGAAGATCTGGCTGACGGGATATTTGACAGCCGCACAGGCTGCTGGACCTATTGGCGTTTTGGCGCCTAATGCAGGAGAGGCTTCACCTGTTCAAAGCGCATCCGCTTCAAAAGAAATAACGGTTCTCTACGGCTCACAGACGGGAAATGCTCAGAGTCTTGCTGAAAACGCAGCAAAAACACTGTCCGAACAAGGCTTTCAGGTAACCATTTCTTCTATGAACGATTATAAACCGAATCAGCTGAAAAAAGAAAAAAACCTCTTGATTGTCGTCAGCACCCACGGTGAGGGGACACCTCCTGACAATGCCCTCTCATTCTATGAGTTTTTACATGGAAGAAGGGCACCTAAGCTTGAGGGCATGAATTTTTCCGTCCTGTCCCTGGGTGACAGTTCGTATGAATTTTTCTGCCAGACCGGCAAAGATTTTGATCAGAAGCTTGAAGAACTGGGCGGGACGAGAATCTATCCGCGTACCGATTGCGATCTTGATTTTGATGAGCCGGCTGCAGAATGGATCAGTGGTGTGATTACTAGTTTAAAAGAAACGCAGGGGGACAATACGGCTCCTGCTGCTGAAGTGTCTGCTGAGTCAGCGCAGCCGTCTTCCTACTCGCGCACAAATCCTTTCCGTGCTGAAGTACTTGAAAACATTAATTTAAATGGCCGCGGGTCAAATAAAGAAACCCGCCACCTTGAATTGTACCTTGAAGGCTCAGGTCTTACATATGAACCGGGTGACAGCCTTGGCATTTTTCCTGAGAATGATCCGGTGCTTGTTGATCTTTTGCTTGAAAAAACGAACTGGGATCCAGAAATCAGTGTGACGATCAATAAACATGGAAATCGTCTGTCTTTGCGGAACGCCCTTTTGACTCATTTTGAAATTACCGTGCTTTCAAAGCCGCTTTTAGAAAAACTGGCGGGCATTTCGGAACACAGCGGGCTAAAGGAGCTTGTTTCACCAGGAAATGAAGATCAGCTGAAAGCGTACATTGAAGGCCGCGATCTTGTTGATCTGATTGAAGATTTTGGTCCTTGGAGTGCATCTGCAGAGGAGTTTGTTCAAAACCTTCGCAAAATGCCGGCGCGCCTTTATTCTATTGCGAGCAGTCTGAAGGCAAATCCCGATGAAGTGCACTTGACCATCGGTGCAGTCAGATATGAAACACACGGACGAAAGCGCAGCGGGGTTTGCTCCATTTTAACAGCCGAGCGGCTTCAGCCCGGCGACACCCTGCCTGTTTACATACAGAAGAACCAGAATTTTAAGCTGCCTGAAAATCCTGACGTCCCGATTATTATGGTTGGACCCGGAACAGGCATCGCCCCGTTCCGTTCTTTCATTCAGGAAAGAGAAGAAACAGGAGCAGGCGGGAAGTCATGGCTGTTCTTTGGCGATCAGCACTTCGTCACAGACTTCCTTTATCAGACGGAATGGCAGAAGGCTCTTGAGAATGGAAATTTGACACGGATGGATGTCGCTTTTTCAAGGGATACAGCAGAAAAAGTGTATGTTCAGCACCGTATGCTTGAGCAAAGCAGAGAGCTGTACGCATGGATGAAAGAAGGGGCTTATGTTTACATCTGCGGAGATGAAAAACACATGGCCCATGATGTTCACAGCACGCTTATCAGCATTATTGAAAATGAGGGCGGCATGAGCCGCGCGGCAGCGGAAGAAGTTCTTGCCGGCATGCAGCAGCAAAAACGCTATCAGCGCGACGTCTATTGAGAACGATTGAAAGGGGATACCATCATGTCAAATAAAGTACTGAGTGCGCCTGAAGGCCCTCCTAGTGATGTAGAAGATATTAAACAGCGAAGCAATTATCTGCGCGGGACACTTTCAGAAGTGATGCAGGAACGCATTTCCGCCGGCATCCCTGACGATGATAATCGCCTGATGAAGCACCACGGCAGTTATCTTCAGGATGACCGGGATCTTCGGAACGAACGCCAGAAGCAAAAGCTTGAGCCTGCCTATCAGTTTATGCTCCGCGTACGCATGGCGGGAGGAGTAGCAAAACCCGACCAATGGCTGGTCATGGATGAGCTTGCCCAAAAATACGGAAACGGAACGCTTAAGCTGACAACCCGCCAGACATTCCAGATGCACGGGATTCTGAAATGGAACATGAAAAAGACGATTCAGGAAATCCATTCTTCCATGCTGGATACGATTGCAGCCTGCGGAGATGTAAACAGAAACGTCATGTGCAATGTCAACCCTTATCAATCTGAGCTTCATGCCGAGGTGTATGAACTCTCAAGAAAACTGAGCGATGACCTTCTTCCGCGCACTAGAGCCTATCATGAGATCTGGCTTGATGAAGAAAAGGTGGCAGGCACACCCGATGCAGAAGAACTCGAGCCAATGTACGGCCCGCTTTATCTGCCGAGAAAATTTAAAATCGGGATTGCTGTACCTCCGTCAAATGATATTGATGTCTACTCGCAGGACCTTGGGTTTATCGCTATTGTTGAAGATAATAAGCTCTCAGGCTTCAATGTTGTCATTGGCGGCGGCATGGGGATGTCCCACGGTGACAAGGCTACCTACCCGCAGCTTGGAAAAGTAATCGGTTTTGTCGCACCGGACAAAATTGTTGATGTGGCTGAAAAGATTATTACCATTCAGCGTGATTACGGAAACAGGTCTGTCAGGAAATATGCCCGTTTCAAATATACGGTCGACCGCTTAGGTCTTCAAAATGTGAAAGAAGAACTTGAGAGCCGTCTTGGCTACAGTCTCGGCGCAGCAAAAGACTTCCGTTTTGACAGCAATGGCGACAGCTATGGCTGGGTAAAAGGCGGGAATAGCAAATGGCATTTCACGCTGTTTGTAGAAGGGGGCCGCATCGCTGACTACGACGGGTACCCGCTGATGACTGGCCTGCGCGAAATTGCAAAGGTGCTGAAAGGCGACATTCGTCTGACGCCAAATCAAAACCTGATCATTTCAAACGTTTCTTCTCAGCAAAAGAAAAAAATAAATGATCTGATGGAGAAGTACAGCTTAACAGACGGCAAACACTATTCTGCACTGCGCCGCAGCTCCATTGCCTGCGTGGCTCTTCCAACATGCGGCCTTGCGATGGCAGAAGCAGAGAGATATTTGCCGAGGCTGATTGATAAAATTGAAGAAATCGTGGATGAAAACGGACTGCGCAACGAGGAAATTACGATTCGCATGACAGGCTGCCCAAATGGATGCGCCCGCCACGCCCTCGGCGAAATTGCCTTTATCGGAAAAGCGCCAGGAAAATACAATATGTATCTCGGTGCCGCATTCGACGGCAGCCGCCTGAGCAAATTATACCGGGAAAACATCGGAGAAGAAGAAATTCTCAGCGAGCTTCGCGTCCTGATTGCCCAATTTGCAAAAGAGCGGGAGCCGGGAGAACACTTTGGAGATTTTGTTGTCCGGACCGGGACGGTAAAAGCAGTAACAGACGGAACCAATTTTCACGATTGATGAAAAGACAGGGGAGACCCTGTCTTTTTTGCGTGGATGAGGATGGAGGAGAGAGTTTTGGCAGAGACACAAAAATTGAAAATGGGACCCTTTAAATCAGCTGGACGGAAATACAGGTAACCAAAAAGGTAAAATGCTGCCCTATAAATCCGCCGAACCAAAATACAGGGCACCAAAAAGGAGAAATGCTGCCGTATAAATCGACCGGAGTAAAATACATGGTACCAAAAAGGAGAAATGCTGTCCTATAAATGAGCCGGACCAAAGTACAGGTCACCAAAAAGGTAAAATGCTGCCGTATAAATCGACCGGAGCAAAATACATGTTACCAAAAAGGAGAAATGCTGTCCTATAAATGAGCCGGACCAAAGTACAGGTCACCAAAAAGGTAAAATGCTGCCCTATAAATCCGCCGGACCAAAATACAGGGCATCAAAAAGGTGAAAAGCTGCCCTATAAATCCACCGGACCAAAATACAGGGTACCAAAAAGAGAAAATGCTGCCCTGTAAATTCACCGGACCAAAATACAGGGCACCAAAAAGAGAAAATGCTGCCGTATAAATCCACCGGACCAAACTAAAGGGCACCAAAAGAGCATTACCACATTTGATCATCCCAAAATCAGCCGTCAAAAAAAGCCTTCAGCAGAAGGCTTTTCCCAGACTCAGTCGTCTTTACGGTCTTTATCGTTCATATCTTCCGGATCTTCAATTGGATCTTCCGGATCCGGATCTGCGTCTTTTTCATCGTCTTTCATCATTGTGTCGTCTTCTTCCATGCCTGGTGCAGGTTCATCTTCGTTGTTTTTATCCATTTGATCCTGCTCTTCTTCCTGCTGGTTTTCTGGCGGTGCCGGATCCTGGTCGTCATTTGCATTGCAGCCTGCCATCATAAACGCTGAAAAAAGGACACCCATGATGAGAATTAGCCATTTATTATTCATCGTAAACCTCCTGTATTGGTTATTCCCAATTAGATTGCCCCTAAAGCGGAATATTATTAGTGCATTTTAGTAACATAATGTTCACGTTTACAATGGTGCAAATGGCTGCAGCAGTGATACACTAAAAGTATAAAATTGGATGATTTTAGGGAGGAATGGATGATGGCTGCTTTTCACCAGCAATTAAAGCATTACCGCGAACAGAAGAATATGAGTCAGGAGGAGCTTGCTTTTAAAGCGAGACTTGGGCGTCAGACTATTGAAAAGTATGAAGCAGGAGAAAAAATCCCTGACACGCAGACCATCTTAAAACTCTCTACCGTGCTGGATGTACCGGCTTCGGAATTAATCAGCAAAGAAGAACTCGCAAAAAAACAAAGCTGAAATACTATGACGGTGTCCTTCGAAATGAAGGGCATTTTTTAAATTCTGAAAAAATATATTGTAAAAAATAGGATTAAAGTGTAAAATTACACTAAATAAAGGAAGGTGAGGAGAAGAAGATTGAAAGCTGCAAAGCTGATTTTGTATTTTGGGCTTATCCCATTTAGTTTATCATTGCTGGTGGTCATTTCTATGATGGCGGGTGTTCACTTCATTTTATATTCGTCCATAGCAGTATTTTCTTTTGGAGGACTCGTTTTTGGGTATAGGTGGTTTAAAAATCGTGTTCAGGGACAAGAATTTCTCGCCTTTGTTCCGCTTGCGTACACAGCGATGCTTTGGGCAATCTTTATGTGGATCAGCGGAGGCTTTTACGGACACGACAGCTGGGTAATCTATGGGATTTTGCACTTGCCGTATGCACCGGGATTTTTCATGTCAGCTTTCGCTGGTGAACTGAGTACGCTTTTTTGGGCTCCAATTGCATATGGATCGGCATTCAGCATCCCATGCATTCTTTTGATGCTGAGGAATCATCGAAACCATTTGTTTCCTGCTGCAAAGAAAGCATTTACTCTGTTTGCCGTTATTGTAATCAGCTTAAGTGCAGGCACTTACATAGATGCTGAAAGAAGCAAAACAGTGCTTCCTACATACGGGTATGAACATGGAGGGGGCTATTCGACTACAGATTTGACGCCTTATGAAGTAACCAATCCTTATCACAAGCTGCCGACTTTAAAAGGTAAATCAACGTTCATCATTGAGAACTCAGATGAAATGCCAGTTCTTGACGGAGCTGAGGCAGCTTTTCCGGTTTATTCTGCTTTTGCGAACGCAGTCTACAAAAATGTCAGCAGCGTCATGACATCTGAGAAAGAGGTTGTCAGCTTTACGAACACGATCTATGCATATGAGCGGCTGCTTTCCGGTGAAGCTGATATTTACTTTGGTGCCGAGCCTTCTAAAGAACAGCAGATGATGGCTGAAAAGGCCGGCAAAGAGCTTGTCATGACACCAATTGGGAAAGAAGCATTTGTTTTCTTTGTTCATCCGGACAATCCGGTGGAAAACCTGGATGTTGAACAAATAAAGAAAATCTACTCAGGTGAAATCAACAATTGGGAAGACGCAGGAGGCAATAAGGAAGAAATCATGCCCTTTCAGCGCCCGAAAAATTCAGGAAGCCAAACGCTGCTTGAGAAAATTATGGGCAACACTCCCATTCAAAAACCGCTGAAAGAAGAAGTGGTACAGGGGATGGGGGGAATTATTGAACAAGTGGCAGATTACAGAAATGTTGAAAATGCCATCGGCTTTTCCTTCCGCTATTTTGCGACAGGGATGAGGAAAGATGAAGGCATCAAGCTGCTTGGAGTAAACGGGATCAAGCCGGATCCTGAAAACATCAGCAATGAAACCTATCCATTTACCGCTTCTCTTTATGCCATTACTCTTAAATCCAATCAGAACAAACAGATTGAGCCATTCCTTGAGTGGATGCAGGGGCCGCAGGGACAGGAACTGGTTGAAGAGGTTGGGTATGTAAAACTTACGGACTGATAATGGTCAAAAAAAGGCATCTCCATGAAAGTGGAGGTGCCTGATATTTTACCGTCTGCTTTTTTCTCCACCCATGCGTCCTGCTTCTGCTTTGCTCATTTTTTCGTCACGGTTTTCATTGCTGTTCTGTGCCGAAGAGGCTTGACCGCCCTTACGGCCAATTTCCTGATAGAAGTCACTGTCATGCGAATTTGCGGTTGCCTGTCCACCCATACGACCTGCTTCTTCTCGGCTCATCGTGCTGTTATCACCGTTCGAGCTGCCCTGATTCTCTGCTGAATTCCCGTGCTGGCCGGAAGCATTTTGGCCGATCTCCTGAAAAAATTCTTTCCCGTGTGCATCAGCGGTTGCCTTCCCGCCTTTTCTTCCGGCTTCCTCGCGGCTCATCTTCCCGTCATTTTGATTTGTCATGGACACATTCCTCCTCGCAAATGCGGTATTTTTATTACGGTAACCTTATACCCGTGAGCCAGAGCTTTAAACGGTTTTCAAGGTTAAATATTGTTAATTATTAGAAGAATGAATTTTTTCTTTTCAAGGTCAAAAAAGGGCATCTCCATGCAAAGGAGGTGCCTGCTGTGATATTGGCATCGATTGCATGTCTCCCGGACAAGGAAAGAACCATTTTACAGCACGGTAAGGACATGTATTTACGATAGTATTGTATAATTGGGAATTAGAGGTATTTTCTATGGGGGGATTATTGTGAAGCCGTTAAGTGTCAACATTCAAAAACGTATGGCTGATTATCAGATAACTGGATTAAGCTTGGCATCTATTGATCAAGGCCGAATAAGCAGCACCGAATGTTTCGGTTTGCTTGAAGCCGGAACAGATAAAATGGTCAATAGGAATACGATCTTCAGTGCTTGTTCGATCAGTAAATTTGTGACATCAATAATTGCGATGTTACTTACAGAACAAGGCATACTTGATTTAGATGAAGATGTGAATGAAAAACTCGCTTCATGGAAAGTTCCTGGAAATGAATTTAATAGTAAGAAAAAAGTGACATTAAGAAATTTACTTTGTCACCAGTCTGGCGTAATTGATCCTCCGGATAGTTTTTACGAACGAAATTCGATGACAGGCAGCCCTGAGACAGCAGAGCTATTGGCAGGAAGGACTCCCTATTGTAAAGCTCCAATTGAACTGAAGTATGAACCTTGGAGCGACTTCAGCTATTCAGACGCAGGTTACTGCATTATACAGCTCGTAATAGAGGACGCTGCCGGCATACCTTTCACAAAGCTGGTGCATGATTTTATTTTCCGTCCATTAAATATGTCTGACAGCACATTTGATCTGCCTGTATCATCCGCAGAAAAAGGGAATTTCTCATGCGGTCACAGTAAAAGCGGTGATCTTGTTCATGGGAAATATCCTGTTTATCCTTTTCCTGCAGCTTCAGGGCTGTGGACAAAACCTGCAGATTTAGCTCTTTTAGTGATAGAACTAATGAACTCCATTAAAGGTGAAGGCAGCCTTAAGCTTTCTGCAAATAAAGCAATGGAAGTGATTGAATCCCAGGGATGCAATGAATGGACTGGGCTTGGTGTTTTCCTGGATAAAAACCAAACGGGAATTGAAATCTCATCACTTGGCTGGGGAGCAGGTTTTCAATGTGTGATGGTGGCATATCCGTTTTTAGGAAAAGGTTTAGTGATAATGACTAATACGGATACCGGTGTACATCAACTGGAAGGGATAATCGGAGAAATCTGCAGGGATTGGGCAGTGAATTTTTAGAAAAATGAAACTTTTAATGAAGTCGCTTCGTATATAAAGTCATTTAAAGACTGCGGGGTGCAAAATGAAAAAATATTTGTTTTTTGTCTTGTTAACAGTAATCATTGAGTCTTTATTGATAACCGGAACAATTCTTATATGGAACACGGCTTTTCCTGAAACCATGTTTTTCGGCTCCTTCATATTTCTGTTTATTTCTTTCATCATAAGCTCTTCGGGTGGATTCCTGTCCAATAATGCTGAGTTCTCCGTTTTTACAGCGATGGCAGGAAGCTATCAGCCAAGGCGCGAGGAAAGTTATTTGATTGTCAGCCCGTTCTTAGTAGGTTCTGGCCTGTTCTTTATCAGTTATTTTGTCATTTATTATTTTGTTTATTGAGTCAAAAAAAACACCGCAAAAAGCGGTGCAAAGCGGCTTTCTCTTCAAAGGTTTTTAGCTGCACGTGAATAGAAGATTTTTTTCAAACGGCCTTCATTAAAATAACTGTGCATAAACATTCCGGCGATAATCAGTCCGATCCCGGCAAGGGTAATGCCTCCTGGAAATGGACTTGAAAAAAGGATCATTTCTCCTGCAAGAACGAAAAGGACCTGGGTTGATTGAGTAGCTTCAACAGATGCAAGCTTGCCTTCATCATGGCGTGACCTGTCTGTTGCAATGAAAAAAAGTGTCGTTGCGATTACACCTGAACTGACGGCCACGATAAAGGATTGTACGACCTGAGCGGATGAGGGAGGGCCGGTGAAAACATACCCGCATACAGCCAGGATGACCCAAAACGGAGTGCTTGCGAGTGTCATCCCGAGCACTCTCTGAAATGTATCCAGCCTTCCTCCGCAAACCTCCATCATCTTCCTGTTCCCGAGCGGATAAGCAAGGGCTGCAGCAGCTACCGGAAGAACACCCGCCAAAAGGGCCCAGCTTCCAGCTCCTGATGCATGCTTCATTTGAATGAGAACGACTCCTGAAAAAATGATGACAGAAAAGAGCAGAGCAGGCAGAGGGATTTTCCTCCTGTTTTTCACACCTCCCGTGCTTTCATAAAAAAGCGGGGCAAGCAATGTGCCGGCTACAATGGTCAGCTGCCATGTACCCGCTACAAGCCAGCCGGGCCCGTATGCAGCCGCAAATGTGATGGGTGCATAAAAAAGGACAAACCCTGTGAAGCTCCACAGGATCCACTTAGAGGGCTGCGCCTTCATTTCAGAGAAGAGCTGCCTGCTGTTTTTCCTTAGAATAACAATCAGCACCAAAAATGGAATCATAAATAAAAACCTCAGCGATGAACTCCAGAGCCAGCTGCCTCCAGCAAGCTCCATTGACCTGTTTAAGATAAACGTTACAGCAAAAAACATGGAGGCAATGATGCCTGTTCCTATTTCTTTCATAGCTTCCCCCTATTAAAACGTGTGCCTCTATTATACAAATATCCAGACGGAAAATTCAGTTAATACGAAAGAAATATGATACGATAGCAAAAACATGCTGAAAGGATGCTGCTCATGATTAATTACAATAACCGCCGTTTTGCCGCTGTATCAAACTCAGATAATGGAGAAGTATCTTCGCGAACGATTTTTATTTACAAGCAGGAAGGAAACATTTTGACAGGATCATATGAGGGAGGGGAAATCCTGAAAGGTTCGCTGATGGGGCTTGTAAAGGAAGACGGGTCCCTCGAATTCAGCTATCATCATATTAATGATAAAAATCAGATCAGGGGAGGCCGCTGCTGCTCTGCACCTGAAAAACTGCCTGACGGAAGAATCCGGCTTTTTGAGAAATGGCAGTGGACGGACGAGGAGGGCACAGAAGGAGAGTCTGTCATTGAGGAAATCCTGCCTTGTACATAAAATTTCTGAAAAATACAGACTGACAATCTGCTTTATTTTCTGATATCCTCAGGCTTGAATCTAGTACAGGAAAGGCTGATGAAATTGTTTATTCAATTTACGAAAGAACAGAAGATGATGATGATTGAAGATATTCAGCGCTATTATTATCAGGAAAATGGAGATGAAATCGGAGAAATTGCCGCTGAAAACCTGCTTGAATTCATTAAAGAATCCATCGGTCCCCATTTTTATAACCAGGCTGTAAAAGATGCGAAAAATCTGGTTGAACAGAGAATGCAGTCAATGGAAGAGGATCTGTACGCTCTTGAACGGTCTGTAAAAAGGTAACGTTCAATCATAAATATTGCGAATTTCATCCTGTAATGCTATCTTTTATAGGATTATAGAAAAAAAGGTGGATTTGCATGAAGAATATTTTTTCACTAAATAAAACAGGCGCCATTTTCGCCATAATGGCATTTGCATTTATGCTTGCCGGCTGCAGCAGTTCTCAGGAGAAACAGGACGAAAAAACAGCCTGGGACACAATTAAAGAAGAAGGCAAGCTGAAAGTAGCAACTTCCGGCACACTTTATCCTGCTTCCTATCATGATTCAGAAACAAATGAGCTGACTGGATTTGAAGTGGAAGTGGTCAAAGAAATGGCGAAACGCATGGATCTCGAAGCTGAATTTTCAGAAATGGCGTTTGACGGTATGCTGACGTCTGTTCAAAGCGGCAAAGTTGATCTTGCTGCAAATGATATTACGATGACTGATGAGCGGAAAGAAAAGTTTGACTTCTCAGTGCCTTATAAACACTCATACGGGACAGCTATGGTGCGGAAGGATGACCTTTCCGGCATAAAATCGCTTGAAGACCTGAAAGGGAAAAAAGCAGCAGGAGAAGCAACAACAACTTATATGGCTGTAGCCCGCGAGTACGGAGCTGAGGAAGTCATTTATGACAATGCAACAAATGATCAGTACTTGCGTGATGTGTCAACCGGAAGAACGGATGTCATTTTAAATGATTACTACCTTCAGCGATTGGCTGTTGCTGCTTTTCCGGATTTGAACATTACTATTCATCCTGACATCAAATTCAATCCTGTCAGCCAGGGCATCATTATGAAAAAAGACAATGACGAGCTTAAAAAAGAAATCGATGCCGTACTGAACGAAATGCTTGAGGACGGAACGATCGCCAAAATCTCAAAGCAATTTTTTGATGGAGCAGATGTTTCAAAAGAAACAGATGCTGATTTTAAGTAGCGGCAGGTGACGGCAATGGATGCGATCCAATGGGAATACCTCTTTGACTGGGAGCTTGCCGTCAAGTCCTTTCCTTTTGTTATGAAAGGAATCTGGAACACGCTGCTTATTTCCCTTCTCAGCATGGGAATTGGCTTGGTGCTCGGTTTTTTTCTCGCATTAGGAAGAACGTCCAAGTCTCCTGTCCTCAGCTGGCCTGCGAGAATCTACATTTCATTTATGCGCGGCGTTCCGATTCTGGTGATTCTGTTTATCCTGTATTTCGGATTTCCGATCATCGGGATTGAATTTACAGCGGTTACCGCAGCCCTGATCGGCTTCAGTCTGAACAGTGCTGCCTATATGGCTGAAATCAACCGCTCAGCACTTGCATCTGTGGAAAAGGGGCAGTGGGAAGCAGCAAGTTCTCTTGGAATGTCGTACTGGCAGACAATGAGAGGAATCATTCTCCCTCAAGCGTTTAGAATAGCGCTTCCGCCTCTGTCGAATGTGCTCCTCGATTTAACAAAAGCTTCCTCTTTAGCAGCTATGATTACGGTGCCTGAGCTGTTCCAGCAGGCAAAAATTGTAGGAGGAAGAGAGCTGGATTATATGACGATGTATATTCTAGTCGCACTTATCTACTGGGGGATCTGCTCCTTGCTTACTTTGCTTCAAAATTATCTTGAGAGAAGATATGAATACCTGCTTTAATCAGAAACCAGATTGCTGCAAATGCGGCATCTGGTTTTTCTTTTTTTTTACATTCCAGAAAAGGTTGAGCGGTGGTTTTCCATGCTATACTTATCGAAAGAGTCCACACTGTATCCTTTAGGAGGGTTTATTTGAAAACTGCCAAAGATCAATTGAAGTCAGGCTATTCTTCTCTCGGCACTGTCTCAAAAAAAATGTTTGCGATGATTTGTGAAAGGCTGAATGTTCCAGTTGCCTACGTGACGAAGAGAGGGAATAATGCTATAACCGTCCTCAGCTCCTACAATCATACAGAAGAAATTATTCCGGAAGGATACATTGTAGAATACAGCAGCACCTATTGCAGGCATATTATTGAAAATGGAATGATGACGACTACAAATCTCATGCAATACAGCATGACAAAGGACCTTTCTGTTACTGGGGACCTTAAGATGAAAGGGTTTTTAGGTGTCACGCTGAAAGATGTGAACGGAAACGTATTTGGGACGCTGTGTGTTATGGACAGGAATGAAAAAGAATTCTCAACAGAAGATGCTGAATACCTTTCTTCTATGGCTGAATTGCTCTCGCACATCATTGAGCTTGACCGGGCGAAATATGACCTTGGTTTTTTAAGTGTTCCCATTATCCCAATTACAGAAGGTGTATCTATTCTCACCCTCCAGGGAATGGTGGATGAAATCCGCTCAGAAAAAATCATCTCGGATGTGCTTGAAAATGCTTCTATTCACAGTATTTCCTGCTTCATCATAGATTTGTCAAAACTCTTCGTTCAGGACGATTTATTTTCAAATCTTCTTTTTACTCTGACAGAGGCATTAAAGTTAATTGGTACCGACACAATTATAACCGGAGTAACCGCCGATTTTGCAATCGAGCAGTACAGACACAGAAGCTTCGATCTGATCAAAGCTTCATTTGCAAAGGATATTAGCACTGCGCTTGAATCCATCGGGTATCAATTGACAGAAAAATAGGACCCGGCTTGGAATTTAAAAAGAATGGGGGATCGGGATGCAGCCGCCCAAACATATTGTTTCCGCAGCGACTATTGTACTTAATGAAAAGAGAGAAATCTTGCTTATAAAAGGTCCGAAAAGAGGGTGGGAGATTCCCGGGGGACAAGTAGAAGAAGGCGAATCACTGAAAGCAGCAGCCATCAGAGAAACCCGGGAAGAATCGGGAATCATCATCGAAGTGACGAAATTCTGCGGTGTTTTTCAAAATGTTGACCGCTCAATCTGCAATACACTTTTTATGGGTAAGCCGGTTGGAGGAAAGCCCGAGACAAGTTCTGAGAGTTTAGAAGTGGGGTATTTTCCAATTGAGCAGGCGCTTGAAATGGTCACCTGGAAAAATTTCAGGCAGAGAATTGAATATTGTTTAAACGAAGAAATGCAGCCTTTTTATGTTGAATTTAAAGGAAGCGAGACAGAAGAGCTGATAGGAAAACTATGAGAGTCGGACAGCTGAAAATGACAGGAGATGATAAAAATGATGGATCTGCATACATACGCGTCCTTCGATGCAACCGGCCTTGCAGAATTGGTTAAAAAAAGAGAGGTTTCCCCTCTGGAACTGGCAGATGCTGCATTTAAGCAGATTGACAATGTCAATCCGCTAGTAAACGGTGTTGTCCGAACCAGGCAGGAGAAAGCACTGAAGGAAATACAGGAGCTTAAAGTTGATTCTCAGCCGTTTGCAGGAGTTCCGATGCTGCTGAAAGATATTTCACAGGCTATTGAAGGAGAACCTCTGACTGCGGGTTCAAAGCTTTTGACAAACAATACAGCGAAAAGAGATTCCCATTTTGTCGCGCGCTTAAGAAAAGCAGGTTTTACTTTGATCGGCCATACAAACACACCGGAATTCGGCTTGAGAAACATTACGGAACCTGAACTGCACGGTGCGACTAAAAATCCGTGGAACACAAAGTTTTCAGCCGGAGGTTCAAGCGGCGGTTCAGCAGCCGCTGTGGCATCAGGAATGGTGCCGATAGCCGGTGCAAGCGACGGCGGGGGCTCCATCCGGATTCCGGCCTCTTTTACCGGCCTTTTCGGATTAAAACCTACAAGAGGAAGAACTCCAGTCGGGCCAAGTGTGGGCAGGCAATGGCACGGGGCATCCATTGATTTTGTTCTGACAAAATCAGTGCGGGACAGTGCGGCGATGCTTGATCTCCTGCAGGTGATCCAGCCGGAAGCAGCCTTTCATACGCCTTTGTTTGAAGGGAAATATACGGACACTCTTAAATCAGGAATGAAAAAGCCGCTGCGGATTGCTTTTCAGACCCAGTCACCAGTTGGGACAAAAGTAAGCAGCGAAGCAGAAGAGGCCGTTCATCGCATGGCCGTCTGGCTTGAGGGTCAGGGGCACCAAGTAGAGGAACGCGGGAATGGCATAGACGGCGTCAGGCTGATGGAAAATTATTATACGATGAACAATGGAGAGATGTCGGCAACGATTCTTGACCTGGAGAAGATGCTCGGGCGTCCGATTACGGCAAATGATGTGGACATTGTGACCTGGGTTCTGAGTACGGCCGGGCATTCTGTAACAGCGGCCGAATTTTCTAAGAGTCTTGCAGAGTGGGATTTCGCAGCAGCTCAGATGGCCGCTTTCCATGAGACGTTTGATTTGTATCTGACACCTGCGACTGCCTTTGCCGCACCGGAAATTGGAGAATTAATGCAAAAGGAAGAAGAAATTCAGGCGCTGCTGAAAATCAGTGAACGCAATAAGGACGAGCATCTTCCATTTGTCTATGACATGTTCCTGAAAAGCTTGACGTACACGCCGTTTACCCAGCTGGCCAATTTGACGGGACAGCCGGCAATGAGTGTGCCGACTCATATGACAAAACAAGGACTCCCGCTTGGAGTTCAGTTTATAGCGCCTAAAGGAAGAGAAGACTTGCTTGTTTCACTTGCAGGAGACATTGAACAAACGCAATTGTGGATTGGGATGGAAGGAAATCCGTTTTTTTGACCAGCAGGACTTAGAAATAGAGAGAAAAAGAAGGATAATTGTAAAAACATGGCGAATAACCTCGTAGTAAATTAAGATACTCAGTGATTTCAGCTGATCGTATGGATTCCTTGCCTTACCTTCCATTACCCTTACGCATAGGCAAGGGTTTATTAGGGAAGGCCTGCTTAGACACTATGAATACACTTGCGGGAAATTTAATGTTTTGTATATGTATTCACTTTTAATAATGGATTGGCGCAGTAAAGAAAATAAAACATCAGCCGATAATACCAAGAAAGATATCTAAGCAGGAGGGAAGCATATCCTATGGAAGAACAAAAACATTGTCCTAAATGCAAGTGTGAGCAGCAGCATGAAGACAGCAAGTGTCTGGTGTGCGGGCACAGCGTGATGGATTCCATTCTGGCTCTATACCCGGATAAACCCATTAGAACAAACTACCGCAGAAGGCCTGTAAAGTCATCCCTTTTTAAGTGATGGCTTTTTTCTTGCATAAAAACACACAAACAAGTAAAAGCTTATTAGTTGATTTATATATATCTTACTTGTAAGATATATATATCGTACATGTTTTAGAAACAGGTGGAACTTATGATCAATCTTTGAAGGAGAGGAATCATTTATGGCCATTACGTTGTTTACATCATGCAGCTGCTCATCCTGCAGAAAGACAAAGCTTTGGATGGAAGAGCACGATATTTTATATACAGAAAGAAATCTTTTAACTGAACCTCTGACAATGAAGGAACTTAAACAGATATTGCGTATGACAGAAGAAGGGACAGATGAAATTCTCTCAACCCGGTCCAAGCAGTTTCAGGAGCTTGACGTTAACCTCGATTCTTTGCACATGCACGAATTACTTGAGCTTCTTAAGTCTAAACCCGGTTTGCTGCGGTGCCCGATTGTCATGGATGAAAAAAAATTCCTTGTAGGATTTAATGAAGATGAAATCCGCAAGTTTTTGCCAAGAAATATCAGGGCATACTTACTTAGACTGCTTGAAGCAAAAACGATGCTTCCAAATTAACTGAAGGAGTTTATACGGTGGAAGATTTTAAAGTGCCGGAAATGAGTGCAGAGAAGCTTAAGACCATCAAGAGAGAACTCACGCGCTTTATGATGTCCTACAAGTTTGCACTTGAAGAAATGAATACGAAAATAAATATTTTAAAACAGGAATTTCAGTATATTCACGATTACAGCCCTATTGAGCACGTAAGCTCGAGGCTAAAGTCGCCTGAAAGCATCATGAAAAAAATGCACCGTAAAAACTATGTTTTTTCACTGGAAGAAATCAGAAGAAATATGAAAGATATAGCGGGAATTCGTATAACATGCTCGTTTTTATCTGATATTTATCAGATCAGCGATATGATTCAAAACCAGAAAGACATCCATATCGTCGAATGCAAGGATTATATTAAGAACCCAAAGCAGAATGGCTATCAAAGCCTTCATTTATTGGCAGAAATTCCTGTTTTCATGTCTGACAGACAGGAGAATGTGATGGTTGAGGTTCAAATCCGAACGATAGCCATGGATTTCTGGGCAAGTCTTGAACATAAAATTTATTATAAATATAACCAGGCAATACCCGAACATTTGACTGATGAACTCAGAGAAGCGGCATTATCGGCAGCCGAGCTTGACCGGAAGATGGAAAGGCTGCACAATGAGATCACCGATTTGAAAAAAAACGGAGAAGAACAGAATCCTCTTGAGGAACAAATGCTGCTTCCTTTAGAACTGCTCGCTAAACTTAGGCAGACAAGAGTATAACGCATGCTGGAGATGACCCCTATGAATACGAAAAGAAACGAAAATATCGTCTCCCTGTTTGAGATTTTTGTTTCTCTGGAACGCAAATGGATGAATGACTGGAACCATGTGAATCAGGTGGGACTTTCCAAAACCCATATTCTGATTCTGCAGATTCTCGAGACAGAAGGGCTCAAGCGTCCTTCGCTGCTTGCAGAGCAGCTGCAGATAACGACGGGCGGAGTTACCGTACTGACAAGCAAGCTGATTAAAGACGGCTTTGTGCAAAAGTGCCAGAGCGAAAGGGACCGCAGAGCTTATAACCTTGAAATAACAGAGACAGGAAAGGAACTGCTCCATTCCGCAAGAAAGCAGATCAACCAGCAGATTGAAAACATGTTCGGCATGCTTTCAGATGAGGAAATTCAAAATTTGCGGGACATTTTCCACAAATGTCTGATGGGCCAATAAACAAAAAAGCCGGAAAATTCCGGCTTTTTTGTTTATTATTCTTCCGATGCGCAGGATTCACACAGCCATAACTCTTCTTTTTCTGAAAACGTCAGCTTTTTGTGAAAAGAACACTCATCACAAAGGTCTTCTCTTTCATTTTCGTTAGTCATCCTAAAAGCCTCCTTCATTCAAAGTCCCCATCCGAGCAGAAGCCATATTAATACCTATGATTATGATGGTAAATATACCCCTCCATAATGGAATGGAAACCTTCCCACATTTATCTCTGTGCCGCTTTGCAGTGTACTAATAAGTGATGGATAGTAATTCGACAGATGAGATGTAAATGCCTTTCTTCTCAGAAAAAAATTTTTTTCAATGAACTGGTCTGAATAAAAAAAATGGACAGCTTTCAGCAAGCTGTCCGTTTAAGTGAGTTAATCCATGTAAAAGCTTTCTTTTTTGAAAATAGTATGGAGGACAGACTTGTTTTTCGTATTGATGATCCCCTGATTTTTTTTCTCTGTGACATAAGAAGGGAATTTGGAAAGCTCCCCAAGGTTAGAAGGCAGTGATTTTGCTGATACTTGAACTGTTTTTCCTGAGAAGGATTTACGCGTTGCGGATGCCAGATGGAAGCCCCAGTCCCCAAATGATGGAACGGTTGTGTGGTAGCTTGTTACAGCGAAGCCCGCACTCTCGATCGTCTTTCCAATTGTCCAGAAAACAAGAGGTGTCTCAACAGGAGAGTTCGCCTGACACACAAAGACTCCATCAGGTTTAAGTGATTTTTTCAAAATGGAGTAAAATTCAGTCGTATAAAGATCACTGATGGTTTTGCCCGAAGGATCAGGAAAGTCGACAAAAATAATGTCGTAGGGAACAGGTTTTGCTGCAAGGAATGCCTGAGCGTCCATCGGATGGACGTGTACCCGTTTGCTGCGGAGAGAATAATTGTTCAAAGCAGCAAATCTTCCTATTTCTTTTGCTGCTTTAAGGACAAGGGGATCCAGGTCCACTAAGTCAGCGTGCTTAACACCGCTGTATTTTAACACTTCTCTTAAGGCAAGACCGTCTCCTCCGCCTAAAATCAGCACGCGCTCATGTTCAGGTGCTGCTGCAAATGCAGGATGGACGAGAGCTTCATGATAAATCTTTTCATCCAGTGAACTGAACTGGAGCTGGCCATCAAGATACATCCTCAGATCAGAGACTTCAACAATCTGAATATCCTGAAAGCTGCTTTTTTGGTCAAATAAATTCCGGTGCTTTCTCTTTTTCAATTCATTCAGTGCAATCTTATCCCGGTTATCTCCATTCAGATATGCAGAAGGTGTCTGTTTTTTATAAGAATCGGAACTTATAGAAGGTTTGTTTAAACAAGCAGCGGTCCATGGCTTGGAGTGCTGATTTCTGCTCATGTTTGGTCTGCTCCTTTTGAAGAATCGTATGCGGCCATTTCTTTCGGAAGAATCAGCTGTTTGCCTTTTCTTCCTCTGGCGATGGTGTATACAAGGGAACTTTTTGCGCCAAGCCCATTTAATAGGAAGTGAGTCTGGCTTTCAGGATCAGCATCTCCGCATGTGTAGTAATCGATAGATGCATAGCTTTTCTCCGGCCAAGTATGAATGGACATATGGGAAGTTGATAAAACCAGCACACCAGTCACTCCCTGGGGATGGAAGAGGTGAAAAAATGATGAGAGCACCTGCATCCCATTATTCTTTGCTGCCTGAAGCAGTAAAGACTCTATGTGCTCCCTGCTGTTTAAAAGGTCCGGGTTACAGTCAAAGGCATCCAAAATGAGATGTTTTCCTTCAATATTCAAGAGCTGGATCATCCCCTTTTTCTGCAAATTTCCTACAGTATATGCCGAAAACCCGAACATGTCTGTGTTCTAATACAGAAAAAAAGAACCCTTTCAGGTTCTGTTTGTCAGCCGGCATTCCTCTCAGACACTCGTTCTTTGATGACGGAAGGCAAACGTGCCGGAGCGCGCTTTAATTCAAAAAGAATATACCAGAGTGAAAGGCCAAGGGCAATCGATGCAACCACATCATAGATCACATGCTGTTTTACAAATAACGTTGACAGAATAATTAAAACTCCCGTCAGCTGAGAGATAAATGAAACCATTCTGCTGAGCTTGAGTTTTGGGAGGACGAGCATGATGATAAAAGTTGTCAGAACATGAATGCTTGGGAAGCAGTTAAACGGCTGGTCGTTCTGATAAATCACCGAAACAAGATGGATAAGGAAACCGTCGCCCGTCAGCTCTGGTCTCGGAACAGTTGACTGGAAGAAAAAATAAACACCGAAGCAGATTAATTCTCCTGCTGTCAGGGCAATTACAGTTTTCCAGTAAACAGCTGAATCCTTCCACCAGAAAAAGAGAAGAAACCCAAACATATACACATACCAGATGATATAAGGAAGAATGAAAACCGGGACAAATGGAATATAAGCATCTGCCGGAGCGGTCATGTCGACCGCATCTGTCTGCCTTTCATTTAAAAATTCATACATCAGTCCGAGAAGGGGGAATACGAGAAACCCGGATAAGTCTCTTATTTTACGAAAATAGTTTTTTGTCATAAGAAAACGCTCCTGCAATAAGTGTGATAAAAATGTTATACCCGGCCAAACGTCAAGTTAATCTGTCTCTAATTGGAAATTCACAATCTTACATTTTGCCAGATTATGAGTATAATGGAAGAAAGACAGAACATTCCTACTATACCCGCTGCGGTGAAAAAAAGAAATCTTTTTTTAATAAAGAGAGAAGGGGGAAACAAAATGAGGCTTCAGCCTGCAGAGGCAGCAATAAAAATTGTTGAAAAAAGGTTTCCTTCATGTTCCGCAGCTGTGCTTGCTGGAAGTGTAGTGAGAGGGGAAGGCACTCATACATCAGACTTGGATCTTGTCATATTTGACGCGAGCACTGAAGAGTCTTACAGAGAATCGTTTGTCGATTTCGACTGGCCTGTAGAGGCATTTGTCCATAATTTTTCATCTTATCGTTATTTTTTTGAGGAAGACTGCAAACGCGGAACACCATCGATGCCGAGAATGACAGCAGAAGGAATTGTGCTGAGGGGTGAGGAACTGCTTGCCCCGATTAAAAAGGAGGCATCAGCTCTGCTTGAAAATGGTCCTGAGCCCCTGACACAAGAGGGAATTGACAGCAGACGCTATTTCATTACCGATGCTTTGGACGACTTTACCGGCTGTACGAATCGTGCGGAGGGCATTCATGTTGCAGGGCATCTTGCTGAACTCCTCCATGAATTTGTTCTGCTTACAAACGGAAGATTTATAGGCAAATCAAAATGGATACATAGAGCGTTAAAACAATTTGACGACCATATGGCTGAATCATTTTTTGACGCATTTGAGGATTACTACCGCCATGGAGAAAAAGAGAGCGTAATCCGTCTGGCCGATGACATTTTAAAGCCGTATGGAGGAAGATTTTTTGAAGGGTTTTCATTAGGGAAAAACGAATAAGAAGGGGATGGATCATTTTGAAGACCATCGTAAGGCATCCGGAGAAGAAAGACACAGAAGCATTAATGGGGCTGATGTATGAGTACATTGTAGATTTTTATCAATGTGAAAAACCTGCTGAAGAAAAGCTGACAAAGCTCATTGAAACGCTTCTTAAAGGGGAAAGAGGTATTCAGTTTGTTGCACAGACAGGTAATAACCTTGTTGGATTTGCAACCCTTTATTTTACGTACAGCACAACAAGAGCAAGCGAAATTGCGGTTATGAATGATCTATATGTAAAAGGAGAATTCAGGGGGAAAGGTGCTGCTGAACAGCTTTTTAAAAGCTGCCATACATACTCGGTGGAGCATCATTTTGCTGCGATGACGTGGGAGACCGCTGAAAGCAATATAAGGGCCCAGCGTTTTTATGCCAGAATGGGCGGGAAAAAAGGTGAATTTCTGACCTATTCCATATAAAAGTGCAGATAAAAACGCTTGGAGGATTTCCAAGCGTTTATTTGAAAAAATGCCTGCAAAGAGAATGGTAAACCATTCCGAGAAAAGCTACTGTCATTATGACAAAAAAAGCCGTAACGACGCGTTCCCCTGTCTCCCCGTCTGCAAACAGGACTGATCCGCCTCCAAAATAGGCAAGCAGAATAAACATCGCGAAAAAGACACCGTGAAACAGCCACTTCAGCACAACCATCACCTGACCCTTCAATAAGATATGGTATGCAGGTGAAAAGAAATTTGTTTATGAACTAATGATAGCGCTTACAAAAAATACAGCCTTCTTTTGGGTGGATACTGAAGGCATCAGCCAGCTGTAATGAGGCAGAAACAGGTTTGTCGATGGCTTTGATCGCTCATGAGAAATAACCGCTTTGTCTTCCACATATGTATTAATGAGCAAGATACATTAGAAGGTTGGGGTGAATGGCGGGGTGGAGAGGGACTATTTAATCAAACCCATGCTTGATGAGAGCTATAAAATAGTCAGCCATGGACAAGGTGTTTATCTCTTTGATACTGAAGGAAAAAAATACATGGACGCTTCTTCAGGAGCAGTTACGTGTTCAATAGGCCACGGGGTACCGGAAATCATTGATGCAATGGGTAAGCAGGCAAATGCCGTTTCTTTTGTATACAGATCCCAGTTTTCAAGCCATGCAGCTGAAGGACTTGCAAAGAAGCTTTCAGAAATCACGCCGGGTGACCTTAATTGGACATTTCTTGTTAACAGCGGCTCAGAGGCAATTGAGACGGCTATGAAGACAGCCATTCAGTATTTTCAGGAGCAGAATCGTCCTCAAAAAACGAGGATTATATCGAGATGGATGAGCTACCACGGAATTACATTAGGAGCCTTATCCCTTTCAGGCCATCCTGAAAGGCGGTTCCGCTTTCAGCAGCTGCTTGAGTCAAATCCGGAAGTTTCCCCGCCATATTGCTACCGGTGTCCATTTGGCCTAAAGCCCGCATCCTGCAAAGCAAAATGTACAGGCGAACTTGAAACAGCAATCAGAAGGACCGGAGCAGAACATATTGCCGCATTTGTGGCAGAGCCTCTTGTAGGTGCAGCAGGAGCTGCGCTAACTCCTCCTGAAGGCTACTATGAGAAAATCCGGGATATTTGCGACCGGTATGATATCCTCCTGATTGCGGATGAAGTCATGACCGGCATTGGCAGAACAGGGAAAACTCTGGCAATAGAGCATTGGGGAGTATTACCGGATATTGTGGCCCTCGGCAAAGGAATGAGCGCAGGATATGCCCCGATAGCGGCAACCCTTGTAAGCGACAAAGTGATGAGGCCGATTCAGCAGGGATCTAAACTGATTATGAGCGGCCATACCTACAGTGCCAATCCACAATCTGCGGCAGCAAGTCTTGCTGTTTTGCATTACATCGAAAAAAACAGCCTGAATGACGCATCGGCTGAAAAAGGGAAAACACTGATGAAACAGCTTCAGAAATTGCAAAAGAAGACTTCCATCATTGGGGATGTCAGAGGGATGGGACTTATGATCGGCATTGAGTTTGTAGCAGACAAAGCGACAAAGAAGCCTTTTTCAAAAGCCTATCACCTGACAAGCCGCATTATTAAGAAAGCCCAGGCAAACGGACTTCTCGTTTATCCCGCTGCGGCAGGAATCGAAGGGGGAGACGGAGACGCCATTTTAATTGCTCCTCCGCTTACAATTAGTGAGGAAGAACTAAACGAGCTGGTCCGGCTGTTTTCCAAAACCATTTCGGAGATAGAGGCTGAAGTCCTGCCGGTATAAAGGAGAATGTGTATGATTTCAAACGCTTTTCAGAAGATCAGGCAAATAGACGAAGTACTGTCCAAAGTTAATGATGGCTGCACTCTCATGGCCGGAGGATTTGGAGGAGTAGGCACTCCACCGACACTTGTAGATGCCATTCTTGAAAAAGGGGTTCGGGACCTTGAAATCATCTGTAATGATGCTGGTTTCCCCCATATCGGCATTGGAAGAATCGTCTCTTCGGGAAGAGTCCGAAAGCTGATTGCTTCACATATAGGATCAAATCCTATTGCAGGGGCTCTGATGTCAGAAGGGAAGCTGCATGTTGAGTTTTCTCCTCAAGGGACGCTTGCAGAGAGAATCCGCGCAGGAGGGATGGGCCTTGGCGGGATCCTTTGTGACGTGGGCATAGGCAGCGAGATTGCGGAAAGAGGAAAAGAACAGTTAACCGTAAACGGGAAGACCTATTTGCTTGAAACGGCCCTGACGGCAGATGTAGCGATTATCTGCGGCAGGACAGCGGATGAGTTTGGGAATATTGTCTATGAAAAGAGTGCCCGAAACATGAATCCTTTGATGGCGATGGCAGGCGATTATACGATAGCAGAGGTGGACCAGATTGTAAGCTCCGGAGAACTCGACCCGGAAACGATTATTACGCCGGGCGTTTTTGTTCAGGCAATTGTCCAAAGTGAAGGGGTGAACTGGAAATGGGTATGGGAGCCGAAGTGAGAGAGAAAATTGCCAGAAGGGCTGCACAGGAAATCGAAAACGGCATGATTGTCAACCTGGGAATTGGCATCCCCTCTCTAGTACCGAATTTTTTAACGGGTAAGCCGCAGGTCATGATTCAGGCTGAAAACGGAATTCTCGGTATTGGCCCGTCTCCTGCGCCCGGTGAAGAAGATGGCACTCTGTGCAATGCAGCGGGCTATCCGGTTACTGCAGGCAATTGGGCCTCTTACTTTGATTCTGCAGCGGCATTCGGGATGATCCGCAGGGGCTGCGTGGATATGACGATTTTAGGCTCTCTTCAAGTAAGCGGAAAAGGGGATCTTGCAAACTGGATTGTACCGGGAAAAAGAGTGCCTGGAATGGGAGGAGCCATGGAGCTTGCTGCAAAAGCCAAAAAAGTCATCGTTGTGATGAACCATGTGAATAAAAACGGTGAACCGAAAATCCTTGAAGAGTGTACGCTGCCTCTCACTTCAAAACGATGTGTCAATATGATCATTACGGATATGGCCGTGCTCGAAGTGCAGCCGGGTGGTCTGAAGCTGCTTGAGGTCATGCCTCCTTTCACAGTGGAGGATGTGATCAAACACACAGGGGTGAAGCTTGAAACCTGAAATTTAGTGAAGAGGTGATGGAATGGAAGACTCACAAAAGCAAGTTTGCGCCTGGATCAATGACAACCGGCACCGCCACGTTAAGCTGCTGAAGAAAATGGTGGAACAGCGGAGTGTTCAGGGGAATGAAGCATCGGCACAGGCTGTCGTCCTTGAGAAGTGCCGGCAGCTCAGCCTGGACATCGATTTATGGGAACCCGGGGGGAAAGCATTAAAGCAGCATCCCCATTTTGTTGCGACAAGAACATCCTTTAAGGACAGCCCGAATATCGTTGGGGTGATGAAAGGGACGGGCGGCGGCAAGTCTGTTATTTTAAACGGCCATGTAGATGTTGTTCCGGAAGGAGATCTGAAGCAGTGGGAAGTTGATCCGTATCAGGCAGCTGTGAAGGATAACCGTCTTTACGGAAGAGGGTCAACGGATATGAAAGGCGGGAATGTCTGTCTGTTAATGGCAATAGAAGCCATTAAAGCATCAGGCATTTCACTGAAGGGAGATGTGATTTTTCAAAGTGTGATAGAGGAGGAAAGCGGAGGAGCAGGAACACTTGCAGCTATACTGCGGGGCTATAAAGCGGATGCTGCGATTGTGCCGGAGCCTACCAAAATGAAAATCTTTCAAAAACAGCAGGGGTCCATGTGGTTCAGGCTTAAGATTAAAGGCCGCTCAGCACATGGCGGAACAAGATATGAAGGCGTGAGTGCCATTGAGAAGACTACCCTCGTTTTTCAGCATGTGCTTGAGCTTGAACAAAAAAGAAATAAACGGATTACAGATCCTCTCTATCAGACAATTCCCATTCCAGTTCCTATTAATATCGGTAAAATAGAAGGAGGCACATGGCCTTCATCGGTAGCGGATCTTGTGACACTTGAAGGCAGATGCGGAATTGCACCGAATGAGAACATAGAGGATGTGCAGGCTGAATTTCAAGGATGGATAGACGAATTGTCCTCTAAAGATGAATGGTTTAACGAACATCCGGCTGAGCTTGAATGGTTCGGGGCAAGATGGCTGCCGAATGAAATTGACGGCACGCATCCGCTGACAGAGGCTTTGTCAAAAGCATATGTCGACATCCTGGAAAGAGAGCCTGTAATTGAAGCATCCCCATGGGGGACGGATGCCGGTCTCCTTTCGCACGCCGGCGGCATACCCTCAATCGTATTTGGTCCCGGAGAAACAGAGATGGCGCATTTTCCAAATGAATATATCGACATCGATCAGATGATCTCCTGCACAAAAGTGATTGCTGCGTTCTTATTAGACTGGTGCGAAGTGTCAGAGTGATGTTTTCAGGGCTTAGGAGAGGGGAAACAAGTACAGGAAAAGACTTACTAATAGAGGTGACCGGAAATGAAGCAGCATTTGTGGATCAATGGTAAACATGAAGAATCAGAAACATATGTGGAACTGACATCTCCCTACTCAAAAGAGAGGCTCGCAGAAGTCGCCATCGCAGACGGCAGCATGGTGAAAGCAGCCGTGGATGCTGCATCTGAAGCATTCTATGAAATGAAGGAGCTTCCTGCGTACAAACGGGCAGATATACTTAAACGAACAGCAGAGCTTCTTGCGGAACGAAAAGAGGAAGCGGCACAAATTATCGCAAAAGAGGCGGCAAAGCCGATCAAAACGGCACGGGCAGAGGTAGACCGCACAGTCATGACCTATACATTTGCGGCAGAAGAGGCAAGAAGACTCGACGGTGAGACGATCAGAATGGATGCAGCACCCGGAGGGGAAAACCGCACTGCCTATACGGTGCGGGAGCCAATTGGCGTCATTGGTGCCATCACACCGTTTAACTTCCCAATGAATCTAGTGGCTCACAAGCTGGGTCCTGCATTCGCCTCAGGAAATACGGTTGTTTTAAAACCCGCAACCCAAACCCCTTTAAGTTCCTATTTTATTGGAGAACTTTTTCATGAAGCGGGTCTGCCTGCGGGCGCCCTGAACATTGTCACAGGCAAGGGCAGCGAGATAGGGAAGCATTTTACTTCGGATGAACGGATAAAAGCCCTGACATTTACAGGCAGCCCAGAGGTAGGAAAAAAGCTGAAGCAGGAAGCCGGCATGAGAAAAACCCTTCTTGAGCTTGGCTCTAATTCGGCAGTAATCGTAAATGAAGATGCAAATGTTTCTGAAGTAGCAGCAAGATGCGTCACTGGAGCATTTGCATTTGCAGGGCAGGTGTGTATTTCGGTGCAGCGTATTTATGTGCATGAGGCCATATTTGATGAATTCGTGTCCCAGGCTGTTGAACAAACACGGAAATTGAAAGTCGGGAATCCGCTTGATGAGCAGACGGATGTATCCTCACTCATTTCAGGAGATGATGTGGATCGCGCCATCGCCTGGATTGAGGAAGCCGAAGCAGCAGGTGCAACGCGTGCGTGCGGAGGAAAAGAGTCAGAGAATCAGACAATCGAACCGGCCATTTTGCTGAATGTGCCTTCTGACGCCAGTCTTTCCTGCCAGGAGGCATTCGCACCTGTTGCCATCATCAATTCCTTTCGGACATTTGATGAAGCCATTAAAGAAGTCAATAACTCCCGGTACGGACTTCAGGCAGGCGTATTTACAAACAGAGTGGACCTTGCATTTAAAGCGGCAAAAGATCTCCATGTCGGCGGAGTGATGATCAATGACATCCCGACGTTCCGCGTTGATCATATGCCGTACGGCGGCGTGAAAGACAGCGGGTTTGGAAGAGAAGGCATCAAATATGCAATGGAAGAACTGACCGAGTTGAAACTGATTTCATTTAATCATGCGAATAGATAAAGAAGCCGTGAAAAGAAGAGTGAGTGCGATTCCTGCACTCTTTTTTTCTGGAGTGAACAAAAGGGAGGCAAAAGCGTGAAGGAATATAAAACAGAGGAAAAAGAACTGAAAGGCAGGTCATACAGGGCGATTGCGGTTTTTGACCATTTTAACAGCCGGATGAGAATTGATGATTACCGGGGAAATATGGAAGAACTACTCGCTGGTGCAGAAAAAGCAGTATTGGACAGCGGTTTCACCAAGCTCATTATTAAGGGGAAAAGCTCGGATATTCATGAGCTTTTAAAAAGACAGTATCAGCTTGAAGCAGTCATTAAAGGGTATTTCCACGGTGATCATGCCTGCTTTTTTACAAAATACTTCAGCGAGGACAGAAGAACCACGACTGAGTGGACGGAGCAGGACAGAATGATTAATGCCATTTATCAGAAAGAAAAAACGGCCTTTCCGGATACTTCAGGTTTTACCTTCCGAAAAGCAGAAGGAACAGATGCAGAAGGGCTTGCGTCTCTTTACAAAAAGGTATTTGAAGTGTATCCGACGCCCCTTCATTCTTCAGATTATATTGTGGAAACGATGAAAGAAGGGACGGTCTACTTTCTGGCTGAAGAGAATCAAAAAATCGTCAGTGCGGCATCAGCGGAAATAAATGATATCTATCATAATGCAGAGCTGACAGACTGTGCAACGCTGCCTGAAGCGAGGCAGCACCGGCTGATGCGGACACTTTTGCTGAAGCTTGAAGGTGCTCTAAGAAAACAGGGTATTTTCTGTGCCTATTCCATTGCAAGGGCAGCTTCGTTGGGGATGAACGCGGTTCTTTATCAGCTTGATTATGAATATACCGGCAGACTCACAAATAACTGCATCATCAGTACAGACCTTGAAAATATGAATGTCTGGTGCAAAGATTTGTCTGCCCAAAAGTGAGCGATTGCTGCCGGAAAACCGGCACTAAGGGGGATTGCAATGGCGGACCAAACTAGAGAGAAGCTCATCCATCATATTTTAGAGACAATTGATGAAGGCATTCATGCGGTTGATGAAAACGGGATAACGGTGTTCTACAATGAGATTGCAGCCTATCACGATGGACTGAAACCGGAAGAAGTCCTGGGAAAACATTTATTTGACGCCTTTCCATCTCTGTCAGAAGAAACAAGCACACTTCTTAAGGCGATCAGGACGAAAAAGCCGATTTACCATCACACGCAGACCTACATAAATGTAAAAGGCGAAAAAATTGAAACGGTGAATACAAGTCTGCCTATTTTATCAGGAAACACTGTCATCGGAGCAGTCGAAATTGCAAAGGATTTTTCTGCCATCAAACAGCTGACAGAAAGGCTTGCAGACCTGCAATCAAGAATATCGTCACCCGTTAAAGCAAAAGCTGTCAACGGTACCGTGTACAGGCTCGAAGACATACTCACAGTCAGCAGGAATCTGCTGCATGTAAAAGAACTGATAAAAAAAGCCGCAAGAACATCTTCCAATCTGCTGGTATACGGGGAAACAGGAACGGGAAAAGAACTGGTTGTTCAGGCGGTGCATAATGAATCTGCGCGAAGACAGGCACCTTTCATTGCCCAAAACTGTGCCGCACTTCCGGAAGCCCTGCTTGAGAGCCTGCTGTTTGGCACGGTAAAAGGGAGCTATACAGGGGCCGCAGACCGGGCAGGTTTATTTGAACTTTCCCACGGCGGCACTCTCTTTTTGGATGAACTTCAGTCGATGCCCATTAACCTTCAGGCAAAGCTTCTTCGCGTCATTGACGACGGGGCAATCAGAAGAATCGGCAGCAGCCGGGCGGTAAACGTTGATGTCAGAGTGGTTGCCGCCATGAATATCCCGCCTGAGCAATGTTTAAAAGAACATAAGATAAGAGAAGATCTATATTTCAGGCTCAATGTGTTCGGGCTCAGCCTTCCTCCTCTCCGGGAAAGACCAGCTGACATCCCGCTTCTTGCGGCTGCTTTTATCAAAAAATACAATCAGGAATTCGGCAAACGGGTAACCGGCCTTTCAAAAGAGACTGAGAACCTGCTGAGCAGTAAGCGCTGGCGGGGGAATGTACGGGAACTCAAGCATTGCCTGGAATTTGCCATGAACATGTGTGATGAAGGGCAGATTCTGCCGAGCCACCTTCCTCCGTACTTAATGAATGAGGAAGAATCGGATGAAAGGGGCGGTTCCCTGCAAAGCAGGCTGTCAAAATATGAACGCGAGCTGATCCTTGATGCTATGGAACAAACAAAAGGAAATGTCCTGAAAGCTGCAAAGCTTCTCGGCATTCCAAGACAAACCCTTCAATACAAGCTCAAAAAATATCTTAGTGACCAATTTCCGGCAGTGAAGACAAAAGGGTAGGGGGGATTTGAGGGCGTTTTCGTGAGCGCTCAATAAAATCACTCAAAAAGACGTAACCCGGACTCCGGTGATTTTTTTTCTTCGGATCTGAGCAAGGCGGCTGATTCCGCTTTTCGAATTGTCCAGCTCCATCAGCCAACTCCTCTGTCAGAACGGGACTGTCGGTAAAGGCAAAAAGCGCCTTTTCCGCCATTTCCTTATCTGACTCCCGGAGCTAAACGAGCGCTTCCGCTTTTCGTATTTTCCAGCTCCATCGCCCAACTCCTCCGCCAGAACAAAATCACCCAAAAAGTCAAACCCGGACTTTTCGGGTGATTTCTTTTCTGTCTGTCGGAGCTAAACGGGCGCTTCCGCTTTTCGTGTCACGCTGGCACGCTTTTTGCATGTAATAGTGGTAAAGACCGAAATGGGGGAACTGCTGTGAAATACAACTTGTATAAGCCGAAACGCCATTGGAAAGATATTGAGCTGTGGAAAGATGTGACGGAAGAGCAATGGAATGACTGGCTGTGGCAGCTGACGAACACGATCCGGACACTCGGAGATTTGAAAAAAGTTGTGAACTTGACACCAGATGAAGAAGAAGGCGTCAAAATCTCTACGAAAACCATTCCTTTGAATATTACTCCATACTACGCCTGGCTGATGAACGAAGATGATCCAAGGTGCCCGATCCGCATGCAGTCGGTGCCTATTTCCCAGGAGCTGAATAAAACAAAGTATGACCTGGAAGATCCGCTGCATGAAGATGAAGATTCTCCTGTGCCCGGCCTGACCCACCGCTATCCGGACCGCGTTCTTTTCCTGGTGACAAATCAATGCTCCATGTATTGCCGTTACTGTACAAGAAGACGCTTTTCAGGACAAATCGGCATGGGAGTGCCAAAGAAGCAGCTTGACGATGCCATCGCTTATATTGCTCAAACACCGGAAGTGCGGGATGTCCTCATTTCAGGAGGTGACGGGCTTTTAATCAATGACACCATTTTAGAGTATATTTTAAAAAACTTGAGAGCTATTGATCATGTTGAAATTATCCGGATTGGAACGCGTGCTCCGGTCGTATTTCCGCAGCGCATTACTGAAAATCTCTGCAATATCCTGAAAAAATACCATCCGATCTGGCTGAATACCCATTTCAATACATCCATCGAAATTACAGAAGAGTCCAAAAAGGCCTGTGAGATGCTCGCTAATGCAGGTGTGCCTGTCGGCAATCAGGCAGTTATCCTTGCCGGCATCAATGACAGCGTTCAAATTATGAAAAAACTCATGCACGACCTCGTAAAAATCAGAGTCCGTCCGTATTACATTTACCAGTGTGATCTATCTGAAGGCATCGGCCATTTCCGTGCACCTGTTTCAAAAGGACTCGAAATTATTGAAGGCCTAAGAGGTCATACAAGCGGTTATGCCGTACCGACATTCGTAGTGGATGCACCGGGAGGCGGAGGGAAAATCGCTCTGCAGCCTAACTATCTGATTTCCCAAAGTCCGGGGAAAGTGGTTCTTCGAAATTTCGAGGGTGTGATCACAACGTATCCGGAGCCGGAGAATTATGTCCCGGGACTTGCTGAAGATTATTTCAATGAAATCTATCCGGACTCAGATTCGAAAAAATCATTGTCAGGCATTGCAGGTTTATATGAAGATGCACAGTTTAACCTGATTCCTGAGGGCATCGGACGCATCAGCCGAAGAAAAACGTTTGAAACCAATCCAGAGCATGCAAGCTTAAAGAACAAGCGGGAAAAGCGGGACGAATTAAAAGAGAAGAAATACCGTGCCCAGCTTTTAAAATCCGAAGATAAGAAGGCGGCGGAAAATGAGTGAGCGCTGCGAGTGGTGTGAATCGGAAAATGCCGTAAAAACAAGCAACCTTGTTCACTGGGAGCTGCCGGATGGATCACGCGCCATCGAAATTTCTGAAACGCCCTGTACGGAATGTCCGGATTGCGGCATCAGCTATCAGAGCGAGGATACAATCAATGAAATCGAAAATCAGCTCCTTCTGATCAATGTTAAAGAACTGCCAAACCGAGTGAATTTTGATGAGCTCATGAAATGGAAGCGCCATTTAAAGCGAAATTATTTTGACTTTACGTGAAACCTCAGACGATTCTGAGGTTTTCTTCTTGTCCAATCCGCGTTATAATAGGGGCACTTTACAAACCCAACGGAGGGGACCCGCATGAAATCTTTTTATCACTACCTGATGAAATACCGTCATCCGAAGCCTCAGGATGACATCAGCCGTTTTGCCAATGATGCTTACGATGATCACAGTTTCCCAAAATCATCCGACGATTACCATGAAATCAGCTCATATCTTGAGCTCAACGGCTCGTACTTGCCGGGTCTTGTCGTATTTGATGATGCCTGGGACTTGTATGAAATGGAAATCTTAAAAAAATCAGCACTTTGAGAGCAGTCCTGGCCAGGGCTGTTTTTTTATGCTTCAGAACCCCTTGAGTGTGAAAGATAGCATAAGCAAGAGAGCAAATCTTACGCTAAAACGTAACCCAGTGTTTAAAATACCGTTCGTAAAAGAATTTGTTCGAGAATAAACTCATCTATGCTTTTATTCCTTGACAACTTTTCACCTCCGTCATATAGTTAATAAAGTTAATAGTTAAGTAAGTTAAGTATTAAAATGATTTGGAAAAACGGGAGGGGAACATGAATACACGTCAGGAGCTCACCTACGAATTTCTCTCGAATTACAGAAAGCTGAACAAGATGACCAGGGCACATTTGAATGAAATGCTTGAACCGATGCTGCCGTTTAATGAATTTATGGTGCTTCGGCTCGTGCATGAACAGGATCATCCGAATGTCAGCCGGATTGCAGATCTGCTGAGTGTTTCGTGCAGCCATATTACTTCAGTAAGTGAACGGCTGATAAAAAAAGGCTACTTAACACGTGTCAGGGCAAGTGACGACAGACGAGTTGTCCTTCTCCAGCTGACGGAAGAAGGCGAGAGAGTGGCGAAAACAGTAGAGGCGACCATCACAGAATACTTTCACCGGAAACTGGAAAACGTAACCGATGATGAAATGATTGTATTTAATCGCCTTTTAAAAAAATTATTAGAAGAAAACTAGAGGTGGAATCATGGAACATTTAAGTCACAAAGAAAAAATAACCATTATGATTGCCATCATTGCAGCGATGTTTTTTGCGGCAGTTAATCAGACAATTGTAGGGAATGCTCTTCCAAAAATTATTTCAGAACTTGGAGGGCTTGATTATTACAGCTGGGTTTTCACCATCTATATGCTGACAAGTGCGATTACAACAATTCTTGTCGGAAAGCTTTCAGATATGTATGGAAGGAAACCGTTTATTATTATCGGGATCATCATTTTCTCTATTGGAGCCTTTCTTGCAGGTACATCAACTGACATTATTCAGCTGATCAGCTATCGCGGTATCCAGGGCTTTGGAGCAGGTATGATCATGTCAACTGCCTTTACGGCTGTAGGGGATTTATTTGCTCCAAGAGAGCGGGGCAAGTGGCAGGGAGCCATGAGTGCCGTGTTCGGGGTTTCAAGTGTATTTGGACCGACGCTTGGCGGATACATTGTCGATAACCTTGAGTGGAAGTGGGTATTCTGGGTCTTCCTTCCGCTTGGAATTGTCGCACTCATCTTAATCTGGAAGCTTTTCCCTTCAACGGAGAAAAAGGCTGGCCAAAAAGTTGATTACCTTGGATCGTTATTTCTTTCATCAGCCATTGTTGCAGCGCTTCTCGCGTTCTCCTGGGCAGGTACGAAATATGACTGGAGCTCAGCACAAATCCTTTCTCTTTTCGCGGCTGCAGCTGTGTCAGTGATCATCTTTATTTTAGTCGAAAGAAAAGCTGTTAGCCCGATTCTGCCGCTTGATCTGTTTAAAAACAGCATCTTTACCATTTCAAATATCATAGGGTTTGTCATTGGGGTCTCCATGTTCGGCGGTGTCATGTATGTTCCTTATTTCATTCAGGGCGTGCTCGGCTACTCGGCTACTCATTCAAGCTTCCTGACAATGTCCATGACGCTCGGCCTAGTGTTTGCAAGTGCTCTTGGCGGACAGATTATCTCTAAAACAGGGAAGTACAAATTGCAGGCGATCATCGGACTGTGCATTTCTGCAGCGGGCCTTTACCTGCTGTCAACTATGACGGTAGACACCTCACAGTATTTGCTCGTATTTTACCTGACACTTGTCGGCTTTGGAATCGGAATCGGCATGACCGTGTTTACACTTACTGTGCAAAATGCAGTAGAACAGAAACTGCTTGGTGTTGCAACCGCATCCTCTCAGCTGTTCCGTTCAGTAGGGGGAACAGTTGGTGTTGCCATCATGGGCACACTTCTTAATTCTCGCATGCAGGATAAGATGGCTTCTATGAGCAGCGCAGGTGAAACAAATCAGATGGCTGCATCTCCTGAACTTGCGGGAAAACTGGAATCTCTACAAAATCCTCAGCTGCTGCTTGATCATGAGAAGCTTGACGGCTTAAAGAACACACTTCCTCCTGAAGCGGTGCCTTTCTTTGAAAATGTGATCCGTCAGCTCCAGGATTCACTCAGCTATGCGTTATCCGGTGTGTTTATCTTTGTCACGATTACAATGGCGGTGGCCATTCTCTTAACGTTCTTTATTAAAGAAATTCCGTTAAGAAGTGCAAAGGATCAGCCTTCAGTAAAAAAGGAAAAAGCATTAAAAACCGGTGAACTGCAGGGCAGTGAAAACTAAGGAAAACCAGGATGCATGAGCATCCTGGTTTTTCCTGCCTGAAAAGGTATAAAACAAAGCAGTGGACATACATATAGAATTGAACATTCTATGACGTCTGTCCGGGAAGAGTGGTTTTTGCAAAAATCCTACTTTATAATGAAGAAAAAAGCTGATGGAGGAACACCTATGCCTCAAACACCGATTGACCGTTTCAGATTTATGGGATTCATTGAGGGAGCTTCGCTGCTCATCCTTCTGTTTATTGCCATGCCGCTGAAGTACTGGGCGGATATTCCAATGGCCGTTACGATTGTCGGCTCATTGCACGGATTCTTCTTTATTGCCTACCTCCTGATCATTGCATATACAACGTATAAAATCAGATGGTCTTTTGCTTGGGTATTCAGTGCAGTAGCTGTTGCATTTATTCCATTTGGAAATTTGGTACTTGATTCAAGACTTAAAAAAGCCAATTTATAATCAAAAATAACCCAGTCACGGGTTATTTTTTTTGATCGTTTAGAGTTGCATCTTTCGTCCCATGCCGGGAGATTCCAAAAAGAGTAAACTAATAGTGTTTAGTTTACAGAAAATTCTAATAAAGGTGTGATTTCGTGAAAAGAAAAATGTTGACGGTTACATTGGCGACGGCACTGCTTGCGCCTGTTGTCCCTGGGACTGCGGGTCATGAAAGAGTAACAGCCGCACAAGAAGTTTCTATTCCTGGTGCACATGATGTGAAAGTGGTTTACTTTGACGGTGTGAATGAGAATTTTTTAACAACAAAAAATCCTGTCCAATATCAGCAGGCCACTCTCTTTGGAAATCTCGGACTGACGCCATATCTTTGGGGCAGTGCGGCAGAGGAAACTGGCTGGCACAAAATGTACAATCCAGCCCCGGTCACAGGAACTCAGATTACTGGAGCATTTGAGGATGCACAATTTGTGATCCGGATTCCTGATAACTGGAACGGGAAACTGGTATCGGCCGGAATTCCGGCAACGCGCAATGAAACCTCGACAGACTTGCTCTTCAGTGATTTTGTCCTGGAAAAAGGGTACGCGTTTGCGGCCATTGATAAGGGAACACAAGGTACATCAAATCCTGCCGATCCATTTGCAAAAGCAAAAAATGCTCTTGTTGAAGAGGATGATTCGGTTGCAGAATGGCATAAAAGATACCGGCAGATAACGTCGTCAGCTCAAGCCTACCTCCAAGAAAATTATGCGGACAAGCTCATCTCGCCTAAAGACAAGTCGAATGCTGCCCATCACCTGATCAGAAAAAATCATCGCGTGCCTACATATGCAATCGGAATATCAAATGGAGGGTATGTGGTCAGGTACGCGCTTGAGCATGACGGACGGCAGAAAAAAGAAGACAGGCTGTTTGATGGCGGCGTAGACTGGGAAGGCGTACTGTGGACAGAGAAGCAGCCTAACCTGATTTCCTCTTTGACAGAGGTTGTCAATCATGCCGAGCCTGCCATATACGGCAGTGGAAAAGAGAAAGAAAAAGCGGTAAAAGAGCTGTATAAAGCAGGGGTTCCAAAAGGATCCGAAGCATTGTGGAGCTATCATGACCAGGTATACTGGTTTATTACCGCCAATATTTACCGCGACCACTTTGATCCCACTGCGCCTGGACGCATCGACTGGAGAAACTACTTGAATTTTGTAAACGGTATGAGGGACCGCAGCTATGACTCTATTTTTGAAAACTACCGCTATCCATCCCGCCCGAAAAGTGTAAAGGAAAACATCAAAGAGGTTGCAAATACGGGAGATATCGATGTTCCTCTGATCAGCTTTACGGGTACCCTTGACGCTCTGATTTTCCCTGACATTCATGCATTGGGATATGAGAAGCTTGTTAAAAAAGCAGGCAAGGAAAAGCTGCACCGCATGTATTACATTGAAAACGGAAATCATGTTGACAGCCTAGTCTGGAATGGTGCAACAGATTCAGATAAAAACCTCCAGCCGCTTTTGCCGTATGCCCATCAATCCTTTGATTTGCTTGTAGACTGGGTAGAGAATGGTGCAAAGCCTCCAAAAAGCAAGGACATTCAGGCACCTGAGAATCCAATAAAAGTGATTGATATCAAAACCGGAAAAGAGATAGATCCGTTTTAAAAATGAGAAATCCCGTTTCAGCAAGGGATTTTTTTTGATTTAATGGATAAGAGGTGAGAAAAATGGCGTTTATTTTAGTTAAAGCTGTAATCGAGGATTCGGAAATGATCCACAGGGGACAAGTCAATGCTTTCAAACCGCTGCTCGAGAGATACAGGGACTTTGACACAAGCCCTGCGAATGAACCGATCTATAAAGTTCGCAGCCGAATAAGGGAGGGGCACTTTTATAAGGTGATGGCAGACGGCCAGTTTACAGGAGCCATCAGAATTAAACGTGGTGAAAAAACTGAGAGCCATTGGATTAGCCCGATGTTTATTCTGCCGGAGTGGCAGGGACGCGGATTTGCCGCCAGGACCATTCAGCTTGCAGCAGAAAAATATCCAGAGGCGGGTAAATGGGAACTTGCGACTATTCTTGAGGAAGAGAAGAATTGCCGTGTTTATGAAAAAGCAGGTTTTACGCGAACTGGAGTAAAGAAAAAGCTGAATGATGCAGCCACACTGGTTTACTTTGAAAAAACGGTGAGCGTGCTTGATTCTTTTTCCGATGATGAATAGCTGTGGATCATTTCTTTCTTTCCGTTCTAAATTTTCTGTCTATAATTTACGATGCTAAATCAGTATAATCCTGGTGTTGTCTGTGCTATTATTTAGGAATGCGAAATATATTGGCAGATACACAGATAATTTAGGAGAGATAAAGTGAGTACATTAGTAAAAGCACCGCTGTGGACAAAGTCGTTTGTGATGCTCATGGTTGGAAATTTGTTTATTTTTATGTCGTTTCAGATGCTGATTCCGACGCTTCCGCCCTACATAAAGTCCCTTGGGGCCTCAGGTCTTGAAATCGGGCTTGTGACTGCACTGTTTTCAATAGGAGCTGTATTAAGCAGGCCGTTTATAGGCTATATGCTCGAATACAGGACACGCAAGCCGCTCGTGCTTGCCGGAGCTTTAGCCCTTCTTGCCATTACCATCGTATATCCGTTATCAAGCATGATTTTCATTTTTCTGCTTTTTAGGTTTGTTCATGGTCTTGCCTGGGGGTTTTCTACAACAGTAAACGGTACGGCTGCCGTAGATGTGATTCCGAAATCGCGTCTTGGTGAAGGCATGGGCTATTTTGGCCTGTCCGTTACGCTTGGAATGATTATTGCGCCAAGCCTTGGGATTTATCTTTTTGGCGTCACTTCATTTAACAACTTAATTTACATTTCATGTGCTCTTGGCCTGATTGCGTTTGGGCTGCTTGCAGCAGTCCGGTATCACACGCCCGAGTCGGTAAAAACGACTAAAAAGGAAGACTTGTCTTTTTCATATGTGGGTTCACTTGTTGAAAAGTCAAGCTGGTATCCTGCATTTATTACGATGATTGCAACTTTTGGATATGGTTCAGTTGTCACATTCATCGTGATATTCGGTGAGGAGCGGGGGATAGACCAGATTTTTCTTTTTTACTTGTTTAATGCTATTATGGCATCTGTTTCAAGGCCGGTTTCAGGGAAATGGTTTGATCAGAAGGGACCTAAGGGTTTAATTATTGTTTGTTCGGCCTTAACTTTTGCAGGACTCTGGGTTCTGTCACTCTCCCATACAAATGCAGGAATAGCTGCCGCCGGAATTCTGTTTGGAATCGGCTTTGGTTCCCTGCTTCCGACGCTTCAGTCTTGGACGCTCTCCATGACCCCTGACAACAGAAGGGGAGTAGCGAACGGCATGTACTTTTCTGCGATCGATTTTGGAATCGGATTAAGCGGAATTGTCTTCGGAATTCTCGCCCAGTTTGTTGAAACGGCTGTGCTCTTCCAAATTTCGAGCATTTTCCTGCTTATCCCGGTGGTGCTGACGCTTCTTGAAGGAAAACTAAGCAAAAGAGAGCATTTGGTTTTAAAAGAGAATACGTGATAAAAAAAGCAGGTCTGAACATCAAATCAGACCTGCTTTTTCGTCGATTATTTTTGCTTCCATTCACGTGCAAGCATTCCGTAAACAGCATGATCCACAAAATGATCATAAAGCCATTCTGCTTCTCGGATGGTGCCTTCATGTTTATAACCGAGGCGTTCTGGAATGCTTCTGCTCTTCGTGTTTTCTGCTGCCGCCCTGATTTCAACTTTGTTCAGTCCGTATTCATTAAAAGCAATCTCTGTCAGTGTTTCGGCGACTTTTGTCATAATGCCGTTTCCTTGAAAATCTTTACCGAGCCAGTATCCGATATAGGCGGTTTTGTTTGGCCAGCTGATGGAATTGAATCCTGCTGTACCCGCTATTTTTCCTTTGTAAAGAATGACTGTACTTAAGCTTTTATTATCGGCAAATCCACGGAGAGTGCCTTCAATAAATGCCTTTGTATCTTCTTCCTTGACTGTGAAATCAAGCCAGGGAAGCCATTCTTTCAGATGACTTCTGGATGAATCAGTGAGTTCGAACAATTCCTTTGAATCTCTGATTTCCGTTAATTTAAGTGAGAGTTCATCATTAATCTTATGTATAAACATTGAAATTCCCCCAATCTTTGTCTATTTATCTACTATACAGAAAAAGAAAAAGGCTGCCAATCCCGGCAGCCTTACTTAAATTACGCTTTTTTCTTTCTTGAACGGAGTTTATCAACCGTTATAAACAGGGCAGGCACAATCAGCAGGGTCAGGATCGTCGAGAAGAGAACCCCAGAAACGATGCTGATGGCGAGCGGTTTAAAGAGCGGATCGTTGCTGAATGCCACAGGCAGAAGGGCAACGAGCGCCGTGAATGCTGTCAGCAAAATCGGACGGATCCTTGCGCGTCCGGCTTCAATAACGGCTTCGGCACGGTCGTAACCTGCTCTCATGCGCTGTTCGATAAATTCAAAGAGAACAACAGAGTTCCGGACGACGATTCCAGCAAGAGAAACGATTCCCATTGTGGCCATGAAGCTGAATGGTGTCTGAGTGACGAATAATCCTGCAACAGCACCGGCAACGGCAAGATAGACTGTTCCGAGCACCAGCATTGGAAGAGAAAGAGAGTTAAACTGAAAGGCAATCGTGATGTAGATCAGAACAAGTACAACTAAGAACAGAAGACTGATTTCAATGAAGAACTTCGTCTGATCGTCGTTTTCTCCGCCGAGTGTCAGGGTATATCCTTCACTTGAATAGTTCTCCTTATAGTCATCTACGATGGATGCGACATCCTCTTTGAACGTTTCTGATTCACCAGGATATGCTTTAAGTGTAATTGTGCGTTCCCCGTTTTCACGCGGAATGGTCTGATACTGCTCTACGGTTTCTGTTTCAATAAATTGACTTAGAGGAGCCGTCTGAGGCACGGGACCTTCAGATTGAAGAGGAACCAGAATTTCATCCAGTTTGATGCCTTCTTCATGTACAGCAGGATCCTGTTTGATCAATAAGTCTATATTTTCACTGTTATTTTTGAAGGTTCCCATTGGTACGCCTTCAGTTACTAAACGGATCTGATCACTTACAAATTTAGGATCAAGGCCGCTTTCTGTTAATGCTGTGCGGTCAAGCTTATATTGAACAGAAGCAACAGGCTCTTTCACATTATCAATGATCAGTCCGCTGTCTGCATTTTTAATGTCAGAAGCGAGTTCGTTTTTAATCTCGTTCAGTTTGTTGAAATCCTCGCCGCTTAATTTCACAGTAACAGGTGCACCAGTTGGAGGACCCTGAACAATCGTTGTTAAGAAAATTTCGGCTTCAGGATATTTTTCCCTGAGTGTATCTGTATGTTCTTCAATAAATCCATCAGCTGTAACGGCTTCGTTGTCGATGCGTGTGACGATCTGTCCGGTATTTGGACCTGCATTTTCAACCGTTTCACTAAAGAGACCGGGTACTCCCGAGCCTGTAAAAATAGCTGTCTCTTCTGTTTCTTTAATAGCGAGAAGATCGGTTTCCATTTCTTCAAGGACAGTATTCGTTTCTTCGAGGGTATAATCTGTCGGCATTGTAACCGTAACAGTAATTTCTTTCTTGTTTGCTGACGGGAAAAACTCGAACGGGACAAAGAACGCCAGCAGGAAGATAAGCGTCGTTCCGATAATGCCGGTTATTCCTATTAAAACCGGACGCTTAACAATTTTTTTAAGCAGCGTGTCAGCATAAAAATCAGACAGCTTCTTCAGTGGGCCTCCCAAAAAACCAGGCTCCTTTTCACTGACGCGGATTTTCCGCTTGTTCACGGCGTACTGGTAAACAGGCACCAGTGTAAGCGAAATAATCATGGAAGCGGCAACGGTCAGGATCAGCACAGAAGGCAAAGAACGGATAAACGAACCATTTGCACCTGACAAAAGAGTAAGCGGCAGGAAAGCAAAGATTACGGCGAGTGTAGAAGTCACAATGGATCCCCAAACCTCTTTTACGCCATCTTTGGTTGCCTGCAGGGCATTTCCATTTTTCTGAAGCTTATATTGTCTTAAAATATTGTCGTTGACGACAATCGCGTCATCAACAAGAATTCCCAGGGCGATGATCAGCCCAATGACCGAAATCTGATTCAAATCCACATCCAAAAAAGGCAGCGGAAGGGTTCCGAGTGTAATGGAAAGCGGAATGGCAAGAGATACGATAAAGGCTCCGCTGAGAGTAAGCCCGAGGGTGGTAATTAGGATAACTGCAAGTACAGCAATGGCAGCCTCTTTGATCAATTCATCAAATATTTTATCTACATCCGCTTTTTGCGAGTAGTAGGTTTTCAGTTCCACATTGTCCGGAAGGCTGAGTTCATCCTTTAATTCTTTGTCGACCTTTTTAAAAGTAGCCGGAATATCAAGACCGGATTCGATGTTTACTGTAAATGAATAGGCAGGTTTGCCTTCAAAAGAAACGATATCTTCCTGCTTTTTTTCCGTCAGAACTAGCTTTGCTGCATCTCCAATTTTGACAGCTTCTTTAGTGATTGGAGACAGTACAGTTATGTCTTCGATTTGATCAATATCCTTGAACTGATCGAGAGTAAGACGAGTCGTTTCACCGTTTTGGGACGTTTCGCCAAGCGGTGTTGTCTTGTATTCGTTGTTGATGGCTTCAATAATGTTAGAAACATTCAGTCCATTTTCTGCAAGAACTTCACTGTCAAGTTCAAGGATAGCTTCTTTTTCCTTGAATCCTTTTATGGTGACGCCTGATACGCCATCAAGGTCTTGAATCTTCTCTTTTAAACGGAGTATTTCTTCCTGGCTCTGTTTAAGCGTATCTGTGCTTTCTGCTGTAAACATGTACGATGCTACAGGAAGTCCTGTCTGAGCCTGTTTGACCTCAGGATCAAATGCTTCCTCAGGAAGTTTGGAAGCGGCATCCGATACTTTTTGCTTTAGGTCGGATGTGATTTTTTCTATATCCTCGTCATCTTCGACTTCAACTATGACATTTGAGAATTCTTTTGCCGAAACAGAATTCAGGCTCGCGACGCCATCAGAGTTATTAATGGCATCTTCAAGCACTTCTGTTACATCACTTTCAACGACCGCTGCTTCTGCACCCGGATAAACCGTTGAAATGGTTACGATGTTGGCCGAGAACTCTGGCAGTTCGCGTTTAGGAAGCTGATAAAATAAATAGCCTCCGACAAGAATAATAACGAAAAATAAAATGATGATTAATTTTCCGCGTTTTAGAAAGCTCTCGAACATAAATAAGTTCCTCCTTCAATTAGGTCAAATTTGACTAAGTAAACTATAGCACACTTGAAGCGTGATTTTCATTTCCGAATGTGTTAAAAATTTGTGAACGGAAAGAAAGAGGGGAAATGTAAATTTAAGATTACAAAAATTAATATTTTGTAAATCTTTTTGTTGTATCTTCCATTACTTTTGATATGATGGAGTGAACATTATGTAATTATTTAATAAGGGTGAGTGCAGGATTGTCATATTTTAATAGAAATAAAAAAAGCTTGTTTCTCTTTTTTAGCATTGTCTTTACAATCAGTGGATTCTGGTTTTTGAAATCATTGTATTTCGTACATGAAATGGGATTGTCCCCCCACAAAAAATTTATTCTCACAGCATCGGCTGGGCTGGCATTATGTCTGGCTGCCCTCCTTGCCACAGGCAGATCCATTGTAAAATTCACAGCTGTTTTTCTCATTTATTTTTTACTCTCGCTTTTGCTGTATGCAGACGTGCTTTATGAACGTTATTATGACGGTATTCTGAATTTAAAGCTTGCAGGGCAGGCGGGTCAGCTTGGAGATGTCAAAGACTCCATTCTATCTTTGGTTTATCAGACCGACTATCTTTACTGGGCTGATGTGCCGGCAGTTGCTTCAGTTCTGATATTCTGTTATTGGCTGAAAACAGAGGAAGTGCGGAAATGGCAAAGCAGGGCAATTTTTGCAGCTGGTGCAGCTGCCCTTATTTTTACTTCTTTCTTCCCGTTTAAAGACACTTTTTCAGATCAGTACAAAGTTTCACTGACTGGAATTCTGCCTGCACATATTTATGACTTTAAACAAATGACTGTAAACGAAGCATTTGCCAATGAAACGTTTATTGGGGATAAAAAGAAGACTGAAAAGCTTCAGGAATATTTCAGGAAGAACCAGGAACTGCAGAAGAAGTCACCTTATTTCGGCAGATTCAAAGGCAAAAATGTCATTATGGTCCAGGCAGAATCCCTTAACGTATTCCCCGTGGGACTGACCATTGACGGGGCAGAAATTACACCAAATTTGAATAAGCTGATTAAGGAGAGTCAGTATTATCCCAATACGTATCTTCAAATTGGCCGCGGAAATACGTCGGACGCCGAATTTGTAGCCAACAATTCAATCTACCCGATGGCGCCAAAAGGAATTTACAATGATTTTCCGGAAAACAAATTTCTTTCGCTTGGAAACATTCTGGAAAGCGGAGGCTATACAACAAGTGCCACCCACGGCAATATCCCGGACTTCTGGAACAGGGAAGCAGCCTATGACAATCAAGGCTACGAAACGTTTTATCATAAAAATCATTCAAACATAGAATCTGATGAAATCATCGGAATGGGCATATCAGATGAGAGTATCTTCAGACAAATGACCGAAATCTATGCAAATGAAACGAAGCCATTCTATAGTTTTATTGTTTCCCTCACGAACCACAGACCGTTTGTTATGCCAGAGAAATACCGTGAACTTGAACTTCCGGGCAGATTTGACGGGACCAATACAGGGCATTATCTGCAGTCTGTCCATTATTTTGACAAAGCATTGGGTCTCTTTATTCAGGACCTCAAAGAAAAGGGGCTTTGGGACGAGTCCATTTTTGTCGTCTATGGCGACCATTACGGACCTCTCCCGATGGATGAAAAAGAGATTAATAACCTGCTTGGAGTTCCGTTTGATGAAAAAGCACAATTTAATATCCCTCTGATTATTCATCATCCGGATCAAAAAGAAGGCACTGTCAATGAAGTGACTGCCAGTCAGATGGATATTGCCCCTACAATTACTTCGCTTCTTGGAATTGAACAGCCGTTAATTCAATTCGGCAGGCCGCTGGACTCAGTTACGGAAGGCTTTGCGGGCTTTGCATATGAAACGACGAGATACTCATTTTATTCCGATCAGTATGATTATGCAGCTTCGCATACAGGCAACTTTAAATCAGGAAAATGCATAAACAACAGTTCAGGAGAAGTAACGGATGTTGAAGCATGCAGAGAAAACTACGAAAAACTTGTCCAGGATATAGAGTGGTCATCTATGTTCCTTGAAAATGACCTCCTTCTAGAGCTCTTCAATAATTATTGACTGTGACGCCAGAGTGATGGGCAGGAGGAGGCCTTGAGCCTTCCTAAAACCGTGTATCCAAATAGATACACGGTTTTTTATTTTGAAAGGACGTTTTTAATAAAGGAAGGCTGCAATGCTTGAAGGAATTTTTTGAAAGCGCATCAAAAAAGTGATTTACAAAATTTTCTATCAGTTTTATAATTTTATAGTTGCAAAAAAATACAGACAGCAAAGGGGGAACATCAGATTGATCGAAGTGCGGGATTTAAAAAAGGAATACAAGCTGGTAAAGAGAGAACCAGGTTTAAGAGGAGCAGTGAGAGCACTCTTTAAACGTACATACGTGACGAAAACAGCTGTCAAAGGAGTTACTTTCAAAATTGACCGCGGGGAAATGATTGGGTACATCGGTGCAAATGGTGCCGGAAAGTCAACTACCATCAAAATGCTGACGGGAATTTTGACACCATCTTCTGGGGAAGTAAAGGTTGGCGGAATTGTTCCCTATAAAAACAGAAAACAAAATGCGAAACAGATCGGTGCGGTTTTTGGCCAGCGGACTCAGCTGTTCTGGGACATTCCGGTATCTGAGTCGTTTGATCTGCTCAAATATATTTATGAAGTGCCTGAAGAGCAGTTTAAGGAAACACTTGATTTGTTCACAGAGGTCCTGCAGCTGAAACCGCTGCTTTCGATACCGGTAAGGCAGCTTTCGCTTGGGCAGAAAATGAGATGTGAGCTTGCAGCAGCATTTCTCCACAGACCGGATGTGGTCTATTTAGATGAACCGACTATCGGACTTGATGTGGCAGTGAAAGTACGGATCCGGAAATTTATTAAGGAAATGAATGCCCGGTTTGGAACGACGGTGCTTTTAACAACGCATGATATGCAGGACATTGAAGAGATTTGCAGCCGAATCATCATCATCGACAATGGATCCATTTTATACGACGGCGGCCTTCATGAAATAAAAGACACGTTCGCGGCTAAGCGGGAAATTCATTTTGAGGTCGAAAATGTGCAATCCTTCTCATACCCGGCCGCTATTAAGGACAGAACAGAGCTTAGAGTAGTCGATGAAGATCAGCAGCAAAAAGTCATCCTTGCATTTTCTCAAAAGGATGTGGCTGCTTCAGAAGTGATTTCTGCGGTTTTATCTGAAAATGACATTATTGATTTATCTTTAAACGATCCAAAAATCGAAACCATTGTAGAAGAAATTTATAACCGCGGACTATAGGGGGTTTTAAGAAATGACGAAATACCTGATGTTTGCAAAATCCCAAATGCAGATCAACACTGCATACTCCGCGTGGTATTGGGCTGGAACAGCATCATCCATCATGCGTCTGATGATCATGTTTTATTTTTGGCATGCCGTTTACGACGGAAAGGACACTATTCAGAACCTTACGCTGCAGGATATGCTGACGTATATTGTGGTGGCCATGTTTATTCAGGGATATGTTTCCGGAGTTGGGAATGAGCTGGCACACGATATCAGGGACGGGAACATTGCCATTGAGCTGATGAGGCCTTATGATGTGATTTTTAAACTGATATTCATGGATTTTGGCGGAAAGATCACACATTTTTTCAGGGAAACCCTGCCTTTGATGGTGATTGCCTTTTTGTTCATCGATCTGTCTCTTCCCGGCTCGGCGGAAGCGGCACTCCTGTTTATCATCAGCGCGGCACTTGGAGTCTGGATTGGCACGTTCTTTGATTTGATGATAGGCATCATTGCTTTTTGGACGGTAAACGTCTGGGGTCTGAGAGTCCTGAAAGAGGGAGTCATCACGTTTTTCTCCGGAGCTCTTGTTCCGATTACGCTTTTTCCCGGATGGCTTGAAACATTGAGCTCTTATTTGCCGTTTCAGGCGATGGTATTTACGCCTGTTTCTATATATACAGGTATTCTGAAAGGCAGTGATGCATATCTTGCTCTGCTGATTCAGCTTGGCTGGTGCTTCGGAATGTTTCTTATCATGAAACTGATTTGGTCCCAGGCGATCAAAAAAGTGACCATTTTCGGCGGGTAAGGGGGTAATACAATGCTCAAACGGTATACAAAGCTGTATTATATTTTTGCGAAAAATCACATTAAGGTCATGATGGAATACAGGGTGGATTTTTTCATCGGAGTGATCAGCGTGATGCTTCAGCAGTTCGCAAGCATCTTTTTTGTGAAAGTAGTGTTCGATCATATTGAGCAAATTAACGGCTGGACGTTTTATGAAATTCTTTTTATTTACGGCATTGCCGCAACAGGCAGGTCTCTGCATCATATATTCTTTGATAATTTATGGACGCTTGGGTGGCAGTATGTGAGGCCCGGGCAGATGGACCGGCTTCTTATCAGGCCGATCAATCCCCTGTTTCATGTATGCGCAGACAGGCTGCAGCAGGATGGACTGGGTCAGCTTGTAATCGGGATACTTATTCTTGCAGCAGCCTTTCCGCAGCTGAATCTGGCATTCGGATTTGCAGATTGGCTGATGCTCGTTGTGATGATTGTTTCAAGCGGTTTGATTTACATTGCCATAAACTTGTTTTTTGCCACATTCTCCTTTTGGATGATCGACAGCCTGCCTATTGTATACGCTGTTTTTAATCTGAGTGAGTTTGCTAAATACCCGATGACGATCTACAACAAAACCATTCGTGTCTTTTTAACGTGGGTCATTCCGTACGGGTTTACGGCCTTTTATCCGGCGGCATGGTTCCTTGACAGAGAAGGGTATGCTTTTGTCGGGATTCTGTCCCCATTAGTCGGTTTAGTCAGCATAGCTCTTGCCTATGTTTTCTGGCTGTATGGATTGCGGGCTTACGCGAGTACCGGAACGTAAGGGAGAAAGCAGCCGGCACAAAAAATAGGGTGAATTTGACCACGTGCGGATCAAATTCACCCTTTTTTTGTAATCTGTTTGTTTTATAGCCGCGCCTCTTTTTTTCACGGATAGACTTCCTGTTAAAGTGAAATCTAATAAAAAACATGAGAGGTGAGGGCGTGGAAGAGTACCTTCAGTATCGTCCAGAGGGAGACACATTCAGTCTGTTTTCTGCAGAGCACATATGGACGCTAGTTATTATATCTGTATTTATTCTTGGAATAATGCTGTTAAAAAAGAGCTGGATGCCGCATCAGCATTCCATCAGGCTGGTTCTTGCAGCAATATTGTTTCTTGCGCTGATCACTCACCAGATATGGCTGCTGAGTGAACATGCGTGGTCTGCAGCATCTGCCCTGCCTTTGCATGTAAGTGATCTGTCCGTCATATTCGCTTTCATCATGCTCATAAACGGGTCGGAAAAACTCTTCCAGTTTTTATATTTTGCAGGAATTGCAAGCTCTGTGCAGGCTCTATTGACTCCGGACCTCGGCACCTATCATTTTCCGCACTTTCAGTACCTTGTCTTTTTTATCTCGCATGGGACTGTTATTCTGGCGGTGCTGGTCATGCTGATGGCTTTTTCCTATAAAATAACCTTCCGGACAGTATGGGTATGCGTTCTGATTGTTAATTTGTATGCTGCCATCATTTTTGCCGTAAACAAGTGGCTGGGGTCAAACTATATGTTCCTGATGAAAAAGCCTGAGGGTGTGTCTTTGCTTAACGTGCTTGGCAAATGGCCGTGGTATTTAATCTGGGCGGAGCTCATCATGATTGTCAGTTTTCTGCTGCTGTTTTGGATGTATAAGAGAGGAAGACTGCATGACTAATCATAAGAAAAGCGGAGCCAAAAGGCTCCGCTTTTCTTATTGTCCAGCTACAGCGCTCAGCTCCTCTGTCAGAACGGAACCGTCGCCAAAGGCAATAAGCGCCTTTACCGCCGTTTCCTTATCTGACTCCCGGAGATAAACGAGCGCTTCCGCTTTTCTTACTGTCCAGCTCCAGCGCCTAACTCCTCGGCCAGAACGGCTCCGCCAAAAAAAGCAAGACCGGCTTTTTCCGGCGGAGCCTTTTCTGTCCTTCGGAGCTAACCAGGCGCTTCCGCTTTTCTTACTTATTCGTCTTATTAGGCTTCTTCTTCCCCGGGTTGCTGCTGCCCTGGTGCTCGCGGTTGTTTTCGTCTTTTTGCTGTTTTTGCTGCAGGCTGTTTACGAAGTTTGATGTGTTCTCCACGGTGAGTCCTCCTTGAATTGATTTTTAGGTTCTTACTATTTCCTTCTTGATGAACATTCATGAGTCCATCTCGGAATCCTTTGCTGTTTTGCCTATTACTTATTTTGCGCTCCGGCATATACTATTTTATCTTTTATGAATCGCGGCAAAGGAGGATCTATCGTGAACAAAAAAATACCAAAGTACAAAGTCGGGGATATTGTCGTGATTGTTATGTACAGTACGGTCGGGACAGTGACGAACGTTCATCAGATCGATCAGCATTATCTTTACGAAGTGAACCACAGCGAGATTTTGTACTTTGAAAACGCGATACAGCTTTACTCTGAATACACCGGGAAGGTGATTGATTCCGAGAAGATCGAAATTGAGTTTCAATACCATATCGGGGATATTGTTCAAGTGAAGGGCTATGAAGAAGAGCTTTTCAAGGTGGTTGGATTCCGGACTGAAATCTGGAGATACACAGAAGATGGCTGGGAAGACATCATTTATGAACTGATGAGAATCAACGACGGGGAATGGCTTGAAGCATCCGAAGAAGAGCTTGTTTTCGTCATGGGGAAAAAGCAGGCAGGCACATTTGTCCAGCAGCTTAGCCTGATGCATATTGTTTCGCAGGAAACAAATGGGATTGAGCAGCTTCTGGCAAAAGAAAAGCTGCCTAAGCAGGAACTCCCCGCGAAGAAAGTCAAGCGCAGCAAACGTGATATTGTTGATGAACTTTTAGATATCTATAATGACTATTTATTTATGTATGATATGTTTGGTGATCTGGAATACAAGGAAATGATGGATTTTATCATCGACAGTTTAAGAAAATATACGAACACTTAATGAAAAAGCGATATGAGAACGTAAATAAAAAAAGGAATACATCCATAAAGCATGATTGTTTGAAGACATGCAATCATCTGTTTGTGAACGCATTCAAATCCTTCTCCGTCTAAAAATACAAGAAATTTATTCGTTTCCTGTTTTGCAGCAGCTTGTCCATTTTTCATTTTCAGCATCTCCTTTTTTTGTTGATCTATTTATTCCATCGTATGCACCGTGAAAAAAGAATATGAAAAGAAAAATGTTTGATTTGCAAGACATAGATGATACAAGTTGGACATATAAACAATTACTAAGGGGGCGATGTTGTGAAAGAAATTGAAGTAATCATTGATACCGAAGAAATGGCTGAATTCTTTTACAATGAGCTGACAAAGCGGGGATATGTTCCCTCGGAATCGGAGCTTGATACGATCGCGGATATTGCATTTGATTATCTTCTTGAAAAGTGCATTATTGACGAAGACCTGGAAGACGTTGATTAAACGGCGAGATTTCTCGCCGTTTTTTACATGCCGCGTTTTAAGAATGGTTTTGTTAGAAGCTTCATCGACCCCATTTTCAGGAGATCCATTTTTACGTTTTTTGTCATATCCCTGTACGTTTTCTTTTTATCAAAGCAATCAAAGTCAGACACCATCTCCGGATCCTTCAGCCAGTCAGGCCACGGGTAATATTTATGGGATACATCATTCCACACATCTGCAAGCTTCGGGCTGTATATTTTTTGATGGGGATCAGATGCAAACAGGTTCGGCCAGTAATCCTCCCGTGAGCCGGAATGGGGAAATGTTTTTGCAAATAAAAGAGCTGACGGGAATACCGCGGGATGAAACAAGGTGCTGTAAAGGGATTTGCCAATGCTGATCCTTTCTTTCGGATCGATAAACTGTCCTATTTCAACTCCTGCCAGTGAAAAATACTGATCATACCCTCTTTTTTTAAAGGGGAAAATAACGTTTGTAAAACCGCACCTTTCTTGAAGCAGATAAGGAATGGACTTTAAAATGTCTGATGATTTTGATACAAGCTGCTGCTCGACATACTGCTGTTCATTCGTAATCAGCGCAAGGGTAAGCAACTCCGATTGCTTTGTTTCATAAAACTGCGCCCAGACTGGCTCCATAAATCTCGAAACATGTAAGGCGGGGAGCAGACGGAACAAAGACCTTCTGCTTTTCTTGCTCTCCTCATAAAGCAGAAGCTGGGGATAAGCATCGTGGAAAATCAGGGCATTTGCTGATTCAAGAAAATGAAACAGAGAGTTCCGTTCATTTTCGGATAGAAAGTGGCTCACCAGACTGTTTTTCAAATCAGTCATGCTGTAGCCGCCGTTTCGGGAAACCATGTGGGCTAAAAAAGCCCAATGAACCTCCGGATTTTTTATATAGAAGGAAAGATAAGCTTTTGTCCTCGTTACATTATTCAGGTTGTAAGATGCCGTAACAGCCCGGATGTTCCGGATTATTTTCGATTCTTCACCGTACACAATAGATGGACCCGGCTGATCAGCCATCAAGTAATCTTTAAATGCTTTTTTCTCTGCGTGACCCATAAGAGATGAGATCGTTGGTTTTTTAAAAAGGGGGAGGAATGTCATTTGTGCCAGCTCCTAAAACCTTGCCTCTTACTTACATATGAAAAACCTGAAACTTTTGTTCACGCGGAACGTATGAAAAGAGCAGGAACTTTTAACGAAAGAGGGATTGTCATGCTGAAAAAATTGATTGAATCGTTTCTCGGAAAAAAATCGCACCGCAGATACAGCAGCAGCGACCGAAGAAGCAGACCATATGGAAATCCTTCCAAATACGGCTATAAGCACTACAAACGCAAATCAAAATCGAGCAGATTTTCAGGATCCTACAGCAGCTGATGAAGAACATTCTCCTAAAATACGGAGAGAGGCCGCTAAAGGCCGGTGATGTAATTGATCATCGATATACCATACAGAAAGTTCTTGGAAAAGGAAGCTACGGCATCACATATCTTGCTTTAACAAAAAGAGATGAGCCGCTTGTACTCAAACAGCTTAGGGCATATAAGGCGGAAACAGAAAGCGGCATCTCGTCATTCAGGCTTGAAAAAGAACTGCTGGCAGAACTCAGCAGTCCGTATTTTCCGGCTTATTCAGGGTCATTTTTTTGGAACAACAAGCATTTCATTGCAATGGAGTATATTGGGGGAGATACGTTTGAAGATTTAATCTTCCTGAAAAAAGAATCATTCGGAGAGAAGGAATCTTTCCGTATTTTGTTGAAAGTAATAGAGGCTGTAGAGGTTCTTCATGCAAAAGGGATTGTGCACAGGGACTTGAGGATTCCAAATATCCTCTTGAAGGATGAATCCATCAGAATCATTGATTTCGGACTTGCGGTAAGAATTGGAGAGGGACCGGATCCTGCAGAAATGGGGAAGTCTTTTTCCCGTGAAAAAAGACTTTACAGAGAACGTTCTTTTCAAAGCGACTTTTATGCGCTTGGCCACTTTGTTCTTTTTCTGCTGTATTCGCAATATGTCCCTGTAACGAAAAAGAACAGAAGCTGGGAAGAAGAACTTGCAATAACTCAGCACTCAAAAGATACGATTAAACGGATGCTCAAGCTTCAGCAGCCATATGACAGGATTGAAGACCTGAAAGCTGATGTTTTGAAGTGTGCAGATGGAGGAGAAGAAAATGTCATTTTTTAATAAAATTTTATCAAGTGTAGGAATTGGGGCTGCAAAAGTAGATGCAAGACTGGCATCTGACAGGATTGCTCTTATGGATGAAGTAAAAGGCATCATCCATGTTCAGGGGGGAAATGTTGAGCAGCAGATTGATGAGATTTATCTGTCCCTCCAAACAAGCTACTTAAAAGAGACAGATGATAAAAAGTATTATCAAAACGCCACAATCACCAAAATCAAAATCAATGAGCCATTTGTCATCATGGCAAATGAAGTGAAAGAAATACCGTTTGCGTTTCAGCTTCCTTCGGATACTCCGATTACTCTCGGTTCATCAAAAGTATGGCTTGAAACAGGGCTGGATATTAAAGGGGCCGTTGATCCAAGTGATAAAGACCGGATTGAGGTCCTTCCACCCGCCATTGTTCAGACCGTATTTGCCGCTTTAAGAGATCTCGGATTCAATTTGCGCAAAGCAGAAAACGAGGCAGCTCCATACCACCTGAGAAAAAGGCTGCCGTTCATACAGGAATTTGAATTTTATCCGACTGCAGGTCCGTTCAGAGGGAAATTGGATGAACTGGAGGTCGTGATTTCAAATATCAGTCCGCAGGGAGTAGAGCTAATGCTTGAGATCGACAGGAGAGCAAGAGGCCTGGGAGGATTTTTGTCAGAAGCGCTTGAAATGGATGAGTCTCTTGTTAAAGTGATGATTCCAAATGCGGATCAGCAGGCCATCCGCAGAACATTGGAAGATGTTATCCAAAGATACAGCTGATTTTAAAAGCGGCAAGTTCATCTTGCTGCTTTTTCTATTTTTAGTTGAAGAAGTCATTTTTTAACTAGACTGGCATCAGCTATTGCATAAGGTTTCAGGACAGTCAGAAAATGACCATACTTGTTCGAATAGTATAGCGAGAAATCGGTCAGAAAAGAGAGAAATGAGGAGGATGCAGCATGATTTACGAAATAGAAATAGGCACGGATAAGGGAAAACTGTCATTAATAACCCTTGGAAAAGAAAAAGAAGAAGTCATTGAATGTCTGCAGACAGACCGCTTCTTTATCGGATACACCTATACTGGCCTTACATTCGGCCTTAATGCAAATGAAATCGTTTCATTTGATATTCAAAAGCGGGAAACACTGCCGTCTATGCTAGTTGAAGCATTAAAAGATGAGTACGGAGAAGGAATGACTGAAAAGCTTCCATTTTTGACTTCTTTGCTTTATGAAGAAGTGAAATAAACATATTGGCTCAGAAAGAGGGAAGGGATGGATAGATATGAACGAGAATCTCTGGATGAAAAAGTATACAGTCCTGGATAAAACAAGAGAGCAGCTGATTCAAGATCTGGAAATACCGGCTTCTTATTTTCCATACATAGATGCTGCAAAATTAAGGATTCAGGAAACGGGAAATAATGGACCCGTTTATGATGCAGGAGATCAATTTCTGCAGTTTTTGAAGGATGAGTACTATTCTTCAGAGGGCACAGCAGGCTGAGAGGACAAAAAGGCGTTTCCTATGAAGCGTCTTTTTGTATATAAAGATGCCGGAACACAACAAAACGCTGTCTATGTATACCGGACATAAACAGCGTCTTATTTCAATCCAAACATATTCACTTTTAAGTTCGATCCTTTCTTACTAAAACCCATTCGCTGCTTTCCATCAATTGATTTGTTTCAATTAACATAGTGCACGATGAATCAGTTTATTCCCATTGCTCTTTTTAACACAAGTTTAGCATAATGCTTTACTATAACACTTTTGAATCAAATTTCTTATCATACTAACTCATCTTAATTATATTGCTTTCTCACTCTGGCTTCCCCGCATATCCACATGCTCCGAAAATAGTTTTCACCGGCTATTTTCCTGCGGCAGCATGATTACAATATGCTTCGCTAACGGCAGTCATTGGAATCATCCCCTTTAATAAGTCGGATTCACTGATTTCCCGCATATCCACACACCTCAAAATCAGTTTTCACGGACTGATCTTTTCCGAGATGAGCTACTGATATGCTTCGCTGACCGTCTTCATTGGAATCACGCCTTCCTTTGATTGAGTAAATTCATCTTAACAAAATCTTTACGTAATTTAAAGATTCAGAATTATCTGTATAAAGCTGAATATAGTCATTTTACCTACCTCATCTCTCTCTCTCTCGTTTTTTCGAAGTATTTCAGCTTTTTTCAAGTAAGAATGAGTGGACAAATTGATTGATTCAACAGATAATCGTTGTTAGAATGAATGTAAAATTCTGACTAAAAAGAGGTGCTGCAATGATCACCGCACATCGTCCGTTTACAGAAGAGGATCTGGGTAAAACAGCTTTAACAGAAAGCTTTAAAATTGACTTGCGCACATATACAGATGAAGAGAAAGATGCGTTCTTTACGTCAAATGTCGTAAGTGACTGGTCGCAGCTCTCCTGGAAAGAGACAGGAAAACCGTATGAAGTGAAAACCTTATCAAAGGACCGGAAGGTATGGGAAAAAGAAAACGGGTTGTCCATGCCGGTGCACACATCTTGGGAATATTTCAATAAATCGTTTCACGAGTGGTTCATAAAAGATGTGCCGGGAGAAATGGAGGAGCTCAGCCGGGAATTAAGGATGCATTTTTCTGCTTTTCGTCCTGCAGAGGTAAGGGAAGTACTCGGCCGGTCATTTAAACTAAGGCTCTGGAATTACATCCACAGGATGGAGGACGGCATTTGGGATCCTCGGGGAAAACGCGCATTGTTTGAAGGGCTGGATGTAAGCAAGCCAAAAATACTGTTTCTCGGCGCGGCAGAAGGGTATGAGGCTATGCAGCTTGCAGCCATGTATCCAGGTGCGGAAGTGGTTATGGTGGATTATGATGCGTACTGCAGGGACAGCAGGTTTGCCGAATTTCCGGAGCATTATCCTTTTTTAGGTCAAAACCCTCAGACAGGCAGCCACAAAGTCTATTACAAAAATGACTTTAACATCACCTATTTGGTCGATGACATTCGCAATCTTACTTTCGGAAAAGAATTCGATATTGTGATCAGCGTTGGTATGATTGAGCATTTCCCCGATGAGCAAAAGCCAGAAGCCATCGACTGGCATAGAAAGTTTTTAAAGGACGGCGGTTATGCCATTCTGACAACGCCAAGGGCACAGGCAAAATCAAAACTGTACTATCAGATCATGGCGGATGTCATGAATCATACGTACAGAGAATTAATGACGATTCAGCAAATGGGCCTATATATTTATGAAAACGGTTTCGATATCCTGCGCCACGGCTTTATTAAAGTTCATAACGGTGTAATCGCAAGGCCGAGGTGAAGTTGAAAGATTCTGATTACAAGGCATACCTTTTATTTTCTCCCCAGGACCGATAAAATAGGAATTGACGGCTATTTTTACCAGAGGTGTGATTCTTATTTTTATCTTATACGCAGGACTCGGTTTACTGATTGGTGTTTTGTCTGGTTTTTTCGGCGTTGGAGGCGGATTTATCCTTACTCCGGTACTCCTGCTGCTCTCAGTTGATCCGATTACTGCCATCACCATAAGTTTGATGTATACAATCGGAACATCAGTTTCCGGTGTATTCGCACATTTGAAAATGAAAAATGTCAAATGGAAGGAGGCAGCCCTGATTGGCGCAAGCGGAGCGGCAGCTACACAGGCTGCCAATCCATTTGTTTTCTTTTTAAGTGATCATCAGTTGGATGAAACAGTGATTCCGCTTGCTTATGTTCTTCTCCTTGGTTATTTTTCATGGAGTCTGCTACTCAGGAAGGATAAGAAAGCATCATCAGGCAGAAAAAAGGGCATAAAATTGCTGATTCTGGTGTTTACAGGCGCGACCGGAGGTTTTGTTTCAACTCTTCTAGGGGTTGGAGGGGGCTTTATACTTGTGCCGCTTTTGATTTCCCTGTCCGGATTTAAACCGAGGGAAGCAGTGGGGACAAGTCTTATGAGTGTTCTTTTCATTGTTACGGCCGGTTTTATCACATATTACGCAAAATCACCAATTAACCTGTCAGTTGGAGCCATGCTGATAGCAGGGGGACTTGCAGGTGCGCAGGCAGGAGCATACTTGACATCGAGGTTTGAACAGGCGGAGATCAGGACGCTCCTTGGAAGTTTGTACATCATTACCGCAATGAGCACCGGATTGAAGCTTGCTGGCCTTGAATATGTGGGGATGATTGTTCTTATTGTTTTTATAGGAGGACTCTATGTGAAAATGGGTCTTAAAATTGGAAAGCAGCTTAAGGAAATCCGTTCAAGGTGAACGGATTTATTTGCTGTATGAAAAAGGAAAACCAGAATGACCCGCGTCTTTTTGAGAGACAGGCAGCATATTTATGGAAAGAATGGCTCCGAAACACATGAATGGATGACTTTTTTTCAGTAAAAATAAGAAGGCATCTATTTATGATATGGAGGAATGATTCATGGCACATAAACATCAGAACAGCGCTGAGCAAAAAGCAAAAAAACAAGATCCGGGTCAATATAAAGAAGAATTCTCAACTGAAGTCGCACATAAACCACAGCCTGCTCCAGGGCATAAGGAACATAAACGAAACAAAATGAATTAAGCAGTCCGTGGGAGGGGAGAAGCCGTGAAAAAGATAGCCGCCTTTTTTCTCCTGTTTCTTTTACTTGCATGTATTTACAGGATAGATGGTATTCAGCATGCTGAAAATTTCGTTGTAAAAAAAGCTGAAACGTGGCGGTCAGAACCGGCAACTGCTGTGTTCCTGGCGGTCAGCGATGCCGGTTCCATAAAAGCCGAATACCCTGTGCTTTTATTTGCGACCTTTCTTCTTCTGCTGAATAAAAACGTTTTAGCTCCTGTCTTTTTATGGATTGCGTTTTATTCTGCACGCTATCTCAACACCGGACTTAAAGATCTGTTTGAAAGGGAAAGACCATCTTTTCATGCGGTCATTGATGCAGCCCATTACAGTTTTCCAAGCGGCCATGCAATGAATTCCACCGTTTTCTATGGATTTATTTGCTACCTATTGCTGGCAAACACATCAGCAGCGAGCCGTACAAAAAAGAAAAGGTTCTGGGCGGCTGTTTTTTTTATAGGATTGATTGGGTTAAGCAGAGTATATTTAGGCGTTCATTATGCCATTGATGTAGCAGCAGGATTTTCCGCAGGCATTGTGGTGCTCTTAATACTGATCAGGCTGTATGAATGGATTAAAATGTTAATCGACAAAACTAGTGCAGCTTAGACGAAGGAATTAAGGCAGCAGTCACCTAATATGTAATATGGGGGTGGCATGTATGGGATTAAATCTTTTTGAAGCGAGGCCTCAGACATATGAGGTTACCATCTTTCAAACGCCGGAATATGGACAAAAAAATGGATACAAAGAAGTATACAGGATGAATCTGGAGGCAGCGGGCCACATTGATGCCATGCATCACATCTTTTGCATGTTTAATGTGAAAGACAGGGTACCCAAAGACTACAAGGCAAGGTTTATTGCCACCGGCGATATTTTGCTGATTGATGAGCGAAAGAGGGGACAGACTTTTTATAAGCTGTTTTCAGGCGGCTGGAAGAAAATAAGCAGAATGCAGGTAAGGTAAGGGCAGCGACAGTGGCTGCCCTTTCTTATTGATTTTCTTCTATATGTGGTTTCCAGGACCGTTTTTGCGTTTTTCGGGGGAAGCTTCTTTTCCATGTGCATCATGCTCAGCCTCAATAGCTTCAGCCGGAATATGATTGTTTTTTTTCTGTCCATTGACTCTGTTTCGATGTTTTTTGCCCATCAGTATCCCTCCTTTTCCCACCTATTTTTCTCGAAATAAGCCGTTTTCACACCAGTAAATAAGTATCATGTATAGAATCGAAAGGAATCCCGAAAAATGTAGAAAGGGAAAAGATTTTTTCAGCAGGATTATGGTATATTGAAAAAGCACCTTTTTTACATAGAAACTGGAGGTATGAAAATGAGTGTTCATATAGGAGCAAAACCAAATGAGATTGCAGAATCCATTCTGCTGCCTGGAGATCCGCTGCGCGCAAAATATATTGCGGAAACGTTTTTAGAAGATGCTGTCTGCTACAATGAAGTGCGCGGTATGTTAGGATACACAGGAACTTACAAAGGCGAAAGAATTTCCGTCCAGGGTACTGGCATGGGCGTGCCATCCATCGCGATTTATGTAAACGAACTGATTCAAAGTTATAATGTGCAAAAGCTGATCCGTGTTGGAACTTGCGGTGCGATTCAGCAGGATGTAAAGGTCCGTGACGTTATTCTTGCGATGAGCGCCTCAACAGATTCGCAAATGAACAGATTGACATTTGGCGGAGTTGATTATGCTCCGACTGCTGACTTTGACCTGCTGCGCTTTGCTTATGAAGCAGGAAATGAAAAAGGCTTGAAATTGAAAGTAGGCAACGTGTTCACCGCCGATATGTTCTACAACGACAATTCAGAGCTTGAAAAATGGGCCAAATACGGCGTACTGGCCATCGAAATGGAATCCGCCGCCCTTTACACACTTGCTGCTAAATTTGGCCGCCAGGCACTTTCTGTTCTGACAGTAAGCGATCACATTCTTACAGGGGAAGAAACGACATCTGAAGAGCGTCAAACAACATTCAATGAAATGATGGAAATTGCGCTTGAAGCAGCGATCAAAAAATAAATGTACAAAAAAAGACGCGCGAAATTTTTTCGTGCGTTTTTCTTATTTTTCGACAAAATCTGTCACAAATGACAGATATAGTTTTCCTCATTTTAGGCAATAGTGATAAAATAAAAGCTATGAAATGTCAAAATGCAGGTAAGGTGAATGAAATTGAGTGCAACTAAAAAAACAATGGCTGCTGTTTTGCCGCTGACACTGATGCTTTCAGCATGTTCCGGCTTGGATTTTTCCAAAAGCCTGAACCCTTTTAAAGAAGGACAGGCAAAGACACAGGAACATCAAGAAAAAATAGAGCCGGAAAAAGAAGTTAAAGAAGAAATTCTGACATTAGAAGAGCCGTTTTTCAATCAAATTAAAGAGGTTAATGGAAAGCAAACGATTGCGAACCCCGAGAACCGCATGGTACTCGTAAATAAAGAGTTCTCCCTGCCGGCTGATTACGAGCCTGCTGATCTGGTCTCCCCGAATGTTCCATTTTCTTTTGGCGATGCAGAGGTGCCTCAGCGCTATATTCGAAAAGAAGCAGCTGCAGCCCTTGAACGATTGTTCGCACAGGCTGCTGCAGAGGGAGTAGAATTATTTGCAGTCTCCGGTTACCGATCATATGAACGCCAGACCGGCATCTTAAATGTAGAAAAGGAACGAAAAGGAGACACAACAGCCCTTGAGACGGTTGCGCTTCCGGGCCAAAGCGAACATCAAACAGGACTAGCGATGGATATTACAAGCAAAAGCGCCGATATGGATATTACCGAAAAATTCGGAAATACTCCCGAAGGAAAATGGGTACAGGCGAACGCGCATAAATTCGGATTTATCATCCGCTATCAAAAAGGCAAAGAAGAGATCACAAAGTTCTCATATGAACCTTGGCACCTGCGTTATGTAGGGGTAAAAGAAGCGACAGAAATAGTCGAAAACCAGCTGACTCTAGAAGAATACTTTAAAAAAGTGAAGAAAATCTGATGAGCGGGCCTGAGCTCGACCGAATCAGACACGGACTGGATCTCTTGTTCATTGGCTTCAATCCAAGCCTGTATTCAGCACAGGTCATGCATCATTATGCGGGCAAAAACAACCGTTTCTACCGGATTCTTTATGAGGCGGGAATTACGGACAGGCTGTTTTCTCCTTTCGAAGACAAGGACCTTCTTGACCAGGGAATCGGTTTCACAAACATTGTTCACCGGCCGACTAAAACGGCTGCTGAAATTACTCCAGGCGAATACAGAGCAGGCAGAGTGCAGCTGCTTGATAAGCTCCAAACCTATCAGCCCAAACTTGCCTGTTTTGTTGGAAAAGGAGTTTACCTCGCATACAGCGGGAAGAAAAAAGCCGCTTGGGGCCTCCAGCACGATCCGCTTGCCGGGGGTGTACTTGAATTTGCGGCACCATCTTCCAGCGGACTTGTCAGGATGAAAATCAGCGATATTGTTGAAATTTATAATGAAATCCCACTAATTATGAAGAAAAAGCAGGCCATCTCTGAAATGTGATGGCCTGCTTTTTTCCTTACCTTAATTTGTTTACCAGAACAGCAAACCGCCAAGAACAACACCTGTTACAAATGCCAGACCGATGCCGTATGGGTATCCGTAGCCTGGTCCGTATCCGCCATAATAGCCCATGCCGAAGCCGCCGCGTCCGCGTCCGCCAAGCGGCTGGATAAATACACGCTGTCTTGTGACATTTGTAATTCTTCCAACGTGCTGTCTGCCGAAACGGTCGCTGATGCGCACTACCTGCCCGTTGTATTGGCAGCATAGATTATAATAATTTTGCGACATTTTTTTTCCTCCCTTCACCTGCTTCACCATAAACTATGAAAAAACAGCAGGAAGGGTTTGTACGAATACCCCGGTGCCCTTATTTTACGCACCTGAAAATGCGAAATTGGACGGCGCGGTGAAAGATTTCCCTGAGACTTTCATGCTTTGCAAGCATTTCGAAATAGGTTTCGGGAATATTCTCGGACATATCAAATTCGGTTGTTGGTTCATTCTCTTCTATTAAAAAGTCTTCTTGAGATTTTACGGTTATGCTTGTGAATCCTGCGCTTTTAAAAAGATTGATCCACTCATTTTCATTTAACAGAGACTGGAATCCATAAAACGCTTCAATTTCTTCTGCCATCAGCTTCTCGGCACTTTCCGATTTTACAATTTCAATGGCAAGAAGAATGCCTTCATCTTTTAAAACCCTGTGTGCTTCTTTAATGGAAGTTTCTGCATCAGTAAAGCTTAAAACCGATTCGCAAAAAACGTAATCAAATGTGCGGCTCTCAAAAGGCAGCTCCTCGAGCGATCCTTTGATGAGGCAGGAAGAATCGTTTAACCTTTTTGCTGCTTTTTGAATCATGACAGGATCAGGATCAAGTCCTTTGACATCCTGAATCATGGACTTTAAAAACTGCATGGTCTGCCCCGTTCCGCATCCGGCATCAAGAACAGCTGCTGTTTCGGGAATCATCTCAAGGTCAATGATTTCCTTTGTCAGCAAAAAACCCCCCGGGTGGGCGCCGCCAACGCCGAGCTGCGCCAGCAGATCCAGATAAGTCGGCATCTTCAACCACTCCTTTCTGATTAGGATATGATGGCTTTGCTTTTGGTGTGAGAAGGCATGCCGAAAGAATGGATTTTCATATATAGAGCATACTGTTTGAGGGAATCTGTTTCATGGTGATTTTAGTTGACGTTTTTCTCTCTGTTACTCATAATGATTACATAACGAGGGTGGTGTTACTTTGTCCAACAACAAACTGAAATTTTTGTTCGCAATCCTGCTGACGGCTGTCATAAGTGCCGGAATTACGTTTGCCGTAGTTCAAAAAGGCACGGGAGTAAGCGGGGCTGAGAGAACCGGCGATGATCCGTTTGAAAAGCTCTATTCTACATACGACACGCTTCAGGGCGAATTTTATCAGAATACCAATGAAGAAAAGCTTGTAGACGGAGCCATTAAAGGAATGCTTCAATCACTTGGAGATCCATACTCAGCCTATATGGATCAGGAAGAAGCAAAAGGCTTCAATGAAAACATTTCATCCTCTTTTGAAGGAATTGGGGCAGAGGTTCAGGAATCTGACGGCAAAATCATGATTGTTTCCCCAATTAAAGGTTCCCCTGCTGAAAAGGCGGGACTTAAGCCAAAAGATAAAATTCTTAAAGTGGATGATAAAAGTGTGGAAGGAATGACAGTCAATGAAGCTGTCATGCTGATCCGCGGCGAAAAAGGGTCAAAGGTTCAGCTTGTCATTGAACGCGACGGAGTGGGACAGCTTGATTTTAATTTGACGAGAGATACCATTCCGCTCGAAACGGTTTACACAGAAGTAGAAAATGGTATCGGGAAAGTTCAGATTACCAAGTTTTCTGAAACAACAGGAAAAGAGCTCGCAGATGCATTAAACGAATTAAATGACCAAAACGTTAAGGGTCTTGTTCTCGATTTGCGTCAGAATCCGGGCGGACTGCTTGATCAGGCGATTGCCATGAGCGATATATTCGTTCCAAAAGGCAAAACGATTATGCAGGTTGAAAATAAGGATGGAACAAAAGAAGTTCAAAAATCACAAAACGATTCAGCGGTGAACGTACCTGTTGTCGTTGTCGTCGATAATGGAACCGCAAGTGCGGCTGAAATTATGGCTGGAGCCCTTCATCAGTCCGCAGGCATCCCGATCGTCGGTGAAAAAACGTTCGGCAAAGGAACGATTCAGACAGCCAAAAGCTTTGAAGACGGATCATCCATTAAATATACGATTGCAAAATGGCTGACACCGGATGGATCCTGGATTCATAAAAAGGGAATAGAGCCCCAGCACAAAGCATCACTTCCGGCTTACGCCAATCTCCCGTATCTAAATCCTGAAAAAGAATTGAAACAGGGAGACTCATCAGCAGAAGTAAAAGCAGCACAGCAGATGCTGCAGGCACTGGGCTATGAGGACATTAAAACAGAAGGATTTTTTGAGGAAACGACCAAAAAAGCAGTTACCAGGTTCCAGACTGAAAACAACCTCAGCCAAACAGGAACAATAAAAGGAGAAACCACCATTAAAATGCTGGAACTCCTGCAGGCAAAACTTAAGGAAAACGACACGCAGATGTCTAAAGCGCTTGAAGTGCTGAATGAGCAAATGAAGTAAAGAAAAGAATATGAAAAAGAGGAACCGGACTATTCATTAGTTCGGTTTTTTCTATGTAAAGTATTTTTCTGACTGACAGGGGTTATGCTTCACTTGATGAAGGGGGAGAAAGTGTTATAGGAGGGGTTAACAGCATTTCGTCACTGCTTTGAACAGGAGAAAGTGTTCTAAGTAGGAGTTAGAAGCATTAAGTTATGGATTAGACCAGCAGAAAGTGTTCTTAACTTGAGTTAGCAGCATTTTGTCAGGCATTTGAACAGGAGAAAGTGTTCTAAACCGGAGGTAACAACACTAAGTTATGGATTTGGCCAGCAGAAAGTGTTCTTAACTTGAGTTAACAACACTTTTTCAGGCATTGAACAGGAGAAAGTGTTTTTAACCGGAGGTAACAACACTAAGTTATGGATTTGGCCAGCAGAAAGTGTTCTTACCTGGAGTTAACAACATTTATTTATGTATTCGGCCAGCAGAAAGTGTTCTTAACTTGAGTTAACAACACTTTTTCAGGCATTTGAACAGGAGAAAGTGTTTTTAACCGGAGGTAACAACACTAAGTTATGGATTTGGCCAGCAGAAAGTGTTCTTACCTGGAGTTAACAACATTTATTTATGTATTCGGCCAGCAGAAAGTGTACTTAACTTGAGTTAGCAGCATTTTGTCACCGCTCTGAACAAGAGAAAGTGTTCTAAACCGGAGTTAACAACACTTTGTCAGGAATCCCAACCTCAGAAAGTGTTTTAAACCATAGCGCGCCAACGTAACCCTAACAAACTGCAAGAAACATGTTTTCTCCCTGTATTCATGGGTATATTACCTATAGAAACTGTTAATTGTTGACTTTTATATACGGTCAGCATATAATTAATTCGACTTCGAGATATATTACTTAAAGATAAAAATCGAACCGAAATGAGGAGAGACCGGAATGTCAAATGTAAAATTAGCCGTCATCTACTACAGTTCTACAGGTACAAATTACAAGCTTGCTTCATGGGCTGAAGAGGGAGCAAAGGAAGCGGGAGCGGAAGTAAAAGTGTTAAAAGTTCCTGAACTGGCTCCGCAGTCTGCGATTGAGTCCAATGAAGCATGGAAAGCGCATCTCGAAGCCACTCAGCATGTACCTGAAGTTACGCTTGACGATCTTGAATGGGCAGATGCCATCATCTTCAGCGTTCCGACCCGGTTTGGAAACGTACCTGCTCAAATGAAGCAGTTTCTTGATACAACTGGAGGACTATGGTTCCAGGGGAAGCTTGCTAATAAAGTAGTAAGTGCAATGGCATCGGCAAGTAATCCTCATGGCGGTCAGGAAGCAACCATTTTAAGCCTTTATACAACAATGTACCACTGGGGTGCAATTGTTGCTGCTCCGGGATACACAGACCAGGTTCTGTTCGAGGCTGGAGGAAATCCGTACGGCACTTCTGTTACAGCAGATCAGGACGGGAATTTAAAAGAGAATGTTGAACCGGCCGTTAAGCATCAGGCTAAGCGGACAGTTATGGTAGCTGATTCTATTAAAAAAGGAATGCAATAATTTTCAAGCAATAATTTTCAAGAATAAGGGGTTTGGCGTGCAGCCAGACCCTGTCATCATGGAAGGGGACACATCATGAAACATCTTTTTGAAAAAGGAAAGAACCGAAACAGAACTCTTCTGCTGCTTCACGGCACTGGCGGAGATGAAAATGATCTTATACCGCTCGCCAAACATATTGATTCTGATGCAAATATACTCAGTGTAAGGGGAAACGTGCTCGAAAATGGCATGCCGAGGTTTTTTAAGAGACTCGCTGAAGGTGTATTTGATGAAGAAGATTTGATTTTCAGAACGAATGAACTGAATGCCTTTTTATCTGAAGCAGCAGAAACATATTCTTTTGACCGTTCAGAAGTAACAGCAATCGGGTATTCGAATGGGGCAAATATAGCAGGGAGCCTGTTATTCCACTTTGAACGGCCGTTAAAAGCTGCGATCCTCCATCATCCGATGGTGCCAAGACGTGGCGTAGCCATTCCTGAACTGAATGATATGCCAATTTTTATCGGGGCAGGCATGAACGATCCGATCTGCCGGCCGGAAGAAACAGAAGAGCTCTCGGATCTCTTGAAAGGTGCAGGGGGTAATGTCTTGGTGCACTGGGAAAACCACGGCCATCAGCTGACATCTTCTGAGGTGGAAGCTGCGGCTGCGTGGTATAAGGAAAACTTGAAATGAAAAATGCCTGGATTCAAATCGAATCCAGGCATTTTTTTTGTTACTGAGCCGTATAACCGCCATCAAGAAGCACGGCCTGTCCGGTCACGCCTTTTGCTTTATCACTTGCCAGAAAAACGGCATAATCAGCAATTTCATCAACTGAAAGCAGACGTTTTTGAGGAACGAGAGGGTAGATGACTTCTTCAAGCACCTTTTCCAGTTCTACGTTTCTCGTTTTGGCAAGATCCTGAAGCTGGTTGCGCACGAGAGGAGTGTCAACATATCCTGGGCAAAGGGCATTGACGGTAATGCCATCTGCAGCTCCTTCAAGCGCTGAAACCTTTGTGAGCCCGATGACTCCATGCTTGGCTGAGTTGTAGGCGGCTTTTCCGGCAAATCCGATGACTCCGTTAATGGATGCCATGTTAATGATGCGTCCGTATTTTTGTTTTTTCATATGCGGAAAAACATGCTTTGTAGCAAGAAACGGTGCGGTCAGCATGATTTTGATTAAAAGCTCGAATTTTTCTGTAGGAAATTCTTCGATTGGCGATACATATTGGAGGCCTGCATTATTGATAAGAATGTGAAATTCGCCAAAATGGGCAACGGTGTCATCAATGGCCTTTTTGATTTCCTCTTCGCTTGTCACATCACATTTCAGGCCGAGTGTTTCATAGCCTTTTTGCGCAAGCTGTTCGGCTGCTTTTTTTACGCCTTCTTCATTTACATCTGTTAAAACAACTTTTGCTCCGTTTTCAGCAAACCGCTCGCCAACCTCATAGCCGATTCCCTGTGCAGCTCCTGTAATAAGTACAACTTTGTCTTTTAACATAGTCAACCGCTCCTTTATTCTTTAATATAATCCCATGGACGCAAGTGCAATCGCTGCAATGACAGCTATAATCGGAATGATCAGTCCTACAACGGCAACATCCAGGTAGGTTTGTTTGTGTTTGAGTCCTGTAACCGCAAGGAGTGTAAGCAGAGCTCCATTATGCGGAAGGATTGAGGCGCCGGAAGCAACTGCTGCAACCCTGTGAAAAGCTTCAGGGGAAATTCCTGTGCTTTTGGCAAGCTCCATATATTGACTTCCCAGAGCCTCAAGAGCAATTCCCATTCCTCCGGAGGCTGAACCGGTTATACTGGCCAAAAGCTGAACGGCAATTGCCTCTGATATAAGCGGATTCCCTTTCACTCCAAGAATCAGATCAGTAAGCTGTTCAAAGCTGGGTACAGCTGTCACTACTGCTCCGAAACCAACTGCAGCGCTTGTGTTGACAATGGCCATCACAGAACCTGCAGCTCCGCCGTTGATTGATTTGATAAACATTTTAAATTTAGTAATGGAAAGGAGCATGATGGATAAAATCCCAATGACAAGTGCAAGCAAAATATCCAATTTAAACACATTCAGAACAACTACAACAACAATCAGGGGGATAATCGAAAGATAGGCGTTTGGAAGCTGCGACGGATCAATGTCCTTTACTTCGTCCCCGCCCTTGGGCTCTGTAAATTTCTCACCTTTGTTTTGGAGCTTTTTGCCTCGCCAGGCTAAATAGAAATAGCCTCCCACAGCCATGATGAGACCGGAAACAATCCCCATAATCGGACCTGCGGTCGGAGTTGTGCCAAAATAATCGGTTGGAATGATATTTTGAATCTGCGGTGTTCCCGGCAGGGCAGTCATCGTAAAGGTAAATGCACCTAACACAATCGTTGCAGGTATCAGGTTTCTGGACACATCTGCAGACCGGAAAAGAGCGATTGCAAGCGGGTAGATGGCAAAAACGACGACAAACAGACTGACACCGCCGTAAGTAAGAACGGCTGCTCCTACTAAAACGCCTAATACAGCTCGTTTCTTTCCGATAAACTGCGTGATTTTAAAGGCGACAGACTGCGCCATGCCGGTTTCTTCCATCAGTTTTCCGAATATAGCCCCAAGCAGGAAAATCGGAAACCATTTAAAGGTAAAATCGACAAACCCTTTCATATACGTCTCCGTATAGGCAGGAAGCAGGTCAACTCCTTCAAGGCCGGCTACAATTAAAGCAATAAGCGGCGCAATCCAGATGATGGACCAGCCAAGATAGGCAAGTGCCATCAGCAAAACCAATCCGATGATGATGTTTATCATGCTGCATTAGCTCCTTAAGTAGATTTATCTGACCTTACTTTCCCCAAAAGAAGCTGAAAAAAACGAAAAACCGGCAAGTTTTTATAACCGCCGGTCTTTTCCTTATAAAAATGTGCTTAGTTCATCAATGCTGATGCGAGAGCTTTGGTGAGCAGGCTTTGCTGCTTTACCGATCGTAATTAGCATAACAGGAACGTAACGGTCCTCAATTTTAAACGTTTCTGAAAGCTGAGATGCATTAAATCCTCCGATAGCACACGTGTCATACCCTTTTGCTTTAGCCGTCAGCATGAGCTGCATGGCTGCAAGAGAAGCGTTGCTGAACGCTGCATCGCGTGCGAATACAGGATTTTGATAAGCTCCGTGAATCTGCCCTGCCAATGTATCTTTGATCTCTTCTTTCATAAAACCTGCTGATACAAGAGGATTATATACTTTATCTGTGTTTTTGTTTGCTTCAAGGTCGCCGAGAATGGCAACTACAGCAGACGCTTCTGTGATCTGGCTTTGATTGTATGCAATAGGAAGAAGTCTTTCTTTCGATTCATCGCTGTGGAAAACCATGAACTTCCAGTGCTGCAGGTTCCATGCAGATGGAGCTTTTCCCGTCAGTTCCAAAATTTCTTTTAACTCGTCCTTGCTGATTTTTGCGGATGGATCATATTTGCGCACTGAACTGCGTTCAGACATAATAGATAAGATGCTTTCAGTTGTTGCTGCTGACATGTGAAAAACCTCCAAAGTTGAATAAGTATTTTAAATAAGGTATAATATACAAAAAGTTACAAACTAACTTTTAGTAAGTGCTGATAGTAAAATCATAATATGGTGATGAATAGATGTCAAGAAATAAGCTGGTAAAGGAGATTCGCGATGGAATCTAACTTGTGCCCAAAAATGGAAAAAGCTTTCGGTTTTTTAGGCAAGCGGTGGACAGGCTTAATTGTCCACGTGCTGCTTGACGGACCTAAACGGTTTAAAGATCTGACAGATACTATTCCTAGTATTAGTCAAAAAATGCTTGTTGAACGGCTGAAAGAACTGGAATCGGCTGGCATTGTCGAGAGAGTTGTCATCCCCGATACTCCTGTAAAAGTGACATATAAGCTCACAGAAATGGGCTATTCTCTTGAAAAGGTTATGGATGAGGTAAAAGAATGGGCTGATAAATACTGTCTTGGGGAGGAAATGAAATGAGCCGCACTGTTATCATTACCGGTGGAGCCAATGGAATTGGCGAGGAGCTTGTCAGGCAATATGCAGAAAAAGGAGACCGCGTTTTTCTGGCAGATTTTGACGCAGCAAAAGGGAAAACCATTTCCGACAGCTCTGATAACATTCACTTTATTCAGACAGATGTAAGAAAGATTGAAGATATTCAGATACTGGTGAAAACGGCTGTCCGTGAAACCGGCAAAATCGATATCCTGATCAACAATGCCGGTGTGTCCCGTTTTAAGCCGTTTTACGAATTAACCATTGAAGACTGGGATGATGTGCTGAATACAAATTTAAGAAGTGTTTTTCTCGCTTCTCAGGAAGCTGCCAGAGTGATGAAGAAAAATGAAGCTGGCGGTTTTATTGTGAACATAGCGTCGACAAGAGCGCAAATGTCTGAGCCGAATTCAGAGGCATATGCAGCGACAAAAGGCGGCATCGTGGCCATTACTCATGCGCTTGCCGCCTCGCTTGGCGATGACCGGATCAAAGTAAACTGCATCTCACCCGGCTGGATTGAGACAAAGGAATACGATCAGCTGCGATCTGTTGATCACGAGCAGCATTTATCTAAAAGGGTAGGAAAGCCTGCGGATATTGCGAAAGCCTGCTTTTATCTGACAGACCCGGAAAATGATTTCGTCACAGGAGCAAACCTTGTGGTCGACGGGGGCATGACCCGAAAAATGATTTATGAGCATTAAGGGACTGTGTTAAACAGTCTTTTTTTTATGTTCTTTTATGGATTGAGAAACTGAAGGAATCTGTTTGCAATCATGCAGGGCGGGTAATAGATAAGAAAAAATCAGAAAGGAATGAAGAATATGCCATGGACAAAAGAGGATTATCCTCAATCAATGAAAAATTTACCCGCAAAGACGCGTGATAAAGCAATCGAAATTGGAAATGCACTGGTAGATGACGGGTACGATGAGGGCCGCGCCATACCGATTGCAGTGTCGCAGGCTGAAAAATGGGCTGACGGCAGCAGTTCGGATAACGGCAATTCAAAAGAAGAATATCATGTTGTTTCAGACGAACAAGGATGGATGGTTAAAAAAGAAGGCAGCAAGAGGGCAAGCTACAGATTTGACACCAAGCAGGAAGCTGTTGAAAAAGGAAGGGAGCTTGTGAAGAACAACGACTGTTCATTGGTTGTACACAAAATGGACGGCTCTGTTGAAAACACCGTAAACAGCAGATGATTATTTTCGTTTTTTTAAGACATGCGCCCACTCCAAAACCTTTTAGGTGAATACCCTTATAAGGTAAGCAATAAAGAGGAGGGGAATGCATGTACCCGTACTATCCAGCCAGAGGCTACCGAGGCGGAGGCAACAGAGGACCATTCTTTTTTGGATTTGGAGCGCCGCTTGTAGGAGGATTGCTCGGAGGATTTCTTGGCAGTGCCTTGTTTAACTATCCTAGACCCTATTATTATCCGCCACCGCCGCCTCCATATTATGGAGGATACCCAGGACCGGGCGGCTATCCAGGCTATCCGGGAGGACCTTACCCGGGAGGGCCATACTGACAAAATTGATTCTGCAGATAAATAATGGACCAGAGAGCCTATAGTCTCTGGTCCATTATTGTTGCAGTGATTTTTAGTTTTCCGGCACAACATCAATTTCCGACATTTGGAGATCTTCATTTTTTTGCATGCGGATCTCCAAAACACCGTTTTTGTAGGAGGCTTTTGTGCCCTTTCTCCTGACAAGTGACGGAAGGATAATCTTCTCCTGCTTTCCATTCTCCGGGTAGTTCATAATAAAGAGCTGATTGCTGTTGTGCTGTATTCTGAGGTTTGAAGCCTGTTCTTCAGATGCGCTGATTTTTACAAAAATGTGATCGTTCGTTTCAAACAGTTCAGGCTTCCGGGAGACAGTCTGCTGTGTTTTTGCCGGCGCTACATTGCCCTGATAGGGAAATTGCGTTTGAAATCCTTCGCCAAAAACGTTGCCCATAATGGTTTGAATATAATCCTCCACATTTTTCGGGTTCATGTTTTTAAAGGCATCCGGCATCTGTCCGTCTGACTGATTGAAGGGGAATTTCTTATTCCAGGGAAACATGCTTGTCACGCCCTTTTTTGCAGGTATAGTTCACTATATGAATGATTCAGGGCAACGGTTAAGATTTTTTTCTTGTCGCAATCCTTGTTTCAGGATTATAATGGGCATGTTGATTGTAAAGGAAGGTGCTGTAAAAATGAAGCAAAAACAATATGATGCATACCACACAGGCTTGATGCATACGGCACTCGCCTATTTTTTATGGGGGATTCTCCCTGTTTACTGGAAGCTGATTGAGCATGTAGGATCTGAGGAAATTCTGGCACACCGTGTTTTCTGGTCGTTCTTGTTCATGATGTTCCTCATTCAGATGAAAAAGCAGTGGGGACAGCTCGCAGATGTGATCAAACGCATGCTGAGAAAACCGCTCCTGCTCCTGTCTCTCGTTCTTTCGTCTGTACTGATCAGCATAAACTGGTATCTCTATATTTGGGCTGTGAACCACAACCATATTCTTGAAACGAGCCTCGGTTATTATATTAATCCTTTAATAAGCGTCCTCCTCGGAATGATTTTCCTGAAAGAGCGACTGAATAAGTGGCAATATGCTTCATTTGGCCTTGCAGCTGCAGGCGTGCTGTTTATGACGCTTCAGTACGGGAAGTTTCCATTTGTTGCTCTTGTACTTGCTTTAAGTTTTGGTTTTTACGGCCTGACGAAAAAAGTAACCAAGCTTGATGCGTCGATCGGGCTTACACTTGAAACACTGATGGTGATGCCGGCAGCTCTAATCTATATTTTCTCGATTGCGGCAAAAGGCAATTCAGCCTTTTTTGACTGGTCGCCTGCAACAAATGCCTTTTTAATTGGAGCGGGCATCGTCACGGCTGTTCCGCTTTTGCTGTTTGCAAAAGGAGCACAGCACATTCCTTTATTCATGGTCGGTATTCTGCAGTATATCGCCCCGACAATTACACTGCTTCTAGGGGTGCTTGTTTACAATGAATCATTTTCTGGAACGGAAATGATTACTTTCTCACTCATTTGGTCTGCGCTTGTTCTGTTCTCTTTTTCACACGTGAAGGGAAGCGCTTGGAAATGGAAGAAAAAGAAAACAATGGAATTGTAGGAAAGCCTGCCCTTGTGCGAGGCTTTTTTCTTTCATTGAAATGATTTTTAGGTATACAATAAGACATGCAGGAAGGGTTGAAGAAGATGAGTTTTGACAGAAGCTTGCTTGAAGCATACAGAAACCTTTGGTCAAACCGGAGTCTTGAGGTGTCATCAGACGAAATGAAGACTCTTTGTGACGCCATTGAAAGAGACCTTAAGGATGAACACACTCATCCCAGGCTCCGCAAAAAGCCGGAGCAGAAATTCTTTTCCGCTATTAAGCGCATTTCAGCATCCGGACTCAGTGATCAGGAGAAAATCGCCCTGATGGACCTGCATGTAAAAGTAGCAGAAGAACGGATAGTACTTACATAAAGGAGCAATCACATGGTCCCAATTTCCAAAGAAGATATTCAGAAATACCTGGATGTTTTAGTAAACAAAGAAGTATATGTGCATCTTGAAACAACAACCGGCGCATATTCTGCCCATATGAATGAAAACAACATGACGGTCGTTGCATTCATCCGAAATGCAAAAGTCTCGTTTAACCAGGCAAAAATTACAGGACAGGGCCCATACAGGGTCGGACTTAAAATGGATCATGGCTGGATTTATGCAGAAGGCCTGACAGACTGGGTATACAATGAAAACAATCAGCTGCTGATGGCTGGGCATGACCGCGACGGAAAGCTTGCCATCGCGCTTCAGATCAGCGAAACACCGTTTGCTGAGTAGAAGGAGAGAAGAAATGATGAGAGAACATGTATTAGTTGTCCTGCCTCATCCGGATGATGAATCATTCGGCGTGGGGGGATTGATGTCTTTAAAACGAAAAGAGGGAATTCCGGTTACTTATGCTTGTGCAACACTCGGGCAAATGGGCCGGAACATGGGAAGTCCTCTCTTTGCCAACAGAGAAGTGCTCCCTGAAATCCGCAAAAAAGAATTGAAGGATGCATGTGATGCACTCAATGTGCAGGATTTAAGAATGCTTGGCCTTCGCGATAAAACGCTTGAATTTGAAGACATTGACACATTTGCGGATATCATTGAAGAAATCATTGATGAAGTAAAACCGACGCTTGTTGTGACATTTTATCCCGGTCACGGGGTTCATCCGGATCATGATGCAACTGGGGAAGCAGTCATTCATGCCCTGAAGAGAAAGCCGATTGAAGAAAGGCCGGAAACTTACTGCATCGCCATAACCCGCAACCGTACGGAGGTTCTTGGCGAGCATGATGTGACAATCGATATTACAAGTGTTGCTGACATGAAGCTGAACGCGCTGCGTGCTCACCGCAGCCAGACAGAGGGTATGCTGAAGCAAATGGAAGAGAAATTCAAAAACAAAGATCCTGAAGTTTCACAATGGATTGAGAAGGAAATCTTCTGGACATATAAATGGAATGACTAAAAACGAGTGCGGATTTCATTCCGCACTCGTTTTTCTGTTCTTAGAATTTTAGAGTTTCCCCGTCCTCCGGCACAAAAACAGTGCTGCTGAGGTTTTTCTCTGTAATCAAACGGTTAAGCTCTCTTCGGGATAAAAGGCAGTGATTTAAAGACTCCATGTGCGAAACGACGATCTCAGCCTGAGGAGCTGCTTCCTTAACGGTAAAAATGTCCTCAGCTGTCATTGTAATAGGACCGCCTTCAAGGAACCTCGCTGCGCCACCGTTTACAACCACAACATCCGGCTGATGGAGATCAAGCGCTTTTTCAACCTCGCTGCACCAGACTGTATCTCCGGCAACATATAATGTCGGCTCTTTATCATTTTTAAAGACAATCCCCGAAACGGGTCCTGTCATTTTGGTGATGTCTCCTCTTCCGTGCTGTCCTGATGTCCGTATCAGCCTGATGCCTTCGAAAAGCTGAACATCATTAAACGCTGAACAATCAGTAAAGCCATATTTACGGATTTCTTCTGCATCTTCCGTACTCTGAGCGAGAATGATCATGTCTTTAGACAAAGCTTCCGCCGCAGCTTGATCAAAATGATCAGGGTGCAAATGTGTAACAATAACAGCATCAGCGTGAGTGAGTTCTTCAACCGGTACAGGAAGATCAACAAGCGGATTTCTCACATCCTGATTTGGTGTGTTAGGGAACGGCGGCATTGCATGTTTTTCTGCGAAAAATGGGTCAATCAAAAAGGTTTTACCCGCATATTGGACTTTTAAAGTGGCGTTTCGTATTTGCTGAATGTACATTGTGTTCCTCCTTCTCAACTTTTCTTTCTTAGTATAAAATACATGCAGAAGGTAATACATAGATGAAATCAAGTCTTAAAGCCATTTGGCTTGATTATTGAAAGGATGTTTGCCGCATGCCGGATGCAACAGACCTTAAGATTATTGAGGAGCTAAGAAATAACGGAAGAATGACCATGAAAGAACTGGGCAAAAAAGTCCATTTGACTGGTCAGGCAGCATCAGCCAGAGTACTCAAGCTTGAAGAAGAGGGCATTATTGAAGGGTATACTATCAATGTAAATGACCAGAAAACAGGAAAAATGATTCATGCATTTATCAATGTTTTCACAAGAAACCATAACCATAAACCTCTGCTTGAGTTTATAGAAAAAAAGAATGCCGCCAAGCTGTATAAAATAAGCGGGGAAAGCTGTTACTTAATTGAATGCAAGTTCGATAAAAATGAAGACCTGGATGAGTTTTTAAATGGCTTGAATTTATATGCGAACTATAAACTTTCAATCGTCATCAGGTCCAGCTGATAAAAATGGTTTCCTGCATATAGACAAAAACCCCCGGTGCACCCGGGGGTTTTGTTTTTTGGTATAAGAGATGGAATGTTCAGCCCCGCTGTCTTTTATCATAAACTCTGTTTTGAATGAACCATAGTCTGGCGGAGAGTGCTGCAGCCGCAGCTGCAAGTCCCGCAATCAGTCCAATCCAGTATCCGAAAGCCATGAAATCTGTGTTGTTTGCAAGGTAGTATCCCGTTGGCAGCCCTATCACCCAGTATGAGACAAGAGCCATGATAAGCGTGACATTTACATCTTTATATCCCCTCAAGGCTCCCTGAATTGGAGCAGCAATTGCATCAGAAAGCTGAAAGAAGATGGCGTAGATTAAAAACTGCGCAGACAGGCCAACGACAATCCCGTCATTTGTGTAAATTCCGGCAATTTCACTTCTGAAGAAGTAGATGACTGCTGCTGTAAGCAAAGACAGGATAACAGCAAGCACAATCCCTAGGTAACTGTATATTTTTGCATCTTTATAGCGTTTGGCGCCAACCTCAAACCCTACTACAATGGTAAGGGCCATTGAGATGCTGAGCGGCAGCATATACAGAAGGGAGGCAAAATTAATAGCGATTTGGTGAGAAGCAATGGTCACCGTATCATAGTTGCTCATGAGCAGAGTGACAGCAGCGAAAATGCTTGTTTCAAAGAAAATCGCAATGCCGATGGGGATCCCGATTTTAAGCAGATCAAGCCATGCCTTGACAGAAGCCTTATACCACCTGCTGAAAATGCCGTAGTCTGCAAAGGGAACTTTTTTATAAACGACATAAACCGAGATCAGCATAATCGACCAGTACGTTATCGCTGATGCTACCCCTGCCCCCACGCCTCCGAGAGCGGGAAATCCAAATTTACCGAAGATAAGCAGATAGTTTAAAACAACATTAATAGGAAGGGAAAGCAGAGTAATAAACATAGAGACCCTCGTAAAGCCAAGTGCGTCTATGAAGCAGCGCAGAACATTATAAGAAAAAAGAGGAAGTATTCCAAAAGCCAGCGCTGCAAGGTAGTACTTGGCTGTTTCCCGGACATGGTTTTCCAGGTTCATGGAATTCAGAATCGGATCAAGAGCAAAGAATCCCGCTATTGCAACTGCTGAGGCAAGGAGAACCGACAAATAGAGGCCCTGAATGACCGTGAAAGGAATTTTATCCTTTTGTTTGGCTCCTGCATACTGAGAAACGATAGGTGTGACAGCAAGCAAGATTCCGCTCAGTCCTGTATATACCGGAACCCATACGCTTGAACCGATTGCAACGCCTGCAAGATCTCCCGGGCTGACCTTTCCGGACATCGTCGTATCAAAAAAATTCATTGAATAAAGCGCTACTTGTGTAATTAAAATTGGAAGAAGAATATGGAAGAACTGTTTGCTTTTATCCCATAACGTATATGTTTGTTTCATGGCTGCTTTCTCCGTTTCTGTAGAGTAACGAAAGAATTATACCACGAAAAGATAATGGCAAGTCATTATTTCGGTTTCTGTTCCACCTCTTTTTTTTGCGGCTTAAACATTTGATAGTAGAAGAAACTTAAAATGACAATACCCATTCCAGAGAACAAATATTGAACGATTTTCATTACAGTCACTATAGACCCTCCCCGAAAATTTTTATTAGTATTAACCGTTTTTGGGAATTTCTTGCATGAGATGACTCTTCGTTTCAAACACTAAAAAAGATTTGCCGGAGAGGAGAGTGCGGAGTGGAACAAGAACCGCTGGACCCGATTAAGAAACATATTTATCATCAGCTTGGCATGATCATAAAAGAATCAGAGCAGCTTATGTCATCGCTGCATGTGAAAAATTATTGCCTTCTTTGCGAACTCGATGAGCTGCATAAAACCTTCCAGCAGCTGCAGGCACAGGCATCATCCTATTATCTACAGGCCTACTTGTCAGAATACACGCCGCACTATGAGGTGCTTTCCAAAGTCATCCAGGAGCTTGCAAAGCACAAGCACGGCGGATTAATCGTAATTGAACGGGAAAATCCGCTGCAGGGGCTTCTCCAAAACGGAGTTCAGATAAATGCAGAGCTCACAGCGTCACTTCTTGAGAGCATTTTTTATCCCGGAAATCCTCTTCATGACGGGGGAGTGCTTATTTCGGGCACAAGGATTGTTTCAGCAGCAAATGTGCTCCCTCTATCCATTAAAAATTCCGGAACAAAGATTGGGACAAGACACCGTGCGGCAATCGGCATAACTGAAAAAACAGATGCCATCGCTTTAGTTGTATCAGAGGAAACGGGGAAAATGTCCTTTGCGATTGACGGGGGGCTGTATCCGTTCAGCTCGGATTAAGGCTTTTCTTTTTCCGGTAAAAAGCATATAATATAGTTTTTAATTGACGAGCTTTGCCTTTATTCTTTGATTGAACTTTCATCATTAGTAAGACAGCGCTCTTCAAAAATTGAGGAGGAGAATAGACATGAAAGACAGCAGCAAATCCCGTTCACTCCTGAATGATTACTTCAAGCTTGATGAACGGAATACATCCGTTAAGACGGAATTTCTGGCAGCTTTGACTACTTTTATGACTGTCAGTTATATCATTTTAGTCAACCCGATTATTCTGTCAGAAGCGGGGATGCCGAAAGAGGCAGCACTTGCGGGTACCATTTTGGCTATCGTCTTAACAACAATGCTCATGGGTCTATGGGCTAATTTGCCGATCGTCATCGGCCCGGGGATGGGGCTCAACGCCTTTTTTACATACACGGTGGTGCTTGGACAGGGCCTGTCGTGGGAAACAGCACTTGGCGCTGTGTTTATATCGGGACTTGTTTTCTTTTTGCTTTCGGTTACCGGGGTAAGTTCTAAAGTCGTTTCGGCTATCCCAAAAACGCTTAAAGCATCGATAACAGCCGGAATCGGCCTTTTTGTCGCGTTTATCGGCCTGAAAAACGGAGGAATTATAGTACCTGATGAATCCACTTATGTTGCACTGGGAAACATCGCGGATAAAGGTACATGGCTTTCACTTCTTGGACTTATTCTCGCTGCCGCTCTCGTGTCGAGAAACATTAAAGGCGGTCTGATCTTGAGCATTTTTGTCATTACAATTCTTTCAATGGCAACCGGCCATTCGCCTGTTCCGGCATCAGCTGGCGACATTTTTTCGACGGACTGGCCGTCTGTTGAACTGACGTTTTTAAAGCTCGATATTATGGCAGCCATCGGATACGGCATTTTCTCTGTCATTTTTTCATTCACAATTGTTGAACTTTTTGACACGCTCGCTACGTTAATCGGGCTGACGAAAAAAGCCGATCTGAACGATGAAAACGGTGAAACACCTCATATGAAGCGTGCCCTTACAACTGGTGCACTCGGAACAATGATAAGCGCCGTTTTCGGCAGCACAGCCATGAACACCTATATTGAAAATGCGACCGGAATTGCAGAAGGCGGAAGAACGGGTCTGAAAGCAGTCTTTGCCGCGCTGCTGTTTTTGCTGACACTGCTGTTCACACCGCTTATTCAGTTCATTCCAAATGCGGCAACTGCTCCCGTACTTGTCATCATCGGTGCCTTCATGCTGACAGAGCTAAAGGAAATTCGCTTTGATGATCTGACAGAATTGATACCTGCATTTTTGACGATTATTATGATGCCTCTTACATTCAGCATCGCAGAAGGGGTGGCTTTCGGATTTATTTCCTATACGCTGCTTAAAGTATTTACAGGCAGGGTGAGAGAGCTTCACTGGATGATGTATGTCATTACGGCTGCGTTCCTAATCAACTTTTATACAATGATTTAAAGGAGACCGAATAAGGTCTCTTTTTTTCGTGTGGCGAAATAAATCAGCCGGTGCTATAGTATAAATAGAGAAAATTCAGCTGGTTCAGCTAAGAAAACGGGGACAATACGATGTGGAAAAATAAAAATGTCTGGATTGTGCTCAGCGGGGAGTTCGTTGCCGGACTTGGACTGTGGTTCGGAATTATCGGAAACCTTGAGTTCATGCAGAAAAATGTGCCATCTGACTTTATGAAATCGCTTATTCTGTTTACTGGTCTACTTGCCGGAGTGCTGGTCGGTCCTTTGGCGGGAAGGCTGATTGACAGCTGTTCAAAAAAAACGGTGCTGATCTACTCCGGACTTGGACGGATGGTAAGTGTCGTGTTTATGTTTATCGCAATCGGGCTTGATTCTCTTTTGTTTATGGTTCTGTTTATGATCAGCATTCAGCTGTCGGCTGCTTTTTATTTTCCTGCTTTGCAGGCTGTTATTCCGATTATCGTCAAGGATCAGGATCTGATACAGATGAACGGGGTACATATGAACGTTGCGACCATTGCAAGGGTCATTGGAACGGCACTGGCAGGGGCACTGCTCGTATTTATGAGTTTAACATCGATCTATGCTCTTTCTATGGCTGCCTATGCCATACTATTCGGAGCAACGTTCCTGCTTGATTTCGAGGAAGAGAAAAAAGAAAAAAACGGTACGGGAAGTTCGGGTTCCTTCAGAGAAGTGCTTCCGGTGCTGAAGGCTGCGCCTATTGCGATTACAGCGCTTGTCCTGACAATCATTCCAGTGCTGTTTATCGGCGGTTTCAATCTCATGGTCATCAACATCAGTGAACTGCAGGACAGCACATCCATTAAAGGACTGCTGTATACGGTAGAGGGGATCGCTTTTATGATCGGCGCTTTTTTCGTGAAGAAAATTACGCACCGCTTTTCATCTGTTCATATGCTGTTTGTCTTTGCGCTCATCATCTCCATTGCTCATTTAAGTTTATTCTTCAGCGATATCATGTGGATGTCACTTGTTTCATTTGGAGTATTCGGACTTGGTGTAGGCTGTTTCTTCCCGATCGTTTCAACCATCTTTCAGACAAAAATACCAAAAGAATATCATGGGCGATTCTTTTCATTCAGAAATATGCTTGACCGGGTCATGTTTCAGATCGTACTGCTCGGTACAGGGCTGTTTCTTGATACGATCGGACTGCAATATATGGTCCTTATATTCGGCACGCTTTCGCTCCTGCTCGTCATTTTATACGGTATGAAGTATTTTCAGAGAAACGAGATTGCTGTTTTAAGTGATAGCAAGTAAAAAGAGAGGGGAAACCTCTCTTTTTTTTCGGTTTATTTATTTCTGCATTTTTTGCAGACTGTTACCTTCTGCCCGTCCTGAAGGCTCGGGTAAAGGAGCTTTATCCGCTGTGTTCCGCATATAGGACACGTTCCTCTGGCCCGTGATGCCATTCTCCATAAAGTCTTGCCTCTTGATCTTTTCGCCATCCAAAACACCCTGTTTCCTTTTAAATAGTATATGTACTTCAGACAGAAGGTGCTCCAGGGAAAAAAGCATCAGTATGTCATTTTACGGGGATTTTTCGGGATAAAATTGACATTTTCCGTCGTAAAATGTAAGAAAATCATACTATTTTTAGAAATTTGTAGTAATTAATGCCCTAATCTATTAAAATAGTGAAGTAAGAAAAAGGAGGTACATAGCAGAAGATGAAAAAGAAGATTCTCGGGTTGACTGCTTCAGCTGTCATAGGCTCAGGCCTCATTGGTTCTGCAGCTTCAGCAGCAAGTGTAACCATACAAAAAGGCGATTCGCTGTGGAAATTGTCACGTGACTATAAAACAACGATTCAAACAATTAAACAAACAAATAAATTAACGAGTGAAGTGATTTACCCTGGACAAGTCCTTCAAATCTCAGGTGCTCAAAATGCAAAACCGTCAGCCCCAAAACCTGCATCAGTGAAAAAGCCAGCGTCTGCCGCTGCATACACTGTGAAGTCAGGTGATTCACTCTGGGTCATTGCGTCAAACCATAAAGTATCGGTAAATGAACTGAAAAGCTGGAACGGCCTTAAATCAGATTTGATCCGGCCGGGTCAGGTTTTAAAAGTCAGCAAAGCATCATCAGCACCTGCACCGCAAGCTCCTGTGCAAAGTCCAAAACCAGCAGCCCAGACACCTCAAACGTCTACATATAAGGTTCAGCTTGGCGACTATCTCGGAAAAATTGCGAATAAGTTTGATTTAACGATTGCTGAACTGAAAGCAATGAATAATCTGAAATCTGATACCATATATGCAGGACAGGTTCTCAAAGTTAAAGGTTCAGGAGCACAGCCGCCTAAAGAAGTGGAAGAAACAAAGCCATCTGCAAGCAGTAAAATAGATACAATGATTGCCGAAGCCAAAAAACACATTGGAGTTCCGTACCGCTGGGGCGGAAATACCCCGTCAGGTTTTGACTGCAGCGGCTATATGTACTATGTACTGAACAAAGTAACGTCCGTATCCCGCCTGAGCACTGCAGGCTACTGGGATATTATGACGTCTGTAAGCTCTCCGCAAAAAGGTGACTTCGTTTATTTCACTACTTATAAAGCAGGTCCATCCCATATGGGGATCTACCTTGGCAATGGTGAATTTATTCACGCAAGCTCATCGGGTGTAACGGTTTCGAAGATGGACAACTCCTACTGGAAAGCAAGATACCTTGGAGCTAAAAGATATTTAAAATAAGAAGCCGCTGTGTTTCATAAAATCCGTTCCTTTTAAAAGAGGGAGCGGATTTTTTTTATTATTGTGATGCTTAGAAAAGATGTTATATATCTGCATTTCAGCAATAAGTTATGACCCCTCGGTATAGAGGAGAGTGAGTGTGAGGTCATGAGCAGCCGTGATATGACCCTTCAGTATGGGGGAGAGTGTGTGAAAGGTCATGAGCAGCCTTGATATGAACCTTTAGCATGAAAGAGAGCGAGTGAAGGGTTAAAAGCAGCCGTGATATGACCCTTTAGCATGAAAGAGAGCGAGTGAAGGGTTAAAAGCAGCCGTGATATGACCCTTCAGTATGGGGGAGAGTGTGTGAAAGATCATGAGCAGCCGTGATATGACCCTTCAGTATGGGGGAGAGTGTGTGAAGGGGCATAAGCAGGGGTGATATGACTCTTCAGTATGGGGGAGAGTGTGTGAAGGATCAAAAGCAGCCATGATATGACTCTTCAGTATGGGGGAGAGTTTGTGAAGGGTCAAAAGCAGCCGTGATATGACTCTTCAGTATGGGGGAGAGTGTGTGAAAGGTCATGAGCAGCCGTGATATGAACCTTTAGCATGAAAGAGAGCGAGTGAAGGGTCATAAACAGGCATGACATAACCTTGCAGCATAAAAGAAGCCATTCAAAAGGTCCTCTCTATAGCCCCGCAAATCTCAAAAAGAAAAAGCAAACACTTATGTTCACATAATCACTTCCTCCGTTTTAAATTTCCTCCATTATGCACAACCTACTAGAGAAATTTTTGAAATGGAGGCTGAATCATGAAAAAACATATTGTATCAGCGGTTTTACTGTCTGCTGTCACGGCGCTTAGCGGCTGCACAGCTTCAAGTGAGGAGTCAGCACCTGTGAGCGGGCGGACTGCTGCTCCGGTTACAGCAGAGATGATAAACAGCGAGGGTATTAAAATTGGAACGGCTGTATTTACTGACACGGGAAAAGGCGTATCGATCAGGCTGAAGGCTGAAGGGCTGCCGCCCGGCATAAAAGCCATTCATATCCATGAAACCGGAAAGTGCGATAAACCGGATTTTAAAACTGCAGGAGGACATTTTAATCCGAAGAAAAAACAGCATGGATTCGATAATCCGAAAGGTTATCATGCAGGGGATCTTCCTAACATTGAAGTTAACGAGAAGGGGAAGGTGGATGTGGAACTGCAGACTGCAGATGTTACCTTGGTGCAGGGGAAAAAGAATTCCCTGCTTGATGAGGATGGAAGTTCGCTGATTATCCACGAGTCGAAAGACGATTATCAGACGGATCCGGCAGGAAATGCAGGAAACCGGATTGCCTGCGGAGCTATCATGAACTGAATACAAAAAAGCTGATGAGAAAAAGTTCTCATCAGCTTTTGATTATTCTTCTTTTTCATCAGGACCCATGTAGCGGTACTGATTAGGATCAACTTTTTTAAAGCCTTCAGGAGTGTGGAAACGGAGAAGGTCACCGTAGACGATTTTATCTGAGATCGTCAGCTTTTTGTCTACCATTTCTTCCGTTTGTTTAATTTCTTCGTTCTCTTTTACTTGATCTCCTGTTTTTGTATCATAAAACTTGCCGTCAACAGAAGTGAATTCAGGAGTAACGAAATCACCGTTCCTGAACGGTACTACTTGCTGGTGGTCTTTTGACATCAAGTCTGTACCCATTTGGATATAGTCTTTTGTATCAACGCCAAGCAAGTTCAGAACAGTAGGACGAATATCAACTGTGCCGCCAAATTGGTGCTGCTGTCCGCCTTTTAAGCCAGGGGCATGAATGAAGAGCGGAACTCTCTGCAGCTGAGCGTGCTCAAAGCCGTTGATTTCTTTTCCCATTACTTGAGACATCGCTTTGTTATGATTTTCTGAAATTCCGTAGTGGTCACCGTACATGACGATCATTGTATTGTCGTACATACCTGATTTCTTCAGGTCTTCAAAGAACTGCTGAAGAGATTCATCCATGTAGCGTGCCGTCTGGAAGTAGCGGTCAACTGACCCGTCTCCGGTTGTATGAGGGTCAATGGTAGCCTCATCTTCTTCAATCGGATAAGGGAAATGGTTCGTTAATGAAATGAACTTCGTGTAAAACGGCTGCTCCATTGATTTTAGGAGCGGAATGGACTCTTCAAAGAATGGTTTGTCTTTTAATCCGTAGTTCACAACATCTTCTTCTTTCATTGAGTAATACTCAGCGTCGAAGAATTGTTCATATCCCAGTGATTTATACATGACATCGCGATTCCAGAACGATTTGTAGTTGCCGTGGAATACGCCGGTTGAATAACCCTTTTGATCCATGATTGCCGGTGCTGCCTGATACGTGTTTTCAGCTTTTGTTGTAAAAACAGCTCCCTGCGGAAGAGGGTATAATGAGTTTTCTACCATAAACTCGGCGTCAGATGTTTTACCCTGGCCGGTTTGATGGAAGAAGTTATCAAAGTAAAGAGTATTTTTGTCTTTCGTCAGTGAGTTTAAGAACGGCGTTACTTCTTCGCCGTTGATTTTGTAATCAATCGCAAATGTCTGCAGCGATTCAAGTGAAATATAGATGACGTTCATGCCTTCAGCTTTGCCGAAATATTCAGGGTTTGGCTTGGCCTGTGTTGCTTTTGTATAGTTCAGTACTTCTGTAACGTCATTGCTGTCAGCAAGTGCGCGCTGAGCGGAAGACTTAGAACTTTGAATCGCATCATAAATTGTGTAGTTGTACATTCCAAGGTATTTCACAAGGTAGTTTCGGTCAAAAGTGCGTGTCAGTAATTGCGGACGGTCCATTTCAGCAAGAGCAAGATTTGCTCCGAAAAGAACAAAAGCTGAAACGATCACAGTCGCTACTCTTTTGCCTTTCATTCGAACATTTTCCGGTTTTACAAATTTCCCGAATACAAGAACCATCAAAATGACAACATCCAGGAAGTACAGGACATCATAAGGTTTAACAAGAGCTCCGAGACTTTGTCCAAGATCGCCTGCATTCTTTGTCTGCGTCAAAGTTGGGACTGTAATAAAATCGTTAAAGAAACGGTAGTAGACAAGGTTCGCATATAAAAGGAAGGACATTAGGAAATCAATAATGATGATCCAGATAAACGCCTTTTTTCCTTTTGCAAAAAGAGCTAATCCTAAAAACAGAACAGCAGAGCTAATCGGGTTAACAAACAGCAGAAACTGCTGAATGGCATTATCAATGCCGAGTGAGAATTCAGTTTGATAAGCAGCATAGGTTTTAATCCACAGCAGGACTACAGCGAAAATAAAAAAGCCAAGATGCTTATTTAAAAAACCCTTAGCAAGTAATTTGTTCAATTTTTTTCACCTCTAGTAATCAAGTATTATCCATTTTTAAAAATCGTTAGCAGTCAGTTTGAAAATGTTGAATTTGTTCAGCAAAAGATAAGAAAAATCATAACGCATCTCCTCTATAAAAGTCAACTTTCTTATAATTCAATCAATCTGGAATTCTATCATGTTTTAAGGTGAAAATGTTCGAAAATCATACATAAAGTCATGCTCTCCAGCCAATAGTAAGCAGGGGAGTGATGATGTATGAAAATGGCTTTTTTCGCTTTGCTGATTGCGCTGACTCAGCAGCCCGATCATGACAGTCTGATGATTAAAGACCAGAACGAAATTATCGGGACAATTTCAAAGGAAGATCTGGCGCAGCTTACTGAAGAAATGTACATATTGGACGATGAAAAAATAAATCAGATGTCAACGAGAATTGACAATGTGATGTACAAGCCCCCTGTGAATGCCCAGGTAAGTAAATCAGGCGCGATTATACAGGAAAAAAAAGGCTACAGGCTGCACAAAGAAAAATTCCGCGAACTTTTATATTCCTTTTTTTACGGGAAAGGGCCGATGACGGTCCAGGCGCCAAAAATGGATTTATACCCCAGGGTGGACAGTGATCTTTTAAAAAGCATCCGTTCAGCACGGATCGGCAGCTATGCTACTTTTTTTAACAAACGAAATGTACAAAGATCAACAAATATAATCCTTGCTGCAGACGCCATTAATAATACAGTTGTTTTTCCGGGAGAAACCTTCTCTTTTAATGGTGTTGTAGGGAACAGAACGGCTGCAAAAGGCTATATGAAAGCTCCAATTATCATTAGAGGCGAGCTTGCGGAAGGAATTGGCGGCGGAATCTGCCAGGTTTCGTCTACCTTGTTTAATGCGACAGACAATGCAGGCCTAAAAATAATTGAACGGTTTTCCCATTCCAGGAATGTTCCCTATGTGCCTAAGGGTAGGGATGCGACGGTCAGCTGGTATGGTCCTGATTTCAAGTTCACCAATAAGTACAGCGAGCCTGTTCTCATCATGGCCGCTGTTTACAGCTCGAGTGTGACGGTGACGATTTATTCCACAAAGGAAGTGCTCTACGAAAAGAGTGCAGAAGGGGAGAAGTAACGATTTGCGGCGGTTGATTTTGCCGGTCTGAAAAAGATGCTTCTGAAAGAATATGCCTGGACATATAGTTAGAAGACTCTTTTCTTAGGCAAGGTGATGCTTATCACACAGAAGATAGCCGCCATTTTAATAGGAAGTTTGCTGATCGGCATAGGCATTAACGGGTTTCTTGTCCCTCACCATCTGATTGACGGCGGTGTGGATGGTGCGGCGCTTATTATGCATTATTACTTTGATTTTAAGACTGGATTATGCATTTTATTGTTCAGCATTCCGCTATGCATGTATGCCTGGTTTTATAAGCCGGCGTATTTTTACAGCAGTTTTCATGGTTTGCTCGTTTCTGCGTTCTTTATTGATCTGCTTGATCCTCTGAGGACGTCATTTGATCTGCCAATCTTCTTAAGTTCATTAATAGGCGGATGCGTTATAGGAATAGGAATCGGGATTATGCTCAGAAATGATACAAGCACCGGGGGGACAGATCTGCTTGCACGGCTGATTTCAGACTATACCAGCTTAAATATCGGCATCGCAATCCTTTTAGTAGACGGGCTTGTCGTTCTTGCGGGATATAAAACACTGGAATTGAGGAGTTTTGTTTTTTCCTGTATAACCATCGCTGTGGTTGGGCTTGTTACTTCGATTGTCATGAAGCCGGAAGAATAGCAGAAGGCAGGTCCTGAGGGATCTGTTTTTGTTTCCACGCAGTTCAATTGCTTGATTTTTAAAGACCGCTGCGATAAATCTATTTAGATGGACGCTTTTTTTCAGCATAATCGGCATTACACCAGTGGGAGGATCAGATGCAATGAAACTTAGTATATTAGACCAGTCACCCATTTCAGAAGGGTTTACAGCCAAAGATGCGCTTACACAATCCCTTCACTTGGTAAAAGAGGCTGAAAAGCTGGGCTATTGCCGGTATTGGTTTGCAGAACATCACAACACGAGCGGTCTTGCAAGCACAGCGCCGGAAATTTTGATGGCACATGCTGCCTCTCATACAGAACGGATAAAAGTCGGATCCGGAGGTGTGCTGCTCCCTCAGTACAGTCCGCTGAAAGTAGCTGAAACGTTTCGTACGCTTGAAACGCTTTTTCCAAACAGGATTGACCTTGGCATTGGACGTTCTCCGGGAGGCTCGGCAGAAACACGTCTTGCACTGACAGACGGCCTGCGAAAGAGCATGAACGAATTTCCAAGACAGCTAAAGGACTTAAGGGGTTACTTAAGCAGCGGCCTGCCGGAGGATCATGCTTTTTCTGGTGTACAGGCGATGCCGGATCCGCTGTCGTCCTCTCCGGATTTGTGGCTGCTCGGAATATCGCACAGAGGAGCCAGAGTGGCAGCTGAACACGGGATGGCATTTACATACGGGCACTTTATCAACCCGGTCGGCGGGAAAAAAGCTATGGAAGATTACAGAGAGCAATTTCAGCCAGTGGGCAATTTAAAAGAACCGAAGACAAATTTCTGCATTTTTGCAGTCTGCGCTGAATCTCAGGAGAAGGCCGAGTATCTGGCAAGCAGTCAGGATGCCTGGCTGCTCCAGGTTGAAAGCGGGGGAGATACAAGAATCATACCTCCGGATCAAGCCCGAAAGATAACGTTTAATGAGGATCAAAAGAACAAAATACGAATGAACCGAAAGCGAATGCTGATCGGCACTCCGGAAAGGATAAAGGAGGACCTGCTGCGGATAGCGGATGACTATCAGACAGATGAAGCCCTTATCCTGACCAACATTTACGATTTTAAAGAAAAACGTGAGTCGTACAGGCTGCTAGCAGAAGCTTTTCAAACCGGAAGCAGCCGACTGGAGTCGAATTAGTTTCTTTTATCCTTCTTCCTTGTTAAAATAGATACCAATCACACGCGCTTACTTTTTGTAAGTTTCTATAAATTCGTCTTTAAGATGTACTAGAAGGAGGACTTTTTATGTCCAATACAAAAAAAGATGTAAAGCTTTCAATTCTGGATCTTGCTCCTGTTGTAGAAGGGAGCACGCCATCAGGTGCTTTTAAAAACACACTGGATCTTGCCCAGCACGCGGAGAAGTGGGGTTATAACCGTTTCTGGCTGGCAGAGCATCATAATATGGAAGGAATCGCAAGCTCTGCAACTGCTGTGCTGATCGGCCATGTTGCCGGAGGAACCTCGACCATACGTGTTGGGTCAGGCGGGATTATGCTGCCGAATCATTCTCCTCTTGTCATCGCAGAGCAATTTGGAACGCTTGAATCGCTTTACCCTGGAAGAATTGATCTTGGGCTTGGACGGGCTCCGGGAACTGACCAGTTAACAGCACGGGCACTGCGTAGAGAAAACATGAGCAATGGGGAAGATTTCCCTGAACAGCTTGATGAATTAAGAGAATACTTTAACCCGACAGAGGCAGCTCATGTTAAAGCTGTGCCGGGAAAAGGCCTGAATGTGCCAATTTGGCTTTTGGGTTCAAGCGGCTTCAGCGCACAGCTTGCAGGAAGACTTGGCCTGCCATTTGCTTTTGCCAGTCATTTTTCTCCAGAGCATACGGTGCCCGCAATGAATTTGTACAGAAGCAGCTTCAGGCCGTCAGAAGTGCTAGACGAACCTTACGCAATGGTAGGCGCCAACATCATCGCGGCTGATACAGATGAAAGAGCAGCCTATCTGGCGACTTCCATGCAGCAGCAGTTTTTGAATCTTGTCCGCAATCGTCCCGGAAAAATGCAGCCGCCGGTTGAAAATATGGAAGAGCTGTGGACGCCATATGAAAAAGCTGCCATTCATCAGCAGCTTGGTTCATCCATTGTCGGCAGTGAAAGCACGGTAAAAGAGAAACTTGAAACATTCATAGAAGAAACCGGAGCAAACGAAATTATGGTCAATGCTTCCATTTACGACCATCACGAACGCCTGCGGTCATTCGAGATTGTATCCGGACTGTTTCGCTGAATAAGCTTTTTGAAACTAGGGTGAAGGATGTCTTCACCCTTATTTTTTTTCTTTTAGAAGCAGCAAACAAAGCGGACCGAGAACGGGAATAAAAGAATAGAAGGCTCTTGTGCCCATTTTGTATTCATGTTTAAGCACATACCACGAAAGCCATGTTAAAACAAACAGGTCAGCTGTCATCACACTGACCAGCTGCGAAGATTGAAAGGCCTCTGAATATCTCTCTATTGACCCCATAAAGATGCCGAAAAGGTATAGACCGGCAGTAAGCACGGCAAGAATCAAAATCACCAACTTTGAATCACGAAGCCTTTTCGTTTTTTCTGAGAATTTCCTTTCTATATGCTTACGCTCCTTTCTCAAAAAGAAGTAAGGAAGCAGCGAAAAAGCTCCAAGGGCAAATGAACCGAGAACAAACGGCCAGGCCGGAAGCTTCCGGGTATCATTCGGCAAAATCAAAAGAGCAAAGATCATTGGGAAAATCCCTAAAAATGAGAACACCATAACAACGAGCGGATCTGCCTGTTCAAAAGAACCAGTCAAAAGGTGTTTCATGATATCATCTTCCTCGCCGCTCTTTCCCGGCGCAAAAAATACAGCATAAGCTATAAGAGCTGCCCACAAACTAAACATAGATTCACCTCTTTTTTATCAATTAATGTAGCACTTCCGACCAGCAATCCACCAGTTATAATCGGTTTTTTCTTTGAACACGCTTGCAAAAGACAATCCCTTTGAGTCATGCGTTTTTTTCTAGTATACTGGGGCAGAGAAATTTGAACGAGAGAAGGGAACAACCTACAATGACCTTACAATTAGAAGCCATGAACCTTCCGCAGCAGCTTTTGGCAGATATCAGGAAGCGGGCAGAATCCTATAAAAACAGCGGGGACTCATACTTGATCGGAAAAGGAGGCTATATGCCTTCAGAGGATGCGGTCCTCTTTGATGCAATGATTGCCCTCTCGCTTGGGAAAAACGTTCTATTAAAAGGACCTACAGGCTCTGGAAAAACCAAGCTTGCCGAAACCCTTTCCAATTTGTTCGGACAGCCGATGCACAGCATTAACTGCAGTGTCGACCTTGATGCCGAGGCACTCCTTGGCTATAAAACCATTTCGCAAGAGGGGGCGAAAACATCAATTGAGTTTATTGAGGGGCCTGTCATCCATGCGATGAAAAAAGGCCATCTGCTTTATATAGATGAAATCAATATGGCGAAGCCTGAAACGCTTCCTATCTTAAACGGAGTGCTTGATTACCGTAAGATGATCACGAACCCGTTTACGGGGGAAGTCATCCGCGCCTCAGAAGGCTTTGGCACAGTTGCTGCCATTAATGAAGGGTATGTCGGCACGGTACCTCTGAATGAAGCACTGAAAAACCGTTTTGTTGTGATAGAAGTTCCGTATATTCAGGGAGACCAGCTGAAATCCGTTCTTCGCACACAGTCGAAATTGAAAGATGAAAAACTTCTGTCCCAATTTGTCACTTTGTCATCTGATTTACTCTTACAGGTGCAAAACGGACAAATTTCAGAAGAAGCCGCTTCAGTACGGGCCTTGATTGATACATGCGACCTTGCCGTCTATCTTCCGCCTTTGCGTGCGATCTCACGCGGAATTACTGAGAAACTTGAAGATGACAGGGAAAAGGCAGCGATCCGTAATATTGCAGAAACGCTGTTTGCATAAAGGGGATCTGTCATGAAATACATTAAATTCAATGATAAACGGGTAGATTCCTTTCTTTTTATGGAGCTGTCGGATCTTGCAAAAACACTGACACGCAGCGATGAGACAGAAGTTGAATTTGCCGTGCAGTCCTATTTTGACCCGTTCACTAAAAAAGTGCATATCAGCCATTTCTGGGACAATCGTCCCCGCAAGGATATGGTGAACGGACTGAAAAGCGATGTGTTTCTCCGGAGCATCGGAAGCAGCAGGTATACGGATTATCAAGCTGTTGATTCCTTTGTAAAAGCTGCACAGAACCTTTCGCTTTCAAGCTTTGCCAAGCAGCTTTTCGTCATGCTTGAGGATTTGCGCCTCGAGGAAGCCTGCAAAAAAGAAAGACCCGGCACTGTGCGTGTATTTGCGGCAAGAAGGGAAATGTACAGGCGGTTTTTTAAAAGCCAGCTGATTATAAATCAGGAACGGACCATTTTAACAGATGCACTTTACAACGCTTTCTATTTAAAAGCTACATCGGATTCACCCCTGGAGGTTTTTCCGTCACTAAGTGAGTCCATTGACCTTGCCGTTCCTTTTTTAGAAAGAGAGATCTTATCTTTTTACGAGGCAAAAGAAACAGCAGCCATCAGCAAAATTGTTCTCTCTGTCACAGAGGTGCTTGAGGATCTTCTCGAGGCTGATATGCTGAACATGTATTTTCATCTTCCGGTTCTTGACTATGCGGCAGCCGATGAGGCTATGACATTTGATGAAATGAAAAGAAAATCAAAACTTAAAAATGATGATATTCTCAAGCAAGAAAGAGAAGATGATGATGAGGATGTCCATGAAGACAAGCTTCCAACATGGCACCGGGAAACAAGCGAGGCAACGAAAAGTTTTCTTCAGTTTGATCTTGAGCAGGGAACGAAAACTGACCTGCTGGGTGAAGGCGTAAGGGAAGGGGATGACGGAGATCAGGCACTGGGAATGGTGCAGGGGTCATCCAAAAAGACAGCCAGAAACGATTATTCGGAGATCGAAGCCATGGAGAATGCAGAAAACAGGGAGGAAAAAGGCGGAAATGAAGCATTTGGCAAAGAAAACAAATATGCCATTCCTGTTTTTACAGTTCCGGACTTGCCTTCTGCTGATGAACAGGTCTCCTACCGCGAGAAAAAAGAAATCATCGCCCCTTATCAAAAAAAATTAAAGCAAATGATTGAAAAAACCCTGGAACATAAAAAAATTTCCCCAAGAAGCGATTTGCACACAGGGAGATTGAGCAAGAAACTGCTGAAGCTTTTAACGGATGATAATCCTCGTCTGTTCTATAAGAAAAATCAGCCTTCAGCGCAGATTGATGCTGCCTTCTGCCTGCTCGTTGACTGCTCTGCTTCCATGTTTGACAAAATGGAGCAGACGAAGCTCGGGATTACACTGTTTCATGAAGCCCTTAAATCGGTAACTGTCGTCCATCAAGTAACCGGTTTTTGGGAAGATACAAATGAAGCCACCGAAACAAGCCAGCCAAACCACTTTAAGACGGTCATTGACTTTGGTTCGTCCCTTCAAAAAAAGAGGGGGCCGGAGATCCTCCAGCTGCAGCCGGAAGAGGATAACCGCGACGGCTATGCAATTCGCCATATGACCAAACAGCTGATGCAAAGAAGTGAGAGCCAAAAATTTATGCTGGTTTTCTCAGATGGTGAACCGGCCGCTTCAGGGTATGAGCAGAACGGGATCATCGACACACATGAAGCGGTGCTTGAAGCCAGAAAGCGCGGAATTGAAGTGATAAATATTTTCCTTTCAAACGGCGAAATTGATGAAGGACAGCAGAAAACAATCCAGAACATATATGGGAAGTTCAGCATTGTTGTTCCGGATATTGACACGCTTCCGGAAGTCTTGTTTCCTGTTTTGAAAAAATTGCTTCAAAAAAGTATTCATGCCTGATAAGCGTCTCGTGATGAGGCGCTTTTTTCTTTCAAATATTATTATGAAATACTCAAATCTAAACAATATTCATCCTTGTATGGAGGATCTGATCTGACAGGAAAACAGATAAAAGAAAGAACAGTACAAAAATGCGGGTGCGGTTGGCTGTAAGAAAAGGAAATTGGCAAAAATATGGGGGTTTTTGTCGGATAACAAGCTATTTTTTGGCAGTCAGTCGAAATTCAGGGCTGCGGTCTCATGAAGAATCATTATTAATTTTTGTTTTTCACTATTATTTTTAATTTTCTTATGATACTCCTTTGATAAAAAAGCCAGGGAGTGTTAAAATGGAAATGGAAGCGTTTTAATCCAAACCTATCATTCTTTGAATGAAAGGATAGTATATTACAATAATATCCAATTGGATCTGCTTGAAAGCAGATTCAATACCATTGCTGGGGGTAATGTAAGATGTCAGGAACTACAACAAAGCGCAAGATTCGACTTGAAGATTTTCATGGCCCGAACCTTGGCTATGTCCTGGAACTGTTTGATCAGTATAAACAGGATCCGGAATCGGTTGACGCCGAATTGCGAGAAATGTTTAACGGCTGGGATGAATCACCGCAGCAGGCAGCACCAGAGGCTGTTCCGGCTGCAGGGGGCGTGCCTAGTGCGGACAAGATGAAGAAGATTGCCTATGCAGTCAAGCTCGCTGATGATATCCGCACTTACGGACACTTAAACGCATCTATTTATCCTTTTGAAAACCCTGGAAAAGAGTTTCTTAAGCTGAAGGATTACGGGCTTACAGAAGCAGATCTTGAAGAAATTCCAGCGTCGATTCTGTGTGCGGATGCACCGCAGGATGTGACGAACGGACTTCAGGCAATTACTTACTTAAAAGAAGTTTATACAAAAACCATTGCTTTTGAATTTTCCCATGTTCACCGTTTTGAAGAAAAATACTGGCTGAAAAAAATGGTTGAATCAGGAGAAATTTTCAAAAGCCACACAAACGAAAAGCGTCTTTCCATACTTCGCCGTCTCTCTGAAGTTGAAGGATTTGAAAAATTCCTTCACCGCACGTTTGTCGGACAGAAGCGGTTCTCAATTGAAGGGCTTGATATGCTTGTTCCGATGCTTGATGAACTTATCTCTAATGCAGTTCACGCAGGCACACACAATGTAAACATCGGAATGGCGCACAGAGGGCGTCTGAATGTTCTTGCCCATGTCCTTAAAAAACCGTATGAAATTATTTTTTCAGAATTTCAGCATTCTCCAAACAAGGAGCTTGTGCCATCTGAAGGTTCTGTAGGCATCAACTATGGCTGGAGCGGAGATGTAAAATATCATCTTGGCGCTGACAGACAGATTACAGATGAAAGCACGAAAAGGGCGAGACTGACTCTAGCAAACAACCCAAGCCATCTGGAGTATGTTGATCCGATTGTCATGGGCTATACGCGTGCCGCACAGGATAACCGCAAAACAGCCGGCTACCCAGAGCATGACGTAAAAGAATCTATGGCAATTATTATTCATGGGGATGCAGCGTTTCCTGGAGAAGGAATTGTAGCGGAGACACTGAACCTGAACTCGCTGAAAGGCTACCAGACAGGCGGATCCATTCACATTATTGCAAATAACATGATCGGCTTTACGACAGAAAGCATGGATTCAAGGTCGACTAAGTATGCAAGTGACCTTGCCAAAGGGTATGAAATTCCGATCGTTCACGTTAATGCAGATGATCCGGAGGCTTGCCTTGCAGCTGTTCTAATGGCGATCGAATACCGCAAACTGTTTAACCGCGACTTCCTGATTGACCTGATCGGCTACCGCCGCTTCGGCCACAACGAGATGGATGAGCCGATGACGACGCAGCCGCAGCTTTACGAAAAAATCCGCAAGCATCCTACTGCGCGGGCCCTTTATGCGAAGAAGCTTGAAGAAGCAGGATATGCTACGAAAGAAAAAATAGAAGAAATTGATCAGCAGGTACTGGATAAATTTGATGCAGCTTACCAAAAAGTGCCTTCTAAAAAAGTCACTCAGGTACATGATATTGAACTTCCTGAAATCGTTATCAACGGGCTGCCGGCAATTGAAACGGCTGTAGAGAAAGAAGCTCTGCTCAGAATTAATGATGAACTTGTAAAATGGCCGGAAGATTTTCATGTGTTTGATAAGCTTAAGCGCATTTTAGAGCGCCGGGCGAACATCTTTGCAGGTGAGCAAAAGGCTGACTGGGCTCTTGCTGAAACGCTTGCGTTTGCAACGATCCTTGAAGACGGTACACCGATCCGCCTCTCAGGACAGGATTCAGAGCGCGGCACATTCTCCCAAAGACATCTTGTCCTGCATGACAGCGAGACAGGCAATGTTTATGCACCGCTGCATAAACTAAGTAAATCTAACGTATCATTTGCCGTTCATAATAGTCCGCTTTCTGAGGGATCTGTGCTCGGATTTGAATACGGATATAACGTCTTTGCTCCAGAAACACTTGTGCTCTGGGAAGCACAGTACGGAGATTTTGCCAATGCCGCCCAGGTATTCTTTGACCAGTTCATCTCTGCAGGCCGCGCAAAATGGGGACAAAAATCAGGTCTTGTGATGCTTCTTCCGCACGGGTACGAGGGACAGGGGCCGGAGCATTCAAGTGCGAGACTTGAGCGCTATCTTCAGCTTGCAGCAGAAAACAACTGGACAGTTGCCAACCTGACTAGCGCAGCGCAATATTTCCATATTTTAAGAAGACAGGCAGCTCTGCTTAAACGCGAGGAAGTGCGACCGCTTGTCATCATGACGCCAAAGAGCTTGCTGCGAAACGCACAGACTGTTTCAACTATAGATGAAATGAGCGCTGGTGGATTCCGTTCAGTTATTGAACAGCCAGGACTCGGCCTGAACCATTCAGAAGTGAAGCGAATTGTCCTTTGCAGCGGAAAAATCGCAACAGACTTAACGGACAAACTGAACGCAATGGAAAACAAAGCTGACAGTATTCACCTTGTAAGAGTGGAAGAACTGTATCCTTTCCCGAAAAAAGAAATAGCAGCTATTTTGGGAAGATATGAAGCTCTTGAAGAGATTGTATGGGTACAGGAAGAGCCAATGAACATGGGTGCATGGACATACATTGAACCGGAACTACGGGAAGTTTCGCCGGCACAGACAAAAGTGAAGTATATCGGCAGAAAGAGAAGATCTTCAACCGCAGAGGGAGATCCAAACGTTCATAAAAAAGATCAGGAACGCATCGTGACTGAAGCATTGACGTGGAAAAACGAAGGGAGAATTTAATCATGGCACAAGTAATCGTACCAGAATTAGCTGAATCCATCTCAGAAGGAACAATCGCACAATGGCTGAAACAGCCGGGAGACTACGTTGAAAAAGGGGAATATCTGGTTGAACTTGAAACCGATAAAGTAAACGTTGAACTGACAGCTGATTATTCTGGTGTGCTGAAAGAGGTTGTTAAAGATTCAGGAGACACGGTTCAAGTGGGTGAAGTGATTGCCGAGATTGATGAAAACGGCGCAGCTTCTTCTGGTGAAGAGCAAAAAGCTCCTGAGTCAAAACCTGAAGAGCCTAAACAAGAAGTGAAAACGGAAGAGCAGCCAAAGCCGTCTGCACCTGTAAAGCAAGAACAGCAAGAAGCGAAGTCACAGCGACCGATTGCTTCTCCGTCTGCCCGCAAGCTTGCACGGGAAAAAGGGATTGACCTTTCCCAGGTTCCATCAGGAGATCCGCTTGGAAGATTGCGCAAACATGATGTAGAGGCTTATTCGCCAGAAGCTAAGCCGCAGGCGCCAGCTGCTCCTAAACCTGAAGCGAAACCTGCCGTAACAGCAGATTCCTATGACAAGCCGGTAGAAATTGAGCGCATGTCAAGACGCAGACAAACAATCGCAAAACGCCTTGTGGAAGTTCAGCAGACAGCAGCGATGCTGACCACGTTTAATGAAGTGGACATGACTGCTGTTATGGACATCCGCAAGCGCCGTAAAGACAAATTCTTTGAACAGCACGATGTGCGTCTTGGATTTATGTCATTCTTTACAAAGGCAGTAATCGCAGCTCTTAAAAAATACCCGCTTCTCAACGCTGAGATTCAGGGAGATCAGCTGATCATCAAAAAATTCTATGATATCGGCATTGCTGTCTCTGCTCCTGAAGGCCTTGTCGTCCCTGTTGTCCGCGATGCAGACCGCAAATCATTCGCCCAAATTGAAGGGGATATCAGTGATCTTGCCGGTAAAGCACAGAAAAACAAGCTGACAATTGCTGACCTTTCAGGCGGCACATTCACGATTACAAACGGAGGCGTTTTCGGCTCCCTGATGTCAACACCAATTCTTAACGGACCGCAAGTTGGAATTTTGGGCATGCATAAAATCCAGCTTCGCCCTGTTGCAATCGATAAGGATACAATGGAAAACCGCCCAATGATGTACATTGCGCTTTCCTACGATCACCGCATCGTCGACGGAAAAGAAGCCGTAAGCTTCCTTGCGACAATCAAAGACCTTCTTGAAGATCCAGAGTCGTTGCTGATTGAAGGGTAACAAGAAAAGCGGAGCCGACTGTTCAATCCTTTCAGTCAGATAAGAAATCACCGAAAAAGTCCGGTCTTGACTTTTTCGGTGATTTTGTTCTGACAGAAGGACTAGGAGGCGCAGCTGGACAATGCGAAAAGCGGAATCAGCCGTTCAGCTCCGGGAGTCAGATAAAGAAAATCCTCGAAGGCGCACTTTGCATTTGGGGATTTTCTGTTCTGGCAGAGGAGTTGGCTGATGGAGCTGGACACCAGAAAAGCAGAATCGTCCGTTCAACACCATGCTGAACCCTGAAAATAAGCGATATAGACTCCACAAAAAAGAGCATCTGCAAAGATGCTCTTTTTGTGTACATTCTATTCTTTAACAGGGAACCAGCCTGGCGCGTTTATTATTGCCTGCCACAGCGGATCAGGAACAACAAGACGATCCTGCGCCTGTTTATCAAGCTGGGTTTCAATTTTATCTTCCTGTCCTTCTTCAATCTTTTGAACCCAGTCAGGGTCGATAATCAGCTCTCTGCCAAGTGCAATAAGAGGAACCCCGGTATTCATTGCTTTTACCGCGTCATCAGGGGTGTATATGGACCCTACGCCAATAAGGGGAACGCTGTCGCCAACCCGTTCCTGAATAATTTCAAGCCTTGAGCGGGTATCATCAATTCCTCTTCTTGGAGCTGACCAGTATTCCATTAATGAAATATGAAGATAATCAAGATTCTTCTCTTTCAGGGCATCAACCAGTGCAAGGGTATCCTCCATTGTGATCCCAGGCGTTTCCGGCTCCTCCGGAGAAAATCTGTATCCTACTAGAAAGTTCTCATCACCAAATTCGGCTGCTGCTTTTTTAACAGAATCAACTACAGCCAAAGGAAAGGCAAGTCTTTTCTCAAGTGAACCTCCGAATTCGTCTTCGCGCCGATTGCTGTGCGGCGATACGAACTGCTGAATCAGGTATCCATTTGCGCCGTGAATTTCAACGCCGTCAAATCCTGCCTGAATGGCGCGGCGCGTTGATTCTCCAAAGTCATCGATGATGGAGCGGATCTCATCTATTGTTAAAGCACGCGGCACAGGCGCCTCGCCGGATGGGTGTCCCTGCTCGGCCGGCACATTGCTTGCGCTCACAACATCTCCTCCTGGAACCAGTTCAGCGGGGACCATTCGTCCTCCGTGGAAGATTTGCATGATGGCTTTTGAGCCTTTTTCTTTAATGGCTGCAGCCAGCTGTTTTAAGGAAGGAATCATATCGTCAGTATCACTGCCGAACTCTCCCGGGAAGCCCTTTCCGCTTGGAGTCACATAGGCGCATGCAGTAATGACCATCCCGGGTCCGCCTGAACGGCGGCTGTAGTAATCCGTTTCTGCTTTTGTCACAGTGCCGTCATCGTTTGAGGAAAAGTTTGTCATGGGGGCCATGACAATCCTGTTCTTTAATTGAACGCCATTCTTAAATGAAAATGGCTGAAGGAGCTGCTTATACTCTGAATTCATTAGTCTCAACCTCCGTATGTTTTCGTTCATCTATCATCATACTTCTGCTTTCGCACAAAATCATTAAATCTGCTCATTAGAATTTGTTTCTGCCGATAAAATCATTCATGATAGAGTAACGGAGAGTGATCGTTATGACAAAAATCGAAGTGGAAATTATCCAGGGGAGAGGCACTTATTTTGACCTTGGCGTGAAGCAGGGAAAGATCCACAGGGGATCAAACCTTTTTGAAAATCATAAAAAGAGACGCGTGAAATCTGCAAAGTCCTACAGTACAGAATTAAAGGAGGCAAAGCGCCTTATAGAATCTTTTGCCCCGGGTTTGTGGACGGAGCTTGAAGGGCTTTCAGAGGGAATGGAGTGGCCTCTAGCGGATGTCATCCATGAATACAGCGGCTATCAGGGAGACTGGAAAAAGTCAGGTTGCAGCGCACTGATGCAGGATGGAATTTATGCGAGAAACTACGATTATCACCCAAAGACATATGAAGGCAGGTTTTTAATCTGGCAGCCGGAATCCGCCTATGCAAGCATAGGGTTTGCGACGCGGATGATCGGACGCATGGACGGAATGAATGAAAAGGGACTTGCAGTCGGCTATCACTTTGTGAACCGTCTCAAGCCGGGTGACGGGTTTATTTGCTGCAGCATTGCAAGAATGCTGCTCGATACGTGCAAATCAACTGAGGAAGCCATTTGGCTGCTGAAAGATATCCCTCACCGCCACGCATTTAACTATTCCCTCTATGACTCGTCAGGGCATGCAGCTATTGCTGAAGCGTCAAGCAAAGGCGTTCAGGTGAAAAGAGGGCAAAAGCTTGCCTGCACCAATCATTTTGAATTGGGTGATAAACGTTCTGAAAACAGGCATCGTCTTGAAGAAACCATGCAAAGAAAGAAGAGGATAGAGGGGCGATTTCATACAGAGCTGAACCCGAAAGACGCTTTTGCTTTTTTCAACCGGACAGATGGTGTCATATTCAAAAAAGAGTACGGCAACTGGGCTGGAACTCTTCATACAGCTGTATATGTACCTGAAACACTCCAAGTCCTTATAGGCGCAGGGGGAGACAGGGAGCCGGTTTCAATTGACTTCAAAGATTGGCTGAACGGAAAGGACAGCTTCCTGAAAAAAATAAAAGGAACAATAGAGTCAGATTTAGAATTTCCCTACTAAAAAGCTTGTACACAGCGTTTGAGAGAGATGCTTCAGAGGGTACGGTACAATAGCAAAGAAAGTTGGGGGAATGTATATGCAGCAAGTAATTGACATGATGAACCGGAACGAGGAGCTGCTTTTTCAGAGATGGGAAGGAAAGGTAGCCAGCCCGAATTTTTTAACGGAAGAGGATAAGCGGAGAACGTTCCAGATCATTTTCAGTCAAATCAGCCAATCGGAAAATGAGGCTGTTCATTTCTTTAAAGAATGGATTGACAGGCACTACAGGGAAGAAGAGTGTTTGAAGTATTTGGTCACGTCCATTCAGCAGTTTAAACGCACAATTATTGATGAAATGGAGGATTCGGCCAGTGCAGATGAGCTTTATGAGAAAACGGACAGCTGGTTTGATCCGATGATTGCAGAGCTCGTTAAGATCTGCACGGACTGCTGGAATAAAGCATACAGAAAACAGGACAGCATGATTAATGAGCTTTCGGCACCAATTATCCCTATATCAAAAGATGTTTGCATCCTTCCGTTAATCGGTGCGGTTCATGATGAACGCGCTGCCGTTATTACCGAAAATCTGCTGCACAGTGTGGAAACCTATCAATGCCGTTACGTCATTATGGAGATAACAGGGGTTCCCGTTGTTGATACATATGTGGCGAATCATCTGATTCAGGCAGCCGAAGCGGTAAAACTCCTCGGTGCACAGTGCATGATTGTCGGGATCAGGCCGGAGATCGCACAGACACTTATCAATCTTGGTGTTTCAATGGACAGTATTCAGACGTTTTCCAATTTGCAGACCGGATTAAGATTCATTCAGATGAAAGAAAAATAAGGTCCTGGAAGGGGCCTTTAAGTACGACATTAAGTTTACATAATAAAATTATTTTACACTAATACGGTGAAGGAATTTATTTCTTTTTGTCGAATAAGAACACGAAATGATTTTTTTGAGGGGTGTACATAATGATTACTTTTAATCAGCCGGATGTCGAGCAATTTTTGAACGTGCTGTCCATTCAGGATTTCATCGTTTCACCTGATGGCAATCAGCTCGTTTTCAGTACAAATATCGGAGGCCATTATAATCTGTGGGCGATGGATCTTCCAAACCACTATCCATATCCTCTGACAACCGTAAATCAGGCATGCGGCAGTCTGGCTTATAACAGCCGGGCGGATTTTATCCTTGCAGGCTTTGACCGGGACGGGGATGAAAATACGCAGCTTTATGCCTTGTCCAAAAAGGGAGGTTCCCAGATTCCGCTGCGTCTGGCTGAAGGCGAACGCCATATGCAGCCGTTTTTTTCAAAGAACGAAAAATCGCTGTATTACACATCAACTAAAAATGGCTATGAAAAAAACCTTGCAGTATACCGCTATGAAATTGATAGCGAAAAAGAAGAACTGATGCTCAAGGGCACAGATGCGCCAATTTATTTACTTGCTGTGTCACCGCAAGAAACAAGCTTTGCCTTTATAAAGAATTTCAGCAATACGTCATCTCTCCTCTATGTTGAAAAAGACGGAGAAAACATACTCGCTGCACCGGAAAGTGAAGTCTCTTACACGCAGAATGATGCTGTCTACATATCTGAGGATGACCTCTATTTTCTGACGAACTATGAATCAGACTTTTCCTATCTGGCAAAGTTTCACCTTCCGTCAAAGAGTTTTGCAAAGGTTCTGCAGTTTGAAGGCAAAGACTTCAGTACTCTGAAATATGACTCTTTCACCGGCAAATTTTATATCATTGCAGAAAAAGGGGTCAAGGATGAGCTCTATAGCTATGATCTGTCGGATCAGTCCTATGAACAGCTTAACGTGCCTGCCGACCGCATCAGCAAACTGCAAATCACAAAGGAAGGGAAGCTCTTCCTCCTTGGACAGTCTGCCATTATGCCGCTGAATATCTTCAGCAGAACGCCGTCACACTCATGGCAGCAAGTAACCAATCACGGTGTGCCTGGACTCTCACCGGAGGATCTGGTAAAACCGGAGACCGTAACCTATCCTTCTTTCGACGGGATGGCTATTGAAGCTTCTCTTTACAGGGCACATGCGGAAGTAAGCAACCACCACATGATTATCTGGCCTCATGGCGGTCCTCAATCTGCTGAGACCAATGCATTCAGGGCTTTGTTTCAATATCTTCTGAAAAGCGGCTACAGCATTTTTGCACCCAATTTCAGAGGATCAACACGATATGGCCTGTCTTTTTCAAAATTGGTTGAAGGTGACTGGGGGAATGGGCCGCGATTTGACATGACGGCCGGAATTGACTGGCTGATTGGGGAAGGGCTTGCTGATAAAGAAAAAATCTTTCTGATGGGCGGAAGCTATGGCGGCTATATGGCTCTGCTGCTGCACGGACGTCACGCTGACTACTTCAAAGCGGTAGTGGATATTTTCGGGCCGAGCGATCTTTTTTCGTTTATTGAGAGTGTACCGAAATTCTGGAAGCCGGCAATGGATCAGTGGGTAGGCAATCCTGAACGCGACCGTGAAAAACTGATTGATTTTTCACCGATTACTCATATTGACGGCATGACAAAGCCGATGCTTGTGATCCAAGGGGCAAACGATCCCCGTGTTGTCAAAGCAGAGTCTGATAAGATTGTAGAAGCATTGCGGCAAAAAGGAAGAAAGACAGACTATATAGTGCTTGAAGACGAAGGACATGGATTTTCAAAAAAAGAAAATGAGATTCTTGTATACAAAGCAATTGCTGATTTCTTGAATCAGCATCTCTAAAAAGCAGGTGTATGAATGAATAACAGAAAAATGGCGATTGTCACTGGAGCAAGCAGACAATCAGGCATCGGGGCAGCCATATGCCTTGAGCTTGCTGAGGCAGGCATCGATATCTTTTTTACGTACTACAGACCCTATGATTCCGAGCAGCCGTGGGGTTCTTTGAAGGAAGACATAGAAAAACTGGAAGAGAGCATCGTTCAAAAGGGAGTCCGCTGCGCCAGTATGGAGCTTGATTTAACAGATGCAGCTTCTTTTTCCATGCTGTTTGACGAGGCGGAGAGAACGCTTGGCGAGGCTGCCGTTCTTATTAACAATGCAGCCTACTCTGTCTATAGCGATGCAGAAACACTTACATCTGCTGTTCTGGATCGTCACTATCTGCTAAATGTGCGGGCTCCAATCATGCTGAGCACCGAGTTTGCGAGGAGATTTACAAGAGGACGGGGAGGAAGAGTGATCACGCTCACTTCCGGACAGTCGCTTGGCCCGATGCCCGGTGAGCTTGCATATGCGGCAACAAAAGCATGTATACCAGACATGACAAAAACGCTGGCAGCTGAAATCGGCCATAAGGGGATCACAGTCAATGCCGTGAATCCCGGTCCCACAGATACTGGCTGGATGACTGATGAAATAAAGGCTTCTCTGGTTTTGAAATTTCCGGCGGGGAGAATCGGCAAGCCTGAGGATGCTGCCAGGCTTATTGCCTTTTTGGCAAGTGAGCAAAGCGAGTGGATCACCGGCCAGACGATACATTCAGAAGGCGGATTTATCCGATGATGAAAGAGGGGACTATCAAGATGACAGTCGTGAAACTGACAAAAGAGCATTACAAAGAAGCAATGAAATTATCAGAATATGCTTTTCAGTACAAAGTACCTGAGGAGAAGGTGGAAGAACGGCTGGATTTGATGGATAAACATCATCAGCTGTATGGTGTTTTTTCAGGAGAAGAGCTTGCAGCAAAGCTTCATTTGCTGCCTTTAGAGGTGTATATGGGAGGACGGACAGTAAAAATGGGCGGAGTCGCCGGTGTAGCGACATATCCTGAATACCGCAGAAGCGGGTTTGTCCGGGAAATGCTGACGGACCTGCTGGAAACGATGAAAAATGAAGGCTGTACGATTTCCATGCTTCATCCCTTTTCCGTTCCTTTTTACCGGAAATACGGGTGGGAACTTTTCAGCAGCCATTTGAAAGCATCTTTAAAATCTGAGAGTCTTGTCATGGGAAAACAGGTTCCTGGAACTGTAAAGCGTTATGCCGGAAAGGATGGCCATTCCGAAGAAATTGAGAAGGTTTATGATCAGTTCGCCTCGAGATTCTCAGGCATGCTGAAAAGGGAAACGAGATGGTGGCTGCAATCCATATACAGCGACGACACCTGTGCAGCAGTCTATTACAATGAAAGCGGTACGGCAGAAGGATATCTCCTATATGAAGTGAAAGATTCCAAAATGACCGTTGAAGAGTTTGTTCCGCTGACACCTTCAGCGAGAACGGGTTTATGGAATTTCATCTGCCAGCATGACTCGATGATCAAAGACCTTGAAATCACCACGTTTGAAAGCGATCCTCTTTTCTATTCATTAAAAGAGCCAAGAATCAAAGCAGAAGTGACTCCTTACTTTATGGCAAGAATTGTAGATGCTGAAGCCTTTTTAAAAGACTATGAATTTGCTTCACAAGAACGCACAGTCCTCACGATCAAGGATGAACATGCTCCGTGGAATAATGGGACGTACGAGATCAGCGATGGAAACGTGACGAAAACAGACGCGGAGAAAAGCGAAATCAGCCTTTCCATTAATGCGCTGACAGCAGCATTACTTGGATATAAGCGGCCGTCGGATTTATATGAAATTGGGGAAATGGAAGGCAGTGAAGAGGCTGCAATCCGTCTCGAACGGCTGATTCCGGATAGAAAATCGTTTTTCTATGATTTCTTTTAACAGGCACGACTCTGTAATAAAGGATTCTCATGAAAAGGAGGTCAACGACGCTGGCGGATAAAACATTGAGGACTTGTAAAAATGGCCACAATTATCTTAAAAGCTCGGATTGCCCAATTTGCCCTGTGTGCGAATCGGAGAGAGAGATTGAGAGTGATTTTCTTTCAAAGATAGGTGCACCTGCCAGAAGAGCTCTCGAACGGAACAATATTACCTCCCTTCAGCGCCTGTCAGAGTATGGTGAGCCGGATATATTGAAACTGCATGGAGTCGGTCCGAGTACCATTCCTAAGTTAAAAGCCGCTTTGGAAGAGGCTGGTTTATCATTTAAGAGTACGAAATAACAATAGATCAAGTGAAGTCTGACTGCGTAAGCACCGTGCAAAAGAGGAGCCTTTAGGAAAAGGCTCCTTTTCTAATTCATTTTCAGGTAACGACTTAAAGCAAGCAGCGGAAAAATTCTGCCATAGCTGTGATAGCGAATGTAGAATTGTTTTGGCAGACCGATTCCAGTTGGATATTCTTCGCTTTTTTGATCAAAAGGCAGCAGCAGACGGTTCACGGCAAGATGAACGGCCTCATGCTCTTTATCAAGAACGGTGAGAAGGGCATCAAGTGCCCACGCCGTTTGAGATGGTGTGCTGTACCCAAGAGACACATAGGATTTAACCTCGCAGCTTCTGCAGGATTCTCCAAATCCTCCATCCTCGTTTTGAATGCTGAGCAGCCAGGTCACGGCCTTCTGAATGGAGGCGTTGTTAGTAGATACACCTGCAGCTCTCATTCCTGTAATGGCTGCCCACGTGCCGTAAATGTAGCAGACTCCCCAGCGTCCATACCAGGAACCGTCTTTTTCCTGATGGCTTTTGAGCCAATTGATTGCTGCTTTTGCTGAAGGATGATTCTTTTTAAGTCCGGCAAACGATCCCAAGTATTCAAGCACGCGCCCTGTGAGGTCTGCTGTAGAAGGATCGGCTGCAGCATCGCCTGCATTTTCAAGAGGAAGCATAGCAGCCAAGGCACTGTCCGTATTCTTTTCAAATGCAGCAAAACCTCCGTCACGGTTTTGCATGGAAAGAAGCCAGGAGGTTCCTCTGTTCCAGCTGGAAAACATGATGGGATCATATACCGCTGCAGGTGTTAAGGCCCTGAGAGCTGCTGCGGTGTCATCGTTATCAGGATGATTGGTGTTGATGTCAGAAAATCCCCATCCGCCAGCTTCTGATTTAGAATTATGAACCGCCCAGTCAGCTTTTTTGGCGTGCTGTCTTTTCAGCAAGTAACCAGTAGTCGCAGCAATCATCGGATCCCGGCAGCTTACACCAGAAGCTTGAAGGCTGTAGCTGAGAAGGGCTGTGTCCCATAGAGTGGATGTCGAATTTTCAAGTGTGGCAAGGCCGTCCTTTTCATAGATTAGTGATTTTAATCCTGATATGGCACGCTGGATTTGCGACGATTGCTCTTTATATCCGGTGGCAAACAATCCGTAAATCATAAAAAAAGTGGCGCTGGCATAGCTGAAAAGGGTTCCGTCTGCTTCAACCCGGTCAAGGATGTATTTTTCTGCTGCCTGATATCCTGATTTGTTAAGGTAGGCTGGATAGGCTGCGATAGAGCGTATCATCTGCAGGAAAAGATTTGGACGGGACCGCTCATCACGGTGAAGGGACAGCCAGTCGATTGATTTGGGTTTAGATGCATAAAGGTGTGAAAAGTCAGCTGTTTCAAGTCCCTTATGAATATACTTTTTATTCATGGCCAGAATCATCGGCATAAAATGAATTCTTGCATAAGAACTTAACTGGTACATACTGAAGGGGGAAGATGCCGGGAGCAGCAAATATGACAGCGGAAACCTGAATCGTTTCGGCCACGGATAAAGACCGTTGACTGCAAGCATCCATTTTGTCATAAAATGAACGTCAGACAGACCGCCGTTTGCGAGAATGAATGTCTCTGCACGCTGAAGTTCAGGGCTTGCAGCGGTAAAGTGTCCTGAAATAACAAGCGCCGTGTAGGCCTGAACAGTTGCTGTCAGATTTCCTGCCTTTTCATCCTCATACAGTCTCCATACCCCGTCATGAGATTGAATCTTTATAAGCCTGCGGACAAGTTTTTCTATCAGCTGTTCATCCTGATCTCCAAGGGATCTGAGCGTAATAATCATAAATGCATCAGTCATAGGTCCGCCCTCAAAACAGAAGCGGAAGGAACCATCCGTCCTTTGAACGTCTCTGAGTTCTGCAATCCGCTTTCGTACTGCATCTTTTGTCCGTCTATATAGGTTCACATGTTTCACCTCATCTTCACCAGTCTATTCGGGGAAGTGAAGGTTATTACTCAGCGGGTGGCGGCACCTACATTTCTATAGTATAATGAGGTCAAAATGCGCAAAGGAGAATCATGGATGATTCATCAGGACTGGCTTAACAGAGAAACAATCAAAACGGTTACCTGCAAACATACAAATGCCGAGAAGTATATGGTCAACAGAGTGTTAACGGCGGGAAATACATATGAAGTGAAAAATGAAACAGAAGAATTTTACTTTGTGATCGACAATAATGGGAAAGTAAGCGGTTTTTACAAAGATTATTTCGAGGAAAAGTAAGAAGCAGCACCGTCTGGCTTGATCAGGCGGTTTTTTTTATTGGCTTTTAACTTGCGTGCAAAATAAAAACTGCCCGCTGAGGCAAAACGGCCTCAAGCGGGCAGGGGAGGATGAAAGCATTAACGCTGCAGATTGATCCAGACACTCTTTACTTCCGTATAGTTATCGAGCGCATATGAGCCCATTTCCCGTCCAAGACCGGATTGTTTGTAGCCTCCAAAAGGAGAAGCGGCATCAAATGCGTTGTAGCAGTTAACCCAGACCGTTCCGGCTTTCAGTTTGCCAGCCACATAATGCGCGTTTGCAATGTCGCGTGTCCAGAGTCCTGCTGCCAGGCCGTATTCGCTCTGATTGGCACGGTTGATCACTTCATCAAGATCATCATAAGGCATAGCAGCGATAACCGGTCCGAAGATCTCTTCTCTTGCAATCGTCATTTCATCTTTCACGGCAGAGAAGATCGTTGGGGATACAAAGTATCCATTTTCAGATGGCGAGCTTCCGCCGGTCAGGATTTCGGCTCCTTCTTCGACGCCGCGCTGGATGTAGTTCAGCACGCGGTTTTGCTGTTCGTCAGATACGAGCGGCCCGATTTGCGTTTCCGGCTCGATTCCTGCTCCCTGACGGATATTTTTAGCGTGCGACACCATGTCTGCCACGACATTATCATAATGTTTTTTCTGAATAAAGACGCGGGATCCTGCGCAGCAGACTTGTCCCTGGTTAAACATAACGCCAGTCAGTGCACCTGGAACCGCTGCTGACAGGTCAGCATCCGGAAGAATGATGTTTGGAGATTTTCCTCCAAGCTCAAGTGTAACGCGCTTCAAGGATTTTGCCGCTTTTTCCATGATCATTTTTCCGACAGGGGTCGATCCTGTGAAGGCAATCTTATCAACATCAGGATGCATGACAAGAGCATCTCCTGCAGTCTCGCCGAATCCAGGTACAATATTCACAACACCTTCAGGGAAGCCGGCTTCTGCAATGAGCTCTGCCAGATACAAGGCAGAAAGCGGTGTTTGTTCAGCAGGCTTCAGGACCACTGTACATCCGGTTGCCAGAGCTGCGCCAAGCTTCCACATCGCCATGAGCAGCGGGAAATTCCACGGGATGATCTGTCCGACAACCCCTAATGCCTCATGTCTTGTATAGTTGAAATATTGTCCGCTGACAGGAATCGTCTGTCCGACAATCTTTGTTGACCAGCCTGCATAATAGCGCATATGTTCAATCGCCAGAGGGACATCCGCATTAGTTGTTTCATTAATCGGTTTCCCGTTATCAAGTGTTTCAAGCTGGGCCAGCTCTTCTTTATTGGCTTCCATGAGATCAGCAAGCTTGTACATTAATCGGCTGCGCTCAGCCGCGCTCATTTTTGACCATGGACCGCTGTCAAATGCTTTTCTTGCGGCTTTAACAGCAAGATCAATGTCGGCTTTATCTCCTTCATACACGGAAGCGAGCGTTTCACCGGTTGCCGGGTTAGGTGTATTAAATGTCTTTTTAGAAACGCTTTCTACAAATTCCCCGTTTATAAACAGCTTTTTGTTTCCCTGCAGAAATTTCTCCAGTTTTTCTCCAGCCTTCAGTGTAGCTTGACTCATTTCATCAGCCTCCTAAATATTTGTGGTGAAAACCTATGTAGAAAATCGTGCTGAAGACCCGCCAACAAGATGCAGGTCCTTGCCTGCCTATATGTAAGCGGTTACAAATAGAATAATATATCAAAAATTCAAAATTTACAATAAATAAGGGTTCTGTATTCGAATTTTTTTCGAATTTGAAACCAAAACTGATTTAGGTTAGTCTATTGTATTTTCACATGTACCCGTTCCTCTTCGTTCCAGTCACAAGATTACCTCGGGGAGCGCCGGGAGCTTCCTCAGCTGCGCTTGCGGGATCTCCCGTGCCCTCTTCATCCCGTAGAAAAGCGGAAGCGCCCGTTTTGCTCCGGCAGTCAGATAAGAAATCACGCGAAAAGTCCGGGTCCCGCCTTTTTGGGGGATTTTGTTCTGACAGAGGAGCCTGAGCGCTGCAGCTGGACAAGGAGTCAAGTGCCTTCCACTTCAATACACTGGAGTTTTAAACATCTATGCAAAAGCACATTATTTACGAAAAGAGCAAAAAATTAAAAAGAAGAACCGGCATCTTATCAAAATTGCCGGTTCTTCTTTCTGAGAAATAAATAGAGCGGAAAGAGGGTTGAAAACTGTTCATATGAATCGTACTCAAACGTTTCAAAGAAGCCTCTGAGCTCATCTTCTTCAGCCTCTTTGAGTATCCCGGATTCTAAAAGAGGGTATCTGTCTCTAAGATAGAGATCCCACGCACCGTATTCAGCAAAAATATCTTCCATATTTGACCCTCCTTTTTCTATCCAGTATAAAAAAGCGGCGCCATTTATAAACATGCTGTTTCAATCTTTCTAATTAGTGGAATGAACTAAGGCAGGCTGTGTTATTTTCTGCATAAGGGGAAATAATACTTTCAAATGTCCAAATAGCTGCACGACTACATAGTAGAAAGGGATATCATCATGATTGGAATTTTACTTGCTTTAATTCCCGCCGTTGCGTGGGGAAGTCTTGTGCTTGTTAGTGTAAAACTTGGCGGTAATGCATACAGCCAAACACTTGGTATTACAATAGGAGCGTTTTTGTTTTCCGTTGTTATGTTCTTTTTTTCAAATCCTGATCTCACTCCGGTTGTATGGTCAATCGGAATTATCTCGGGTATTTTCTGGACGGTCGGGCAGCTGAATCAGCTTGCCAGTGTCAAACATATCGGCGTATCCAAAACCGTGCCGATCTCAACAGGCATGCAGCTTTTGGGGACGACACTGTTCGGCGTTCTGCTTTTTAAAGAATGGGATACTAAAATGACGGTTATCCTTGGAAGCCTTGCCATCCTCCTCATCATTACAGGAGTAGTATTTACATCCATTGGCCAGAAGGATGAAGAAGGAGCCGGAAAAAGCCTGAAGCGTGGACTCTTCATTCTGTTTATTTCCTCAATCGGATACATCGGCTACGTTATTATTATCCGCTACTTTGAGATTGACGGCTGGGCAGCCATTTTGCCGCAGGCGATTGGGATGGTGCTTGCAGCTATTATTCTTACCGCGAGACATAAGCCTTTTGATAAATATGCACTGCGGAACATTCTGACAGGATTAATGTGGGCGGCAGGAAATCTGGGACTGCTTCTCTCCCTTCCGAAAATCGGAGTTGCCACAAGCTTTTCTTTATCCCAGACAGGAATCATCATTTCCACACTTGGCGGAATCTTTCTGCTTGGTGAAAAAAAGACAAAAAAACAGATTGTGCTTGTTATTATCGGCTGCGTGCTGATTATCGGAGGCGGAGTGCTGCTTGGCTATACAAAAAGGTAAATGGAGGAATGCAGAATGTATGAAAGCTTAAAGGGAAAAGTTGCTGCTGTTACCGGTGCATCATCCGGACTTGGAAAAGCCATTGCACAGCGCTTTGCAAAAGAGGGCGTAAAAGTCGTTGTCAACTATTTAACAGAGGACGATAAGCCCGACCTTGTCATCGAAGAGATCAAGGCAAACGGCGGTGAAGCTTCAAAAATTCAGGGTGACGTCTCACAGGAGCATGATGTGAAGCGTATTGTCCAGTTTGCAGTCGATACTTACGGCACACTTGATATTATGGTCAATAACGCTGGAATACAGGCGGAGATTCCCACGGAAGAACTGAGCCTTGAAAACTGGAATAAAGTCATACAGACAAACCTGACAGGATGCTTTTTAGGAAGCAGAGAAGCGATCAGGCATATGCTTGATCATAACATTAAAGGCTCTGTCATCAATATGTCATCTGTGCATCAGCAGATTCCCTGGCCTCATTTTGCCCACTATGCAGCAAGCAAAGGCGGAATCAAGCTTTTGACTGAAACCCTTGCACTCGAATATGCTTCATCCGGCATCCGCGTCAACAATATCGCGCCGGGAGCAATAGATACACCAATCAATGCAGAAAAATTTGCGGATCCTGAGATTAAAAAAGATGTCATTGACCTCATCCCGATGGGATACATCGGCAAACCGGAAGAAATCGCTGCCTGTGTGGCCTTCCTTGCTTCATCAGAGGCAAGCTACGTAACAGGAATCACCCTCTATGCAGACGGCGGAATGACAAAATACCCGAGCTTTCAGGCTGGAAAAGGATAAAGGAGGGGTCAGTCCCGCTGTGCATTGACGCACAGCGGGACTGACCCCTCAGCACGTTTATTCTTTTCAAAATGGTGGAAAAGGATATAATTGTGGAATACATACAGAAAAATAGTCTTCTAGGGGGAAGAGGCAAGTGAAGATGAGTTCATCGATTTTAGAGGATATGAATGTATATTCTCTGCTGGACCGGATAGGGGAAGGTCTTATTTTTGCAGATGATGAGTACCGCATCATCTGGATGAATCATGCTGCAAAAGAGATTCTGTCAAAAGTGGGGCCGCTTGCAGGAATTACTGATCCGGAAGCATTTATCGGGTTTGATATCCGGCGCTTTCACGAAAAAAAACAAAATGACATCCTTAAAAACGGTCCGTTTCCGCACAGTGCCCAGATCAGGCTGTTTAACCGGTTCACAGCTAAGATCGTTGTGGACAAACTGACCAATCTTCAAGGGGAACAGACAGGATTTGTCCTGACATGGCGTGATGTAACAGAATATGAAGATGTGATAGAAGAGGGAAAAGCGCTGCTTGAGGAAATGTATACGCCAATCATCGGCACCGCACTCGACTCTGCTCTTTTGATCGCTCTGACAGGAACCCTGACAGAAGAAAGAATGGAAATAATGAAGGAGAAGATCCTGAAGGAAGCGGCAGAGCGGAGAGCTGAGTATATGATTTTTGACTTTACAGGCATTAGCGAGACATTTGATGAAACAATTGCTTTTCATCTTAATCAAATCGCAGAAGGCCTGCGGCTTATGGGGACCGTATCCATCTTTGCAGGGATGAACCCAAAGCTTGTGCAGCACATCACTCATCAGGGCTATAAATTAAATGTAAAAACGTTTCAGTCCTTTAAGCAGGGGATTTTTTATATCTGGAAAGAAAAAGGGTACGCACTCCAAAAAATCACGAGCCAGCCTTCTTGATGGGGCTGGTTTTCTCATTGTCTCCCACAAGTATTTTTGTTCATCCTGCATAATCAGTTCTCAATTGCAGAAAATAAAGCGAATAAAAATTTGGGAGGCATGCTGAATGAATAAGTTTCTAATGACAGGAACAGCCATTTTCTTCTCTGTTTTGATTGCCGCCGGCTGTGGAATGGATAATAACGCACGTGAAAACGACAACATCATGAACAATGAGCTTAAGAATGTCACTTATGATGAACAAACGAATGAAAACCGCGATAACCGCATGAATGTAGCTGACGATGCTGCAAAAAAAGTGGCAGATTTAGAAGAAATCAAATATGCGAATGTCATTGTTCTTGATAATACGGCATATGCAGCAGTTATGCTTGAGGGCAATCCAAAAGGCAAACTGTCTGATGAATTGAAGAACAAAGTAGCTGATCAGGTACGATCAACAGACCGCAATTTGGACAACGTGTTTGTTTCGGAAAATCCGGACTTTTTTGACCGTGTAAAAGACTACGGCGATAAAATCCGTAACGGCGAACCGGTTTCAGGACTGGCAGATGAATTCGGTGAAATGGTGAAGCGTATGTTTCCCCAGTCGAAATAACTAATTGTACGGGCCGCAGCCAGTCTGCGGTCTATTTTTTTGTTAAAGGTTTTTATATCAATGAAACAGGGGATATAAAGAAAGCCATTATTCTGTTGTAGGGGGAGTTTTATTGTCAAGGTTTTCGTTTTCAGGCTATAAAAAGAAACGCCTGTTTGTCATCCTGCTAATTTTCATTATTTTAACAGGTACTGTTATGTATCAAAGCTATAAGCCTCTTCCCGAGGGTCTTTCATATGAAGGGAAAGTACGCAAGGTGGAGGATGTCGATTTTTTATATGACCTGACGTATCAGAAAGAAAACAGGGTCAAATCAGATCGGATGATATTTGATGCTGTGCTTAAAGCGATTGATGAAGCTGAAGAATTTGTTGTGATTGACTTATTTTTGTTTAACGGCTATTACAACAAGGGAGAATCCTATCCCGATATCAGTGCTCAGCTGACTGAGGCACTGCTTCAAAAAAAGAAAGAAAACCCTGACATGCCGATTGTCTTTATTACAGACGAAATCAATACCTCATATGGGTCACACGAATCAAAGGAGCTTGAAGCTTTTAAGGATGCAGGCATAGATGTCGTTCTGTCGGATATGGAGACTCTGCGAGATTCTAATCCGCTGTATTCCAGTGTCTGGAGAACGTTTTTTCAGTGGTTCGGCCAGTCAGGAAAAGGCTGGGTGGCCAATCCGTTTGGGGATACTGCTCCTGATATGACGGTAAGGTCTTATTTAAAGCTTTTTAATGTAAAGGCAAATCACAGAAAAGCAGTTGCAACGGAGAAGACAGCCATTGTCTCATCCGCTAATCCTCACGATGCAAGCGGGTTTCATTCCAATACCGCATTTCAGGTTAGCGGAAATGTCATTGCAGACGTGCTCGAATCTGAACAGGCTGTATCGGACTACTCCGGCGGACCCAAACTTCCTGAGTACACTGAAACGGAAAATGAGAAAGGGAATATCGGCGTGCAGGTGCTGACTGAAGGGAAAATATACGAGCATTTGCTGTCGTCGATCAGGGCTGCAGAAAAACAGGATGTCATCTGGATGGGAATGTTCTATTTAGCTGACAGAAAAGTGATTAACTCACTCGTTGAGGCATCTAACCGCGGTGTTGAGGTGAATATGATTCTTGATCCGAATCAAAATGCATTCGGCCAGGAGAAAATTGGTCTGCCTAACCGTCCGGTTGCTGAAGAATTGATGGAAGATACAAAAAAGAAAGCGAAAATTAGATGGTATAACACAACAAATGAACAGTATCATCCGAAGCTTCTTTATATTAAAGGGAAAAATGAATCCACGATCATCAGCGGTTCGGCGAATTTCACAAAACGGAATCTTGATGACCTTAATCTTGAGAACGACTTGAAAATCACCGCACCTCAGAATGAGGACGTAATGAAAGAAGTCGAAGCGTATTTCACAAAACTCTGGACGAATGACGGAGCTGAATATACCCTTAATGTTGAAAAATACAGAGATGACATGCCGGTATTCAAAAGGGGCATTTATGCTCTGCAGAAATTTTTCAGGTTTACAACCTTCTAAACTCCGGGATTTGCCTCGGAGTTTTTTTTGCGAAAAAAATAATTATTTTAAAGGGAAATTGAGGGGGTGAATCTAATACAAAGATTAGAGGTGATAATGGATGATGCTTAAAGAATACAAAGACCGCCGCACGTACATTGAAAAATCAGAACCGCTGCTTATGAAGCAGGAAGCGGAAAATAATTTGGCACTGGGACTCCTGTCTGTTTTTAAAAAGACGGTTCCGGCTTCAGACGTATATACCGCTCTGATGGAAACAGAAGGGGCACCTGCGGCAGCGCTGCTTATGACGCCCCCTCACAATTTAATTCTTACATATAATAACGAACTAATCAGTGAAACGTTGATTGCTGAAATGGTCAGACAGCTGATCTCAGCAGGGGTTTCTGTGCCGGGTGCTGTCGGTGAGAGGTACTGGACAGAAAGATTTGCCAAAGAGTGGGCCGAACAGGCGGGGAATAGAGCCGACATTGTGATGGAGCAAAAAATCTATCAGCTTCATGAGGTGCAGCCTGTCTCTGTCAGTGAAGGGACCTTTCAAAAAGCAAAACTTGAACACCTGCCGCTTTTAACAGAGTGGATGGCGGACTTTATGACGTTTACAAATGAGCCCCCGATTACGACACTACAGGCAGCAGAAAGAATGAAGAAATTTCTCGCTGAGGACTCTATTTACATCTGGTCGGTTGACGGAATACCTGTTTCGATGGCAAAAAAATCGCGGTCAACTCAAAACGGCATAACGGTATCCCTTGTATACACTCCGGAAAAATTCAGGGGAAGAGGATATGCGAGCAGCTGCGTGTCCGCACTCAGCAGTGAGCTGTTGAAGAATTATTCATTCTGCACTCTATATACAGATCTTTCAAATCCAACATCCAACAGCATCTATCAGAAAATAGGCTACAAGCCGATCCAGGATTCTGTGATGATTTCATTTTCAAATCAAGGGGCAGTGTAAATGTTCCCGCTTCACTTTTTTACCCAAGACTGCTTCTAAACAGCAGTCTTGGGTTTTTTTGTTGGGGTGGAGCGATGCCCAGTGTATCGCGGGATGCCAGCAGTAAAATGGATTGCATCCCTATAAATTGTTTGGGGATGAATAGAGGGTAGCATTTAGGTGAAATGCATCCCTATAAATTGGTCGCGCAGAAATAAAGGGTACCATATTGACGGAATGCAACCTTATAAATTGCTGTCTCATAAATATAAGGTAGCATTTTGACGGAATGCATCCTTATAAATTGTTGTTGCAAAAATAGAGGGTACCATTTTGGCGAGGTGCATCCCTATAAATTGGTCGCGCAGAAATAGGGGGTACCATATTGACGGAACGCATCCCTATAAATTGGTCACGCAGAAATAAAGGGTACCATATTGACGGAATGCAACCTTATAAATTGCTGTCTCATAAATATAAGGTAGCATATTGACGGAATGCATCCTTATAAATTGTTGTTGCAAAAATAGAGGGTACCATTTTGGAGAAGTGCAGCCCTATAAATTGCTAACCGCTAAATATTGGGTTACATTCTGGGAAAATGCTTCCCCATACAAAGCACCATTAACGCAATTTCTTTTCTGCCTGTCGGAGCTAACCGGCTGATTCCGCTTTTCCCATGTCCAGCTCCGCCTCCTAATCCTTCTGTCAGAACAAAATCCACGAAAAAGTCAAACCCGGACTTTTCCGGTGATTTCTTATCTGACTGCCAGGCCTGAACAGTCGGCTCCGCTTTTCCACTGTCCAGCTCCGCCTCCTAGTCCTTCTGCCAGAACAAAATCCCCGAAAAAGTCAAACCCGGACTTTTCCGGTGATTTCTTATCTGACTGCCAGGCCTAAACAGTCGGCTCCGCTTTTCCGAGAGCATTCCATGGTTTCAATGTTTCCCAAATGTGGAAATGAAAGGTGAAAGGCGGTGGGAGGATGAAAACACAGGTTTTAGTCATTGGCGGGGGAGTTGGAGGGTTGACCGCTGCTCTGAAGCTTGCCAAGTGCGGGATCGATGTTTGCGTGGTAGAACAGACAAAAGGCTCCCCGCATTTGTATAAAGGGGAGCTGCTTCAGCCGAAAAGTCTTGAAATCTTTGACGCTCTCGGTTTATCAGAGCCTGTTCTAAGATCAGGACACCGGATCAATGAAATCGAAATGAATGAAATGAAACGCAAGAAAGGTTCATATAGATTGCTTGGATCAGCTGTAATGCGTTACGGAATCATTGAGAGCAAGTACAATTTTGCTTTGATGATCCCCCATGAAAAATTAAAGGAACTCCTGCTTGAAGAAGCCAAAAAGTTTCCTTCTTTCCATTACATACAGCCTGCGCGATTCAAGTCATTCAGTGATGATTCAGCAGCGATTGTATCAATGGGAAAAGAGGAAGTGGAAATTCAGGCAGATTATTTTATAGGAGCTGAAGGAAGAAAATCAAACGTCAGAAAAGCGATGAATGTCAGCCTGAATGAGCATGAATATGATCATCACTTTTTAACCGTCACATTCAAAAGGCCGGCTGACATGGCGGAAGGAAAAATCATCTCTACACCTCATGCTTTTCTCGGACTCTTTCCGCTTCCAAACAATGAAGTCAGAACGGTCTACCTCATTCAGTCAGGTGCCTATCAGTCCCTTAAGGCAAAAGGCATCGAACATTTTCACAGGAAGTATATCGAATTGTGTCCTGAACTTGATGGCTATGTGACCGAACTTACGGAGTGGAAGAAGATCCAGCTGATGATTCCCGTTCATTTCCACGCAGATTCATATGTGTCTGGGAACATGGCGATTCTAGGAGATTCTGCGCACAGCGTGCATCCGATGGCAGGGGAAGGCATGAATCTTGCCATTCAGGACGGAGATGTGCTCGGCGAACTGCTGTGCTGGATGTACAGGCATAATGAACACAGTCAGGATAACTTAAAGTGGTATGAAAAAGTCCGCAAATCAAGGGTGGATTTTATTCTAAGCCTCAGCCACCTGTCCGCGCTAGCGTATTCAAAGCCTTTCAGGTACTTTGGTTCACTCAGAAACAGAAGCCTTAAACAGATGACAGATGATGAAAAGCTTCATACAAAGCAAATGCTTAATATTTCGGGGCTTGGAATCTGGAAGGAATCGTTTGTGGACAGGCTGATTCAGATCGGCCTGATGCCGGCGAGATCGATTCAGAATATTGAATTTTTGCATACCCGCTACATGTTCACGTATGAAAATGATTATCCGTGGGAAGCGAAAGGGAGGTACAGCCGTTGATGATTGCTGAATATGTAAGGCTTTACAAAGCGAGAAGCTGGATGAAAAAGAATTTGCCGTTCTTATACAGCTGGCACGCATATGTCGGGTATGAACTTGATCTGTTTGAAATTTTTAAATCTCCAAAAACGATCGAAGAGGTTGCAGCCAGTCATTCATTAGAAACAGAGATTCTTGAACGCTGGGTGGAAGTCGGGGTCTCTATTAAGTACCTTAAAAAGGTTTCAAGAAATAAATTTAAAACCTCCAGAAGCTTTATGCTGCCTGACAGCAAGCGTGATCCAAAGTCTGTCGGCATTTTGCTTAAAGAAATGATGGAGCTGCACATTCCCGCGCTTTTGACATATCCGTCCATTATGAAAACAGATGAACGCCAGACCTTTGATCACAAACAGCACGGAGCGACTGTTGCAGAAACCTCTGCTATGCTGGAACAGCTTGCTTATCCTAAGCTTGTGCAGATTCTAAAGAAAAACAGCATCCATACGGTTGTGGATGTAGGCTGCGGACATGGGGGCTACATGCAGAAGCTGTCCAGGTCGTTTCCAGATCTGACATTAACAGGTGTTGAAGTGAACAAGGACGTGGCTGAGGAAGCGGCCAATCGATGCAGTGAGCTTAAAAACATTTCAATTGATTGTATGGATATTGAAGAATGGTCGCCGGAAAATAAAGCAGACCTGATCATGATGAATAATCTGCTTCACTATCTCTCTCCCGAAAAACGTCCGAAAGTTATCAGCAGATTAAGCAGCTCTCTTTCTGCAAATGGAATGATTACCATTATAACGCCAATTCGAAAACCAAAGCATGGAAAGCAATTTTCAAGTGTCTTTAATAGTTTTTTTACCGCTTTTGATAATTTGTACGCTCTTCCCACAAAAAGAGAACTGGATGCTCTTGCAAAACAGTCCGGCATGAGACTTCAAAGCCTGAAACCAATCATTCGTGAAGGCGGCTGGTATTTTGCCATTCTGGTCAATCACGCGGGCAAAAAAGCTGATTAAATATGTTCGATTAAAAAGGCCAACTGCTTTAAAGTTGGCCTTTCTAATCGTAGTGCGGGGATGCAAGTGATATTTATTGAATCTCAAAGTTTTTGAGATTATACTTAAAATGGATGTGATTACCACTTGACATACATACTAGTAACCGGTTGATTGGGAGGTTTTTTATGAAATTAGCGAATAAGTCAGCACTTGTAACCGGAGCTTCCCGGGGTCTGGGAAAAGCTATTGCGATAGAGCTCGCTCGCCAGGGAGCTGAGGTTTACATAAATTATTCATCGTCTGAGCAGCAGGCGCTGGATGTGCTTTCACAGATAAGAGAGCAGGGTGGCACAGCATTTCTTGCCCAGGGAGATCTTACTTCCGAGCAAGGGATTAAAAAGGCAGCCGCTGAAAGGACGTATGACATTCTTGTTAATAATGCCACAGGTCCCCAGCCGGAGCTGTCCTTGGAAGAGGCAACATGGAAAGACTACGAAGACCAGCTTGTTTTCTTTGTGAAAGCTCCGCTCCTTCTGCTTAAAGAGGTTCTTCCTGGAATGAAGCAAAAAAGAAACGGCTCAGTCATAAACATAGGCAGTGAAGTCATAGCTCTTGGAAACTCGCATTTTTCCAGTTATGTTACAGCAAAATCAGCCATGCTGGGGATGACCAGGTCATGGGCAAGTGAACTCGGAGAATACGGCATCCGGGTTAATTTAGTCAATCCGGGCTTTATTCCGGTAGAGCGTCATCGTGATGTAGGTGCAAAGGATATCGCCGCCTATCATTCAGGCGTTCCCCTGAATAGGATGGGAACACCTGAGGAGCTTGCGAGGACAGTTGCCTTTCTTGCGTCAGATGATTCAGCCTATATAACAGGACAAACGATTACAGTGAATGGCGGGAACACATTTGGCATTTAGTTCGGCGCAAGATCCTGAAATACATTCAGGATCTGTTCTTTCATAGCCTGAAAGAACGCTTCAGTTTCGCAGACGTCTGCTAATTTGGCCTGCGCCAGTTTTTCGCTTCCTCCGCCTTTGCCGCTGAAATCTTTCAGGCACTCTCTAATGGTATTGCCGGCATGGATGCTGTTTTGTTGACTGAATAAAACAGCATGCTCACTCATAGAGCCAAGCAGAACAAGTTCTTTTCCGCTACCATGGAATTTTGCTGCCAGTAATTGAAGATCTTTCAGTGATGCCCTTTCTTTAAGGACGGCTGCCAATTTTCCAGGCTGGTCAGTGTTTATTTTTTCTGTAAGCAGTAAAGCATTCTCAGTTTTCAAAAATTCCAGTTGTTTATTAATCTGCTTCAGTTCCTGATCGATTGAATGGAGCCGCTCAGGGATTTCTTCCTGTGATGATTGAAAAAAGCGCGCTGTACGTTTAACAAGTTTATGTACTTCCTGAAACTCTGACAGGGCTCGTATGCCGCATTTAAAATGAAGTCTGATCCTGCCTTTTTGTTTTTCTGTTTTTATCAGCTTCATCAGGCCGATTTCACCTGTACCTGCGGTGTGTGTACCGCAGCATGCTGAGGTATCGATTCCGTCAATCTGTACAATGCGAAGGGGTCTATCCACGTCCGGAACCTTTCTTAACGGCAGGTTTTTAAGGTCATCTGCACCGGCAAAAAAGGTATGGATCTTTCGATTTTCAAAAATATAGTGATTGGCTTTGTTTTCAATTTCGGTCATCTGATCTTCAGATAGGTGCGGGGTATTCAGATCGATCGTGACGGTCTCTGCACCAAGATGGAAGCTTTCAGTTTCATAACCATACAGCTCAAGGCAGACTGCCGACAGTAGGTGCTGTCCTGAGTGATGCTGCATGTGATCCATTCTGCGGGCGTCGTCAAGCAGGCAGTTTACAGACATGCCTTCAGGGTATTCAGAAACAATATGGTAAAGTTCATTCTCTATTTCTATTAAGTCAAGAACTGGAATCGTTCCAATCGTTCCGCTATCTGAAGGCTGGCCGCCGCCTTCGGGATAAAAAGCAGTCTCTTTGAGGATAACAGCTCTTTGGCCGTTTATTTTTGTGCAGCGGACAATCTCTGTCTGCCATTCAAATGTTTTTGGGGAAGTATAATAGAGTTTTTCAGTCATAAGAGTTAGTCCTTTCATTGTGGAATGTCTTACATTCTATCAAAAGCGGACTGATTTTGCGTAAAGATTGTTAAGATTTCAGAAAAATTAGCTTTACGAAGGAATTGTTGTATCTACTTAACGCGTTATGTGTTACGCTTAACCTAACAATCTCATATTGCGCAATCTCTTTTCCGCTGTCCTTAGGCTGATAAAAACATACAAACGATTGGTAGGTGATTTTTAATGAATCCCGTAGAAGAAATGAGTCAATTGTTTATTGATGGGGAACTTGGCCTTTCGTGGAGCTTATTGAACAGTCTGCTTGAAACGGATACGACAAGCACTGAGGTGTATGGCTTTTTATCAGATACTATGGACAATGTACTGGAACTCTGGGAGATGAATCGCGCAACAGTAGCAGATGAATATGTTGCAGCGGCTGTCTGCAAATCGATGATTGCAACCTATTACTACCAAAAAGTCGAAAAAATACATACACACTCCAATTTATCACTGCCTGCAGCAGTTAAGCCGCGTGTTATGCTGCTTTCTATGAGAAATGAAGATCATGCGGTCGGAAGCATTATGACTTCATTCTTGTTTAGAGAATTTGGCTGGGAAGCATGCTGCATCGAATCCAATGTGACCATTGATTACATTTGCCAGTATGCCGAACGCTGGAAGCCTGATGTGATTGCTTTCACAACTAGTCTTGTTTCAAATATTCCAGCGGTTATTGAATACGTCTCGCAATTGCAGAATCTGACTTTTTCTCCAACTGTCATGCTTGGAGGAAAACAGACAAGTGATTTTGATGTCGATTATTACTGCCCTCCAAACACCGTGGTGATTCAAAACATAGTTCAGCTGAAAAGCTGGCTTCAAAATACTAATTCAAGGACTGAACGCCATGGAAATGCAATTAATCGCAAGTAAATATGACAAAATCCCATTTCCTTACTTTCTGGTGGACAGAAAGCTGAATATTGTTTCAGTATCAAGATGCACGTTTACGATTTTCGATGAAGAATTAAACTTTCTTGATGTTGTAGGGATCGGAAGCAAGAAAAAAGCGGCTAAATTTATTCTCGACACGCCGTCGATTACGAAAATAGAGCTGAATTTAAAAACAAAGTCAAATCCGATGACACTTTTTGATGTCTATATTCAATATGAAGGGAAAAATTTCATTCATATTTTCTGCATAGACAAAGAGGAAAGTGTAGATCAGATTTATCAGGCAGTCAAAACGCTTGAAGGTGATTTGCTGTATGCGAACCTGAATCTTCTTGAAAAACAGGAACAGCTCGAAAAGTCCCTTCAGCAAATGAAGGAAATAGCCATCAAGCAGGACAGTCTGGCAACGGTAGGCCAGATAGCTGCAAGCATCGCCCATGAAATCCGAAATCCGCTCACGAGCGTGAAAGGTTTTCTGCAGCTCCTTAAGCCTCATTTAATTGAGATTGGAAAAGGACACTATGCGGACGTTGCCCTGGAAGAACTGAACCGCGCAAATGAGATTATCTATGAATTTCTTAATAATTCAAAAGCGCCGATAGAATCGAAACAGCCTGTGCTATTAAGCAAACTTCTCAATGATATTGTCCTGATCTGCAAAAGCGAAGCGATACTGGCAAATTGTGAATTAACGTGCAGCATCATAGATGAGGAAGTCTATCTGCATGTTGATATTAAACAGATGAAGCAAGTACTCCTGAACATGATGCGAAATGCAATGGAAGCTATTCAGATCAGCAAGCAGAAAAAAAGCGGTAACATATCCATTACGACGAGGCTTGACAGCGGCAAAATCGTGATTCAGGTGAAAGATAACGGAATCGGAATGAACCAGGATACCCTGAATTCTCTTTTTAAACCTTTCTTTACTACAAAAGAACAAGGAACCGGCATCGGACTCTCTGTCTGCATGGAAATCGTCAAAGCCAATAACGGGAGTATTGAGGTCATCAGCGAGGAAGGGTATGGATCTGCTTTCAGCATTACCCTGCCTGTTAAATAAGAAAAAACCGGATTGCGCAGCAATCCGGTTTTTTCGCACAACAAAACAAAGTGCATGATCAGTCAAAAAAAGAAATAAAATTCTATTTTAAGCGTATACTAGTTAAAAAAAGGAGTTATGCGCATGTACTTTGCTAAAAAGGGTGCTGAAGAGCCCGTTACGATCATCGAAGATACAACTGTATACGCTTGCGAATCCGAGTCCTGCAACGGCTGGATGAGAAAAGATTTTTCAACGGAAGATCTGTCATGTCCGATGTGCGGAAGCACGATGGCAGAAGAAGTGCGTGAACTTCCTCAAATTAAAATGGATTATAATCCTTTCAGTAAATAAGTGCAGGCTGCCTATAACGGCAGCCTATTACTTTTAATTAAGGTCAGGCATGCAGTTTATCTTGCACGAAAGCAGAGCTGCAGAAAGATGGTCTGTTGACGAAAACTGCAAAAATTTGTTATAATGAAAAGACGCTATTCACTGGGTATAAAGAGTCATCACGTCAAGGGTACTTTTTATAAGCAGTGAATTTTTTTTTGTCATCACGTTTATGATTTTCTGTAAACATTGATAAGATCAGAGAGGAGAGTCATGAATGTACAGGAAAAAGCCTGAAGAAATTATTACCGAAGAAACGAAGGTGTGGATCTGCACATCAGACAGCTGTAAAGGATGGGTCAGAGACAACTTCAAAAGCAGCGAAAGCGAGATTCCGGTCTGCCCGCTTTGCAAGAGCGAAATGAAATCAAGCACGAAAGAACTTGAAGTCATTAATAACCATAAAAAATATTAAGAACTCCATAACGGAGTTTTTTTTATTTCTGCAAAAGTTGATTTTCGCCAATTTCATAGCCAGAAAGAATGATCCCATGTAAAATAATAAGAAAAAACGTAAACTGGAGTGAGTTAAAGGTGCTAGATCAGGCAAAAGAACACTTGAAGCATTATTTCGGCTATTCCGCATTCAGGCCGGGACAGGAAGAAATCATTACAAATGTCCTTAATGGAAGGCATGCAGCAGGCATTATGCCCACTGGAGGCGGAAAGTCGATCTGCTACCAGATTCCGGCTCTGATCCTGCCGGGAATTACCCTCGTCATTTCTCCGCTTATCTCCTTAATGAAAGATCAAGTTGATTCACTTGAACAAGCAGGCATTAAAGCGACCTTCCTGAACAGCACCCTATCCCATTCGGAAACATCATCAAGGCTTGCAGACTTAAAGAATGGGCTTTATACCATTCTTTATATTGCTCCTGAAAGGCTCGAATCGCCGGTTTTTATGGAGCAGCTCGCGTCGATGGACGTTTCGCTTGTCGCTGTAGACGAAGCTCATTGTATTTCTCAGTGGGGCCATGATTTCCGCCCAAGCTATTTAAAAATAACGGATTTGAAAACATCCCTTCCTTCAAATCCTGTTTTTCTTGCGCTGACTGCCACCGCCACACCTCAGGTAAGGGAAGACATCTGCAGCACTCTCGGCATATTGAGTGAGCATACTACTGTAACTGGATTTGAAAGAGAAAACCTCTCGTTTCGCGTAAGCAGAGACGGGGACAGGCTTCCCTTTTTAGAGAAGTACATTGCCGGCCGCAGTGAAGATACAGGCATTATTTATACGGCCACTCGAAAGGTTGCAGATCAGCTGTATGAACGTCTCTTAAAGAAGGGTATCAGGGCGGGGAAATATCATGGAGGAATGAGCGATGCAGATAGGAGCAGTGCCCAGGATCTATTTCTAAATGACGACGTTCAGGTCATGATTGCAACAAATGCATTCGGTATGGGCATCAATAAATCAAATGTGCGCTATGTCATCCACTTTCAAATGCCGAAAAATATGGAAAGCTACTACCAGGAAGCGGGAAGGGCAGGCCGTGACGGGCTTGAAAGTGAATGCATCCTTTTATTCTCTGCACAAGATGTTCAGGTTCAGCGCTATTTGATCGATCAGTCATCCTTTCATAAGGAAAGACAGCATTCAGAGCTCGTTAAACTGCATCAAATGCGTGATTTTTGCTATACGGAAGGCTGTCTTCAATCCTACATATTGATCTATTTCGGGGACGAAGCAGCTGAGCCATGCGGAAAGTGCAGCAACTGCAAAGATGAGCGGACAAGCGAGGATGTATCAAAAGAAGCCCAAATGGTTTTATCTTGTATGATCCGGATGGGGCAGAAATTCGGGAAAACGATGATCAGCCAGGTGCTGACTGGTTCATCCAGCAAAAAAATCAGGGATTTTAACTTTCATGAACTGTCCACCTACGGGATCCTGAAACATAAAACAGCAAAAGAAGTCAGTGAATTTATTGATTTTCTGACCTCTGAACAGTATATTTCGATAACAGGCGGACAATTTCCGGTGCTTATCATCGAAGAGAAGGGGCTGCAGGTTTTAAAAGGCCTGGAAACCGTTACTAGAAAAGAGCAAAATCGGATTGTTCAAAAGGCTCCTGATGACGAGCTTTTCCTTGTGCTCAAGGCTGTAAGGAAACAGCTGGCCGAAGAAGAAAATGTTCCTCCGTTTGTCATCTTTTCAGATAAAACGCTGAAGGATATGAGTCTTCAGAAACCGGAAACGCCAGAAGCATTCCTCTCTGTCCAGGGAGTAGGAGAAGTGAAACAACAAAAATACGGCCGCATTTTTGCAGATGCGATTTCATCCTTTTTGAAGGATTTTCCAGAAAAAGACGAGCCCGTGCGAATAAAAAAAGAGCGGAAAGAATCTTCGCATCTTGATACATTGAAGCTTTATCAGGAAGGCTTATCTGTTAAAGAAATAGCCGGAAAAAGGGATTTGTCGCCATTAACAGTTGAAAATCATCTGCTGCGCTGCGCAAAGGAAGGCCTGAACATCGACACGGACAGCTGGGTGCCGGATGAATATGCAGGCGAGATAGAAGCGGCGATTGACGAACACGGAACAGCGGTTCTGAAACCTATCAAAGAGAGCCTTCCAAACGATGTGACCTATTTTATGATTAAAGCTGTCATCGTAAAAAGAGAGAGCCTGAAAGAAGTTCAATAATCAAAAAAAGCTGACACCAGTCAGCTTTTTTTTGACCTATTTAAGAGAGAAAACTTTCTTCAAGTTCTTCAATCAGGGAACCTGCATAAGCGACTGCCTGTCTGATTGAATCAGGGCTGGTCATGTCGACGCCTGCTTCTTTAAGGAGCTCAACCGGTTTTTTGCTTCCGCCGGATTTCAGGACGTTCAACCATCTGTCGACAGCAGGCTTTCCTTCATCCTCAATGAATTGAGAGACAAGTGTTGAGGCTGTCAATCCTGCCGAATACGTATACGGATATAAGCCCATGTAATAATGCGGCTGCCTCATCCATGTAAGCGATGCCCCTTCATCAAGTGTGACAGAATCTCCCCAGAAGGAGGAAAGGACATCTCTTTTATGGTTTGAAAGCATGTTCGCTGTAATTGGCTGCCCTTTTTCAGCAGCGTCATAAACCCGGCGCTGAAATTCGCCTTCCAGAAGGTGAGTCACAAAATTATGATAATAAGTCCCGAGAAGCTGCAGGATCACCCATCTTCTCATCCGCTTATCCTGAGTCTTTTTCAGCAGGTGTCTTCCAAGCAGCATTTCATTAAGGGTTGACGGCGCCTCGACGAAATACGTGGAAGGACGTGTATTCATGATCCGCTGATGCTTATTGGCCAGGTAGAAATGACCTGCATGGCCAAGCTCATGGGCAAGCACAAAAGCGCCTCTCATCGTATCCTGCCACGTCATTAAAATATAAGGGTGAACACCATATGGACTTGAACAGAACGCACCGGTTGATTTCCCGACGTTATCAGCAAGATCGACCCATCTCTCAGACAGCGCTTTTTTCATAATCTGAGTGTACTCAGGCCCCATCACTTCAAGTGCTTCAAGAATCAAGTCGCTTGCTTCCTGATACGTTGTTTTTGGGCTGAATTCAGTGTCAAGTGGTGCCTTTAAGTCGCAAAAGCGCAGTTCATCAAGCTTCAGAACGCGCTTTTTAAGCGCAGCGAATCTCCTCATATGAGGTGCGAGTTCTGTCTGAATGATATCAAGCTGATTGTGGTACATCTCATTTGTGACATGCTGAGGTTTAAGAAGCATGTCGGTGACAGACGGATAGTTTCTGAGACGTGATAAAGCTACCTGTTTTTTTACTTCTGCCGCATAGGCGGATGCGACTGTATTTTTGTAGTTTTTAAGAGTAGAAACAAACGAGTCGTATGCCTTTCTCCTCACGTATGTATTTGATGAAAATTCATATCTGTCTTCATAAAGAGCGAATGAATTCGAAAGCAGATTGCCGTCCGCATCTTCGACAGATTCAAATGTCATATCTGCAAGCTTGGCATTCTGATAGATTTTGTACGGTGCCCCGTGTATCTCTCCGAGTGAAGCAAGAACTCTTTCTGTTTCTTCTGAAAGACGATGGGGTCTTAATTCGCCTAATTCCTGCAGTTTTCTTGAAAATGGCTGGAGCCTGTTTTCTTCTTTCATAAAAGCTCCAATTGTTTCTTCCGGAAGGCTGAGAAGTTCTGACTCAATGAAGGATGTTTTTCCCTGTACTCCTGACAGCAAGGCTGCAAACAGCGAGGAGTTTGCCTGGTTGTCAGGGCAGGTTCCATCTGCCGATTGAAGGAGGCTGATGTAGGTTCCCGCTCTGACAAGTTTTTTTGACAGATGTTCCTCTGCTTCAAGGCAGGCAAGAAGGGAGGCGGCTGAATTTCCCAGAGTGCCCTTATATGCTGCAAGTTCAGCTGCATCATGTTTGATTGCGGCGAGTTCCTTTTCCCAGTCAGCCTGAGAATCATATAAATCTTCCAGATTCCAAGTCAGTGCTTCCGGCACTTCTGTTCTGGATAATCTTTTTTCGATCACTTTTTCCATATGGGTTCCTCCAATTTCCATCAACATATTTCGTGCTACTAAATAAGTATACTGATTATTTTTAAAAATGAACAGATTATTCTGAATAAACAGAAGGAAAAAGGATGTTTCATAAAGAAATCATTAAGGGTATGTACGCAATATGACATTAATCTACAGGGAGGAATCATGATGACGATTCAAAGCACAAACGAAAACACGCTTCAACCAACAAACACAGCAGTTAAACCGGCTGTCACAGCAGCACCGGAAGTGAAAACAAAGTCGAAAGGCAGCAAGCTTGCTGCGGGTATTCTCGCTGGAGCAGTAATCGGCGGATTGGTCACATTGTTTGATAAAAATACACGGAATCAAGTGAAAAAGTCAGCTGCCGGCATTAAAGATTCCTCTTCAGAGGTTTTCACACAAGTGAAAGAAAATCCAGGCGAAGTTAAAAATCAGGTTGTGACGCAGTTTAAATCCGCAGCAGATTCACTTAAAGATGCGATTAACGAGGCGAAACGCCTGTATGACCGCTTAAACGAAGACGTTCGGGGCAATGTCAGCGACGTCATTCAAGCTTCGAACGAAACGCTGGCAACTGCCAAGGATGCCCAGCAGGATCTTGCATCCATCGGCTCCAAGGTAAAAGAAGCAGGTGCTGAACTGACAGGCGGGAATGAGTCTGATACAGAAAAAGCTCCGAAAACACCGCAAAACCAAACGTCAATCCCCGGCACAAATGCAGGGAAATTTTAAATAGACATGAGCTGCCTGATTTCAGGCAGTTCTTTTTTATGTAAATGCATTCCGTAAAGTTTGTTGCGGCAGAAGGTAAACTCCCTCAGCATCATTTCCTGAAAACTCAAACTTCTATGATAAAATATAAGAAAAAAGAGAAAGAAGGCATCAAACATGTATCTGCCATCATTTGATCTGAAAAATAAAACAGCACTGATTACCGGTGCAGGAAGGGGAATTGGCCGCGCACTTGCACTTGGGTATGCCGAGGCGGGGGCTGATGTGATTCTCCTCTCCAGAACAGAAGATGAGCTGCAGGCTGTTGCAGAAGAAATCAGGGCAAAAGGCCGAAAAGCCTATCCGCTTCCTGCAGATGTGACGAGCACGGAGAGTATCAAGAATGTATTTGCTGAGATTGAATCACAGCAGCTGAATGTTGATATTCTCATAAACAACGCCGGTATGAATATCCGTTCAAAAGCGCTTGATGTGACAGAGTCTGAGTGGGAAACGATTGTAAATACAAATATGAAATCAGCTTTTTTTATGTCGCAAAAGGCAGCAGAATGGATGAAGAAAAACGGGAAAGGCGGAAGAATTATCAATATATCATCCGTCGCAGGCAAGACAGCCCTCAGAACAGGTGTTGTGTATGCACAGACAAAAGCAGCCATGATTCAGATGACTAAGGTGCTTGCATTTGAATGGGGGCAGGATAACATCCAGGTGAACTCTATCGGGCCATGGTATTTCGAAACGCCCCTGACTGAAAAAATTCTGCAGGATAAAGCGTATGTAGCTGATATTCTTGCAGTAACACCGCTGAAGCGGATCGGTCAGCTGCCTGAACTTGTGGGACCTGCCGTGTTCCTCGGCTCCGAAGCAGCAAGCTACATAACCGGCCAGACGCTGTTCGTCGATGGCGGCATGACGATTCACGGTTTCTAATCATTTGCGGAAAATGCCGAAATTCAACTCAATTCATGAGATGTTGACTTTATTTTGGAACCTTTGTCGACTTGCAGGATTTTCCTTATCCCCGCCTCGAAAACGTAAGCAACAAAAAAATGAGAAAAGGCGGGGTTTTATATGTCTAAAAAGGTAAGTATTTCAAAGGTAGCTTCCATGCTGGGGGAATCCTCCTACATTTTGAAAATGTGGGAAGAAGAGTTTACAGCCATTCTTGAAATCGAACGGGATCATAAAAATGCCCGGGTGTACTCGCCTGAAAATATTGAAATGCTGAGAAAAATTAAACATATGAAGGATAGCCAGCTCGATCATGAGACAATCGTCCAAATGCTTGCTATGAACGGAAAAGGCGAAGCCGCTGCAGCCTCAGCTGCCGTTATGGATCCGGATGCAGAACTTTCTGCAAAGAAAAATATTAAAGTGGCGCTTGAAGAGATTTTCAGTTTGATTGAAGAAAAAGGAAAACAGGACATCAACATACTTGAACTGAAAATGGACCAGTTGGAGCTTTCATTAATTGAACAGCTCAAGAAAACGGTCAAGCAGGAGTTTGGCGAGCAGACAAAAACACAGTTTCAAACGTCAAAAGGCCAGTTTGCTGCCCTTCATCACAGATTGAATGAACAGTCCAAAGCTCAGCTGAGTGCTGCCAAAGAGCAGATGGAAGAGCTGCAGCAAAAGCTCGAAGAACAGACGGATCTGCAGTTGAATGCCGCTAAAAACCAGTTCACGGCGATCCACCATAAGCTGAATGAACAGTCGAAAGCACAAATGAAAACGGCCAAAACTCACTTCACAGCCCTCCAAAGCAAACTGAATGATCAGGCTAAATCCCAGCAGCAGACATCAAAAGGCCAGTTTGCTGCGCTGCAGACAAAGCTTGACGAGCAGAAGGAAGCTCAGTTCAATGCCGTAAAAGGCCAGTTTGCTGCGTTGAACACTAAGCTTAATGAACAGGCGAAAACACAGCTCCAGGCAGCAAAAGAACAATATGCTTCGCTTCATTCAAAAATGGATGAACAGACGAAAGTGCAGTTAGGCCAATTCTCCGGCCTTCAGAATAAAGTAAACGAACATGCAAAAACGCAGCTGACCATGTCAAAAAGCCAGTTTTCGGCCCTGAAGGAAAAACTCAGCGAAATGAAGGAAGCGCAGTTGCATGCTGCGGAAGGACATTATGCATCTCTTCATGATAAACTGGACATAATCCATGAATCTGCCAGCAGCGAACGGGAAATGTTCCAGGATGAGGTCAAGTATGAACGGGAGCTTGCCAAGCAGTACATTGAACAAAGAGAACAAAAATTTCTTGCGTTCGTACAGCAGCAAAAAGAAAAAGAGGAACGTGCAGACCGCAAGTATGGCCTTTCGATGCTGAAGCAGTTTATGGGATTTGCTAAATAACCTTAACCTGCGGAGGATAACGATGAACACGAAATTAATCAGTCATTTTATGTCACACAGAGCTGTTACACTTGAACTGCTTTCCATTATGAGAAACGATGACCCGGACTTCAAGCCTTCCGAATCGTCTATGTCAACTGCAAAACTGGCTGTTCATATGGCAACTTCCATGTACAAATTTACGGCTGTTGCCAAAGCGGGAAGCCCTGAACCGCTTATGGAAAAAGAGGATGTCAGGGAACCAGACCCGCTTAAGGCCCTTAAGCTTTACACGGAGAAAACCGTTCAGCTCCTGGAATCCCTTACTGATGATGATCTTTCACGCGAGATTGATCTGACAAATGTTTTTGGATTCAAGACTACTGGTGCATCTCTTGTAAAGATGGGAATTGAGCACGAGGTAAACCACAAAGGCAACTTGTTTGTGTATGCCCGTCTCCTCGGGCATACTGAACTTCCGCTGTATGTAAAGAAAGGATAACTAGAGCCTGCCGGCCAATTTCCAGCCGGCGGGCTCTTTTATTGCCTGCTGCCTGCAATGGATAGACATCCGCTTTCTTTTTCTGTTTTTGAGGTTTATACTTAGAGTAATAAAAGGAGGTGAATGCAGCACATGATGATGGAGTTTTCACACGAACTGACACCTTATTTGACCCTGATCAGCCTTTTCTTTACAGTAGCTGCGATCTTTGCCTGCGGCTATCTGCTGGATCAGTCCTTTAAAAAACACCCGTCTATGAAAATGGCACAAAGACATGAGCATAAAGACAGACTGATTTCACAGCGGAGGCAAAATGAAACAAATGCGGTCATTGTCTGGATCATCAGGCAGATGAGGCGGTATGATGCAGGAGATGATACTCCGTCAGGTTTCCTTCTTGAATCTTTCATAACCAATGAAACTCAAGGAGGATTTACATGGAAAAGAAATCTGCATTCATCTCTCGGAACGTATTCCTTGCACTGCTTGGATTAGGCCTGCTCATTCTTCTGAGCGGCTGCCAGCAGGCAGGCGCCGGAGGCATACAGGAAATAACGAGCGGTACCCCGGGGTTTTTTAATCACTACTTTGTCTATCCGTTTTCAGTCCTGCTGAAAACCTTTGCCGATTGGTTTCAGGGCAGCTATGGTTTTTCAATCATTCTCGTAACCTTAATGATTCGGTTTGTCCTTCTTCCATTTGCACTCAAACAGTCTAGAGACCAAATGCAAATGAAGGGGAAAATGGCAAAGGCGCAGCCTGAGCTGTCTGCCATTCAGGAAAAAATGAAAAAAGCAAAAGATGCCGAGACGAAAACAAAACTGCAGCAGGAGACGATGAAAGTGTATCAGAAACACCAGATCAATCCGCTTGCTGCACTTGGCGGATGCCTGCCGCTTCTCATTCAGCTTCCGTTTTTGACAGGATTTTATTATGCCATTCAGAGAACGCCTGAAATCGCCCAGCATTCCTTTTTATGGTTCAACCTCGGCAGTCCGAATCTTGTCCTGACACTTTTGGCAGCGGGCATCTATTTTCTTCAGGCAAGAGTATCGCTCGTCGGGCTTGAAGAAGCGCAGAAAAAACAAATGGCCATGTTCAGCTATCTGTCGCCTGTCATGATCGGCATGTTCTCGCTGACAGCACCGGCAGCTCTTCCGCTGTACTGGACCATCGGAGGGATGTTTGTCATTCTGCAGACTCTCCTGACAAAAAAATTGTTTCATGCGGACAGCACCAGAAACAGTAAAGCAGAAGCACCCGTTTAAACCTAAATCGACTATTCCTTTATGATAAAGACCGGAGACTTTGATCTCCGGTCTTTTTTCATCTTTTCAAAAAAGGATTTGGCCATGAAAAGAAGAATGTATGTAGAAGACGATGAAAAAAGGGGTTATAGCAGATGAAGTCCGGCGTATTTGAAAAAACCATCACGAAAAAAATAGAGGCAAAGCTTTCTTATTTACTGAAGCTTCCTGAAGGATATGAAGAAGGGACCGGAGAAGTGCCGCTTGTTCTGTTTCTTCACGGGGCAGGCGAACGGGGCACAAATCCTGAAGACGTCAGAAAAATAGGGCTCCCGGAGGTTGCAGACCGAGAAGATTTTCCCTTCATCCTGCTCGCTCCTCAATGCCCGGTATCCACGGCAAGAAGGTCGAACTGGATCATGGAGCTCGACGGTGCTGCCGCTTTGCTGGAAGAGGTTGTGGAAACCTACAGAGTCGATAAGAACCGGATATATTTGACTGGCATGAGCATGGGGGCATATGGAGCTTTTGAACTCGCAGGAAGAATGCCGGAAACATTCGCAGCCCTTGCTGCTGTATGCGGAGGCGGCTGTCCGGAAAAAGCAGGCTTGCTGAAAGAGATTCCTGTCTGGATTTTTCACGGAGAAGACGATGATGTCATTCCAATCAAGGAAAGCCTGGATATGGTCAATGCCTTACAGCAGGCAGGCGGCAATGTAGCATTCACATCTTATCCGGGAGTCAAGCATGATTCATGGGTCCAGGCATACAATGATCCTGAACTGTACAACTGGATGCTGAGCAAGAGCAAGGCTTAAATAAAATAGAAAAGGAGACGCTGGTAAACCAGTCGTCTCCTTGCGTATTGAGGCGAAGAACCACATGCCACATTCATGTGTGCGGGAATCCGCATGTTCTCCGGCTTACACAATTCAGCTCATCGCTCTAGTAATATACCATGCATAATGAAAAGAAACAAGTATGATTTTTAAAAACACATCAGTGCAGGGGAGGCAGGGCTTCATGAATTTGAAAAAGTTCACTAAGGATTTTAAGGAATTTCCGCTGAGCGACGGCTGGAAGCTTGTGATGCACAAGGATTTCGAGCTGTTCAAAAGCAGGGAAAATTATGCAATTATCGATGCCGAAGCTGATGTCCTCTTAAAGTTTTACCTTGAGAGCCCGGAGGTCATGTGCTTTAAAAAAACGGTCTGGAACCTCGACTGCAAGCTGAATTGTGCATCAAAAGTGCTGACTGTATTTAATGAGCCTGATCTATTTGATGAGTGAAGAGAGGTTCCATTAAAAAAAACAGGTTGACATCAGCAGTCATGAGATGTTTAAATTATCTATAAATTAATGGAGCGTAACGTTGATGGGAAACACAGTAATCACATTGTCCCTGTTTTAGAGAGCTGACGCAAGGTGAAAGTCAGTACACACAATGCGGATGAATTTCGGTCCCTGAGTTTTTATTTCGACCTGACGGAAGGAATGAACGGGTTGTCCCGATATCGACTTAAGAGCCGGAGAGTATTGTATTCTCAACTAGGGTGGTACCGCGATGAACAGTCGCCCCTACATTCAGGGGGCGGCTTTTTTGCGTTTTCATTAATATAAGACACAATCATGAGAGGTGCATAATGAGAGAACATCAGCAGTGGTCTTCAAAACTGGGATTTATTTTAGCTGCAGCAGGATCGGCAATTGGACTTGGGGCAATATGGAAATTCCCGTATATAGCCGGAGTCAGCGGCGGGGGAGCCTTCTTTTTTATATTCCTTCTCTTCACAATGTTGCTTGGTTTGCCTTTGCTCCTGGCAGAATTTGCGGTTGGAAGAAGCACTCAGAAAGATGCGATCCAATCTTATAAAGCAATCGCGCCGGGAACAAAATGGTTTTCCGTCGGGTATTTAGGTATGATCACTTGTTTTGTTTTGCTGTCATTTTACAGTGTTATTGGAGGATGGATTATACTCTACCTCGTAAAAACACTGACAGGAGATTTAAGCGGGCTCAGTAAGGAGCAGTATGGGCAGCTGTTCGGGGAAACGATCACTGACCCTGTGCTAAGCGTTGGTGCACACTTTGTCTTCATGGCAATTACCATTGCGGTTGTAGCAAAAGGGGTTCAAAAAGGGATTGAGCGAACCAGTAAATTTATGATGCCGGTCTTATTTTTATTGTTTATCGTGCTGATTTTCCGTTCGCTTACGCTCGACGGGGCAATGGAAGGCGTCCGCTTTTTGTTTCAGCCTGACTTTTCAAAATTAACGTCGGAAACCATTCTGGCAGCACTGGGACAATCCTTTTTCACCCTGAGTGTCGGTGTTTCCGTTATGGTAACGTACAGCTCTTATTTATCTAAAGAGTCGAATCTTCCGCAATCTGCGGTTTCAATTGTCGGGATGAACATTTTTATTGTGGTTCTTGCGGGACTTGCGATCTTTCCGGCCGTGTTTTCATTTGGTCTGAAGCCTGATGCCGGTCCGGTGCTGCTCTTTAACGTATTGCCGACAGTATTTAATCAAATGGCATTTGGTATGGTATTCTTTGCGGCATTTTTGGTCCTTTTCCTGTTTGCATCCTTGACTTCGGCATTCTCCATGCTTGAAATTATTGTATCTGTGTTATCAAAGGGAGACGCGGAAAAACGGACAAAATGGTCGTGGGCAATCGGACTTCTAATCTTTGCAGTGGGTATACCATCTGCCTTATCGTTCGGGGTCTGGAGTGACGTAAGCATTTTCGGCAAAACCATTTTTGACGCAGCAGATTATTTGGTAAGTAATATCCTGATGCCTGTCGGGGCCTTGCTTATTTCTATTTTTGTACCGCTGAAAATGAAAAAATCAGCTCTTTATGAAGAGCTTTCTAAAGGATCTTCTTTATCCAAAGGATTGTTCAACGTGTGGTTCCTGCTCATGAGGTACGTGGCGCCAATTGCCATTTTCCTGGTTTTGCTTGACGTACTGGGTGTTTGGAAGCTGTTATAAGGAATGGGAAGGAAGGACTCCGCATGCTGCGGGGTCCTTTTTGCGTATACTCAAGGGAAATTTAAGGAATATTAACCCATGACTAAATTGAAATTGAGGGACTGCGCATGTCAAAAATGGTTGCTCCTGAAAAAATACCCCAAACTCTGCATGCCGGCAAATTGCTGATTTGTGAGATGCTGGGTAACAGTTCAGATTTAAAATTTAAAGAAATGAAAAATAACGGATTTACTTTTTTAATCGTATATATCAGCACCATTGTAGAAAGCAAACAGCTGGAGGAGCTGATTCTTCCATCACTTGCTTCATTTGATGCAGAAAAAGCTAGTGAGGCTGAAGACATCACAGCCTACCTATTAGATCATGTCATTGCTTTAAAGGACACTAGAAAAGTTACGGATATGAATGAGGCAGTGAATGAACTGCTTTTTGGCAATACGGTCATTCTAATAGAAGGTCAAACGTGCAGCATGGCAGCCGGAACAGACAAGTTTCCTGAGAGGAGTATTTCAAATCCGAAAGCTCAGCGGACTCTGAAGGGGCCCGACATCGGATTTAACGAAGATATCTCTTCAAATACGGCATTAATCAGAAAGGTGATTAGAAATCCTGCACTCAGAATAGAGTCACCGGAAATCAATTCAACAACTAAAATCTGCATCATTTATATAGAAGGAAAAGCCGACAAGGAAATCATCAAAGAGCTGAAAGAGGAGCTTTCCTCTATAAAAATGGACGTGATTCTTGATTCAAATTATCTTGAAGAGACGCTGCAAAAAACTTCAAACTCCATTTTCCCGCTGACTCTTTCAACGGACAGACCTGATGTTGTCTGCAGTGAAATTATGGAAGGGAGAATCGCTCTCATCGTTGACGGGACACCGTTTGTGGTCACTTTGCCGACTGTATTTGTGCAGCTGTTTCAGTCACCGGATGATTATTATTTTTTGACAAAAAAGATTATGGCAAAGAGACTTTCACGTATGTTCATCTACTGCTTTTCCATTCTTCTCCCAGCCCTTTATATTGCTTTTACGATTTATCATCCCGGTCTGATCCCGACAAATCTGCTTGTTGGAATTGTCACGCAGAGGGAACTTGTGCCTGCTCCAACAGTTGTTGAGACGATCGTTTTTTATTTTCTGATCCTGATTATTACCGAAAGTTCGCTCAGGCTTCCTCAATCCGTTGTTTTTACGGTCACTGTTTTTGCAGCCATTGTACTCGGACAATCGGCAGTGGAAGCTTACCTTGTTCAGCCTTTTACGCTTGTTATATTAAGTGCCTCTTACATCTTTTCAAGCATCATTCCGGTCTATTCTCTTGCGACCGTTTCTCAAAAGCTGACTGTTGTATTTATGTTTCTGGCATCCGTATTAGGATTTTTCGGCATTATTGCAGGGATTTTGTATTATCTGCTTCAGTTATCTTCATCAAGATCATTCGGGGTGCCATATCTTGCTCCGTTTGCTCCTTTTAAGCTTGAAGATCAGAAAGATGCTGCAATGAGGGTGCCCATTTATGAACAGATGAATAATAAGAAAATCTTTACAAAAGAAGAAAAAGACCAGCTGAAAAATGAGTAAGGAGGATATGATGAAAAAAAAAGCATGGGCAATCATCTTTTTTGCTATTCTTACTCTTGGCTCCAGTGTGCTTATTTCGAAGAATGTAGAGGATACCCTGATTAAATCGATTTCCATCGTCAGTGCCATTGGAATTGACTCCAGTGATGAAGGGTATGAGATAACTCTTCAAATGATTAATACAGCAGCAAAACCTGATTCAGCGGGAGAAGTACCAGGTTCAATTATCTACCAGCAATCAGGCAGAACCATTTCTCAGGCTATCAAAAATATTTTAAACCGTAATCCCAAGAAAATTTTTCTCGACAGTGCAGAACTGATTGTCATTGGAGAACAGACAGCTAGAGAAAGAGGAATTCATGAGATTATCGCTCTGTTTCTAACAGAATCAGAGATCTCAACCAGTATAAAAATCATGGTCTCAAAAGATTATCCAGCAAGCAAAATCTTAAAAACCATTACACCGGCAGAAAAGGTTTCCTCTAAAAGAATCAATGACATTGTTCACAGCAATGAATTAAATCTTGGATCTGTTGCAAGCATATATCCTGTTAAAGTGATGAACGAGCTCCTTAGAAACATTAAAGAAATAACGATTCCATATGTAACTCTCAGCAGCGACAAAGAGATAGGTTCCTCACAGGATAACATATCTTCTCCAGAGCCAGAGGTTCTCCTGATCATAAACGGCATGGCTTATTTCAAGAAGGACAAGCTTGCAGGTTATTTAACCAGAGATGAGAGCAAAATCTATCTGGGCTTAATAAACAGCACAAAAAAGACAACAGTTGAAACAACATGCGGATCTGATGATCAAGGATTATTCACCATTCACATTAAAAAGTCAAAAACCAGCGTAAAGCCTGTCTACAAAGCAGGCATGCTATCTTTTCAAATCAAACGAAAGGTCAAAGGGGAACTGTTTGAAAGTACATGCCGTAAGGATGATCTTTATCATTTAGAATCCCAGACTGAAGCATACTTAAAAAATGAGACGGCAAATCTTATTGCCAAAAGTCAGGAAGAAAACAATGACTTTCTTGGATTTCTAAAAGAAGTCTACTTAAGAAACCCATATAAATTTAGTGATATCAGTAAAAGATGGAAAGAATTATATCCTGAAGTCCCCGTAGAAGTAGAAGTGGATTTAAAGATTGAAGATATTGGAGATGTGAACCGAATACCTTAACCCTTTCAGGCAAAGGATGATGAATGATGAATCAGCAGATCACACCTTATCAGGTTTTTTCCTTAATGGTGCTATTTCTTTTAGGGAGCACAGTTGTAGTAGGACTCAGCTTAGATGCTGAGGAAGAGGCCTGGCTTGTCAATGCTGTAGCTACGACGGCAGGTTTAGGAATTTATTTTTTCTATAACTGGATTCTCCGCATTGATCCTGGAAGAAAAACCTTTTCAGAGCTTTTAAAGACAAGCTTCGGCAAGTGGATAGGGACCTGCTTCATGGGTCTTTACGCGGTTTACTTTCTTTATATCGGGATGAGAGTAGTGAAGGATTTCGAATTTTTCATCAGCATGGTGCTATTTTACAACATTGAATCTTGGGTTATTGGTCTTGTCTTTGTTCTTCTGGCAGGTTATGCCTGTATTCTGGGATTAGAGGCGATTGCAAGAGTATCGGAATTACTCTTTTTCGGAAGTGTCATGATGATTGTGCTTACCACTTTAATAACCATTTTGACCCCAATGTTCGAATGGACAAACGTTCTTCCTCTTATTAAGCCTGATTGGAAGACTGTAATAGGATCTGTATTTCCTGCAAAAATAACGTTTCCGTTCGGAGAACTGATTGCATTCCTCATGATTTTTCCCGCAGTGAATGATCAGTCCTACTTGCTTAAAAGAGGTTGGCTGGCTGTCGTATTCAGCGGGCTTATAATTATTGCCATTACAGAATCAATCATTGGAATGCTCGGAGCAAAAATTGCGGTATATTTTTCCTTTCCGCTCATCAAATCAATTGAAACCATTGATTTGATGGATTTTTTTCAGCATATTGAGATCCTGTCTGTCATTGTTTTTTTCTTTGTCGGGTTTATAAAAGTAGTGCTATTCGTTTATGCATCCGTAAAAAGTTTGTCCGAGATAATGCCCCGGGTAAATAACAATCACCTTGTGTACGCGGTGATTTCTGCTGGTTTCGCATCCACCTTTTTTATGGATTCAAGTATAGTCGAGCATACGAAAACAGGCCTTGAATTTGTCCCTAGGTATATCCACCTTCCATTTCAATTCGGAATTCCGCTGGTGCTGCTTGTAATCCTGCTTCTTAAGATGATGCTGAAGAAAAAGAAGACAGCTTAGCAGGAGAAATAGTTGCAAAATCCTCCTTGTAAGAGTAGACTTTGAAACAAAGTACATAACATAACGGGAGCTTGTGGAATCAGGCTGAGAGTGCGGCTAACTGCTGCAGACCGGATGAACCTGTTGGATAATGCCAGCGCAGGGAAATTATAGGGATACCTGTAAGCACTTTGCCGCGGCAAAGTGCTTATTTATATTGGAGGGGAAACAATGATGTCCATTCAGGCAGAATTAATTTTGGAAAAAGTGAGAGAACAAAATCCGCTTGTGCACAACATAACAAATACAGTTGTCACAAATTTTACGGCGAACGGGCTTTTGGCTCTTGGGGCTTCTCCCGTCATGGCCTATGCCAAAGAAGAAGTGGCGGATATGGCTAAAATAGCGGGTGCAGTCGTACTGAACATCGGTACTTTGGATGAGAGAATAGTAGAGTCGATGCTGATTGCAGGGGCATCTGCCAATAAGCATGGCGTTCCGGTTATTTTAGATCCGGTTGGAGCAGGGGCAACACCATACAGGACAGAAACGGCCAAAATGCTTGCCGAAACGCTGGACATTGCAGTGATCCGGGGCAATGCTGCAGAGGTAGCAAGTCTTGCCGGTGAAAACTGGGAGATAAAAGGGGTCGACTCAGGTGCAGTAGGAGCTGGAGATGCTTCATCACTTTCCGTTAAAGCTGCAAAGCAGCTGAACACCGTTGTTGTGATTACCGGAACAACGGACTTTATTTCGGACGGGGAACGGCTTTTCAGCTGCAAAAACGGACACAAGCTTCAAACAAAAGTGACTGGAACAGGATGTTTGTTAAGCTCAGTTGTCGGAGCGTTTTGTGCAGTTGAAAAAGAGTATGTTTTTGCCGCTGCTGCCGCTGCCGCTTTCTATGGATGTGCTGCAGAAGCAGCAGTGGAAAGGCTGAACAGACATGAACCTGGCAGCTTTCAAATCGAGTTTTTAAATAAGCTTTATAATCTTGAGCCAAAAGCTTTGAGAGAACGCATGAAGCTTGAGGAGGTGCTTGCATGAGTGTTGCAAGAGCATTAACTATAGCAGGTTCTGACAGCGGCGGAGGCGCAGGAATACAGGCTGATTTAAAAACATTTCAGGAGCTATGTGCATTTGGCATGTCGGCTATAACAGCAGTGACAGCTCAAAATACCCTTGGCGTGCACGGCGTGTACCCGCTTTCGGCAGAAGCGGTCATTAGGCAAATAGAAGCGATAGGTACAGATCTTGGAACAGATGCACTGAAAACAGGCATGCTTTTCAGCAGTGAAATCATTGAAGCTGTTTCTGCCCAGATTAAACGATTCGGCTGGGAAAAGGTTGTCGTTGATCCTGTTATGATTGCAAAAGGAGGTGCGTCACTCCTGCAGCAGGAAGCGATTGACTCTTTGATCACACATCTGCTGCCTCTCGCACTTGTTGTCACTCCGAACATTCCGGAGGCTGAGGTTCTCTCAGGAGTGAAAATTAATACGCTAAAAGACCGGAAACGTGCGGCAGAAAAGCTGCATGCATTTGGAGCAGAATATGTGGTGATTAAAGGCGGGCACGCAGAGGAGACTGAGCAATTAATCGACATGCTCTATGACGGCAACGAATTTTTCTATTTTGAGAACGAACGGATTCAAACTGTAAACACACATGGGACAGGGTGCACGTTTGCCGCTGCGATTACTGCCGAGCTTGCTAAGGGGAGCAGTGTTCCGGCTGCAGTTCAGCTTGCAGCCGATTTTATTCATGCCGCGATAAAAAAAGATCTTAAGCTTGGTAACGGACACGGTCCAACGAATCATTGGGCATATCAGGAAAAAAGGACGGGACGATATGGAAAGCAGCATACTTAGGCAGAAACTGAACCTGTATTTTATCATGGGAAGCACCAATTGCCTGAAAGAACCTGAAGACGTGCTGCTCCAGGCTATAAAAGGCGGAATCACGATGTTTCAATACCGTGAAAAAGGAAAAAATGCACGCGCAGGAATGGATAAACGCGAACTTGCGCGAAGTCTCCAAAAGATTTGCGCTTTGCATGCCGTTCCCTTTATTGTCAATGACGATATTGACCTTGCAGTCGAACTTGATGCTGACGGGGTGCATATTGGACAGGATGACGCTGATGCGGGAGAGGTGCGAAAAAGAATCGGGAGCAGGATTCTCGGCGTTTCTGCCCATACGATGGCAGAGGTAAAAAAGGCAATGAAAGATGGTGCGGATTACATTGGGGCAGGGCCCATATATCCAACTGCAACGAAGGAAGATGCTGAACCTGTAAAAGGGACCCTTTTGATTGAAGAAATAAGAAAGGCGGGGATTACCATTCCTATTGTCGGCATCGGCGGAATAACATCAGCCAATGCCCGTGCTGTTAAAGATGCAGGAGGGGACGGAGTTTCCGTTATTTCAGCTATCAGCCTGTCCGAAGATCCATGCAGAGCAGCGGAGGAATTACTGAAATCTGTTCATTAAAAAACATCGGGCACATTCAATTTGATGTGCCCGATGTTTTGCTTATTTGGACTTTTTAACGAGTTGGACAGCATCCTTGGAAAGATAGAATCTGTCTTTCGTTTGAACCGTTACACTGTCGAGCTCAATTTCTTTGCCGTTCACAATGGCAAGATCTTTATTCACTGGAAATTCAGCTGTAGTCTTACCTTTTTTCACTACTAGTACAGGATTGTTTTTATCCTCAGCATTTACAGATACTTTTGCACCCATTGCTTCAAATGCCGTTTTTGCGTCAACAAACAGTTTTTTGTCGAGCTCTTTTAAATCAAAGCCCATGGCTGAAGCTGTAATATGGGCAATGTCAGTGTTCTCAACAAAGCCAATCGGTTTACCTGGTCCATACGAATACATGAATAAGTCTTCTCCAGTATGCCCGCCTGAAGTAAAGCCAATGTTTGCACGTTCAGCAAGGAGCTCAACGAGCGTTTTTGCAAGATTTTTGCTGTCATTAATCGCTTGTGTTTCTTCAGCAGTCGGGTTCTTAATTCCGTAAAGTGCTGCCACTTCCAATTTGTTTGACTGATCAGGCTTTAACTGCTTCATTGCTCCTTCAAGTGTCAATTCTGCTTCTTTCAAAGGATTTATATACTCAGACACCGGGATGGAAGGGTAGTCTGCACTGGTATTCTGGTTTCCGATTGAAATACCGCTGTTGCCGTGATCAGAAAGAGCGATAACCATAGTATTTTTATCTTTTTTTGCAAAATCCAGCGCTTCTTTAACTGCAGCATCAAATGCAAGCGTATCGCTGATCATGCCGATCGGATCATTTGCATGGGCAGCCCAGTCCGGTTTGCTTCCTTCTACCATCAGGAAGAAACCGTCTTTATCTTTAGAAAGCGTGGAGATTCCCTTTTTCGTCATTTCTGCAAGAGTGGGCTCATTCGGATTTGTAGTCTCACGGTCCATATCATAGGCTAGAGCAGCTGGTGCGAACGCCCCCCAAAGCTTGCTTGATCTCGAATTTAAAAGCTCCTCGCGGGATTCAATGATGTCATAGCCTCTGTCTTCTGCAACTTCAACCAGATTTTCTCCATCCTTCCGGCTGTTTTTGGCCGTTCCTGTTGTCAGAGAATCTTTTCCTCCTCCTAAAACAACATCAATATCCTGATAGATTTGCTGTTCGGCAATATTGTCATACTCTCCACGGTGGGAAGCATGAGATGAAAAAGCAGCAGGTGTGGCGTGCTGAATTTCAGAAGTAGAGATAATTCCTGTTGCTTTTCCGCTTAACTTAGCACCTTCAAGCACATTTGCAACAGGCTTGTGGGGCTGATCGGCAAGGGAACTGTCAAGTCCCGGTGATGAAACTGTTTCAGGCAGAACACCGACAAACTTATCATTTGATTTATTTCCGGTTGCCATAGCAGTGCCTGCAGGAGCAGAATCTGTAATCGCTGATTCTGCCGAATATGTACGCACCCCTCCGGTTAATATTTCATCCATAGCAAGAGGACCGCCTTTATACCATCTTGATAGAGTAGTAGTCGATGAACTCACGCCATCCATGACAAGAACAATCACATTTTGCGCTTGCGGTTTAGCTTTCTTTGCTTCTGCTTTTTCATTGGCTGCCGTGAATCCCAGGGATCCCGCTGCGAGCGTGCCGGCAAGAGTGATGCCGAGGATTTTTTTGTTTAAAGTCATCATTTAGCCTCCCGAATATTTGATCTAACTAAAGAATATCGGTAATACGTTAAGCACGTATGAATGGTTTGTAAAAGGAAAATAAATACATGATTACCGGAATGTAAAGGTGATGCATAAGGAGGGGGAGGAATCTCACAGGTTTAATAATAATAATATTATTATGTTAACTAAAAACGCGCTTGTGAATCCGCTATATAGCATCAGGCATGAGGGGCTATATGACCCTAATAAAACGTATAAGCCATATTATAAGCAGGAAAATAGCTCCATTTTAAAGAAGCGGCGAATCCTGCAATCTGGGCAGGATGAACTGAATCATTAAAACTCCATTGACATTGATAATCATTTTCAATTAATATTCACATGTAATCAGATAGTTTAAGCGGCGGTCATGCCGTTTTTATTTTTAAATGAGAATGAGAATTATTATCATATGAAAAAGGGTGATTATTCATGCTGACCAATGAGTTTTATTTAAACAGCCAAAACAAAAGAGAATCAAATGCAAGATCGTATCCGCGGAGAATACCGATCGCCATCAGTGAAGCGGAGGGGATTTATATAAAAGATGTTGAAAATAAAACCTACATAGACTGTCTGGCAGGGGCAGGAACGCTTGCCCTTGGACATAATCATCCGGTAGTGATCCAAGCGATGGAAAACGTGATTAAAGGAAAACGGCCACTTCACACACTGGATCTGACAACTCCCATGAAGGAAGAATTTGTTGAAGAGCTTTACAATGCTTTGCCGCCTTCATTTGCAGAACATGCAAAGATACAGTTTTGCGGACCTTCTGGATCAGATGCGATTGAAGCTGCGATGAAGCTTGTTAAAACAGCTACAGGCAGAGGAGGCATGCTTTCTTTTCAGGGCGGATACCACGGCATGACAAATGGCTCTCTCAGCCTGATGGGAAATCTTGGACCGAAATCCAGTATTCAAAATCTAATGCCGGATGTGCACTTCCTGCCGTATCCGTACTCTTACCGCTGTCCATTTGGCATTGGAGGAGATGAAGGAGCAGCGGTCGGTTCAACCTTTATTGACCGGACGCTGAATGATCCTGAATCTGGAATTGTTAAGCCGGCCGGGATGGTCATGGAAATTGTTCAGGGAGAAGGCGGGGCCATACCTGCACCTGACGAATGGGTAAGAGAAGTGCGGAGGATTACTGCTGAACAGCAAATTCCGCTTATTGTAGACGAAGTTCAGACTGGCTTTGGAAGAACGGGAAAAATGTTTGCTTTTGAGCACTCAGGGATTACACCTGATGCTGTCGTCCTGTCAAAAGCGATAGGCGGAACACTTCCTCTGGCAGTGGTCGTCTATCATAAAGATCTGGATCAATGGGGCCCTGGCGCTCACTCCGGCACTTTCCGCGGAAATCAGCTGGCCATTGCTGCAGGTACCGCAACGATGAGGTTTATCAAACAGGAAAAACTTGATGAACAAGCTTCACTCCTAGGAGACTTTTTGATGCTTCGTTTAAATCAAATGAAACAGGACCTCTCAAGTATCGGCGATGTGCGTGGTCTTGGACTCATGGTTGGTGCGGAAATCGTGGATAAAACGGCTTCTGCTGACGGTTTGGGAAGCTATCCTGCTCATCCTAAACTTGCTAAACGAATACAGCAGGAATGCTTTAAACGCGGGCTGATTCTCGAGCTTGGCGGGCGCCACGGCAGCACTGTCCGATTCCTTCCGCCGCTGATTATCACAAAAGAACAGCTTGAGACGGTTTGCGGGCTTTTCTATGAAGCCGCTCTTGCAGCAGAAAAAGAATTCATTCCAAGTTTCGTATAAGGAGTACACCAATGACAACGAGCTTACAAACGGCATTTGACCGATATTTCCTGACCAACACAAAGGAGAGTCTTAAAGAATATCAGTCAGTCATGAATCAAGCTATGGAATCACTGAAATCTGTTGTTCTCGAACAAACACCTTTTAGTGGGGCAAAGCCGCAACTAATAAAAGAAACACTCCAATCTCACTTTCCGAATGTGCATCCTGACGAGGCAATGAACTCTGAACTGCTTTTTCAGAGGCTCAAAGCAGCTGTCGGGAAGCACAGCATTTCAGTCCATCATCCGTCATGTGCCGCCCATCTTCACTGTCCGCCCATGGTGCCGGGTCTTGCAGCTGAAGTACTGATCTCAGGGTTAAACGTTTCGATGGATTCCTGGGATCAAAGCGGAGCCGCAACGATGGTAGAGCAAATAATGATGGATGGGCTGTGCCGCCTGTTTGGACTTCCAGAAGGAGACGGAGTTATGACAAGCGGGGGAACACAATCCAATCTGATGGGACTGATGCTGGCAAGAGAGCATGCCTGCATGAAGCTGTGGAACTGGGATGTCAAAAAGCTGGGCCTTCCGCCGGAACAGCACAGGCTGAAAATTCTCTGTTCAGATGCGGCACATTTCTCTGTGCAGCAGTCCGCCGCCGTTTTAGGACTCGGAGAAGATGCGGTCGTTCCGGTTAAAACCGATCATGCCCACAGAATGTGCATGAAGGACTTAGTCGAAAAACTCCAGGAGATGAGGACAGCAGGGGAGTATCCATTTGTCCTATTCGCAACAGCAGGAACAACGGATTTTGGAGCAATCGATCCTCTAATGGAAATGAGCCTGGCCGCAAAACAATACGGCCTTTGGTTTCATGTGGATGCAGCTTATGGGGGAGGCCTCATCATGACAGAGCTGCATAAGCACAAATTAAACGGAATAGAAGAGGCCGACTCCATAACGGTTGATTTTCATAAAATGTTCTACCAGCCAATCAGCTGCGGAGCGTTTCTCGTCAAAGAAAGAAGCTCATTTGCATATATGAAACGCCATGCAGACTACCTTAATCCAGAGGAAGACGATGTGCCGAACCTGGTCGGGAAATCTCTGCAGACGACAAGAAGGTTTGACGCCCTAAAACCATTTTTATCGTTTCAGCTTATCGGTAAAAACGAGTGGTCAGATATCATTTCCCGCACACTTTACCTTGCAAAAGAGGCATACTCGATGCTTAAGAGCGACGGAGCATTCACACCTGTGCATGAACCGGAGCTGAGCACGGTTGTTTTCAGATATACGGGTGAGGGCAGGTTTTCAAATGAAACAGAGGATTTCCTTAACAGCCGGATCAGGGACAGGCTGCTGAATGACGGCGAGGCGGTTATTGCCCGTACAAAAGTGAATAACCGCGTCTGTCTCAAATTCACGCTATTAAACCCTTTATTAAAGACAAATCATCTCATGCATTTACTGCAGCGAATAAAAGAAATTGGAAGATATGAATCGGGGAGGCTGAAGGATGAACAGAATAGAAGCTAGGAAAGCTGCAGAACAGGCTGCACTGCAAAGCTACTTGAATTGCTACATAAGAGAAACCGGAATGGGAAGATTCACAGAAGATGCACCATCAGAACTTGCAAATGTTCATTCAGGAAAATGGCTGCATCTTCCTCTCAAAAAAAGGCAGGAGGATTTGTACATACCTGCTGTTTATGTTTCAGAGACTGGCAGACATCTATTTCATGCTGTTTACTATCAATCTGAAAAAATGGACTTTCTTGCGTTTGCAGAAAAAACGCTGGATGAATTGAACACAGGCGAGCAGGATGGGAAAAAGAAGGATCTGCTTAAGCGCATTTCCCAGAGCTACACGCTGATGGCGGAATTTATTTACGAAAGATCTGCGGATGAAGAGGAGTTGTACAAGACTGATTTTCAATTTCTTGAGGCCGAGCAGGCACTGCTTTTCGGTCACCTCCTTCATCCCGCGCCAAAAAGCAGGGAAGGAATGAACGATGAGGATATCAGGACCTATTCACCTGAACTGAAGGGGGCATTCCCGCTTCACTATTTCAGGGTTCCTGCCGATTTAGTCTATTCCAAATCCCTGCTTCCGTATTCAGCCATACAGCAAATAAAGAAGATGGTAAATGATGATCCGGAAATCTCAGAGGCGTTAAAAAGCAAATACGCACAGGAGGACGGGTATGCCTTACTTCCGCTTCATCCATGGCAGGCTCACTATGTTCTGCAGGATGCTGAAATTAGAAAGCTTGCAGATCAGGGCATTTTAGAAAACCTTGGGCAGCATGGCCGTTCATACTTTGCAACTTCCTCATTAAGAACGGTTTATCATCCGGATGTCCCGTTCATGCTGAAATTTTCACTGAACATCAAAATTACAAATTCTGTCCGGACTAATTTAATGAAGGAACTGGAGCGGGGGGCTGAGGTGAAAGAATTGATGGAAACACGCCTCGGGCAGGAAATGGCCGATAAGTTTCCAAATTTCGGCTTTGTGCACGATCCTGCCTTTTTAACATTAAAACTGCCGGACAGAAACGAATCTGGTTTTGAGGTCATTCTTCGGGAAAACCCATTTTACGGAGGGAAGGCAAATCAGGCAGCTGCCGTTGTATCGTTATGCCAGGGTGGACTGAAAAGAGGCTTATCCAGACTCTCAAGTGTAATCAGGAAAATGGCTGCCGAAGAAAACCGTCCGACAAACGCAGTGAGTGAAGACTGGCTGAAGAAATACCTCGCGATTTCCATGAAGCCTGTCCTGTGGCTGTATCTGGAGAAAGGCATTGCGCTTGAAGCTCATCAGCAAAACAGCATTGTGAAGCTGAAGGGAGGATATCCAGAGAGATTCTATTACAGGGATAATCAAGGGTTTTACTTCTGCGAATCCAAAAAAGAGATTCTTGAATCCTATCTTGCCGGAGCAGGGAAAAGAAGTGAAACCGTTTGTTCAGATGCAGTGGCAGACGAGAGGCTGAGCTATTATTTCTTTTTCAATCATTTGTTTGGTCTGGTCAATGCTTTCGGTACGGCAGGCCTTGCAGACGAACGCAAACTGCTGAAGATCATTCGGGAGGAACTGGAAAGCTGCTCAGTTCCGAACGGACATCCCTCTCAGCTGATCAAGAACTTTCTTGAAAAAGAGGAACTGCCATGCAAGGCGAACCTCATGACAGGCTATCACGATTTGGATGAGCTTGTCGGCCCTCTCGAAACGCAGTCTGTTTATGTGAATGTACCGAATCCTCTTTTTTCTAAGGAGGCAGTTGCATCATTATGATTGAGCAAATAACAGATATAGAGATAACATTCAGAGAAGTTGAATTTGAAACAGATGCCGTCATGCTGCACAGATGGCATCATGAGCCGCACGTCATCCCTTTTTGGAACCAGAATTTCCCCTTCAGTAAATATTCAAAGCATTTAAAGGTGTTGCTTGCTGATGAACATCAAACACTGTGGATTGGCGCAGTGAACGGGAACGAAATGAGCTATTTTGAAACGTACTGGGCAAAGGAAGATCCGATCAGCGAGTACTATGAGGCAGCTCCCTTTGACCAGGGCGTGCATCTGCTCTTTGGCGACCCTGCCTATCTTGGCAGGGGGCTCGCAGCGCCAATGCTTATGAATATCATGCAGAGAATGTTTTCAGAAAACAGAACGGCGCGTATTGTCGCAGAGCCTGACATTCGCAATGAAAAAATGATTCATATTTTCGCAAAGTGCGGGTTTTCACCCGAAAGAAAGCTTGATCTGCCTGATAAACAGGCGCTGTTTATGGTATGTACAAGAGAAGACTTTGAACGGAGGGTGAACGGTGATTTATGACGTAATTGGTGCAGGGCTCGGTCCGTTCAATCTTGGGATGGCAGCCCTGCTTGATGAAACAGAGGGTATTGAGGCGTTGTTTTTTGATCAAAAGCCCGAATTTTCATGGCATCCAGGCATGTTAATTGAAGGAACGACTCTGCAGGTACCGTTCATGGCAGATGCCGTGACGATGGTGAATCCTGCAAGCAGATACAGTTTTCTGAATTACCTGCATGGGCAGAACCGCTTGTATCATTTTTACTTCCTGGAGTCATTTCACATTCCCCGCAGAGAATACGACCACTATCTTAAGTGGTTGTCGGAACAGCTTTCTTCCTGTCGGTTCGGCAAAAGAGTGGTGGATGCAGCTGAACATCCTGCAGGCTTTGAAGTGGCTGTTCAGGATGTTTTAACTGGAGAAACAGAAACATTTTTAACAAAACATGTGGTGCTTGGAATGGGAAGTGCTCCCTCTATGCCGGACTGGACAGCTTCTGGAAGCAGAAATCTTTATCATTCTTCTGAATTCATGGACAGAAGAAAAGAAGATTTGGGAGCATCGGTTGCTGTAATCGGATCAGGCCAAAGCGCTGCTGAGATTTTTCTGGAGCTTCTGAGAGGTCAGGAAACCGGCGGATATAAGCTGAACTGGCTGACGAGATCGGATGGATTTTTCCCAATGGAGTACACAAAACTCGGTCTTGAACATTTTTCTCCGGACTACACGGATTATTTTTATCAGCTGCCGCAGGATCTCAAGGATCAAATTGTGCCAGCGCAAGATTCTCTTTATAAAGGGATAAGCGCTGATACGATTGCAGAAATATATAACCTGCTGTATGAAAGAACAATTGCCGGAAGGAAGCCTGACGTACAGTTGCTTGCCAAAACGGCTGTGATGGATATTTCATGCAATGGGGAGGAACTCGACCTTGCTTGTTATCAGCGCGAGCAGGCTGAATCGTTTGTTCTTTCAGCAGATACCGTTATTGCAGCCACAGGCTACAAAACCGTTTGGCCTAAAGCATTTAGTAGGCTTGCCGGTGCTATGAAATGGGACGAGGCCGGGCGCCCGGTCATTTCAAGGGACTATCATGCTGAGATGAACACGCCTCGGGCTCTGCACAGTGTATTTATTCAAAACGGAGAGCTTCACACGCACGGAGTAGGAGCGCCTGACCTTGGCCTCGGAGCTTATAGAAACGCACATATCATTAATACCATCGCTGGAAAAACGGTTTTTGATTTGTCTGACAAAAATGTGTTTCAGCACTTTGGAACAAAACATGTTGCCGGAAAAAAAGAACTGGTTTAGGAGAGTGAGAAATATGGAAGCGAACATCAATAAGAAACATTGGTTAAAGGCCAATAGCCGGCTGACCGCCAAAATGATTGCTGAGTTTTTATATGAAGATATGATTACTGCTGTTCAATCGGAAGACTATTATTATCTTGAATCTTCAGGCGGCAAGAAAATCAGATTCAAAGCGGAAAAAAGATTAATGGACAGCTACTGGGTGAATCCGGGATCCATACAAGTCCAATCGGGTAATGAATGGCTTGGAGAGGTAAGCGCTGTTGAATTCCTGCTGCTGATCCAGCAGGATGTTGGAATTAAGCCGTTTACGGCTGCTTATCTGATTGAAGAATACAAACGCACACTCCTTGCCGATGTTCACATAATGGCAAAGCAGGAACACCGGTCGACGGAATCCCTGCTTGAGCTGGGATATGCTGAACTGGAAGGAGAAATGACGGGCCATCCGTGGATTACATACAACAAAGGTCGAACCGGTTTTTCCTATTCTGATTACCTCCAATATGCCCCTGAACAAAAAAAGGCCGTGCAGCTGGACTGGATCGCTGTTTCCAAAGGGAAAGGCACGTTTCATTCTATTGAAAAAGTTGACTATGAGCAATTAATAAAAGATGAAATTGGTTTGAATGCATGGGAGATGTTCAACCGGAATCTGAGCAGGGCAGGTATTGAACCTGAAGAATATTTTTTCATGCCGGTGCACGAATGGCAGTGGAACCATGTGATCGTGGCGCAGTTTGCTGAAGAGCTGGCTGAACAGAACATCATTTATCTAGGAAAAGGGGAGGACGAATACCTGCCGCAGCAATCAATCCGTACCTTTGTCAACATGAATGACGAAAAAAAGCACCATGTAAAGCTGCCTATGAGTATATTAAATACTCTCGTATTCAGAGGGCTCCCGTCAGAGAGAGTGGTTCTGGCTCCAGAGATCACCAGGCATATTCAGGGAATAAGGGACAAAGACCCTTTTCTTCGGGATGTGTGCAGGGTGGTTCTGCCCGGTGAGATCGCAAGCATAAATTATGACCATCCGAATTATTCGAATCTGAACGGGGCACCTTATCAATTTCTTGAAATGCTCGGGGTTATATGGAGAGAAAACCTCTGTTCATTTCTTGAGGAAGGGGAGCAGGCCATCACTCTTGCGGCTCTTTTATATGTCGGCGAGGACGGTAAGTCCTATGCTCTTGAACTTGCGAAAAAGGCCGGCCTCACAGCAGAAAAGTGGATAAAACAAATGTTTGATGTAATCCTTCCGCCGCTGCTTCATTATTTGTATCAGTACGGAACGGTCTTTTCGCCGCACGGACAGAATACAGTGCTCATCCTGAAAGACAGTAAACCGCACCGTCTGGCCGTGAAAGATTTTGTAGATGATGTAAATATCAGCGATCAGAAGCTGCCTGAACTGCAGCACATATCAGAAGAGCTGAGAAGTGTGTTAAGAAGCGAAGCGCCGGAAGGGCTTTGCCAGTTTATCTTTACCGGCCTGTTTGTTTGCCACTTCAGATATCTTGCAGACATACTTCACCGCAGCGGTGAGCTGGATGAAGCTTTTTTCTGGAACATGCTCAGAGATGCCATTCTTGAATACCAAACGAAATTTCCTGAACTGAACGACCGGTTTAAACTGTTTGATCTTCTGAGGCCATCTTTTAAAAAGCTTTGTCTGAACCGGAACCGCATGATTGATTATGGGTACGGCGACGGCGATGACAGACCTCACGCTTCTGAATTTGGCAGGGTGAATAATCCGCTTGCTTCAGGCAGACCTGCAGCAATTAAAAATTAACGAAAAGACGGCAGCGTCAGTAAAAGATGCTGCCGTCTTTTTGTATACCTGCTTGAACACCTCTTAAAACTTGCATAACACTTAAAATCACATAAAATCACTTGTATAAACTTATAAAAACTTGCATTTTAAATTCATAAAACTTATAATCACTTATATAAGGTGCAGGCGCAGTGTTATTTTACAAACATTTCTGAAAAGTGAGGTGTGTCATTTGTACCAGGAAGAACGCTTGATTTCGATATTGGACTATTTAAAAGAGCATAAGCGGATTACGGCTGATCAGATTTGTTCGCTTTATGATGTTTCAAAAGACACGGCAAGGCGCGATCTCGTGAAGCTTGAGGAGCAAAAGCTGATTATCCGGACGCGGGGCGGAGCCATCCTGCCGAGCTCTCATACTGAAATTAAAGATTATCAAAACCGGCTTGAAACGGTTTCTTACGAAAAAGAGCTGATCGGCAGAAAAGCAGCGAGCCTCATCCGGGAAGGAGACCGGATTATCCTTGACGCTTCCACTACTGTTCAGGCGTGTGCAGAATATATGGATGTCACGAATGCAGCTGTTATTACAAACTCAATCAATCAGGCAGATATTCTTTCAACAAAGCCCGGGATTCAAATTCATCTGCTTGGAGGAGAACTGCAGAAGGAGCACCGTTTTCTGTACGGATCATCTGTCGTTGAAAAACTCTCTAAATATCATGTGGATAAAGTATTTATTGGGGTCGTCGGCATTTCTGAAAGGGGCTTGTCTATAGCCCACGAGGAGGATGGAATGGTAAAGAGGAAGATGATCAGCCAGGCGAATCAGGTGATTGCGCTTGCCGATCATTCAAAGCTTGGAGTGACCGACTTTTTCCTCTATGCCGATCTGCATGAGATTGACCTGCTGATTACAGACAAAGAGCCGGATAAATCGTTTAGAGATCTGCTTGATAAAAACAATGTAGAGCTGCTTGTAGCGGAGGAGGAAACACCATGACAAAATTAATCGCGATTGACCTTGACGGTACACTTCTGAACAGTGAAAACAAAGTGAGTGCGGAAAATCTGAATGCGCTGAGAAAAGCGCAGGAAGAAGGGATAGAAGTGGTCATTGCAACAGGGAGAGCCCATTTTGATGTGATGGAAATTTTTAAAACGGCGAATGTGAAAACCTGGGTGATTGCTGCGAACGGCGCGACGATCCACCAGCCGGACGGAACCTTGTTTCATTCCCAGCCTATGGAAAAGGAATTGGCTGCAGAAGCATTGCAGTTTCTTGAAGAAAACGGCTACTACTACGAAGTTTTTGGAGAAAAAGCAATCTTCACCCCGCAGCATGGAAGAGAGCTGCTGTCGATCGAAATAGACCGGATCAAGAGTGCAAATCCAGAAGCTGACCGCACTAAGCTCCTTCATGCTGCTTCCAAACAGTACAGTCAGTCGGGATTTGTCTTTATTGAGAATTGCAATGAAATTTTAAATGAAGAAATATATAATATCCTTGCCTTTTCATTCCACCAGGAGAAGCTCGACGCTGGGTGGGAGAAGTTTAAAGACCGTGAAAATCTTACCTTGGTCACATCGGCTGACCATAACTTTGAACTTGAACATAAACTGGCCTCAAAAGGCATTGCTCTGAAAAAACTCGCCGGCCATTTAGGGATAGATCTTGCAGATACCGCTGCAATTGGGGACAGCATGAATGATCAGTCAATGCTTGAGGCAGCAGGTAAAAGCATTGCCATGGGCAATGCGCGTCCGGAAATTAAAGCAATCTGTTCAGATATCACCCTCACGAATGATCAGGACGGAGTAGAGCTTGCCATCCGCCGAATATTGGCTAGACAAACTGTGAAATAAAAAGGTCTTCATAGGATATAAGAAAGAGGAGTTCTTCAGGAAAGTGAAGAACTCCTTTTCTAATTAAGCATAAAAACATGCTGAGGTATCTCATTCTCGAACATCAGCCACCTGAATATGGTTTATATTTCTAAATTAAAGGGCATAAATTACTATTCTTCACAAGGGAGGAAAGTAGGGTGAGAGACCATCAGCTGCTGGCTTTAATTATTCAAAAGGAACAGGCCGCTTTGGAAGTTTTGTATGCCAGGTATGAAAAAATTCTTCTCAGAATCATTAGTTCAGCAACTGACAATGCTGATGCAGCTGAACAAATACTCACAGACCTTTTTAGGGAAATATGGCAGTCTCCCCAGACATTTACCAGATCTCCGTTCGTCTCAACGGCTCTTATTCAAGCCTGTAAAAGATTGCTGTACAGTTGCGACGGCAGGAAATCAGGCTGACAGAGAAGGAAGGTAGATTTGAAAAACAGACCCTTGACCAGGACCGCTTTTCACTTTGATGTACCCGTTCATTGAATGGACAATGCTGTAGGTTACCATCATCCCAAGACCTGTACCGTTTGATTTTGTTGAAAAGTAAGGTTCACCAAGACGCAGCACCTGATCCTCAGTCATGCCCTTTCCATGGTCTGTTATTGTGATTTTTACATATGAACCTTCTTTTTGTGTTGAAATTTGAACCTGTCCTCCGTTGCTGTATGACTCAATGCTGTTTTTCAGCATGTTGATAAAGGATTGCTTTAACTTGAGGGAATCCCCGAGAACATACAGCTCTTCTTTGCTGAAATCTTCCTCTAACTGTACATTTTCCATCTGAGCGAGGGGTGTCAGTACATTCATGCAGTTCTTTAGTTCACTGTGAATAGAAATTGGGTGCTGGTGCTCAGCCTCCGGTCTTGCAAAGGTTAAATAATCTTTAATGATATTTGTAGCACGGTCCAGTTCATCTAATGAGATTTTTATGTATTCTTCTCTTTTCTCCCTGCTGATTTCATCATCTCTGAGCAGCTGAAGAAAACCCTTTGTTGTTGTCAGGGGATTGCGCACTTCATGTGAAATGCTTGCTGCAAGATGGCTGACAACTTCCAGCTTTTCTGCTTTAATGACCCTTTTCAGCAGATAAAAATTCTGAATGATCGTTTCAAACAAAATCGTTCCAATAACCGCTGCAAAAATATGAAAGATGATCAGTTCCACATAATGCGACGGATGAAAAGCCGTTTTATACATCATCTCAATCTGGATAATGGAGAACAGCAGAGAGCCCAGAACTAATGCAGCTACTAGACAGAGCTTTATTCTAAGCCTGCTTTTCAGATAATATGAAGACAGCATCGGGACTAACAAAACAAGTATTCCTGCCATGACAATTGTCGGATATATGCCGCTGCCGCCAATAATCACCCTTGTTCCGACTGTGACGATAAATAAAAAGATTCCAAGTGGATATCCTCCATACAAAAGCCCCATAACATATGGAATTCGCCTGAAATCAAAGAAAAATTCTCCATCAATCATAAAGGGATACTGCATGCTAAAGACAATGGCAAGCGCAGGAAGAAGGGCAAACAGCCACTTTTTCATTTTCTTGTTCGTTTCTTTTCTCATATACAATAATTGAATGATGAGAAGCGGAGACAAAACGAGCAAAAGATTTAACAATACATCCTTCATTTCCATGGGCACACACCTAATTCTCCAAATAGTGAAATTTCCTCTCTATTAAAATATATATCAAACGGAAAGAAAATGTTAGAATATTCTAATAGACTGGCTAAAATTTTTCCCGGGAGATGAGAAATGGCGATAAAGTTGCTGAAGCAAGAACAGGTATCACAGGCTGCCGCTTTTTTAGAAAAAGACCATGATGTAAACGCTTTGATAGCAGAAGATCTTAAGGATGAACAGATCCGGGTTTACGGTCAGTATCAAGGTCCTGAATTAACGGCTTTGCTTATAGTTTATCCTGAAAAAATATACTTCTGCAGTTCCGTCATTCCTGCGGATATTGAAGCTTTTATTCCTGTCATTCAGAAAACCGGCATAAGGAGAATTTTTGGGAAACAGGAACTTATTGAGGCATTAAAAAAGATTGTCAAAACCGAGATTGAAAGTGACTCTGTTATGATGAAATACGATAATAGAGCAGCCGGCAGCGTATCCGGCGAAGTCTGCAAAATCACAAGTCTTGATGAATGCCGCAGGCTTTACCGGTTATTTATGCAGGTGGAAGAATATAAAATGACTGGTCCAAATGAAGCTTTTTTTGCCGGTGAACAGTATGAAAGCATCCTCTCTGGAAAGCTTAGTGTGTATTACGTCGAGGAAAACGGCACGATGGCAGCAACTGCAGGAATTTTTACAGATCACGAAAAGACTGCTGTTATTGCCGGCGTTGCCACTCCTACAAAATACAGAAGAAAAGGATATGCCTCAAAAGTCATCGAGAGAATCTGCCGTGATTTCGGAACTGAAAGAGAGCTCTATTTATTTTACAATAATCCGGATGCCGAAAACCTTTATAAAAAGCTTGGATTTTATGAGACTGCCAAATGGAAAGTGATCGGAATTTCTTTCTGAATAATAAGAAATGTCTTGCAAGATTGAGAAACATCAGCTATTGTTAAAAACAATCACAAAAATATTCTTAATATGTTGACAAGCGATGGGTGCTGACGCGTTTACGCGGAAGCTTAAAAGGGAAGCCGGTGAAAATCCGGTGCGGTCGCGCCACTGTAATGGGGAGCATTCTGCACAAAGCCACTGTTCTGAAATGGAATGGGAAGGCAGCAGCATGCAGTGAACCAGAGCCAGGAGACCTGCCTGTCGTATGCACTTTAAGCCTACGCGAAATAGGGAGGGTGATGCGGTATGTTGAAACCTTTGTTGTGTCTCAACTCTAGTTAGCTGTGTCCATTAAACTCTCTTTTAAAAAGGAGAGTTTTTTTGCGTTTAGAGCTGAGAAACTATGAAAACGGGGGAACCGCAATGAAAATTAGAAATTCAAACCTTGGCTATCCGAGAATCGGCGAAAAAAGAGAATGGAAAAAGCTTCTTGAGGCGTTTTGGAGAGGAGATCTGACGGAGCAGGAGTTTCATTTGGATATGAAGAAAATCAGGCTCTCTCATTTGGTGAAACAGCGCGAGTCGGGCATTGACCTAGTGCCGGTCGGCGACTTCAGCTATTACGATCATGTACTTGATACGGCTGTTATGTTCGGCCTGATCCCGGAAAGATTCAGGGATCTGAACCCATCATCACTTGAAACGTATTTCGCGATTGCCAGGGGAAGCCAAGACAAAGTCGCATCAGAGATGACAAAATGGTTTAACACAAACTACCATTACATCGTGCCTGAGCTTGACGGAACAGAGCCCCGCCTTATCCACAACCGCTTGCTTGAGCTATATAAAGAAGCAAGGAATGAGACCGGGATTACGGGGAAACCGGTACTTATCGGGCCGCTTACTCTCACAGCCCTTTCAAAAGGAGAAAAGAAAGAAGAAATTCTTGAAAAACTCATCCCTTTATATGTTCAGGTTTTCAAGGAGCTTGAAGAAGAAGGAGCAGAGTGGATACAAATAGACGAACCAATATTCGTTACATCTGCAGCAGATGCAGCCTTTATGAAAAAAACGAAGAAAATCTATGAAACAATAAAAGAAGGCTTAGGCAGGGCAAAACTTCTTCTGCAAACCTACTTTGAATGTCCTGAACAATATGAACAGCTCATTCAGCTGCCTGTTGACGGCATAGGCCTGGATTTTGTTCATGACAGCGGCAAAACGCTGGAGCATTTGAGTGCATTCGGTTTTCCAAAGGACAAGGTGCTTGCGGCAGGCGTCATCGACGGCCGCAATATCTGGAAGGCAGAGCTTCAGAAAACAGTCAAACTGGTAAACCGAATTCTGGATGAGGTCGGAAGAGACCGGCTGATTCTTCAGCCTTCATGCAGTCTGATTCATGTGCCTGTAACAGCAGAGAGCGAAGGGGCTCTGCATCCCCTTGTTAAAAACGCGCTCGCATTTGCAGATGAAAAGCTGCATGAAATCACCCTGCTGACAAAATTTTTAAATTTTGAAGAAGAGACCCTTTCAGCCTATGATCAAGGGATAGCAGATCTTGAGGCTTCAGACTTGAGAAACCGGCATTCTGTACATGCTTCATATGATAAGTACAGCACTGTCAGAGTTGGAGCAGTTCAAAGAAAAGAGGCGCAGCAAAGAAAATTCAGCCTTCCGCTGCTTCCGACGACAACCATCGGAAGTTTTCCTCAAACGAAAGAAGTGCGTGCTGCTAGGCTGAAGTATAAAAAAGGAACTCTCTCAGAAGCGGACTATTATCAGTTTATTGAAGGTGAAATAAAAAAGTGGATTGATATCCAGGAAAACCTGGGGCTTGATGTCCTCGTTCACGGTGAGTTCGAGCGGACAGACATGGTTGAATATTTCGGTGAAAAGCTTGGAGGGATGACTGTCACCTCAAATGGGTGGGTGCAGTCATACGGTTCACGCTGCGTAAGACCTCCTCTTATTTACGGGGACGTGTTTTTTAAGGAGCCGATGACACTAAAAGAAACCCTTTTTGCCCAAAAGCTGACTGACAAGCCTGTAAAAGGAATGCTGACCGGACCGGTTACAATAGTAAATTGGTCTTTTGTAAGATCTGACGTACCTGGAGCAGCAGTGTTAAATCAGCTCTCTCTCGCCGTGAGGGAAGAGGTTGAAGCATTAGAGAGAGCAGGAATCGGCATGATTCAGGTAGATGAACCTGCACTTAGAGAAGGTCTTCCGCTTAAACAGGAAAAGAAGAAACAGTATTTGGACGAGGCCGTCACTGCTTTTAAAAGATCAATAGCTTCTGTGAAACCTGAGACGCAAATTCATACACATATGTGTTATTCAAGCTTTGACGACATGATCGAAGCAATTGATGCGCTTGATGCAGATGTCATCTCCATTGAGACTTCAAGAAGCCACGGGGAACTGATTCGTTCTTTTGAAACATTCTCCTACAGTAAGGGAATTGGCCTTGGCGTATATGATATTCACAGTCCGCGCATCCCTTCTGAAAAGGAAATGATCCGAAATATTGAAAGGGCACTGCAGGTGCTCGATTCTGGCCAGTTTTGGGTGAATCCTGACTGCGGCCTCAAAACAAGAGGGGAAAAAGAGGCCGTTGAGGCACTGAAGATTATGGTGAGAGCTGCGAAGGTCTGCAGAGAGAAAGCCGTTCAAGAGACAACCGTTTAATGCAAAAAGCCTGTCCAGTTTAAGGACAGGCTTTTTTTGCGTATTATCTTACACCTTTCATGTACGCTTGAATCTTTGGTGAAAGAATCAGCATGATTGCCCCTAAAAGAATGGCGAGTCCGCCGATAATTCCGAAGTAGGCAATTTCGGTTTCAGGTGTGTAATATTTAACGATTTGTGCGTTGATTGCTTGAGCCGATGCATTTGTCAGGAACCATAAACTCATGGTCTGCGCTGAGAAAGCAGCCGGAGCAAGCTTGGTTGTTGCTGATAATCCGACTGGGGACAGGCAAAGCTCTCCAAGAACAACAAGGAAGAAGCTGAGCACAAGCCACATTGGGTGAACAAGTGTATCTGTGCCGTTTGTATAAGCTGGAATAATCATGACCAGGAATGATAACCCGGCGAAGAAAAGTCCAAAAGCAAACTTTTTGGATGTCGACGGCTGACGGTTTCCAAGCTTAATCCAAAGCCAAGCAAAAAGCGGTGCCAAAAGAACAACAAACAGCGGATTCAGCGACTGGAACCAGGATGACTGAATTTCAAAGCTTCCGAACGTCAGCTGTGTGCGTTTATCAGCATAAGCACCAAGAATGGTTGCACCCTGTTCCTGGATTGCCCAGAACATCATTGCCGCGATAAACAGAGGAATATATGCGATCAGGCGTGATCGCTCAACATCTGTTGATTTCGGGCTGCGGTACATCACAATAAAGTATGCTGCAGGAATCAAAATACCAAGAATACTGATCATGAATGTAAAGCGGTCAATCGTCAGGTAACCGGTAGAAATGGATACAGCACCTAAAACAAGAATGACGGCAAGTCCAATCGCCAATCTGCCGAAAACGCTTTTTCTTTCAGCAGGAGTAAGCGGATTTGGAACACCCGTTCCGGCAAGTCCAAGGTTTTTCTTTTTCGTAAGCATGAACACAACAAGTCCAAGGAACATACCTACTGCTGCAACTCCGAATCCAAGGTGGAAATTGTATTTCTGTCCGAGAGTACCAACGATAAGCGGTGCAAGCAGACCGCCAAGGTTGATTCCCATGTAGAAAATACTGAAACCGGAATCGCGTCGGTTATCTTCTTTGCTGTAGAGATCACCCACAATATTCGAAATATTCGGCTTAAGCAAACCTGTTCCGATTACGATAAAGAACATGGAAACAAAAAATGCCGGAATGCTTCCTGGCAGCGCAAGAATAATATGGCCCAGCATAATGAGAACGCCGCCGTAAAAAACGGTTCTCGTGTTGCCGAGCAATCGGTCGGAAATCCATCCTCCGATGATTCCAGACATATAAACCAATGATCCATAAATGGACATGATCGAAAGGGCAGTCGGCTGATCAAGACCAAGGCCGCCGTCTTTCATCGAGTAGTACATATAATACAGAAGTATTGCTCTCATCCCGTAGTAGGAAAAACGCTCCCAGAATTCTGTGAAGAAAAGGGTGAATAATCCTTTAGGATGACCGAAAAAACCTTTTTGCGGTACACTTTGTACAATTTTGTCTTTGTCAAGTGATGACATGTTACAAGAAGCCTCCTTTTTACCATGTATAATAATACTACTATTAAAATTGAATTGTCAAAAAAAATCACCAAAATTGCTATTTATACTATTTTTCTGAAATAACTTAACATTCATGCCAATATGAGACAATTTTTGGTTTCTTGTGATAATTGCAGGTTCTTTGTATCTTGGAATACATGCATAAAACTCTAGTGGACTGAAGTGTAAGGAACTTGACTCCTTGTCCAGCTGCAGCGCTCAGGCTCCTCTGTCAGAACAAAATCCCCCAAAAAGGCGGGACCCGGACTTTTCGGGGGATTTTGTTCTGACTGCCCGAGCAAAACGGACGCTTCCGCTTTTCTACGGGATGAAGAGGGCACGGAAGATCCCGCAAGCGCAGCGAGGAAGCTTCAGGCACTCCCAGTGGAAAGCAAGTTCCTGGAGCGGAAAGGAACGGGTAAAGTGCAAAAACAACAAATTTTGCGGGAGTAATAGTTAAAAAGATGCAATGACAAAAACAATCAAAAGAAGACAGAAAACTACTTTACAAACCGGCAGTCTGTTTTTATGATGAGTGAAGGGGGTGTCGGAATATGAAGCAATTTGAAAGAAGATTACGCTCTGAAAAAGCTCTGCTCCATGCTGCATCAGAGCTGATAGACGAAGTCGGCTGCTCAAAAACGACTTTGTCCATGATTATGAACAGGACAGGCTTGTCCAAGGGGGCAATCTACCATTACATAAAAAGCAAAGATGATCTTCTGGCGATGGTGCTGGAGGAAAAAATACAAGAAACAAATGAAACCTTTTTAAAAAGGATGGGCAGCAGCGGGGAGGATATGATGGATCCGGCGATTGTCCTGGCTGAAAGCTTTTCTGCGATGAACGATTCCTCGGGCATTGTCAATCAGATTCTGCTGTACTTTACTGGACGGAACGACACTAAGACAGCACGGAATGCACTTAGAGCATTTGATCATTATATGGTAGAGTTCTCAAGGTTCTGGATTCTGTCCGGACAGAAAAACGGCGTTATCTCTTCAGAAGTGGCCGCCGGTCAGGCAGCGGAGTTCCTTGTGGTCATGGCATCCGGTTTGAGAATGAGAAATATACACGGCGGATCAGACTATGTATTTGAATTCGAACAGTTTCATGGCATGATGAAAAGGCTGTTTAAAGGGGAACCTGTTCTTGTCCATAAATAGAATAAGTATAATAATTTGCTATTTAAATAGAATATTTATAACACAAAAAAGAGAACCCGCGGGTTCTCTTTTTTAATCAAGAATTTCAATTTTTACCGTTTTACGGCCCCATTTGCGTGCTTCAGCACTGTTAGGCATCAGTACATCAATTTTATGATTTTTGATGGCGCCGCCTGTATCGCCTGCGATGGCTACCCCATAACCTTCCACCCAGACTTTGCTGCCAAGCGGAATGATTTTCGGATCAACTGCAATCAGCTTCATATTGGCATTTTCTTTAATGTTGATGCCGATTGCCGTGAAGTCGCTTGCTGTATCTTCATGACTGTAAGCAGTAGCTGTAACATAGAAAACCTTGCTTTCATCCTGAACAGGCTTTTCCTGCACAGGTTTTTCAGCAGGCTTGGACACTGCCGGGACTGCTGCGGTCTGCTTCTTTGCCGGAGCAGCCTTTGCTGCTCTCGCTTTGCGCGCTTTCTCGGCTTCCGCACGTGCACTTGCTTCAGCTGCCTGTGCAGCCTCTTCTTTTTTCCGTTCTGCAAGGGCTTTAGCCGCACGTGCTTTTGCTGCATCCTGTTCTTTTTTGATGCTTGTCTCAATCGCTTTCACCTGTGACTGCAGGACGCTTTTTTCCTGCTCTGCAAGGGTTACCTCGGCTGAGATCTTTTCATATTCGCTTTTAAGCGAAGCCATTTGCGTCTGCCTTTGAAGGAGAGCCTCCTCAAGCTTGGCGCCGCTTGCTGCAAGTGCCAGCTGCTGTTCTTTCAGCAGGGCTTCCTGCTTGTCGATCTCTTTTTTGTCTTCCTCAATTTGCTTCAGGTCGGCTTCCTGCTGTTCAAGAATATCATTGTCTGCACTCAATAGAGTTGCAACAGCACCGATGCGCTCAAAAAAGTTTGAAAAACTTTCGGCATTTACAAGCGTATGTATTACGATATCGGCATGATCATTTTCCTGAAGAGCAGTAAGCCTGGCGTACATGATTTCTTCGCGGTTTATAACTTTATCCTGAAGTGCGACGATTTCTATTTTCTTTTGCTCAATTAATTCGTTTGTTTCCTGGATTTTTTTCTGGATGGAAGCGTAATCGTTCTCATTTTTTTTGACTAAAGCTTCCGTGTTTGCAAGTTCGTGTTCCATTTTCTGTACAGCGGTATGTACTGCTTGCTTTTGTTTCTCTTTCCTGTCAAGAGCTTCACTGTTTTCATTCAGCTGCTTTTCAGCCTGTTTAAGTGAATCCCCGCTTGTTTGCGCAAAGGCAGGGCTATAGGATGATAAAGCGACAAATCCTGCAGAAAGCGCGGCAATCATACGCATTGAGACTTTCATAAAACAACCCCTTTCTGTTTATAGTTATATCACAAAATCGGGGTCTTTTAGATTACAAATCTGTTAAATCATTCATAATGCGACAAAAACAAGAAAAAAACCTTCGGCGAAATCGCCAAAGGCTGTCGATTATTGCTGCCATTCAAGGAGAGTCTGATCCCTTGGAAGAAGGAAAGCGAAAATCCCCAAAAGAGGCAGGGCTGCGGTGCCTGTCATGACAGAGGCTAACGAAAATGCATCGATTAATGAGCCTAAAGCCACTGACCCAATGGCACCCATTCCAAAAGCAAGACCTACAGTAAGACCCGACATCGTACCGATCTTACCGGGCACTAGCTCCTGGGCATATACAACCGTAACTGAAAAACTCGAGCTTAGTATAAACCCGATCAGTGCAATGAGCACATAGGCTGTTTTTGGACCTGCAAATGGCAGCAGCAAAGCAAACGGAGCAGAGGCAATCAGTGAGCAAAGGATAATGTTTCGTTTGCCGAACCTGTCAGCGAGAGGCCCCCCTGCAAATGTTCCGAGCGCTCCCATCACGAGAAAAACAAAAATATAAACCTGTGATTCCGCAATACTTAAATGGTATTTCTCAATAGCATAGAACGTATAGAAGTTTGATATGGCACTTCCATACCAGGATCTTGCAAAAACAAGAAAAACGATCACGGCTAAAGCTGAGAGGACGCCCTTTGACAGCCGGCCATTGTTTTTCGCCGTTCCATTTTTCTTCTCAGCTTTTCGAATGAAGGCAAGCTTTGCCGAATACCAGCGTGCAATATAAAGAAGAAACAGGACGGCAAGAGCAGCAGCAATGGTAAACCAGATGGCGCCAAACTGGCCGAAGGGAACCAGAATCAAAGCGGTAATGAGAGGTGCTGCAGAAGAGCCTGTGTTGCCTCCCACCTGATAAATAGACTGGGCAAGACCTCTGCGCTCTCCTGCTGCTAAATAAGCAACTCTCGAGCCTTCAGGGTGGAAGACAGCAGAACCGAGTCCAATAAAGAAAACGCTGAGCAGAATAAGCGGAAAAGAAGGAGCAAATGCAAGCCCCAGAATTCCGAGTAAACTGCATGTTAACCCTGCCGGCAGGGCATAAGGCATCGGCTTTTTATCTGTGTACCAGCCGACCACAGGCTGCAGAACAGAAGAAACCATGTTCAGGGTAAACGCAATCAGGCCAAGCTGGGTAAAGGTGAGGCCCATAGATTTTTCAAGCACCGGAAACATGGCGGGGATAACAGACTGAATGGCGTCATTCAGCAAATGACATAAGCCGATGATGAACAAAATGTTGTAAACAGTCGTTGAAGGTTTAGGTGCGTGTTTATTTACAGCTGCAGCGCTTTGCATGTTACAAGTCCCTTCTTTGTATGATATTTCGATAGACGAAATGTATTTTACCATATCATACGGCACTTGAAATCAAAATATTGAAAAGAATCAAAAGAAATCCTTGATTGTTCGCTTAAAAGGAGTAAAATAGATTTAAAATTCAGGCAGTTATGGATTCTATAGAAGTATGATCAGCAAAGCTGAACTATAAAACTTTAGGGGATGTTCGCGTGAAAGTAGTGAAGTTTGGAGGCAGCTCGCTTGCATCAGGCAAGCAGGTGAAAAAGGTTTTTGACATTGTGGTGTCGGATGCAGACCGAAAGATTGTAGTTGTATCTGCGCCGGGAAAACGTTTTGCAGATGACCGCAAAGTGACGGATCTATTGATTGAGCTTGGAGACAGACAGCTGAAGGGGCTAGAAACAGCAGAAATTCTTGCTGCGGTTGTTCTAAGGTATGCTCAAATTGCGGAGGAGCTGGGACTCTCAGGTGAAATCGTTTCCAGCATCAAAACTCATTTGCATGAACTTCTTCATAATGACTATACAAATGAAGCGAGATACATAGATGCCATTAAAGCTAGCGGTGAAGACTGCAATGCCAGACTGATTGCTGCTTATTTTCAGAGCAGGGGAGTGCAGGCAGCATATGTTGATCCAAAAGTTGCGGGTCTTCTTGTCGAAGAAACTAAAGGAACAGCTCTTGTTTTAAAAGAGGCGTACACAAATCTCAGGTCACTTTCTGAATGGCCCGGCATTCTTATTTTCCCGGGATTTTTCGGCTACAACGAGGCAGGCGAAGTTGTAACCTTTTCCCGCAGCGGGTCGGATATAACAGGTTCTATCCTTGCAAACGGAACCGGAGCAGCCTTGTATGAAAATTTCACAGATGTGGATGCAGTATACTCTGTTAACCCGAATACCGTTCCAAACCCAAAGGAGATCCGCGAGCTGACATACAGGGAGATGCGCGAACTGTCCTATGCGGGATTTTCCGTATTTCATGACGAAGCCTTAATTCCTGCCTTTGAAGCCGGCATTCCGGTTCAAATCAAGAATACGAACAATCCTGCTGCTCCGGGCACACGCATCGTAAATGAGCGCAAAAATACGAACGGGCCTGTTATCGGAATAGCAAGCGATGATGATTTTTGCAGTATTTATGTGAACAAATATTTAATGAACAAAGAAATCGGCTTTGGCCGGAAACTGCTCTCAATCCTGGAAGACTTTGGCCTTACTTATGAACACAGTCCGTCGGGCATTGATGATTTAAGTATTATCCTGAGACAAAAGCAGATGACTCCGGACACTGAAAAACAAATTCTCGAACGCATCCAGGCAGATCTTCTGCCAGACGAAGTGAAGGTTGAACACAATCTGTCCCTGATCATGATGGTAGGGGAAGGCATGCGCCGCAATATCGGCACTGCGGCACGAGCTTCAAAGGCTCTTGCTGATGCAGGCGTCAATATTGAAATGATCAATCAGGGTTCGTCTGAGGTCAGCATGATGTTCGGTGTAAAAGAAGCGCAGGAAAAAAGGGCTGTCCAGGCTCTGTATGAAGAATTTTTTGCAAAGGTATTAGTTTAGCAAAGAAAGCACTGCACAGTTACGGGCAGTGCTTTTTATTATGCGCCCGGCGCCTTTCAAAAAACACGATGCATCTTCCTGATGAATTTCTGGAAATACACCCACTCACCATGACGAAGAATGAAAAATCATGTATAGTTAATAGTTCACACAGGCAGGCATAGAGTCCTGCTTCTTTTCATGAACGGAGAGAAACAAACATGATGACAACCAGACAGTACATAAAAGAATGGCTTCAGGCCATCGGGATTGAAATCGGCTACTTGAAAAAATACGGCAGTACAAAATACAGAGTCATAAACGGGCATCTGCTTTCTTCCGGAGATGCTTTTACTTATTATTTTGAAGGTACAGGGAAAATCAATGCTCCCGTCGGCTCGTCGGTAAAACTTGAATGGGACGGCGTGAAACATAATGGACGTGTTCTGTCTTCAGAAGGAAACAGCATCATTCTTTCATTTGAACGGACATTTGGAGACCTGATCCCGGAAGCCTTTCTTTTTCACGACCCGTGGGAACTGCTTGAAGAACTAGCAGCACGAGTTGAAGAGATGAAAAAAAGCAGGCAAAAGCGCGCAAGAATAAAAAAGCTTATGGATTCTTCCATGCCTGCAAAACATCCTGAAAAAGCTAAAAATGCTGTTCATGAGCTGCTGCAAAGAGCGATCTCAAACCCCATCACGTTTGTCTGGGGGCCTCCTGGAACAGGAAAAACCTATACGCTTGCGAGAACAGCGGCGAATCTCTATTTTAAAGGCAAACGAATACTGATTTTGTCCCACAGCAATAATGCTGTTGACGTTCTGATGAATGAGCTTGCCCAATTCGTCCTGAAGCGGGAAAAGTTTAAAGCGGGAGATATTGTCCGCTACGGATCCGGAAGCGGCTATTCATTTAAAGTCCCTCTGACAGTAAGTGACCTGCTTGCAGAACAATCTCCGGCCATTGCGGCAGAACGGCAGAACCTTCTCAGCGAAAGGAAGCTTTTAAAATCGGATTTGTCCCATTCTTTCAGTAAAAGAGATTCAAATGCGCTTCTTGATCTGGAAACGAAAATCAGCAGGGTGCTTGAGAAGATCCGCAGACAGGAAACCGAGTTTGCAAAAGAAGCCAAAATTATCGGCACCACGTTTGCCAAAGCTGCAAGTGACCCTGCCATTTATGAAACCGACTATGATGCAGTGTTTGTTGATGAAGCGAGTATGGCATATGTTCCGCAGGCTGCATTTGCTGCTTCCCTTGGAAAACGGACAATTCTGTGCGGAGACTTTAAACAGCTTCCGCCAATCGCTTCATCGCGTCACGAACTGACTGAAAAATGGCTAAAAGAAGATATCTTTGTAAGATCCGGTGTTTCAGACATAAGCGGTGGCCTTCATCCCCATATGCTGCTCTTGAACGAACAGAGAAGAATGCATCCGGAAATATCATCGTTTACAAACAGGTATATTTATCAGAATAAAGTAGGAGACCATTCCGATGTACTAAACAGGCGGAGCAGTCTTTCAGAACTTGCTCCGTTCCCGGGAAGGGCATCGATCCTCCTTGATGCCAGCTTCACAGGGCAGTATTGTCTAAAAGAACGGACATCTCACTCAAAATTTAACCTCTGGCATCTTCTGCTTTCTTTTCAAAGCATTCATGAAGCCGTCCTATCGGGAGCAAAGTCAGTCGGATACGCAGCTCCATATAGAGCCCAGACCCATTTGATGCAGCTGCTTCTTGATGATCTTTATCAGGCTGAAGTGCAGCATGCGGATATTTTGGCCGCTACCGTTCATAAATTTCAGGGCAGCGAGCGGGATGTGATGGTTTTTGACAGTGTCGACAGCTTTCCTGAAAAGAAAGCTGGCATGCTGCTGACCGGCAAAGACAGTTCGAGACTGATAAACGTTGCCATTACAAGGACAAAAGGAAAGTTTATTCATGTAAGTGACACACAATTTCTTCGAGAAAAAGTGTATACAGGAAAGACCATCAGACAGCTTTTGGATCATCAAATAAAAGAGGGACAGACTGTTGCCCATCAGCAAATCGGAACCTGGATCAAAAACCAGCACCCCATGCTCAGGTGGATACACGCTCTGAAAGTCCAACCTGTTTTTACGGATATTCAGAAAGCCCGCAGAAAAATTGTGCTCAGCATTCCTGCATCGGTAAGGGTAAACACAGACTGGGAAGAACAGCTGAACAAGACCGATGCTGCTGTCACATTCATTTCTTCTGTAAAACAGCCGATAAAAGGGGACTGGGTTCAGGAAGACCTCCCGTTTCCGTTCATAGCCATTGATGACACGGTTATGTGGATTGGACAGCCTTTTGAAGGGGCCGGCCGCATTAAGCCGCCTTATGTAGCTGCAAGACTTCAATCTGAAAAAACAGTCAGGCAAATACTTGCGCAATTGCCGCTCTGAAGCAGGAACAATGATGTTTAACTAGAATTTCACCTAACAAGGGGTGAAGCTATGTCTTATCAACTATCATTGGCAGATGTTTCGAAAAAACCAGTATTTGAAAATCTGATGCAGTTTTACTTATATGATTTCAGCGAGTTTAACGATGCGGCAGTCAATCATAACGGATTATTTAATCCGTATGCCTATTTGGAGAAGTACTGGGTTGAAGAAGGAAGATTTCCGTATTTGATCCGGCAAAACGGCGAGTATGCCGGATTTGCCCTCGTAAGATTTGATATGTCCGATAACGTGTTTTCGATAGCGGAATTTTTTATTTTAAAAAAGTTCAGAAGAAATTCTCTGGGTACGGCTGTTGCACATGATTTATTCAGGATTCATCAGGGAAAATGGGAAGTTACTCAGATCGAAAGAAACGTGCCGGCCAGGAGATTTTGGGAAAAGACCATTTCCATGTCAGCGGACGGAGAGTATTCAAACATTTCTTCAGATGGCCTGCAGATCCAAACCTTTTACTCCGGCAATAAGGAGGGGGCACTGTGAATACGTTCAGATCCCCGTCAATCATCCTTACAGGTGAAGGATCCTTTCAGAAGATCATTGAACTTGTTCAACAGCTTCAAGCAGAGAAAGTGCATCTCTTTGCAGATCCGGTGCTGATCAGGTTAAAAGTGCTGAAACCGCTCCTTGAGGCATTTGAAGAAAAAAAGATTGAACTTGAAATTTTTTCTGACATTCAGCCTGAACCCACTGCTGCAGCCGGAAACCGGGCAAAAGCAGCACTTGCTGCGTCAGGCGCTGACCTTGTTATCGGAATAGGAGGAGGCAGCTGTCTTGATCTTGCCAAAGCGGCTGCGGTTTTATCAAGCCATGAAGGTGCCGTCGAGGATTACTTAAATCTGACGGGAACAAAATCACTGTCAAATAAAGGACTTCCTAAACTATTAATTCCTACAACTTCAGGAACCGGGGCGGAAATGACGGACATTGCCGTTTTCTCCCTTGAAGATTCAAAGGATGTCATCACACATCCTTATCTCCTTGCAGATGCGGTCATCATTGATCCTGAGCTCACCTACAGTCTCCCGCCAAGGGCCACGGCTTCAAGCGGGATTGATGCCCTTACACATGCCATAGAATCGTATCTGTCCGTCCATGCTGATGTTCTGACAGATACTCTTGCGCTGGAGGCTGCAGGTAAAATAGCATCCAGTCTAAGAAAAGCAGTGCTCAATGGTTCTGATCAAGAAGCAAGAAACAGCATGTCCTGGGGAAGTATGCTTGCCGGTTTAAGCTTTTTTAATGCAGGTGTAGCAGGAGTGCACGCGCTGGCTTATCCTTTAGGCGGACTTTTCAAAATGCCTCACGGCGAATCAAATGCCGTCCTCCTTCCATATGTAATGGATGAGATCAGGGATACCTGCACCGGAAAAATGGCCGTTTTATCAGGGCGGCTCGGAATTGAAAAAAACGGCCGGACAGATGCAGAACTTGCCCGCCTGGCTGTTATTGAAATGAAGCACCTGATTAAGGATACAGGACTTCCACTGAGTTTAAGAGAGTATGGAATAAAAGAAGAAGATCTTGACAGACTTGCAGACAATGGAGCCAAACAGACAAGGCTGCTTGCCAGAAGTCCCAAGCCATTATTACGAGATGACATAAAGCGGATTTATACTGCTGCCTTTCATGGTCATCTGAAAGCAGAAGGGGTGTCAGGGCGTGTTTCATACAGTGATTGAACCGAGAGTATCGGAAACCGACGGTGTAGGGCATATAAACAATACCGTCATACCTGTTTGGTTTGAAGCGGGGAGAAACGGCCTTTTCCAGTTATTCAATCCTGGTCATTCTTTCAGCGACTGGAAAATGATTATAATCAGCATGAATGTTGAATTTAAAAACCAGCTTTATTTTGGAAAAAAGGCAGAGGTATATTGCTGGATCAAACGGATCGGAAACTCAAGCCTTGAATTGTATGAAGAGATTCACCAGGATGGTACACTTTGCGCAAAAGGGACCGCTGTTTATGTCCACTACAATGTGCATGAAAAACAGTCCGAATCCATTCCAAGTGACATCAGATATGCTCTTGAGAAGCACCTCTATGAAAATTAGAGGGCTTTTTTTGAATTCAGACTTGTTTTTTCTGAAATTTCAAAATAAACTAGTAACATACCAACTGGTTAGTATTTCTAAGAAACGGAGTGAATGGAATGCATTTGCGTTTAACAGAAGAGCAGCGAATGGTTCAGAAAACAATCAGAAAATTTGTGGAAAATGAATTAATGCCTCTTGAGAATACGGTTCTGAGGAATGAACTGGAAGGACGCCCGAGCTTATCGAGAGAACAATTGGAAGAGCTTCAGCAAAAAGCCAAAAAGGCAGGGTTCTGGGGGATCAACACACCGGAAGAGTACGGCGGCGTCAACCTAGGCCAAATGATGCTTGCCATCGTACAGATGGAAGTTTCAAAAACGTTCGTACCTTTCAGGTTTGGAGGATCGGCCGATAATATTCTTTACTACGCAAACGAAGAACAAAAAGAAAAATACTTGCTTCCCACGATTAATGGCGATAAAAAATCATGTTTTGCAATGACCGAGCCTGCAGCAGGCTCTGACACCCGCAATATCCGCATGACGGCCGTCAAAGACGGAAACGAATGGGTGCTGAACGGAGAAAAAACGTTCATCACAGGCGGAAATGAAGCCGACTTTGTCATGGTTATTGCGATTACCGACAAAGAAAAACACCGTGCAACAGGCCGTGATGGGGTGACTTGCTTTATAGTTGACAGAGATATGGGATGGAAGTCTGAATACATTCACACAATGGGTGAGTGGGGACCTGCAGCCCTGATCTTTGACAACGTGCGCGTTCCGGAAGAAAACATTCTGGGAGAGCTTCATGGGGGTTATAAGCTCGGCCTTGAATGGATAGGATTTGCAAGATGGATTGTAGGCGCGACGGCAGTAGGCGCAGCAGAACGGCTTCTGCAAATGGCCATCGATTATTCAAAAGAGCGCGAAACCTTCGGACGCCCGATCGCAGACCGCCAGGCAATCCAGTGGCAAATCGCAGACTCAGCAACTGAAATCGAAGCTGCGAAATGGCTCGTGCTCAATGCTGCGTTCACACTGGATCAGGGCGAAGACAACAGGCACCTGGCATCCATGGCTAAACTCTACGGCTCCAACATGGGCAACAGAGTTGTCGACCGCGTCCTTCAAATCCACGGCGGAATGGGCTACACACGAGAGCTGCCGATCGAACGCTGGTACCGCGAAGCCCGACTTTGGAGAATCTATGACGGAACAGATGAAATCCAGCGCCTGATCCTCTCAAGGAACCTGATCAAAGGAAACGTAAAGATCGGCCAATTCATTTAAAAGGAGAGGGTCAAATGTATAAACACTTAATTGGAAGCGCTTCCGATAAAGTGAAAAACACGGTCGAACCTGGAGCCATACGCAGATTTGCCCTGGCAATCGGCGATGACAATCCGCTTTATACTGACACTGATGCAGGTGAAAAGTCAGCTTTCAAAAGGAATATCGCACCGGTAACCTTTCCCGTCACCCTGAACTACGGCACAATCGAAGGCCTGAATTTGCCTTCAAAAGGTTTGATCCACGGTGAACAGACCTTTCACTATGAGCACCCTCTTTACGCCGGCGAAAAAATCTGGTGCTCTTCCAAACTATCAAACTGCAAAGAACGGTCTGGAAGTGGAGGAAACATGGTCATCCTTACAATTGAAAGAACGGGAGAAACGGAAAAAGGAGAAGTCATCTTCACAATGACGCAGTCAGTCATTATGACGCAAGCCGCCAGAAAGGGGATGACCGTATGACAATAGGTGAACTCCGGCCGGGCGCAAAACTAGGAAGCATCACACTTCCTCCCGTCGACAGACTCACTCTCATAAAATATGCCGGCGCATCCGGCGACTACAATCCCATCCACACCATTGACGAAGAAGCAGAAAAAGCGGGACTGCCGGGGATTATCGCTCACGGAATGTGGACCATGGGCAGCCTCGGGAAGCTGTTCTCGCCATACCTTGGAGAATGGTTTATAGAAGATTATTCGGTCCGCTTTAAAGGGATGGTGTTTTTGGGGGATGTGCTTACTTTGGAAGCAGCTGCAGAAGAAATGAATGGAGATACTGCATTATTTTTTGTTAGAGCGCTTAATCAGAACGGGGAGGAGGTTGTGAGCGGGAAGGTGAGGATGAAACGAATGTAAATAAAAGGCCTCTTATCTAAAATTGATAAGAGGCCTTATTTATTCAGATTTCTCTTCGTCCATAAAATCAAGAATCTGCTTTTTCCCATTTTTCCACTTTTGAAATTTAATATACTCCTGAAAATCCTTAAACTGTTGCTTGCTTAAGCCTTCCGCAATGGCTTTATTGAGCAGTTCCTTCCATTCATCGTCAATATCATTTTCATCATTTTCTTTATCCTGACCAAGGAAATATTCCGCTTCAACCTCGAGTGTTGCAGCAATTTTTTGCAGAAACTGCAGAGAGGGGTTTTTTTGAATATTTCTTTCAATATAGCTCAGGTAGGACTTGGATACACCTGCGAGATCTGCTAATTCACTTATTGAATACCCTTTTTGAAGTCTGAGTTCTCTTATTTGATCACCAAGCATTTCATATCTCCTTAATCAGTCTCGGCTGATAGATTCACAATCCGACTTTTTCTTTATAGAAAACAAATTCGTTCTATATAAAATATTATAGTTCTATGATAGAATGAGTTTTATAAAGAAAGCAAGTGATTTTTGTTCTTTTTAACGAAAATAAGCATATTTGCTCCTCTCTTTCACTGAATGCAGGAGAAAAGAAAGAGACTCATGCAGAGCTGATAAAAATACAGGTTATATGCTTGACATGTTCTTTATAAAGAACTACAATGAGAGCATAAAACAAGTAAACGTACATAATTTATATTATTTGTTCATTATTTAGAACTCATAAGGCTGAAAGGTGGAAACCATGAAAAATCACACTTTCCATGATGAACCTCTAAAAACAGGAAAGGAGAAAGAAATTGATTTAAAGGAAATTTTCAATGTGTTGAAAAAAAGGATTTGGATGATTGCTGTAGTAACTGCTCTGACAACTTTTTTAGGAGCATTTTACAGTCTTTTTTATACAAATCCGCTTTACGCAACGTCAACCCGTATAGCTGTTAATACGACTCCTGATACACTTAACACTCTGAATGTTATTATCAGGGACCCTGCCGTTCTGGAAAAGGTTTCTGCGAAACTAGGACTGAACCGTTCAGGGGAAGCTCTCAGCGGACAAATCAATGTGGAGACAATCGGCGCCTCACAGGTTATTAATCTTTCAGTTGTGGATCCTGATCCGGATACCGCCGCACAAATCGCAAATACAACAGCTGTCACTTTCAAGGATGAAATTCCTGATTTCCTTGTTATTGACGGAATGAAAGTCCTGGCTGAAGCTAAGCCAAACTATTATCCGATTAATGAAGATCACTCCCGATACATCCTGCTCGGTGCAGCTGCTGGTTTAATCCTTTCGATCGGACTTGTTTTTCTGCTCGATTCACTTGATGACAGCATACGAAGCAAAAAGGATGCGGAGGAAATATTTGATGCGCCGGTTCTTGGCGCAGTTTCGAAAATCTCTAAGCGCAATACAGCAAAAAGCAATGTAAAGAAGAAGCAGGCAAGGAGTGAAGGCTTTGGTGCATAGTCTATTTAACAGGGTATCCAAACAAAAAAAAAGCTTGATTGCATACATGAATCCAAACAGCGTGATTGCTGACCAGTACAGAACAATTATCACAAACCTGCAGTTTTCATCCATTGACGAGTCATTCCGGTCTTTGCTGTTTACATCTCCGGGCTATGGTGAGGGAAAAACAACGACCGTCGCCAACGTGGCGGTTTCACTTGCCCTTCAAGGCGAGAAGGTGGTTCTTGTAGACGGGGATCTAAGGAAACCTTCCATGCACGAATTATTTAAATTAGACAATGATAAAGGGCTGACAAACGTGCTCATTGGAAATGCCGTCTTAAAAGAAACAATCCACCATACAGAAATTGGCCGTCTCGATGTTTTGACAAGCGGCACAGTTCCCCATAATCCGTCGGAATTGATCGCTTCTCAGGCCATGAGGGATCTGATGACAGCTTTGCTGAAACAGTACGATTATCTTTTAGTAGACTGCCCGCCGCTGCTGGATGCAGTTGATGGGAAAATACTGGCTAATGAATGCGACGGCGTCGTGCTGATTGTGCACAACGGGAAGACTCATAAAGAAAAAGCAGCAGAAGCAAATAAAATACTTACTTCAGCAAGAGCGACTTTGCTGGGCATCGTTTTAAATGAATGCAAGTAAATTTTTTTAACTTATATGTTCTTTATAAAGAATTCGGTGATGTCTCCTATCCGTTATCAATGGTGGCACTCGGTCACGCTGTGGGCTTATTAGCCTTAGACGCAGGTCGTCGCTGGCGTGATGTGAGGAGGGGTTTAATGCCCCAATTATGTAGTTTTAACCGGAGTGTTACCCTAGGGAACGCTCCGCTTAAATCTATATGACCGAAAAGGAGAGTTTCAAATGGAATCAGTTGAACTCCAGCCTGAATTTGCCATTGTGTCAATGCTGAATGGAAATGGACCATACAATGCTCCGGTTTTGGAAAAAGTGAACAGCACTCATCTCATTCTCACAAAAAAAGAAAAGGGAGGAATTCTGGATGACCTATCATAGAAGATTATCTCTCATAGTGTTAATTGACTCATTGATCGTCCTTTCTGCCGTTTTCTTCAGCAGATTCCTCCTTGACATGTTTGAGTGGACGATTCCGCTGGTTTTAAGTTCACTGACCCTGTTTATTTGCCATCACCTCTTTTCATTCCGTTTCAAGCTTTACAACAAAGCATGGGAGTATGCAAGTGTAGGGGAACTGAACATTATCTTCAAGACAGTTACACTATCGGTTGCTGCAGCGGGAATGGTGCAGGTGACTGCTGAAGCTGGTATTGATTTCAGACTCCTGGCAGCAACATGGATGATCCATTTGCTTCTTATTGGAGGATCAAGGTTCTTGTGGAGAATGCTCAGAGATACATACATATTAAAAACTAGTTCTAAAAAAAGAACGATGATCATTGGTGCCGGATCAGCCGGTACTATGGTAGCAAGGCAATTGTTGAAAAATCCGGAATCTGACCTGTATCCCGCCGCATTTATTGACGATAATGCTGTAAAACATAAGCTCGATATAATGGGGATTCCGGTAGTAGGGAATGTAGCATCCATTGAAAAGAACGTAACGGAACTTCAAATTGATACCATTATAATAGCGATTCCGTCACTAAAGAAAAAAGAACTGAGAAACATTTTTAATGAATGCCTTAAAACAAAGGCAGAAACACAAATCATCCCAATGCTTGAGGATTTGATTTCCGGGAAGGTTTCTGTGAATCAAATCAGGGAAGTGAGAGTGGAAGACTTACTTGGAAGAAAGCCGGTTGAGCTGAATATTGAAAGCATTTCAGAGAAGGTATCAGGAAAAACAGTACTGGTTACAGGAGCAGGGGGGTCGATTGGGTCCGAGATCTGCAGACAGATTCTTCCTTTTAAGCCGGAAAAACTGGTGCTTTTAGGACACGGAGAAAACAGCATCTATACAATTGAAATGGAATTGCTTATTGAAGCCGAGGCAAATGGGACGATAATCGCCACTGAAATTGCAGACCTTCAGGATGAAAAGAAAATGCACGACATCATGATGGCTCATAAACCGAATATCGTTTACCATGCTGCCGCTCATAAACACGTGCCCCTTATGGAACGCAACCCTGACGAAGCAGTTAAAAATAACATAATCGGAACCAGAAACGCTGCGGCTGCTGCAAGCTGGGCTAACGTAGACACCTTTGTAATGGTTTCAACCGATAAAGCAGTCAATCCTACCAGTGTAATGGGAGCTACAAAAAAGCTGGCAGAAATGCTTGTACAGCATTTCGACCGCATCAGCAGCACAAAGTTTGTAGCTGTCAGGTTTGGCAATGTTCTTGGAAGCAGAGGGAGTGTTATTCCCCTATTTAAAAAGCAAATTGAAAGAGGGGGACCAGTCACCATCACTCACCCCGAAATGGTCAGATATTTCATGACCATCCCTGAAGCCTCGAGACTTGTGCTTCAGGCCGGAGCTCTTGCTAAGGGAGGAGAAATCTTTGTCCTTGATATGGGGGAACCAGTAAAAATTATTGACCTGGCAAAGAATCTCATAAAAATGTCCGGACACTCTTTAGATGATATTGAAATTGAAATAACGGGAATGAGACCGGGAGAAAAACTTTTTGAAGAGCTTTTGAAAGAAGAGGAAGTTCACGAACAGCAGGTCTATCCTAAAATCTACATCGGAAAAACAGCAGCCCTGTATATCGATGAGATCAATGAAATCATCGGCTCATATTCAGAAATGACAAAAGAAGATCTTCGGGTGAAACTGCTGGAACTTGCAAACTGCTCTTTGAAACCAGAAAAACTGCTGCCAATATCCAGCTGAATCAGCTTATAGAAAGACCTGTATTTTGGTTTTAATGTCTAAACAGGTGGTGATGAAATGCAGCAGAAAATACTGTTCACTGCAACTGTAGATTATCATTTTAAGAGCTTCCATCTTCCTGTATTAAAATGGTTCCGGGATATGGGATGGGAAGTACATGTAGCCGCAAACGGAAACATAAATCTTCCCTATACGGATAAAAAATTCAATCTTTCCATTCAGAGATCACCATTTAACAGAAGGAATTTGGAAGCATACAAACAGCTGAAACAGCTGATTGATACTCAGCATTACTCAATTGTTCACTGTCATACTCCTGTAGGAGGGGTTTTAACAAGACTGGCAGCCAGAGAAGCCAGAACAAAAGGGACCAAAGTGATTTACACAGCGCATGGATTTCATTTCTGCAAAGGTGCCCCACTCTTAAACTGGCTCACATATTATCCAGTCGAAAAATGGCTGTCCTCAAAAACGGACTGCCTCCTCACAATCAATGAAGAAGATTACAGACTTGCACGTCAGCATAAATTTAAAGCGGCAGCAATAGAGCATATACATGGGGTGGGGGTTGATGTCGAAAAGTATAGCCCCCTGTCTTCTGAAGATAAAGAAATCAGGAGACAATCGTACAACTACAAAAAAAACGACTTTCTTCTCTTTTACGCTGCAGAATTTAACAAAAACAAAAACCAAAAGCTTCTTCTTCGGGCAATGTGTCTACTCAAAGACAAACTTCCGAATGCCAAGCTGCTGCTTGCAGGAGAAGGAAACCTTCTAGAAGAATGCAAACAGTTTGCAGCGGAAAATGGCATCCTGGAAATGGTTGATTTCTTGGGATTCAGAAAAGACATTGCAGACATCCTCCCCATGTGCGATGTGGGAGTAGCTTCCAGCTTGAGGGAGGGTCTTCCTGTCAACATTATGGAGGCAATGGCATGCGGCCTGCCAATCATCGCAACAGAAAACAGAGGGCATCGAGAACTTGTGGAGAACGGGGTGAATGGTTTTATCATTTCAGACCAAAACGAGTTTTCATTGTTTGAAAGAGTGGCGGAACTAAGCAACAGTAAAGTCCTGAGAGAGCAATTCGGAGAAACGAGCAGAATGAAGCTTTTGAAATATGATACATCATCTGTTATCAGAGAGCTTGAATTAATCTATAACACATACATGCAGAGGGAAAAAAATGAATCCGAAAATCAGTATAATCGTGCCTATATATAATGTAGAAAAATATCTGTCAAGGTGTCTTGAAAGCCTGCTAAATCAGAAGTTTACAGATGCAGAGATAATCTGCATCAATGATGGTTCGACAGATCAAAGCGGGAACATACTTCATGATTTTCAAAAAAATCATCCTGAACTGATCGTCATGAATAAAAGAAACAACGGTGTTTCAGAAGCAAGGAATGACGGATTAAGGATAGCTAAAGGAGAATATATTGGATTTGTTGATCCAGATGACTGGATTCATCCAGCTATGTATCACGAACTTTACGAAACAGCTGTAAAAGAAAATGCTGACATTGTAATGTCATCGTATGTACGGGAATTTGGAACTCACTCGAATGTAAAAAAATTCTCATGTCATCCAGTCGTCGTATATCGGGACTCTGAAGTTCAGTCGATTTTTCTGAAGAGACTTATAGGCCCCACTGATAAAGAGGCTGCTTCTCCTGAGAATCTTGATTCATGGGGAACTGTTTGGTCCAAGTTGTACAGAGCTGAACTGATAAAAAACCATCATCTCTATTTTACAGATTTAAAACTAATCGGCAGCAATGAAGATACTCTTTTTAACATACATGCTGTCTATCACGCTCACTCTATTGTCTTTATCAATAAACCACTGTATCACTATTGGCGTGCAAATGAATCTTCAGTGACCACTAAGTATAATTCTAAATTAACCGGTCAGTTTCTTACTCTTTATCAAATAATGGAAACTTTTATTAAAGATAAAAATTTGGGCTACGAGTACACAGCGGTTCTTAAAAATCGAATCAGCTTAAATACTCTTGGTCTAGGGTTGAATACAATCAGCAAATCAAACAAAAGTTCATTTGCTGAAAGATCAGGCCAGCTGAAAGAAATCATAAGCAATGATCAGATTAAACGTGCGCTAAGGCAATTCAACACTTCACACTGTTCTGTTGCCTGGAAGACGTTTTTTTTCTTTGCCAAAACCGGATTTGTTCCAGGTTTATTCTTGATGCTGACATTAATAGAATTTTTGAGAAAAACGGTGCGACAGGGGGAGAAGAATGAATCCGATGAGAGTGCTTCAAGTGGTAACCATCATGAACCGCGGCGGGCTTGAAACCATGCTGATGAATTACTATCGAAAGATGGACCGAAGTAAAATCCAATTTGATTTTATGGTCCACCGCACAGAAAGAGGACACTACGATGATGAAATAGAAGAGCTTGGGGGGCAGATTTTCAGGATGCCGCCAATAAAACCAGGCAATTACAGCACCTATTTCCTTCTATTAAAAGATTTTTTTGCAAAACAGAGAGAATACAGGGTCGTTCACGCCCACAATAATGAAAACAGCAGTTTTGTCCTCAGGGCTGCCAAAGAGGCGAATATCCCTTGCAGAATCGCTCATAGCCATTTAAGTGATCTTGGACTTGACTATAAACTTCCTTTCAGACTATATGCAAGGCACTGCATGAAAGAGGCACCTACACATTATTTTGCTTGTTCTAAGAAAGCGGGAAGTTGGCTTTTCGGTGAAAGAAATGATATTACGGTCATGAATAATGCAGTGAATGCAGAGGAATTTATATTTGATTTCGAAAAAAGAAATAAGATAAGAGAAGAGCTGAACTTGAAGAATGAATTGGTCGTTGGGCACATAGGAAGGTTCAACAGACAGAAGAATCATACCTTTCTTATTGATATATTCAAAGAGATTTCCAGGAAAAAGCCGGATGCCGTTTTGCTGCTTGCAGGTGAAGGCGGTTTAAGAAAAGAAATGGAAGAGAAAGTTTTTAAACTTGGCCTGTCTAAAAACGTTCTATTTCTTGGTGTGAGAGAGGACATTTCTTCTTTATTGCAGGCAATGGACATTTTTCTATTTCCGTCTCTTTTTGAAGGTCTTCCAGTTGTACTGATCGAAGCCCAGGCCTCCGGACTGCCTGTTATTGCATCTTCTGCTATTACGAAAGAGACAAATGTAACGGGCAAACTTTCTTTCGCCGACTTAAAAGAATCAGCTGTAAAGTGGGCAGATAAGATACTATCATCGAATCTGGAGCGTGGTAATTGTACTTCTATACTTCGAGAAAAAGGTTATGACACCTCAAGCATGTCAATTTGGCTGGCAGACTTCTATACGGACAAATCCAAAAGAACCGAGGAGGTGTTACTTTGAAGCCAATATTAACAGTTTTTACGCCTTCTTTTAATCGTGCTTATATTCTTCATAAATGTTACGAAAGTTTAAAAAGGCAAACATGTAAAGATTTTATCTGGATGATCATTGATGACGGATCAACAGACGGAACAAGAGATTTGGTGAAAGGGTGGATGGAAGACGGCTTAGTTCCTATTTCGTATCACTATCAAAAAAATCTCGGCATGCATGGTGCACATAATGCAGCATACGAAAGAATTGAAACAGAATTAAATGTTTGTATAGACTCTGATGACTATATGTCAGATGACGCTGTGGAAAGAATTATTTCTTTTTGGAAGGAACATGGGAACAGCGGCTTTGCGGGAATTGTCGGTCTGGATGCCGCACCGTCTGGGGACATTATCGGAACAGTCATGCCGATGGGGCTGCACCATTCGACATTGATTGATCTTTACTCCAAATATAAGGTGAAAGGAGATAAAAAACTCGTATACAGAACGGATTTGATGAAAAAAACACCCCCATATCCTATTTTTGCGGGAGAAACATATTGCCCGCTCAGCTATAAATATTTGCTGATAGACCAGATGCATCCCCTGCTGGTGATGAACGAAGTACTGTGCCACGTAGAGTATTTACCCGATGGATCTAGTCTGAACATGATAAAGCAATACAAAAAAAATCCACGTGGATTTGCTTTTTTCCGGAAAGCCGGCATGAAGTATTCCAGGAATTTTAAAGATAGGTTTAGAGAATCAGTGCATTATGTATCAAGCAGCCTGCTGATTAAAAACAAGAGATTCCTGCAGGAATCACCAAGAAAACTGACAACATTAGCAGCCATACCGGCTGGTATAGGTTTGTTCTTGTTCCTGAAATCTTCTGACCGTTAAAAAGCTGTCAAAGCGAACAAGCTGAGTGAAAGGAATATAAGTATGACTGTAATGTGGTTGAATTTGGGGATTGCCTACCTACTTTCTTTTTTTGGACGTTATTTCGGTAAGCCGGCAATGGTGGACTATACGTACATTAGACCGAACAAAATCTTCGTTGCTCTGGCAGCCATTTCATTAATTGCTGTATCAGGTCTTCAAAATAATATTGGAGACACCTTTTTTTATATGAATTCATTTGAAGAAAATGAATTGTCCTGGAGCACGATTGATTACAGCGGAGATTTTGGGTTTAATATTTATCAGATGTTTTTACAGCAACTTTCATCGGATCCTCAAATTCTTATTTTTACAACTGCACTCATTACGAATATGTTGATTGTGGTTGTTCTACTAAATTACTCGAGAATGATAGAGTTAAGCATATACGTGTATATAGCTTCAGGAATGTTTACAACCTCTATGAACGGCATAAGACAATTCCTTGCAGCTGCAATTGTCTTTACTTCAACGACATACATTTTAAACGGACATTTTAAAAAATTTCTTTGTATCATTCTTTTCGCCTCAACGATCCATAAAAGTGCACTGATCATGGTTCCTATTTACTTCATCGTCAGAAGAGAAGCCTGGACACAGGTGACGTTCATCCTGCTAGGTGCTGCAGTAATGATTGTTGTGGGGTTTAACGAATTTTCAACTCTTCTATTTTCTGCCATCAGCAATACACAATATGCACAATACAGCGAATTTCAAGAAGGCGGTGCTAGCATCATACGTGTATTTGTTAATGCTGTACCTGTAATGATTGCTTTTTTAGGCAGAGAAAAATTGCGGAAAATTTGGCCGCACAGCGACATTATCGTCAATTTATCAATTATCAGCGTTCTTTTTATGATTATCGCTACGCAAAACTGGATATTCGCAAGGTTTAATATATACTTTGGTCTTTATAATTTAATTTTGCTGTCTTGGCTCGTGAAATTGTTTAAAAGAAATTACGAAAGAGTTATCTATTATGGAATCCTCATATGCTATTTTCTGTACTTCTATTACGAGCATGTCATAGGGCTTGGTTTAAATTACGGCAGCGATTATTTAAACTTCTAAACTTTGGATTGGCCGCAATGGCAGAGAGGAGTATGGAGATGATTAACGGTGCAGCAGGACAAACGGTGCTTATTCCTAAGCTGATCCACTATTGCTGGTTTGGAAAAAAAGAAAAACCTGGAATTGTAAAAAAATGCATTCAGAGCTGGAAAAATAAATTGATTGGATATGAAATAAGAGAATGGAATGAAGAGACCTTTGACATACAGGCAAACTCGTATGTGAAAGAAGCTTATGAAGCTGGGAAATATGCTTTTGTCAGTGATTATGTGAGAGTATATGCTCTGTATCATCATGGCGGAATTTATTTGGATACAGATGTTGAAGTCATCAAGCCGTTTGATGAAAAGATGCTTTTGCATACATCATTTTGGGGTTTTGAACAGGAAAATTTTATAGCTACTAGTACAATTGGAGCTGTGAGAGGAAACAAATTTATTAAAGAATTTCTAGATTCATATGAAAATAAATTGTTTCTAAAGAAAGACGGGTCTTATGACAGTTTAACGAACGTAGCAGCAGTCACTAAGTTATTGGAAAGCAAAAGCCTCCTGCTGAACGGTGAATTTCAGATGATTGAGGATATTGGTGCTTTTTATCCGCAGACTTATTTTTCACCATATGATTATATTAACAGCAGAAAATTCATCACAGGGAACACGTATACCATCCATTATTTTTATAAGAGCTGGCTTCCTTTCAGAGCGCGAATGAAAAGTTATATAAAGGAATGTGCATCTAAACTGATCGGTGGAAATACTATCGCCAGAATAAGAGACGTCATGAAATGAAAGGGGGATTTGCATGGAAAGTGTCCTGATAGCGAATTACGATATGGAAATTGGTGGCGTAGAAAGAAGTTTAATTAATTTACTGAATCATTTTGATTATACAAAGTTTAATGTTGACCTAATGCTATACAGCCACACAGGCGATTTACTGGACTCACTGCCTGATAAAGTAAACTTACTAAGTGAAATGCCTGATTATACTTCTTTTCGAAAACCAATCAAGAAGTTAGTGAATGAAAGAAAATATCTTCTGGCTGCCGGCAGGGTGAGGGCAAAATTAATTGCCGATTACAAACGCAGGTCTAAAAAAATGAGTGAATCAGGCTATATTCAAATGCAGCTTATGTGGAAATATTCATTAAAACACCTTCCAAAACTAGAAAAATACTATGATACAGCCATCAGTTATTTATGGCCGCATAATTTCGTGGCATTTAAAGTAAATGCCCGTAAAAAAGTAGCTTGGATCCATACAGATTATTCTAAGATTGACACAGATATTGAAGAAGATTTAAATGTGTGGAAAGAATTTGATCACCTTGTGGCTGTTTCTGATGAATGTAAAAATGCCTTCTTATCTAAATATCCTCAGTTATCTCTAAGAGTCATGGTTGTCGAAAATACAAATTCTCCTGATTTTATCAAACAAATGTCCAAAGAAGAAGTAATAAATCCGCTGCTGACCGATCCACGCTTTAAAATTATTACGGTTGCCAGACTCTCATATGCCAAAGGCATCGACTTGGCTGTTGAAACGTTAAAAGTTCTAAGGGAGAAGGGAAATCGGAATATTTCCTGGTATATTGTCGGTTATGGAGGCGAGGAAAAAAAACTGAAGAAGCTGATTCAGTCGTACGATTTAGAGGACTCATTTATTTTGCTCGGAAAGAAATATAATCCATATCCCTACATTCAGGCAGCTGATTTATATGTTCAGCCCTCTCGCTATGAAGGAAAGGCGGTGACAGTGCTTGAGGCTCAAATCTTATCAAAGCCTGTGATGATTTCTAATTATCCTACTGCAGCGGCTCAGTTGTCAGATGGAGAAGATGGATATATTACGGAAGCCTCCATTAAAGGATTGGTTAAAGGCATTGAGAGACTAATAGATGATCAGCCTTTAAGAGAACGCCTGTCAGCCAACTGCATCGCTAGGGACTACAGTAAAAAGGAAGAATTAGAAAAGCTTTACGAAATTATGTCCCAATAATTAGTTGAGGAGTATGAAATGATCTCAATAATCATGCCCGTATACAATGTTGAATCGTATCTTGACACATGTCTGCAAAGCATATTCAGCCAGTCTTACAGAAATATTGAAGTGATCGTTGTGAACGACGGATCAACCGATCAATCCCTGAAAATACTCAATGAATACAAATCTGCCCATACTAACTTGATCCTAATCAATCAGAACAATCAGGGGATATCTGTAGCGAGAAATGCAGCTCTTGAAGTTGCAAAGGGCGACTACATTTTGTTTATAGATTCAGATGATTTTCTTGAAAAAGATATGCTTGAATTAATGTTAAAGAAAATAACCGAAGACGAGAGCGATATGGTGATTTGCGGTCACAGTGAAGTAAACACTGCACATCCCCAAAAGATAAATAACGTATCTTTAAAGGTAAAACCTGAAAAGATATATTCGGGAATGGAAGTAGCGGATTTGATCATAAATTGCCAATTGATGGGTGTAGTTTGGAATAAACTAATTAAAAAGTCCGTCATTGATCAGCATAAACTGTACTTTGAACCGAATAGGTATACTCAGGATTGGTTCCCGATCTTCAGACTGATTACAAAATGCGCCGCAATCTCTTTTGTCAATAAACCTCTGTATAACTATTTAATTAGAAATGGCTCCATCACGTCGAAGAAAGGTTGGAAACGTCTCGAAGATTACTCCTTTGCAGTCCTTGCAATTTTAAACTATATTGATCGCAAACAGCTGCCTCTAAGCAATAGGAGCCTGAATACGTTCAAAGTCATTACATTGGAAAAAATCATAAAAATGTATTTCAATGCACATTTAACAAAAGAAAAGCATATTTACAGAGAATTTGCAGCGAGCAGATATTCTTTTATCCATGCCACATTAGTAAGTATTATTTATAGCAATAGAATGGATGTTAGAAGCAAACTCAATCTATTGCTGTGGAAAACAAAATTATTTCACCACATCCATTTTTAGGAACAAATAAGAGGAAAGCAACACAAGTCACTTATTCTCCATAACGCACCTATAAAAAGATAGATGGAAGGGTAGTTGAATGTCTGCGAATATAAAAAACGTGAAGATTGGAATCATCTCTTCATATGGAATTTTACTCTTAGAATTAGCTGCTGGTATATTATTCACTCCTTATGTTATTACATCATTAGGGCAGTCGGAATATGGAATATATTCATTAATAGGAGCACTTATTGCCAGTATAGCCGTTTTGGATTTTGGTTTTGGGAATGCTGTTACAAGATATGTCTCGCAGTACTTGGCTGAGAAAAAAAAGGAAAAGATTGATCGTTTCATCAGTCTTTCGTTTTATATATATACGGCACTGGCCTTCATTGTCTGTTTAGCAGGAACTGTGATGTATTTCTGGTTTGATGGAATTTTTGGAAACTCACTTTCTGCCGAAGAATTAAATACGGCGAAATTACTGTTGGCAGTTCTGCTGTTTAACATCTTTATTTCCTTCTATATTGGAGCCATCAATGCCTACATACAGGCATTTGAAAGGTTCCCCTTTATTAACTTGATCAGTTTTATCAGAATTATAACCAGATTGATAGTCATTTTTGTATTACTGAACTCGGGGTATAAATCGGTTGCAATAGTCATTGTTGATACGGTATTAAATATATGTACCGGCTTGATCTTTTTCTATTTCTCAAGAAAACACTTGAACCTTAAGATTAAATTATCATCTTTTAATAAAGATCTGGTAAAAGAGGTTTTTAGTTATTCTGTGTTCATTTTCGTAGGGAATCTGGCTGATATGATGATTTGGAGAGTTGGGTTATTGATAATCGGGGCAACTCTTGGCTCAAAAGAGGTGGCTGTCTTTGCAGTTGGCATTACAATCATCAGTTACTTTCAGTATATATCCGGGGTGATAAACAGCAAATTGTTTCCTATGGTTACGAAGATGGTGACAAATGGTGCTGATAATCATGAACTAACACACTTTGCAATTAAGATTGGAAGATTACAATTTTATTTAATGGGAGCCATCCTGTCGTTATATTACGTTTACGGAAAAGACTTTATTTTGCTTTGGGTTGGGCCTGATTACGTGTTGTCATGGAATATTAGCTTTATACTGATGTTTGCAATGATTGTTCAAACTGTTCAGTACAGCTGTGTATTAATACTAAGAGCAAAAAAAGCAGACGGAGTCAGGGCATTTCTTCAACTTGGGATTTTCGGATTGGGAGCTCTGGGAGGCTTTTTCCTGATTCAAGACTATGGTGTAGTCGGAATGGCTTATGGATTAGCTATTGCCATAATCATTCTAAACTGGATGATCGTTAACATGATTTACATTCACGTGTTCAAATTCAAACTCAGGACATATGTTGCGAAGGTTTCACCCATTACGGTTATTCATTTTTTTATGATTACGATTGGCATCGTATTGAAAGATTTTCTTCCGGCCGCCTCATGGTTTACTTTTCTGATGAATGTGACTATTCTTTTATCTTTATACGTTCTGTCTTTTTGGATGTTCGGTCTAAGCAGAAGAGAAAGAAAAAAATGGAAAATGAGGGCAGGGAGTCTTTTCACAGGAAAACGGAAGATTTCAGCCGGAGAAACCGCGTAGTTTGGCAGCCTTTCTTTCACATTTTCCAAAAGGACCGTCTTTTAGCTTCCTGTAACAGACAGTCTATATGAGCTAGATAGAAATAAATGTATGACTAAAGAAAAGAGTGTGATTAAATGAAACGAATGACAGATATCATAGCTGCAAGTTTATTGCTCCTTTTATTATTATTTCCACTTTTGATTATTTCCATCGGCGTCAAATTTGATGTGGGTTCACCTGTCATTTTAAAGCAAAAAAGACCTGGTTATAGAAACAAGCCATTTTCTCTTTTAAAGTTCCGTACCATGACGGAACAGAAAGACGAAAATGGTTTTTTATTATCAGATGAGGAAAGATTAACTTCTTACGGAAGGTTATTGAGGAAATACAGCCTTGATGAATTGCCGCAGCTTTTCAATGTTCTTAAAGGAGAACTGAGTTTGGTCGGTCCAAGACCATTGCTGATGGAATATTTGCCTCTGTATACTGATGAGCAGGCTAAAAGGCATTTAGTCAAACCAGGTATCACTGGATGGGCTCAGGTGAATGGACGAAATGCACTCTCATGGGAGCAGAAATTTGAACTAGATGTTTGGTATGTTGAAAATCAGACATATCTTTTGGATGTGAAAATTATGCTGATGACGCTAAAAAAAGTACTGAAATCAGACGGAATCAATCAGCCTGGCTTTGCAACGGCACAGAAATTCAAGGGTGCCGGCAATGAATAAACCAATGCTTGCAGTAATTGGTGCCGGGGGACACAGCAGGGTAATACGTGACATCATTCAAAAACAGAATACCTATCAGCTTGGCGGTGTTTTAGATGATAAAACGAAAGATAGAAAGGAAATTGATGGGATTTATTACGGGAGAATATCCGATTACACATATCTAACAAAAAAATTTCCTGAAGTCTATTTTTTTGTTGCTGTTGGTGACAACCTCGTGCGGGCAAACATCGTAAATCGTTTAGCCATTGATCATAATCAATATGCAGCACTGATCCATCCGTCTGCATTAATTAGCCCTACTGCAGAGATTGGACCCGGTACTGTTGTGATGCCCGGCAGCATTATCAATGCCAATACGAAAATCGGAAGTCACTGCATTGTAAATTCAGGGTCTATTATTGAGCATGACAACCATATTCAGAACTTCGTTCATGTCTCTCCTAATGCGACTCTGACTGGCGGTGTAACAATTAAAGCAGGTGCTCACATAGGGGCCTCAGCTACAATTATTCCTAATAAGACAGTAGGAGAATGGGCCATAATTGGGGCGGGGGCTGTTGTGATTCATGATATTGAAAAACATACAAAAGCAGCAGGCAATCCGGCTAGATATCTATTGAAAGATAAGAAGGAGAACTGTCATGAAAAAAAGAATATTTTTGTCACCTCCTCACATGAGCGGGAATGAACTAAAATACATTAACGACGCATTTGAAAGCAATTGGCTTGCACCCCTCGGTCCCAATGTGGATTTTTTTGAAAAGGAAATCGCAGATTATTCTGGCTCTAAAGGAGCGGTAGCTTTAAGCTCAGGGACTGCGGCTATTCACCTTGCTCTCAAACTACTCGGAGTTGAAAAAAACGATACTGTCTTCTGCTCCTCACTTACTTTTGTAGCCAGTGCAAATCCTATTTTGTACGAAGGTGCTGAACCAGTGTTTATAGATTCAGAACCTGAAAGCTGGAATATGTCCCCTGAGGCATTAGCACGGGCTTTCCAAGAAGCAGAAAGGACCATGAAGATCCCAAAAGCTGTAATTGTAGTCAATTTATATGGCCAAAGTGCAAAAATGGACGAAATCAGTACGATATGCAAGTATTATGATGTTCCAATAATCGAGGACGCAGCAGAATCCCTCGGTTCAAGTTATAAAGGGAAAAAAAGCGGTACGTTCGGACACTTTGGCATTTTTTCATTTAATGGAAATAAAATCATCAGCACTTCCGGAGGCGGCATGCTTGTCTCCAATCACGTTGAGCAACTTGAAAAAGCCAGGTTTTTTGCCTCTCAGGCCAGAGATGAAGCCCCCTATTATGAACACAGCCACATTGGTTACAATTATCGCATGAGCAATCTTTTAGCCGGAGTGGGGCGTGGTCAGCTTGAAGTATTGGATGATCGAGTCAGGTCGCGAAGAGCAATTTTTTCAGCATACAGAGACCAGCTTCAAGGTCTTCCGGGTATTCAGTTTATGCCAGAATTAGCAGACACTGTCTCAAATAGATGGCTGACAGCGCTGACACTCGACAAACATGAATTCGGCCTGAATTCGTCTGAACTGATTCAGCTTCTTGAGGAGGAAAACATAGAGGCTCGGCACGTATGGAAACCCCTTCATTTGCAGCCGTTGTTTAAAGATGCTCCATTCTATTCCCACCATGAAGACAAAGCTGTATCTGAAGATTTGTTCAAAAGAGGAGTATGTCTTCCATCGGGTTCGAGTATGACACCTGATGAACAGGAAATGATTATCAAGTGCATCAAATCAGCCGTTCGAACAGCTGATTCAATAGCAGGCTGACCAATAACTAGATTTACATCTCTATTGCTGCACCCAATTCTTGCTTGAAAAGGGTTTCTAGTGATGCTTTGGTCTCTCCTGGAATTAGGACCTTTTTATTATAAAAATCCCTCTTTCACCTTGTTTCGTCCAATCAGCTTGAAATATTAAAACATAGCTTATACAAACTACACTATTTTGAAAGGATAGTTTGTATGTATACTATTGAACTTGCCAGGTGGAATATCAGCCAGGGATTGCCTGTTAAGCCATATACAAATGCCGATTATTTGAAAGCAGATGCAAATATACAGGGAATAAACAATGCATTGGCGTTTGCTAAAAACAACGGATACAGCGGTGCGGTTTTACCTAAGGGAAACTACGCTATCTGTTATCCGAGAGCCATTAAAATGATAAGCAATTTCATCTTTGATTTAAATGGATCAACTCTTAAAGTGATTTTTGATTCAGACAGAAAATCACCTTTCGATTCCAGAAAAAGTGCTGATTTTTATAATTTCAAGGGAAACAGCATTGAGTTTGAGAATGTAACAGACGCTCATCTTAAGGGCGGAACAATCATTGGCTGCAGGGAAGACCGCAGTTTTGTTAACCCTGAGGAAAGAAGAATGGAGCATTCGTACGGTGTTGTATTCACTAAAAGTACAAATTATTCTTCGTTAAAGAACTGCACAGTAAGAGATTATATGGGGGACAACGTTACTTTTACGAGTTCATCATTCAGAGAGTTAGCAGGTATTAATTTTGGATTCACGTTAAACAGTCTGGATTATACGACAGGAAAGCCTGTTGCATCAGCTGATTCTTTAACGTCAGCTTTTATTTCCATCCCATCGGATGTATCTTTCAGTTCATTTCTTATTGCAGGGGCTGGTTATACGAGATTGACAGCTCTAGCCAATAAGGAGGCAGACATCTTTTTCTACAGGGCAGACAATTCCTTTATTGGGGTGTTGAAAAGGAGAAAGATTTACCAGGACATCTCGATTCCGTCAGCTGCATCAAAGATGAGATTTGTCTTTTTCAATGAGACAAACACTGCAAAAAACATGCAAATCACGCTGAAATTCGGCTTGATCCCCCATCACAATATAGTTGAACAAAATGAAATTTTCAACGGCCATAGAGGCGGAATTACACTGGGTGGAAGCTATAATGCAATTCAATACAATACGATTCGGGATAATGGAAAGGCGAGCAGCAGCTTCCTGGACGGCAAACCGACCTTTAATGACTCTACCAGATATGGAATCAACCAGGAAGATTCATACGGAGACAGCAATTACATTAGAAATAATTTGATCTATGGCAGTAATAATGGTATTTTGGCAGGCTGTTATACCATTTTTATTGAAAACAACCACATTTACAATATGGATGGAATCGGTATCAATCTGTACAGCTTATCATTTGCAAATATTAAGGGAAACTTTATTTATAATTGCGCCACAAATATAGGGTTGATGTCATCCAATTTCGATCATGCCTTTGTTAATATTCAGGAGAACAGCTTTAAGGGAGGCAACTTTTCTTTTGGCAACAACTCATCCTATCAGCTGAATTTTACAGATAATAATTTGGTAGACGTTCCTTCTATCCACATGGGAACGAGCAGGGTTAACAATACTTTTAAAAACAATCGCATAAAGTATGTAAATATGGCAGGAGCTTTTTCAATTACTGCATACAAACTTGAAGATTGCATTTTTGATTCAGCCATATTGAGAGATTGTACGTCTAAAGTATATGAGTTCATAAACTGTACATTTAATAACTTGAAAATAACGATTCAGACAATAAATGGAACATCTGCAGATGAGGCAGTATATATTCAAGAATCATCCTTTTACAACTGTATATTGATTAATCTGATTTTCGGCACAAAAAATAGACAGCTGAATCTGTACAATTGCACGTTAGCAGATACTGTCATGAAGGCTGGAAATATTAACACTCCAGGGTATAAAGCCGATATCGAATTGGAAAGTTGCGAGATCAGTTCAACATCACTGACTTATTTTTTTGCGACGGACCTCAACCAGCCAAGCGGATCAATAAAAGTGACAAATAGCAAAATTTTAATTAAAAACCCTTCTTTCTCCTATATAATTCATCATGACAAACCGGTTGTTGCTTCAGTGTTCACGCTTTTTGTCAAAAATTCGAGTATAACCTACACAGGCGGAGGAACAAAGACGATAGCCTACTACAATAATGTGAAACCCATGAAAAACATTATCTTTTCAGAGAACAAAGTCTCTAATATTCTTTTTCCTGCTGCAGACCCTGGCATCTTCGTTAGCTATGATATAGAGAATACCTTTAAAACAACAGTAAATCTCACACCAGAAGGAAATCGCTACTCTGCTGCAATAAGCCATAATTTAGGTTCATCAGAGGTATTCATTCAATGTTTAGCTCAGGATAACCAACTTGTTAATCCGGTTATAACAATCGTTTCACCAAATGTGCTGCAAATAAATTATCACATGCAAACACCTTTGTTTGTAACTGTAAAAAAAATCTAATCAGTAACAGCAAACTCACATTAAAAAGGTGAGTTTTTTTCTGTCTGTTTTTTATAAAAACGTTTCCTGTTAATTGAATTAATATTGATATTCAGGTAAGCTGTATGAAAGTGTTCTTTATAAAGAACTTTCTTGATTATCTATCTTCCTGTTTTTTTAGGAGCATAATCTTAAGGAGTGATACGATGAAAATTCTTGTTTCAGGCGGAGCAGGCTATATAGGATCACATACCTGTGCAGAACTGCTGCTTTCAGGTCACGAAATTGTAGTAGTAGATAATTTAAGCAACTCCAATGAGAGCTCATTAGAAAGAGTAAAGGAAATTACCGGAAAAGATTTGATTTTTATTAAAGAAGATATAACAGATGAGATGAAGATGGAAAAAATTTTTCTCGAGCATCATTTTGATGCCGTCATTCACTTTGCAGGCCATAAGGCAGTCGGTGAATCTGTCTCTGTGCCATTAAATTACTATCATAATAATATCTCAGGGTCCTTAACTTTATTTAAATTAATGAAGAAATACGAAATCAAAAAACTCGTATTCAGTTCTTCAGCCACGGTATACGGCTCGCATAATAAGGTTCCGTTGAAGGAGGATATGCCGCTTAGTGCTTCAAATCCTTATGGAAGAACAAAGCTGTTTATTGAAGAAATGCTAAGAGATATTTATTCAGCGGATCCTGAATGGAGCATTGCAATACTTCGCTATTTTAATCCCGTAGGAGCACATCCAAGCGGTTTGTTAGGAGAAAATCCAAAGGGTATTCCCAACAATCTCTTTCCTTATGTAACTCAGGTTGCAGCAGGTAAAAGAACGTGTCTGTCCATTTTTGGAAGTGATTATGACACTAAAGATGGTACGGGAATCAGAGATTATATTCATGTTGCTGACCTTGCTGGAGGACATTTAAAAGCATTGGAAGCTGTTGCTTGTTCTAATGGAATAGAGGCGTTTAATCTTGGTACTGGACAGGGCTACAGTGTCCTTGAAATTGTTCGGATGTTTGAAAAGGTTTCAGGAAAAAAGATACCTTTCCAATTATCGGAACGAAGAAAGGGAGACGCTGCTGTCAGCTATGCCGATTGTTCTAAAGCAAGGATCTTACTTCAATGGAATGCCGAAAAAAGCTTAGAAGATATGTGTAGAGATTCATGGAACTGGCAAATGAACCAGACAGAAACGTATCTGGATAAAGAATTACAAATAATTTGATTAATCCTGTAAAATCTTGTTGCAATTAGATCAATAGTAATGTATCGTTCTTAATATAGAATGATTTTATGTGACTGTTCGCTTAGAAGAGACATATTCGTAGGAGTGACGCCATGAGCGCCATAGTTGGAATAGTGGACCTTCATAACAAGGATGTTCGTTATGAAGAAGCAAAAAAGATGATGAGAGTACTCAGCAAATTTCCTTCTGATGATATAAAACTCTGGCATAAGAATCATGTATTCTTGGGCTGTCATGCACAGTGGATCACACCGGAATCAATTGGAGAGGTTCTTCCGTATTACGATTCCATTTCCAGTTTAGCCATAACGGCCGATGCCATCATTGATAACAGAACAGAATTGATTGAGATGCTATCTGAAGATCGGACTTTTACAGGCGTAGCAGACAGCCAGCTGATCCTGATGGCGTATAGAAAATGGGGAGAAGACGCCCCTAAATACATAATTGGAGACTTCGCGTTCGTCATATGGGATGCTCATAAAAACAAGTTATTCGCTGCACGTGATTTCTCCGGCTCCAGAACATTGTATTACTTCAATAATTCGAGGAAATTTGTATTCAGCACGATTATTGAACCTTTGTTCTCAGCTGGGCAGAAGAAAGAAGTGAACGAGAAGTGGATGGCAGAATTTGTCGCGATACCTGTGACCAGCGACTCAAGCACTGCAGAAGAGACGGTTTACAAGAATGTGTTTCAAGTTCCTCCGGGCCATTCTTTATCTATAAAAAACGGTGTGATGAAGGTGAAGAGGTATCATTGGTTTGACTACTCTCACAAATTACACTTTGCTTCAAATGGTGAATATGAAGAAGCGTTCAGAGACGTGTTCAAGCGGGCGGTAGCAGACAGGACCAGATCAAGAAAGGGTGTAGGGGCACAGCTGAGCGGGGGACTGGACTCAGGAACGGTCGCCAGTTTTGCAGCACGTGCTCTGCTTGAAAAAAAGCAGACCCTGCAGACATTCAGCTATGTGCCTGTTGATGGATTCTCTGACTGGACGCACAGGTACAGAGTTGCCGATGAACGGCCTCATATAAGATCAACCGTCGAATATGTCGGCAATATAAATGATCAATATTTAAGTTTTCCGAAAAGCAATCCTTACTCAGAAATAGATGAATGGCTGGATATTATGGAGATGCCGTACAAATTTTTTGAGAATTCGTTTTGGATAAAAGGAATCTATGAACAGGCAGCTGCTCAAAATATTGGGATCCTGCTGAACGGGCAGAGAGGGAATTGGACAATATCGTTTGGACCTGCCTTGGATCATTATGCAAGACTGTTGAAAAAATGCAGCTTTTTCGTTCTTTATAAAGAAATAAAGCTGTACAGTCAGCATATCGGCGTCGATCAAAAGAGAATAATGAAGTTCGTTAGAAAAAAGGCGTTTCCTTCTGTTTCAAAATGGATTGATCGTGATGCTTCTGAAGGTTTTCCCGTTTGGATTAATCCTCAGTTTGCAGAAAAAAATGATGTTTTCAGCCATTTAAATGAAAGGGGAATCGATGTTACGGGTATCGGCATTACAGATGCCTATCAAATGAAACGGCTTCAATTTGAGCAGTCACATATATGGGCTTTAAATGGCACCATCGGCACGAAATTGTCACTCAGACATGCTCTATGGGAGAGGGACCCCACGAATGATCTTCGGGTTGTTCAGTTCTGTCTTTCTGTTCCTGATGATCAATATGTCCAAAATGGACGGGACAGATCATTGGTGCGCCGTGCAACAAACGGCTGGCTTCCCGATGAGATCAGACTGAATCAAAAATCAAGAGGTGTGCAGGGCGCCGATGGTGTGCACCGTATGAAAGCTGAATGGGAGAGCTTCATTCAAGAAGTAAATCATGCCCTTGATGCACCAAGAATCGTGTCGATGCTAAACCAGCCTTTACTGAAGGACTACCTCAAAAAAATTTCCGGTGAATTTAAGCCGGGCTTAATTTTCGAATTTGAATTCAGGGTCCTTATGAGATGCCTGATTCTCTACCGGTTTCTTACACGATTTGAAGGGAGGTGATTTGTATGAAAACGTGGCAGGCTCCGGCACTTGAAGTGCTAGATGTAAGTCTGACGATGGCAGGACCGGGTTTGAAAACTCCTGATGCTGTTCAGCCAGATCAAGATGAAACAGTTCATTACAGTTAATTCTAATACTTAATAGAAAAGATACCCTTATCCAATCAAAATAGGGGTATCTTTTTAAAAAAGATACCATTTATTTCAATTTTGGGAGTTGTTTGTTTGACTACAATTCAAATAAAAGCCAGCAGGTACAGCGGTTTCGGCTTTATTATCCAGTCTGATATACAGCTGAGGGAGCTCACAGTATTCCCGGATGCTGAACCATCCTTCCACATTCTGATTGAAAAAAGAGACTTGAGCTCTTTATGGCAAGAGCATTCTGTCAACGGACGTTCTTTTGTGATCAATGAGAATTTTGTCCTGTTTCATATCAAAACAGTTGGAATCTTTTTAGTTTCTAAGGGGAACGAGATTTTCTATTCGCCTGAAAAAAATGCAGATGATGATCTGATCAGACTGTATTTGCTCGGTTCGTGCATGGGGGCCATTCTCATGCAAAGAAAGATTCTCCCGCTGCATGGCAGTGCGTTTGCTTTTGGAGGAAAAGCATATGCCATAGTCGGGGATTCCGGTGCGGGAAAATCCACGCTTGCTTCCGCTTTAATAAATAGAGGCTGTTCATTGCTGACAGATGATGTTATTCCTGTAACGTTTCATTCAAACGGAATTCCATACGTGACACCGGCTTATCCCCATCAAAAGCTATGGCTAAGCAGCTTGGATGCTTTTGGCATGAATGCAGAAAAATACAGTAAGATATTCAACAGAGAAACAAAATATTCTGTGCCTGTGGTGGATCATTATGAATCGGCTTCGCTGCCTTTGGCCGGGATATTTGAGTTAACGAAAACAGAATCCGCTGAGATCCGGTTCAGGCCACTGAGTAAATTGCACTGTCTGCAAACTTTATTTAAGCATACGTACCGGAACTTTTATCTTGCCAACATGAATTTAATAGAATGGCATTTTGCCACATCCGCATCTTTAGCAGAAAAGATAATGATGTATCAGCTTGAAAGACCTGAGGCTCCATTTACAGCACTAGAGCTTGCTGATCAAATTTTAGTTGAAATTAAAGGAGGCGTTTCGTTTTGAGTACAGCTGCAATTAACAACACCCAATTTACAGTTAGTCAAACAGAGGGAAACCTAGTAAGCAACATGAACGGCGAGAAAGTCATGCTTAGTGTTAAAAATGGAAAATATTATAATTTAGGGGAGATGGGTGGAATCATATGGGATCTGATTAATAAACCAATCCATTTTTCGAATTTAATCGAACTGCTGACAGCGCAATACCAGGTAGAAAAGGAAGTTTGCGAGGCTCAGGTTTTATCATTTTTAGAGGAATTAAACAAAGAAAATCTGGTGAAGATAAATCTGGATTAAGAGAGGATCAGAAGATAGTTGAGAAAGTTACTGCTTTTTCATAGTATGGACAGAAAAACAAAATTCCTGCTTGTCGAGTCTTTCTATTATTTGGGAATCGGACGCCTGTTGAAGTGCCTTCCGTTTGCAAAGGTGGCTCCATCACTTGGAAATCACATGGAAGAAACCGGCTATGAATCAATTGATTCTCAACAAAAGACAGTCAAGCGCATTTCTCATGCTATTTACTTGATGAGCAACTATACATTTTGGGAAAGCCAGTGTCTTGTTAAAGCCATTGCTGCAATGAAAATGCTGGAGAAGCGAGGGATTGGCAGCACGATGTATCTTGGAACGGGCAGAGATGAAAGCGGCAAGCTTTCAGCACACGCATGGCTGAGAAGCGGTTCATGCATCGTAACTGGTGCAGAAGGAATGGAAACGTTTACTGTAGTGGCTAAATTCGCAAAGCACATGGAGGGATTGAATGATGAAACTGGAATTATCGAAAGTACCGAGAGAGTTAAAAGTCATTCTTGAACTCTTAAAAGATCAGGAGGAGGAGCAATTAGCTGAAAAAAGCATCAACTTGTTTCATAAGCTGGACTGGTCTGTTTTTGTAAATTTATGTGTCCATCATCGAGTATACCCGCTAATCTATCCCCGTCTCAAAGAGCTTCCAAGCACGATAGTACCGGTAGATATTCTTTCATTCTTTGAAAGGAAATTCAAGAACAACACTTTTCATATGCTTTATCTATCTTCGGTAATGGAAGAATTGAGCCGAAATCTGCTGGATGAGAAAATACGTGTTCTTTTCCTGAAGGGACCTGTTATCGCACATGATCTGTATGGTGATCTCTCTATGAGAACATCGAGTGACCTTGATTTTCTTGTACCGTTAGACAAACTGGTCCAGGCAGAAACCGTACTGCAGCGGATGGGCTTTGTAAAGGACGAATACATTAAAACGATTCTGGGTGATTGGAAATGGAGACATCATCATTTCACTTATTTTCATCCCGATAAGAAAATTAAAGCTGAAATTCACTGGCGGCTGCACCCGGGACCAGGGCGGGAACCAGGATTTGAACACCTTTGGATGAATAAAAGAAGAAGTTCATTATCTGAATCTCCGCTGTTCTCTTTAGGAAAAGAAGACTTATTTTCATTCCTTGTCAAACATGGCGGAAGACATGGGTGGTCAAGGCTCCGGTGGCTGACGGATATTCAGCGGATTCTTAAACAGGATGTAAACTGGAAAACGGCGGAAGGCTTACTCCATTCCTTTCATTCTTTAAAAGAAGGGAAGCAGGCAGTATCGTTAGCTGCACATTTACTGGATGCATCCATACCTGCTGGCATTGATGTCAAGGTGGATGCAGGAAGAGAACTTAAGAGCGCACAATCAGCCATTTTTTATCTGGAAAATAAAATTAATCTTCATACCTCTCCATTACCTGAGGAAATCAGTTCTTATCACGCCGCCTATTTGTTTTCACTGATGTGTTTTGAGCAGAAATTCTTGCATCTCGCAAGTTTTTTATTCCCATTTCCAGAAGATGCAGAAACATTGCCCCTGCCTTTAAAATATCATTCCCTTTACTACATTCTGCATCCTTTCCTTTGGACATGGAGGAAAGCGGTCAAAGAAACCGGTTATCTCAAGGGGCAGAAATCATGAATCTTATCTTGTACTTTTTAAAACAAATTCACTCTTTCTCAGGCAGGCGTCTTTATATCAATTTGCTTGCAACCGTGCTGATCAGTTTACTGGACGGAATTGGAGTGTTGCTTTTGATTCCCATGATCAGCTTTACGGGTCTTATTGAGCTAAATCTCAAAAACACGCCATTCACTTCATTTTTTTCGTATTTCAGCAACTTGCCGGAAAACACAGGATTACCACTCGTTCTCTTTCTGTTTGTGACGATTTCTGTGCTGCAGAATCTCCTGCACAGAAAGATTTCCATTGAGAATGTGAAAATTCAGCATGGATTCTTTCGGCATTTAAGACTCAAAACTTACCAGTCTTTGCTTCGGGCAAACTGGAGCTTTTTTCTGAGAAACAGAAAATCAGACTTGATAAACATTCTTACTGCCGAGATCGCCCGCTCTAACGCAGGCACCCACTCGCTGCTGCAATTTTTGGCATCTCTTTTTTTTACTGTGATTCAAATTGGTTTTGCTCTCATCCTTTCCCCAAGCATTACTGTTTTTTTATTAATATGCGGTGCAGCAGTAGTTTTTTTAAACCGGAGATTTTTAAAATCTTCCCTGGCTCTTGGCAGAAAAAATTACACGCTTGGAAAAGAATATTTGGCAGGGATTACAGACCAGATCAACGGGATAAAGGACATAAAAAGCAATACGCTTGAACATGCAAAAATGAATTGGTTCAGCTCAATAACACTTGGTATGAAAAATGAACAAATTGAGTATTCCACACTCAAAGCAACTTCACAGCTTTATTACAAAGCAGCATCTTCCATTTTAATTGCAGTTTTCATTTTTGTTTCAGTTAATCTGTTTCATGCACAGGCAGGACAGCTCATGCTCATTATTGTGATTTTTTCAAGGCTGTGGCCAAGAGTTGCGGGAATCCAAAGTTCACTGGAACAAATTGCAGCAATGCTTCCTGCCTTTCAGGCTGTCAAAAATCTTCAGGATGAGTGTGTGAAAGCGGAAGAACAATCTGATTTAGCAATTGAGCAGAACAATCCTCTGATTCTAAAAAACATAATGGAACTGAAGGATGTATCCTTTCGCTATTCAGGCAGCAGAGAGTACGCATTAAAAAACATCTCAATAACGATTCCCATCAATAAAATGACCGCTGTTGCCGGAAAATCAGGTGCAGGCAAAAGTACGTTAATTGATATTCTAATGGGCTTGAATACTCCTGAACACGGGGAAGTTTTGGTGGACGGAACGAAGCTGACGCCTTCAAATGCTCAAGCTTTGCGCAAGTCTGTAAGTTATGTTCCGCAGGAGCCGTTTTTATTTAATGGCTCCATCCGGGAGAATCTGCAAATGGTGGCAGAACATGCAGGGGACAGCGAGCTTTGGGACGCACTTCGTTTTTCTTCTGCTGCCGACTTTGTCAAAAATCTTCCCCATGGGCTTGATACGAAATTAGGTGACAGAGGAGTCAGGCTTTCTGGGGGAGAGAGACAGAGAATCGTACTGGCAAGAGCGATTTTAAGAAAACCGGCTATTTTAGTTTTAGATGAAGCAACAAGTGCGCTTGATACAGAAAATGAAGCAAGCATTCAGGAAGCCATTGATCGTCTTAAAGGACGAATGACCATTGTGGTGATTGCTCACAGGCTCTCAACAATCAGAAATGCAGATCAAGTGATTGTATTAGAAAATGGGGAGGTTGTTCAGCAGGGTCCATATCAGCAGCTGGCGAATGATAAAAATAAGGTTTTTGGCAATCTTGTTCATCGTCAGCATGAGGCAAGTATTTCAGTCAAATGATTTGTAATTTGAAAGGAGGTGATATGTATGAAAGAGTTATGGAAAATCCCAGCTTTAGAGATACTCGATGTTTCAAATACATTCAAAGGGTGGGAACCGCCTGATAAGGGTGATCCAGATTGCCCCCCTGAATTAGACAGCTGAAATAAGATAGTAAAAGCCCTGATTCTGAGAAGACAAGGGCTTTTTTTGATCGTACATTTATTATTTAGAGGTGATGGTTTGAGACATCCATTCATAGAAAAAGTCTGTAATGAAAAACAGCAGAAAGAGTTTGAGAACACATGGGAAACCCTTTGTTCAAAGATGGGATGGTTTAACGATCCTTATTCTAAACATGGTGTGAGGTATTTAATTGTTCTTGGGGAAAACAATAACCGTGAAATTATTGGAACCATTGAGTTTATCCCTTATCACCCCAATAATCCCCACAGTACGGTAGAAGGAAAGACCGAGATATCCTTTTCACTTCTACCTGAATTTAAAAACAACTACAAGAGAATTTGGGAGATTGATAAACTCTGTATAAAACAAGAGTATCAAAGAAAGGGTTACTTTTATTTGATTTTATATGTTTTTTACTATCATGTCAGGCAGTACAGCCCAAGATATTATATTGCTCTGATTGAAAAGAAGTTTTTTAGGATGCTGAAAATTTCCTTTGGACTTCACGTAGAAAAAGTCGGGGAGGAACTCATTGGTCCGGGAACTTCGCTTGTTCCAGTAACATTTGATATAGAGAGAATTATGAATAATAAAAAGGCGGTTGACAGCCTTTTAGAAAAAGACAAGGTGCCTGTTTATCAACCGCAAACAAGTTTTTTGCAATTACTTAGAATTACTCAAAAAAAGGTAGCTGCATATTTAAGATAAAGGGATTGTATTAGAAGATAATCAATCTCTTTTTCTATTCAATCAGAAATCTCCATTGAACTCCACGTATGAAATTCTACAAAATAATAAAACTCCACAAAAGTTTGACCATTCAATCGAACATCTGCTACATTAGATCATATAATCGAATCTTTGGAGGCATGTTCCTTGAATCGTTACCCGTGCTCTGTGTTTATCATGGATTTAAGAAATTCTTCTTTGGAAGGAAAAGGAAAAGAGCTATCTGCCTATTTGAGTAAAATGACTTCCTGGCTGACGGAGTGGACTGGTAACCAGGCGATTGTAAAGCATCGCAGGGGGGATGAGGTGCTTTTCATATCGGAAGGGTATGCTGCGGCGTTTGTGGCTGCGCATTTTCTTAGCATCAGCTGGAAGCAGGAGGAGCACCCGCCGTATTTTGGCCTGTCGTTCGGCGAGGTCGACAGCAGGCCTGCTGATCTTGATGCAGAAACGTGGATTCATCCCCTGTTGAAACAGGCCAGAGAGGCGAATGATCTGCTTAAGCGAGAAGGTGCTGATAAAGCCCAGTTTGCTTTCCGGTTAAACGGCGACCTTTATGAAACACAGCTGCTCCTTAATTCTCTGATGGAAGTCAGACATACGCTCGTAAAAGACCAGACGGACCTCCAGAAACAAGTGTATGCACTTGTGGAAATTTACCGTCAGCAGCGGAAGGCTGCTTCGATGCTGAGCAAGTCGCCATCGACAATTTCAAGCCATTTTAAGAAGGGGAAAGGGGAGGAGCTGGTAATGATATTCAATACTATTACCGCCGTTCTTGATTCTCTTCAGCAAAAGGGATTCGATGAGCCGTCCAGTAACAAGCTGATTGCATCGATTCGCTCAAGCTTACAGAATTCGTCAGCCGAATGGTTTTCGAAAAGGGAGGGAGATGGGAGCGTATGATTGTACTTAGTCTTATTCTGGCCCATTTAACGGCTGACTTTCTGCTTCAGACTGATGAAATGGTCAGGGAAAAGCGGAAGTATTTAAAAAAGCATTTGCTTCATCATGCGTTTATCCTCCTGCCTGTTCTGCTTTATTTCTGGCTGACCGAATTTGAGATGGTAAATCCGCTGAAAAGTGTTGTTCTGCCATTTGTTTTTATGATCGGAACTCATGGCGTGATAGATTTTCTTAAGCTGAAACTTCTGGATAGGACGACTGACAAGCAAAATATGAAAAACCTTCTCTATTTTCTTGGTGATCAGTTTTTGCATCTTGTTATGATTGTGTTAGCATGCCACTTCTTTTTAAATGTATTGTACAGCGCAGTTGCCCAAAAAGGAATCATGCTTATAACGGAGAAATCTTCACTCAGTGTGACGAATGCCCTTTTATTTATTGCCATTATCCTAATTGTTACTACAAGTGTTAGCGGTCATGTCATCCGAATGGTGCTCGGGACGCTGCCGGCACAGCTCCTGTCGTTTGAAGGGCGCTACGCCTTTAAGAATGAGAGAAAAGAAGATAAGATGAATGCTGCAGGCGGACTGACCGAGGAGTATACGTATTTCACATTCAATAAACATGATTTGTCCAGGGGAAAGCTGATCGGGTATATTGAACGGCTGCTTGTGCTGATTTTGACATTTTACAGTGCATATCCCGCCATTGGTTTCATTGTGACGGCGAAATCTATTGCCCGTTTTAAACAGATGGATGACCGGAACTGGGCGGAGTATTTCCTGCTTGGGACTTTGACTTCGATGTTTCTTGGCATAGCTTTAGGCCTTCTTTTGAGGGAAGTGCTGCTTTAAATTAAGGGGGAAGAGGATGAAACAGATTATTGCAATGGGCGGTGGTGGCTTTTCTATGGAACCTGATAACTTGTTGTTGGATCAATATATACTTGATCAATCACTGAAACCGAATCCGAGAATATGTTTTGTTTCTACAGCAAGCGGAGATCAGGATGGGTATATTCAACGGTTTTATCATGCTTTTCATTCTATGGCATGCAAACCCGATCATCTGGCACTATTTGATCCGCACTTTAAGGATCTTGAAGATTTCGTTATGTCCCAGGATATCTTGTATGTGGGCGGAGGAAGTACCCGGAATCTGCTTGTTTTATGGAAAGAATGGGGACTCGATCTTCTATTCAAAAGAGCATATGAAAACGGCACAGTCCTAGCAGGGCTAAGTGCTGGAGCAAATTGCTGGTTTGAAGAGGGATTGACGGATCCTTTAAATGGTCCGCTGTACAAAATAAGTGGACTTGGCTTTATTAAGGGAAGTAGTTGTCCTCATTATAATGGTGAGGAAAAGAGAAGACCGTCATTTCATAAACTTGTACGTTCTGGCAGTATGATGGCTGGGTTTGGCATGGAAGATGGGGCAGCCGTGCATTTTAAAGACGGACAAGTTTATAAATGCATCAGTTCAAGGCCTAATGCCAAGGTCTATTTTTTGGAGGAAAACGCAGGCAGAATCCATGAGGAACCTCTGCAAATGATGTACCTAAGAGGTCTGTCATGATTACACCGATTGCAGAGTTCCGGATTTAATGAGGATTTTTAGTAAGCAGGAAATAAATGCATCTTTTTTAAAGCTGTGCTAATACTAACCAAAAAGAGCAAGGGCAGGGTCATTTAATGGAAAAAAAGTTGCTGAAAGGCCTTTTTGGTTTGTGCGTGGTATTATTTCCTTTTGCAATGAAACGATCAGCTCTAAAAGAAGTGCTGATTATCTTTCTCGGGAAAGGCGTCATATCGACACTAATGGACGTGTTCTATGTCAGGACAAATAGAATTGCTTATCCTGTAAGACCTTTTCCGCACATTTATAAGACCAATATTCTGTACGATTTTCTATTTTTCCCGCTTTTAAGTGTTTTTTGGATCAGGCAGTGCTATAAAGACAGATTGCCGATGGTTTTGCTGAAAAGTCTGACATGGAGTGTGCCGATGTCCATTGGCCAGTGGTATTTAGAGAAAAAGACAAATCTTTTCCACTGGAAAAAATGGACGATTTTTCACACATTTGGATGCATCTCCTTTACCCTGCTAGCGATTCGCGCTCTTGTAGAGGTTGTCAAACGCAATGAACATAAATCTTCTGATGAAGATATGGGATCCTAAAGAGGTCCCGTTTTTTTTTTTTGCCGTTTTCTCATGTAAACCAAAGAAAATCTTCCATTATTTATGCAGAAATCATTATTAATATACGTTAATGCACGAAAGATAACCTGATTTGTGAATAAAAATGAGTTTTTCAGGCAAAAAACAGTTGTAATATTCAGAATTTATTTTATCATTACCTGTATGATAGGTATACAGCATGGAGGGGAGGATGAAGGCCTTTATTAAAAAACAGCTGGTGCATGAACTTGTGGTTGAAGAAGTAAAACAGTATATCCGGTCGCACAATATCCAAAAAGGGGACCTGCTTCCATCTATGGGCGAGCTTTCGGCCATATTTAAAGTTAGCAGGACGAGCATCAGGGAAGCGATGCGTCAGCTTGAAGCCATTCATTTTGTGGAAGTCATCAATGGAAAGGGGATTCTGGTGAAAGATGCTGATTTTCATCAGCTTCAGACGAGAATCCAGATTGACAGCGATCTGGAGTACTTGATGCATCTTTGCGATGTCAGGAGGGGCCTTGAGGGAAGGGCCATCGAACTTGCAGCATGCAACGTGACGACTTCACAGCTCGAGAAGATGGAACACCATCTGATGATTTTCAAAAAAGTGCGTATATTGACTGCTGAATCTGTACAGGCGGATTATTTGTTTCATCAGACGCTTTATGAAGCCTCGCATAATCCTGTACTCTTTAACATGATTATGACTGTGTACGATGATTTCTATTCATTCTGGGAGAAGCAGGAAGCGTTATCCTCTTTATTTGAAGAAACCTATCAGCTGCATGAGGATATTTTTCGCTGGATAAAAGAAAAAGACGGGACCAATGCAAAAGTGGCCTTTTATTTACTGCTGGATGTGCTAGAAGGAAAGATTACGGAATTACGATAAGGAAAAGGGGCAGAATTGATGGGAGAAAATTCAAACAGCAAAAGAGTTGCCAAGAAAGCACTGATTGCAAGTTTAATAGGAAGTTCAATTGAATGGTACGATTATTTTCTTTATGGAACAATCGCAGCTCTGATTTTTAGCAAGCTGTATTTTCCGTCTGGAGATCCGGTTGTCGGTTTGATGCTTGCGTATACGTCATTTGCATTGCCATTCTTTATCCGTCCGCTTGGAGGAATAATTTTCAGTCATATAGGGGATAAAATTGGACGGAAAAAGACACTCGTTATGACACTGTCACTTATGGGCGGTGCCACAGTTCTTATTGGACTTCTGCCTACATATGAATCAATCGGTATTTGGGCTCCAATCCTATTAATTCTTCTTCGACTTGTTCAGGGGCTTGGTATTGGAGGCGAGTGGGGTGGTGCATTGCTGCTTGCAACCGAATATGCACCGCCAAAAAAGAGAGGGTTTTTCGGAAGTATTCCTCAAATGGGTGTTACAATCGGCCTTCTTCTTGGTACGCTCTCGATTTCAGTCATGACGCTTCTGCCCAATGATCAATTTGAAGCCTGGGGATGGCGGGTACCATTTGTACTAAGTGCCTTATTAGTACTTCTTGGTTTATGGATCCGAAACGGCATAGATGAAACACCTGCATTTAAAGAAGCTAAAGAGTCAGGCACCATTTCGAAAGTTCCTCTTGTTGACACGTTTAAATATCATTGGAAAGAAGTTTTAATTGCTGTAGGTGCTAAGGTTGTCGAAACAGCTCCGTTTTATATATTCGGCACGTTCATCATTTCATATGCAACATCGAATTTGAATTTTGACCGAAGTGATACCTTAAATGCTGTCACAATTGCAACGTTCGTCACAACGATCATGATTCCTTTTATGGGCAAGCTTTCTGACAAAGTTGGTCGAAAACCTCTGTATATTGGGGGAACTATTGCTATGATTCTGTATGCATTCCCATATTTTTACTTGTTGTCACTTGATTCAGTATTCTGGTTGACAGTGGCTACTGTTATCGGCCTTGGCATTATATGGGCTCCTATTACAGCTGTTTTAGGTACGATGTTTTCTGAAATCTTCTCAACTAGCGTGCGCTATACAGGTGTAACAGTCGGTTATCAGCTGGGTGCAGCCCTTGCCGGAGGAACAGCGCCTCTGATTGCAACTGCCTTACTCAGCGCTTATAACAATTCATTTATTCCTGTTGCCGTCTATATGATTGCGGCTGCGATTATTTCACTTACAGCTGTTTTGTTTACTAAGGAAACGAGACCTGTGGAAACGGATGGAGAACCTCAATCAAAGGCAGTATAAATGGAAAATCAGGGAGGCAATCATCCATGCTTGTGCTAAATGAAGCGTTGATAAAGAAAATTTATTCTATGAAGGATTGTTTAAAGGATACCGAGCAGGCATTTAGATACTATCAATTAAAGCAGACAAAAGCTCCTGTCAGGATGTCAGTTTCATATCCGGAAATGAAGGCAGAAACTCTTTACATGCCGTCTTTCATAGAAGCAGAGAAATACATGTCTGTAAAAGTGGTCAGTATTTTCCCGAAAAATGCAGAGGAAGGCAGAGATGTGCTTCAAAGCGTGCTTTTGCTTACAGATGCGGTGACTGGAGAACATAAAGCCATAATGGGAGCGAGTTACCTTACAGTACTGCGGACAGGTGCATCAAGCGGTGCAGCAACTAAATATCTGTCAAGAAAGAACTCGAAAATTCTGGCAGTTATTGGATGCGGCGCACAGTCAATTGGACAGATTCAGGCTGTTATGTCTGTCAGGGAGATCAATGAAATCATTCTTTATAACCGGACGTCTGGCAAAGCTGAAGCATTAAGAGAAATCCTGCTTGAGCTTTATCCTGGTTGTCAGGTTTATATTGAAAGAAATCCAGATGCAGCTGTTCATAGAGCTGATATTGTAAATTGCAGTACAAAATCCTCTGTGCCGCTGTTCAACGGAGACATCATTAAACCTGGTACTCACATCAATGCGATAGGCTCCTACCTCCCTCATATGCAGGAAGTAGACTCTAAGACATTAAAAAAGAGCAGTAAAATTGTTGTTGATACAATTGAAGGGGTTTTACAAGAAGCGGGTGATTTTCTTATTCCTATAGCAAATAACGAGTGGCAGCCCCAGTCGATTTATGGAGAAATCAGTGAAATCATTTGCAGTGAAAAACCGGTCCGGACAGATGAGGATGAAATCACATTTTATAAATCAGTTGGAATTGGCTATTTAGATACGATGGCTGCTATCAGCATTTATAAAAAAGCAATAAAATCCGGATTAATCCAAGAGATAAATTTATAGAGAGCATGAAAATAGACCCTTGCACAACAAGGGTCTATTTTCTGTTTACTGGTTACCGGCCTTTTTTTCGCTCCCAGTCATACAAAAGTAAAATTCTGATTAACTGAATGTTTTCATCTTATGATAGAATGTAAATTGTAAAGATTTAAGAATAGTAGAAACTTTAGCCCTGTTTTTTTATAGTCAAGGGGATGGAGATCTTACATATGATTTTTTGCAAGAATCAGGGGTGCTTTTATATGACAGCTACAGATGAATTAATCCGGTTTCTAGATGAAAACATCTCAACTTTTATCTTTGCATGGCGGCAGAAAATTACCATTTCAGATGATGATCTGCATCAGGAAGAGGTAGAAAAAAACGGGATGAAAATGTACGAGCTTGTGAAAAAGACAATTGTTCAGCCGCTGAGTTCGGATGAAATCGATGTTCTTGCCAGCAAGGTCGCACTTGAAAGAGTAGAAGCTAATGTTAATATCGGCGATTTTATCAATAATGTTAACCTTGGCCGCCGGGAGGTTATCCGCTACATTGTGAGTTCCGGCATTTCCAGGGAAGAACTTCAGCCTTTTATCGAAGAGATTAACATCCTTTTTGATCAGTTTTCGTATTTTGCCGTAAAGAAGTACACTGAGGTAAAAGAAGAAATTCTGCAGGAGAAGATCTCATTTATTGATCAGAGCCATAAAGAGCGCCTGACGATTCTCGGGCAGATGTCTTCTAGCTTTGTTCATGAATTCCGTAATCCGCTGACGGCTGTAAAAGGGTTTATTAAATTAATGCAAAGCGATCATCCGGATTTGAAATACCTTGACATCATCAGCCATGAAGTTGACCAGCTGAATTTCCGCGTATCGCAGTTTCTGCATGCTTCCAAAAAAGAAACAATTGAGAGCAAGCGCGAAAAGTTAAAGCTTGGAGAGCTTTTTGATGAGGTGCTCGCCTTCATGTATCCCAGTCTGCTGGACGGGAGCGTCAAAGTGCAGGAGGGTCCTAAGAAAAATTCATCCGTTTATGCAAGCAGAGATGAACTGAGACAGGTGTTTTTAAATCTGATGCTCAATTCCATTGACGCTCTTCAGAAGGTTAACGCCAACAGAACGATAACCATTGATTTTAAAGAAGACAGCAGCACGGCATACGTACATATTTCAAATAACGGACCGATGATTCCCCAAAAACAGATTGAAACGATTTTTGAGCCCTTTTTTACAACGAAAGAACTGGGCACGGGGATCGGCCTTTATATTTGCAGGAAAATTATCGAAAGTCACGGCGGGAGGATTTCTTGCCGGTCAGATGAAAGGACGACAGCATTTACGATCGCCCTCCCTATAAGTACTTCATAAATGGCCTGAATCTCTTCAGGCCATTTACGATCGCCCTCCCTATAAGTACTTCATAAATGGCCTGAATCTCTTCAGGCTTATTTTAAATTTGTGACGAGCTTTGATGTAATGACCGCCATAAAAAGAGTACTTACGATAAACCCCGTGAGCATTTCGGAAGCTGCCACAATGTTTGAGATCACACCAATAGAGGTAATGTCCCCGAAGCCAGTAGTTGTAAAGGTCGTTATACTGTAATATAAAAAATCATTGCCGGACAAGTGGTCACCTGAGAATTTAAAGGCTTTGTCACCGAAAAATCCATAAATTTGAAAATAAAGATTCGCGTATGATGTTACGATAAGCATGAGAAGAAGACCTGAACCAATAAAAATGTTCTGCAGCCTTTCTTCCGTTTTTGGTACAGCCACGATAAATTCAAACAGGAAATAAAAACAGACAGCAAGGACAGTTGTAGTGAGAGTGATCATGATTATACTGGAAGCCGTGATTTCAAACATGGACTCAACGACAAGCAGGCTGATCATCAGAACGTTTAGGATTAGATAAAGAAAGAGCTTTTTTTTAGTAAAATCATATTTCGAAAACATGAAATCCCTCTATTTTCCGTCATGTTCATTATTTTCCCCCCGCATTGTCATCTGATGCAGTCAGATTGTCAGTACCTTCTGCTTGTAAGTTCTTCTCTCATGCTTAATAATATTTATATCTTTGTTTTTGACATCACTAAGGAAAAGGAGATGAACTCCATGCAGCTTAGAGTTTCGGCCGTTCAGTATGATCTGCGCACAATTCACTCATTTAAGGAATTTGCAGATCAGGTTGAGCACTATATTAAAACCGCAGAGGAATTTGGAACGGATTTTGTTCTTTTTCCCGAATTTTTCACTACTCAGCTTATGTCTATCGGCAATGCTGAGGGACAGGCACTGTCAATTGATGAACTTCCTGATTATACAGAACAGTATCTGGAGCTTTTTAAAGGTCTCGCAGCAAGTACAGGCATGCATATCATCGCCGGGACACATGTAATCAAAAAAGAAGGGCGCCTATATAATGTTGCTCATCTGTTTTATCCGGACGGACGGGTGGCAGAGCAGGCAAAGCTCCACATCACGCCGACTGAAGTTCATGAATGGGATATGACGCCGGGTGACGACCTCCAGGTGTTTGAAACGGATAAAGGGACCATTGCCATGCTGACGTGTTATGACATTGAATTTCCTGAAATCGTGCGGATCGCAAAAGCGAAAGGTGCTGATGTGATTTTCTGCCCTTCATGTACAGACGACCGCCACGGATTTCACCGCGTCCGCTACACAAGCCATGCGCGCGCGATTGAAAATCAGGTGTACGTTGTGACGACCGGTACTGTCGGCTCGCTGCCGACTGTCGATTTCATGAGAGGGAATTTCGGTCAGGCTGCCATCATCACACCGAATGATGTGCCGTTCCCTCCAAAGGGGCTGGCTGCAGAAGGCGAAATTAATCAGCCGATGATCGTAACCGCTGACCTCGATTTAGAGCTTCTTTATAAAGTGCGTGCAAGCGGATCGGTTACAACCTGGCGCGACCGCCGCACCGATTTATATCCCGATTGGGAAGCCAAGCAGGGGGACCGTACGCTGCTGTAAGGAGGAGAATCCTTGTACAGAAAAGAATTTTTTGTTTTCGAAGACAGTGTTCCTGTTAAAGCAGTTGTAAGAAGCTATGAAAAAAATGACTTTGATTCACTGATTCAAATTCAAAAGGAAAGTTTTCCGCCGCCGTTTCCGCCTGATCTATGGTGGAAAAAGGAACAGCTTGAGCAGCATGTGCATTTGTTTCCGGAAGGTGCTCTCTGTATAGAAGCAGATGGAGAAATCGCAGGATCAATGACAGCTCTGCGCGTATACTTTGATCCTGCCCGCCCCCATCATACGTGGGAAGACATAACCGACAGCGGCTATATCACCCGAAGCCACAAGCCGGACGGAGATACGCTCTATGTTGTTGATATTAGCGTCAGGCCAAAGTTCAGAAAGCTGGGTCTTGGGAAATGGCTTATGTTTTCCATGTATGAAACGGTTGTGAAGCTTAACCTGAAGCGGCTGGTTGGCGGAGGAAGAATGCCGGGTTACAGACAGCACTCAGATCATCTCACTCCTGAGGAGTATTTAGAGGAAGTAGTGAAAGGAAACCTGAAAGACCCCGTCCTGACGTTTCTGCTTAGATGCGGAAGAACTCCGCTTTCTGTCATCCCTGACTATCTTGAAGATGATGAATCATGCAACTTTGCCGCCCTGATGGAATGGAAAAATCCATTTAATAGGTAGGCGAGGCTGCTTAAAATCCCAGGTTCAGGCCTGGGATTTTTTTTATTCAATCAATCAGGTATTTTAATGTTCTGACTATGAGCAATCCGGTTTACAAATGATTAAAGACGCGTTAAGGTAATAGCACATGTTATTCCGACTAAATTTATATGAAAAGGAGTTTTAAATATGGCTGAAACAGCAATTCATTCACCTTTAAGGGCTAAAACAACCGTTGTATCTGAAATGAAGCCTGTTCAAAAACCGCTCGTTGCGGCGGGATTGCTTGCAGCGGTTCTATTATTTGCAGCCATTTTACTGGCAGCGGGAGGCACACAGAGCGTTCTGTATATAATCGGATTGCTTCTTGGTGCAACTTTGCTTCATGCACGATTCGGCTTTACTTCTGCCTTTAGACGACTCGTTTCTGTAGGGAATGTTCAGGGTCTTCAGGCTCATATGCTGATGCTCGCCATAGCATCCGTCTTATTTGCCGTCATATTAAGCACAGGTTTCAGTTTTACAGGAACAGCTCCGGCAGGATACGTATCTCCTGTAGGGGTAAGTGTTATCGTAGGCGCATTTATGTTCGGCATTGGCATGCAGCTTGGCAACGGCTGTGCTTCAGGAACGCTCTATTCAGTGGGCGGCGGATCATCATCCATGATCCTGACCCTTGTATCCTTTATTGCAGGATCTGTTATTGGAGCCTACCATTTTACTTTCTGGATGGAAGATATGCCGGCCCTTCCGCCGGTCTCTCTAGCAACATCCACGGGTCTCGGCTATGGCGGTGCACTGATCGTCCAGCTTGCCGTATTTGCTCTTATTTACTGGATCACCATACAGATTGCCAAAAAGAAAAATCCGCCTATGATGAAACAGCTTCCTACTGTAAAGGGCTGGAAAAAGATTCTCCGCGGATCATGGCCGCTATTTGCAGCAGCGATCATTCTTGCGCTGCTTAATGCATTGACACTGTCTATCAGGGGAAACCCTTGGGGCATCACATCAGCTTTTGCCCTTTGGGGTGGAAAAGCATTGATGGCCGCAGGAATTGACGTTTCATCTTGGGGTTATTTCACCGGTGCAAACGGAGCAGCATTAACAAAAACCGTTCTTGCGGATTCAACAAGCGTAATGAATTTCGGCATCATCCTTGGCGCATTTATTTCTGCAGCCGCGCAAGGAACGTTTAAGCCGGGAAAAATTAAACCTGGTGTAGCAGGTGCATCCATTATCGGCGGCCTGCTTATGGGCTATGGCGCCCGTCTTGCTTTCGGCTGTAACATCGGTGCCTATTTTGGAGGAATTGCTTCATTCAGTCTTCATGGATGGGTTTGGATGGTCATGGCTATGCTTGGAACATTCCTCGCCTTATTTATCCGGCCGATTTTCGGACTGAAAAACCCTAAACCAACAGATTCTATTTGCTGAGAACTCTCATTCCTGAGAGTTCTTTTTTAGTGCAATCGATCTAATGTGGATTTGCCTGAAGTCTTTTTCATTTACGAAACCGCTTTCTTCTATTACGATACTAAAGAAGACTACAAAGGAGGAAATACATATGACGTATCAAGCTAATTCCGATCGCTATGAATCGATGACGTATAACCGCTGCGGGAATTCCGGGTTGCTGCTGCCTGCAATCTCGCTTGGGCTTTGGCATAATTTCGGCGGAGTGGACACCTTTGAAAATGGACGTGCCATGCTGCGCCGTGCTTTTGACCTTGGGATTACTCATTTTGATCTTGCCAATAATTACGGACCGCCGCCTGGATCTGCTGAAGAAATGTTCGGACAGCTTCTTAAAACGGATTTCGCGCCATATAGAGATGAGCTGATCATATCATCCAAGGCCGGGTACAGGATGTGGGACGGGCCATATGGTGAATGGGGTTCAAAGAAATATCTGATTTCAAGTCTTGATCAAAGCTTAAAGAGAATGGGACTGGATTATGTAGATATTTTTTATTCTCACCGGCCGGATCCTCATACGCCGCTCGAAGAAACAATGGGAGCACTCGATCAAATTATCCGTCAGGGAAAAGCCCTGTACGTCGGAATATCAAGTTATTCTGCTGAGCAGACAGAGGAAGCGGTGAAAATCCTGAACCGTCTTGGAACACCGCTATTAATTCACCAGCCAAGCTATTCCATGCTGAACCGCTGGATTGAAGACGGATTGCAGGACGTGCTTCAGGAAAATAAAGTTGGTTCAATTGCATTTTGCCCTCTTGAGCAAGGTCTCCTTACTAATAAATACGTCGGAGGCGTTCCTCAGGAATCACGCGCTGCAAAAGCAACGGGAGCACTTCAGGAAGAGCGCGTAACAGAAGAGCTTGTCGGTAAAATTAAGAAGCTGAACGAACTGGCTGCAAAACGCGGACAGAATCTTGCACAAATGGCATTGGCATGGGTTCTCAGGGAAGGCCGTGTAACTTCTGCCTTGATCGGAGCGAGCAAAGTGAGCCAGATTGAAGAAAATGTGGCGGCTCTGGGTCATCTTGAATTTACTAAAGACGAACTCTCACAGATTGAAAGCATTTTGTCAGAATAGTATTTAGGCAGCCTTGCAACCTTTGCAGGGCTTTCTTTATCCGTTTTTATAAAAAAATTCTGCGTCTAAAAAAGGATTTTAAGTGCGGAAGACTAATTAGTCAATATAATGACAGTTTTTTTATATCAACTATAAGTGAAGGCTGGTGATTGTTTTGAATGAGATCAGAGTTGGAATGGTTGGGTATAAGTTTATGGGAAAGGCTCACAGTCTAGGTTATCGAAATGTGCCTTTTTTCTTTCCTGACAGATCAAAGCCTGTTCTGAAGGCAATCGCAGGAAGAAACGAAGAAGGTGTTATGAAAGCTGCTAAAGAACTTGGTTTTGAGAGCTATGAAACAGATTGGAGAGAATTAATCAAACGAGATGACATTGATTTAATTGATATAGTGACTCCAAATCATTCTCATGCTGAAATTGCCATAGCTGCCGCAGAAGCAGGAAAACATGTCATTTGTGAGAAGCCTCTAGCTCTAAATGCGGAGGAAGCTGAGAGAATGCTTGCAGCCGCAGAAAAAAACGGTGTTGTTCATATGATTTCCCATAATTACCGCTTTGCTCCTGCCGTTCAATATGCCAAAAAGCTGATTGAAGAGGGAAGGCTCGGAAAAATCTATCATGTCAGGGCTACCTATTTGCAGGACTGGCTCATGGATCCTGATTTTCCGATTGCATGGAGGCTGAAAAAAGAAATAACAGGATCTGGAGCCCTCGGTGATATTGGTGCACACATCATTGACCTCACAAGGTTTTTAGTAGGAGAAATGATAGAAGTCGTTGGGGCTATGGAAACCTTTATAAAAGAAAGGCCGATTGAAAATGAGCCTGGAAAAACGGGCATAGTGGATGTAGACGATGCTGCTTCGTTTATTGCAAGATTTGAAAACGGGGCGATGGGGGTTTTTGAAGCAACCCGTTTCGCAGCCGGCAGCAGAAACCGAAATTGTTTTGAGATTAATGGCGAATATGGATCGATTAAATGGGACCTTGAAAATATGAACAACCTTCATGTTTATTTATCGGAAGATGACGAAGGCCTGCAGGGCTTCAGGGTCATCAATTGCACAGAGGAAGTGCATCCGTTTGCTGATGCTTATTGGCCGGCCGGTCATATTATTGGATATGAGCATACGTTCGTCAATTTAATATCAGAACTAATGGAAGCGATTTCAAAAAAGAAATCCCAAAAACCTGATTTCTTTGACGGGCTTCAAAATCAGCTCATTCTTGATGCGATTGAACAGTCAGCCATAGATAAAAAGTGGGTTAGCATCCCACAGAGAACAAAACAGATCGGGGTGTAATCTTTCGATAAAATTTTCTTTTCTTACCCGCTTAAAGTTGTTATATTGAATATAACAACCATAGAAAGGTGACGATATGACAACTTTTAACCCTCTTTATCTGAAGGTGTATCAATCTCTGTTGAATCAAATAAAAAGCGGTACGCTTAAGCATGGTGAAAAAGTGCCTTCTGAGAAAGAATTGGCAGAGCAATTTGAAGTGAGCAGAATTACATCAAAAAAAGCACTCGATCTCTTATCAGAAGAACATTATATTGAAAGAATTCAGGGTAAGGGTTCGTTTGTTACGCATGCCGGCTCGGGGACGGATACTGCACCTCCTCCTGAACGCATAAGTCACTCCCGCAAATTGATCGGCTTTATTCTCCCCGGGTTTGATGAAAGCTACGGAATGGATCTTGTAAAAGGGATTGAAAAACATTGCAGTGACTATGGCTTTACGGTTTTGTTCAAATTGAGCTACGGGAAAAAAGAAGTAGAGGAACGTGCTGTTAATGAATTTCTTGACATCGGGGCAGAGGGCCTGATTGTTTTTCCTGTACATGGAGAGCATGTGAACAACAAATTGCTTGAGCTTGTTTCAAGAAATTTCCCCGTTGTTCTGATTGACCGCTTTATTAAAGGGATACCAGCTTCATTTGTCTGCACGGACCATCAAAAAGCAGCAGGAGAGCTCACTGCTCATCTCTTTGACCTGGGTCATAAAGAAATTGGCTTTTTGTCTCCGCCGCCGGACGGCACGACAGCCATTGAAGAACGCATCATGGGATTTCAGCTTGCGCATTCTGAGTTCGGTGTAAAACTGAACCGAGAATATATACTGACTGAGATAAAAAACAGCATGCCTATTCATAGTGCAGGCAATCCAGACATTTTTAAGGAAGACATCCATAAACTCGATTCTTATTTTGCAAAGCACAAAAACCTTACAGCTGTGGCTGCGTGCGAGCATTCGATTGCAGAACTCGCGGTTGAAAGACTGCGTGCAGCGGGCAGAAAAGTCCCTGAAGATATTTCTGTCGTCTGCTTTGATTCTCCCGGCAATGGCCGAATTCATTTCACTCATATTAAGCAGGATGAATGGACAATATCCTTTAATGCGGTAAATCTTCTGATGCAAAAGATGTCTGATCACAAGTTTGCAGTTCAGCATATCTTTGTTCCTCACAAAGTCGTAGAGGGTGAAACAGAAAAACCAATGCATCGCGTTACGTACTAGGCCTGAATATGCAGGCCTATTTTTTATTTTTATAAAATTCGGAAAAATAGGTTGACTTATAAATTATCAACCAATTAATATATTAACTATAAAACATATCAACATGACAAGTCATTATGTTATTTGTAAGCGCTTTTATAACTTTGGAGGGAGGTTGTGTTCACAGTTTTCCATTCATTTAAAACAGGGGGAGTTTTGATGAAGTGTGTAAAAAGTTTACTTATAGTAATGATTTGTTTTTTGCTTGTCGCAGCAGGCTGCAGCTCTGAATCATCTTCTAGTAAAAGCGAAGACGGAAAAACGACCATCACATTTTGGCATCCGATGACAGATATTACAGGTGATGCTGTAAATGAGGTTGTAAAAGCATTTGAAAAAAAACATCCGGATATTAACGTCAAGTCTGTTTACATTGCCAACCAGGGTGAAGGATCCAACGAAAAACTCCTGTCCTCTATTGCGGGTGGAAATCCCCCGGATGTTGCCTATTTTGACCGCTTTGAAATTGCTTCGTGGGCCGCACAGGGTTCACTTGAAGATTTAAGTGATCTTGCTGAAAAAGATAAGATTACAAAAGACCAGTTCTACCCTTTTTCATGGGAAGAAGCGTCATATGAAAATAAACTTTACGGACTGCCGACCACTACAGATTCAAGGCTCGTCTACTACAATAAAAAACATTTCGAAAAAGCCGGGCTTGATCCGGAAAATCCTCCAAAAACAATTGCTGAACTCGAAGATGCAGCAGAAAAATTGACGATTAAAGACGGAAAACGCTTTTCACAGATCGGTTTCATTCCATGGCTTGATCAAGGCTGGTTCTATGGATGGGGCTGGGCTTTCGGGGGGGATTTCTACGATCCTGAAACAAAAGAAGTAACTGCTGACGATCCGAAAAATGTTGAAGCGCTTCAATGGATTGCAGATTATGCAAAGAAATACAACATTGAAGACATTACAGCTTTTACGAATTCACAGGGTACAGGCGCGATGGATCCGTTCTTAACAGAGCAGATCAGCATGAAAATCAGCGGGCCATGGACGGTTTCGGCCATTAATAAATTTAAGCCTCACCTTGAATACGGCGTATTCCCGATACCAACTCCGACAGGCGATAACTACTCGACTTGGTCAGGAGGCTGGTCTGTCGTCATCCCTAAAGGAGCAAAAGAGAAAGAAGCAGCCTGGGAATTCCTTAAGTTCTTCAGCGGAGAAGAGGGGCAGAAAATCTTCAGCGGCATTGCCAAAGATTTCTCAATTAAAGATTCTGTTAATGAAGAATTAGGCTATAAAGATGACCCGATCCTAAATGAGTTTGTTGAGATCCTGCCATCAAGCAATCACAGACCGGTTATGACTCAGGGAACTCTTTACTGGAATGAATTAGCGAGTGCCGTGGAAAATGCAACACGGGGAAATGGCGAGCCTGATGAACTTCTTAAAAAAGTAAATGAAAAAGTGGAGAAAGCATTGAAATAAAAGGCCTGGGGGATTCTTGCTCCAAAGAATCCCCTCTGTTAAGGAGGGAAGTAAGAATGCAGCAGCCCGAACTGAGCACATCGGTTACCGCTAATAAGGCAGCAGCTGTTAAAAAGAAAAAATGGAGAAAGAAAACATCTTTTTACGGCTGGTTATTTGTTGCACCATGGATTCTTGGTCTTATTATTTTTTACGCTTTTCCTTTAATCTCTTCCATTTATTTCAGTTTCACGACTTACAGCATTCTTCAGCCCGGCGAGTTCGTCGGCCTTCAAAATTACAGGGATTTGATGAATGATGATTTGTTTTGGAAATCTGTAGCCAATACGATTTATTTCGCCGCTTTATATGTTCCATTAAGCATTATTTTCGGAGTATGTCTTGCCATGGTACTGAATTTGAAGATCAGAGGCATGACCGTATACAGAACGATTTTTTTCCTCCCGACACTAGTGCCTCAAGTAGCGCTTGCTGTTCTGTGGATGTGGCTGCTTAATCCGCAGTTTGGGCTTGTCAATGGAATGCTTGACCTTTTTGGCATTCAAGGACCCGCATGGCTCGGAAGCGAAACGTGGTCAAAACCTTCCATCGTGATCATGTCATTATGGGGAATCGGTCAGGCAGTTGTCATTTATCTTGCGGGACTGACAGATATTTCGGAAGACTACTACGATGCTGCAGAAGTGGACGGTGCGAACTGGTTTCAAAAGACAGTGCATATCACTCTTCCGCTTTTAACGCCTGTTATCTTTTTTAACCTTGTAATGGGAGTCATCGGTGCTTTCCAGCAGTTTGCTTTGCCTTATGCTCTTACTGGCGGGCAGGGAACTCCCGCAAATTCTCTGACGTTCTATGTCATGTATCTCTATGACAATGGATTTAAATTTTTCAAAATGGGCTATGCGTCTGCCATGGCATGGATCTTGTTTGCCATCATCATGCTTCTGACAGCTGTTATTTTTTCTACCTCAAAACGCTGGGTTCACTATCAGGGCAAATAAGGAGGGAATGAAATGAAGAAAAAAACGTCAAAAAGCATTTTTGCGCATACCGTGCTGATTATCATGTCTGTCTTTTTCCTTGTGCCGTTTATCTGGATGCTGTCGACCTCTCTCAAAGATCAGACGCAGATTTTCACGTTCCCTCCTGAATGGCTGCCATCGCCGCTTAAATGGAGCAACTATGGGGATGCAATTGATTATATTCCGTTTTTTACTTATTTGAAAAATACGGTTGTCATCACAGTGTTCAGCACGATTGGAGCTGTGATTACGTGTCCGCTTGTTGCGTATGGATTTGCAAAGCTTAAGTTTAAAGGCAGCAATGCGCTTTTTATTATCACGATTGCGGTGATGATGATTCCAGGTCAGGTGACTATGATCCCTTTGTTTATCTTATTTGAAAAGCTGGGGTGGGTGGGAAGTCCGCTGCCTTTAATTGTTCCGGTCTTTTTCGGGGTACCTTTTTACATATTCCTCCTCAGGCAGTTCTTTCTCGGACTTCCTGATACGCTTATGGACGCAGCAAGAATTGACGGAGCAGGCGAGTTCAGAATCTACTGGCAGATTATGCTGCCGCTTGCAAAACCAGCGGTTCTCGCAGTCGGATTGTTTCAGTTCATGGGCAGCTGGACAGATTTTCTCGGTCCGCTCCTGTATTTGACAGATGAAGCTTCTTATACCCTGTCGCTTGGTCTGCAGCAATTCCAAAGCCAGCGGGGAACAGAGTGGGGTTTAATGATGGCTGTGTCGACATTAATGACGCTGCCGATTATCCTGCTGTTTTTCTTCCTTCAAAAAACGTTTATTAAAGGAATCACCTTCAGCGGCATTAAAGGATAAAACACATTTACAAATAGAAAGGAATGGTGAAGTATGATGAAGAATAAAATCGGCATGAGAATTCCTCCGCATTTCACATCAGAAGGACTTGAGTACACAGCGAAATGGGCAAAAGAAAACGGGATCGGCGTTCTTGATCTTCCTTATTTAGATCAAGATGTTCAAACCATTCTGGCCGATTATGGTCTTGAAGCGGGCTCCATTGATGGAAGAGGAGCAGTAGGGGGTACAGCCTTGCTCAGCGAAAATGAAGAAAAACGCGCTCAGGCTGTTTTAGCCCTAAAAAATCAATTTCAGGAAATCTCTTCATTAGGCGGAAAAGTGATTTTTATGTGTCTCGTCCCTGAAAACAGTCTTCAGCCTGTCAGCCGCTCGCTTGAGATTTGGAAACAGACGTTTCCTGAAGTGGTAAAGCACGCAGAGAAAAACGATTTATACATCGCGCTTGAAGGATGGCCGGGTCCTGCACCGCTTTTCCCGACACTGGGCGCTACTCCTGAAGTTCTCAGGTATATGTTGAAAGAAGTCTCTTCAAACCATTTTGGAATCAATTATGACCCGTCCCATTTGGTCAGGCTCGGAATTGATCCGCTGAAGTTCCTGGAAGAGTTCGGCTCGAAGGTGCTGTATTGCCATGGGAAAGATACATTGCTTCTCCAGCAGGAACAGTATGATGCCGGACACTTGCCTTCCGTTTTTGGCGCTAAGTATGATTTTTCAGAAGGGCCGTGGAGATACACAATTCCGGGCGAAGGTGAAGTTGACTGGAAAAAAACAGCTGCAAAACTTGAACAGCTTGGATACGCGGGACCTGTCAGCATAGAGCTTGAAGATCACAACTACTGGGGGTCGCTTGCTAAAGAGCAAGAGGGAATCAAAAAAGCTAAAGACTATTTAAAAACAACTTTTCAGAAAGAGAAAACGGAGGGAATCGCTAATGTCAACCATTAAAATTGGAATTATCGGAAGCGGCGGAATTGCCGTCCTTCATGCAAAAGCCTATCAGCAAATGAAAGATGTAACCATTGCAGCAGTGGCTGATGTTGTTCCTGGAAAAGCGCAGGAATTTATTCAGATGCTTGGAATTGAAGGTGCTCAAGCGTTTGACAATCACCTGGATCTTCTGGAGCTTGATCTTGATGGTGTAAGTGTCTGTACACCAAACGTCACACATCACCGAACAAGCATTGATTCGCTGCTCGCCGGCAAACATGTTTTAGTTGAAAAACCGCTCGCAGTCACTCTCCAGCAATCGATTGACATGGTTGAAACAGCACGCCGTACGGGGAAAATGCTGTCGGTTGGATTTCAGCCGCGCTATGATCCGAATATGAAAAACATCAAAGAAATCATTCAATCCGGCCAGCTCGGGGATGTGTACTACATACAGACTGGCGGCGGAAGAAGAAGAGGCATGCCTGGCGGAACTTTTATAAATAAAGATCTTGCCGGTGCAGGAGCCATGGCTGATATTGGCTGCTATTCACTCGACCTTGCCTTGCATGCACTGAATTATCCTAAGCCGCTGACCGTTTCAGCCTACACATCCAATCATTTCGGAACAAATCCACTCTATCATCATGAAGCAGATCGATTTGAAGTAGAAGATTTTGGTGTGGCGATGGTCAGACTTGAAGGCGGAAAAGTGCTGAACTTTAAAATTTCCTGGGCGATGCATATGGATTCACTCGGCCCGACGCTGTTTCTCGGCAAAGATGCGGGACTCAAACTTACACCTGCAGGAACGGGACCGTGGAGCGGTGTGTGGGACGGCGGCATAGGGAGCATTTCCATGTTCCATGATATAGCCGGTCAGCATGCTGAGACGACAATCCCGGTAATTGACCACAAGATTGATATTTTCCATGAAAAAGTAAGAGACTTCGTAGCAGCAATCATTGAGCAGCGTCCTGCCCCGATCCCTGCAGAGGAAATTTTGATTAACCAGGCAATCATCGATGGCATTCTGCGCTCCTCTGAACAGGGGCGTGAAGTGGAGATTAATGTTCCTGTGTTTGCGTAATTAGGTGCACCCCTCACGATGTGGAGGGGTGTTTTTTGATGTGTTCTTGATGGTGGCAATAGGCGGTTTAGGTCCATTAAATGTGGGAAGTCTATTCTTGATGGCACTCTTCTGTCAGCTTAGAACCATTAAAACTGGAATCTGAGTTCTTGGTGGCACTTATCCAGCGGAAAGGAACCATTAAAACTAGAATCTGAGTTCTTGGTGGTACTTATCCAGCAAAAAGGAACTACCAAAAGTGAAATCCGCGTTCTTGGTGGCACTTATCCAACAGAAAGGAACCATCAAAACTGGAATCTGAGTTCTTGGTGGTACTTATCCAACAGTTTAGAAGCATCAATACTGAAATCTTTGATCTTGATAGCACTTATCCAGCAGAAAGGAACCATCAAAAGTGAAATTTGCGTTCTTGATGGCACTTATCCAGCAGAAAGGAACCATTAAAAAAGAGATTTGCGTTCTTGATGGCACTTATGCAGCAGAAAGGAACCATCAAAACTGAAATCTGTGTTCTTGGTGGCACTTATCCAACAGTTTAGAACCACCAAAACTGAAATCTTTGATCTTGATAGCACTTATCCCGCAGTCTAAAACACCAAAATCAAATTCTCTTTACTTGTTGGCGCTATTCAAACAGCATCACACCGAACATACCAGTACTTATCACACAATCCATCACAAACCTTATCATTTGATAATTTTTTTCGGGGCAAGCATACTTAATCATAAATGATGCGAAGGAGTGAACAAAATGAAAGCAGTAGGTCTGTACAAGTATTTGCCGATTGAACATGAGGAGAGCCTGATTGATCTGGAAATGGAAAAACCAAAGCCGCAGGGCAGAGATTTGCTTGTGGAGGTTAAAGCCATTTCTATTAACCCGGTTGATACGAAGGTCCGTGCGCCAAAGGATCAAACAGAAGAAACGCCTAAAATTCTTGGGTGGGATGCGAGCGGAATCGTCGTCGAATGCGGTCCAGAGTGCACGGATTTTAAACCCGGAGATGAAGTGTATTATGCGGGCAGTATTACAAGACAGGGTTCTTACAGTGAATTTCAGCTGGTTGATGAACGGATAACTGGTAGAAAGCCCGCTAATCTCTCGTTTCCGGAAGCGGCAGCTCTTCCTTTAACTGCGATTACAGCCTATGAAGGTCTTTTTGACAGAATGGGCATTGATCCCGATGACCGCAGCAGAAATCAGCAGAAATCCGTGCTGATTATTGGCGGGGCGGGCGGTGTCGGCTCAATAGCTGTTCAGCTGGCAAAATGGGCAGGGCTTCATGTCATTGCAACCGCATCACGCGAAGAAACGGTAAAATGGGTAAAGGAACATGGAGCAGATGCTGTGATTAACCATCATCACCCGATGAAAAAACAGATTGAGGATCTCAGCCTCGCTGACCCTGACTATATTTTCTGCCTGAACAACACAGACCAGCACTGGGAAGGGATGAGTGAAATCATCAAGCCCCAGGGAACGGTCTGCTCAATTGTGGAGAATAAAGAGCCTCTTGACTTGAATCTTCTTAAAAACAAGAGTGCTGCATTTGTATGGGAGTTTATGTTCACTAGAGCGATGTTTGAAACAGAAGATATGGATCAGCAGCAGGTCCTCTTGAACAGAATCAGCAAACTGATTGAAGATGGGGCATTAAAAACAACAGTGAACGAAACATTAAGCCCTATTAATGCCGATAACCTGAAAAAAGCCCATGAAAAGATTGAATCCGGAAATACAATTGGAAAAATCGTTCTTCAAGATTTCTAAAAACAGCCTTAGGGCTGTTTTTTCAGTAAATTCAAAAAATAATTGAAGTCTGTCGAATTGAGTGTTTTAATAGAGTTATAACTTGTCAGATATGTGATATCCGAAAAGGAAGGAGGGGCGAAACGTGCAAATTGAAAAAATTGTCACAAAGAAGGTTTCTGAAACGGTGAGCGAGCAGCTGGAACACTTGATTGCTTCAGGGTCGATTTCTCCCGGCGAGAAACTTCCTTCTGTGAGAGAGCTCTGCGATCAGTTCGGGGTCGGACGCTCTGCAGTCCGTGATGCGATAACTATTTTAAAAGGTAAGGGTTTAGTTACCGTGAAGCAGGGGGAAGGCACCTATGTAACCCCTTTTGACTCTTCCAGGATCTTTAATCAGAACCTCTACTTTTCTGACCCGAAAAAGGTGACTGAGCTTTTTCAAGTACGAAAAATCGTGGAGACAGGAATGGCTGAAATGGCTGCAGGCAGCAGGAGCGATCGTGATCTTGCTGAGATGAAGCATATATTGGATTCACCCGGAGATTCACCATGGGAAGATGATTACCGTTTTCATTCGGCGATTGCAAAAGCGACGGGCAATCCGCTTCTGATGCAGTTTGTTACCTTCATTTCAGAAACGATTAAACACTCAATGATTGACTTTCACCGGTTTATACAAAACATCCCGGAAACCGTCAAAACGATTTCCGAACACCACGAGCAAATCTTCGAGAGCATTTCTTCAGGACATTCCAGTCAGGCAAAAGCCTGCATGCTGGAACATTTAACATTCGTAGAATCCATCCTTCATAAGAGTCTGCACCAGAACCAATCCTCATAGACTGACAGCAGAATAACCTGATTCCATTCCTGTTTGCTGCAATGACTTATTTATTGAAGGAGGAAGGTTCATGCCGGCAGACTTAACGGCGATCTTGCCAGATGAAAAAGTGCTTCATAAAACAGAATGGAACCACTTGCTTGGAAATAACGGCGACATCACCGTTTTTCCGACCACAGAGGAAGAAATTTCAGAAGTCGTCCGTTACGCAAGTGACCATGGAAAAAAGATCTCCATTATCGGCGGCGGAACGAAGAGGGGGTTTGGCGGATTATCAGATTCGGCAGACATATTGCTCTCTTTGTCCAATTACAAAGGGATAACAGAACATACACCTGGAGATATGACCGTGACAGTTAGAGCGGGTACGCCGTTTAAAGAACTGCAAAGCTTTCTGGCACAATTCGGGCAGATGGTGTCACTTGATCCATCCTGGCCGGAATATGCAACAATCGGCGGAATTGTCGCCGCAAATGAGAGCGGTCCCAAAAGGCTTGGATACGGATCGGCACGTGATTCGGTCATCGGGCTGCGCATCGTTTATCCAGACGGGAAAGTCATACGCTCCGGAGGCAGGGTCGTAAAAAACGTGGCAGGCTACGATATGAACAAGCTGTTCGTCGGATCAATGGGGACGTTGGGCGTTCTATCAGAAGTTACATTAAAACTAAGGCCGCTCCCTGCCTGTCAATGCCTTGTGCTGCTTTCCTATCCTGAAGAAATGCAGGAAGCGATGAGAACGTTTTCCGTTCAGCTGCTCGATTCAGCGCTTGAACCTGTTGCACTGGAACTATTAAATCCCGCTTTATCCAAACGCTTAACTGGACAGAAAGTGAATACACTGGCTGTGAGCTTTGAAGATTTCGAGCCTTCTGTCCGCTATCAGGAAGAAGTTCTGAAAAAATTGGTTCCAGAACATGTGCAGATGGCCATTTTACCTGAAGGTGAGACAGTGAAATTTTGGGAACGCTTTTACACAGCTGCTCCAAATGCTTATACGCGCAAGCCAGGTTCAGTTACAGAGGCATCACTTAAGGTCGGGCTAAAAAACCTGGATGTATTTAAACTTATGGAGATGGTGGCGAAATCAGCAGGCACTTCACCTGAAGTCCACGGAGGCTTAGGTCACGGATTGTCGAAAGTTCATTTGCGAGGCAGCAGCCAGGATGTGCTTACCATGATTGAAGCGGTCAGAGCTTTAGCAAAGGATCTCGGCGGCTACGCCATCGTTACCCATTTGCCTTATGCCATGCGACACAAAACAGAGGTATGGGGCGAAAAACCGGATTATTTTTTCCTCATTGAAGGCATTAAAAAAGCGGTTGATCCTCATTCAGTTTTAAATGATAAACGCTATTTGGGAGGAATCTGACGTGAGTATAAGAGAAAGCGATCTGAAGCAGGGCGTTCCTTCATGTGCAGATGCCAGTCTCAGCAACTATCTTTGGAAAGATCATCCGGATGAGAGCAAATGGGCAGACTGCGTGCACTGCGGAATGTGTCTTGAATCGTGTCCTACTTATGAAATTACCGGCCAGGAACAGCATTCGCCGCGGGGCAGGGTGCATCTTATAAAATCAGTGGCAGACGGCAAGCTTGAAGTCAATGAACAGTTTATGGATCCGGTATTTGCGTGTCTTGACTGCCGGGCATGCACGACTGCCTGTCCTGCTGACGTGGATGTCGGAGGTCTCATTGAAGAAGCAAGAGGGCAGATTCGCCAGGCAATGCCGCTTACAGGTGCGAAAGGAGCTGTAAGCCATTTCTTTCTGAAAGGCCTGTTCCCTCACCAAAACAGGCTTCATGCTGTCGGCAGCCTTCTGAAGTTTTACCAGAAAAGCGGCTTGCAGAAAGCGGTACGCAAGACAGGCATGCTGAACGTCATGCCAAAACATCTTGCCGAAATGGAAGCCATCATGCCCGAGATCAAACAGCCGGTACGGTCGAAATATAAAAAGCAGCCGGTTGTACAAGCTGAAGGAACCCCAAAAGCTGATGTCGCTTTTCTGACAGGCTGTGTCATGGACGTGATGTTTGGGGACATCAATCAATCAACGGTCAATGTTTTAACCCGAAACGGAAACAATGTATCGATTCCTCAGAAGCAAACGTGCTGCGGAGCTCTTCATGTGCATGCGGGCGACAGGGACACGGGCAGAAAGCTTGCCAAACAGAACATTGAAGCGTTTAAAGATGCCGACACTGTTGTCGTGAATGCCGCAGGCTGCGGATGTATGCTGAAGGAATACGGCGAGCTTTTCAGGGAAGTAGACACAGAATGGCATGAAAAAGCAGAAGCTTTTGCAGAGAAAGTTGTGGATGTTTCTAAATACTTGCATGATTCGGGATATGAAAAGCCGAAAGCAGAATTGAACACGAGAATTACGTATCACGATGCATGCCACCTGGCACACGGGCAAGGGGTGCGAGAAGAGCCGCGAGACTTGCTTTTAAACATCCCTGGAGTAGAGATGGTGCACATGCCGAATGCCGACAGATGCTGCGGAAGTGCCGGAATCTACAATATTACAAACCCTGAAATGGCAGGTGCGGTCCTTGAGAGCAAGATGGAGAATGTACCTGAAGATGTTGAAATGATCTCCATGGGCAACCCGGGCTGCATGCTGCAAATGGCAATGGGCGTTCAGAAATACGGAAGAAGCCAAAAGGTCGTACACACCGTGCAGCTTCTTGACTGGGCGTATCAAAAAGAAAAACTTGAGGGGGAGTAAGCAATGGCCGCCAAAAAAATCCGGACAAAGGACAAACACATTGTCAGCCTTGCTGCTATTGTCGGAGGCCCCGGCAATATTCTTTATCAGAAGGAAGATTTGATCGCCTATGACTGCGACGGGTTTACAATTCATAAGCATTTGCCGAAAGCGGTTGTCTTCCCAAAAAATACGGAGGAAGTTGCGGCTGTTGTCAAATACTGCTCCATGAACAAGCTTCCGTTTTTAGCAAGAGGCGCGGGCACGGGTCTCAGCGGAGGCGCCATCCCGATTAACGGAGAAGTGATTATCAGCCTTGTGAAAATGAAAAAGCTGATCAGCGTTGATCTTGAAAACAGAAGAGCAGTCGTTGAACCGGGCTTTGTAAATCTCAAACTGACAAACTCAATTGCAGATAGGGGCTACTATTATGCTCCGGACCCGTCCAGCCAGTATTGCTGCACAATAGGCGGCAATGTAGCGGAAAATGCCGGAGGTGCCCACTGTCTGAAGTACGGGGTAACAACGAATCACATCCTCGGCCTCCAAGTGGTCCTTCCGAACGGTGACATTACGGAGATTGGGAGCAGCGGGATACCGGATACGCCTGGCTATGACCTGCTTGGTTTGCTGACAGGCTCAGAAGGAACGCTTGGAATTGTGACAAAAATAACTGTACGAATCCTGAAAAATCCAGAAGCCAAACAAACGGTTCTTGCCTATTTCGACCGGGTGGAAGACGGCAGCGCTGCCGTTTCAGACATCATTTCCGCAGGCATCGTGCCGGCAGCGCTTGAAATGATGGACAAAACAGCAATCGAAGGGGTAGAGGCGGCTGCGTTTCCAGTCGGCCACCCGAAAGATATTGAAACAGTCCTTTTAATAGAAGTAGACGGAATTTCAGCCGGGATTGAAGATCAGATTGCCCAGATACTCGCCGTTTGCTCAAAATGGAACGTTCGTGAGGTGAAGGCCGCACAGAGCGAAGCCGAGCGCGCACGCTGGTGGGCAAACCGGAAGACAGGATTTGGGGCAATGGGGGCGATCTCACCGGATTATCTTGTTCAAGATGGCGTTATCCCGAGAAGCAAATTACCTGAAGTTCTTGAAAAGATTAATGAAATTAGCCTGGAATCCGGCCTGCGGATCGCCAACATCTTTCATGCCGGTGACGGAAACCTTCATCCGCTCGTTTTGTTTGATTCAAGAATTCCGGGGCAGACAGAGCTTGCACTTGAAGCCGGCAGCGCCTGTCTTCAGGTTTGTGCAGATGCAGGGGGGACCATCACCGGAGAGCATGGCGTCGGCATTGAAAAGCGGGAGGAAATGAGATTTGTTTTTACAGATGAAGAAATTTCTGCCCAGACAGACATCAGGTCCGTCTTTAATCCTGAGAATCTGTTAAATGCAGGAAAGCTTTTTCCGAGCCCGGGAAGGTGTGCTGAAGTGAAAAAAGAGATGAAAGAAATGAAAACAGCAGGAGTTTAATAGAACGGCAAATGATTATTTAACAGAATGTTCTAACTTCTATTGAAAGCGCTGTCCCTGTCATGCTATGCTTTTTTTAGCATAATAGAAAACATCGTTGCGCAATACGAAACAATGAACCGGATATCAAAGGAGGAGAAATCATGGAAGGGTACGTTCAAAAGGGGAATTTAAAAGTCGCTGAGGTGCTGTATGAATTCATTCAAAAAGAAGCACTTCCTCAGACAGGAGTGGAAGAAGAGGCGTTTTGGAAAGGCTTTGAAGAGATCATCGATGAGCTGACTCCGAAAAACCGCGAGCTTCTTAACGTCCGTGATGAGATTCAGCACAAAATCAATGCCTGGCACAGAGAGAACGGCAAAGAAGCGGACTTTGAGACATATAAAGCGTTTTTGCATGAGATCGGCTATCTGGAACCTGAAGCACCTGATTTTAAGATTGCTACTGAAAATGTAGATGATGAAATTGCTTCACAGGCCGGGCCGCAGCTGGTCGTTCCTGTGAATAACGCAAGGTATGCCATTAATGCAGCCAATGCCCGCTGGGGAAGCCTGTATGATGCTCTTTATGGAACAGATGCCATCAGTGAAGAAGGAGGCGCACATAAAGAAGGAACCTATAATCCCGTACGCGGCGAAAAAGTAATTGCGTTCGGCCGGAATTTTCTTGATGAAACTGTTCCTCTTGCAGAAGGCTCCCATAAAGACGCAGCGGAATATGCCATCTCAGACGGCAAACTGCTCGTCACATTAAGCGATGGATCAAAAACATCGCTTGCTGATTCTGAAAAACTTGCAGGCTACCAGGGGGATGCCGTCTCACCGTCTGCTGTTCTCTTAAAAAATAACGGTCTTCATTTTGAAATCCAGATTGACAGAAGCCATTCTATCGGTAAAACGGATATGGCCGGCGTGAAGGACATTCTTCTTGAGGCTGCTCTCACAACGATTATGGACTGCGAGGATTCCGTTACGGCAGTTGACGCAGAAGACAAAGTCCTTGTTTACCGCAACTGGCACGGACTGATGACCGGCAATCTTTCTGCCAGCTTTAAAAAGGGCAGCAAAACGATGACGCGCACCCTGAATCCTGACCGCACGTATTCATCCGCAAGCGGGGAAGAATTCACTTTGCCCGGGAGATCACTCATGTTTGTCCGAAACGTCGGACACCTCATGACGAATAATGCAATCTTTGACGGAAGAGGGAATGAAATTCAGGAAGGCATTCTTGACTGCGTGATGACGGGTCTGCTTGCAAAGCATTCGCTTTTAGGAACCGGAACCTACCAAAACTCCTCAAAAGGGTCTGTTTATATCGTAAAGCCGAAAATGCACGGGTCAAAAGAAGCGGCGTTCGCAAACGAGCTGTTTAACCGTACGGAAGATCTTCTTGGACTGGAGCGCCATACGCTTAAAATCGGCGTAATGGACGAAGAAAGACGCACCTCGCTTAACCTTAAAGCTGCCATCCGCGAGGTGAAAGACCGGATTGCCTTTATTAATACTGGATTCCTTGACCGTACCGGCGACGAGATTCATACATCAATGGAAGCTGGCCCGATGATTCCTAAAAACGAAATGAAGTCTTCCGTCTGGCTGACCGGCTATGAAAAGTCGAATGTCTTCACAGGCCTTGAGAGCGGTTTTCAGGGCAGGGCACAAATCGGGAAAGGCATGTGGGCAATGCCTGATTTGATGAAAGATATGCTGGACCAGAAAATCGGGCATTTGAAAGCAGGAGCGAATACAGCATGGGTTCCTTCACCGACTGCCGCCACTCTGCACGCCCTTCATTACCATCAGGTAAATGTAACCGACGTGCAAAATCAGCTGAAGGCAGAAGCAAAGGATCTGCGTGATGATATTCTGAGAGTTCCTGTTGCAGAACAGGCTGATTGGAGCAAAGAGCAGATCCAGCAGGAGCTCGACAATAATGCACAGGGAATCCTGGGCTATGTTGTGCGCTGGGTAGAGCAGGGAGTGGGATGTTCAAAAGTGCCTGATTACTACAATGTTGGATTAATGGAAGACCGGGCAACATTGCGGATTTCAAGCCAGCATCTTGCCAACTGGCTGCACCACGGAATTTGCTCAAAAGAGCAGGTGCAGGAAACGCTTGAACGCATGGCAAAAGTCGTTGACAAACAAAACGCAGGCGATCCGCTTTATATGCCGATGGCTCCAGATTACCGGAACTCTGTTGCCTTCCAGGCCGCTTGTGACCTGGTGTTTGAAGGATATGACCAGCCGAACGGCTATACAGAACCGATTCTTCACCGCCGCCGCCTCGAGGCAAAAGAGAAATTTGCTGTTAAAAACTAATCATTGAAGCGGGGCAGTATTTGCCCCGCTTCTCTCACAGAAAGGAGCATCACCATGAAATTTGTTCGTTATACGGCTGATTCTGCTGTTTGCCAAGGAGTTTTGCTTGATTCAGAGATAAAAGAAATAAGCGGGAACATATTTTCAGACTGGGAGTATACTGGGCGTGTTTTGAATGTATCAGAAGTACAGCTGCTTGCACCGCTTCGGCCAAATCAAATCATCGGCATCGGTGCAAACTTTGTCGCGGGTAAGCAGGATTTGCCTGAAGTCCTTCCTGACATCCCCGTTTTCTTTTTCAAGCCGGTTTCATCTGTCATCGGTCCTGATGAAAAAATTGTGATTCCGGCCGGTGCGGAGGAAGTAAAGTTTGAATCTGAACTTGCCGTTGTTATTGGAAAAGAAGCAAAGAACCTGTCAGAAGATGAGGTATTCGACTATGTTTTCGGCTATACAGTCGGTAATGATGTGACAGCGCCTGCTTTTTTTCACGGTGACGGACACTGGACGATTGGGAAATCGTTTGATACTTTTACACCTCTTGGCCCTGTCATTGAAACGGAGCTGGATCCGTTTGCAATAAATGTACAAGCCAGATTGAACGGGGAATTGAAGCAGGACAGCCCGCTGGATTTAATGATCATTCCCATCAGAAAAATGATTTCGTACCTCTCAAATGTTATGACGCTTAATGAGGGGGATGTGATTTTAACCGGCAGTCCGGTTGGGGCAGAATTTGTAAAAGCGGGATCCGTCATTGAGTGCAGCATAGAGGGTATCGGCACACTGAGAAATTCATTCTCTGAAGCCCGCGAGAGTGTAAAAAGCTAAAATTTCCTGTCATCGCAACGAAAACAAGCATCCGGGGTGAACAGTATGGAAAGGGAAAACATGGTGAAGTCAGTCGGCAGGGCACTGGACGTTATTGCGCTTATCAGCATGAAAAAAAGCGGTCTTGGCGTAACGGAAATCGCCGGGCAGATGGATATTAACAAGAGCTCTGTCTACCGGATTCTTGCGACCTTAGTGCAATACGGATATGCCGAACAGAACGAGGAGACCGGCAAGTACAGGCTTGGCTATAAATTTCTTGAAATCAGCACAAAGCTGCTTGATTCCATTGATTTAAGAGCAGAAGCGAAAACTCACCTCATGAAGCTCGAGCAGGAAACAAACGAGGTGATCCACCTTGTCGTATATGATCAGGGTGAAGTGGTCTATATTGAAAAGCTTGACGGCAGTGAAACGCTGAGAATGCACTCTAAGGTCGGCAAGCGTGCACCTATGCACTGCACGTCTGTCGGAAAAGCCATTCTTGCCCATCTTCCTGCAGAAACGATCCAGGATATCCTTGACCGGAAAGGCCTGCCTGTTCATACGCCGAATACAATCATTAACAGGGATGATTTTCTTCAGGAGCTTTCCAGAGTGAAGAAAAAAGGAATCGCTCTTGATTTGGAAGAAAATGAATCCGGCATTACCTGTATTGCAGCTCCTATTTTTGACCATTCAGGTCAGGTCATCGCTGCTTTCAGCATTTCCGGACCAACGATAAGAATGTCTCAGGACAGGCTGAAAGGGCTTGAGCCAAGAATAATTGAGACAGGAAAACTGATTTCTGCCAGATTGGGTTTTGAGAAGTAAGCATGTGATTGCCCGTTTTTTTACTATAGCGAAAACGGGCCCTTTTTTTGCCCGAAAATAGTTATGTTAATTTTCTAAATATTATTGTAATTAAGCGTCCAGTTTGTATAATAGATGTGAGGCGACGTGTGTTATACAACAATTTTAATTATTGTTATATAACATGTTGCTTCCTCGCAAACGGAGTGAAATTGTGTTGCGCAATACGAAACAAAAAAGGGGGAATGTCAGTGAGCACCGGTATGTTGGGACTTTTATCACTTTTGCCGATTTTAGTAGTAGGAATTTTTCTTGTAGGATTAAGATGGCCGGCCAGCAAAGCGATGCCAATTTCGTACATAACCGCAATTGCACTTGCATTGTTCGTATGGAAGGTTCCCGGTGCAACAGTTGCAGCGGCATCTGTCAATGGACTGGTTGTAGCAGGGACACTTCTTTACATCATTTTCGGTGCCATTCTGCTTTTAAACACACTTCAGGAAAGCGGCGGAATAAAAACGATTCGGCAGGGGTTCACAGATATTTCGACTGACAGACGGATCCAGGTGATCATCATAGCATGGCTGTTTGGATCGTTTATCGAGGGAGCATCCGGATTCGGCACGCCTGCAGCAGTTGCAGTGCCGCTTATGGTCGGCCTCGGTTTTCCTGCAATGGCAGCGGTTATTGCCGGAATGGTGATCCAAAGTACACCGGTTTCATTCGGTGCAGTCGGCACGCCAATGCTTGTAGGTGTACAAACAGGGCTTTCAGCAGACACATCCATAACAGGAGACTTTCTCGCTCTTGTTACCGCGATTGGAGGTCAGGTTGCCATTCTTCACATGATAGCAGGTACGCTGATTCCGCTGTTTGTCGTTGCACTTATGACAAGATATTTTGGAAAGAACAAATCATTTGCGGAAGGGTTAAAGGTCTGGAAATTTGCCCTTTTCTCTGCGTTTGCCATGACGATTCCATATGTCATTACCGCCAATACTCTCGGTCCTGAGTTTCCTTCCATGATCGGAGGTCTGACTGGTCTTGCCATCGTGGTCTTTGCAGCGAAAAAAGGGTTTCTCATGCCTCCAAAAGAAGAAGCATGGGATTTTGAGGCGAAATCAAAGTGGGATCCTGAGTGGAGCGGATCACTTGAGATCAAGGATATTTCACACAAAAGCGGAAGCATGAGCATGATGATGGCCTGGGCTCCATATGTTCTAGTAGGTCTTTTTCTGGTCATCTCAAGATTAAAAACGCTCCCTGTCATGGGGTGGCTGCAGTCATGGGTCGTTTCGTTTCCCAACATGTTCGGCTCTGAAGTCAGCGCGAGCTTTCAGCCGCTTTATCTTCCGGGCACAATCTTTATCCTTGTATCTCTCATCACGTACTTTTTGCACGGCATGAATGGAAGCGCATACAAAAACGCGTGGTCACAATCAGCCAAAACGACTCTCGCCGCATCTACTGCGCTTATATTCACTGTGCCGATGGTGCAGGTATTTATCAATTCAGGCGGCGGGGCTGCAGGATTTGATAAAATGCCGATTGAACTTGCAAATGGGGCAGCTGCCATTGCAGGGGAATTCTGGCCGTTCTTTGCTACTTTTATCGGAGGAATCGGGGCGTTCATCGCGGGAAGCAACACAGTCAGCAACATGATGTTCAGTCTTTTCCAATATGATGTAGGTTCGAAAATCGGCGTGGATCCTACTTGGATCGTGGCGCTTCAGGCAGTCGGAGGAGCAGCTGGAAACATGATCTGCGTACATAACGTTGTAGCAGCATCTGCCGTCGTCGGCTTGTTTGGAAAAGAAGGTCTTGTCATCAGAAAAACAATCTTCCCGTTTACGTATTACGCGCTTTTATCAGGGGCGGTTGGGTATTCAATCGTCTGGTATTCGCAAAAAGGCATCTTTAATTTAGGGTCCTATGTGGCCGTCGCCATTGCGATGGCAGCGATTTACATCGTGGCAACAGGGCAAAAGCGCGCTGCGGAGCTATCAGACAGCAAAACGATGAAATTATAAACAATCAGAAAGCTGCCGTATAATCAGGCAGCTTTCGCTTTTCCTTCGTTAAGCCCTCGACGATCATGTATACTAAAAGTAAGAAAATTCTTGCAAAAGAGGTGGGGAACCAGTGAAAGTATCATTGTTTATCACGTGCCTTGCAGATGTCTTTTTTTCAAATGTAGGAAAAAACACGGTCGAACTTCTTGAAAAGCAAGGGTGCGAAGTTGATTTTCCGGCTGCACAAACGTGCTGCGGACAGCCTGCTTATAACAGCGGCTATCATAAAGAAACACGGGAAGTCGCCAAGCATATAATCTCGGTATTTAAAGAATCTGATTATGTTGTCGGTCCATCAGGCTCATGTGTGGCCATGCTGCATGAGTATGAGGAGCTTTTTAAGGAGGATCCTCTATGGAGAGACCGTGCCCGCCAATTATCAAAGAAATCCTATGAACTGACTCAGTTTTTAGTAGAGGTTTTGAAAATAGAAGATGTAAATGCTAGTTTCCCTGCAAATGCGACGTATCACAAATCCTGCCACATGACCCGCCTGCTTGGCGTGATAGACGCACCGGACAAGCTGCTGCAGCATGTAGACGGCCTTGAAGTGACGCCTCTTCCAAACAGTCAGGACTGCTGCGGATTCGGAGGCACATTTTCTGTGAAAATGGTTCCGATTTCAGAACAGATGGTGGATGAGAAAGTCACTCATATTCAGGAAACCGGCGCTGATGTTCTGATTGGAGCCGATTGCGGATGTCTGATGAACATCGGCGGAAGAATCAACCGGAAAGGCATTCCAATTAAAGTTATGCACATAGCCGAAGTGCTGAACAGCGGGGTGAAGTGAGATGCCGATGAAAATAGGCAATGACTCCTTTTTCAACCGGGTTGAAAGCGGAGTCAGCAATCCGTTTATGAGAAAAGCAGTCGCTTCTGCCCAGGAGAGGATGCAGGGGCGAAGACTGCAGGCAACAGAAGAGCTCGGCAACTGGGAAGAATGGCGAAAACTTGGGGAAGAGATCCGCACGCACACGCTTCAAAACCTTGACTATTATTTAGAGCAATTGAGCGAGAATGTATCAATAAGGGGCGGACACGTATTTTTTGCTTCTACGAAAGAAGAAGCAAACGAATATATCACTAAAATAGCACGTGAAAAAAAGGCAAAAAAGATCGTGAAATCAAAATCGATGGTGACAGAGGAAATCCATCTGAATGAAGCGCTTGAAAAAGCAGGGTGCGAAGTGATTGAAACCGACCTCGGAGAATACATCCTCCAGCTCGATGATCATGATCCGCCTTCACATATTGTTGTGCCTGCCCTGCACAAAAACAAGGAGCAAATCCGTGACACGTTTAAAGAAAAACGGGGGTACGACAAAACTGAGCTGCCTGAAGAGCTTGCCCTGTTTGCAAGAGAACAGCTGCGGAAGGATTTCCTGAGCGCAGATCTTGGAATTACAGGATGCAACTTCGCCGTGGCGGAATCAGGCTCGATCTGTCTTGTCACGAACGAAGGAAATGCAGGCCTTGTCACGGCACTGCCGAAAACGCAGATTACAGTCATGGGAATGGAGCGCATTGTCCCGACTTTTGAGGAGCTGGATGTGCTTGTGAGTCTCCTTTGCCGCAGTGCGGTCGGTCAAAAACTGACAAGCTATATAACGAATTTGACAGGGCCAAGAGATGACGGTGATGCAGACGGACCTGAGGAGTTTCACCTGGTGATTGTCGACAACGGGAGATCTGGTATTCTCGGCACCGAGTTTCAAAGTGCGCTTCACTGCATAAGATGCGCGGCATGTGTCAATGTCTGCCCAGTTTATCGCCATATCGGAGGGCATTCCTATGGATCGATTTATGCAGGCCCGATTGGAGCTGTTCTGTCGCCGCTGCTCGGGGGATATGAGGACTTTAAGGAGCTTCCTTATGCTTCCTCGCTTTGTGCAGCCTGCACGGATGCCTGTCCTGTGAAAATACCGCTTCATGAGCTTTTAATCAAACATAGAAGAAAAATGGTAGAAGAAGAAGGCAGATCAGCCTTTGGCGAAAAGCTTGCGATGAAAGGCTATCAGCTTGCCGCAAGCTCTCCGGGCATCTACAGCGCGGGGACGAAATCAGCCTCCGCTGTTATGTCTCCATTTACGAGCTCAGGCATGGTCAAAAAAGGCCCGGGTCCAATCAAGCCGTGGACGGATGTGAGAGATTTCCCGGCACCAAGCAAAGAAAGATTCAGAGACTGGATGAAAAAGAGGGAGGGAAAACGGGATGAAAGCAGGGACCATTAGAAACCGGGACTCTTTTCTTGAAAATGTTGCAGCAAAGCTAGGCAGGAGCAGAAGATCGTCCGGAGTTGCCAAACCGGACTGGCAGACGAATCCTCAATGGGATGTATATAGAAACACCTCCCAAAAAGAGCTTGCCGGCGTTCTGAAAAAACAATGTCTGCTTATTCATACGCAGTATATTGAAACAGACAAAGAAGGTCTTTTTGAAAAAGTGCAGCATGTGATAAATGACTACGGCGCAAAGTCAGCAGTCATTCCCAAGGATCCTCGCTTTGAAGCATTAGGCGAGAACTATATGGCTTTGTGGAAGGAGAAGGGGACCTCCGTTCATGAATGGAACCATGAACTTGCTGAGGAAAATATCACCGCGTGCGAACGCGCTGACATCGGAATTGCTTTTAGCGATCTTACGCTTGCTGAATCAGGAACGGTTGTCCAGTTCAGCAGCAGGGATAAAGGCAGATCGATCCACCTTCTGCCAAAGACCTATTTATGCATTGTGCCCCTGAGCACTCTTGTACCAAGGCTGACTCAAGCGGCAGAATGTATCCGTTCCATGCTGAAAAAAGGAGAGCACCTTGCATCATGTGCGGACTTTATAACGGGTCCGAGCAACAGTGCAGATATTGAACTGAATTTGATCGTTGGTGTGCACGGACCAATTAAAGCATCGTACATTGTCGTAAAAGATATGTAAACGAACCCCCGTCTGCATGGGCAGGCGGGGGTTCTTGTATTTATACGGATGATTAAACTTTTCTGCCGTCTCCAAGTCTGAATAACGTTTCAGAATCAGGAAGTGTTTTCGTCACATTTCTTGTATCAAAGATCAGTGCCGCATGCTGAGCGAGCAGATCAAGCGGAATTTGTGTATGATCCGTTAAGATGACAACAATATCGTACTCTTTTAAACTGTTCTCTGATACTTCCGCACTCTTAAATTCTTTTCCGTGAATGGAGATGACCGGAATAAAAGGATCATGGTAGGATACATCGGTACCGGATTCGGCAAATTTTTCAAAAACTTCAACAGCTGTAGAGTCTCTGATATCAGCCACATCTTTTTTATACGTAACCCCGTAAAGAAGAATTTTCGGATGCTGTTTTCCCTTAAGCAGCTTTTTCGTGCGTTCTGCCACATAGGTGACCATTTGATCATTCACTTGATCGGACAATGAAATGAATTCGCTGCTTTTTTGCGACTGCTGAAGCTTCCACTGCAGATAAAGCGGATCAACCGGAATACAGTGCCCTCCAATTCCCGGTCCCGGATAAAATGGGGTATACCCGTATGGCTTAGTCGAAGCAGCATCAATCACTTCCCAGATGCTGATGCCAAGATCGTCACATAAAACCGCCATTTCATTCATAAATGAGATATTAATGAAGCGAAACGTATTTTCAAGAAGCTTTGTCAATTCTGCTGCTTCTGCCGATGAAACAAGAACCACCTGATCGTACACTTGCGAATAAAGGTCAAAGGCCGCTTTTTGGCATGCCGGTGTTGTGCCGCCCACCACTTTTGGAATCTGCGTCACTGCATACTGTTTATTTCCCGGGTCGATCCGTTCCGGCGAATTGGCCACAAAGAAATCTTTGCCTGCTTTCATGCCGTCCCGCTCAAGCATCGGCAAAAGCACATCTTTTGTCGTTCCCGGGAATGTCGAGCTTTCTAAAATAACGAGCTGCCCTCTTTGAAGCCGTTTGCTGATCTCCAAACCGGCGCTCTCAACATATTTCAAGTCGGGGTTTTTATCTTTCAATGGTGTCGGAACACATACAATAATCGATTCCACACTCTTCATGATGTCAAAATCACTGGTCGGAATAAAATTCTTTTGTTCGACTGCATCTTTCAGGCGCTCATGACTGACATCGTCAATGTAGCTGACTTTATTCGTTAATGAGGCAATTTTTCTTCCGTCCACATCGATCCCGTATACTTGAAATCCTTTTTCCGCCAATGTAACAGATAGGGGCAGGCCAACGAAACCTAAACCTATGACTGCAAGTTTACCTTTGTATTTATCTGCCACTTTCAAATCTCCTCGCATTATCTTGGTAGTTTAGTCTCGTTATGGTATGCACAATCTTTTTATCCGCCATAGACAGTCAACCAGATGCAAAAAAAGGGCACTGTCCTGTAAAAAGTACGTGCATGCCCTGAAGCAATTAGTCACATGCCGTATCACCTGACTTCTTTTCTTCATACATTAATCCTGATGGTTGTGAACTTGAAATCCATGAAAGAAGGAGCCGTATATGATTAATCTGGTAGATTTGCAGAGGCAGTTTCAGGCGATAAAAGAGGAAGTGTTTAAAGAAATTGAGAAAGTGTATGATTCCGGCCAGTATATACTCGGTCCGAAGGTGCTTGAGCTCGAAACAAAGATTGCAGAAAAACTCGGCGTATCAGATGCCATAGCAGTAGGAAACGGAACAGATGCACTCGTTATGGTGCTTGACGCGCTTGGCATCGGAGCAGGGGATGAAGTGATTACCTCTCCATTTACGTTTTTTGCAAGTGCGGAAGCCATATCGCGAGTAGGCGCAACACCTGTGTTTGCTGATGTAGACCCGGAAACCTTCAACCTTGATCCCGGTAAAACGGCAAAGGCAATAACTGAAAAAACAAAAGCCATCATTCCCGTGCATATTTTTGGCCAGCCTGCTGATATGGATGAAATGAATGCTCTTGCAAAAAAGCACGGACTTTATGTTATTGAAGACGCCTGTCAGGCATTTGGCGCGTATTACAAAGGAAAAAGAGCGGGAAGTCTTGCGGATGTTGCCTGTTTTTCATTTTTCCCGACTAAAAATCTCGGGACAATCGGTGACGGCGGCATCATTACCACTTCAAATCCTGAGCTTGCAGCAACTTTGAGAAAACTGAGAATGCACGGAACTTCAAAGAAATACTATCATGATGCCATTGGGTACAACAGCAGACTCGATGAAATTCATGCGGCTATCCTGCTTGTCGTTCTTGAGAAGATTGACAAGTGGAACAGCAAACGGCAGGAGTTTGCAGAACAATACCGGACAGAGCTTTCCTCACTGAGCGGACTAACATGTCCTAAAGCATCTGCAGACAGAAGCCATATTTATCATCTCTTCTGCCTGCAGTCGGATAAAAGGGATGACTGCCTGCAAGTCCTGAAGGATAATCAAATCGCATCAGGCGTTTACTATCCGCAGTGTCTTCACTTGCAGGAAGTTTACCGGTCTCTGGGCTACAGAAAAGGAGATTTCCCGGAAGCGGAAAATCTTTCGAACACCCTTTTTGCCGTGCCGATGCATCCTTTCTTATATAAAGAAGAGCAGGAAAAAATCGTTCAGACTCTTAAAACCGTTTTAGGCGGAGATCAATCATGACGGTTTCATTCGGACTGATCGGCTGCGGTTTTATATCAAAACGCCATGTGAAAGCCATCGCCGGCTGCTCCGGAGCCTCACTTGCAGCGGTAAGTGATCTTAAAGAAGACAGGATGACAGAAGCGATTGCAGATTATAAACAAGCGGCAGGCCAGGATAAAGAGGTCACAGCGTATACGGACTATACAGAAATGCTTTTAAATGAAGACATTGATGTGATTGTTATTACAGTCATCTCAAGTCTTCATGCCAAAATGGCCATGGAGGCACTGAATGCAAATAAACACGTCATATTGGAAAAACCTATGGCATTATCTATAAAAGAAGCTGATTCCATTATTGATTTAAGCCAAAAAAAGCAAAAACAGGTGATGGTCTGCCATCAGCTCAGATTCCTTCCTCTGCTGTCCAAGATGAAAGAGGTCATTGATGCCGGTCAGATCGGAACCCCCTATTACGCGATTGCTTCAATCAGAATTAACCGCTCCAAGGAGTATTATGAATCTGCCCCGTGGAGAGGAACATGGAAACATGACGGAGGAATGCTTTTAAATCAGGGAATACACCTCATTGATCTTATGCAGTGGTTTTTAGGAAATGCAAAATCGGTTACGGGTGAAATTCTTCATAAAAACCTGTCCAAAGAAACTGAAGATGCCGCGATCGGCATCGTGACATTTGATAACGGCGCTAAAGGAGTCATAGAGGCAAACGTCATTTCGCAGCCGTCGAATATTGGGTATGCCCTTTCTGTTTTCGGGGAAAAAGGAACACTCTCTGTAGAGGGTCCCTCTCTAAGCAGGGTTTCCAGGTGGCACGCGGAGGGAAGCGAACTTGATATTCAGGAGCTTGAAGCTTTTTCAAAATCGTTTGATGAACAGCTGGCCATGTACAAAAACCTGATTGAATCACTGAATGATCCGGATGCAGAGCCGCTGATTTCAGGATCAGAGGGGAAAAAGGCGCTTGAAATCATATTCGGCCTTTATGAGTCCGCCCTGAATGAAAAGCCTGTCCATCTGCCAATGAACGATTTCTCCACGTTATCGATGTTAAAAGAAAAGAGGGATTGACATGTTCGGAAACGTCCTTGTTACAGGCGGAGCAGGTTTTCTTGGGTCACAGCTCGTAAAAACCCTGCTGCCGACTTCGAACCATCTCTATATTATTGATAATTTATCGACAGGCACTGTTTCGGCCATCCCCGACAGTGACAAAATCACGTTTTACAAAGCATGCATTACCGATGAAAAAGTACTGGATGATATTCTTCCGAAAGTCGATTATATTTTTCACTTTGCCTGTAAAAATCTAGTCCTGTCAGTGGACAATATTTATTCTGATTTTCACACGAATGTTCTTGGCGGCTTTACCCTTTTGAGAAAAGCAAAGGAGCTGTCACCGCAGCTGAAGAGATTTATCTATGCATCTACAGCGTCAGTTTACGGAAATGCCGAGATTTTCCCTACACCTGAAACTTACTACAATATTAAACTGCCATACTCAGCCAGTAAATTTACCACCGAACATTATTGCGATGTCTATTTCAATCTGTACCAGCTCCCGGTTGCAACTCTTCGTTTTTCAAATGTATACGGACCCGGACAGCTGATATCAAATCCATATTGCGGCGTCATCGCGAAATTTTTTGATGCAGCCGAAAAGAATGAGCCTTTTGACATTTTCGGAGACGGAAAACAGACCCGGGACTTTACGTACGTTGACGATGCCATGGATGCGACGATTCTTGCGGCTGTTTCGGATGTTGCTCTTGGCGAAAAATACAATGTGGGCACCGGAATCGAAACCAGCATTCTGCAGCTTTCAGCCAGTGTGAAAGAAGCAGCCGGAAAAGACACACTCGGAAATGCATTCTCTCCGAAACGAAATGTGGATGTCGTTCAGAGGCGGTGCATGGATACCGGTAAGATTGAAAGGGAGCTCGGTTGGAGGAACCGCCATTCGCTCATTGAAGGTCTTACGAAAACGCATGAATGGCTGAAAGGATCGTGAATCATGAACATTTTTCATGGAACGACTGAAATTGCCGGGCAAATGGGTATTTTAAGCTCAGCCCTTGAGAAAAAAGGATATCATTCACTCGGGTACAATACATTTCACTCCTATCTCGGGTACAAGGATTATTTAGTGAACACGGATGAAGCCTATCTGGAGAAAAATCAGGACCAGCTGATTGCAGATTATGATCTTTTTCATTTCCACTACAATACGACCATGTGCAAATCTTACAGCGATCTTGAAAAAATTCATGCCTTGGGAAAGAAAATGGTTATGCATCACTGGGGAAACGACGTGCGTTTTCATGAGCAGGCAAAAGAAAAAAATCCATTTGCCTATACGGGGGATTCACCGCCGAACGAAGTGATGCATGAACGATTAACAAAAGTTTCATCGTTTATTTCAGAGGCGATTGTACAGGATTATGAAGTTTATGAGTACGTTAAAGAGTATTATCAAAAAGTGCATGTGCTGCCGATTGCCATTGATCTCACTCATTTTAAACCTGCCTACCCGTCAAAGGACAAAAAAGTTCCGCTCATTCTTCACGCGCCGACAAATCCCGATTTTAAAGGGACCCGACATGTTGAAGCTGCCATTGAAAAGCTCCGGGAAACCTATGAATTCACGTATAAGCGAATCGAAAAAATGAATCACGACGAAGTCATCTCCCTGTACAAAGAAGCAGATATCATTGTGGATCAGATTCTCTGCGGCTCCTACGGCCTGTTAAGTGTAGAATCAATGGCGCTCGGCAAGCCGGTGGTTACGTTTATAAGACCGGATCTTGTTCCGACGTTTCCGGACACACTCCCAATTGTTAACGCCAATCCCGAAACAGTCTATCATGCAGTTGAACGCCTGCTGAAATTCCCGGAACTGAGAGAAGACATTGGCCGTCAGGGGCGAAAATATGCGGAAGAAAACCACTGCAAGCATGTAGTTGTTGATGAACTGATTAAAATCTATCAGAACTTATAAGGCGACTGGAACAAAATTCTGTCACCTGAAAGTGGCAGCACTCGAGGAATAGTGCCACAATTGAAAAAGCTCGCATCCGCAATGGGGCGAGCCTTTTGTATAGTAAAAATCCTGCCAAATGAGCGCTATTTCAAATGTTTCTCAAGCTGTCTGTCTTTTGTTCCAGCCTTATTTTCACCCAAAAAGCCGCCCATTTCAGCGGCTTTTGTTCTATCTTTATTTGTACGGCATGCCCGGGTAGGAAGTCCATGTGTACGTTTTGTTTAAAAAGGAAGCGATATGCCCGTAAATGGTCCGGTTTTCTGTAAAAATACCTTTCATCGTCTGTTTTGGAAAATGATAGACTACAACAGCATCATTCGTCATATACAGGGCCCGTATGCCCCAATTCAAATAGTCGAGGATATGGGTGTCGTTAAATGTCATGCCTTTCCCGAAAAGGACTTGCACGCCAGTATGATAAAACTGTGCAAAATTGGAGGAATGAATGATCCAGTTGTAATCGAGATGTGTGTTCCCATAATAGTTGGCATGAACACACGTTGCGTCGAACCCGAGCTCTTTGCATTTAATTGCCCCGTAAGAGCCGAGAAACGGAAGCCAGAAGGAATATACGTTCTTCTCTTTCGTATAACTGGTGAAACCTGTGACGACAGGTTCATCAATTTCCTGAATGGACCCTCTCTGCCACAAAAACCCTTTAAACTCCAGGTTAGGCAAGTCGGCTTTTTCTTTCTCCCATCTGGAGAGGAACTGATCCATCCACCATTTTACGGCATAAAGCCGGTCTTCGTTTAAAGAGAAGTCTAGTTTCTTTCCGTTTATCGAGCCAAAATCTGTCTGCCGGTGAGAAGGATATGGAACGCCTGCCCAAATTTCTGTCTTTTCAAGAGCAGCCTGATTTAAAGCATAGAAATTTGCATCCTTTTTAAAAAAGTGTTCAATGGCAAGTTTCCAGTCTGTAAGATCAGCCTGCTCCCCAAAGCCTGTAAACATCGGATGGATATAATGGTCTTTTCTGAAAGAAACAGGATTAAAGATAAAACTTTTGAATAAAGATTGAGGTGTAGCAGGATTTTCCTGATTCACCTGATAAAATGCTAACTCATCTGCCGTCCAGTCTGTTCTGTCATGAATTGAAATACCCCCGCACGGAAGCATGCAAATCGATTTGTGGATGGATAGCTCACTGGCCATTAAATATCCAGACAACGTGCAATCACTCCTTTTAGTGTCATTCCTGTACAGCATATGGCGCTTTACTATAAAAGGTTATGTGTGAAAACCTCATTTTTATAACCTTTCTTTCACGGAGGGAATAAGATATGCGAGAAGGAGTGTTGCAAATGAAGATTGTCCATTGCCCAACTGAAATTGCCGGACAGATGGGTACTCTGTGTAATGAATTGCGGAAAAAAGGGTATGAAACCGCTGGGTTCAACTGGTTTCACAGCTATATCAATTATCATCATAAACATGTTGTAAACACCGATTTGTTTGAATTGAAAAACGTCATTTCAGACATCGTCGCAACGGCAGATATTCTGCACTTTCATAACGGAAATACATTTCTGACAGGAAATTATGACCTGCCGGCTCTTGCTGAAACTGGTAAAAAACTGATTATGCAGCATTGGGGATCAGATGTGAGGACGGCAGGAAACGTAAAAAAATACAATCCCTATCCGCTGCCTGCCGGATATTATTCGGATGAAAAAATTCACGAGCATCTTGCTTTCAATTCAAAATACATTAAGACAGCCATCGTTCAGGACGGCGAAATGGTGAATCATGTGGCTGATTTTTACGAAAAAGTGTATATCATGCCTTTAGCCTGCAACCTTGATAAGTTCAGTCCAAGATATCCCGGAGAAAACAAAGTGCCTGTCATCATTCATGCACCTACAAACAAGGAATTTAAAGGGTCGGAGTATGTCGAAGCAGCGATTGATAAAATTAAGGGCAAGGTGCCGTTTGAGTATCAGATGGTTGAAAAGAAAAGTCATAAAGAAGCTCTTGCCATGTACAGTCAGTCAGACATCATCGTTGACCAGATCATGTGTGGATCTTACGGAATGCTGAGTGTGGAAGGGATGGCAATGGGCAAAGCCGTAGTAGCGTTCGTGCGTGATGACGTGAAAGAAAAATTCCCAAGTGATCTTCCTATTGTCATTGCAAATCCGGATAACCTCGATCAGGTTTTGACTGATCTATTAAGGGATAGGGACCGCTTAAAAGAGATAGGAAAAGCCAGCAGAAAATATGTTGAAAAATATCACGCCAGCAGCGTTGTAGCTGACTATCTCATTGAAATTTACAAATCACTGTAAGGGGCTGTTGCATCAAAATGCTGGATAAAAACATAAAAATAATGCATGCTCCTGTTGAGATTGCGGGGCAGGTTGGCCTGATCAGCTCCCAGCTCAGAAAATACGGCTATCAGTCCGGAGCGTATAATTTTTTTATCAGTTACTTGAACTACAAGCAAACGTTTAATACGGACGCTTTTGAGTTAATGCAGATTTTCGAAAACTCGTTTGATCACTTTGATATTTACCATCTGCACAACGGCTACTCCTTTATGGACAGCTATAAAGATCTTGAGTTATTAAAAAAGGCAGGAAAGAAAATCATCATGCATCACAGAGGAAATGACGTAAGAGCCCCTGAACGTGCAAGAAAAGGTGATAATTACGTCAATCCCTATGTTAATACGGAATCTTCCCATGATGCTGAAAAGATTCATTCAAGTTTGCAGCTGTTTGCAGAAGTTGCAGACGCTGCCATTGTTCAGGATCATGAATTATATGAGTATGTGAAAGATTACTATCATGCCAGAAATAAGAAAGTGTATATCCTTCCAAGACTGATTGAAACGGAAAAGTACATTCCAGCATATCCCGGCAAAACAAATAAACCCCTGATTGTTCATGCCCCGACTCTGCCGAAATTTAAAGGGACGGAACAGATAGAACAGACAATAGACAGATTAAAAGACAAATATTCCTTTGAGTATGTCAGAGTGGAAAAGATGAGCCACGAAGAAGCCGTGGCGGTCTACAAACGGGCTGATATCGTTATTGATCAGATTCTATGCGGAGCGTACGGTAATCTGAGTGTGGAGGCAATGGCACTTGGCAAGCCGGTCGTCTGCTACATCAGGCCTGATGTAAGAGAAAGTCTTCCAGAGGGTCTGCCTATTGTGTCAGCCAATCCGGATACGCTTTACGATGAACTATCAAAACTCCTGGATAATCCCGATACGTTTAAGAACCTTGGTGCAGAAGGCAGAAAGTTTGTGGAACGCTATCATGATGTTTCTGTTGTCATGCCGGGTCTTCTAACTATTTACAAAGACGTTTTATCAGAAAGGAGTAGCAGTATGATACATCCCACAGCAAAAATCGGGAAAAATGTCGTGCTCGGACAGAATGTCGTCATCGAAGAAAACGCAGAGATTGGCGATGATGCAGAGATCGGCCATCATGTCATCATTAAAAAAGATACGAAAATTGGAAACAGGGTGCAGGTCGGGGACTTATCCGTTCTCGGAAAAACAACCTCGAAAAATAAAAAAATGGCAAGAAAACCCGGTGCTGCCCTTACACCGCTTGTTATAGAGGACGATGTGAGAATTGGATGCAATACTGTGCTGTACAGAAATCTGCTTTTGAAGCAGGGAGCTTTTGTCGGAGATCTTTCAAGCATACGGGAGAAAGTAGTGGTTGGAGTAGATTCCATTATCGGCAGAAATGTAATCGTAGAAACAAACACTCTCATTGGGAGCAGAGTAACTGTTCAGACCGGCTGCTATGTGACCGCAGACATGATCATAGAAGATGATGTATTTCTCGGTCCGTGTGTTTCAACCTCCAATGACAAATACATGGGTGAGGGAAACTATCCCTATAAAGGTCCCGTTATTAAAAAAGGCGCGAAGATCGGCAACAACGCGACTCTTCTTCCGGGTATTACAATTAATGAGAACGCCATTATCGGTGCAGGTGCAACTGTCACTAAAGATGTAGAGGCAGGGAAAACAGCTGTAGGAAATCCGGCACGAGTGATCAAATAAAAGGTAACCCCTGCTGACATCAGCAGGGGTTATTTATCACATTCTGGTAAACGTGATGAATGAGCGGGCAAACTGCCGCAGAGTCATGATATTTCTCTGCATATAGCCGGCTTTTTCTGCCTGTCTCGGGGAAACTGTCAATGTTTTGAAGCAGGCTTGAAATAACGGCTTCAACCGTATCAGGGTTCGCAGAAATAATGGGCAGATCTTTAGGATAGTGCTGCTGCATCTCATCTGAAATGTAACAGACCACTGGCTTCCCAAGAGCCATGGATTCAACACTGAATAGACCGTAGCTCCCTATATGAAGCTGGTCAATGATCACATCTGCTCTCTCATATATTTTTTTCGCTTCCTGATGACTCATGCCCTGAACAAGCTGAAACTGAAAGGTGTATTTTTCCTTCAGCTTTTCGACTGCCTTGAGTATAAAACCGGTTCCTTTAATGAAAGGAGAGGTTGGCGCATGGACAATGAGCGGCGGTTCATGCTGCGTCCTTATTGAAACAGGCTGATAAGATTGCAGATCAATAGCGGATGGGATGATATGGACATGTTCGTAATAATCTTTCACATAAGGAAAAAGCTCGTAGTCGGGAATGATGCAATGATTGATTTGAGAGGACAGAGTCTTTAGTTTCTGTTGAATTCCTATCTCATTTTTATCTTTCACCAGCGCGTAAGGATTTGATTTCAACGCCTGGGAGTGCAGCCTTACATCACTTCCCCAATGATGCATAACCATTGATTTGCCGGCATCTTTAAGCATTGGAAAATCAGAATAATCAAAAGTTAGGGTAGTTCCGAAGTGAAAATGAAAGAGATCATAGTTTGCTGTGAATTCTTCCGTCAGCTTTCGGAGCTTTCTATTTAGTTGAGGGGTGCTCCGCTGATTTCTCAAATCCCAGGTGTAATCATTATGATAATTTAAATAGTAAGGATAATAATTCAGAGAATCACTGGATACACCGATTGTTCTTAATCCTGTTGTTAGAACATTCATTTGATTGGCGATTTCAATTGATCCATGCAGAATACGCAGGTCTGGTTTGCTTCTTTTAGGGAAATGAAGATCAATCAGTTCTGCAAAACATTTTTCTTCCGGAAATTCCAAGTTTCCTCTCCACAGCCAAAGCCACGATTGAGGAATCTGTCCCCTGTCGGAAGCAGCTGCCGCATTCAACAGGAATTCCCTTCTTTTATTCTTCTGATGGCCGGCACCTTCTAAGACAGCCTCGTTAATAGATGAAACATTTAATTTTGTCAGGATGTCTTCGTGAAGACTTTTCATTAGGCTCCTCCTTCTGAATCGGTGTGTTTTTATATGTATATGCGCAATAAAGAAACAATTGTTTCATGAGATTCGAGCAGGGAATTTTCTCATGCCCTCCGTTACAAAAGCAGCCGGGATACTTCTCTTTTCAAAAAAACTTTTCAAAAATGGATAGTTGCTTTAACACTGCAAATGCATTCAGACATAACATGATCGAGAAGTATTCTGAGATTGGAGGACAAATTTTGACAATTATAAACCGAATAAGTAATGGCGGATTTGAAACAGGCAGTCTGTCTCCGTGGACGGGACAGAATGCGGTAATTAGTTCTGCCCAGGCCCACAGCGGCTTTAATTCAGTGCTTCTGCTTGGCGGGACTGCAAACTCTTTTATTTTCCAAAGAGTTGATGTGACTCCGGGAGAGACGTTTGAACTCATTGTCTCCTTGGCTAAAAACGGAGCTTTGCCGAACGGGCCAATTACTATTTCAGTCACTTACTACACGGCTGCAAATGCATTTTTAGGATATGGGGTTATTACAAATATCACAGCCAATAATGTGCCGACTGCTGCAAATGACACATGGCTTGAAGTCTATCAGACAACAGCTCCTGCACCTCTGGGGACAGCATACGCTCTTGTACTGATTAATAAACTGCCGCAGGCAAATTCAGCAGATATCTTTGTTGATGATGTAGCTTTTTTAAGTTCTGAAGGTGGGGCTACTGGTTCCACGGGAGCAACAGGACCGGCTGGAGCAACTGGAGCAACTGGCGTTACAGGCGCAACTGGAGTTACTGGAGCAACTGGCGTTACAGGTGCTGCTGGGGTTACTGGAGCAACTGGGGTTACTGGCGTAACAGGTGCAACTGGAGCAACGGGTGCAGGGGTTACAGGTGCAACAGGGGCTACAGGGGCTACAGGACCTACAGGACCTACAGGTGCAACAGGACCTGCCGGTGTAACAGGAGCTACGGGTGCAGGGGTTACAGGTGCAACAGGAGCTACAGGTGCAACAGGTGCAACAGGACCTGCTGGCGTAACAGGAGCTACGGGGGCTACAGGACCTGCTGGCGTAACAGGAGCTACGGGGGCTACAGGACCTGCTGGCCCAACCGGGGCCACAGGTGCTACTGGACCAACAGGACCCGCTCAGCCGGTCAGTTCTTCGATCTTTGATACTCAGCAGACAGCTGCAATCCCTATCACAGTTGGAGTTGAAACAACCGTTACTTCAATTACATTATCCGTAACGGCTGGAAACAAACTGAAAGTTGATAACAACGTTCAATTAGCTTTTGTAACTACTGCCAACTGGAATATTGTCTATAATATGAGGATCAGAAGAGACGGAGTCCTCATCGAGGAGCTGACGACTTCACGTTCAGGAAGCCCGGCAGGCACGCAAAGATTTTTAAATGCCAATACACTGGTAGATACTGCACCCGCTACTAATGCAAGCAGTACTTATACAGTGAGTATTTTGGTAACCACAGCAACAAATGTAACCAGTATTAATGCTGAGACAAGAACACAGAACATCATCAGATTCGTTTAATTACGTATATTGCCGTTAAACCCTGGAAGGCTGCAGGTTAATCGAAGCGATTTGATAAACCGGCAGTCTTTTAATGTCTTACATTTTTAAAGAAGATGAAACGTTTCTAAAAAATGGGATCATGTCCATTTCAAATAAAAATTTTTCACATAGCATGTTATGTACAATTTTTGTACCTTTGAAATATGAATGATGATTGGAGGTTTAGTAGTGTCAATTGAAAATTTAATTGTAAATGGCGGTTTTGAGACGGGATCACTTGCGCCATGGGTATCACTTAATGCGTCGATATCCACATCTTTTCCGCACAGCGGCTTTAGATCCGTCAGGCTTCTTGGAGGCAGCGTAAATGCGTTTGTCTATCAGCTTGTCACTGTTGCTGAAGGTGATAGCTTTGAAATGGTCGTTTCTCTCACAAAATCAGGAGCCTTGCCTTCCCCGCCCATGACTCTTGCCGTAAATTATTATGATGCATCTTTTACATTCCTGGGATATGGACTGATTACAAACATTGCAGCAAATACGATCCCGCTAGCAGAAAACGATACGTGGATCGAAGTGTACCAAACCACTTCCGCTGCCCCAGCAGGAGCAGTTCAGGCTTTGGTTCTCGTTAACAAGCTTCCATTGGCAGGTTCTGCAGATGTATATGCGGATGATATATCATTGATCGGTACTCTTGCATCTGGAGCGACAGGAGCGACTGGTCCTGCAGGAGTTACAGGTGCAACGGGAACAACAGGTGCAACAGGGGCTACTGGAGCCACTGGAGCCACAGGAGTAACTGGAGCAACGGGTGCAACAGGAGTTACTGGAGCCACTGGAGCCACTGGAGTAACAGGAGCAACAGGAGTTACTGGCGCAACTGGAGCCACGGGTGCAACAGGAGTTACGGGTGCGACAGGAGTTACTGGTGCAACAGGAGTTACAGGCGCAACAGGAGTAACAGGAGCCACGGGAGTAACAGGTGCAACAGGTGCAACAGGTGCAACAGGTGCAACAGGTGCAACTGGAGTTACGGGTGCGACAGGAGTTACTGGTGCAACAGGAGTTACAGGCGCAACAGGAGTAACAGGAGCCACGGGAGTAACAGGTGCAACTGGTGCAACAGGAGTTACTGGTGCAACAGGAGTTACTGGAGCCACGGGAGTAACAGGTGCAACAGGAGCAACAGGAGTAACAGGTGCAACTGGAGCCACAGGTGCAACAGGAGTTACTGGTGCAACAGGAGTTACTGGAGCCACTGGAGTAACAGGTGCAACAGGAGCAACAGGAGCCACAGGTGCAACAGGAGCCACAGGTGCAACTGGAGCCACAGGTGCAACAGGAGTTACTGGTGCAACAGGAGTTACTGGTGCAACAGGAGTTACTGGAGCCACTGGAGTAACAGGTGCAACAGGAGCAACAGGAGTTACTGGTGCAACAGGAGTTACTGGTGCAACAGGAGTTACTGGAGCCACTGGAGTAACAGGTGCAACAGGAGCAACAGGAGTTACTGGTGCAACAGGAGTTACTGGTGCAACAGGAGTTACTGGAGCCACTGGAGTAACAGGTGCAACAGGAGCAACAGGAGTTACTGGAGCCACTGGAGCCACGGGAGTAACAGGAGCCACAGGAGCAACTGGAGCCACGGGAGTAACAGGAGCCACTGGAGCAACGGGAGTAACAGGAGCTACAGGTGTTACTGGCGCAACTGGAGCAACGGGTGCAACAGGAGTTACGGGTGCGACAGGAGTTACGGGTGCGACAGGAGTTACTGGTGCAACGGGAGTAACAGGAGCTACCGGTGTTACTGGAGCAACGGGTGCAACAGGAGTTACGGGTGCGACAGGAGTTACTGGTGCAACAGGAGTTACGGGTGCAACAGGAGCGACAGGAGCTACCGGAACATTTGATCCGAATGCAACGATTGTTGACGTTGGTCCAAATGTAGACTCCCAATTTGACGAACTCAGAACGGCTGAGAGAACGCCTATCATTGAATTAACTTCTGTTTACGGGGTTTCAACTCTGAGAGACACAGTTACGACGACCGGAACTGGTACGGTCACAAATAATGCCACTGAATATCTTGTGAGTACAGCAGCCAATGGGGCTGACAGCGCCATCCTTGACAGTGCTGAAAGAGGAAGGTATGAATCAGGCTACGCTGGAGAAGCTGGCATCGGTGTAAGGCTTCCGGCACCTCCAACAGGAACGCAAAGGGTCAGCTGGGGTTACTTTGATGGTCAAAATGGCTATTATTTTGGGCAGGATACAACAAACGGTATTTTTGTGGCAATCCGAAGAGCGGGTGTAGACACGTTCATTCCGCAAACGAGCTGGAACGTGGATCCACTGGACGGCACAGGACCAAGCGGGGCAACTCTAAATCTCGCAGATGGAAATATTTTTCAGATTGTGTATACCTGGTATGGGTACGGTGTTGTAGAGTTCAGAGTGGTTCTTCCAGACCCTGTAACATTAGCACAGGAAGTGATCACTGTAAACCGGTTTACTCCTGTAGGCCAGACCAGCCTTGCTGATCCTAATCTGCCTTTAAGAGCCCAGGTTTCAAATAACGGTACCGCTTCGGCACTTACTCTTTTTGTAGGAGGAAGGCAATACAGTATTTTAGGCAGCTATAATCCTGTATTCAGAATTACATCAGAGAGAAGGACGGTGACTGCAACCGGGACGCTCACACCAATAATTTCTTTCCAGAGAAAGCCGATTTTCCCTGCAGGATCAGCCCGGGTAAACTCTGTAAGCGTAAAACTTGAAGGAATTGACCTTGTCACATCTGATGATATTTACTATCAGATCATATTAGATGGCACGATTAACGGGACATTCACCAACTTTCCTACAGCAAATACAAACATCCCGACAAATGAAACTGCACTGCTTGTTAATAATACCCTTACAACCATTACCGGGGGGCAGGTTATTCTTCAGGGACTTGCGGCCGGCGTTTCTGGATCAAGCAGAGTTCTTGCTTCAGCCCTTCTTCTGGATTTTGAGCTTCCTGATACGTCGACAGTAACACTTGCAGTAGCGAATCTCTCTGGTGGAAGCAATTCTGTAACCGCTACATTCAGGGTGACAGAAGAATGGTAAAAGTAAATAAAGAAAGGGGGATTTCATATGGCTGATATTAGAATCAGCAATGTTGGCCCTGATGTCAGTTCCCAGTTCAGCGAGCTGATGACTGCCCAGAAAACGTCCATCATTGAGCTAACTTCCACTTATGGTTTATCAGATCTAAGGGATATTGTGACAACCACGGGTACAGGTACGGTAACGAATGATGCTACCGAATTTGTTTTAACCACCACTGGAGCTGCAGATTCAGCCATTCTGGACAGTGCAGAAAGAGGAAGATATGAGCCGGGGTATGCTTGTGAATCAGGGATTGCTGTCAGGCAGCCTGCAGCTCCTGTCGGCAGCCAGACTGCGCAGTGGGGACTTTACGACTCACAGAATGGTGCTTTTTTCGGCAACAGCAGTACGAATATATACGTGGGGATAAGAAGAGCGGGAACAGATACTCTCATCCCCCAGGCATCTTGGAATGTAGATCCGCTAAACGGAACTGGTCCAAGCGGAGTAACCCTCGATTTGGCTGACGGCAATATCTTTTTAATAGTCTTCACCTGGTATGGATACGGCGTCATTGAATTCCGGGTAGTCGTGCCTAATCCGGTTACACTTGCTCAGGAAGTGATTACCGTACACCGTTTTGATCCGTCCGGGCAGACCAGTTTCACGGACCCGAATCTGCCGCTCAGGGCTGAAGTTGAAAATAACGGTACTGCGGCGCCATTTAACTTGTTTGTTGGCGGAAGGCAGTACAGTATTATTGGGAAATTTGAACCTGTCTTTAGGAATACGTCAGAGCGGAGAACCGTCACAAATATTACGACAACTCTGACTCCCTTAATTTCCTTCACGCGAAAACCGGTTTTCCCTGCTGGTTCAGGCAGACCAAATTCGGTTCAGGTTTTATTTGAATCGGCTGAGATCATTACAAATGTAGATTTGGCATTTCAAGTCATCATAGGTGGTACGGTAAATGGCACTTTCACAACTTTTCCAACCGCAACGACCAATATCCCAAATAACGAAACAGCCCTTTTAGTCAACACTACTTCTACAACAATAACCGGTGGAGAAGTTGTTTTTCAGGGGCTTGCAGCTGCATCAGGGTCTTCTTCAACACGTGTACTGACTACAGAACTTCTATTGGACACAGAACTGCCGGATAATGAAATTGTAACACTTGCTGTTGCTTCACTTGCCGGTCCCGGAACAAATACTGTTACAGCCATGTTCAGAGTAACAGAGAACTGGTAAAGGAAAGAATAATCTGCAGGATGTTAATCTGCAGGTTATTTTTTTGCCCATTTTCATAATTCTAGTCCAACGACTATATCACTCTCCTGAGAGATTCATAGAATAAAGAGATAGAAAAGACTCTATTTTTACAGGAGGGAACTAAGTGACGCTTGTCAATAGAATTACTAACAGCAGCTTTGAAACCGGAAGCTTCAGCAGCTGGATTCCATTCAATGCAAGTATAACAAGGGAATTTTCACACAGCGGTTATTTTTCAGCACGCCTTTCAGGAGATTCCCAAAACGGATATGTTTATCAGATCGTGGAAGCAAATCCTGGAGAACGCTTTGAACTAAAGGTTTCACTTGCAAGAACCGGACTTGAATACAGCGCGCCTATCACACTGTCTGTAGCATTTTACGATGCAGAATTTACATTTATACAATATGGGCTGATTACTGTCATTGAACAAGACACGATTCCATTTATCGGTGCAGATACCTGGAATGAAATTTATCAGCTGACAGAGATTGCTCCGCTAGGAACTGCACAGGCACTGGTCCTTGTAGATAACTTGCCTAGAGTATCATCATCAGATGTTTTGGTTGACGATATCTTTTTAACAACTGTTGACGGTTTATTTGGGCCAACCGGCAGGGGCGCAACAGGCTCTCCAGGCGTAACAGGTGCTCCAGGCGCAACAGGTGCTCCGGGCGCAACAGGTGCTCCAGGCGCAACAGGCTCTCCAGGCGCAACAGGCGCAACAGGCTCTCCAGGCGCAACAGGCTCTCCAGGCGCAACAGGTGCTCCAGGCGCAACAGGTGCTCCAGGCGCAACAGGTGCTCCGGGCGTAACAGGTGCTCCGGGCGTAACAGGTGCTCCGGGCGTAACAGGTGCTCCGGGCGTAACAGGTGCTCCGGGCGTAACAGGTGCTCCGGGCGTAACAGGCGCTCCGGGCGTAACAGGTGCTCCGGGCGTAACAGGTGCTCCGGGCGCAACAGGTGCTCCGGGCGTAACAGGTGCTCCGGGCGTGACAGGTGCTCCAGGCGTAACAGGTGCTCCAGGCGTGACAGGTGCTCCAGGCGTGACAGGTGCTCCAGGCGCAACAGGTGCTCCAGGCGTGACAGGTGCTCCGGGCGTAACAGGCGCTCCGGGTGCAACAGGTGCTCCAGGCGTGACAGGTGCTCCAGGCGTAACAGGTGCTCCGGGCGTAACAGGTGCTCCGGGCGTGACAGGTGCTCCGGGCGTGACAGGTGCTCCGGGCGTAACAGGTGCTCCGGGCGTAACAGGTGCTCCAGGCGTAACAGGTGCTCCAGGCGTGACAGGTGCTCCAGGCGTGACAGGTGCTCCAGGCGCAACAGGTGCTCCAGGCGTGACAGGTGCTCCGGGCGTAACAGGCGCTCCGGGTGCAACAGGTGCTCCAGGCGTGACAGGTGCTCCAGGCGTAACAGGTGCTCCGGGTGCAACAGGTGCTCCGGGACCGACTGGATCCAGTATTACTTCAAGCTCAATGTACGCAGCGAATACAGAAGGAACTATAATTGCCATTGTACTTGGAGGAACGAATATTCCGCTTGGCAGCATTCAGAATCTGGATGGATTTGCTGTAGACGCAACTGATTCAGTATTTACGGTTCCTGAAACAGGAAGATATTATATCAGCTATCAGATCAACACAACTGCAGGACTTCTTGCCAGCTCAAGAATTGTAAACAGCGGAACTCCGGTACCGGGTACAATTATTTCACCTGCCGTTGGACTGAATCAGTACAATAGTTCTGCTATAGTAGACCTGACGGCTGGAGATTTGATTTCCCTTCAATTCTTCGGATTGCTCGGAGCTGCAACTCTGCTTGGAGACGGTTCAACAGGTGCAGCTTTAACGATTATTCGCGTAGAGTAGTTTCAGGAAAAACATTTAGTCCGTATGCCATTGCATGCGGATTTTTTTAGATTAGGGCTATGATACAATCCGTTTCCATAATTCGACATATTATGTCATGTAGAAACGATTACAATTAAGAATCGAGGGGAACAATTGAGTATTCAAAACAAAATCATAAACGGCGGATTTGAAACGGGTTCATTCCCTCCCTGGAGTGCAACCGGGGCTTCCATCACTGGATTATTTTCACACAGCGGCTCATTTGCAGCGAGCTTTTCCGGAGGTACAGTAAATGCTTTCATCTCCCAATTTGTACCGGCTGCACCTACCGAACGATTCGAGTTTTTAGTGTCACTTGCTAAAAATGGACCACAGCCAAGTCCGCCTGTTTCTATCACTGTAGCCTATTACACGGCGGGATTTGCATTTCTTGGATACGGCCTGATTACATCAATTCCGTCCAACCGCCTTCCGAATGTACAGACCGGAACGTGGCTTGAGGTGTATCAGACAACCTCAGCTGCACCTGCAGGTACTGCTCAGGCGCTTGTTATTATTAACAAGCTGCCTCAGGCTGGCAGTGCTGCAATCCTTGCAGATGATGCAGCGCTTTTAACGATAGAGCCTTTAACCGGTCCAACGGGCGCAACAGGTCCGGCAGGCGCAACAGGTCCGGCAGGTGCAACAGGTCCGGCGGGCGCAACAGGTCCGGCGGGTGCAACAGGCCCGGCAGGCTCAACAGGTCCGGCAGGTGCTACGGGTCCGGCGGGTGCAACAGGTCCAACCGGTTCAACGGGTCCTGGTATATTTGAATGGGGACAGGAATCGATTATCTGGGCGGATTCTAATGCAGCTGGTCCTGGAAACGGAACACCATCCGATCCTTACACATCATTACAGGCTGCCATAACAGCTGCAACATCCAGCCCGTTTGCCGTATCATTGGGGATGAGAGCAAGACTGATCATCTTGATAGCAGCGAATTCATCCTTTAATGAAGACGTGGTTATCCCGCCTGCACGTCATGTGCAGCTTCTTGGATTGGGTCCATGGCAGCTTGGAGATTCGACGCTGGCGAATTTTGCGTCTTCCGTTCCGAGGAACATTACGGTTCAGACAAGTCAGGCAGCTGAAGATTTCTACTTAAATCAGGGTCCAGCCTTCAGTGCGAGGCCCGTAACGGTTGTCGGTACATTTGACAACGGCACATCTGTCAGCACGCATACCAATTACACAGATGGAGCGATTATTAGCGGAAATGTTATTTTTCAAAATGTTTCTTTAGGTGATCCGTTTACGACGATTGAGTTTCAGATGCACAATGCGAATGTCGTCGGGGGAATTGTCCAGTCGGGACATCAGGGCCAGCTAAACACTTATATGTACAACAGCCAGATCAGTACAATGATCCACGACGGACTCCGGCTTCAGAGAATGCTGGACAGCAGAATTAACAGTACTGTAAATATTGCAGTGTATTCCGAAATTACAAATTCTTTCATTAATGGAAATTTCACTGTGGGCAGTTCTGTATCTGACGTGCCTCCTGCAGGGATTTTCAGCAGCCAGTTCGGAACCATTACATGGACGGGGCCTCTCGTTCTTGATACTTCTTCAAACTACTATTTTGTAAACAGCGGATCGACCTTAGCCGGAACGAAAACAATCCTGTTCAGCGTCTCATAGCAGGAGAGAAAGGATTCATCATTTTGATGAATCTTTTTTTAATTCCGGTTAAAGTACAAACCCCTGCAGTCATAAAATCAAAATGGTGACGTTCATTGAAGGAAAAGGAGTGATGATATGGTAACCATAAGCTTGTGCATGATCGTAAAAAATGAAGAAGAGGTTCTGGCCAGGTGTCTGGATTGTGTAAAAGATATCGTGGATGAAATTAATATTGTTGATACAGGCTCAACGGACAAAACAATTGAGATTGCCAAACAGTACACAGACCGCATTTTTCACCATGAATGGACGGGATTTGCCCCGGCAAGAAATGAATCATTCAGGCATGCTACGAAAGACTATATTTTTTATCTGGATGCTGATGACATTTTGTCGGAAGAGGATCAGGAAAAACTGAGAAAATTAAAGGAAACACTTGATCCTGCAGTTGATTCTGTTTCCATGTTTTATAATGCCGGCACAGATGAGTTCGGCAATGTGACACTCAGGTACAGACGAAACAGACTTGTGAAAACGTCTAAAAACTACAGGTGGGAGGGAGACGTTCATAATTATTTGAACGTCACCGGCAACATCATCAATTCCGATATCGCCATTACCCATAAAAAAACAGGGCATGCGGTCGGCCGGAATCTGAATATCTATAAGATGAAAATTGAACGCGGAGACGAATTCGGGGCACGGGATTATTTTTATTATGGAAATGAGCTGCGGGAGAACGGACATTACGCGGAAGCGATTGAAAGCTATACGAAAAACATAAATATGAAGGAAGGATGGATTGAGGATAAGGTATACGCGTGCATTAACAGAGCGGACTGCTACCGTTTTTTAGGAGACCTGGATCAGGAGCTGAAATCTCTTTTTGAATCGTTTAGTTTTTCAAAAACACCGAGATCAGAAACATGCAGCCGCATAGGGTACAATCTTCAGCGCAAAAAAGAGTTCAGAGCAGCTATTTACTGGTATCAACGGGCAACAGAGGAAGTGCCGGATGAAAACAGATGGAGCTTCAGCTATCCTGCGTATTCAACATGGTATCCCCATCTTCAGATGTGTGTCTGTTATGACAGGCTGGGGGAGACGGAAAAAGCGTATTATCACAATGAAGAAGCAAGGAAATACCGTCCTGAAGACAAGAGTGTTCTAAGCAATAAAGCATATTTTGAGAAAAAACTCGGAAAATAAGCAAAGAAAAAAGCCTCTTGGGGCTTTTTTCTTTGTTTAAAACAGTTTAGGGATTCCTGTAAAGAGCGAATATCCGCCCATGACCGCCATCGTTATGACAATGACAATACCAAAGACTGTCAGCCATATTGGATGCTTATAGTCTCCCACAAGCTTTACCCGGTGAGCGGCGATCAGCATCACTCCCAATGCAAGGGGAAGAATTAGACCGTTTAAAGAACCTGCAAGGATAAGAATTTTTACCGGTTCGCCAATACTGACAAACACGGCTGTAGAAACAGCGATAAAGCCGACAATAAACCATTTGCTGTGTTTCTCTATTACGGGACTGAATGTCCGAATAAAGGAAACAGACGTGTAAGCTGCACCGACTACAGATGTGACGGCTGCTGCCCACATGATGACACCGAACATTTTATAGCCGATGTTGCCTGCAGCATGTTTAAATACAGATGCCGGGGGATTGGCAGGGTCAAGCTGCAAGCCCTGCGAAACAATGCCAAGCGTTGCAAGGAAAAGGAAAATTCTCATTAGAGATGCAATGCCGATGGCAGAGATTGAGCTCTTTGTTACTTGGGGCAGGGCAGCCTGCCCCTTAATTCCTGCTTCTAAAAGCCGGTGTCCGCCCGCAAACGTTATATATCCGCCAACCGTTCCTCCGACCAGTGTAACAATGGCCAGAAAATCTATTTCATCCGGCACAAATGTTTTTACGGCTGCTTCGCCTAGAGGAGGCTGGGCCGAAAACATCACATATACGGTCAGGGCAATCATAATAAACCCCATAGCTTGTGCGAAGCGGTCCATGACTTTGCCCGCTTCTTTCACAAGGAAAATTCCGATGGCGACAATTCCGCTGAGCAGAGCGCCGAGTTCTGGTGAAACGCCGAAGATCACGTTCGTTCCAAGACCTGCACCGCCAATGTTGCCGATATTAAAAGCAAGTCCGCCCAGGATGATAAGGATGGAAAGAAAAGTGCCAAGACCGGGAAGAACAGCATTTGCAATCTCCTGAGCCGGCTTTTCGGAAACGGCAATAATTCGCCAGATGTTAAGCTGTGCGCCGATGTCAATTAAAATAGACATTAAAATAACAAAGCCAAAACTTGCTGCAAGCGTCTGAGTAAAATGAGTAGTCTGGGTTAAAAAGCCAGGACCGATAGCTGATGTTGCCATCAGGAATGCTGCGCCCATCAGCAAACTGAAATTAGATTGTTTTTTCATGGCTGTACCTCCAAAATCTTAAGATAGAACGTCTTTTGTGCTCAAAATGCTGATGCCTGACTCTAAAAGTCTTGCTTTTATGTAACGCGCAAATTCAAGCGCATGTGTTCCGTCACCGTGAATACAGATTGTATCCGCTTTAAGGGAAACAGTATTTCCTTTAGCAGAAATCACAGTCCCGTTCTGAACCATTTGGATGACCTGATCTGCTGCTGATTCATGGTCCGTTATAAGTGCGCGAGGATCTTTTCTCGAAGTAAGAGTGCCGTCATCCTGATAGGTCCTGTCAGCGAAGACTTCATTTGCCGTCTTCAGTCCAAGTCTTTCCCCGGCTTTTACCAGCTCACTTCCGGAAAGTCCGTAAAGAATTAGATCATGGTTTACTTTATAAACAGCTTCAGCTATCGCTTCAGAAATATGGCGATTAACAGAAGCCATGTTATAAAGTGCCCCGTGCGGCTTAACATGATGCATTCTACCGCCTTCTGAAGCGGTAAAAGCAGCAAGTGATCCGATTTGATAGACGACCAGATCATATATTTCCTGCGGCGTTAAATCCATGTTTCTTCTTCCGAAACCGGCAAGATCCTGAAAACCGGGATGTGCTCCAATCGCCACGTTTTTCTGAAGAGCAAGCTGTACAGTCTTTCTCATTGTGGATGGATCGCCTGCATGAAATCCGCATGCTATGTTTGCCGACGTGATTAATCCGAGAATGTCTTCATCGCTTCCGATGGTGTATGCACCAAAGCTTTCTCCCATGTCACAGTTAATATCTACTTTCCGCATAGTCTCATCTCCCGGCATGTAATTTCAGATGAAGTCCTTCTTTTAAATGATGCAGCATTTTTTCTCTTTCAAGCAATTGCTTCTGGGCTTCATCTATAGAGATTTCTTTAAAGTGAATCGTATCTCCAGGCTTGAATTGGGCGAGGTATGGAAGATCAATCGATGCTGCCTGTCCGATTTTCGCATAGCCTCCGGTCGTTTGCCTGTCTGCAAGCAGGATGATTGGATTTCCATCCGCCGGAACCTGAATGGTGCCGAAGCTGACGGCTTCAGAAACCATTTCTTCTTTTTTCTTTAATTGGAGTTTCGGTCCTTCCAAGCGATAGCCCATTCTGTCTGATTGCGGAGTGATCTTGAACGGTTCAGAAAACAGTGCTTTTTTGCTTTCGTCTGAAAAATCACCGTATTGTCTTCCTTTCACCAGCTGTACTTTTTCTTCTTCTCTGACAAAAGGATGAAATTCGGGAGATACGGACCAGTCAAGTTCTGTATAAGGCTCTCTTTGCTGGAGCTGTGAGAACCAGAAGTCAGCAAACGGTGATCTTCCGCCAATTTCAACCACATCACCCGTTTCCAGCGCCCTGCCGTCAACTCCGCCGATTCCTGCCCTTAAGTAGGTTGATTTGCTTCCCATGATTTTTTGAGCAAGATAACCGCCAGCGGCAGCAAGATAGGCTCTGCAGCCTTTTTTTACATGTCCAAAAGAGAGAATGCTTCCTTTTCTGATTAAAACAGGTCTCCACATTTTTACGGGCCTGCTGTCAATGGTGGGGGATAGATCTCCGCCGCATATACTGATCAGTGCATCGTCTTGAAACTCAAACCGCGCACCGATCATCGTCATTTCAATGACTGCCTCATGTTCATCGTTTCCAACGAGGAGATTGGCAATCCGATGGGAGAGGGTATCCATTGATCCGCTTACAATGACTCCGTATTTTTGATAGCCATATCGTCCGAGGTCCTGCACGGTTGTGAGAAGACCCGGCTTTTTAACAAGCATGGTCATGGTCTCTTCTCCTTTTCATCCTTGAATTGTTCAGCTGTAATCGGTTTAAATGTGATCATATCTCCTGCTTTTAGTAGACTCGGAGATTCACTTTCAGGCTGAAAAAGCGGGAGGGGGGTCTGTCCGATGAGCTGCCATCCTCCTGGCGTTTCAATCGGATAAATGCCTGTTTGGTTCCCTGCAATTCCTACTGAACCTGCAGGAATCTTTGTTCTCGGAGTATTTTTTCTCGGTGCGGCAATTTTTTCTGACATTCCCCCGATGTAGGGAAAACCAGGAGCGAAGCCGATCATGTAGACTAAATATTCTGTTCCTGAATGGATTCTGATGACTTCATCCTGAGTCAGGCTGTTATGTTCTGCAACGAATGCCAGATCAGGGCCAAACTCACCTCCGTAGCAAACAGGGATTTCCACCTTTCTTCCTTCAGCTGGTTGAAGCGTACTTATGTTTCTTAATGTGTCTTTTATGTAGTCTGTTACCGTTTCATGGGGAAGCGCTTTTTTCGTATGGCTGTAAACTTTGACAGGGTCATAAAGGATGGCAACCGTAGTAAAAGCAGGAATACACTCAATCATCCAGTCGGGCGATTGTTTTTCAAAAAATGAGAACACCTGCTGAACATGCTCGTGCACTTTTTGATCAATCGTTTTACCAAACTCAATGACCACCATACTGTCTCCCATATGATTCACTGTATAATCCATTTCTGCACCTCCTGAATTCATTTTTGCAGATGACATTCATCTTATAATAAGAAAGAAAACATTTCAAATCTGCCGCTGCAATCGGGTTTGACAAAAGAGATGCTGTGACATACATTAGAATTAGCTTTTATTTAAATTTTCCATACCATCATCCTCAAAAAAGGGGTTTTGTTATATGTTAGGTGCCGTTCTTAACTAATCCGTAATTTCATACGGTCTTTCAGGTAGCGCCAGCGCTCAAAATGTTGTGATTTGAAGCGCTTATTTAATCATGCGCTTGAAGGATAAGTTAAGAACAAATCATAGCATATGAGAGGTACCTGCTCAGGGGCTGTGTCTATTTGCACAGTTTTTTCTTTTTCACTAAAGGATGAGCAGTATGGAAAATGAAAGCATTCCATTAACCATTTCAGCCGCAATGAACAGGTTTGTTCATTGCGGCTTTTTTGTGTTCATTTACTAATAGGAGGTTAACCCATTGAATCAGCATACATTTGACATATTGAATTTTGAAACGATTAAGGAAACAGCCGCTTCTTTTGCCATGACAGAGTCCGGGAGAAAAAGAATCAGGGGCTTGCAGCCGCTTTTTCATGCAAAGCAAATCCGCGCGCTGCTGGCGGAAACGGATGAAGCCTGCGCCATTTTGGAAAAGAGCTCAAGTGTGCCGGTTTCAGGGCTTGAAGGAATAGAAGGAATCACAGGCATGCTGCACAAAGGAACACCACTGAGGACCCATCATTTGACGCAGCTTCTTTCTTTTATTGAAGATTGCCTGAAAATGAAAAGGTTTATGAAGGACAAAGAAATGCTGGCACCACGAGTTGCCTCTTATGTTTACGGAATTGAAGAACTGCCGGATCTGGCTGCTGAAATAACGCGCTGCATCCGAAACGGAATGGTGGATGATCTTGCAAGCAAAGACCTTTCAAAAGTGAGAAAGCAGCTTGCAATCGCACTTGACAGACTGAAAGAAAAGCTGAACAGCATGGTGAAATCACCAAAATACAAAACCTACTTGCAGGACAGCACCATCAGTGAACGCGGAGGGAGGCTCTGTCTTTCTGTGAAAAGAGAGTACAAAGGCAAAATTAGGGGTTCGATTCTGGATACATCTGCTTCAGGATCAACCATTTACCTTGAGCCTGAAGAAGCAGGAGCGCTGCAGGATCAAATCGATTTTTTAGCAGCTCAGGAAGAAGTTGAAACAGAAAAAGTGCTGAGCTACTTAACGGGACTTGCAGAAGCAAGTGAAAAAGAGCTGCAGCAGTCCATTGAAGTCATGGTGCATTATGACGCTTTGTTTGCCAAAGCAAAGTACAGCAGATCAATTGACGGGGCATCTCCGTCCATCAATGAAGAGAAGGTCATTTCACTTATTCATGCCAAACATCCGTTGCTTGGCTCTGGTGCTGTTTCCCTTACAATTGAAATAGGGAGTGAATTTCAGTCTCTTGTCATCACTGGTCCTAACACTGGGGGAAAAACGGTCGTTCTGAAAACAGTCGGCCTGCTCGTTTTAATGGCTCAGTCGGGCTTTCACATTCCAGCAAAAAAAGACAGTTCAATCGGTATCTGCAGACAGATTCTGCTTGATATCGGGGACGGGCAGAGCATCGAGCAGAACTTGAGCACGTTCAGCTCTCATATGACCAATATCATTTCAATTTTAAAGCAGACAAACGAATACACACTTGTTCTGCTTGATGAACTTGGATCAGGAACAGATCCGGGAGAGGGAATGGGCCTTGCGCAGGTCATCCTGGAGAAAATTCATCAAAAAGGCGCGACATTGCTTGCGACAACGCACTACAGTGAAATAAAAGAATTTGCTGACAGTACGGATGGATTTATGAATGGGTCGATGGAATTTGATCTGGAGACTCTTAAGCCCACATACCGCTTGAAGATCGGCCAGGGGGGGGGAAGCCAGGCTTTTTCCATCGCACTCCGTCTCGGCATGCATCCTGAACTGATTGAAAAAGCGCATCAGATCACATATAAGGAAGCGAAAAAGTATGCAACGGATAGTTACGATCTTTTAGAAAGGAAAGAGCTTGAAAAACAAATTTCCGTAGTGAAGCACAGGCCAAAGCGTACAAAGACAGATGAAGCGGTTCATGTAACCTTCAGTCAGGGAGACAATGTACAGATTAAAGCAACCGGGGACTACGCGATCGTTCACAGCGGACCAGACAAAGCCGGAAACTATATGGTTCTTGTAAAGGGCGAAAAACAAACCATCAATCACAAACGCATTCAGCTCCACATTGCCGCAAAAGAGCTGTATCCGGAAGATTATGATTTTGACATCCTGTTTGAAAGTGCAGAAAACCGGAAAAAGGCCGCGCAAATGAAAAAGAGGCATTCGGATGTGACGATTTTCAGGGAGGAGTGAGGGTGCTGGTTCGACGGTATTAAAAATCAGGAGTAGTGCTGAAAAAAAGTTTAACAGCTCAAACTCGATTGAGTGAAGTCAGCTTAGTGCTGCAAACACGGTTTAACAGCACAAACTCAGTTGAGTAAAGTTAGCATAGAGTTGCAGACTCATGTTAGCAGCACAAACTCGGTTGAGCGAAAACAGCTTACTGCTGTAAACTCGGTTTAACAGCACAAACTCGGTTGAGCGAAGACAGCTTAGTGCTGCAAACTCGTGTTAGCAGCACAAACTCGATTGAGCGAAGACAGCTTAGTGCTGCAGACTCGTGTTAGCAGCACAAACTCAGTTGAGCGAAGACAGCTTAGTGCTACAAACTGGGGTTAACAGCACAAACTCGGTTGAACGAAGTCAACTTAGTGCTGCAAACTCAGGTTAACAGCACAAACTCAGTTGAGCGAAGACAGCTTAGTGCTGCAAACTCGGGTTAACAGCACAAACTCAATTGAGCGAAGTCAACTTAGTGCTGCAAACTCGGCTTAACAGCACAAACTCAGTACTGGGACTTCACGTAATTGCTGCAAACCGCAGCAGCTTTCAACCAAAAAGAAGAGGGGCATCATTGCCCCTCTTCTTCCATTTCCTCTTTGTCTTCATCAACGACATCGCTGTCGGTTTCTTCATTCACTTCTTCTTCCATTTCATTGTCCATTTCTTCCTGTTCGCTGTCGCTGCATGCGGCAAGTCCGCTCAGCATGATGGCGAGAGTCATTCCTGCAGCAAGTCCTTTTTTCTTCCAGTTCATTAGATTTCCTCCTCAATCTGGTGTTTGTACTCTCTATTTACCCTGGATGATCTTTCCTAAACAGCCTTTTTATTGAAGTACGTATAATTGAATGCCTGAGCGGCGGTTTCCATTATGGTTCAGATGTCAGGGCATCAGCAGCAAGTAAAGCTCCTGTTGCCTGCAAATATCCGCCAAACCAGCCCAGCGCCCGGCCTTTTTCAGGCAGTTCCTTTAAAAAATAGACGCCGCTGACAGCGTCAATGAAAGCTCCGCCGGCAATCAGCACATATCCTGCGGTCAGCTGTTCTTTAAATAGCCGATCCAGGGCGTAAGAAGCAGCAATGGCTTCTGCAGCGGCGCCGATTGACTGAACAGTATTGCCAATCACATCAAGTTGATAACCTTCCCGAAGATCGCCTGACAAGAGAGGTACTCTCGCCGCAGCATTTGCAGAATTGCCGGCAGCCTGCACCCATGCGCCAAAAGCACTTAGACGGTTTTGGGGTTCACCGGATCTGACAGCAGCCTGAAGTGCGTTGCCGGATGCTTCCACGGCGTTCCCTGCTCCGGTTGCCTTAAGTGCAGCGCGTTCAGACCCTGTAAGGGCAATGGTTTCACCCGAAGCATTCAGGAGGGTGCCGCCCACAATCAGCCAGGCTCCGAAAACATCAATGTTCTTTTTTTCTTCATTCATGCTTTCCCCTCATTTCGAACAGATTTACTGTATTCTATGAGAGAATCCCCGAGTGTTGAGTCCTGAATTTATCTTCCGCACGTAAACATCATTTTCAGCTTCATAATTTTATACATAAATGCAGCGTTGCGGCCTTTTTCCGTTTCCCGGTTTATTTTAGGGCGGAGGCATTCTATAAAAGCACGGTCGCACTCACAGGATGAACGTCCGCTGTCGAGACACAGATCATGCTTCTGGCAGCATGCATCCACATCGTTGATTGGCATACCCGGTCCGCTGCACCCGGGACCGCACCATCTGTACTCGGGAAAAATACAGCGGGACCTTCTTTGTCTTTTTCTTTGATTTGACACGGTTTACATCTCCTTGTCTATTTCATCTATTCCTATTTATATGAGAATTGAGTTCACAAGGAATTGGCAATCATCACGATTTTCGAAAATAGAATGAAAAAGTCGCCGTTTGCTGAATGGCAAAGTGGGTATTATAAAAACGTACGTGCATCAGAGATTCAGCGAAGAAAGGGGAAAATGCCTGTGTCTGAGCAGAGAGTCCAGCTCCACGAATTCAACAATCTGACAAAATCGCTTAGCTTTAACATGTATGACATTTGCTATACAAAAACAAAAGAAGAACGGGAAGCCTACATAAACTATATAGACGAGCAGTATAATGCCGAACGGCTGACAAAGATTTTAAAGAATGTGACAGAGATTATCGGCGCTCATGTCCTGAATATTGCCCAGCAGAATTATGTGCCTCAGGGTGCAAGTGTGACCATTCTTGTATCTGAAGGACCGGTCGTTGAAGTGCCTGAAGAGTCCTATGCGGAATCTCCGGGACCGCTGCCTGATTCTGTGGTGATGCAGCTTGATAAGAGCCACATAACGGTTCATACATATCCTGAGTATCATCCGAATGAAGGCATCAGCACCTTCAGAGCAGATATTGACGTATCTACATGCGGAGAAATTTCACCGCTTAAAGCCCTGAACTACCTGATTCATTCGTTTGATACGGATATTATGACAATGGATTACCGGGTCAGAGGGTTCACGCGCGACATCAATGGGGAAAAGCTGTTTATCGACCATGACATTAATTCCATTCAGAACTACATACCCCAATCGGTAAAAGAGGCATACGACATGATTGACGTGAACGTGTATCCCCAGAATATTTTTCATACGAAATGCAAACTGAAGGAGTTTGACCTGAACAACTATTTGTTTGGCTATACGAAGGACAAGCTGACGAAAAACGAACGGAACGAGATTACAGACAGACTGAAAATTGAAATGGATGAAATCTTTTACGGAAAAAATATAAAGCCGTTTAAAGGATAATACTTCGGGGGTTTCCTAAAAGGAGACCCCTTTCTGCTTTTCAATTGCAGGCTGTTGGATTATCATTAGGTCAAAGAATGGCAGGGAATGGGGGGACAAAACATGAAGCCGGTAACGGAAATCAGAAGCATTATGAAACTGTCTGGCGGCAGTGCGGCTCAGGCGGAAGATGAGATTGTGACGGAATATCCCCTCACTGTTAAACTGAACGGGGAAGAGGCTGTCACAATGGTCAGCTCTCCCGAATTTCTCGAAGATATGGTGATAGGCTATTTGGCATCTGAAGGCTTTATTTCAAAGCTTGAAGACATAAAGCAGATTTGGATACAGGAAAAAGAAGGATTTGCCCATGTCACCCTTTCTAAAGAAAACCGTATCATCCAAATGCAGAACAAACGCTATCTTACCTCTTGCTGCGGCATGAGCAGGCCGGGCTTTGTTTTTGTCAACGATGCCAGAGTCGTAAAGCCTCTCAAACCAAATACATCGATTCATGCGGATGCGTGCTTTTCCCTGATGAATGAACTGCAGCGCACTGCGGACATTTTTCAAAGCACAGGAGGCGTTCACAATGCAGCGCTTTGCGATGAAAACGGCATAATCGTAAGCAGAATGGATATTGGCAGGCACAATGCCCTTGATAAGCTTTACGGCTATTGCTTAAAAAACGCCATCAGCACAAGAGGGAAAATCCTTGTTTTCAGCGGAAGAATATCCTCTGAAATTCTTCTCAAAACCGCAAAAATAGGCTGTGAAATCGTGCTTTCAAAATCAGCTCCGACAACGCTTGCACTGAATCTGGCAGAGGAACTTGGCATCACAGCCGTAGGATTTATCCGGAACAGTTCATTAAATATATATACACATTCCAATAGAATTAAGATTTCATAGAAGGGAGGAAAATAAATGATCCTGGATTCATTGGACAGGCCGCTAAGAGATTTGCGCATATCTGTTACAGACAGATGCAATTTCCGCTGCAGCTACTGCATGCCGGAACATCTTTTCGGAAAAGATTATCCTTTTTTATCATCTGACCGCATTCTCACATTTGAAGAGATTCATAGACTGGCTGAGATCTTTGCTTCACTCGGTACGCAGAAAATCCGGCTTACGGGAGGCGAGCCTCTTCTTAGAAGAGAACTTCCGGTCCTGATTGCCATGCTTAGAAATGTCGACGGAATAAACGATATCGGACTGACCACAAACGGGTCATTATTGAAAACGTTCGCCTCTGAGCTTGCTGAAGCAGGATTAAAGAGAGTAACGGTGAGTCTTGATGCGCTGAATCGTGATCTCTTTTTATCCATGAATGGCAAGAGAGGCGAAGCAGCCCAGGTGATAGGAGGAATTGAGGCAGCGGCAGGAGCCGGCCTTTCTGTGAAAATAAACATGGTTGTCCAAAAAGGTGTAAATGAGACGGAAATTCTGCCCATGGCTTCTTTTTTTAAAGAAAAAGGACACACGCTGAGGTTCATCGAATATATGGATGTCGGCAATGCAAACGGGTGGGAGCTCTCTCAAGTGGCATCAAAGCAGGAAATACTGCAGGTGATTGAGGACAAATACCCTCTTAAAGCGATACCGCCGGCATATCCTGGCGAGGTTGCCTCAAGGTATGAATACATGGACGGTTCCGGTGAGATTGGCGTCATTTCATCGGTAACGGATTCTTTTTGTTCGTCATGCTCCAGGGCCAGAATTTCAGCTGAGGGAACTCTATATACATGCCTGTTTGCTTCAAAAGGCCATGACTTAAGATCTTTGCTTCGTTCAAATATAGATGACGCCATGCTAAAAGCAGAGATTGCGAACGTCTGGAATCTCCGCCATGACCGTTATTCAGATGAACGGATGAATAAGAAAGAAGCCAGACAAAAGATTGAAATGTCCCATATAGGAGGGTAGCCGTGATCGAAATTAGAACCCCAATCCCAGTCTCAGAAGCTGTAAATCTAGTAATGGCTCATGCCGTTCGCGGCAGCGCGGAACATATTCCTCTTGAGGAGTCTTACGGCCGATTTCTCGCACAAGATCTCATTGCTGATCATGATGTTCCGCCGTTTGACCGCTCCCCCTATGATGGATATGCTGTCAGATCTGTTGATACAGCAGGACTCTCAGGAGAAAAGAGAGCAGCCTTTCGAGTTGTTGGAGAAATCGGTGCAGGATCTGTTTTTGAAGGAAAAATCGGATACATGCAGGCAGTAAGAATTATGACAGGGGCCAAGCTGCCTGAAGGGGCTGATGCCGTTGTGATGCTCGAGCTGACAAAACCTCTTGCCGGGTCAAAAGTGGAATTAAAGAGAGAGATGAAGCAGGGCGAAAACATTTCATTCCGGGGAGAAGACACAAGGAGCGGTACAGTCCTTGCTGAAAAGGGCTCTTTCATTACACCGGGACTATCAGCCCTTCTGGCAGCGTTCGGGTATGCAAAAGTTCCCGCTGCTAAAAAACCGGTTATTGGCGTTCTTACAACAGGGAGCGAGCTTCTGAACCCTGATGAACCCCTCGAGGACGGAAAAATCCGCAACAGCAATACATATATGCTCCTCTCCCAAATTAAACGGGCAGGAGGAGAACCTCTTTACTTTGGCAAATTCAGCGATGACCTTGATCAGTGCACAGAGGCCGTTCAGGATGCCCTCTTAAAAGTGGATGTGCTGCTTACGACAGGCGGAGTTTCAGTCGGTGACTATGATTATTTGCCCCATATTTATAAAAGAATTGGCGCATCCGTCCTCTTTAATAAGATTGCCATGAGGCCCGGAAGCGTAACGACGGTGGCTGAACACCGCGGGAAACTCCTCTTTGGTCTTTCGGGAAATCCTTCAGCCTGTTTCGTCGGTTTTGAACTGTTTGTCAGGCCCGTGATCAGGTTCTGCTGCTTCAGCAGAAAGCCCCACATCAGAAAAGAAAAAGCCGTTTTGGGAAAGCATTTTGAGAAAGCAAATCCCTTTACAAGGTTTGTCCGCGGAACCGTTGTCTATGAAGACGGGGCTTTGAAAGCTGTGCCGTCAGGCTTTGATAAATCAAGCGCCGTTTCATCACTGGCTGATGCAAATGCCCTGATAGTGCTTCCGGGCGGAACAAGAGGATATAAAGAGGGAATGATGACGGACATTCTTTTGCTGGACGATCAAAAGGGAAGTGATTGGCTTTGGGTGAACAACGCGCCATCCTTCAGATAACAGGCTTTCAGAATTCAGGAAAGACCGCCGTGATGGAACAGCTGATCAAAAAGGCACACAATGAAGGCTATAAGGCTGGGACAATCAAACATCACGGCCACGGCGGAACTCCTGATCAGATCGTGAAAGAAAAAGACAGCGGGAAGCATTTAATGGCCGGCTCAAAGCTTGCAGGAGTTGAAGGAGGCGGCGTTCTTCAGCTGTCGCTTGGATCTGGATCATGGACGCTTGAAGAACTGCTGAAGATCTACAGCATGCTTGATTTGGATCTCATTTTAATTGAAGGCTATAAACATGAACTGTATCCAAAAGCAGTGTGCATACGAAACGAACAGGACCTCAGTCTCCTTGAACTGAATGGAATTGTTTGTGTCATTGCGGATAAGAAGGAAATGGTTCATACAAGTGTGCCTGTTTTCAGTTTTCATGATGAGGAGCATCTCTATTTGGATTTTTTAATGAAGGTTGTGAAAAAACAGTATGAATCAAAGTCTATTTGAACTAACAGAAAAGCCGATATCAGCAGAAGAAACGGCAAACAAAGTAGCAAACCGAAATGCCGGTGCCATTACCTTATTTATCGGAACGGTTCGCGAAATGACAAATGGAAAGAGAACGCTGTTTCTGGAATACCAGGCATATAAGCCGATGGCAGAAAAAATGCTCATGCAAATCGGAAAAGAAATAAGTGAAAAATGGCCGGGCACAGCAGCAGCCATTACACACAGAACCGGCAGGCTTGAGATTTCAGAAGCGGCTGTCGTCATTGCCGTTTCATCCCCTCACCGAAAGGCAGCCTATGAAGCCAATGAATATGCGATCGAACGAATTAAAGAAATCGTCCCTATTTGGAAAAAAGAGCATTGGGATGACGGCATGGAATGGATCGGGAACCAGCTTGAGACTGTTTCCTATCCGGAAGGCAAACCCGGGAAAGGAGAGCTTGCATGATTACCATACTTTTTTTCGCCCATCTTGGGGACCAGGCCGGAGAAAGCAGCGTTCAAATGCAGGCTGCCGGCATGACTGCAGGTGAAATGAAAGCGGTTCTCTCTGAAACCTACATGCTTAAGGGCATTTATACGGCGATGATCGCAGTTAATGAAGAATTTGCAGATGACAGCACCATACTGAATGATGGAGATACGATCGCCTTTATACCGCCTGTGAGCGGCGGATAAACCCGGGAACATGCCCGGGTTTCGTTTAGCTTCATTAAGTAAACGCTTTCATATAATTTCCGAAAAGGAATTCAAACGATGGAAAAAGAAATACAGAGAGAGGTTTCTTTGAAAGGAGAGGTTCTTTTGTCTGAAAAACAGTTTATTCAAGTGAATAAGCGGACGGTTTATGCTGATGAAAATCAATCAGCACTTCAGCTGTTAAAAAGTCACGGGACAGACGTTCCTTCCGTTTGCTACCACGAGAGTCTTGGGCCGATTGAGACGTGCGACACATGCCTTATTAAAGTGAACGGTGAATTTAGAAGAGCCTGTTCAACTGAGATACATCCTGGAGATGTACTGGATACAGAATCTCCCGAGGTGAAAGAGGCACAGCTCATCGCGATGGACAGAATCCTGCAAAATCATGAATTGTACTGCACGGTTTGCGACTACAACAACGGCGGATGCGATATACATAATACGGTAAAAGCGATGAAAATCAATCATCAGAGCATTCCTTTTACTCAGAAACCTTACAAAGAAGATATGTCCAATCCATTTTACAGATATGATCCTGATCAGTGCATTCTGTGTGGAAGATGTGTGGAAGCGTGCCAGAACGTTCAAGTAACAGAAACGCTTTCCATTGACTGGGAGCGAGAGAAGCCCCGTGTCATTTGGGACAACGGTGTTCCCATTAATGAATCTTCATGCGTCTCCTGCGGCCACTGCTCAACTGTGTGTCCTTGCAATGCCATGATGGAAAAAGGGATGCTTGGGGAAGCTGGTTATCTGACTGGAATCAGCAAACAGACGCTCCGTCCCATGATTGAACTGACGAAAAATGTGGAAACCGGCTACGGCTCTATTCTCGCCATTTCGGATATGGAATCTGCTATGAGGGATGAGAACATCAAGAAAACAAAAACGGTTTGCACCTATTGCGGAGTCGGATGCAGCTTTGACATTTGGACAAAAGACCGCAAGATCCTTAAAGTGGAACCCCATCCGGATGCTCCTGCAAACGGAATCTCCACATGCATCAAAGGAAAGTTCGGCTGGGATTTTGTAAACAGTGAAGAAAGGCTGACAAAACCCTTGATCCGAGAAGGAAACCACTTCAGAGAAGCAGAATGGGAAGAAGCTCTGTCCCTGATTGCAAAAAAATTCACTGAAATTAAAAGTGAGTACGGTCCGGATGCTCTGAGCTTCATCAGCTCTTCCAAATGTACGAATGAAGAATCGTATCTGATGCAAAAGCTTGCAAGAGCGGTCATCGGGACGAATAACATTGATAACTGTTCCAGGTACTGTCAGACTCCGGCCACAATGGGACTTTTCCGCACAGTCGGGTACGGCGGCGACTCTGGGACGATCAAAGACATAGAAGCGGCAGAACTGGTCCTGATCATCGGCTCAAACACGTCTGAATCTCATCCCGTGTTATCAACGAGGGTTAAGCGTGCCAACAAGCTTAACAGCCAAAAGCTGATCGTGGCGGATCTCAGAAAGCATGAAATGGCAGAGCGGTCTGATCTGTTTATCCAGCCTGCTTCGGGAACGGATCTTGTGTGGCTTTCAGCTGTAACAAATTACATGATTGAACAGGGATGGGAAGACCGCCAGTTTCTTAAAAATAGAGTCAATGGATTTGAAGACTACCTCTCAAGCATCAAGAAATTCACGCTTGATGAAGCAGAAAAGCTTTCAGGAATTCCAAAAGAGCAGATGATTCGAATCGCAAAAATGATTCACGAAGCGGAAAGCACGGTTGTCCTCTGGGCCATGGGCGTGACGCAGCACTCAGGCGGAAGTGATACAAGCACGGCCATTTCAAATCTGCTTCTTGTAACGGGCAATTATGGCAGACCTCATACCGGCGCGTATCCGCTGAGAGGCCATAACAATGTCCAGGGGGCAAGCGACTTCGGCAGCATGCCTGACCGGCTGCCGTCCTACGAAAAAATAACGGACGATACTGTCAGAGAAAAGTACGAGAGAGCCTGGAGAGTGAAACTTCCTGCCGAGCCAGGCCTCAACAATCATGAAATGGTTGCCGGCATTCATGACGGCAGTGTAAAAGCGATGTATTTAAAAGGGGAAGAAATGGGTGTAGTGGACTCTAATATGAACGATGTTCATGCCGCTTATGAAAAGCTCGACTTTTTTGTTGTACAGGATTTATTTCTTTCAAAAACAGCCGAATTTGCAGATGTTGTCCTGCCGGCAAGTCCTAGTCTTGAAAAAGAAGGGACCTTCACAAACACAGAACGGAGAGTTCAAAGACTCTACGAAGTGCTGGAACCTCTTGGAGATTCCAAACCTGACTGGAAGATCATTATGGATATTGCCAATCAGCTTGGCGCAGGCTGGACCTATGATCACCCTTCAGACATTATGGCAGAAGCAGCACAGCTTGCTCCTCTTTTTGCAGGAGTCACTTACGAACGTCTTGAAGGCTACAGCAGTCTTGTCTGGCCGGTAAAGCCGGACGGTACAGATACACCCGTCCTCTTTTTGGATGAGTTTCCTTTTCCGGACGGCAAGGCGCGCCTTCATCCGGTGGAATGGACAAGACCGGTTGAATTTGACGAAGAATTTGACATCCATGTAAACAACGGCCGTCTGCTGGAACATTTCCATGAAGGCAATATGACATACAAATCCGAAGGGATTACATCCAAAACACCGCGGACCTTCCTTGAAGTTTCACCAGAGCTCGCTTTGGAGCGGGGAATAAAAGACGGCTCTCTTGTAAGACTCATTTCACCGTATGGAAAGGTGAAAGTGCAGTGCATCGTAACAGAAAGGGTGAAGGGGAAAGAAGTTTACTTGCCGATGAATGACTCCGGGGAGGCGGCGATCAATCTGATTACGAGCAGCTATGCCGATAAAGATACAGATACCCCTGCCTATAAAGAAGTGAAGGCCAAGCTTGAAGTTCTTGAGACAGAAGGAGTGAATCCTCTGCCGCGGACAAACTTCCGTTTTGGCCATCCAAATCCGCAAAGAGGCGTTGAAGTTGAACGAAAGTGGAAACGAAAAGATTACGTGTTTCCGGGAGATCTTGTTCAAAAGGAGGGGAAAAGCAGTGGCAAAAGCGACTAAGACCATTGTCCGGCAGGAAATATCGGACGAAGTAAAAAGAAGCCGGGATTTAAGAGAAATCGAAGATGCCTTGATCACTCATAAAGAAGTGATCAAGGACACACTTGAAATCCTTGATCATATGCAGGATAAGGGCATTCTCTCGCTCATGAAAGGACTTTTTGGCCAGGGGGACAAAATCCTGGACATACTTGTAAAAACCGCTGACAACAAAGAAACAGCCAATACCATAAAAAATCTGCTTCTGATGACTGGTGTTTTGGGCATGATTAACGTCAAACAGCTTGAGCCGTTCTTAATGAAAGTGAACTCCGGAATTGCAAGAGTGGCTGTAAACAAAGAAACGAACGAAAAAACGGGCTATTTCGATCTCGCGAAATCTCTCAAAGACCCTGAAGTGAACCGGGCAGTTACCCTGCTCCTTACCTTTTTAAAGGGAATGGGGGAAGAAACGCAGCATGTAGAGAAAGGGACCAGGAGCAAAGAGGATCAGGCACGGTATAAAGATCAGACATTGGAATAAAGGTATTTGAGACAGGAGGGTTTTTCCTGTCTTTTTTGATTGAGAAAGCCGGCTCTGGGCATTCTAACAAAGATATAATGCCACATTCTTCACAGGAAATTTTTCTTATTAATAAGGATATTTTTGGATGAAAATGGTATAATTTATACAAAAAAAGGCAGGAGTGGTCATCCATATGGATCAAAAACCAATGCATTACGATGGAAGCATCCAGGCAGAAAATGAAAATGGAGCTGCAGGTGCTGCAGAAGATCTGCAAATTACCGATGAAATGAGAAAAAATCTTGGATTTAATCCATACTTTATTGAAAAAAATGAATAGACAGCAAGGACTTGATCATTCAATCAAGTCCTTTTCTTTTAAAAACCCTTACTAATTGAACCATGTTCTAAATAATCAATAAGGGTTTAAATAAAGGAACCAAAAAGACAAAAAAGCTATCAGCAAAAGAATACCGGGAGATGCGTTCTTCTAAAACTATGTTCCAAATAATCAATGATAAATATAAACACGTCTCCAAATTTCAGTCTAGCCCATCATTATAATCTCGCCCATATGGTTAAAAGGGTAAAAAGTCTTATTTTCCCTTAAGTTGCAGGAATTTCTTATAAAACATTGAATAGTTAGAACATGTAAAACTGTAAAAGGAGATGTCTTCAATGGGCGAGAAGAGAAGTGCCAGCGGGTTTTTGCTGAAGCAAAGAGCCTTTTTAAAGCTTTATATGATTCGAATGACAGAGCAGGACAGACTCTACGGCCTGAAGCTTCTTGATGTTCTGCGCGATGAGTTCAGAATTTACGGATACAGGCCAAATCATTCAGAGGTTTACAAGTCCCTGCACGAACTGATCGAGGACGGCATTCTTAAACAGGTCAAGCGGAAAAAAGAGGGGATGAAGCTTCAGGAGGTTGTGTATTATCAATTCGAGGATTACGAAAAAGCAAAGCTATATAAAAAGCAGCTGAAAACAGAGCTTGACAGATGCCAAAAACTGCTCGGAAAAGCGCTTCAGGATAATTACACATAAGAGAGAATCCGCGAGAGGATTCTCTCTTTGTTTCATCTTGTCTGCTGTTGGGTTATGATAAGAAGTGAATTGGAAGTAATGGAGGATATGAACTATGCTGCAAAGTAAAATGAAAACGTATATCCAGCATCTGATTGATGAAAAACCGGATGCGATTGGAATCTATACCACCGAAAAAATGTATGCAAAAAAGAACGGTTTTCTGCCAGAGTACGTGAAACTTGAGGAACCTGATCTTCCCCGTTTTGCAGAAGCGTACCTTGAGCGCGTTAACAAGGAAACAGAGGAGCTGATCTCTGCTGAGAACCCTGAATCCTTCCTTAAGGAAAAAGGTTCATATGTAAGAGTGAACAAATCGGAATTCATCTATATTGAATCTGACTGGTTTGACTATGTCGGGGCAGAAAACATTTCTTTTGAGCATGATGACGTGTTTTCAACCTATAAGTTCCTGCTTGGTTTAAAATATAAAAAGGCAAAAGGAACAGCGCTAAAAGAATACTTCTTGCAAAAGGCCGGGGGTAATCCTGAAGAATTCGAGGTTCTTTTCAATGATAAGGACGGAATGTGGGATGTAAATTTTGACTGCAGCTTGCTCGCGGACTTCAGCGAAGAAGATGCGCTTGAGGAAATTTTTGAAAAGCTTTACAGCTTTCTTTTTCAGCTTGCAGAAGCATTAGAAAAAACTGAATAGATACACTTTGTTAAAACCTGCAGCCATGCAGGTTTTTTCTTTTCATTGTTCAATAAATTTCAGTTCAAATGTCATTTACTGTTCATCTTCCGTTCATATTCGATTTATAAACTATGAATGTCAAGAAGAGATGGGAGGAAATAAAAGATGAATATTGCTTGGAAAGAAATCAAGAAAAATAAAATAAGATTTTTGATTTTAGGTTCAATTGTTTTTCTCGTTAGTTTATTAACATTTATCATATCTGGTTTAGCAAATGGATTATCGCAAGACAATGCTTCCCTCATTAAAGATTTGCCAAAAGGGCATTTTTATATGAATAAAGACGCAGAAGAAACTTATAACCTATCAAAAATAGACAGTGATATACAAAAAGAAATACTGAACAAACAAAAAGATGCTGTGGCATTTTCTATTCAAATGGGTTTTCTAAATGACATGGATGATAAACAGCAAAGCGTCGCCTTTGTTACATCCACTGATTCAAAGTTATTTAGTAATGTTAAAGATGGAGAAATAATTTTAGATAGCTCATTGAAGAATAAAGGTATAAAAGTTGGAGATGCCTTAACTAGTAATCAATTTAGTGGTGAGTTTATCGTAAAGGGTTTTGTTGATCAAAAGAAATATAGCCATACCCCTGTTGCTTATATAAGTATGAAGAATTATCAGGAAATGTATCGAGTGATGGAAATGCAATTGATTTTTATGCCAGGAGGAGATTCTTCACAAGAAGTTACTGGCTTACAATCATTTTCAACCAAAGATTTCCTCCATACAATTCCAAGTTATAATGCAGAACAGATGTCTTTAAATATGATTGTTTGGTTTTTGGTTGTCATTAGCGGAATGTTGTTTGCTATCTTTTTCTATATGATGAACGTTCAAAAAATTGGTTTATACGGTATTTTAAAAGCAATTGGTATAAAAACCATCAAGCTTTTTAAAATGATGTGGACACAAATGCTTTTTATTACAATCATTGCACTTACTTTGTCTATTACACTCAGCCAAGTTTTTAATATGGCTGCACCTGAAGGAATGCCTTTCCATTTAACCTTTGAAGCAACAGCACAATTATCTGTCATTTTCCTAATGATCGGTTTTATTGGAGCTACACTCTCAGGTATACAAATCCAAAAAATCGAACCTTTACAAGCAATACAGCAAGGAGAGGCTTAATATGACAATATTAACACTTGATGAAGTAAGAAAAACATTTACTAACGGTGAAGTAGAGGAAGAAATACTAAAAGGAATTAACCTGTCTCTTAAAGAAGGAGAGGTAACAGCATTAGTGGGTGCCTCGGGCTCTGGTAAAAGTACACTCCTTACAATAGCTGCAGGACTGCAGCCTGCATCAAATGGGCACGTTATATTTGATGGTAAGAATATGACTGCCATGAGTTCTGAACAGGTTCGAAAAATACGGGCAAGCAAATTTGGTTTTGTCTTTCAGTTTGCTCATCTTGTTCCTTTTCTCACAGTTGAAGAACAACTCATGCTAATGCTGGAGGTTTCTGAATCAAAATTAAGGAAACATGAACAAAAAAGAGAAGTTAATAGGATCCTGAAACTAGTTGAAATGGATCATCGGAAAACTGCTTATCCATCTTCATTATCGGGTGGGGAGAAACAGCGAGTTGCAATCGCTCGTGCAATCATCCATAAACCTAAAATTCTCTTCGCAGATGAACCAACTGCAAGTCTAGATTCGAAAAGGTCTAAAGATGTTATGTCGTTAATTCGAGATTTAACTAAAACATTAAATATTACTACATTAATGGTTACCCATGATGAAGAAATGCTTTCCTGCGTTGACCATGTCATCAAAATGAGTGATGGAATGGTTTTGCAAAACGGAAATTGAAAGCTGGAGAACACATTAATTTAAGTAAAATGTAAATGAACAGCCTGCATAATTCTACGGGGCTGTTTCTTTGTTATAATTTACTAAATGTACATTTAATGGTAAAAGCAAATATTTTAATTAAATTAAAAATAGGGGAATACAAAATGACAACCATTCTAATTGTAGATGACGATATCAATATTTTACAGCTGGTAAATATCCACTTATCCGAAGCTGGATATAAAGTATTTCAAGCAAAAGACGGTACTGAAGCGTTAGGAGTTCTTAATAGAGAAACATGTGATTTAGCAGTAGTGGACGTGATGATGCCTTTTATGGATGGTTATGCATTAACAAGGGAGATTCGAAGGGATTATGATCTGCCAGTGATTCTTTTAACAGCCAAGAATCAAATTGAGGATAAAGAAGAAGGATTTAAATCAGGGACGGATGATTATCTGGTCAAGCCATTTGAACCAAAAGAATTACACTTTAGAATTGAAGCTTTATTGCGACGATATGATAAACACTCAGATGAATTTATCATTCGCTTAGGAAATACAACGATAAATAAAAAAAACTATGAAGTTCAGATTGGGGATCGAACGATTCTTTTACCCTTAAAGGAATTCGAACTACTGTATTTTCTGGCTTTGAATCCTATGCAAGTATTTTCACGTGATCATCTAATAGAACATATTTGGGGTTTGGATTATGAAGGGGATGAACGAACTGTTGATGTTCATGTGAAAAGGTTAAGGGAACGTTTTTCAAAATTGACGGATGATTTTCAAATTAAGACAGTGCGTGGAGTTGGATATGCGCTGGAGGCAAATCGCAGATGAAATCTCTATATGTGAAGTTTGTTGTCATTACTATTGGAATTATGATTTTTAGCGGGATCTTTGCTTTTTTAATCTCCAATACGTATTATCAGCAAAAATTAAAACCTTACAATGATCAAAAAAATACAAAAATCGCATTAGATATTGCTGAATTCGCCGAGAACCATCCCGAAATAAATCTTAAAGATTATTTGAATAATATCTCTTCGACTGGGTATCAAATTTTCTTGGTTGACAATTCTGGAAATGAATCTTATTTTGGTGCACCATTTCGGGAAAATACTCTGTCTAATTCCGCTAAAGAACAAGTATTAAACGGTGATATTTTTCATGGCATTCTAAATTTTCCTCAGGAAACATTCGTCACTGGTTTTTTTGCAAACGAATTGAAGAATACGATTGGTGTTCCGTTAGCACATAATAAGGAAAAGTATGCTCTTTTCCTTAGACCGGATATTAAACTCCTTTTTAACGAGATGCATTTTTTATTTGCGTGGCTGTTGGCATTAATGATTATTATCAGTATCGTTATGGTTCTTTTTACTGCAAAATATTTAGTGAATCCAATCTCAAAACTTACAACAGCTACAAAGTCACTGTCTAATGGGTATTTTAATGTTGAACTTGATATTACTCGCCATGATGAGTTAGGAGAGCTTTCACGCAGTTTTTTACGAATGGCACGTAAACTGGAACAAATGGATGATATGAGAAAAGAGTTCATTTCGAATATTTCTCATGATATACAGTCACCGCTATCCAATATAAAAGGGTATACAAACCTATTGGAAAGTGAATCAATAAGTCCAGAAGAAAAAAGCCATTACATTTCTATCATCAATGGAGAAATTAAAAGGCTCTCTACATTAACGAAACAATTATTACTTCTTGCTTCGTTAGACCGTGATGAAGATATCATGAAAAGAAAGCCATTTAATGTTGGGGAGCAAATGAAGGAACTGGTGAGAAGCTATCAGTGGCAAATGGGTGAAAAAGGTATTACGCTCGGTTTTACATTACCAAATGTGGAAATCGTCGGGGACCCTTCTTTACTTAATACGGTTTGGGATAATCTGTTAACCAATGCCATCAAATACAATAAATCAAATGGCAGTATTGAAATATTGATTGAAGAGAAAGAAAAATCTGTATTGGTCACCTTTGAAGATACGGGGATCGGGTTGAATGATGAAGAGAAAGAAAAAATTTTTGATCGTTTTTACCGAGCAGATACCGCACGGACGCATTCAGTTGAGGGAACAGGATTGGGACTATCCATTGTTGCGGCTATTGTTAAACTGCATGGTGGACTGATTCATGTGAAGAGTATGGAAAATGAAGGAACGATCTTTGCTGTTGAATTACCTTTAAGTTAGTATGATCTTCATTTATATCCTGCATAAACCATTTAAATAAATCCGTTTGTCTACAAAAGAAGATTGAATTTATTAAACATATAAAAAAGAATTTATGGATATTTGTTGATTACTATCCATAATCCTTTAAGCCTGGATCTTCTGGCAGAACACGGCCAAAAAGCGGGACGTGAACTTTTCTGCCAGATTTTTTCTGCCCATCGGATCTGAGCAAGGCGCTTCAACTTTTGTTTTTAGGCGTTCACCCATCCGTATCTGTTACATATGTTAACAGAAAAGGTGAGAGGATGATTGGATGAGCAGAAAACCGCTTCATTACTTCCCCTGCGGCAATACAGCGAAGGGCTACTACAGTCTGTACGAATCCGTACTGGAGGGCATAAACCAGGTGTTCTTATTAGAAGGCGGGTCAAGAAGGGCAAGGTCTTTATGTATGCAGTCTGTCAGTGAAACTCTGACAGCGAACGGGGAATCACTCGATATCCTCCACTGTCCATTTCATCCGGATTGGCTGGAAGGGCTGCTTATAACAAATAAGGGAATTGCTCTTTTAGATTGCGACGTGTCAGAAATCAGGAAATTTGTTTCTGCCGATGCCATCCAGGTGATTGTTATGGAGACTGAAAACAGCCAATTGCTGTCTGCAGATCGCAAAGGCGGACTTACAGCAAGAGTGGCAGCTGAATATGAAAAGGCATATGCAGCTTTTGCTGCCTCCCTGAAAGCTCATGATGATATCGAGGATATATATATTTCACAAATGGACTTTTCAGAAGCAGATCAATTGGCACAGCGTTTGATTCAAACCTTTTACGGAGAACAGACTGCAGGTAAAACCGCAGTGGTCAAACACCGTTTTTTGGGAGCAGCCACCCCGGATGGAGCTGCAGATTTTATCCCAAATCTGACAGCAGACATAGATAAGCGCTATTTTATAAAAGGCAGAGCAGGATCCGGAAAATCAACGATGCTGAAAAAGATTGCCGCTGAAGGTGCAAACAAAGGATTTGACGTGGAAATTTATCACTGCGGTTTTGACCCGAACAGTCTTGATATGGTCATTTTGCGCGAGCTTGGACTTGCGATTTTTGACAGTACGGCCCCGCATGAATATGAACCGGAAAAAGAGTCGGATGACATAGTCGATATGTATGATTTGTGCATTGCACCAGGAACGGATGAGGCCTTTTCTGCTGAAATTGACCGAACGACTCAAGCCTATAAAGAGAAAATGAAAGATGGAATATCCTATCTTTCTAAAGCTAAAAGTCTGCTTGAGGAGCTTGAGAGAGGAAAGGGCTGTGCGGCTGAAGGACAATTCGATAGGGTCTGCAGCATCATCGTTTCTGAAATGACTGGATAAGAAAAAACCTGGAGCCCTTTAACAGCTCCAGGTTTTTTGGCTATTGAAATGGAAAGCAGTCGCCCATAAAACCGTTCTTTAAAACGAATTATTTAAAAACATGCTTCAGGAGGGTCATAATATGGGCAAACAACATACAGAACAGGAAGTAAGAGAGCTCGTCATGACTGCCTCACGTTCAGATAAAACAAAGGATGAATTCAGAGTCTTTCTTCAATGGAAAAAACTGCAGTCTGAACTAAAAAAACAAACTGATGAAACGTTCAGATCCCTGATGAAATAATCGGGATCTTTTTTTATCCTTTTTTTCTTTTTGAGATTTCTTCTGTCACGATAAATGCCAAGTCATCATTTCCGAACAGTGACAGGACGCCAAGCAGGGTATGATCAGGTATTTCTCCTGCTTCCTCTTTCGGGACAGTGAGCTCGATTGCCTGTTTTAATTCGGCATTTTCAAGTTGGTCAGGGTATGCACGCGCATACAGCTCTGCAGGATCCAGATCATTGTTTACGCACCACTGGGCAAAGACAAGGACCATCATTTGCTCATCCCGCTGATAGTTGCGGATGATTTGTTCTTGCGTTTCTTTCGAATTCACATTCATGCTCCTAACTGTTAAATATTCTCCATCCCTCATCATATCACATGCAGAAGCCTCATAAGGATAAGTTTTCATAGCATAGGAATGTAATAAGGCTCAAAAGAGGGAGGAATGCCGCCTGAATCTGTCAGAAAGAATCACCTTTATCCTGGATGGCGTAAAAACAGCTACAGAGGAAGAGCTTTATAATGCTCTGATTCAATTAAACATTCACAAAGAGGAGCTGATGCCTCTCATAAAAGACGACAGGAGCAAACCCTATTACAGAAAACTTCTTTATAAAAATGAACAGCTTGAACTGCTTGTTATGAACTGGTCTGACCTTGAGTGTGCTCCTCATGACCACGGGCATTCATTCGGGTGGATACAGGTCATAAGCGGTGTGTCCAAAAATACAGTGTATAAGGTAAAAGGCGAAGCACTTCCTTATGAACTCTTCACAGAACTAAAAAGAGAAGGAAAGACTTTTTTTGCACCAAAATTCGGCATACACAAAATGGCTGAGGCCGGCAATACCGGATTGATTACCCTTCATCTGTACGCACCGCCTATCACGGGCATGAAAGTGTACGATTTAGAGAAGTGCGCAGCCTGTGTGGTTTCGGATGACTGCGGAGCATGGTGGCCGGATGACCTCAGGCAACAAGTGAAAGAAATAAAGCTTAAGAGCGCTGCAGACTGAGTCTGCAGCGTTTCATTTTGGGTATAACTATAAAGAGGTGATTAAACATGAGAGTTTTCTTCCATACAGCTGTTCTTTTTCTAACCGGATTCTTCCTGTATGCTGCTTGGACAGGCTTTATAGAAAAAGAATTAACGGTTAACACGCTCAGTGGAGAAATCATGGAAAAAATCCGGGAAGATTCAATTACAGAAACTGGAATAAACGTTCAAAAAAAGGCTGTGTATATGATAAGGTTATCAACCGGGAAGGTGTTTGCCGTTTCGTCATCTGTTTTTGAACGGGTTGAAAAAGGAGAAAACGTGCAGTTTGCTGAAAAAGACAGCCATTTTTACCTGATTGACGGCCGTAAAATCATTTATTAAAAACGGTAGCAATCCTATGCGCCAATATGAGATAATACATAAGTTGTTTTAAAAACAAGAATATAGGAAGTGTAATTTATGATAAAAATCGATATACCAAGATCAGACGTTGTACTGACAAGAAACCCCGTAAAAGGACAGCCTGTAGAAGCTCCTCTTAGCAGCGAATACGGCTTTACAGATTACAACAGAATTCCCCGCGATAAAGGCGGAATTTTTATGTTCTTTAATATTAATGATGAGCTTTTGTTTGTAGGAAAAGCACGCAAGCTTAGACAGCGCATTAAAAAGCATTTTGAGGATCAGGTTTCTCCGATCAAAGATCACCGCGATGAAGTGCACGAAATTGCTGTTTGCATCGTTGAAAGCCCAATGGAACGCGAAATTTACGAAACGTATCTGATCAATGAGCTTCAGGCGAAATATAATGTTGAGAAGGTTTTTTATAAATAAGGAAAACAGACATCCGGCGGAGCTGGATGTTTTTTTATTTTTAAGAAAATAAAGATAGGCGATTTCAGGAGATTGTCTTATGATAATAGAAGATCAACTATTTAGTGAGGCGAAATATCTTGATGGTCACTTATTTCCGGGGTTTTAAAACAGACTACGGCTCTTACAGCAGAAACGTTAAATTGGCCATTATGGCTAACATTCTCATTCAGATTGGAATGGGTATTTTTATGACCCTTTATAACCTGTATTTGAAAGACCTTGGGTACAGTGAACAGACCAATGGAAACGTCATTGCTCTGACTGCACTTGCTCAGACACTCTTTCTTGTTCCTGCAGGTTTTCTTAGTGATCGAAAGGGAAGGAAAAACACGATGGCTGTCGGGGCCGCTCTTTCTGCTGTTCTGATGATAGGCAGGTCTGTTATGGAATGGGAGCTGCTCTTACTTATATTCGCTTTTGGCAGCGGTATTTTTATGTCTTTCATTCAGGTGTCCATGATTCCTTGGCTCGCTGAAAATTCAACTGAAAAAGAAAGAAGCAAGCTTTTCAGTTTTCATTTTGCCGTCATGATGGCAGCAAGCGTCATCGGCAATCTTGCGGGCGGAGTCCTGACCGACCTCTTTACATTTGCGGGTATAAATTCCACAGACAGCTTGAGACTGACCCTGCTGATTGGAAATGCTGTTTACCTGGCCGGACTCTTTCCTGTCATTCTTATGAAAGAAGAAAGAAATCGCCAGAGTCCTAAAAAGCAAAAAGAAACAGGGGACGGCAATCAAAAGTGGAAGCTGGTCATCCTCTTTGTTGGCGCACAGGCCATCATCGGGATTGGGTCAGGTTTAGTCATACCGTACTTAAATCTGTATTTTGCAGACCGGTTTGACATTTCCTTTTCTGCCATCGGAATCATCCTTTCGCTCGGTCAAGGCGCAACAGCGGTCGCGATGCTGATTGGACCTGCCATTGTCAGCAAAATGGGAGAAGTAAAGGCGGTTGTCCTGCTGCAGCTGCTGTCCCTGCCATTTTTGCTGATCACAGGCTTTACAACAAACATTTATCTTGCTGTCATCGGATTCCTTTTCCGCCAGGCGCTGATGAACGCAGGCAATCCGATTCAAACCTCCCTCATGATGAGAAAAGTGCCGGATCATCAGAAAGGAATCGCAAATTCTTTAAGCCAGATGGCTTTTTCATTCGGCTGGGCGGCGATGGGTCCTGTGTCTGCTTATGTTGTCGCTGAATATGGCTCCTATTGGGGATATGCCAATGTTTTCAGCCTGACCGGCATCATATACCTGGCTGGCGCCATTTACTTTTACATCGTGTTTAAGGAAGAAAAAACAACTGTGGTTCAAAAAAGAGCTGCTGTCTGAGCTGTATTTCTGCAAGAAAGAAATGGTATAATAAAATGCATGCAAGAAGAATGCTTGAAAGGGGTTCAAAAACATGGAACCAATTGAAATCGGAGAAATCTTTACAATCAGCGACGAGAACAACCAGGAGCACGAGGTAGAGGTGCTTGGCGTGCTGACTGTAGAAGGTTCAGAATACGTTGCAGTAGGGTTTGTGGAAGAAATTCAGGAAGACACAGATGAAGATATCGATATTTACTTCTTAAAGGTAGATGAAGAAGGCGATTTTTCTGCGATTGAAACAGATGAAGAATTCGACAAAGTTTCGTCAGCATTTGACCAGATGATGGAAGAAGAAGAGTCAAACTAATACATACCCAAAGCCGTCTGCTTGAGCGTAGGCGGTTTTTTTGTGCAAAAAAGGTCGGAATGGCGCAGGCAGAAAGAATCATTTTTCCTGTAAAAATAACTATACTGACATAAATAATTCTCGGGGTATTCTAGTTATCCAACAAGAAGATATTGGTATTTACCAACATTTTTTCTATTCTTGTTTTGACTTAAGCTTTCAAAACAGGTAAAAAGTCACAATAAACAAAATAATTCAAATATTGACATAATTTCCACCATTTCTTACTATTACATTATAATTCAATATTTACATAAATATGGATTAAATAAAAACAGGGGAGGCTGTCAGGATGAAGAAAATTAAAATCAAAAAAGTTGAAAAGCTGGTTGCTCTTGTAAACCATCACGCGTAATGAATAAAAGGCTTTAGGACAAGCATCAGAGTCCCTAAAGCCTTTTTTAGTATAAGGGAGCTGAAAAACAGATGAAACCTGTCTTAAAAACCATTTATACGCCAATCATCGTATTTGAAGGCAAAGTTCAGATCGGCAAAGAGGATGGCAATCTTGAACTTGAGGATCTTGATGGAAGTGTCCAGCACCTGCTGAACCTGATGGACGGTACAAGAAATACAATTGAGCTGGCAAATGAAATGAACATAGATCATGCAGATTTACTTGAAATACTGAATGACCTGGATGAATATGGACTTGTTGAAGATGCTTCAGCAATCGAACACACATGTCTAAGTGAAAATGAACTGGAAAGGTACAGATCAAATCTCAACTACTTTTCCAATTTTTCAACCTTGAAGAGAAGCAGATTCACTTACCAGGAGACCTTAAAACATACAACGGTTGCCTTGCTTGGACTCGGAGGCTTTAGTTTAACAGCAGCTGCACTTGCAGGGATGGGAACCGGCAGAATTATAGGGCTTGATTATGATTCGGTTGAACTCAGCAACCTTAACCGCCAGTTTCTATACTGTGAGGACGACATTGGGAAACTTAAAACAGAGGCTTCAAGCAATCGCTTAAAAAAGATTAACAGTGAAATTGATGTTGATGTACATAATGTGAAAATTGAAGATGCAAAAAGTCTGCTGCCGGTAATAAAGGAAGCGGATATTGTCATTAACGGGATCGATCAGCCAAGCATTTTATCTACAAGATGGGTGAATTTTGCCTGTGTCAAATTAGGCAAGCCTTACATTCTTGGAGGCATTGGACACACGAGTATTATTCTCCAAAAATATGTTCCTGGTTTAGAAAACGGGTGCTTTGATTGCTATTTGCTGAACAGTTTACGGGATGCACCAGAATTTATCCACCAGCTGAAAGCCGTTTACGGAGCTTCTTTTCAAAAGAGAAACACAGCTTTTGCTCCTAATATCGCTATGATTACTGGTCTGGTAACAAATGAACTGGCTAAACAAATTGCGGGATATGAAAGGGCCGAGCATCAATCTTCGTCTCTTGAAATCAGCAGTCTATCATTTGAACGATTATCCGAAACTCTATGGAAAAAAGCATCTGGCTGTCCGACGTGCAATGGCCATATGAACTCAGATGAGCCTGCAGACCTGAATATAATTCTGGAATTATCTAAAGAAAGCAGGGTCTGAATGAATATAACATTAGATTCTAAAGTAACGGCAAAACTTTCTGTTCAGGCAGACGGAGAAGAATTTACAGTCGGAGACCCAGTCAGCGGTACATTTATCCGGGTCCCGTATGAAGCTGTTCACATCATTCATATGCTGGACGGTGTCAGAACGCTGAACGAAATTTCTGAACAGCTGAGAAAAGAACAAATGGATGCGGATGTTTTAGATTTTGTCGAAACTCTTCATGAGCTTGAGTTGATCTATTCGATTGACGGGAAAGAGTTTTTAATTCCACCTGATGAAAAACCTGTCAGCAGATCTCTTTCTGCTGCAGCTTCCTTCATTTTTCATCCGATCAGTCAAGTATGTTATGTCCTGTTTTTTCTTCTCAGTATTGGTATGATTGCAGGTATTCCTGAATTGCGTCCTGACTACAAAGATTTTTGGGCTGCAGAAGCAACAGGGCTAAGTCTTTTGTTATTATTTTTCATTTCCTGGCCGCTGACCATTCTTCATGAACTGGGCCATTATTTAGCTGCTTTAAGACTTGGTATACCGGTTAAATTTAATTTGAGTCTGAGATTTTACTGGCTTGTGGTCGAAGCAGATATGACAGGGCTCTGGTCAGTTTCCAAGCAGAAAAGGTATTTGCCCTATGCTGCAGGAATGGCTATTGATTCTTTTCTTCTTTTTTTATCATTAGCCGGTCAGATGGCGGCTGCAGGATTTGCCTTGAAGCTTTTGAAAATGATTACGCTGCTTCTTGTGATGAGATTTGCCTGGCAGCTTTTAATTTTTCTGCGGACAGATATTTATTTTCTGATCATGAACAAGCATAACATGCCAAGCCTCCATGGATATGCAAAAGAAATAATCACGGGGTATATGCGGAAAAAAGATTGTGCCGAAAGCCTGAAAGAAGAATTATCCGAAAAAGAAATGTCCTATGTTAAAAGCTTTGCATCATGTTACCTTATTGGCGGCATCATTGCAGCAGGACTACTGTTCTTATATAGTCTGCCAGGGCTTTACATGCTGCTGAAGCAGACAATGGTGCAGCTTTCCGTCTATTCTTTAAACAGCTGGCTATTCTGGGACGGCATCATTACACTGGCTGTCTTATCTGTAAATGCTGTGATTTGGGGCATTGGTGCAATAAGTAAATATAAAGGAAGCAAAACGGGTACACTACCTATTAGCTCAAATGAAGCGACTTAAACATGCAAAGAGCCACTTGCATGTTTTTTTCATTGGTCTGGCAGCATGATTATTTATGAAAATTGAATTAAAATCACCTTTTCAAAGAATTGTTTTTCGTTTTTCCTTTCTTTATAGTACAATCAATTAATGGAAAAAAAGATAAGGAAGTGTAGCAAAGAATGAAAGAACGTGTGATTACAGGCATCATTATCTTAATTCTGTTCATGATTCCCTTTTATGTAGGGGCATTCTGGTTTACTTATTTGGCACTGATTTTGGCCATTATCGCCTTTCATGAATTAACGACCATAATAAAAATCAGAAAGTACGGCACGAAGTATTTTGTGGGAATTATCGGGATTATCCTTTTGTTCCTGCCGCTGCTGCCGTTTCTGAATGTGACATTTGAAATCATTCAGATTAAAGTGCTGCTGGCACTGGTATTGTTTTTCTTAACCTCAACAATCTTTAACATTGAATATTCCATTGAAAAAGCAGGCACGCTCCTGATTGGTGTCCTGTATATCGGATTTGGATTTGTGTTTTTAGCTGAGGCAAGAATTGATGAAGGCTTAATATGGACCCTCGCCGTACTGATTTCTATCTGGGCAACGGATTCAGGAGCGTATTTCGTCGGGAGAAAATTCGGCAAACGAAAACTTGCGCCAAATGTGAGCCCGAATAAAACCATTGAAGGGTCTGTCGGAGGAATTATCATTGCTCTGATTATAGGTTTGGTAATGCAGGCAAGTTTCCATCCTTTTGCTTCTTACGGAGAAACGCTTATGCTGATTTTCGTCGTGTCCATTGCCGGTCAGGTAGGAGATCTCGTCGAATCTGCTTTGAAACGCCACTTTAAAGTGAAGGATTCCGGAAAGCTATTGCCGGGTCATGGCGGTATTCTGGATCGTCTTGACAGCTGGATCTTTGTTTTCATCGGGTTGAAGCTGGTTGGACTGATCTAAAAAAAACATTATAAAAATAGAAATCCCCCAAGAAGTCGAGTTTGACTTTTTGGGGGATTTTTTAATGGAAGAGTAATATGTTTTAGCTTTACTCTCCCAATGCACCCGTAACCGGATAATCAGCTAAATCGATGTCGGGTTCTAAACCAAGTGCAAGTCTTGCAAGCTCAAGTCCAAGGTAAGGACCCATCGTCAGTCCGGATGCGCCTAAACCATTTGCAGCAATGAGACCAGTCCAGTTAGGAATCCGCCCGATAACAGGCAAAAACCCTGGTGTGAACGGTCTGAACCCGGTTCTTGCTTCAAGAAATGTGCCTTCTTCAAGTCCTGGAGCGACATTCACGGCTTTAGAAAAGACATCAAGCATTCCTCCCGCTGTCACTCGCGTATCATAGCCGTTCACATCGTCCTCATGTGTGGCGCCTGCCACAATCCTTCCATCATCAAATGCCAGAAGATAATGATTGGCAGGGGGCATAAGAACCGGCCAGTCTGAAGTCTGCTCGGTTTCCATTTTAAAATGAGCAATCTGTGCTTTCTGATAGGTAACCTGAAAATGGATGCCAAGAGGCTGAAGCAACTCATTTGCCCAGGCACCCGCACAGACAATGACTTCATCCGCTTCAATTTCTTTTCCATTCACACTGGCACCTGAAACCCGGCCACGCTGAAAAATAAGGGCCGCTTCGCCTTCTATCAGCTCTGCACCATTTTTCCGGGCAGCACGGATTAACGCATCCCTCAAAGCTCTGCCATCTACCCGTGCGGCTCCTTCTACAAGAACAGATAGATACTCATCTGACAGGAGAGGGAACATTTCTTTTGTTTCTTCTTTCGTCATCGGTGTAATGTCTCCAATTTCTGGAGCATCCTGTTTTCTTTTTTCCGTACGCACCATGATTTTTTCAATTTTTTCCGGGTCCTGCTGAAGAATGAGAGCGCCGACCCGCTTATAGCCAGTGCTGGTTTCACCGTCCTGCCTGAGCGTACTAATCAGCTCGGGGTAATAGCTGGCGCCCTTTTTGACAAGCTGATACCAGGCTTTATTGCGTCTTTGCGAAACCCAGGGGCAGACAATCCCGGCAGCTGCACCTGTCGCCTGACCTGCGTCTTTCCGGTCGATTACAGTCACTTGCGCTCCAAGCTTTGTTAAATGATAAGCTGCCGAAGCACCCAAAATGCCGGCACCGATCACAACTATCTTTTTCATATGAATCTCATCCTTTGCGTCATTTCCACTTATGTACCTATCTCATTATAAAAGAGCATAGGATAAAGTATCAAATCTGATGAAAGCGGGGTGCAGTATGTATCAAGCTGACTATACTGCGATTATTTTACCATTTTTGCCTGCAGGTGCTTATGTGCTTGAAATAACAGAACCTGCGATGCGCAAGGCGGTGCTCGCTGCTGATTTTGATGGCGACTATGCTCTGGAGGTGGCAGCCGCCTACAGACTCCAACAAGAAGATTATGTGCTTATAATGAAACATGGAGCCCAAGGCTGGTTTCCAGCAGGACACTTTAGGGGAAGAAGCAGCTATTTCAAGGATTTTTATATAGAAGATGCAAGATTTGTTGCTGCAGAGGCAGTCGGGGATGTCACAGGCGACGGCATACAGGATACCGTTTTTTTGACGGCATCACAGACTCCTGACAGCCCATTTCTGCAGAACATCACTCTTCAAATTAGAAACGGAGCAACTGGGCAGGTTGAGAAGATCCCGCTCAAAGAAAATGCAGGATATGACCCGACCGTATTTTTAGGAGATTTTACGGGAGATAAAAAAGACGATATCCTCGTCATCATTAATACCGGAGGAAGCGGAGGCCTCATTTATGCTTATATATACACTTATGAAAAAGGACAATATAAACTGATATTTGATGATGAATCGTTCAACAAATCAAACACCTATACCGTTACTTACCTTGATCAGTTTAAAGCAAGGGTGACAAGCGCAAATCCCCCGAAAAAGTATCTGCTCGATCTCCAGTATAAAGGAAAAGAGTATTTGAGCGAAATCTATAACAGGGACGGGACACTGAAAGAGCCGGTTGAAGGGTGGGTCGCCCCGCTTTCAGGACTGTACCCTGTCGATTTTGAACGTGATGGCATTTTCGAACTGGACACCTATCAGAACATTGCAGGCAGATACAGCGCTGATGGTCTGGGCTACATGATGAATGTTCTGAAATGGGATGGCACATCTTTTAAAACAGACCGGCAGAGCATTGCTGTGTTTGGGGAAGAAACATAAGAAATGGGGAATCTGCTGTTTAGCTTCGGGAGAAAGATAAAGGTTGCAGCACTTACGTGGCTTCCTGTACCCGAGTTTGTGTTGTTAAACCAGCTTTGCAGCACTTACGAGGCTCTCTGCACCTAAGTTTATGTTGTTAAACCATGTTTGCAGCACTTACGTGACTTTCTGCACTTGAGTTTGTGCTGTTAAACCAGCTTTGCTACACTTACGTGAAGTTCTACACCCGAGTTTCTGTTGTTACCAGTTTTACAGCACTTACATGACGGTCTGCAACCGAGTTTGTGCTCCTAAACCACCCTTTCATGACAGCAGTTTATAAATTCACATTACAATCGGAACCGGACGTTCGCATGGTAAAAAAAGAGAGCTGAAGTTTTCTCAGCTCTCTTTTGCGCTGTATTAATCCACAACAATATAAGCAATCATCGGCGCACCCTGGCCATGGCGGGAATGCGTATCACAAATTAGACGGTACGTTCCTTCTTCATCAAATTTTAAAGGAATGACCGCTTTTTCACCTTTTTTAACCACGCCTTTTATGTCTGTTCCTTCAATCCTGAAGGGATGCTCCGCGCCGTTTACTCCGTGGATGGTCAACGTAACGTTTTCACCTTTCTGAATCGTAATGGAGCCTGGATCAAAACGGTATGCCTCAATCTTTCGCCCGTCTTCAGTTTTGGATGTGAATTCTCCGGTCACCATATGGATTTCTGCCTTCTCATCTGTATGCTGTGCGGAAAGGACCTCAGCTGCATCCTGATTCAGATAAAACCAGCTTCCGGAGCCAATGAGAGCAAACAAAACAGCAGCAATCACAATCCATTTCTTTTTTATGACGATAAATTTCATAGTTTCCCTCCCAGAGCAGTACTTACCATACTATATGCCCGTCCGGGGGAAACTTGTCTGCTGTTTTTTAAGCGCAAAAAAGGATGTCTCGCAGCAGACATCCTTTTTGTTAATCTTCTGTTAAAAATTCCGGTGAAAACAAATTATATGCATCTTCTTCCTCATCCATTTCCCGATCAGCTTCAGAGTATGTTCTTCTCCTGCGGTTCAGCTCTCTGAATTCAGCTTCGAGGAAATCAGCCTGTTCGTGTGAGAGTTTGATTGTCACTTCATTTTTATTATCATCTGCTGCTTTAAGCAGAACATAACTGTCCGCAAAATGCCTCAGCGTCACATTGCTTAACGTTATTTGCATTTTATCAAGCTCATACCTTGCTTTCATGAAAAAAAGACCTCCAGTGGCCGATATTGGTTATCTCTTTTAGTTTATCGGTTTCATCTGAAAAGCACAATAGAACGGTAGAAATGGACAAAGTGTAAGAACTTCAATTGAATCCTTTTACATTTAGAAAAATGAAATGAGCTCCATTTTCCTATAGTATAAAGACAGAATATTCTATTACTTTTACAGGAGGATCATACATGCCTGAACAGACACTGACCATCAATAAAACCCGATTAGAAGAAAGAATTCATACACTCGCCGAAATCGGAAAGATTGGCGAAACCGGGGTTTCGAGGCTTGCCTTGTCAAAGGAAGATAAACTTGCAGTTGAAACAGTCAAAGGCTGGATGGAGGAAGCAGGCCTTACCGCACGGATAGATCACTTTGGAAATCTGATTGGCAGGCTCGAGGGAAAAAAAGCTGAAGCACCTGTCCTTATGCTCGGGTCCCATATTGATTCACAGCCGTATGGCGGAAGATTTGATGGAGTCATCGGTGTTCTTGGGGCAATCGAAGCCGTTCAGACATTGCAGGAGAACTCGTTTATTCCCGAAATGCCAATCGAAGTTGCTGCTTTTTGCGATGAAGAGGGAGCACGCTTTAATAAAGGGTTATTTGGCGTCAGAGGGATACTCGGCAAACTTGAAGAGGGAGAACTTGACCGGAAAGATAAAAACGGTGTAACACGGCGGGATGCACTAATTTCCTTCGGATGTGATCCCGAGCGCTTTAAGGAGTCAGAGTACGCTCCCGGAAGCATTTCAGCCTATCTTGAGCTGCACATTGAACAGGGACCGGTTCTTGAGTCTAAGGATGCGCCCATTGGCATTGTAACGGGCATCTCTGGCCCATTGTGGCTGACAGTTGAGCTTGAAGGCTTTGCAGGCCATGCCGGATCTGTGCCAATGCATATGAGACAGGATGCTTTAGTGGGAGCGGCAAAGGTCATCGTTGCCCTGAATGATCTCGCTTCAGAAGATCCATCTGCACCTACTGTCGGAACCGTCGGGAGCTTAAAGGTTTTTCCTGATTCACGGAACATCATACCTGAAAAAGTGATGTTTACGGTGGACCTCAGGGATATTCAAATGGAAAGAAGAAATATCATAGAGAATCAGTTGAGAAAACGGCTGCATCTGATCTGCGAGGATCACGGACTGACATATATCTTATCTGAAGACACAAACAGTGAACCGCGGTATTGCTCGGAAGACATTATGGAAATTATGAGGGCAGCAAGCAACGAGATCGGTCTGAATGCGCCTGAACTGATGAGCGGACCCTTTCATGATGCGCTCGCGATGTCTTATGAATGTGACTACGGGATGATTTTTGTCCGCTGCAAGGACGGCATCAGCCATAATCCGAAAGAGTTTTCAACGATGGAAGATATTTCGCTCGGAACCGAACTTCTATACAGGACAGCCTTAAAAATGGCAGTGAAATAAACAAAGCAGTCTATTTTTCTTTTTGACTAAACATTCTGAACCCATCATAATCAAGGCTATACTCTTGATGGGATGGTGGATGGAATTGAAAAAGAAAACAGCTGTATCCTGGAGCGGAGGGAAAGACGGATGCATGGCCCTTCATAAACTTGCAGCCGAGGGGCATGAAATCGCATGCCTTATAACGACGGTTCCGGCTGAAACTGGAAGAACATTCGGGCACGGAGAGAAAATAGATGCGATCAAACAGCAAAGTCTTGCGCTTGAAATACCAGTGCATTTTATATCATGCACCTATGAAAGCTATACGGATCACTTTATCGGTGCGCTGAAAGAGTTGAAGGAGCAATACTCCCTTACAGCTGTTGCTTTCGGCGATCTTTATTTGGACGAGCACCGGGAGTGGGGAGAAAAAGCTTCGGCCGAAGCAGGTCTTGAACCGCTTTACCCTTTATGGATGGAAAAAGAGAACGCCATACTTGCACTTCAGCAGTTTGCAGTCAGCGGATATAAAGCAGCTGTAATCAGAGTAAGGGATGACAAACTCGATCCATCCTGGCTCGGAATGGAGGTTAATCAGCCATTCATCGACCGCGCTTTAAATACAGACATCTGTCCGATGGGAGAGGCTGGTGAATACCATACTTTCGTCTACGACGGGCCGCTGTTTACAAAAAAAATCGACATTACGTTCGGGAACGTTCTTCAGCTGGAAACGACAAAGAGACTTGAGCTTGAGAAAACCAAATTAAGAGAAAAAACGACAAATTTAAAAAAATCTTGATGACTTTTCCAGTTTTATAGATTACAATGAACAAAAAATATGATTCTTTTAAAGTGCCTGAATACTCAGGATAATAGGGAAGCCGGTGGAAATCCGGCGCAGCCCCCGCTACTGTAAGCGCAGATTAAACTGAATTGCCACTGACTCTAATGTCGGGAAGGCTCAGGATCAAGATGAAGCGCAAAGCCAGGAGACCTGCTTTAATTGATTTTTGCTTGTTTTTCGGTGGGAAGAACGAGTCAGGACCCCTGTATGCGTTACTTCACTATGCTTATTTAGGCCTTGACTGTCTTCAGTCAGGGCCTTTTTATATTGGTTAAAAAGATGGGAGATGGATATATGGCGATGAAAAACGAAAAAGGAAGAGTGCTTGTCTACACAGGCAATGGAAAAGGAAAAACGACAGCTGCAATCGGTCTTGCTGTGCGGGCTGCCGGAAGACAAATGACCGTTTCCATTCTGCAATTTATTAAATCTCCTGAGCGGACATACGGTGAGAGAACAATTTTAAATGCTTTGCCCGGAGTCAGTATTCAGCAGCTCGGTGCCGGATTTACCTGGACCAAAACACCTGAGATTCACCGGGAAGCTTTAAAACAGGCTTGGATAACAGCAAAAGAAACCATTCTGAGCGGGGAAAGCGATGTTGTCATTCTTGATGAAATCAACAATGCCCTTGCCATTCAGACCTTTCCTGTGGACGATGTTCTTCCTCTTGAAGACGTCATTTTGACCATTCAAAACCGTCCTCTTCATGTCCACCTTGTCCTGACAGGCAGAAACGCCAAAAGAGAAATCAGGGAAATAGCTGATCTCGTCTCTGTGATCGACGTTGAAAAGCATTATTACGATGAAGGTGTCGACGCCATATATGGAATTGAATATTAAAGAAAATGGGAAGAAAAAGGCGCTCAGACTCATGATTCAGGGGACTCATTCGGATGCAGGCAAAAGCATTCTGTCAACCGCACTGTGCAGGATTTTCAGGCAGGACGGGTATAAAACCGCTCCCTTTAAATCACAGAACATGGCACTGAACTCATACATAACAAAAGACGGCAAAGAAATCGGCAGAGCCCAGGGAGTTCAGGCTGAAGCAGCAGGAATTGAAGCTGACACGGATATGAACCCGATTTTAATTAAACCTTCAGGAGAGATGGAATCCCAGATCGTTTTTCACGGCAGACCATTTGCTGTCATGAACACCGCAGTCTACCGGGAAGACTTTTTCAGCCTTGGTCTTGAAGCGATTAAAAAATCGTTGCACAAGCTGCTGACGAACTATGACGCGGTTGTAATCGAAGGGGCAGGTTCACCTGCTGAAGTCAATTTAAATGACAGGGAGCTCGTCAACATGCGCGTTGCAGAGATTGCAGATGCACCTGTTTTACTAGTGGGAGACATTGATAGAGGGGGTGTTTTCGCAAGCCTTGTCGGAACGCTTCAGCTCCTTCAGGAAAAAGACCGAAAACGGGTTGCCGGAGTTGTTATCAATAAATTCAGGGGAGATTTTGCCCTGCTTGAACCGGGGCTCCAATGGTTTGAAGAGTACACAGGAATACCTGTAGTTGGTGTTATCCCGTTTATATCAGATCTTGAAATCGATGGTGAAGATTCCCTCGTCCTCAATCAGTACTCCCGAGGCACAAATCTTGAAGGAGATTTGGATGTCGCCGTTCTTTCATACCCAAGACTGTCTAATTTTACGGACATTGATCCTCTGAGACTGGAACCTGATGTGAATATCCGCTTTGTCCGAAAAGCATCAGAATTTGGCCGGCCGGATCTAATTATTCTTCCAGGCAGTAAAAATACAGCTGAAGATTTGCGATTTCTAAAGGAAACTGGATTATTTAATAGAGTGCAGGCAGCCTATAAAATTGGCAGCCAGATCGTGGGGATATGCGGCGGGTATCAGATGATGGGAGAAAAACTGTTTGATCCAGAAGGCGTTGAATCCGGCATTAGAGAACAGGACGGGCTTGCCATTTTCCCTGTTTCAACTGTCCTGTATGCGGATAAGAAAACCGTTCAGACGGAAGGATCTTGTGCTGTCCCCGGATATGAGGATCTAACGCTTTCAGGTTACGAGATACACATGGGACAAACTTTGCTGTTAGATGACCCATCACCATTTTCAATCCAAAAAGGGACCGGTGAAGGGTACGCAAAAGAAAACGCAACGGGAACCTACTTGCACGATGTGTTTCACAATGATGCATTCAGATGGCGCTTTTTGAACAGGCTCCGCAGCAAGAAAGGGCTGCAGCCGATTGAGCGCTCGCTCTTCTTTCGCGAATTGAAAAAAAGAGAATTTGACAGACTTGCAGATCATGTAAGAGCTGCACTGGATTTAGATAAAATCTATGAAATCATGAAAAGGAGGTGAAAAAATGATAGATGTTTATCAGATTATTGATGCAATTAAACCAGTAAACAAAGCGAAAGGACAGGAGGCAGAAGCCTATATACAAACGCTGACTAAACCCGTAAACAGTTTAGGAGAAATAGAGCGATTGGCTGTTCAACTGGCTGAAATGACGGGAGAGGTAAAACCCGATATTTCCCCTCCAGGCGTGATTGTCTTTGCAGCGGACCATGGGATTGCTGAAGAAGGCATCTCTGCTTATCCCCAGGAAGTAACAGGGCAAATGGTCAGGAATTTCTTAACGGGCGGAGCTGCGATTAATGTGTTCACAAAGCGTGTAAAAGGGTTTCTTGAAATCGTAGACGCAGGCGTCAAAACAGATATACCCGGTGTCAGAGCGGAGAAAATCGGATACGGTACTAAAAATTTCGCAGCTGAACCTGCTATGTCGCGAAAAGATGCACTAAGGAGCATTCAAATGGGAATGAGTCTTGCGGAAGAAACCATTGAAAAGGGTGCAAAGCTGCTGATTCTCGGTGAAATGGGCATTGGCAACACAACGTCAAGCAGCGCCATAGCAGCTGCACTGACCGGAATCAAGCCTGAACATCTGACTGGAAGAGGCACAGGAATTAAGTCGAAGCAAATTGCCTTCAAGTCTGAAATCATCCGCAGGGCCCTCGAACTACACAGGCCGGATCCAAGTGACCCGATCGATGTTCTTTCAAAGGTTGGAGGATTTGAAATCGGCGCCATGACAGGAGCCATGCTGTATGCTGCTTACCGCAGAATCCCTGTGCTCCTGGACGGTTTTATATGCACCACATCAGCCCTTTTAGCTGCACACATATGTGAACATGCAAAAGACTATATGATTGCCGGCCACTTATCCGTTGAACCCGGTCATCTCCTGATTTTGAACAAACTCGGAAAAAAACCGCTTGTATCAATGGGTCTTCGGCTTGGGGAAGGGACTGGAGCTGTTCTTGTCTTTCCTTTTGTCCAGGCAGCTTCAGACATGATAAAAGAAATGGCGACATTTGATGCAGCAGGTGTTTCAAAAGAACACAGTTAAGAAAAAAGTCAAATAAAGGCGGAATAAATCTATGAAATCGACTACATATTTTACCCGAATAAGCCTTATCCTGATGCTTCTTGCAGGCATCCTCACAGGATGTGCACAGGGAGATCCAACAAAGCCTGCAAGCGGTCAGACAGAACAGGCTGAAAAACAAGATGCCTCCTACCCAGTTACGGTCACAGATGATGCAGGAAACGAAATAACGCTTGAAGAAAAGCCGGAGAAAATCGTGTCCCTGCTTCCGAGCACGACGGAAATCCTTTTTGCTCTTGGACTTCAGGATGAAATTGCCGGAGTTTCCGACTATGACAATTACCCGGAAGAAGCTGCAAAAATAGAAAAAGTCGGTGCTCAGGACTTGAATGCAGAAAAAATCATTGCCCTTCAGCCTGACCTTGCTCTTCTGCAGGAGTACCATGCACAAAATCACGGCGAAATCATCAAGCAGTTTGAAGCTGCCGGCATAAAGGTTTTTATCGTCGGTTCACAAACTTCATTTGATCAGGTTTACACGGCAATCAGAACAATTGGAAAAGCAACAGACACGCTGGATCAGGCAGACAGGATCATAAAGGACATGGAGGAGAAGGTTGCTTCCATAAAAGAAAAAGCCAAAGAAGTAAAAAAGCCAAAACGCGTCTGGATTGAAGTATCGCCTCAGCCTGAAATCTACACGACTGGCAAAGGAACCTTCATGAACGAAATGCTAGAAATGATCGGCGCAGAGAACGTCGCGGCTTCTGAAGAAGGCTGGGTCAAAATGGATGAGGAGAAAATCATCAGCAGCAATCCGGACACCATCATCACAACGTATGGCTACTATGTTGAAAACCCGGCAGAGCAAGTCCTTTCAAGAAGCGGGTGGAACTCCATTAAAGCCGTTCAGTCGAAACAGGTATTTGATGTAAACAGTGACCTGGTTACCCGTCCGGGACCGCGTCTTGCGGATGGAGCTGAAGAGCTTGGCAGACTTATCTATCCAGACATCTTCAAAAAATAAAAAATGGCTCTTATTGATTGGTGCTGTCTGCTTTGCAGCATGCAGCATCCTGTTAGGAGTTTTGGCTGGGGCGGTACAAGTGACCGTCCCTGATATTATAACTATTCTTGCCGGCAAGATCTTTCATGTACCGCTGTATGACGGAGGGCAGAGCACAGAAATGATTATTTGGGAAATCAGGTTTTCAAGGGTGATGCTTGCCTTTTTTGTTGGAGCCTCCCTATCTTTGGCGGGAGCCGCTTTCCAGGGGCTGCTGCAGAACCCGCTTGCAGACCCGTATACAATCGGTGTATCTTCAGGTGCTTCGCTTGGGGCAGTCATCATTATCTTTTTCCAGATTCAGCTGACATTCTTAGGCAGTTACACGCTCCCGGTAATTGCTGTCCTTTTCGGCATGATTACCCTGCTCATTGTTTTTGCTCTCACACAGCTTGCAAGCGGAAAGCTGACGAATGAAACCATTATCCTTGCAGGCATTATTGTCTCTTCTTTTATCAGCGCCTTTATCTCACTGCTGATTGCTCTCGTTCCGCGTGAGGACATCAGTCAAATTCTCTATTGGATCATGGGAAGTGTCTCTATGAGAGGATGGGGACATGTCCAGCTGATTTTCCCCTTTTTTGTAATAGGCGCACTGATGATCCTCTATCATTACAGGGAACTGAACAATTTGGCACTTGGCGAGCAGTCGGCACAGTTTGCAGGAATGAATGTAAAAAGGAAGAAAACAATCATTCTAATAGCCGCGTCGATTCTTACAGGGAGCGCCGTTGCGGTTTCCGGAGCCATCAGCTTTGTCGGTCTTGTCATTCCTCATCTCGTGAGACTGCTTGCAGGGCCAAACCACCGGCACGTTCTCCCGCTGTCTATGCTGGTTGGCGGCGGATATCTGGTGCTTGCAGATTTGCTTGCAAGATCCATCATTTCACCGAAGGAGCTGCCAATCGGTGTGATCACAGCCCTGATCGGCTCACCGATCTTTACTTTTTTGCTGGTGAAAAACCGGAAACAAAAGCACGGATGAGAAAGGAGGAGGCACTATGCTGCAAGTGATAAACCTTTCAGGAGGCTATGATGCAAAAAAAACAGTCATCCATGATCTTTCCTTCACCATTAAGAAAGGTGATTTCCTGGCGCTGGCAGGACCAAACGGCAGCGGGAAGACGACGGTGATTCGTTTAATCATGGGAGCGCTGCCTGTAAACAATGGCCACATCATTTTAGATGGAAAAAAGCTTTCATCCTACTCGCAAAAAGAACTTGCCAGAAAAACAGCCGTCATGACGCAGGAAAATCAATCAGGGCTTGATTTTACAGCAGAGGAAATCGTGATGCTAGGGAGATACCCTCATCAAAAAGGCATGTTTTTTAAAGAACATTCTGATGCAGACAGGAAAGCTGCTGAAAAAGCGATGAAACAGACGGCTGTCTGGCAGTACAGAAAAAGACCTTTTCAGGCGTTAAGCGGCGGAGAAAAGCAGCGTGTGCTTCTTGCAAAAGCTCTCGCACAGGAGCCTGAGCTTCTGCTGCTCGATGAGCCGACAAACCATCTGGATATGAAACATACAAAAGAGCTTCTTGAACTTCTGAAAACCCTGCAGAAGGAAATGAATCTGACCATCCTGGCCATCCTTCATGACTTGAATCTTGCCTCGCTTTATGCGGATCAAATTGCCTTGCTGGACCGGGGTATGCTTGCAGGTTGCTACGCTGGACTGAAAAAAGAAAATGAGCAAACGTTCTCTGACGTTTATGACCTTTCTCTTCACTTTTCGTCTCATCCGGCCGCTCCAAAGCAGCATATTACTTTATCGCCGGATTATCTGCAAGGAAAACAGAGCGATTTGCTTTCAGCGCTGCATATTGAACAGGGAAACCCTTCAATCATTACGATGGAACAGCCATTTCGAATGCTGACAGCAGGGCCAAACGGCAGCGGCCTGCACTGGTCCAGCCGACTGGAAGTAAGCGCCGGTCAGAAAGAAACAGCCGGACAGCTTTTCCTGTGGTCACTTGGAAACAACATTTTCATCTGCAATCACAAAAGGGTCCCTGATCACTTTATCAAAAATGATTCGATGCACACGTTTTACATGATCGTTTCCTATTCGGGCAGCATGCTGACTGCTGCCCTTTTAACAGATGCTGCAATCACTGACTGCGGTCTTATGAACCTCACCCTTAAGATGAATGCGGGGATAACAAGACTGTTTCCGGACGCAAAGCCTGATCTTGCTGCAGGTTCTTACAGCGGCAGCACACCGGATGATCCTTCCGTCATGCAGGCTGCTGATGCGCTGATCATAAAAACTCTGAAAAGACTGGAGAATTCCCTTGCAGCCATTTGCTGAACATACTCTATTACTGGCGGCAGGGAGTGTGCTGCTGGACTTAATCATCGGCGATCCAAAATGGCTGCCTCATCCGGTCATTTTTTTCGGAAAAGTGATTCGTATAGCAGAAGGGAGTCTTAATAAAGGCGACCGGAGAAAAATAAAAGGAATAGTGCTTGCCGTTTGTCTGCCGGCAGCGGTTTTTATCCCTTCATTATTGATTTTAAAGTGGCTTTATTCCATCCACTACGCAGGAGGCTTGTGTGCAGAGGTTTATTTGATTTCTACAACTTTGGCGATCAAAGGACTTAAGAAAGCTGCACTGGAGGTTTACACGCCTCTTGCTGCAGGCAATCTTTCAGAAGCGCGAAAAAAACTGAGCGAGATCGTGGGAAGAGATACCGCCGATTTGCCCTCCGGTGAAATCACAAGGGGAGCTGTGGAAACAGTAGCGGAAAATACAGTGGACGCTATCATAAGTCCTCTTGTATTCGCTATTGTTGGCGGAGCACCGCTTGCCCTTGCCTACAGGGCAGTAAATACACTGGATTCTATGGTTGGCTACAAAAATGAGCGATACCATGATTTTGGCTTTGGTTCTGCAAGACTTGATGATCTTATGAATCTTTTTCCTGCAAGGCTTTGCGCCTTATGCATGTGGGTAGGCAGTTTTTTTATCAGGGGAATGAAAAGAAGATATGGCTGGCAGGTGACACGGAGGGATGCCAAAAAGCATCCAAGTCCAAACAGCGGCTGGCCGGAGGCGATGACTGCAGGACTGCTTGGCATTCAGCTTGGGGGAGCAAATACGTATTCAGGAGCGGTTTCACATCGTGCAAAGCTCGGTGATGCACAGTCAAGTCTATTACCCGTCCATATCAAACAATCAATACATATTATGAACGGCGCCTGGATTGTGTTTCTTGCAATCTATCTTTGCTTGTTCATGTTAAGGAGGATGTACTATGTGGCCGCAGCATGGGGGTAATTCATCTGCCATTCAGAATCTGCTGACAATGAAAGGAATTGAAGCGGGAAGTAACATGCTTGATTTCAGCGCCAATCTAAACCCGCTTGGCATCCCTGACACCGTCCTGTTGTCCATGCAGAAAAGCCTTCTAAAAAGCACAGTATATCCCGATCCTGCTTATATAGAGGAACGGGGCATTCTGGCTGCTTTTGAAGGCGTGAAGATGGAAAACATTTGGCTTACTAACGGCGGTGCGGAAGCTATTTTTTTAGTTGCACAGTTGTTTAAAAGGAAACGTGCCGGTATCTTTCAGCCGGCCTTCAGCGAGTATGAGCGGGCATGCCGGATCCATCAGCTTCACATAAACCACTGCAGCTATGAGGATCTAAAAGATTCGGAAGCTATCGAGACAGATCTGTTTTTTCTATGCCGCCCAAACAATCCTACAGGAGAGATGCTTCCTGAAGAAAAGATTGTCAGATTGCTTGAAACAGCAAAACAAGCTGGTCAATACATAGTCGTTGATGAAGCTTTTGTCCATTTTTCGGACTCTAGTCTTGCTCATTTACTGGGAGCATTTCCAAACCTCATCCTCTTGAGGTCACTGACCAAAATCTTTGCCATTCCCGGCATCAGGTTTGGTTATGTGCTTGCACAAGAGCATATCATACGAAAGCTTGCGTCCCTTTCAGTCCCTTGGAGCGTCAATTCTGCGGCGCTTTCCGTCATACATGCGCTGCCGGAAACAAAGGACTTCCTGATTGCAGCAAAAGAATGGCTGAGGGAGGAATGGCAGTTTTTAAGAGGTGAACTCTTGGAGATAAAGTTTCAGGTGTCTGATACAGAAGTAAATTTCTATTTGCTCCGAGATCCGCTTCTTCAAGATCATGAACCGCTTCTTCTGTTTCTTGCAGGAGAAGGAATACTGGCAAGGCACACGGTTAATTTTCCGCTGATTGAAGGGAGCGCTCTTCGGCTTGCTGTAAGGACGAGAGAGGAAAACATGATTTTGCTTAAAGCGTTAAGAAAATGGAGAAATACCGCATGTTGACATTTATTTCAGGAGGAGCCCGGTCAGGAAAAAGCAGGCTCGCAGAACAACTGGCAGCGGATGCTGCAGGGGACAGGAAGCCATTTTATATGGCCACTGCAAGGAAAAGCGAAATGCCAAAACGCATTTCCATTCATCAGCTGGACAGAGGAAACATGTGGATCACGATTGAAGAGCCGCTGCACATAGACCTGGCAGCCGGAAATCTTCCTGATTCAGCTGTTGTTTTAATTGACTGTCTGACGGTCTGGACAAGCAATGTCATGTTTTCAGAGCACTTGTCTATTGAGGAGACAGCAGCCCGTTTCAACAACCTGCTGAGCATTTCTAAAAGAAAGAACCTTAATCTGTATCTAGTATCAAATGATGTAAATGAAGGAATTCCCTTAAAAAACAAAGGAATAGATCACTATATTCAATGTCTTGAGTCGGTTCATAAACTAGCCGTCCTTGCAGCGGATGATGTTTATGAAGTCCTATGCGGCCTGCCGGTTGTCTGGAAAAAAGATGGTCAATACCCTGAAGGGATCTGGGGAGGAAATAATCAATGAAACAAGTCTTTCATGGTGGAATTCTCGCTCTGCAGTTTTTGACGAGAATACCGCTCAGGATTGAATGCGGCACGGATGTAAAAACACTAAAGTGGGCTTTGCGTTTTTTTCCTGCTTCAGGGCTTGTCATAGGAGCCTGCATGTTTGTGCTTTTTCAGCTGCTGAATGATATCCTGCCAGCTTCCATGTTGGCGCTCCTGCTGATCAGTGTCTGGGTTTACTTATCAGGCGGCCTTCATCTTGATGGCGTCATGGATGTTGCAGACGCAGCGGGATCAAATGGTGATGTCGAGAAGAAGAGAGAGATTTTAAAAGATTCACGTGCAGGCAGTTTTGCCGTGCTGGCCGTGATTTTTTTATTGGGCTGGAAACTGGTGATTGTGCACAATTTGCTTCCCCTGGACCAAACAGGCATGTATCTGATTGTCATTCCCATGCTGTCGAGATATCAGGTCCTAATGCATCTGTATGGGTTTAAAGCTTTTCAGACTGGCGGAATGGCATCCTTCTGGAAACAGCATCTTTCAATGAAAGAACTAATCATTGCCGCATGCTGGCTCCTTCCATTTATGGCGTTCAATTGGATAGTCGGCCTGATGTTTCTGCTGCAAATTCTCTTTTGTTTTCTTTTCGGCCGGTGGTCACAAAAGCAGTTTGACGGAATAAACGGAGACACTGCAGGTGCCTCTATTGAGGGGGCAGAAATTTGGAATCTGGGCGTACTGTACAGCTTTTTCTTATTCGGCATGGTTTGACGCAATGGAATGCTGAAAGAAAGTATTTAGGACACAGCGATATTCCGGTGAATAGCCGTTCTCTGGATGACTATTTTCCATTAAAAAATGTTCTGCATCAATACGGCACTCTAAAGGTGTATTCAAGCGACCTCCTCAGATGCCGGGAAACAGCAGCCTTTCTTTTTCCCAGCCAGCAGGTAACATATGATGCCCGCCTCAGAGAACTCCATTTCGGGGAGTGGGAAGGGAGGACGTATGAAGAGCTGAAACATTGCAGCATATATTCCTCCTGGCTCGACAACTGGGAAAGCACCGGCCCTCCAGGCGGAGAAACAGGTATTTCATTTCAGGAGAGAGTATCGTCTTTTTTAGAAGAACTTCTTGAAGGAGAACTGGATACTGCAGCAATCGTCACACACGGAGGAGTGATCAGACAGATTGCCTCTTCTTTTCTGAACACTCCGGATTTTTGGCACATCTCAGCACCATTTGGTAAAGCAGTCATTATAAATGCTGAAGAAAGGGAGGAGGGATGGACGTGCATCTCATTATCGGAGGAGCCTATAGCGGGAAAAGAGCATATGTGAAAAGCAGATGGCCCCATGCAGCATGGATTACGGCTTACAGCGGGAACCATATGTCTGATTGGAAAAAGGCCGAAGATGGTCCTCTTGTTCTTGAAGGCTTTGAACAATGGATTGAGAAAGAGGATCTGACCGACTTAAAGGCAGTTAGAACACAATACAGCGGATTTTTAAATGAACTGCTTGAACGGAAACAGGAAACCATTATCATCATGCTTGAAGTCGGTAAAGGGATTGTGCCGGTCTCTGAGAAAGAAAGACATCTGAGAGATGTAACCGGATGGATCCAGCAGGATGCCGCTGCCGTATGCACGCATATTCACAGCGTGTGGCATGGACTTGTAAAGAAGGTAAAATAAGGGCTTTGTCCCTTTTTTTATTTTGAAAAATTTAGTATCTAAACGTTATGAGTTTCGTATATAATCTTCATTGTGATTATTCTTTATAAATTCTTAAAGGGGATAAAGACCGGAGCACGAATAAGTATGACGTCACTTGTCTTAGCTTCTGCAGAAACGGAAATCATGTAAAAGACTTACATTAAGCTTGAAAGGCATGATATGTATGGAAAACAGTTTGACTGAAGCCATGCCGGCAAAAGGCACGCCTTCAGGAAATTTATTCAAAAACCGGATCGTTCTTGCGATCATGGGATCCAACTTCCTGCTGCAGCTCGGAATCTGGATACGGAACTTTGCCATTTTACTGTATGTAACAGAGCTTACGAATAACGATCCTGTCTATGTGTCGCTTATTTCCATTGCCGAGTTTGCACCGATCTTCATTTTTTCCATCATCGGCGGAACGTTTGCTGACAGATGGAAACCGAAACTGACGATGGTCTGGTGTGACGTGCTGTCCGCCGTATCGATCTTTGTTGTTTTATTAACTCTTGTATACGGGTCATGGCACGCGATTTTCTTTGCAACGCTCGTATCTGCCATTCTGTCACAATTCTCAATGCCTTCAGCGATGAGACTGCTCAAGCAGCACGTTCCTGAAGACCAGCTGCAGTCGGCAATGGCCATTTTCCAGTCATTGATGGCTGTTTTCATGGTAATCGGACCTGTCATTGGAACAATTGTGTACCAGTCTTACGGCATTTACACATCCATTATTGTAATGGGCGTTATGTTTCTCCTATCCGCTGCTGTTCTGACGTTTTTGCCCCGCGATCTTGAAAAAGTCAAATCAGATGACGAAACAAGCTTTAAAAAGGAACTTGCAGACGGATTCCGCTATGTCATCGGCAAAAAAGTTCTGACGACAATGGGCGGAGTATTTGCGGTTTGCGGTCTTGCTGTCGGCTTGATTTCGCCGCTGATGATTTTTATTACGATTGAAAATCTCGGTCTGACGAAAGACTACCTGCAGTGGCTGATTATGGCCAATGGAATCGGGATGCTTGCCGGAGGGGGAATTGTCATTGCCTTCTCAAAGAAGATCTCACCGCAAAAGCTGCTTGCTTTAGGTATTTTCTCAAGCATGATTTTCACCATCAGCATCGGCTGGTCCACAAGCTTTCCGCTTACAATCGGCCTGCAGCTGCTTAACGGATTTTTCTTCCCGTGTATTCACATAGGCATCAACACGCTGATCCTAAAAAATACAGATGAAGCATTTGTCGGCCGTGTCAATGGGGTTCTCAATCCGCTCTTTATGGGAATGATGGTCGCAGGCATGTCGCTGTCGGGTCTCCTGAAAACTCCGCTGAGCCTTTCAGGCGTATATACCGTATCCGGCGTTTTGTTCCTGCTTGGGACGATGCTGATCATGCCGCTGTTCAAATTGAAGGATGAGAACGTGATTGCCCAGCAGACCGTTCAAGTAAAAGAAAGCTGATTCATCCTTTCAAAAACTCTCTGAAAATGGAGAGTTTTTTTATTTGGTCCATTAAATTTGGTGCAGGAATTCGTTTATGCAGCTCGAATGACAGTAGGGTATGCAACAAAAAGGAGGAATTTCCATGTCAGTAAATAAGAGTGCGGCTTCAGTTGTCTCAAGAGTTGAGGGAAAAGAGCTTATTATTGAGAGAATGTTTCAAGCTCCAAGAGAACTTGTTTTCAGAGCATACGCCGAACCTGATCTGCTTGCAGCCTGGTGGGGGCCAAAAGGATGGAGTACTGCAAACAAACGGTTTGAATTTGAGCCTGGCGGCGTCTGGCATTACTGCATGCGCTGCGAAGACAAAGACCAGGGTGACTTTTACGGCATGGAATCATGGGGAATTGCAACCTACAAAGAAATCTCGGTCCCTGAGAAAATTGTCTATGTGGATGCATTTTCAGATGAAACAGGCGCGGTTTCAGAGCAAATGCCGGAAATGGTGATTACGATGGTTTTTGAAGATTTTGGTGACACAACAAAACTAGTCGTCAAATCTGAATTTGCAACTGAGGAAGAACTTAAAAAGGTGACAGAAATGGGCGTAGTAGAAGGAATGTCATCACAATTTGAGTGTCTTGACGAGTTGCTCGCTACATTGAAATAAACCGTTAGAAAAGCTGCTGCGGCGGCTTTTTTTGTTTCCATTCCTTTCCTTATAAGGTGTATACTTATCACAAAACAAATAAAAACAAATAAGGAGAAACAGCAATGAGAGAACAGATTCTTGAGATTTTACATGATATAGAGGAAACAAATGACGTTAAAATCCTTTACGCCTGTGAATCAGGCAGCAGAGCATGGGGATTTCCTTCAAAGGACAGCGATTATGACGTGCGGTTTCTCTACATACACAAACCAGAGCATTACTTGAGCATTGACCCGGTCGGAGTCGGTTCCAACCGTGATGTGATAGAAAGACCCATCAATGATCTGCTTGATGTTTCAGGGTGGGATCTGACAAAAGCACTGAAGCTATTCAGAAAATCCAATCCGCCGCTCATGGAATGGATGAAGTCTCCGATTGTCTACTATCGTGCTTTTTCAGCCCTTGATCGCATGGCTGAAATTCAGGACAGCGTTTTTACCCCGCAGTCTGCGATGTATCATTATTTGAATATGGCAAGCGGGAACTACAGGGATTATTTGCAGGGAAGCACCGTTAAAATCAAAAAATACTTTTATGTGCTTCGCCCGGTGCTTGCAGCCAAATGGATTGAAGAAAAGAATGAATTTCCGCCGATGGAATTCCAGACTCTTCTTGAATTGCTGCCGGAAGGTCCGCTTAAGCAGGAGATACTTATCCTGCTTGCAAGAAAAATAAAGGGAGACGAACTTGATAAAGAACCTAGAATAGATGTGATTAATTCGTTCCTTGATGCAGAAATAACCCGGCTGAAGATTGCTGCAGAACAATGGAGGACAGTTAAGAAGGATCCCACTGCACAATTGAATGAACTTTTCAGGGATATGCTGAAAGAAGTTTGGGATAAGCAATGAAGAGCTCCTTTAAAGGGGCTTTTTCTTATGTTCACATAGAAAAGTGCTAAAAATAGACGTACAGAACAAGTGTTCGATATAATAAAAATGAACCGAAAACCATTTGTACTGGAGGCTGTTATACCGTGTCAGCATCTAAAAACAGGAAATGTTTGCTTGAAAGCGAAGAAGTAATCAGGCTTTACAAAGATGGCCAGAGCACATCGGAAATCGCCGAACTGGCAGGTGTTACAGCAGGCAGCATACGCAATATTCTTTCAAAACATGGGGTAGAAATGCGGCCGAGGGGGAGCTGGAAGAGGAAGTATGTCTTTAATGAGCATTACTTCAAGCAATGGAGTCCAACAATGGCATATCTGCTCGGTTTTTTTGCTGCTGACGGATGCATTCATGATAAGCTGCAGCAAATCAGTATTTCTCAAAAGGAGAGTTATATTTTAATTCTGATTAAAAAAGAACTGAATACCGATCAGCCTCTTTTACAAAACAAAAAAACTGGTGTGTTTATATTAAATCTGAACAGCAAAATAATGAAATCCGATCTGATTAATTTACACGGTTTTTCTTCTAATAAGTCCGGATCTGTTAAATTCCCTTATGTACCAGAAGAGTACATAAGTCATTTTATTAGAGGGTATTTTGATGGAGATGGGTACGTGAATCATAAAAAGAAACAAATAAGCTTTGTTAGCGGATCAAAAGAGTTTATCTTTAGTTAAAAAATTCACTTGAAGAAAATGGTTTTGAACCCTTTTTGATTCATAAGAAAAATTTCAGCAGACTTTTTCTGACTGGTGCAAGAACCATTCAAATGTTCGGAGAATGGATTTACAGGAATAAAACGCTATATTTAATAAGGAAATTTAACGAGTTTAGATTAGATAAGATTCCTTTAGAACAATTAAATGATCGACCTCTTAAAATGACAAAAGCAGCAGTGAACGAACGTCTAAAATTGTTTAAAGAGCTTTACGAACAAAATAAATCAATAGAAGAAATCTGCAGTATCCTAAACGTAAAACCGCAGACAATTAAGAACTGGAGAACAAAATACAATATATAAATGTAGAAAGAGGTGATTCTGACCTCTTTTTAATTAACAATTGTCCTGTTTACATAATATAAATTATAGACAGTTACATATGAAGTGTATTTTCTAGTCTCAAACAACAAGTAAACTTAAGTAAGTGAGACAGAAACAAAAAATAACGTCTTAGACACACTATTAAGATTTTCTTCAGATCACTGGAATCTTTTTATTAAACTGCATATGCTGCACGCATTTCTCTATAGATTATTTATATAATTATATACATCTACGCATATTTTCAGCTGACGATTTTTTTATTCGTTAAATTTGCTCTTGATTATGCACATTACTCATTGAACTAATTCCCAATACCTCTTCTACAATTTAAACTCAGTTTACATAACGTTTTTATGATTGAATCTTTTTATCTGGTTCTTTTTACAGCTTGCTGACGATTATAAACTAATGGTTATCATCTCTTATGGCTAAAGCTTCTTTATAATGATTATTTAGAACATTGTTTTACTAGTTTTAATAATCCACTCATTTCCAGATGTTTTCTTTGCTAAATCAAAAAAACCGGCCTCTATTCTCTAGAGAGCCGGCTTATCTTCTTATTTTCGTGGATCAACATAATCGGGATAATCCGTAATGATTCCGTCTACACCCATCTCAAGCAGAAAATCGGCAGTTTCCTGTGTCCGGACGGTCCAAGACTGGATTTTCATGCCCTTTTCATGCACGTTTGCTACTAAATCCTTTGAAACGATGCCGTAGTTTGGATTAAAGTAATCTGCATATGTGCTGAATTCATTCAGTGCCGTATCAGTTGTATGAAGAATCGAAGATGTCAGCACGCCGATTGGTACTTTAGGCAGCAGGGAATCCATCTTTTTCATTGAGTCAAAGTTAAATGACTGAACAATGATTTTTTCATTTTGAGGCTTGTCCATGTTGCGTTCCTGAAGCTCTTCAGCCACTTTTTCTTCGATGCCCGGATAAAGCTCAGGTGCTTTCAGCTCAATCAGAATGCCGGTTTTCCCTCTGTAGCGGTCAAGAATATCATCAAATGTAGGAATTTTTTCACCAGTAAATTCTTCGCCCTTCCAGCTGCCTGCGTCAAGCTTGCTGAGTTCATCGTATGTAAGATCCTTTACTTTGCCGCTCCCGTCAGTCGTCCGGTCGACTGTGGTGTCATGAATGATCACGAGCTCGCCGTCCTTGCTCTGCTGAACGTCGATTTCAATATAATCCGCTTTCATCTCTACCGCTTTATCAAAGGCTGCAAGTGTATTTTCCGGAGCATAGCCTGAAGCCCCCCTGTGTGCTACATTTTCCACTTTTTTCACCGCTGAAGCATCTGCTGCTGACGGCTGCAATAACGGTGCTCCAAGCAATATGATGGCCATTCCCGCTCCAGCTGCCCAAGTTTTCATCATTTTATCGTCTCCTCTATCTTCATTTGTAAGAACAGCTTCAGTTTACTGGATGAATATGTATCCAATGTGAAAATGAGATGTCAGAATGTTATCAATCATGTGAATCATTCTGGGAAATTTATCATGCATTTCTTTACATACAAGTATTGGTAATTCATTGTCGGTTCTCAGCATGTTAGACTCATGTTAGAGGAGTGAACAAGATGATGAAACATCTGCTATTGCTGTTTTCCCTTCCCTTTCTGGTCAGTCTTGACCCGCTGGTTTATGATACACGCTATCAAGCAAGCTATCAGTCTCCAGAAGGGATTATGTTTCTAAGCTACAGCGATGAATGGGATGAAGAAAATTTAAAAGAACTATATAAGGAATTGATTCAAAATAAACATGGAAAAGAGATATCTCTTCTTCAGGAAGTGCGTATTCAAGGAGATTCTTTAAACGGATCAGCGACAAAAGGAAGGTTTCACGCACTAACAGACACAATTACCCTTTATAAGGGAGACACATATACAAATGTCTCCTCCTACAGAGATACTCTCTCACATGAATATGGGCACCATTTTGCCTATCACTATATAAAAAGCCATCACTTTCCGTTCTCTGAGTGGAGTAAACTTAGAGGACTTGAAGATGCCCCTGTGCTGTGGGATGCTTTTTGGAACTATTCGGATGGAAATCATATGTGGTATCCACAGGAAATTATGGCTGATGACTATGTGCTGCTGTATGGTTCAGGGAGAAAAACGAGCAAAAACGATCTTCTATCAAGCAATGAGCCTTTCTATCAAATGACACAGCATGAAAATAAGGACCTTCCTAATGTGCTTGAAAACAAGGAGCTTATTGATTATCTTGAAAAAGAAACAGGCGTAACGCCTGACAGGGGCAGAATTCTTACAGAGCCCCAATTAAAAAAGGTTCAAAAAGATAAAATCACCTTTGCTGCTTCCGATCAATCACAGGTTGCCATAAAAGCAGACATCACCTATTTCCAGGATGGAGTTGAACTGGCATCAGATGAGAAGCTGTTTATTACCTCTAAAGGTGCTGAAACATTCAACATCCCGCTGAATGATGCTGCGTCAAGCCTTGAAGTTACTTTTAAAATACTTGATTTACAGACCTCTGCCGGTTTTGAAACGCCGCCTGAGAAGTTCCATGTAGACAGCCTGCTGTCGAAAGGACAGTAGGCACACAAAAAATCCCTCTCCATATCGAGAGGGATTTTATCTTTTATACTAACACCTCTTGTTCAATCTGCTTCAGACCGTAAAAATAACCTTTTCTCTCCATGAGTTCTGCATAGGATCCCTTTTCAAGAATGCGCCCTCCATCCATGACAATGATCTGATCCATCTTCTCAAGCCCGGTTAGCCGGTGACTGACGAGGATGAGTGTATTGCCGCCGGCATGCTTAAATAAGGTGTCTTGAATGCTCTGCTCTGACAGGAGATCCATTGAAGCTGTTGGTTCATCAAGCAGCCACAGCCCCGCTTTTTTCAGCAGGATTCTTGCGATGGCAAGCTTCTGTTTTTCGCCGCCTGACAGGTTATCGCCTTTTTCAAGAACAGGATCATCAAGCCGTTTGTTCTCAAGTCCTGCCTCCTTCAGTGCGTGTATCAGCTCTGAGTCCTCTGTTTCTTCTTTAACAGCGATCAGTAAATTTTCACGGATAGTCCCATAGAAAAAGTGGTTATCCTGCAGAACAATATTGCAGCTATCCCACATGCTCTCACTGCTGATGTCGAAAAGCGGCTTTTCATTCAAAATAATTTCTCCAGCTTCCGGTTCATACATTTTCATTAACAGCATAAGCAGCGTGGATTTTCCTGAACCGGATGGTCCGACAACAGCCGTTTTTGAACCTTGCGGAAACGTGACAGTAACACCATTTAGACCGGAGCCCGCTGTTCCGTAAGAATAATGAACATTCTTTACTTGAATAGAAAACCCATCCTTTGTGATGTCAGCCTGCTTCTTTTCTTCCTGTATGACCGGCTCTTCCGGGAGTGAGTACAATCTTTTAGAAGCACGCATGCTTTCTTCGTAATAAACTGGAAAAGCAGCCATCGGAACGGCAAACTCAAATACATTAAGAGAAATCATCACCAGCATGGCAAGATACAGACCGTCAAGCTCTCCCGCTGCTGCCTGATAAGCTCCGAGTGCCAAAACCCCGCAGTTTATGATGACCGTAATGGCCGTATTGATGGATTGTGTCTGATTCACCCTGTTATCTAATTGCGCCTGTTTATCGGCAAGAATATCAGACATCCTGCGAAGCTTTTCTTCTTTTTCTGCCGTCTGTCCATAGATCTTTAAATCTCTGTACCCATAGTAAAATTCAGCCGCTTCTGATGAGAACAGGCTTCTCATGTCCCGGACTGAGTCATCGATTTTTTTTTGAAGAAATGCAAAGTACCCCGGGATCACCATTCCTGTCAGCACCATACCAGCTAAAAGCATTATGGCAATGGGGACGGAGTAAAACGATACAAATGCAATCGTGCTTAAAAAGACAAACAGAAAGACGACCGGCGGATAAAATACCCTCAGGAAAAAGTTCTGAAGGTTCTCTACATCCCCGACTATTCTTGAAAGCAGGTCGCCGCTCCGGTACGTATTGAAGATCCTTGGGACCATTGGTTCAAGCTTTTCATAAAAGGAGGCGCGCACATCCTTCAAAATGGTAAAGGTTGCCCTGTGGGAAACAAGCCTCTCTGCATATCTGCTGAGTGCTCTCGCAATACCCGCAAGCTTCAATAGCGCGAGCATAACTGTGAGTGTGTAAAGAGGCGGCAGCAGAGCGGCTTTTGAAATCAAGTAGCCGCTCGATGCAAATAGCGCGATTCCCGTTATACCCGCAAGGAAGCCCAATAAGACTGTAAGCCAAATATCCTTTTTTTCATTCCACATTAAACGTGCAATATGAGAAATGTCTTTCATCTGGCCGCCTCCTTTACTTGCATATGAAACATGCTGCTGTAAGACTCGGAACGCTCCAGCAGTTCCAAATGAGTCTCCTGAGCCGCAAGTCTTCCGTTTTCCATATAAAAAATAACGTCTGCGTCTTTAATTGTGTACAGCCTGTGAGCCACGGTAATAACTGATGCGTTTTCCCCAAGCTCTTTTATCGACTGCTGGAGAATCCTTTCTGTATGAAGGTCAAGGCCTGTGGTCGGTTCATCAAACAAAATGAATGCCGGTTTCTTCAGAAATGCCCTGGCTAGAGCAAGCCTTTGCTTTTCGCCTCCAGAAAGACCCCTTCCCCCTTCTCCAATGACCGTATCAAACCCGTGTTCAAGAGCTTCAATCATGGAAGCAAGACCCGCTTTGCGGGCTGCATCTTCTATTTCCCGCCGGCTCGTCTCTTTCAGCTGGCCAATGGCTATATTTTCTGCAATTGTCCCTGAGAAGATATAGGGATGCTGAGAAATGTAAACCATCCTGCTGAACCAGCTCATTTCATCATAAGCTGCCCTCTCTTTGCCATTTATGATCAACTCACCTTCATCAGGCTGTATCAGCCCGCTGATCAGATGAAGAAGGGTCGTCTTACCTGATCCGTTTCTGCCGACAATGGCTGCTTTTTCGAACGGTTTAAGGTGAACATGAATGTCATGCAATGCAAATGAACTGTTCTTATATGAGTAAGAAGCCTTTTTCAGATGAAGCTCAGGCGGTCCTCCGCCAGTCTCCTGATCTCCCCACACTGCAGCTTTATCCCGCTCCTCTAGTTCTTCTGCTATCAGCTTCGCAGCACCCATGCTTCCTCTGCCTGCATGAAAGGCACTGCCATAATCTTTAAGTAGCAGGTAGAAATCAGGAACAAGAATGAGAATAAAGAAGGCAGAAAAGAATGTCACAGTCTGAAAGACAACAATCTGTAGGCCAAGTTCAAAGGCAATCAGTCCAATGCTGAGCATTGAAATAAACTCCAAGGATAGCGCTGAGAGAAATGCTACCTTCAAAACCTGCATTGTGGCATCACGGATTTCCAGACTGCTCTCTGCAATCTTGTCTTTCTGCTCCTTTGAACGTCCGAACATCTTCAATGTCACAAGCCCCTGAAGAACATCAAGAAAATGGCCGGAAAATTGCGAGAGCCTCTCCATCTGCCGCTCTGCTTTATCTTTGCTTTTCCTGCCTGCCAGTGCCATTGCAAGCGGTATAAAAGGGGCTGTGACCAGCAGAATGATGCCGGAGTACACATGCTGCGTAAATACGGCAGCGGCCATCATCAGCGGAATGATTCCCGTCTGGATCATTTGAGGAATGTATGTGCTGAAATAAGGTGTTATTTCATCCACTGCATCCAGCAGTACATTTACTTTCCTGCCGGTTTGTCCGCCGGAAGAGGATAAAACAGATTCTCTGGACATCTTTTTGAGAAGCGATGAACGTATATCTTTCTTAACGGCTGCCGCTAATGTAACGCCGGTTTTTTTGCCGAAATACATAAATCCTGCCCTGCAAAGGGACACTGCGAGCAAAATAAATAGTTCAGGAACAACATCCCGGAATGGCGTGTCTTTTAAAAAGACGGCATCTGTGATACTGACGAACAGCCACGCCTGTGCTATAACGGCTGCACCTGTTAAAAAAGCATGCAGCCTCAAAAGCCAAATATGTTTTTTATGTTTTGACGCCAGATGTTTCAGCTGCATCACACGGACTCCTTTATGCGTTTAAGCCTATCAAGCTTTTGCACGTTTTATTTTTCATAGGGCTCTTTTGCGTAAGCACCCCAGACAAATAATCCTGTAACGGTCACTGCGACAATTAGTACCGGTGCCACCATTATCAAAAAGGTCTGCATGATATCCCTCCTATTTTTTGCCTTTCACATAATCGTTATCAAACAGGAACAGCCTCATCAGCAAGTATAACGACGGTACAAGGAGCATTAATCCTGCAAGAAATGCAAGGATGAGTGCCAGGGCCATGGTATCGTTTGTAAAGCTTGTGTAGATCGTGACGTACGGATAAAGCACATACGGCAGATGCGATGCCCCGTATCCGTAAAATGCAGCCGCAAACTGCAGCATGACCAGGATAAACGAAACGCCCAAACGCTTCTTTTTCCAAATCAAATACACGGCACCCGCAAAAAACAGAAGAGATAAACCAAAAAGCCAGGACATATCCATCATCCGCTGAAAATGACCCGGATTATGCTCTCTTAAGGACACAAAAACGAGCAGGCTTGCAAGAATGGTCGGGCCGCTCCAAAACAGCGCATATTTGCGCAGAAGGTTGAAGGCACTGCTGTCTCCCGCTTTATGAGCATAAAACGTCAGAAAGCTTGCAGAGATATAGAGCACACTTACAATCGCCAGAAAGACGACGGCCCACGCATACGTGCTTGTAAAGAGCTCGGCGTAATTCAGCTGTACCTCATCCCCGCTGACGTCAATAAAGCCGCCTTCAGACAGTGTAAGCACAACGGACAGAGAAGCCGGAATCAGCAGGCCTGTCGCTCCATATAAAAACTGATACCAGAGACTTTCTCGGTTACCGTAGTGATGAAACGCATAATACGAACCGCGCAGGGCAATTAGAATAATGGCTATGCTTCCTGGCACGAGAAGGGCTGTACCGTAGTAAAAGGCAAGCGACGGAAAAAATCCGACCAATCCAATGTAGAAGAAGATCAGGAATACATTCGTCACTTCCCAGACCGGAGACAAATACCGGTTAATCACTTTTTTTACAATAGGCCCACGTCCTGTCAGTGCAGAGTAATAATTGAAAAAACCTGCACCAAAATCAATGGACGCCACAATAAGGTATCCGTACAAAAATGTCCAGAGCACGGTAATTCCAATCAGTTCATAATCCATCTTGTCCTCTCCTATTTCAATCCTAATTTTTCAAGCTCGCGCTCAGCGGGATTTGCCTTAAATGTACGGCGAAGCACAGCAACGGCTGATACAGCAAGCACCGCGTACAGGGCGATGAACAAATACAGCATGATGTCAACGTAGCCTGATGTTGTGGCACCTTCCGCCGTTGTCATGTAGCCTCTTAAGATCCAAGGCTGTCTGCCCTCTTCTGTAAAGAACCACCCCGCTTCAATGGCAAGCATGGCAAGAGGACCCGTGCTGACAATCAGCCATAAGAGAATCCGGTTCAGCTCATTAGATTTTTTCCGCCATCTCATGACCATGTACAGGAAGGATACAAACGCCAAAAACATGCCGATTCCAACCATCAGATCAAAGAAATAATGGACAATCAGCGGCGGCCATTCTTCCTCCGGGAACTCTTCAAGCCCCGCCACCTCTGCATCCGGCGTTCCGTGCGCAAGAATGCTCAATGCGTAGGGAATCTCAAGCGCATACTTGACCTCATTGTTTTCATCAAGGATTCCTCCGAGAATTAATGATGCTTCTTCTGTTGTTTCAAAATGCCATTCTGCAGCAGCCAGCTTTTCAGGCTGGTACTCTGCCAAATATTTTCCTGATAGATCGCCAATAACGGCTGTACTTATTGCACAGACAAAAGCCACAGTCATAGAAAGTCTGAGTGCTTTTTTGTAATAAACATGCTTTCTGCCCCTTAGAATCATAAATGCGGCAATGGCGGCCAGCACACAGGCAGATGTTAAGTAGGCTGAAGACAGCACGTGCGCCATTTTTGTCGGCGTTGCCGGATTAAACATCGCAAGCAGCGGGTTTACACCAGTCAAAACTCCGTTTTCCATATTAAATCCAAGCGGAGCGTTCATAAAAGCATTCACAGTTGTAATAAAGAAACCGGAAAGCGTCGCTCCGAGAGCCACCGGAATCAGCAGCAGCAAATGGTAGATTTTCTTTTTGAAGCGGTCCCATGTATAAAGGTAGATACCTAGAAAAATAGCTTCAAAGAAAAACGCAAAAGTTTCTAAAAACAGCGGCAGACTGATTGTCTGGCCTGCAACCTGCATAAAGTTCGGCCACAGCAGACTGAGCTGAAGGGCTATTGCCGTTCCTGTAACAACCCCGACAGCCACTGTGATGATGTAGCCCCGCGCCCATCTCCTTGCAAGCAGATGGTAATGTTCATCATTTCGCTTGATGCCAATCCACTCTGCAAGAGCAATGAGCAGCGGCACACCTACTCCAAGTGTGGAAAAAATCGTATGAAATGCAAGTGTCAAGCCTGTCAGAATTCTGCTGTACAATACCGGATCATACTCAAACAATTTCGTTCCCCCCTACTTCACGCAATAAATAGCAGTTTATCCATTCTTTTCCTCTAATCAGGAAAATTAAAACAAATGTTTGTGAATGTTTTCACATAAATAAATGGAATGATCTGCTTCTACTGATTAGTTTAGCCCAAATTCATCTGTAAAACGATAGAAATACATGAATTGATAAAGTTTGTTCACATTTTCACAAACTCTTCGCTGTTTTTACAGCAGGACATTTGACAAAGCCCCTATGCCTTCTCTATAAAAATCTGCTTCCTCCCCATTTGCCGGCCTCCGCTTTTCAAAAGAAAAAGCACACCGCTCAGAAACTGAAAGGTGTGCTTTAGCAGTGGATGAATCCGTTAATGCTTCTTATTCAGAGGTTAAACCTCATCGTCTCCCCAGCATTCAGTATTTTTAAGTCCTTTGATGGAGCTTGCTTTAAATACAGGATTTTTGCCTTCTTTGCGCTGGCGTGCATAATCTTTCAGCACTTCAAATGCAATTTTTGAAAGGATGGCAATGGCAATAAGGTTCGTAACGGCCATAAGACCCATAAAGAGATCAGCCATATCCCAAATCAGCTGGAAACCTGATACCGATCCGAAGATAACCATCCCTACTACTGCTAAACGGTAGATAAACAGAACGGTCTTGCTTCCGTTTAAAAACTCAATATTTGTTTCCCCGTAGTAGTAGTTTCCAATAACCGAACTAAAGGCGAACAGCAGAATCGCTACAGCCAGGAACGTGCCTGCCCAGTCTCCAATGTGAGACTGCAAAGCTGCCTGGGTGATTTGAATACCGTCCAGCGAAGGATCCGGTGTCGTGTCAAACAGAAGAATCAGGAATGCTGTTGTGCTGCAGATGATAATCGTGTCGAAAAACACGCCAAGTGTCTGGATGAAACCTTGTTTAGCAGGGTGAGAAACGTTTGCCGTAGCGGCAGCGTTCGGTGCACTTCCCATACCTGCTTCATTCGAGAACAGTCCTCTTTTAATTCCGTTTTCAACTGCAGCGCCAATACCTCCGCCTACTGCCTGCTCGAATCCAAAAGCATTTGCAAAAATGACGGCGATGACGTTCGGCACTTCTGTAATGTTCATAATAACAACGACAAGAGCAACAGCTATGTAGATCAGCGCCATAACAGGCACGATGATCTGGGATGCTGCAGCTACTCTTTTCAGACCGCCGAAAATAATCAGTGCGGTGAAGACAGCCAAAATGATGCCCATAACCGTTTTGTCCACAGCAAATGCACTGTCAAAAGCAAGAGCAATGGTATTGGCTTGAACAGCATTGAAAATCAGCCCGAAGCATAACGTTATTAAAACGGCAAACAGGATGCCCATCCACCTTGCCTTCAGCGCTTTTTCCATATAGTAAGCAGGTCCGCCGCGGAACTGATCTCCGTCTTTTACTTTGTAGACCTGCGCAAGTGTGCTTTCTACAAAGCTTGAAGCCATTCCTACAAGCGCAATCAGCCACATCCAGAAAACCGCACCCGGTCCTCCAACGGCAATGGCAATAGCTACTCCCGCTAAATTACCGGTGCCAACCCTTGATGCTGCACTGATAAAGAATGCCTGCAGGGACGAAATGCCTCTCTTGCCTTCTTTGGATACCATTGCAGGTTCCTTTAGAAGCCTGAACATTTCGCCAAAGTAGCAGAACTGGACAAATCTTGAACGGACTGTGAAATACAAACCAAGTCCTACAAGCATATAGATCAGCAAGTATGACCACAGAATTGTATTCCCGCCGGAAATAATTCCATTTAAAAAATCCATATTAAACCTCCTGAAAAAAATAAATTTTCTAACTTTATGTTAGGAATCCTAACATCACAAAGTTAGAGTATATCAGAAATTGTCGTTTTGCACAGTAAAAACGAAAAAAGTTTCCACTGTTCGAATCCGTCATTATGCGTTATGATTATGTATATTCGATTGCACGATTTAAAAGGAGGAATGTTATGAGACAGACAATCTTTCTATTTCTCATTGCCCTTCTCCTGACCGGGGTTTCGCCGCATGTGCAGCATCATCCCGTAAAGACACCGGCTTTTGATGTTGAAGAGCATGTTCAGCTGGTTTCAGCGGATAAAGCTGAATACGAGAAAATGCCTTTCAGCATGGAACAAAGCGAGTCAAGCTTGATACCTGTACTTTTAGCGGCTGCCGTGATTGCTGCTTTGTCAGCTTCAGCAGGCCAGTTCAAGAAATTTCTGCTGTCTGTTTTTTACCAGTCCTCCTATTATGGCCGTTCATCGCTAAGACCCTAGAATCTTTTTAAAAAAGGAGGGAAATGCGATGTTCTGGATGAGACTAATTATGGTGACTGGTTTTTCATTAACGGCCTTCAGTCTATTTTTGTATCAGGGAATTGAGATTATGCACGCGTTTACTGAATACTTCTCTAAAAATAAATAAGACGCAAAAAAGACATCCCTTTTCATTTCAGGGATGTCTTTTCATTTACTGGGTGACTGGCACCCACACTTCTTTAACTGACCCGGAATCTCCCTCATCGATAAAGAAAGATCCATTGCTGTACCTGTCATTTGCGCGCAGCTGTGCTGCGTGAATTTCTTCTGTATGCCCTTTTTCTGTCTTCAGCATCAGTTTGCTGGACTGATCGACAAGGTGCATGCCAACGACTCTGTGAGGATTGTTCTTCAGCTCTCTCAGCATAATTAATCCGCGCTTGGCTCTTGAAGTCTTTTCAAATTCTTTAAGCGACATTTTCTTTGCAGCGCCCCGCTGTGTCACAATGACAATCTGCGGAATGTCTCCTGCAGGGAAAACCGCAGCGCCTGCTACTGTATCTCCCTCTTTCAGATTCATTCCTTTGACTCCTGCTGCTCTTGCGCCCACAATGCCGACTTCTTCCTCAGCAAACCACAATCCATATCCGAACTGCGTCGCGAGGAACAGATCATCGTTTCCAGATGTCATAAAAACATTGACCAACTCGTCATCGCTTTTAAGATTGACAGCCATTAAGGCTTTCGAGTACCGCTGGGCCTTGTACAATTTAAGTTCGGTTTTCTTGACCATCCCGTTCTTTGTGACAAAGAGCAGGTACTGCGCGGCTTCAAAATCTTTAACAGGCATGGCCTTTATCAGCTGTTCATCCCGCTCCAGGCTGACAAGATTGGCAATATGCTGGCCGAGGTCCTTCCAGCGGATATCAGGAATTTCATGAACCGGACAATAGATGTAATTGCCCTTGCTTGTGAACAGCAGAATGGTTTCGGTTGTATTAATGTCAAATTTCCCCAGCAGCCTGTCTGTTTCTTTCATGCCGAAATCCTGGCCATTTGATGCAGAGTATGAACGGCTGCTCGTACGTTTGATATAGCCGTCCTTTGTTACTGTAACAATGACGTCTTCTGACGGAATCATCACTTCAAGGTTGATTTTTATTTCCTGAATCTCATGCTGGATGACAGAGCGTCTTTGATCCGCATAGGTTTTTTTGATTTTTTTCAAATCTGTTTTGATCACCTGATACAGTTTTTTCTCATTGTTCAGGATGTCAAGAAGCTGTGCTATTTTTTCATCAAGCTCTTTCGCTTCATTTTGAAGAGCCGTGATATCCGTGTTTGTTAATCTATAAAGCTGAAGGGATACAATGGCTTCAGCCTGAATTTCTGTAAACGCAAACTTTGCAATTAAGTTATCCTTTGCATCCCGTTTGTCTTTGGATGCCCTGATAACAGCGATCACCTCATCGAGGATAGACAGGGCTTTAATGAGTCCTTCGACGATATGCTGGCGCTCTTTGGCCTTTTCAAGATCGTATTTGGAGCGGTTTGTGATGACTTCCTTCTGATGCGAAATATAAGCATCAAGAATGGCAGGCAGCGTCATGAGTGTCGGGCGTCTGTTATGTATGGCCACCATATTAAAATTATAAGGAACCTGCAGGTCGCTGTTTTTGTACAGGTAATTCAGAATTCCCTGTGCATCAGCGTCTTTTTTCAGTTCGACGACAACCCTCATTCCGGTCCGGTCAGTTTCATCACGGACCTCAGCAATGCCGTCAAGCTTTCGCTCAATCCGGAACTCGTCCATGCGCTTCACAAGGTTTGCCTTATTTACTTCAAATGGAATTTCTGTGATGACAATCTGCTGTTTGCCGCCCCTGACGCTTTCAATCTCCGCTTTTCCCCGGATAATGACTTTCCCTTTACCCGTTTCATAAGCTTTCTTGATGCCGTCAATTCCCTGAATAATGCCTCCTGTCGGAAAATCAGGGCCGTTTATAACAGTCATGAGTTCGTCAACTGTGCAGTCCGGTTTGTCAATGCGTTTCATCACAGCATCAATGACCTCTCCAAGATGGTGAGGCGGAATGTCTGTTGCGTAACCCGCTGATATACCTGTTGACCCGTTTACAAGGAGATTTGGATACATGGCAGGCAGAACAAGAGGTTCACTGCTTGTATCATCGAAGTTCGGCACAAATTCTACTGTCCGTTTTTCGATATCCCTTAAAAGCTCAGATGCAATCGGTGAAAGACGCGCCTCTGTATAACGCATCGCAGCAGGCGGGTCGCCGTCATTGCTTCCGTTGTTGCCGTGCATCTCAATCAGGAGATTGCGCACTTTCCAGTCCTGGCTCATCCTTACCATGGCATCATAAACAGATGTGTCTCCGTGAGGATGATAATTACCGATAACATTACCGACTGTTTTTGCTGATTTTCTGAAGTTTTTATCGTTTGTATTGCCGTCAACATGCATGGCATACAGGATTCTGCGCTGCACAGGCTTCAGCCCGTCACGGGCATCAGGCAGCGCTCGGTCCTGTATGATGTATTTGCTGTAGCGGCCGAACCTGTCACCTATCACATCTTCAAGAGGGAGATCGCGGTATTTTTCTTGTTGTGTCATCTGTTATTCCTCCTCTGTGACGGATAAGTTTTCGTTTTCAAGAATATTTGTTTCTTCATCAAGCCCAAATGCGACATTGCTTTCAATCCATTTTCTTCTCGGCTCTACTTTATCTCCCATAAGGGTTGTTACCCGGCGCTCAGCACGTGCAGCATCATCAATGCGCACCCTGATAAGCGTTCTTGTTGCAGGATCCATCGTTGTTTCCCAGAGCTGATCAGCATTCATTTCGCCAAGACCCTTATAGCGCTGGATCATATATCCCCGGCCGACTTTTTTCAGTACGCCCTGAAGTTCTTCATCAGACCAGGCATACTCGATGACGGCTTTTTTTCCGGTGCCTTTGCTCACCTTGTACAGGGGAGGCAGGGCAATAAACACTTTCCCCGCTTCAATCAGCGGTTTCATATAACGGTAGAAGAAAGTCAGGATCAGCACCTGGATATGAGCGCCGTCTGTGTCGGCATCCGTCATAATGACAACTTTGTCGTAATTGCAGTCTTCCACCTGAAAATCTGCACCGACACCAGCGCCGATTGCATGAATAATGGTATTGATCTCTTCATTTTTGAAAATATCCGCAAGCTTCGCTTTTTCAGTGTTAATCACTTTTCCTCGCAGAGGAAGAACTGCCTGAAAACGCCGGTCTCTCCCTTGCTTTGCTGAGCCTCCCGCAGAGTCTCCTTCCACCAGGTACAGTTCATTTTTCTGGGGGTTTCTTGATTGTGCAGGCGTCAGCTTCCCGCTCAGCGTCGCTTCAGACCGCTTTCGTTTCTTCCCGCTTCTTGCTTCTTCCCGCGCTTTTCTGGCAGCTTCTCTTGCCTGATAGGCCTTTATCGCTTTTCTGACTAAAAGCGTGCTCGTTTCCGGATTTTCCTCAAGGAAATAGGCAAGGTTTTCTGAAACAACAGCATCTACCGCTGATCTTGCCTCACTCGTTCCAAGCTTCCCTTTTGTCTGTCCTTCAAACTGAAGAAGCTCTTCCGGTATGCGGACAGAAACGATGGCTGAAAGGCCCTCGCGAATGTCTGATCCATCAAGATTTTTATCTTTCTCTTTTAAAATGCCTGTTTTTCTGGCGTATTCATTAAAAGCGCGTGTCATTGCGGTCTTGGATCCGGATTCATGTGTGCCGCCGTCTTTCGTGCGCACGTTATTGACGAAAGAGAGAATATTCTCCGAATAGCCATCATTGAACTGAAAGGCAAATTCAACTTCAATGCTGTTTTGGATCCCTTCAAAGAATACGACATTATGAAGGGAATCCTTTTCCTCATTAAGATAGGAAACAAAGGCTTCAATTCCGGTTTCATAATGATAGACTTCTTTCGTCTGATTCCGGTCGTCAATCAGTTCTATTTTTAAGCCTTTTAAAAGAAAGGCTGATTCGCGTAAGCGCTCGCTTAATGTTTCGGCATTATAGGTCGTTGTGCTGAAAATTACCGGATCCGGCTTAAAGTGAATAATTGTGCCCGTTTTGGCTGATTTTCCGATCTTCTCTAGCGTTGTAACTGGTTTTCCGCCATTTTCAAACCGCTGCTGATAGGTAAATCCATCGCGGTGAATGGTGACAGTCACCCATTCAGAAAGGGCATTTACAACCGATGCACCGACACCGTGAAGTCCGCCGCTCGTTTTATAGCCTCCCTGACCGAATTTTCCTCCTGCATGGAGAACAGTCATGATGACTTCCGCTGTTGGTTTTCCGAGTTTGTGCATGCCTGTTGGCATCCCCCGGCCTTTGTCTGTAACAGATATACTGTTGTCTTTATGTATTTTGACAATGATATGGTCGCCAAATCCGCCGAGTGCTTCATCGACGGAATTATCCACGATTTCATAAACGAGGTGATGCAGTCCTCTTGCATCCGTGCTGCCGATATACATCCCCGGTCTTTTGCGCACAGCCTCAAGCCCCTCTAATACTTGGATCGCATCATCATTGTACTCAAATTGCTGCTTACTCAAACGATTTAAGCTCCTTTCAAAAAAACAAGTGCCGCTGATAATAACCTGTCCCGCAAACAAGAACGTACGTTTGCATCTATTGTATCTTACATCCGGACAGCGTGACAAGCCTTTACCTATTACTCTTTTTAAGTTTACCATTGATTAGAAATGACAGCGTATAAAAATAAATGCCTATGCTATATTTTATTTGCTGCCGTAAGTTTCGCAAACTAAATCTTAGCAGATGTACGGCAAAATTGAAAATTTTTTGGAAAAATGTTGAATTCCCTCTCACCTTAACAGACGCATCCGATTACAATCATTTTTATCCAGTATTAGGCTGAATCTCATCTGATATGCAAAAAAAGGGGAAAGCATTCCTCTCATAGCTATTTATCGGCCCGTTTGCCGCTGTGTTGATGGCGTGGGACAGACAAAAAAATCACATGGGACATGGCCCATGTGATTTTTTTATTTTGTTAAAGCATGTTCAACTTTAATGCAGCGGTCCATAATGACGGTATATCCTTTATCCTTAAGGAGATTGTAGGCTTCCTCATTTACAAGCCCGAGCTGCGCCCAGAACACATCCGCGTCTGCCTCAAGAAACTCTTCTGCCACAGGCAGGAGATGTTCGGATCTTCTGAATACATTCACAATATCAATGTGGCCTTCAATTTCTTTTAAAGAACTGACTGCTTTTACTCCCAGCACTTCTTTAACCATAGGATTTACCGGAATAATTTCATACCCTGCATCCTGCATAGCTTTGCTGACCATGTAAGACGTTCTGTCAGGCTGATCGGACAATCCTACAACAGCAATGCGCCTGCTTTTCTTTAAAATCTTGCCGATTTCTTCTCTTGATGGGATTTCTATATTCATCTTTGGACACTCCTTTTTTGGTTTTTTCTTTTTATGACGTAGTCTTAAGTGCTAGTTACATGATAAAATAAGATTATCTATTTTTAAAGTGTTAGGAGCGGATCCATTGTTCATTGCTGCCATTATTATTTTAGCTTATTTGCTGGGTTCCATTCCTTCAGGCCTGATTGTAGGCAAAGCGGGATACGGAATTGACATCCGCGAACATGGAAGCGGCAACCTTGGAGGTACGAATACGTTTAGAACGCTTGGGGTTAAAGCCGGTTTGCTTGTTACTGCCGCAGATATTCTGAAAGGAACCCTTGCAGCCTCTCTGCCCGTTCTTTTCGGATTTGAAGGTGTTCACCCGCTTCTGATTGGCGTATTCGCTGTCATCGGCCATACATACCCGGTTTTTGCAGGATTTAAAGGAGGAAAAGCCGTTGCTACTTCAGGCGGCATTCTGCTTTTCTCGGCACCCCTGATGTTTGTTACGATGCTTGCGGTCTTTTTTCTTTTCCTTTACCTGACGAAGTATGTATCTCTGTCGTCCATGCTGACGGGCATCTATGCGGTCGTCTTCAGCATCTTTTACGGTGATGTCATTCTGACGTCCGTTGTCAGTGTGCTGGCCCTGTTTGTTATATACCGCCACCGTGCAAACATTAAACGCATTAAAGAAAAAACAGAACCTAAAGTAAAATGGATTTAAAGCTGCCCCAGGCGGCTTTTTCTGTTTTCCGTAAAACGTTTTCTTTTTTGACCACTTCATATATGATGAAGGAAAAGAAACCTTTTAGGAGATACCATCATGAAGAATAAATGGATTATTACAGCAGCTGCAGCTATTGCTGCAATGGGCACAGCTGCCTTTTTCCTGGCAGCAGAACCTGCTGAAGCCCCTCAAAAGAAAGTGGAGCTTCATCAAACCATCCAGACAAAGCATCAGCCAAAAACGTTTCAGTCTGAGCTGACATTGTCTGCAATCGGAGATATTCTCATTCACGGCAGAGTATACAATGATGCAAAACAGCCTTCAGGTACATACGATTTTAAGCCCATGATCAAAGATGTAAAACCTCTGATCGGACAGGCCGACATCACATTTGCCAATCAGGAAACCATGATTGGCGGGAAAGAAATCGGGCTGTCTACCTACCCTTCTTTTAACAGTCCCTTTGAGGTGATTGACGCTTTTCAGGATGCAGGGGTTGATATTGCAGGGATAGCGAATAACCACACGCTTGACAGAGGAGAAAAAGCGATATTAAATGCAACGGCGCGCTACGACGAGATTCAGATGCCTTATGTTGGCTCCTACCGCAGTCCGAAAGATGCTGAAGAGCCGAGAATCTTAAATGTCAACGGCATTAAACTTGGATTTCTCGCCTACACATACGGAACAAACGGCATTCCCGTACCAGAAGGAAAACCCCATCTTGTGAACCTGATTGATAAGCCTAAGATGAAACGGGAAATACAGGAAATGAAAAAACAGGCAGATGCGGTCATCGTCAGCATGCACTGGGGAGTTGAATATATCAGGCTCCCGAACGAAGAACAGCAGGAGCTTGCCCGTTTTTTGGCTGATGAGGGCGTTCACCTTGTCATCGGCCACCATCCCCACGTCCTGCAGCCAATGGAATGGGTGAATGGACAGGACGGGAACAGAACTTTTGTCGTCTATTCTCTCGGAAACTTCCTTTCAGGACAAGTCAGCGACTATAAGGATATCGGCGGAGTTTTCTCCATTAAAATCAGCAAAAAAGCGGAAAATGGAAACAAGCAGATACTGCTCGCTGACCCATCCTTTGAGCCGACGATTGTTGTGAATCAGAACAATCGCACATACCGCGTAAAAGAACTGAAAAACGTCAATGCTGCCCAAAATAAAGAAATTCAGGAGCACATGTTTCAATATTTGAACCAAAACGAGTAAAAAAATGAGTTTTGATTTGCTTTTTCGTGGTAAAGTATGAGAGAAGGAGTGAAGCTTTCATGAAAATACATATGAGTGACGAAGCTGTAAAATGGTATCAGGAAGAGATGAACATCGAGAGCGGGGACTCTTTTCGCTTCTTTGTGAGATATGGCGGAAGCAGCACCATTCAAAAAGGATTTTCGCTGGGTGTTGTCAAAGATTCGCCGAAAGAAGCCGGAGCCAAAACGGAGAAGAACGGCATCACGTTTTTCATCGAGGAGAGCGATGTCTGGTACTTTGATCAGAATGATTTGCTTGTCGATTATGACCATGATAGAGGCGAACCTGTATTTGACTATAAAAAACCCGCAGATCAATGATCCGCGGGTTTTTTCTCGAGATGAAACCGCTCAATATGGCTGCTTAGCCCATGATCCTTCAGGACTCTAAGCTGCAGTTCCCCCATAAGGTCATAATGCGGCAGGTTTTTGTAGTCATGAATCCACTCTTTTTTCAGCCCGTATCTATCTCCCCACCTGATCAGTTTGTCCACGTCAGAACATCCTGCTTTTGTCACAGCATGCGAGTTCTTGAAGCGCGGATCCATCCAGAAATGAGTAAGAAAGGCGATTTCACCTTTTTCCACTTGCGACTTCCACTCGTTAAGTTCGCTCCGATTTATCCCAAATGCCAAGGTTATCCCTGCTTTTTCGCTTTCTCGTATGCTTTATGCCATTCAGGATAAGCTTTTCGGATTTGAATGGGTTTAAATGTATCCTTTTTTACACACACGTGATTGGATACCGCCTGAAGAGCAAGCTCTCCCTGGGGAGTGTACATTTCGTAGCCATAGGCTACTTTAAATCCATTGTACTCTTCAATCCATGTATGGACTGTTACAGTATCTCCATATGTAAGCGGCTTTTTATAGCGGACCTGCAGGTCGATAACAGGTGAAATAACGCCCTCTTTTTCCATTTCAGCATAAGAAAAGCCAAGGTCCTGAACAAGTTTTGTTCTTCCTACTTCCATCCAGATCAGATAATTGGCATGATAGACAACGCCCATCTGATCTGTTTCTGCATATCTTACTTCTATTTCTTTTTTTGAAACAAGCATCTAGTTCCTCTCCTAATCACACCATGAATACCCATTATCATACCATAAGCTTTTTTTTCGCACAAAAATAGAGACGGCACAGAGCCGTCTCCTGTACGGTTACTTATAACCGTTTTCTCGAGCAGAAGCTTCATCTTTAATTTCAGTACGGAAAGCCTGTATGCTCTCTTCTCTGCGCTCATTTTTTGCTTCAATGCGCGCACGTTCCTCTTCATTTGAAAATTGCAGGCTGTCCTGGGATTTATCAATGTTTTCCATTGTATTTTGAATCATGTCCTGCAATTTTTCTACGTTATCAGAACGATCATCCGGATTTGCTTTATAGGCCATATGAACACTTCCTTTTCTAAGATGATGGAAAATGGAGCTGATTAGTTAACATAATAAAATTATGATAACTTAATTATTCTCCTTTAGTCTGTATAACCTGTGCATGTTCATTCGATTTATTCTGCATCTGTTTTCCCTTATTCCCGCCAAAGCCTCTTGACTTTGTTCCGATATGGTTCGGGGTAAAGTGGCTTTGTTTGTCATTTGAATTTGTCATGGTCACTCGCCTCCTCTCCTTTATCTTCTCCAGAGAGAAAGCGAACATGACAGCCAAGTGTTGGATTTAGCTGAGCTTGTCAAGCAGACGCTGCTCGACTCTTTCCTCAAGCTTATCAAGAGCTTCCTGATCTTTCATAAGCTCTTTTTTATTTTCGAGCACTAACTCTTCAAACGTCATTTTTTTCATTTTTCTCATGCAGTACACCTCCATATGTATTACATCCATTATTTCCAATAATCTGTAAATTAATCGAGGATTTTTAATTAAATGAAAAAAGACTGTTCGTTATGAACAGTCCCTACAGTTCCAAAAGTTTTTCCATCGTTTCCTTTGTCATTCCTCCTCTTGATATATTCAGGATACTGCCTTCCTCATCAAGGAAATAGGTCGTCGGATATGAATAAACCTCATATTGAATGCTGACGCGGCCATCCTTATCAAGTGCCACAGGAAACGTTAATTTCCGCTTTGAAATAAACGTTTCCACATCATCGAGGCTTTTCTCGGCGTTCGTCATATTTACAGCCAGAACAACCAGTTCTTCCTTATGCTCATCCTGCAGTTTTTGCATTTCCGGCATTTCCGCTTCGCACGGCGGACACCATGTCGCCCAGAAATTCACCATTACTTTTTTGCCTTTCACATCATCAAGCGTGACGGTCTCTCCACTAAGTGTTTCCATTTCAAATTCCGGCGGTTTGTTGCCTATTTCAAGTCCTTCTTCAGGTTCTTTCGGCAGGATGGCAAACCAGACGGCATAGCCTGCCAAAAACACGAGCAGTCCTATGGCAAGTATTCTTTTCACCGTTTTTCCCCCTTGGTGCATGCTTGTCTGTTTATGTATATGCTGTCCCCAAATGGACAAGTCTCTTTTTCATTAAATCATCTCTTTTTCAAAAGAACAACTGAATTGAACAAAATAAAAAAGGGCGGAAGTCCGCCCTCTTTATCATCAGCCTTTAATCTTCTCGCGAAGAACCATTTGAAGAATTCCGCCATGGCGGTAGTAGTCAACTTCAACATCGCTGTCGAAGCGGACAAGCACTTCAAATTCTTTTGCATTGCCTTCTGCATCAGTCGCTCTCACTTTCACATGGTCGCGCGGCTTAACCGTCTCGTCAATCAGCACTTCGATTGATTCAGTTCCAGTCAAACCAAGCACTTCAGCATTTTCGCCTTGTTTAAACTGGAGCGGCAGAACGCCCATGAATACAAGGTTGCTTCTGTGAATGCGTTCAAAGCTTTCAGCAATAACCGTTTTAATGCCAAGAAGGTTTGTGCCTTTAGCAGCCCAGTCGCGTGAGCTTCCCATTCCGTAATCTTTGCCGGCAAGAACAACAAGGCCTGTGCCGTCTTGTTTGTACTTCATGCATGCATCGTAAATGGACGTTACTTCACCAGTAGGCCAGTACGTAGTGTATCCGCCCTCTGTTCCAGGTGCTACTTGGTTTTTAATGCGGATATTGGCAAATGTACCGCGCATCATCACTTCATGATTACCGCGGCGTGAACCGTATGAGTTAAACTCTCTAGGGCTTACGCCTTTTTCCTGAAGGTAACGGCCCGCAGGCGTGTCTTTTCCGATTGAACCTGCCGGTGAAATGTGGTCTGTTGTCACAGAGTCACCAAACTTAGCTACAACGCGGAGATTTCTGAGCGGTTCAACAAGACCCGGCTCCGGATTCAGGTTCTCGAAAAATGGAGGGTTCTGAATGTAAGTAGAATCCTGATCCCATTTGTAAAGAGCCTCATCTGTTGTCTGAATGGCATTCCAGCGCTCATTGTCGTCAAACACGCGGCCATATTCCTGTCTGAACAGCTCAGGAGTTACCGTTTGCTTAACGATTTCATTAATCTCATCCATAGAAGGCCAGATGTCATCAAAGAAGACATCATTTCCGTCTTTGTCTTTTCCAAGTGAATCATTTTTAAGGTCAATGTTCACTGTGCCTGCAAGTGCATATGCCACAACAAGCGGCGGAGAAGCAAGATAGTTTCCTTTTACCAGTGGATGGATTCGTCCTTCAAAGTTACGGTTTCCGGAAAGAACGGATGTAACTAGTAGATCGTTTTCAGCAACCGCTTTTTCAATTTCATCAGCAAGCGGACCTGAGTTTCCGATACAAGTCGTACAGCCGTACCCTACCACGTTGAAGCCTAATTGGTTCATATATGGCAGAAGGCCGGAATTTTCAAGGTAGCCTGTAACAACTTTTGAGCCTGGAGCTAAAGAAGTTTTTACGTAAGCCGGCACCTTCATTCCTTTTTCAATCGCTTTTTTAGCTACAAGACCTGCACCTACAAGAACATAAGGATTCGATGTGTTTGTACAGCTTGTAATGGCAGCAATCGCAATCGCGCCAGTCTTCATTTTTGTCACTTCGCCGTTTGCAAGCGTAACAGAAATCTCTTTTCCTGCTTCTGCAGCTTCAAGACCAAAGCCCTGATTTCCGGCAGGTGCAGCAAGAGCTGTCTGGAACGATTTTTGCATAGCAGAAAGAGGAATTAGATCCTGAGGTCGTTTAGGTCCTGAAAGATTCGGCTCGATTTCTGCAAGGTCAATTTCTACAACCGAAGTGTACGTAGGCTCCACATCAGGCGAGAAGAAAAGTTCGTTCTCTCTGCAGTATGCCTCAACCATATCAACAAGCTCGCTGTCGCGGCCTGTAAGCTTCATATATTCAAGTGATTCGCCGTCAACCGGGAAGAATCCGCATGTTGCGCCATACTCTGGTGCCATGTTGGCAATTGTCGCGCGGTCTGCAAGCGGAAGCTGCGGTACGCCAGGTCCGAAGAATTCCACGAATTTGCCTACTACGCCTTTTTGGCGTAGAACCTGAGTCACTTTCAGTGCAAGGTCTGTAGCCGTTGTTCCGTTTGGCATTTTACCTGTAAGTTTAACGCCAATTACTTCAGGAACCGGGAAATATGAAGGCTGGCCAAGCATGCCTGCTTCAGCTTCAATTCCGCCGACACCCCATCCAAGGACACCGATGCCGTTGATCATTGTCGTATGGGAATCTGTTCCTACAAGTGAATCCGGATATGTTTCAAATGTGCCGTCTGCACCCTCAACAGCGTGAACGACATTTGCAAGGTACTCAAGGTTTACCTGGTGAACGATTCCTGTTGCAGGAGGAACCGCGCGGTAGTTGTTAAACGCTTTCTTAGCCCAGCTTAAAAATTTGTAGCGTTCTGCGTTGCGCTCGAACTCAAGCTCCATGTTAAATTGAAGAGAGTCCATTGTACCGGCTTTATCAACCTGAACAGAGTGGTCAATGACAAGATCAACCGGAATTTCTGGATTGATGACATCAGGATTTCCGCCGATGTCAGCCATTGCTTTTCTAAGGGATGCCAAGTCAACAACGGCAGGAACGCCTGTAAAATCCTGAAGAATGACGCGTGATGGCTTAAATGGCACATCAAGTTCTTTTTGCTCAGCTGTGCCCCATTTTGCAAGGTTTTCAACGTGCTCTTTTGTAATAACTCTTCCATCTACTTGTCTCAAGACAGATTCAAGCAGAACTTTAATGGAATACGGCAGTTTGGAAACATTGCCGATTCCTGCATCTTCTAATGCTTTTAATGAATAATAGTTGTATGTTTTTCCGCCTACTGTAAAACTTTTACGCGCTTGGAAAACATCGTGATGTGCTAATTGCTCTTGTTTCGTCATATGTTTTCTCCCCTTTTAAATCAAAATCGACGTTTGTGTCGAAACCTCGGTCTCTCCCACCAATTACTTCGCACATGTTCATCTTAATACATGTTTTAACATAAGTAAATAACAATGCTGTTATCAAAGTACATAAGTAGTTCTTATAGTTGTAAACTTCAGATCTTTTTCAATAGAAAGAATTTTAACCGCGCACATCAATTTTAAAAGAAAACAAACACTATCAGCATGGGGGTGACAGTTATGGCCAAACGCAAGGCTAACCATGCAAATGAAGGCATGAATGCAGCTTCCGCTCAAGGAAAAGGGGCAGGATACAACGAAGAATTTTCAAATGAGCCTCTATCAGCAGCGCAGAAGCAGAATAATAAGAAACGCAAATCTAATCAATAAACAAAAAACGACGGATTTCCCGTCGTTTTTGTTTATTGTTCTTCAATATTTACTTCAGCAACAATCTTTGACAAATCTCTTCTGTATTGTTCAAGTGTTTCCCTCTGCGTTTCTGATGCAACTTCAAGCGCATTGTTGATCTGTTCATAAGCTTCGTTGATCTCTTCTTTCAAATGACTGAGCTGAATTCCGTAATCCGGTGTTTCTGCTGAAAGCTGCTGGTACATATTCTCCGCCTGTGCAGTCCCCTGCTGTGCGGCCTGAAACGCCTGCTGTTTATTTTTATGATAAGGCATGATTTTCCCTCCTTAAAGTTGCTGAATCTGTCTTTATTTTGGTTTTTCAATGGTCATATTATACAGCCTCCCTTTTGCATGAAGGACCTGCCATTGCATCATGATATAGATAAAGGAAGGTGACACTAATGACAAACAAAAACAACAGCAAAGACATGCACAAGAACGCACCAAAAGGAAACAACCCCGGCCAGCCCGAACCGCTGGACGGATCCAAAAAAGTAAAAAACCGCAACCACACAAGGCAAAAGAATCATTCGCATCATGATATGTGATTAGAAAAGCGGAATCAGCCGTTTAGCTCCGGCAGCCAGATAAGAAATACCCTGGAAAGTCCGGGTTTGACTTTTCAGGGGATTTTGTTCTGGCAGAGGAGTTGGCTGATGGAGCTGGACAGTGTGCATATCGCAATGAACCAAAAGACGTCTTTAACTCCTACGCATACATATGATATCCCCTTAAAAAGTCCGCTTTTGACTTTTAAGGATTTTGTTCTGAAAGATGAGTTGAGAGATGCACTTGGACAATGTTCAAACCACAATCATTTCCCCCCTCCCGCTCCCACCAAATACAGCCACTATAAAATTGCACTAAACAGCCCATCCGTTCGTGCAATTTTTCTTTTTATGCCAGGCATGAACACAATCGGCAGGAAATAAACTGAACTATAGAAAGAGCCCCGCAAATAACTGTTGCACTGCCTTCCGCATGTCAGCTTCACAATATTTCTGCACAATCTGTCTTCTATTCACGTCCTGATAATGAGCTGAATAAAATGAAAGTAGCATGGTTTTTGGAGGTCAACATGAGATGGACAAAAAAAAGCGTTCAAAACCATCTGATTTGAGCTGTATCGAAGACTGGATGAACCAGTTCTTCACAGACCCGTTCTCTGCCCTCCTTGATTGCAGATCCTTCCGGGTGGATTTGTTTGAAACAAGCGAGGAATACATTGTTGAGGCAGAGTTCGCAGAGGTACAACCGGAAGATATACAGATTAGAGCAAGCCGGGAAACGCTCATTATCACAGCACAGACTGCCGGGCAGATGACAGAATCAGATCAGCTGGAGAGATCCGTTCTACTTCCCTTTTCACTTGAGAATAAAAAGATTGAGGCTATTTTTTCAAATGATATTCTTGAAGTGAAAATATTTAAAGAAGGCAGCTTCTCACGCAAAAGCTCATATATACCTGTTCAATTTGCTCATTAAAGCAAGCACAGCTTGCTTTTTTATTTTTTCCGCCAAAAACTGCGCAGAAAGTGTCATTTGGTAGGTTTCTGCTCAGACAAGTCCTTCTTGTCCGGCATATGTATAAGAAAGAAGGAGAGTGTTTGCAGTGGGAATCTATATTAAAAACCTTGTGATCAACGAAATTACTGGCGGCACAGTCAATTTCGGCAATTGTATCCGCATGTCTTCGAATGAAGCAAGCAAAACCGTTCAGGATTCCGAACAGCCGTCTGAGGAAAATGAAACGGCATCCGAACAGATGCCGCGTTTACAATTCAGATGGTTTTTTTGAAGGTTTGGTGCTTTGGGCCTGAACATTGATTTCTATTTTTTTGATCAGCTGATTTCCGCACCGAGGACACATTTTGTTTTGTTCCAGGAGCAGCATGCAGTTTGTGCAATAGAACTTTTCCATTTAAGAAACCCCCTATCATTCAGCTTATGTTGACAGGGCTTAAATGTTTCTTTTTTCTGTCACTCCCGTTCTGAAAACGGATGGCAAAACATATTTTTTTCTAAAAGACAAAAGGGGTATGCTTATGGCCTATTACGGCTCCAAGGGATGGTATGTGAAAGCACTCAGAGAAATGGGAATCACCAGGCACCCGATTGAGAGAAGAAAACTGAAAATGTACAAAACGTTTGTACTCCGGAATTTGTATGATCAGGCACTAGAGAAATAAATAAAACCTTTGCACATCCGTTTTTCTCGCAAAAAAAGACATCCTGCTGACAGGAAGTCTTTTCTTTTATGTCAAAATACCTGAATTATCCTACAAATTTTTACAAAAATATGAAAATAATTCTTTTTTATAGGCTGATTTAATCATATAATAGAAAGAAAACGACATTTCTAGGAGGAGCGTTTATGACATTATTGTATGAAATTCTGTATTTGCCGACAAATTGTGGAACGATCAGGGTCGATTTGTCTTATAAACGCTCTGTCTATATCGCTCATGCCGAACTGCTGGGACACCTGTCAACGGGCAAGGACCGCAATAAACTGACAGCCGTCAAAAAATCCCTTCTTGAGCTTTCAAAGCAGGTCCATTCCGGCTGAGACAGCCTTTTCAAGCGATTTCCCCTGGTGTATAATAATAGCAGATTGATTGACGGACGGGGGTTACAACTATGCTTGACGGCTGGTTTCTATGGTTCATACTGTTTTGGGTCGTTTTTCTTGCAGGCATGCTCGCAATAGGCGGGTTTTTCATGTTCCGGAAATTTTTAAAGCGCTTGCCTAAAGAAGACGGAAAATCAGATCTTGATTGGGAAGCGTATTATATTGAACAGACGAGGCACTTATGGAATACAAGCCAAAAGCAGCTCCTTGAGGATCTGGTCGAGCCGGTTCCTGAACTTTTCAGGGATGTAGCCCGGGCTAAAATTGCAGGCAAAATCGGCGAGCTGGCACTTCAGGAAAATGCGGGAACTATTACACAGGACCTTGTGATTCGCGGATATATAACAGCTACTCCAAAGCGCGACCATAAGTTTCTTTTAAAGCGTCTTAAAGAGAAAGATATTGATCATACCCCGTACAGGGCATTATTTTAAAAAACCCGCTGGCTCAAATTTATGAGCCCGGCGGGTTTTTATGTTGCCTGAATGTTCGATGGAGGAAGCTGATTCTCAAGCTTTCTGAAAGACAGATACATGGCGATTCTCCACGGAACGATCATTCCGAAAGCAAGAATCCAGAACATGCCGCTCAATTCACCGACATCAATGCTGTTGCTCAAATAAAATTTAAGTGCAATCCTGATTACGAGAAGCCCGATTAATATAAATGCAAAGGCTTTTGAACGCTTCAGGTAGATTTTATCTTCCTTGACTTCAAAATTTGATGTTTTAATAAGAAAGATGGAGAAAAAAAACCCCAGTGTGATCGCTTCCAGGAATTCAAGCGGCGTCACCCTGAACATCGGGTGCAGAAACATTAACGCTCCCGTGCTCATAAAAATCGGCGGCAGGATAATCTTTCTGGCACTTGCGGGTTTCTTAGAAGCTCTCATGCGGATCATCATGACGCCAAGAGCCATGATAACAGCAGCAATTGTTGAGAAAATGACCAATGTGATCAATCCTTTTTAAAATGGTTACTACTATAATATACTACTGAAGCAAATAAAAAACCATCTCTTTACACAAAAGATGGCCGTTCCATGCAATTTACCCCAAAACGCGGTAAACCGCGTCGTTTACTCTTGTTTCATCAAATGGCTTCGTAATAAAATCCTTTGCTCCTGCTTCAATGGCCTCTACCACCATTTTCTGCTGGCCCATTGCTGAGCAAATAATGACTTTGGCAGCGGGATCCATTTCTCTTATCACTCTCAAAGCTTCGATTCCGTTCATTTCAGGCATCGTAATGTCCATCGTGACAAGGTCCGGTTTAAGTTCTTCATAAAGTTTGACTGCTTCGGCGCCATTCTCCGCTTCTCCTGCAATCTCGTGTCCTTTGGATGCGAGAATCTTTGATAAGGTTAATCTCATGAATTTGGCATCATCAACAATTAGCACTCTGGCCATGCAAGCGCCTCCTTTTTAAATCGACGAACGCAAGATCTACTATTCTATGAGATATTATATCAAATTTCAGAAGAAAATGTAGTAAAAAAGACTCAAAAATTTCTAAAAAATAGGTCTAAAATCCCGTAAAGCCTCCAAAAAGCCTGCTCATAACGATAATAATCTTTGTCATCCAGTTAAAAAACAGCATGATCCCAATGATGATCATGATCCATCCGCCCGTTTTCATAATAACCAGGCTGTGCTTGCGGATCCATCCCAGCTTTCCAATAAAGAAGGCCATGATAAAAAAAGGAATGGAAAAACCGAGTACATAGGCAAACATATAGAGCATAGCAGAACCTGGATTGCTCAGTGTAAGCCCGAAGACAGCTGTAAGAATAGGTCCGGTGCATGGTGTCCATCCTGCTGCAAAAGCAAGACCGATAAGCACGGAACCAATATACCCCGAGGGTCTGTTTTTTAATTCAAACCGGCGTTCCTTCATCAGAAATTCCGGCTGCAGAACACCCACAATGACAAGCCCGAAAAGAATGATTAAAATGGCGCCAATTTGTCTGATCAGATCATTATAGCCAAAGAAGAAATCGGCAATAAAAGAACTTCCAAATCCAAGAGCAATAAAGATAATGGAAAATCCAATCAGGAAGCACAGTGTGTGCAGCATACTCCGTTTTTGAAGCATCGCATTTTCTGTCTTCAGTTCCCCGACTGAAACGCCTGTTATGTATGACAGAAACGCAGGATATAAAGGCAGACAGCAAGGAGAGATAAAAGAAAGAAATCCTGCTCCAAATGCTAAGAATACATTAACATCCGTCATCCATGCATCCTCCTTTCAACTTTAAAGTCACACTATATTTTAGCAAATACTGCCTGAAAAACATATGTTTCACTGTGTGACAGTTTTATGTCAATTCCTTAACATCTGCTAAAAAGGATTTATTCGGCCCGGACTTCCCTTTATAATAGTCATAGATTAAAGAAAAAAATCCTTATTTTCCCTTCGAATTATTTTCCATTTTAGGATATAATAGAAATTACCAGCAAGGTTCGTGCAGAACTTACATACAGAAAGGACAAGTTTTCGTGTCTAAACAAGAACTATTAAAACTAATTGAAAAAAAACGAGCGGAAATGATCGAAATTGCCACTAAAAATGGAATTAATTCGAACGTGTCCATTCAATACAGCCAGGAACTGGATCACTTGCTGAATGAATACAACCGGTACAGCTACTCTGCCATGAAACGGGTTACATATTCTTAAAAATCCCCGCAAAAAAAGCACGCTTTGAAAGCGTGCTTTTTTATTAAAATCCCGCAACCGGGTTTTTATTTTGCCTGATTATTCATCATTTTCATCATTTGGTTAATTTTCTTCTGGGACGGTTTCATGCCCATTTGCATCATCATCATTTTTAACATTTGCTCGTTAATTGGCGGATTTTTCTTTAAATAACTCATCATATACTGGCGAGCAATGAAAAATCCTAGTGCTACTCCGGCAAGCAAAGCCAGAACGCCTACTAGAATGACTACCCACAGATCCATCGTCTTTCCTCCTTCATGTTGTCTATTTTACAGTGTACTAAACCATAGGATATTATACAACATATACTCTATAATTTCTGCCTTTTTAGACAAATTTTCTTTCTTTTATCGGTTTTAGCCACCCGTGCCGCTTTTCCTCAAAATCCATCGCTAAAAAGCATGAATCCGCCTTTCTGAGAACTTCAAAGAAAATCGCTTCCATGTCAAAGCTTCCTTCTGACGTGACTGTAACCGATCTGTCACCCGTTTCAAGGATGGCTCCTCCCTGCATGGATTCACTCTCAATATGATGGCGGTTGTGGGAATATGCATAGTTGTATCGTCCGTTTAAGCTGCTTCTGATCATCTCATCTATATAGTCTATCGGAATTTCTCTCGTAATATAAGTAATTTGTTTTTTCAGGTGAATAAACTCAGGCTGTTCAGGGCTTGTCCGCATAAATTCCTGAAAAAGCTGAAAAAGTTTTACTTCACGGCCAAAAAAGTGATTCGCAAACTCTTCCTCTATTAAATAGACAGTGTAGTGTCTCATGCTTTCACCCTTCCGTATGACGGTTACCCATTATTATACTGGAAAGTTGAGGAAGAATTTTGTCTAAATGAAAGGCAAAACTTCACTTTTTTTGTCGAAAAAGAGAGAACGAAGATATTCGTTCTCTCTCATAAGGCTTATTTTTCTAATAGTGCCTTTACTCGTGCCGTTACATTTTCAACTGTAAAGCCAAACTCTTTCATAATTCTTTCACCTGGTGCTGAGGCCCCGAACTGGTTGATGCCAAGAACGTCACCCTCATCTCCAGTATATCGCTCCCAGCCCAGAGGAGCTGCCATCTCAATAGCAAGACGCTTCTTCACTGTTTTTGGAAGTACGGATGCGCGGTACTCTTTTGACTGGCTTTCAAAACGGTTCCATGACGGCATGCTTACAACCGCAACATCGATGCCTTCTTTTTGAAGAGCATCTTGTGCTTCGATAGCAAGTCCTACTTCAGAGCCTGATGCTAAAAGAAGTGCGTCAGCCGTTTCTTTTTTGCTTGGAGAAATCGTATAAGCTCCTTTAGAAACTCCTTCATATGCCGTTTCAGACGTACCTTTAATCGTTTTTAGATTCTGACGGGTAAGAACAAGTGCTGTCGGTGCCGTTTCAGATTGAAGGGCAAGTCTCCATGCAGCAGCAGTCTCATTGCCGTCTGCCGGACGGATGACCGACAGGTTCGGCATTGCACGCAAGGCAGGAAGCTGTTCAATCGGCTCATGAGTCGGGCCGTCTTCTCCTACAGCAATACTGTCATGTGTAAATACGTACGTTACCGGAAGACCCATTAAGGCAGCAAGACGAATTGCCGGACGCAGGTAGTCAGAGAATACAAAGAACGTTCCGCCGTAAACCCGAAGACCGCCATGCAGCGCCATGCCGTTTAGTGCAGCACCCATTGCGAATTCACGGACACCGAACCAGATGTTGCGTCCGCTGTAGTCCTCAGCTGTGAAATCTGCTGCTCCCTTGATAGAAGTATTGTTTGAACCTGCAAGGTCAGCTGATCCTCCGAAAATGTAAGGAACATTTTTCGCAAGGCCATTTAACACTTCACCGGAAGAAGCACGTGAAGCAAGTGCTTTGCCGTCTTCATATACAGGCACTTCGGAATCCCAATTTTCAGGAAGCTCGCCTTTAATTCCTGCTTCAAGAGCTTTTGCAAGGTCAGGGAATTCTTTTTTATAGCTATCATAAAGAGCGTTCCATTCTTCTTCTTTTTTCGAACCGAACTGTTCTGCCGATTCTTTGAAATGAGCATACACTTCGTCAGGAACGTGGAAGTCCTGTTCGAATGTCCATGCATATGCTTCTTTCGTCAGTTTGATCTCATCTGCTCCAAGCGGCTTGCCGTGAACATCTGATTTTCCTGACATATTCGGTGATCCGTAGCCGATTGTCGTTTTCACTTCAATCAGAGTAGGATGAGTTTCATCTTGTTTAGCAGCTTCAATCGCTTTAGCGATTTCTTCAAGGTTGTTGCCGTCTTCTACACGAATGACCTGCCAGCCGATTGCTTTGAAACGGTCTTCCACGTTTTCAGAGAATGAGCGGTCAAGATCTCCATCGAGAGAAATGTCGTTTGAATCGTAAAGAACAACTAATTTGCCAAGCTTTAGATGCCCTGCAAGTGAAGCTGCCTCAGAAGAGATTCCTTCCATCAGGTCACCATCTCCACAGATTGCATATGTGTAGTGATCGACAACCGGATAAGACTCTTGGTTATATGTATGTGCAAGATGACGTTCTGCCATAGCCATTCCGACAGCCATCCCAATTCCCTGGCCAAGCGGACCTGTTGTTGCATCTACACCTGCTGTGTGGCGGAATTCAGGGTGTCCCGGTGTTTTGCTTCCCCATTGTCTGAATTCTTTAAGATCATCCATCGTCAAGTCATAGCCTGATAAATGAAGAAGGCTGTACAGCAGCATAGATCCGTGACCTGCAGATAAGACAAAGCGGTCGCGGTTGAACCATTCAGGATTTTTAGGATTGTGATTCATAAATTGCGTCCAGAGCGAATACGCCATTGGAGCTGCCCCCATAGGCATTCCAGGATGTCCTGATTTTGCTTTTTCAATCGCATCAATCGACAGTGTTCGAATGGTAGCAATTGATAAGTCTTGAATTGAATGTGACATTAATTGATCATCCTTTCAGAAATAACATTCTACTTTTTTATCATAGCTTTACTGGCCTATTCATACAACCATTTCGCATGGGAATTGCAAAAATGAGAAGTGTAAGAACCTATTCTAATGTATTATGTGCAAAATGAAAAGGAATACATCAAAAATTGACGTATTCCGGTGATTAATGAAGATCGCGTCTGCGCTCTTCTTTTAATTTTTCAGGTGTTACATCATTTCCGTTTGGATCCAGTACTGTAACGCCTTTTAATGTATTTTTCATAGAACCCCGGAATGCCTTGAGATATTCCTGTCTAAGTGATTGCTGTTCCTGTTTTTCCTCCGGAGAAAGACCGGACGTTTTTGATTTTCTGGATAAGGTATTGATTCTTGCCATCTTTTCTTTTGGCAGCATGACTGCAGCTCCTTTACCTAATACGATTTACTATGCTATCGTACTAAATACGGGGGCAAAAAACAACAGATTAGACCTGTTCCTCTTTCATGTGCTCTTGATATCTTCTATGTACTGTCGCTTTAGAAACCTCGTATCCAAACCCTCTTAACGTAGCCGCAATCTCTGAGAATGTCAGTTTATTCTGTTTAAGCCTGATAATCTCGCTGACAGGCACTTCCTTCTTCTCTCTGCCGCTCCCTTTATCTCTGTTAGTAAGATTCCTTTGAGGTTTATACCCTTTTTCAACCGCCCGCTGCATGCCGCGTTTAATTTTCAGATTATGGATCTTCCGCTGATATTCTTCAACAATGCTTACAATTTCCAGAACCATAGAATCTGCTTCAGACAAAAAAAGCTTTCCATTCTGCGTGGCCGTATATATCGTAATGCCTTCTTTTGCGAAAAAATGAATAAGGGCGATGCGGGCATTCCCTCTCCCCAGTCTTGTCTCATCCTGAATAACAATGGCGTCAATTTTCTGTTCCTTTATGCAGTCAAATATTTCAAAAATACCTTCTCTTTCAACCTCATATCCGCTCGCCTGCTCCTCAATAACCTTTGCCACATTCATGCCGTGCGCTGCTGAAAGGGCCAAAAGTTCTTCTTTTTGCCTGGCGAGTGATGTCTCCTGTTCTTCTTTTCTTGTGCTGACTCTGCAGTAGATGATTGCGTTCAGTGTTCTCACTTCCCTATTTTCTTGATGCAAGCTGTGTCCCGTCATGGTAGGTTTGTTTATCAATAGGAAGAACCACAGAATCTCCTGTCTTGATCACAGCTGTCGGCAGTCCGTTTTTGTCCTGCACCCATTCAACGAAATCGGTCTTGGACATGCGGTGATGCTCCTCATATTGATCTGCAAGGCTCCAGATGCTGTCACCTTCTGCTATTTCAATGGATACATAATGATCAAGGTTTTCTTTTTCACCTGTGTATGATAATGCAAAGACAGCTACAATGACAACTGCAAAGAAAGAAATAACGTAAGATAATGAACCTTTCAACCCAATCCCCACCTTAATAGAATGTTTGTTCGCATATTTGATACTTTCAGTATAATGCGAACAAACGTTTCTGTCAACGCCGTTTTTCGAACTTATGTTTGTATGCGCAGGAAAAACATGCTATAATCAACATAAATTACAGGACGCGAGGTGGATAAAATGACAAAACTTTCAAAGAGGCAGCAGGATATCCTCACTTTTATAAAACTTGAAGTACAAAAGAAAGGATATCCGCCATCAGTCCGCGAGATCGGCGAAGCAGTGGGCCTTGCTTCCAGCTCCACTGTGCACGGCCATCTTGCCAGGCTTGAAAGCAAAGGATTGATCAGACGGGATCCGACAAAGCCTAGAGCGATTGAAATATTAGAGGACGAGACAGCGATGATTCCGCGTTCAAGTGTGATTAACGTTCCTGTAATCGGGAAAGTTACAGCCGGTTCCCCGATCACAGCCATTGAAAACGTCGAGGAATATTTTCCTCTTCCAGATACGTTCGCCGCATCCGATGATCAGATCTTCATGCTTGAGATTATGGGAGACAGTATGATTGAAGCCGGCATTCTTGATGGGGACATGGTCATTGTCAAGCAGCAGAACACTGCAAACAACGGGGATATCGTTGTTGCCATGACAGAGGATGATGAGGCAACTGTCAAACGTTTTTTCAAAGAAAAAGATTATGTGCGTCTTCAGCCGGAGAACTCAACACTTGAACCGATCATTCTCAGACATGTCGTTATCTTGGGAAAAGTTGTTGGAGTTTATAGAAACATACACTGAAAACTTTGCTTTTACAGGCAAAGTTTTTTTATTTGCCTGTTTTACAGCCTTCTCTCAGGGGAAGATAATAATGAAAAAAAGATGAGAGGGTGCCTATGACTAAAGAACCTGCTATTCTGCGGGCAAATGCCCAGTTTATTTTTCCTTTTTCATGGGACAAGGACTGCATCTCCCAGCTGACTGATGAACTTAAGGCAAGCGGATTTGAATTTTTCAGCATTAACAGCAGCGCTCAGCAGAACAAATTTTACGGAGAGAAAACGAGCCTTCCCCATAAACGGCTGAAGCATTATTTTATGCCGTACATAGAACAGATTCTCTTTCCAGATCAGCATAAGGATAAGGCTATTAACAGATACTCCAAATCCTTTGACAAAAAATGCACGCTTCGTACAGCTGTAAATGAATATTCTTTCACTATCCACTCTATCGATCTGTATATTTGCCCATTTTCTGTTGGAATGATTACAATCAGGACGGAGCTTACATCTGACAGCAAAACATTGACACTGAGCGATGCACTTGATTTTATGGATCACTTCAGAGTTCTTGAACCGTTTATTACAGAAGAAAAAGGAACTGTTCTCCATTCAGGACAAGGCACTTATGAAAAGATTCAGGATTTTATCTTTGAAGAGCTGTGCCCCTCTGTTGTCCCATATATAGAGAAGAGTGAAAACAGTCAGTCAACCTATCTTGGAAGCCTTCCCTACTTTATTGACGAGAGAATGTTTGTCAGCAGTTATCTTTTGACAGAAAAGGACGCAGAAATATCACCTGAAACCTTGTTTCGCACAGGGCACATAAATGGTTATGATCAAAATGGCAAACCGTATATGTCCGCAAGCAATCCTGCTTATATCAGCCAGTATATTCAAGATCACATTTACGACAGGTGGTCCCCAGGCAGTTTTCACGTTGTGAGTGATCATACATTCACTAAAATTACGAATGATGTGGGTCAGGAGAACGTGACCGCGGAAGAAATGGTCGGTCAGCTCTATTACAATCTCATCCTGCATCTTTTCTATAAAATTGTCCTTTTAAAACTTTCATACAGCTATTCACAGCTCTACATTGACCGGAAACAGGATAAAATGGAAGGTCTGATTCGCTCGATTGCTAATTTCACGGCTAAGTATATCTTTTCAGAAATCAGCAGCAGAACGGAAGGACAGGAGCTTTCTGTCATGATGAAAGACCGGTTTAAAATTGAGACCCTCTATAAAGAAGTGAAGAATACGATGGACAGTCTTTATCAAAATCAGGAGAAGCTGGCCAGCAAACGCCATAATTCCCTGCTGCTGATCCTTACTACTTATACGGTTATTTCCGGAATCTATGGCATGAACCTTGTCATTGAGGACTGGAAAGGCAGCATAAGCTGGAACAAGCTTGCAGATTACTCTGTGTTTGAATACATTTCACTGGTGGTTGCTTTATCAGGAATTGCAGTTGGCTCAGTGCTTGCCGCAATAGCTATTATGAGACTGCTGAAGGATTATTTACAGAAGAGAAAATCAGACGGGATTGACTAAAAATAAGCAAAAAAACCTCAGCAAACAGCTGAGGTTTTTGAATGTGATTCTTAGTATTGAGACATGTACTGCTCGCGTTCCCATGGGTGAACTTGGGTGCGGAACATATCCCATTCAATTTCTTTCGCTTCCACAAAATGCTCAAACAAATGCTCGCCAAGTGCGTTGATGATCACTTCGTCTGTTTTCAGAAGATCAAGAGCCTGTGCAAGAGTTGCAGGAAGATCTACGATTCCATTCTCAACGCGCTCTTCTTTCGTCATGACATAGATGTTGCGGTCAATCGGTTTTGGAGCAGCAAGTTTGTTTTTAATGCCGTCAAGACCAGCAGCAAGCAATACGCTCATTGCAAGGTACGGGTTTGCAGAAGGGTCAACACTGCGCACTTCTACGCGTGTGCTTAGTCCGCGTGAAGCAGGGATACGGATAAGCGGGCTTCTGTTTTGTGCAGACCAGGCAACATAGCATGGTGCCTCGTAGCCAGGTACTAGACGCTTATATGAGTTAACTGTCGGATTCGTAACAGCTGTGAAGTTTGGAGCATGCTTGATGACGCCGGCGATGAAATGTCTAGCTGTTTCGCTCAGCTCAAGTTCACTGTTTTTGTCATAGAATGAGTTCACTCCGTCTTTGAAAAGAGAGAGGTTCATGTGCATTCCAGATCCATTTACTCCAAACAGCGGTTTTGGCATGAATGTAGCATGCAATCCGTGTTTGCGCGCAATTGTTTTAACGACAAGTTTGAACGTTTGGATATCATCACAAGCTTTTACTGCGCCTGCATATTTAAAGTCAATTTCATGCTGGCCGGGAGCTACCTCATGGTGGGATGCTTCAATTTCAAAGCCCATTTCTTCAAGCTCAAGCACGATGTCGCGTCTGCAGTTTTCTCCAAGGTCAGTTGGAGCAAGGTCGAAGTAGCCGCCGTGATCGTTAAGCTCAAGAGTAGGTTCTCCTTTTTCGTCAAGCTTGAAAAGGAAGAATTCAGGCTCAGGCCCAAGGTTGAAGTCAGTGAATCCAAGGTCTTCCATTTCTTTCAGCATGCGTCTTAAGTTGTTGCGCGGATCTCCATCAAATGGTGTTCCGTCAGGGCTGTAGATGTCGCAGATGAAACGTGCAACTTTGCCTTTTTCAGATGTCCAAGGGAAAATAACAAACGTATCAAGATCAGGATACAGATACATGTCAGATTCTTCGATGCGGACAAATCCTTCAATTGAAGATCCGTCAAACATGCATTTGTTGTCAAGTGCTTTTTCAAGCTGGCTTGCAGGAATTTCTACGTTTTTGATTGTTCCAAGGATGTCCGTGAACTGCAGTCTGATGTATTTTACGTTTTCTTCTTGTACTAAGCGTACAATATCTTCTCTCGAATACTTTGCCATTGTGAAAATCCTCTCCTAACAATACTAAGTAATATTTATTGTGAAATTTAAGTGAAGCTGCGTTAATTAATGGAAAAATCTAGACATGTCACCCTGTCTGAGTGATGATCTCTGAAACCTTCCGGCCTGCATCAGTTCAGCTTTCAGAAGCTTTCTGAGTTCAGCGTCGGTCAGATCCGGTTTTTCCACTTTTTTAGGCTGGCCTTCTTCCTCGCGTTCCATCCTTTTATCCTTAGAAGAAAAAATCTGCTTGATGCCGGCCATGTTAATGCCTTGTTCGATAAGGCTTCTTATTTCAAGAAGCGTATCTACGTCATTAAATGAAAATAGGCGTCTGTTCCCTTCAGTTCTTGCAGGGAAAATCAAGCCGTTTTCTTCATAATATCGAATTTGTCTGGCAGAGAGCTCTGTCAGCTGCATGACAATTCCGATCGGGAATAAGGGCATCGAGCGTCGAATCGTATCACCCATTGTATTCCCTCCTTTTCTTAACTTAATCATATTATATTCCATGTCATATAATGTGTCAACACTATGTTAGGAAAAATGACATTTGTATTTATATTGGTTTACAGATGAATTAAATTCTTATCCAGAAGATGATCAAGTGCAGAACAGATGGCAATTTTCACATGCGAATACGTTAATCCGCCCTGAACATACGCTGTATACGGGGGACGCAGCGGACCGTCTGCCGAAAGTTCGATGCTTGCTCCCTGTACGAATGTACCTGCAGCCATTATGACATCGTTCTCATATCCCGGCATATAGCTCGGATATGGCGTCACGTGCGAATTGACCGGTGATGCATATTGAATGGCCTGGCAGAACGCAACCATTAAATCAGACTGCTCAAACTGGACAGACTGAATAAGGTCTGTGCGGACTGCATCCCATGACGGGTTCGTTTTAAGCCCTGCAAGTTCAAGCATCGCTGCTGTAAACACTGCACCTTTCAAAGATTGTGCAACAACGTGCGGAGCAAGGAAGAACCCCTGATACATTTCCTGAAGACTGTAAAGGGACGCACCTGCCTCTGCCCCAATTCCGGGAGATGTCATCCGGTAGGAGCATGCTTCCACAAGATCCTTGCGCCCAACGATATAACCGCCTGTTTTCGCAAGTCCGCCGCCAGGATTTTTAATAAGCGAACCTGCCATAAGGTCAGCACCAACGTGACAAGGTTCAAGTTCTTCAACAAATTCACCGTAGCAATTGTCCACGAAAACGACAACATCAGGCTTAATGGATTTGACAAAGTCAATCATCTGCTTGATTTCTGCAAGGGTATAAGAAGGCCTTGTGGCATATCCTTTTGAGCGCTGAATGCCGATCATCTTTGTCTTTTCTGTAATGGCAGCACCGACGGCATCATAATCTATGCCGCCATCTTCTTTCAGTTCAACTGCCCGGTAACCGATTTTGAATTCGCTGAGTGAACCGGTGCCGCTGCCTCTGATGCCTACAATCTCTTCAAGGGTATCATAAGGCTTTCCCGTTATATATAGAAGTTCATCAAATGGACGCAGCACTCCGAACAGGGCAATGGAAATGGCATGGGTGCCTGAAATGATCTGCGGCCTTACAAGCCCTGACTCCCCGCCGAAAACATCCGCATAAATCTGTTCCAGCGTATCCCGTCCATGATCATCGTATCCATATCCTGTGGTCGGGATAAAATGAGAGTCGCTTACTCTATGGTCTCTGTAGCTTTGAAGAACCCGGAACTGGTTCATTTCCATTCGTTCATCAATTTTTTTGTGGGTGTCTCTAATTTTTTCTTCTGCCTGTGCAGCAAGCTGCGCAAGCTTATCGCCGTACTTCAATTGGTTAAACATGTTTGTTTCCCTTTCTCTTATACATCTCTATCTGGCCGGAAGCTGCATGCCCCGGCAGGAAGTGTCCCTGTATTTCATAATGATTTTCTTCTTCATTAAAGGCAAAATGCCCTACCATTGTTTCTGTTTTTAATAAAGCCAGAAACTTGCCTTCTGAAGCAGGCACATCAATGCTGTATTCTTCCATCTGCTCCATCGAAAACGACTGAATTTTCTGTTTCAGTTTTGCAATATCCGCATCTGAAAAGGCGCTGATCAGCACATGCTCGCCTTTTGGGGAAGGAACAAAGCCTTGCGACTGCTTATCTTGCTTGTTGTACACCGTTAAGACAGGAATTGTCGTGACCTTCAGTTCTTCAAGCAGTTTATAGACCGTTTTTTCATGATTGACGTAATCTTCATTTGAACTGTCCACAAC
>NZ_JBQMFF010000002.1:0-115030 GCF_052171315.1 Metabacillus mesotrionivorans | reverse complement strand
CAAAGCTACCTGGAAAGCCTGATTTTTCTTTCTTCTTTCACGATAGCGGTTACGGTGGCTGACGATTGCAGCAAGCTGCAGTTTAATTTCATGTATGCGTGTTCTAATATGTCTTCGGTCTGTTTCAAGCTGCGTTTCGCCCGGCCCCCTCGTGCCGATTCCGCCGCCCTGTCTTGAAAGATTGATTCCCTGCCCGCTCAGCCTTGGCAAAAGATACTGAAGCTGCGCAAGCTCCACCTGAAGCTTGCCTTCTTTTGATTTTGCACGCGTCGCAAATATATCAAGAATCAGCTGTGTGCGGTCTATAATTTTCACATCAAGGGCAGCCGACAGATTCCGCTGCTGACTTGGAGAAAGCTCATCATTAAATATAATTAAGTCGGGCGCAACCTCTTCTGAAAGAGCCAGCAGTTCATCAACTTTGCCCTTTCCTATGTACGTTGCCGGGTGGATGCGCTCTCTCTTCTGCGACAGCTGGACGAGCACTTCTCCGTTCGCTGTTTTAGTAAGGGAGGCAAGCTCGCTCATTGTATAACTGAACGCTTCATCTTCTGTCTTCGGGAGCTGGCATCCGACCAGAATGACTTTTTCACTCCCGGTATTCATTGTCTCTTTCAAACGGGTACCATCCTTTTACTCATAATTTTGCTTCTTTATCATACCAAAAAAACAAAGAATCCACTAATGCTTTACGATTTTACGCACATAGGAACCTTTCAAAGACTACTTTAAAAGAAAAGGATTGCATTAAACCGGATACACATATAAAATCAAGACGGCTGCTTTCCCGCAGCCCTGTACTTGTAATTGATGATAGTTCACATCTGCGAAAAAGGGGATACATATATGACGTGGGAAGTATTAAGCATCATCGGCACGATTGCTTTTGCAGTGAGCGGCGCCATTGTTGCGATGGAAGAGGAATATGATATTCTCGGGGTGTATATCCTTGGCATTGTCACTGCATTTGGAGGAGGAGCCATCAGAAATCTTCTCATTGGCGTGCCGGTTTCAGCTTTATGGGAACAGGGAACGCTCTTTCAAATAGCGCTTGTTGCCATGACGACCGTCTTTTTATTCCCCAATAACCTGCTTAAACACTGGCAGAAGTGGGGAAATTTCACCGATGCGATCGGACTTTCGGCATTCGCTATTCAAGGAGCGCTGTATGCTGCAGAGATGAATCATCCGATCAGTGCGGTTGTTGTGGCTGCTGTACTCACAGGAAGCGGCGGCGGAATCGTCCGGGATTTGCTGGCAGGAAGAAAACCGCTTGTGTTAAAATCAGAAATTTATGCAGTGTGGGCTGTCCTAGCTGGTCTTATTATCGGATTTGATCTCGTCCAATCACCTATTCAGCTTTATACACTGTTTATTCTGCTCGTTGTTTGCAGAGTTCTCTCTTATACAAACAAATGGCAGCTTCCAAACCGCTCCATCCACCATTAGAAAAAGCCGCAGTCGCGGCTTTTTTCGTACATTTGCTTATTCCTTAATCACCAGATCCTGACTCAAGATCGTGACAAGTTCGTCCCGCCCCAATTGATTGGCTGTAAGAAGTCTCATTGCCTGGGAGCGTATGGATTTTTCAATGATATTTCTGACATACCTGCCATTTGAAAATTTTGATGGGGCAAGGTTTGTTTTCATGTCATTCAGATGCTCACGGAATTTCATTTCAGCCTCTTTGCTGAATGAATATTCTCTTTCCTTCATCATGCGCTTTGAAATTTCCATCAGCTGTTCAACTGAATAATCCGGAAAATCTACCACGAGCGGAAATCTCGAATGCAGGCCGGGATTTAATGATAGAAAATGATCCATCTCCTTGGAATAGCCTGCTAGTATAAGAACAAATTCATGCTGTTTATCTTCCATATGCTTAACGAGAGTGTCAATGGCTTCTTTCCCAAAATCCTTTTCTCCCCCGCGGGCAAGGGAATAAGCTTCATCTATAAAAAGAATGCCTCCGAGAGATTTTTTAATCAGGTCCCGTGTTTTCTGTGCGGTATGTCCAATGTATTCTCCCACAAGATCTGCGCGTTCCGCTTCAATCAAATGGCCTTTTGAGAGGACATTCATCTGGAAAAATAATTTCCCGATCAATCTGGCCACTGTTGTTTTCCCTGTGCCGGGATTTCCTTTGAACATCATATGAAGAGACTGCTTTCCCGCTTTCAGCCCCTGTTCTTCCCGCTTTTTATTAATAAAAATCCATGCATAAATTTCTTTAATCATCCGCTTCAGTTCATCCATGCCTACAAGCGTATTCAGCTCTGCTTCAATTTCATTTAATATGGCATGCTGCGGTTCTGTTTTAGGTATTTTCAGTTCATATGTGGCTGTTTCGCTGATTCGCTCATGATAGACCTTTTTCTGGCCGCTAAGAATCACATTAATTTGCCCGTTGTTTTTAAATGTGACTGCTTGATCCAAAGATGTTCACCTCACATTCTTTTATTACTATACGTTGCTTGAGGCAAAATCGTGACAAATGCCCATCTAAAAGATGAAATTATTTTTCCACGGAGAAAATATTGCTGAATATTGATGGAATCTGCGCTTTCCCGAGAAATAAATCCATTTCCTGATCATCAGAAGACTTCAGGGAAAAGACAAATAAAAAATCAGCCTCCGCATATGAAGGCTGATTTTGACTGTCTATTCTATTTCAAGGGAAACATGTTTCTGAGGCGCAAACGTTGAAATCGCATGTTTGAAAATCAGCTGCTGTTTGCCTTCTGTTTCCAGCAGGACTGTAAAGTTGTCAAATCCTTTAACAAGGCCTCTGAGCTGAAATCCGTTCAGAAGGTACACCGTTACAAATGTACTTTCTTTGCGCATTGAGTTTAAAAATTGGTCTTGGATATTGACTGTCTGTTTCATGTTTCGTCCTCCTCTTTTCTCTATGTTTTATGTATTCTAGCTTAATTGAAGCTTTCCTGCTATATAAGTGAAAATTTCATTGAATCTGTCATTTGCATCATGCGGGCTGCTTACATCAAACCATTCCACGTCCATTTTGTTGCGGAACCATGTAAGCTGGCGCTTCGCATAGCGGCGGGAGTTCTGTTTCAGCTGATCCACTGCATCATCGAGAGAAGATTTGCCGTCTAAATAGGCGAAAAGTTCTTTATAGCCGATGGCCTGGACAGACTGACAGTCACGGACCCCAATTTCATGCAGCTGTTTTGCCTCAGCAAGCAGCCCCTGCTCCATCATAAGATCAACTCTGTGATCAATACGTTTGTAGAGCTCGCTTCGTTCCATCGTTAACCCGACAATGACAAGGTCGTAGAGCAGCACCTTCTCCTGTTCGTTTAAAAACTCTGTCATCGTTTTGCCAGTGCAGCGGAAGATTTCAAGAGCCCTGATGACTCTCCTCACATTATTCGGATGAATTCTTTGAGCTGATTCCGGATCTGCATCAGACAATTTCTTGTGTATAAATTCATTGCCCCTGGCTGCAGCTTCTTCTTCAAGCATCTTCCTGTACTCAGGATCTGCTGCCTGTTCTGTAAACTGATAATCATAGATAACAGACTGAATATACATGCCTGTCCCGCCGGCAATAATCGGAAACTTGCCTCTTGAATGAATATCAGTAATGAGCGGACGTGCTAATTCCTGAAATTCAGCCGAAGAAAATGACTCATCAGGATTTTTAATATCAATCAGGTGATGGCGCACTCCATCCATTTCTTCAGGAGTGACTTTTGCCGTCCCAATATTCATCCCGCGGTAGATCTGCATGCTGTCCCCGCTTATGATTTCACCGTTCAGCCTTTTGGCAAGCTCAATGCTCAACTTTGTTTTCCCGACTGAAGTCGGTCCAATAATCACGAGCAGTTTTTCTTTCTTCAACCTGTAATCACACTTTCTTGCTTTATATCCGCTTTTCAACATCTTATCACTTTAAATCATTGAACACCAGTTTATTATTTCCAAATATCAGCATGCTCAAACGGCCTTGATGGATTAATATCCGATCGGACCGCTTGTTCTTCCGCTGAACAAATGCTGATGAACCTGTTTCTGCTGCGGAGAGTATACAACCCCTCCAAACTGAGTCGGCTCTCCTTCTGTGTAGTTTCTGTAAGTCTTTCCATAAAACAGATGATAGTGAGTGCCGTCAAGCATGGGAATGGGCGGTCCGGTTTTAACATAAAAGCGGTGATAATGATTGTTGTCAAACGTCGTAACCCCTTCTACATAGTGGTAATGCCTGTCAAATGATGTACCGTTGAGCGGTTTTGAAAATCCAAGCAGTGCATGCGTGTGACCTTCCTGCTCCTCTGTCACGCCCTGATAAAAATGTGCATGGGGAAATGGCAGAGGCTCCCGGAAATTCATTTCCTTCATAAAGCAGCTTCCTTTCAAGCTTTTTATCAACGTATGAAAATCAGGCAGCAAAGGCGCATAAATATCACAAATTGCCGTTTTAACATAGAAAAACAGGGAAATTAGAGAATAATTCTAAATTGAGAGGGGCATGCCCGTTGTTTCAGCTGGAGGATATGATCACTTTCTTCTGGGCTTTCTTCTTTGTTCTGCCCATCGTTGCCTTCATTCATCAGCTTGGGCACTTTGTCTTTGTTTGGATATTTGGAGGAAAGGCCTTTTTTACGTTAGGGAGAGGGAAATCTTTGCTCAGAGTAGGAAAGCTGCAAATTAATCAATACTACTTTTTGGACTCTTTTTGCCAGTACGAACGATTGAGATGGGAAAGCAAATGGACACACGTCCTTGTATATGCAGGAGGATCCATTTTTAACCTGGCCTCCATCATTATCGTAAATACTATGATTCATGCAGGGCTGCTGAATCCGCACATCTTCTTTTATCAATTTGTCTATTTTTCTGTTTACTTTGTTTTCTTTTCGCTTCTGCCATTTAAATATTCAGAGACGCATTCGTCTGACGGCAGATCAATTTATGATGTTATTAAGTATGGGAGCAGCTGCAGCCAGTTTGATTAAAAGTCATTATAAAAAGACCGGACTCTCTGCTGTCCGGTCTTTTTGCGTAAAAAGGTGCCCCAATAATTGGGACACCTCTTCTAACTCATAGAGTTACAGAATATCCAGGGTTAGTGCAAGAGCTGCCAAGACTTGAATTAACAGCTGAATTGTAATAACAAGATCAAGATCAAGCGCTCCAACGTTAACGTTGTGAGAATCTTTGATGAGAATTTCCTGCTCATTTACTTGATCAATGCTTGCAAACTGGAATAACTCTTCACTGAACTGATCAGCCCGCTCAATATCATCAGCGAAAGAAAGTCTGACAATGAGTACGATGGCAGCCTGAATAGCAGCTTGAAGTGCAATTGCAGCCTGAACATCAATTGTCAATACGTTTACATCTGTAGAATCGACAATGCTGATTCTCTCAGATGATCTTTGGCCTGCGCGAACAGATTGTCTTGCTCTTTCAGATACGCCATTTGCAGATCCAAGGCCGCTTCCGCCCATACTCATGTCCATTTCGCCAGCAACTTCTTCTTCATGGCGGCAATTAGACATAATCACTCTGTTTCTTCCCATATTATTTCCCCCCTTTCTCAGTTTTGGATTTTAAATTATTGAGGAAATCCTCAACTTGACCATTTAATTCAGTGACCATGTCTCTAAGAGGTTTTTTCTTATCCTCCGGAATAGCTTTCAGCTTAGTTTCCAATCCATATTTGTCGAGTAGCATTTTGACAAACAGATCCGTTGTTTTACGGTTGATCATGACCATCTCTCCTTCCTGTTTACTCCATCATATTCTCAGCAGGATTATCTGTATGGGGATATAACCTCCTGCAAAAACACATTTTTCGATTTTTTCTGCTGAACGGTTATGTCTTTATTCCTTAAAAATTGGCGAAAATCATGATTTATTAACCCAATCTATATTTTTTGTCGAACATACTCTATTAATAAGATTCAGCAACAAAGAGAATCTGCCTTTCTCTGCAGCATTGAAAATACAGGTGGCTTCACCTGTATTTTCTCATTACGATTAAGGGAAGGAGGAAATCAAATGCAAAAAAAGAAAAACCTGCAACTGAGTGACTTGGTTAAAAAGGCAGGCTTTCAGTTAGAGTCAAACCTCAATCAGACCATAAAGGCAAAACTTAATAACACGGATTTAACCCGAATACTGGCAAACACTCAAAAAAACCCTGATCTGCAGAAATTATTCGGCATCCTGATTCCTGCACAAAAAATTCCCGGCAATGAAGATACAGTAAATACATCCAAACTCGTCGTTAGAACAGAAGAAAAAATCGATTCCATTGAAGAGAAACTTCTGGAGATCGATTCAAAACTTGATGAAATGAGAAATTTAGTTGCTAAAAACAAAAAAAAATAGAGAGGAGCTCTGCATAAAGTGACTCATATCAGTCCGACAGGCTTGAGCAAAACCCCTGTATGGCAGTTAAATAAAATCACTCTGTGGCATTATCCTCCTGCGGTGAGAAACTATCAAACTCCTCTTTTTCTCATTTATTCTCCTGTAAACAGTCCGGATATTCTGGACCTTTTTCCTGGAAAGAGCGTGATTGCCTCTTTCATCCAAGCCGGTTTTGACGTTTACTTGCTTGAATTTGGAGAACCAGGATATGAAGATAAAGATGACACGCTGGAGGATTATGTTGCGAAGTATATTCAAAAAGCAGCAAAAAGAACGCTTCTTCACTCCCGGGCAGAGAGTTTGACGGTCATTGGCTATTGTTTAGGAGGCACGCTTGCGGCGATATTTGCTGCTGTAACAGACCTAAAGATAAAGAACCTGATCCTTTACACTGCTCCCGTGGATTTTGAAGAAACCCACCTTTATGATAAATGGCTGGCTGCATTAAGAGCTGCGGATGAGACTGATATTGAACAGATGAGAGAATGGAATACTTTAATCTCTGCAGCCCGTGTAAAAGCCGGCATGAGGCTGCTTACATCTCCCGTATACTTTACACCCTACCTTGCTCTTTTAGGGAAAACAGATGATGAAGCCTATATGCAGAAATGGATGAGGTTTAATAAATGGGCGAATTCTTATCTCCCGATGCCGGGTGCTTTTGTAAAAGACGTGGTTTTAAAATTAGTTAAAGAAAACAGTTTGATCAGCGGAGAGCTCACAATCAAAAACAAAAAAGCTGAGCTTAAAAACATCTCCTGCAATCTTCTTGTGATCTCCGGAGAAAGTGACCAGCTTGTGTCAGTCAGACAGAGCAGTCCCATCATGGAACATGCTGCAAGCAAGGATAAGACGTTTATGTTAAGTAAAAAAGGACACACGGGGGTAACCATTTCAGAAGGCCAGCTGCCTGAATTTCTGGATAAGTGGCTGCCCCCGAGGTCGTAACAATGAGGGGGATAGAAAATGATGATTTGCTCTTCCATGCCTAAAACAGACCCAGTAACGGAATACTGCGGATTTTCAGCTATTATTTATGCCGGTTTCTTTTTTGGGATTCTGCTGGACAAAAGTGATTTTTCAGGATTTTTTGCAGATAGGTTCTAATGACGAAAACAAGCCCCGCACAGATCAGTGCGGGGCTTGTTTCACATAATGCGCTTAAACATCTTTTCCATTTCATAAATGGAATGATGAATGATAATGGGCCTGCCGTGGGGACATGTAAAAGGATCTGCCGTTTTTCTCAGGGTTTCAAGCAGCGCAAATATTTCATCCTGTCGGAGATGATGGTTTGCTTTTATCGCTGCTTTGCAGCTCATCATGATGGCCGCTTCTTCTCTGATTTTTTTAACGTCTGCCTGCCGATGATCAAGGACTTCCTGTATCATTTCTTCTATGATGCTTCCTTCTTCTCCTTTTGGAAACCACTGAGGGTGTGACCGGACGATAAAGCTGTTTCCTCCAAAAGGCTCCAGAAAAATTCCGACCTGGGCAAGTTCAGGCATTTTCTCTGTCAAAATGACTGCTTCATCCGCTGAGTAATGCAGCGTGATGGGAACGAGGAGCTCCTGAACTTCTGAAGCGACCTGTCCCACTTTTTCTTTATAATATTCATAATTAATCCGTTCCTGTGCAGCATGCTGATCAATTATATAGAGTCCGTTCTCATTTTGGGCGAGGATATATGTGCCGTGCATTTGGCCGATTGGATAAAGGACCGGAATAAGGGATTCAGTGTTTGAATGATCTGCGCCCCGGTCTGTGTACTCCTCCTCCACTGCCGCTTCCTCTGTTATCGTCAGAGTTTCATCAGCAGGTTCGGAGGAATAGTCTGCTGCCTTTTCCACAGCAATAGGAAAATCCTCTTTTACTTGAAAGGCGACGGCCTGTGATTCTGCTTTCCTCGCCGGTAAAATGGGTTCGTCTTTTTTGACGTGGCTGAATGTAAAGCTTTGCTGTTCTTCCGGTGCTTTTTCTTTTCGCTTCGGCAGTGCGGCATCCGGTATCAGCTGTTTTTTTGAAAATGCTTGTTTGATTCCGCTTGTTATCAGTTCATTCAATTCAGCTTCCTTGCTGAGGCGCACTTCCATCTTGGCAGGATGCACATTAACATCCACAAGTATCGGATCCATTTGTATTTCAAGAAAAACGACAGGGAACCGTCCAATCGGCAAAAGCGTATGATACCCCTGCTGAATCGCTTTTACTAGCGGATAATTCTTAATGAATCTGCCATTAACAATCGTAGAAATGTAGTTTCTGGAAGCTCTTGTTATTTCCGGAAGAGAGATAAAACCTTTTACTTCAAAATCAAGTGACTGCAGGTGAATTGGAATCATCTTTTTGGCAATCGGAAGTCCGTATATGCCTGCCACGACCTGGCGCACGTCCCCGTTGCCGCTCGTATGAAGCAGCTGCTTTCCGTTATGAGTCAGCTTAAACGATACATTTGGATTGGACAGCGCCAGCCGGTTCACAACATCTGTTATATTCCCGAGCTCTGTATGAACCGTCTTTACATATTTCAGCCGTGCAGGAGTATTGAAAAACAGATTCGAGACAGTGAGGTCGCTGCCTTTTCTGCTTGAGGCTGATTCGTGCACTTCCACTTTTCCGCCTTTTAGAACCATTCGTGTTCCCGCTCCGTCACCTGTGCTTGTTTTAAGCTCAATATGCGATACGGACGCGATACTCGGAAGAGCTTCTCCGCGGAAACCAAGTGTTCTGATGCGGAACAGGTCATTCTCATCTTTGATTTTGCTTGTTGCATGCCTGTGAAAAGCATTAAGGCAGTCTTCAGGCTGAATGCCTTCCCCATTGTCGATAATACGGATTTTTGCAAGGCCGGCTTCTTCCACTTGAATTTCAATCACGGTGCTTCCGGCATCTATGCTGTTTTCTGCCAGTTCTTTTACGACAGAAGCCGGACGCTCTACTACTTCACCGGCAGCAATTTTATTTGACAGTGAATCGTCTAGGCGGACTATTTTCCCCATCCTATTCACCTTCCAGCTATTTTAATTTTTTTTGCAGCTGATACAACTCATTCATTGCATCAAGCGGCGTCATTTCAAGCAGATTGATGGCCCGGATTTGCTCAAGTACAAGAAGATCTTTTTTTGGAGCCTGTCTGCCGCTTTCTTTTCTGGCCGGCTGCTCACTGAAGAAAGACAGCTGGGCATCATCCGTTTTTTCAAAGGTTTCCCTTTTTTCCTGAACGGCAGCAGGAGCTTTGACCGTTTGTTCCCCCTCCAGTCCTTCAAGAATTTCTTTTGCCCTCTTGATCAGGTTCTGTGGGAGTTCTGCCAGTTCTGCAACATGAATTCCGTAGCTTTTATCTGCAGGACCTTCTTTAATTTTATGAAGAAACACAACTTTTCCATTCTCTTCAACTGCCGATACATGAACGTTTTGAAGCATCGGCAGTTCATCTGCAAGACTTGTAAGCTCATGATAGTGCGTGGAAAAAAGTGTTTTTGCTCCAATATGGTGATGAATATGCTCAATAATTGCCTGGGCCAATGCCATGCCGTCATATGTGGATGTTCCCCTGCCGATCTCATCGAAGAGAATCAGGCTTTTGCCGGTTGCATGGACAATCGCATTTTTGGCTTCAAGCATTTCGACCATAAATGTACTTTGTCCTGATATTAAATCATCTGCAGCTCCAATTCTTGTGAAAATCTGGTCAAAGACCGGAAGCACCGCCTCTGAAGCCGGAACAAAACAGCCGATTTGCGCAAGAATACTCGTCAGGGCAACTTGTCTCATATATGTGCTTTTACCGGACATATTCGGACCCGTAATCAAAAGCATGCCGCGATCGTTCGAGAAATAGCAGTCGTTTGGAACATACTCCTGTGAATTCATCACTTTCTCAACAACCGGGTGTCTTCCGTCTTTGATGAACAGTTCGCCATCTGAGAACAGAGGTTTTGTGTAATGGCGCTTTTCACTGATCACAGCAAAACACTGCAGGACGTCCAGTTCGCTGATGCACTTGGCTAGAGACTGCAGGTTTGGAATAAAGCGTTTGACCTGTTCTCTCAGTTCAGTAAACAGCTGGTATTCGATATCAACCATTTTTTCTTCTGCTTCAAGAATGAGTGTTTCTTTTTCCTTGAGTTCAGGAGTGATAAACCGTTCAGCATTCGTAAGTGTCTGTTTGCGTGTATATCTTCCCTCTTCAAGTAAATGAGCATTTGCCCGGGTTACCTCAATATAGTATCCGAACACACGATTGTATCCGATTTTCAGTGATTTGATGCCAGTGCGGACCCTCTCCTGCTGTTCAAGCTCCGCGATCCATGACTTCCCGTTTCTGCTTGCATCCCTGAATTGATCAAGCTGTTCATGAAACCCGTCCTTCATAATGTTTCCGTCTTTTATCGAAAGAGGCGGGTTTTCAACAAGGGCAGTGTCAAGCAATTCACACAGCTCTGTGCATGGATCAATCTTGTGCTCCATTTCACGAAGCGCAGCGTGATTTATCCCGGATAAAACTTCTTTAATAGCAGGAACCTGCTGCAGTGATTTTTTAAGCTGAATCAAATCTCTTGCATTGACGCTGCCGAAAGCGACTCGGCCTGCAAGGCGTTCAAGATCATACACTTCTTTCAGTTTCTCTCTGAGATCCTCGCGTTCAAAATAGTGATTCAGCAGCGTCTGAACCGTATCGAGACGGCTTTCTATTTCCGTTTTAGACAGCAGCGGTCTGTCAATCCATTGTTTCAGCATCCTTCCGCCCATAGCCGTTTTCGTCTCATCAAGCAGCCATAAGAGCGATCCTTTCTTACCTTTGGAACGGATCGTTTCTGTCAATTCAAGATTTCTTTTTGAATAGATATCAATCTTCATAAAATCCTTAAGCTTATACACTTTTACTTTTTGCAGGTGATCGAGACTTCTTTTCTGCGTTTTCTGCAGATAAGTGCACAGCCTGCCAAATGTCTCTTTCAGCCGGTCATCTGTCAGGTGGTCCATAATGGGGGCAAAAGCGTCCCATTTTTCTGCAGACTGAAAAGAGATTGTCACTTTCGATCTCTCTGTCACCTTTTTCAGTACGTCCTGCGGAAAGTCAGGATCTGCGACAAGCTCTCTGACATTCAGTGAATACATCTCACTGATCACTTCATCAAATCCGTTTAAAAGAGTAACCTGATTTTCTCCGGTAGACAGATCCGTGACAGCAAATCCGTAGCAGGATGAGAACTCGGATACAGATGCTATGTAATTGTTTTCTCTTTCCTGAAGGCCTTTGCCATTCATGACTGTTCCCGGTGTGATCAGCTGAACGACTTCCCTGCGCACAACACCTTTAGCCTGTTTAGGGTCTTCCGTCTGTTCACAAATGGCCACTTTGTAGCCTTTCTCAATCAATGTTTCAATATATCCTGGTGCAGAGTGATATGGAACGCCGCACATAGGAATTCTGTCGGCACTGCCTCCGTCTCTGCTCGTCAGTGTAATTTCAAGTTCAGCAGATGCTTTCTTTGCATCTTCAAAAAACATTTCATAAAAGTCGCCAAGGCGAAAAAATAAAAAGGCATCCTGATACTCTGCCTTTATCTTTAAATATTGCTGTATCATCGGCGTATATGCTGCCATTGTAATCCCCCATTAACCTTGCGTTTCAAAACAACCTTAATTATAGCATAGATGCCAGTAATTTTGGTTTGGGGAATACTAGAAGCTCCGAGTTTTTGCCAAAGAAAAAACCAGGAAGATAATTCTCCCCAGTTTCCTCTTACTCTTCGTCTCCGCCTACAAGAAATTCAGGATTCAGGTCTTCGAATTCATCGTCAAGGTCTTCTTCCCAGTCCTCATCTGATTCAACAAAGCCTTCGTTGTTAATGGCAACAACCACTTTTGTTTCCCCGACAACCTCTGCCAAAAATTCACGCTCAGCTGAAACGACAACTTTGCTGCCGTTAGGAGAAATGTTAACCTCCATGCAGTTAGGCTGCTGCATCACTTTTGCAATCACTTCATGTTCATCGTCAAGAAAGTTGTTATCTTTATATTTCAGCTTAATGACGTCAACATATGAAACTTTTTCTGTGACAACTTCTGTTTTCGTATTGTCTGCATACGAATACCAGACATTGATGTCATAAGTACCTTCTACCTCGACTGTTTTCCCAACCTTTTTTGCATCATATTTATGGTTGATCAGCCAGCCGCCCAGAATGCTTGTCGGCTTTTGCGAAGGAGCAATGCTGTGGGTGGATTGAGTAAACTTTTTGCCTTTCGCAACTACCGCTTTCGTGATTATTTCTCTGTATTCAGCCATTCGTACATACCCTCCTCAATCATCTTCATTTAATCCTATGCTGGGCTAGTATGGTTTGTGCTGCTGCTTAAAAGGAATAAATAATAGGTACCGCCAATACATGAATCGGTATACTTCATTCTATGCGTGTACGCCCAGAAATGTGCCTAAAAGTTTAAAAGAAAACCCAATTCCCGCTGTGTTGCAGGCATATAGGATAAAATCTTGTTCGTCCTATAAATATGATACAGCTGTTCATTTTAGTAGAGGTTTTCAGCAAAGGCGGGTTTGGCCTTTGCTGGCTGCGGTTTTATATATGATTATTTGGAACATAGTTTTGTTAGAGATTTTTACGGTTTTTTCAATGAAATCGTACTGTTTCAGTTCTTTTTTGTTCAATTAACCTTAATTGAATAGCCTATATGATTATTTAGAACATGATTTAAATTGAAAATTGAATTAAAAAAATGTCCTTCCTGTTTTCACAGAAAGGACATTTTTTCAGCTGCTGCAAGCTGAGCCGGGTGAGTTATTCACTTTTGAACCTGTTTCCCCGCTCAGAAGGTCTCCGCCTGTCGTGCGGATAATTTCGTCTGTTACTTGATTTGATATTGTAACAGCGATCAGCTGGAGCAGATCATTTACTTCAACTTGAGATTCCTTGAACTCCTGAATGATCGGAAGTTCATCGAGCTCTTCCTGAAGTTTGTCAATTTTGTCTTCTACTTGTTTAAGAGCTTCCTGCTTGCTGTAGTGCTGAAAATTGACTGCCTGTTTTTGAAGGCTTTTAATGCTTGCTACTTTTTCGCGGATTTTCTGATTTTCGTTAATTTGAGCTTCTGCTTTTTTGAAGAACTCAACTTCCTTTGTATCAGCTACCATTTGCGCCAATTCACGTGCTCTGGCCACGATTTCTTCTTTAGTATACACTGTCATCCCCCTATTTCACCTCTATTGCTTCTTCTGCCATTTCCCCGTCTAAAGACCATGTTTTTGCTTTCGTAATTTTCACTTTTACAATCTCGCCGATGGCTGATTTTGGACCTCTGAAGTTTACAAGCTTGCTTTTTGATGTATACCCGGCAAGCACTTCAGGGTTGTTTTTGCTTTCGCCCTCAACAAGGACTTCCACAACCTGCCCTTCATATTCCATCATTTTTTTCGCTGAGATCTCATTAACCAGTTTGTTCAGTTTTTGCAGGCGTGCTTTTTTCACTTCCATCGGAACATTATCCTGCATTTTTGCTGCAGGCGTTCCTTCACGCGGAGAGTAAATGAACGTGTACGCACTGTCAAATTCCACTTCGCGGTACATAGAGAGCGTTTCTTCAAACTGCTCATCTGTTTCGTTCGGGAATCCGACGATGATATCCGTTGTTAAAGAAGCCGTTGGAATCGCTTCCTTGATTTTCTTGACGAGTGTCATATACTTTTCACGGTCGTATTTGCGCGCCATCAGCTTCAGCACTTCCGAGCTTCCAGACTGTACAGGAAGGTGGATATGATCAAGAAGATTTCCGCCTTTTGCAAGGACCTCGATCAAATGATCATCAAAATCGCGCGGATGACTTGTTGTAAACCGGACACGGGCTACGTCAATCTTGCGGATTTCATCCATCAGATCGCCAAGTCCGTATTCCATGTCTTCAAAATCTTTGCCGTATGCATTTACGTTCTGCCCAAGCAGGGTAATTTCTTTATAGCCGCTTGCTGCAAGCTGTCTAACTTCATGAATAATTTCTTCCGGACGTCTGCTGCGTTCTTTTCCGCGGGTGTACGGAACGATGCAGTATGTGCAGAACTTATCGCAGCCGAACATAATGTTGACCCATGCTTTTATTTTGCCTTTGCGCTCGCGCGGCAGATTTTCAATCACATCGCCTTCTTTAGACCAGACCTCAATGACCATTTCTTTGGACATATAGGCATCGCTAAGAATATTCGGCAGGCGGTGAATGTTATGTGTGCCGAAGATCATGTCCACGTGCTGATGCTTTTTCATAATCCGGTTAACAACCGATTCTTCCTGGGACATGCATCCACAGACGCCGATCAGCAGGCCCGGTCTTTCGCGTTTTAGCGCTTTTAAGTGGCCGATTTCGCCAAACACTTTGTTTTCTGCATTTTCACGGATGGCACATGTATTTAAAAGAATCACATCAGCATCTTCTGCTGCGGCTGTTGCTTCATATCCAAGTGCAGTAAAAATCCCGGCCATTACTTCCGTATCGTGCTCGTTCATTTGACAGCCGTACGTTCTGATCAGGAATTTCTTTCCGTTGCCGAGGCCTCTGAATTCTTCTGAGATTTTAAAATCATTTTGATATTTCACTTCTTCTTTACCGCGTTTTTTAGCATCCTTTAAAGAAGGAGGCATGTACACGGCCTGGAAATACTTGCTGTAATCCTTCTCGGATTTTTTGTCCGAAGGCGTTACCTGCGAGCTTTCCAGACGCTGCTTTTCGTTCATGTAAAACAGTCTCCTTTCAGGCCTTTCAAACCGTCTCACTCAGGGTGAGAGTATACCAATTTTATAGTATATCTGTTCTTAAAGAACAAAACAATAAAATATTCAGAAAGGACATACATCTATAGTAAATGATTGAGAAAAAAAAGAAAAGCAGGGCTTCTGACTGCGGCAAAAAAAGAGAGGCTTCGAGCCTCTCTTTTCGATTAATTAAGGATGTTCAGCTCTTTTGCCGCTTTTTCAAAAATGTCCAGTGCCTGCTGAAGCTCTTCGGTTGAGTGCTCAGCTGTGACAATCGTCCGGACGCGGGCCTGCCCTTTTGCAACTGTAGGGAATGCGATTCCCTGAGCAAAGACGCCGTATTCTCTCAGTTTATCAGAGAATTGATGAGACAGCGCTTCATCACCGACAATGACAGGCGTAACCGGAGTTTCGCTTTTCCCGGTGTCAAAGCCAAGATCTTCAAGACCCTTTTTGAAAAACTTCGCGTTCTCCCAAAGCTTGTCAATCAGCTCAGGCTCTTCAAGCAATACATTGATTGCTTCCATGCATGCTGCTGTGACAGCAGGAGGATGAGATGTGCTGAATAAGAACGGGCGTCCTTTTTGAATAAGGTAGTCAATCAGCGTTCGTGTACTTGCGACATATCCGCCAAGAACTCCTACCGCTTTGCTTAATGTTCCCACCTGAATATGTACACGTCCGTCAAGACCAAAATGATTAACTGTGCCGCGGCCATTTTTGCCGAGTACACCTGAAGCATGCGCATCGTCAACCATAACGAGGGCGTCATATTTTTCAGCGAGCTCGACAATCTCCGGAAGCGGAGCGATATTGCCGTCCATTGAGAAAACACCGTCCGTTACAATGATGCGGACACGGAAGTCTGCTGATTCTTTCAGTGCGCGTTCAAGGTCAGCCATATCCACGTGATTATACACTTTGCGGGCTGCTTTAGTCAGTCTGATGCCATCGATGATGGATGCATGGTTTAAAGCATCAGAAATGACCACATCTTCTTTTGTCAGAATAGAAGACAGCACGCCCTGGTTTGTTGTAAAACCGGACTGAAACACAAGCGCTGCTTCCGTATGCTTAAACTCGGCAAGCTTTTGCTCAAGCTCTTCATGCATGGAAAATGTTCCTGCAATTGTTCTGACCGAACCGGTTCCGGCCCCGTATTTTTGGGCAGCTTCTACTGATGCTTTTACAAGTCTTGGATGTGTGGTGAGCCCAAGATAGTTGTTTGAAGAAAGCTGAATCAGTTCTTTTCCTCCGATCACGACTTTTGACTTTTGATCGGATTCCAGAGGAATCAATTTACGGAACGTCCCGCTTTGTTTCATTTCATCAAGTTCTGCCTGTAAGTATTCAAACCCTTTCATCATAGCCCCTCCAGTTCATGTTTAAGGATGTAATACGACTTTACCACAATTTCCTTCGATCATTAAATTGAAGCCTTTTTCAAAGTCTTCAAGCGGGAAGTGATGGGTAATCAGCGGCGTGACATCAACCTGCCCTGATTTTAAAAGACGCGAAACCTGCTGCCATGTTTCATACATTTTTCTGCCTGTTATGCCCTGTACGGTTATACCTTTAAATACAATATCATTCGTCACATCAATCTCTACAGGCCGGACCGGGAGACTTAAAATGGACACTCGGCCGCCGTTTGTCACCATCTTGAACCCCTGATCCATCGCAGCCGGGTGGCCGGACATTTCGCACACGACATCGACGCCGTTTCCATCGGTCAATTCGCTGATTCTCTTAAGCGGATCTTCATTTTTAGAATTGATGACGGCTGTTGCTCCCATTTCTTTTGCAAGATTCAACCTGTAGTCATTTAAATCGAGCGCAATCACCTGGGATGCTCCTGCAGCTTTTGCAACGCCTGCTGCCATGATGCCGATCGGACCGCAGCCAATAACAGCGACGCTTTTGCCTGCTACATCACCAGCAAGGACAGTATGTACGGCATTTCCCATCGGCTCCTGTATGGACGCTGTATCAAACGGCATTTCCTTCGGATTTTTCCAGAGGTTAACTGCCGGAAGCGCCACGTATTCTGCAAAACAGCCATCTGTGTCGACGCCGATAATCTTTGTATTTTTACAGATATGATAGTTTCCTGTAAGACATTGCGGACATTCGTAGCATACAAGGTGCGTTTCAGCAGAAACAAAATCTCCAACTTCAACGTTTGTGACTTTGCTTCCAACCTGCGCAACCTCTCCGGAGAATTCATGGCCAAAAACATATGGAGGATTAACACGGCTTTCCGACCAGGCATCCCACGTATAAATATGAACATCTGTCCCGCAGATGGACGTAGCTTTTACTTTAATCAGTACTTCGTGATCGTTAATCTGAGGAATATCCACCATTTTCAGCTCGGCTCCAAATCCTCTGTGATGCTTCACAACCGCTTTCATTTTTCCATTCACAATGAACACTCCCTGCTTAAAAAACTGCTTTATACGTTATCATAGTTGAAGTTTATCATCCTTGAAAAGCAGTGTAAAGATGGGTGTCCTCTCCAAAAAGACACATGAACACACCCGGAAAAAATTTCGGAAAAAGTTTTATAAGCGCGTTTAATCTGACCAGAATCATTTAGTTTTCAATTTAAAAAACGCCTATCCGGAGATAGACGTTTTCTGGCTTACATAAATTCGGCAAGAAGTTCGTTAAACTTCTCTTCGCTGATTTTCAGGTCTGCATGAGAAAGCGGCTCATCGCTGTAATTGTGAACGAGCTCCTGATAGGACGGCTGATTGGCATTCTGATAAATCAGTCCTGTTACAAGACCGTTTTTCTCCATCAGCGTCTGCATGGCCTGCATCCGGTTAGAAGGATCATATCCTTCGATGTCTGCAAGCTTTGTGAGATTTTCCTTGAACCAGTCATACGTGTTGATTTTGTTGTACGTTACGCAAGGGCTGAATACATTGATCAGCGAGAAGCCTTTATGTTTAATTCCCGCTTCAATTATGGCTGTCAAGTCTTTTAAGTCGGTTGAAAAGCTCTGGGCCACAAACGTTGCACCTGCTGTAAGAGCCATTTCCATAACAGAAAGAGAAGATTCTATGGACCCTTTAGGTGTACTCTTCGTTTTGAATCCGACATCGCTTCGCGGTGATGTCTGGCCTTTTGTCAGGCCGTAGATCTGATTGTCCATCACGATATATGTGACATCAATGTTTCTTCTGATGGCATGAATGGTATGTCCCATGCCGATGGCAAACCCGTCGCCGTCACCGCCGGAGGCGATAACCGTCAAATCTTTATTCGCCATTTTAACACCCTGGGCAATCGGGAGGGAACGGCCGTGAATGCCGTGGAACCCATAGGCATTGATATATCCTGAAATACGTCCGGAACATCCGATGCCTGATACAACGGCAAGCTGATCCGGCTCAAGGCCTGCATTTGCGGCAGCCCGCTGAATGGCAGCCTGCACGGAGAAGTCTCCGCATCCCGGACACCAGTTTGGTTTTACATTATTCCGAAATTCTTTAAATGTCGCCATTTAGAACAACTCCTTGCATTTTGAATGAACTTCATGCGGCAAGAGCGGATTTCCATCGTATTTTAAGATCGAGGAAATTTTCTCTGCATGGCCGACATTCATTTTGATCAGGCTGGCAAGCTGGCCAGTCGCGTTGTTTTCGACTACTACGACTTTTTTTGCTGCCTTAACAAGCGGAAGCATTTCATCTGCCGGGAATGGATGAAGAAGGCGGACATGAGCGTGATTTGCTTTCACGCCGTCCTTTTCAAGGCGGACCATTGCCTCTTCGATTGTTCCTCTTGTTGAGTTAAAGCCGACAAATAAAACATCTGGTTCAGGGTGAATCAGATTCTGATGTACAGGCGTATCAAACCTCATGGCTGAAAGCTTTCTGAGGCGTTTGTCCATCTGGGCTTTCCGGTTCGTTGCCACTTCTGAAGGCTTTCCTGTCTCATCATGCTCAACACCTGTCACATGGTGAATGCCGTTCTTCATACCTGGCAGAACACGCGGAGAAACGCCGTCATCTGTCACTTCAAAGCGTTTGAAATAGCCTTTGTTTTCGATTTCCGGAAGTTCTTCCTGAACGAGTTTGCCGCGGCGGATCTGAATTTTATCATAGTCTAACGGTTCGACCGTCTGTTTGCCCAGTGACAGCTGGAGGTCTGTGAGAAGGATGACCGGACACTGGTATTCCTCTGCAAGGTTGAAGGCTTCGATGGTATCATAAAAAGCTTCCTGAACCGTACTTGGCGCCATCACAATCTTAGGGATCTCCCCGTGTGTTCCGTAAATCATGGCCATCAGATCTGACTGTTCCTGCTTAGTCGGAAGACCTGTACTTGGGCCTCCGCGCTGCGTATCCACGATGACAAGCGGCTGTTCCGTGATACCGGATAATCCGATTGCCTCCATCATTAATGACAGTCCAGGCCCTGCTGAAGCAGTCAGTGTCCGTGTTCCGGCATAGTTTGCTCCGATCGCCATTGTACATGCGGCAATTTCATCCTCAGTCTGAATGACCGTTCCGCCAAAATCAGGCAGCTTTTTAATTAAGTATTCCATAATTTCAGAAGCCGGAGTAATCGGATAGGCAGCCATAAACCGGGCCCCGCCTGCTACAGCACCGAGTGCAATGGCATCATTTCCGATCATAAACATGCGCTTGTTTCCGTCTGCTTTTTCAAGGTACAGATCATCGCGGTCAAACTGCAGCTCCTGTTTCATGTAACTTGAGCCTTTTGCAATGGCCTCAAGGTTCTTCTCGACAATCTGCTGGCCTTTTCTTCCGTAGATCTCCTGAACAACATTCTGAAACTGTTCTGTTCCAAGGTCAAGAACCGCACTTGTTGCACCTATCGCTACCATGTTTTTCATCAGAGACGTTCCAAGCTCTGTTGCAATCTCTGTAAATGGTACAGAATAAAGGACAGCGCTGCAGTCATCCGGAATAGACGGATTAAATTTCGAATCTGCAATCACAAGCCCGCCTTTGCGAAGCTCATACACATTCACATCAATCGTTTCCTGGTCAAAAGCTACTAATATATCAAGGTCATCGGATATAGCTCGGACTTGGGTTGTGCTTACACGAATTTTATTGTTCGTGTGGCCGCCCTTAATTCGGGATGAAAAATGGCGGTACCCATACAAATAATATCCCATTCTATTTAAAGCAATTGAAAAGACTTCACCTGTACTTTCAATACCTTCGCCCTGCTGTCCTCCAACTTTCCATGAAAGTTGACTGATCATGTGCCTTACACCCCTTCTTAAGAAACACTCATATATTTTTTGCCCTGTTTAGAGCTGATACACTTCGTCAGATTATGTACTAAACGTTACAATTGTAGAACGATAAAGAGAAAAAAACAAGCGTTTCAGGCAAATAAACCTGTTTTTGTCGCGAATTTATTTGATTTTTTCAAATCTTCCATCTATTGTGTCAGAATGAAATCGCATTGATAAAATTGAGGCAAAGAAATTTTTCCGTCTGTCTTTCAGAATAGTGCCTCAGAAGCGTGTTTACGAGATAAGGATATTGCTCATATCCTTCAAGCCCCTCTACTGTTTCGTCAATTCCGTCAAAATCCGAACCGAATCCTACCGCATCTTCCCCTACAATGCCAAGAATATAATCAAGATGATTCAATATGTGCTTCATGCCGGCTTGTGCATGGGACGCCGTAAACTGCGGAACAAATGTAATCCCGATCATTCCCTTTTTATCAGCGACCGCCTTCAGCTGATCTTCTTTTAAATTCCTCGGGTGCGGACAGAGAGCGTAGGAATTGGAATGGCTTGCTACCGGATAATCCGCCAGTTCAATGACATCCCAGAAACTTCTCTCAGACAAATGGGAAACGTCCGTCCACATTTTATACGCATTCAGTTTTGAAACAGCATGCCTTCCAAAAAAGGTAAGTCCCGCATTCCTTGTTTCGAGTGCGCCGTCTGCAAGCAGGTTTGCAAAATTCCAGGTCAGCCCGGCTGCTCTTACCCCCAGATGATAAAAAACAGACAGCATTTGAAGATCATGGCCGATGGGCTCCAATCCTTCAAGCGTCAGGATGGCCCCGATTTCATCTTCCTTCAGGAGGTCTGCATCCTGCTTTGTTTTGATCAGCCTGATTTTTCCATAGCGTTCAAGAATGCGCTCGTGAAAAATGGCAGCCTGTGCAAGCGCGCATTCTTTTTTATTAACTGCCTCTACTGGCACAAAAATAGCAAAGCACTGAATTTTCGCTCCAAATCTGAAGAGCTTCTCAATGGTTACGTGAAGATTCAAATCGTTCCATTCGCTCTTTTCAGGATCTTTCCAAAGCTTATACAGCAGATCACAATGAGCATCAAAGATACGCACAAGAAATCAACTCTTCTCCGGCAAGGCCTTATTTATGAAAAAACAAGCCTGCTTGCGTATCCCGCAAACAGGCTGTACTCTTCTCTATTTAACGAGGCTCAATAATTAATTTTATCGCAGTACGCTCTTCACCATCAATGAGAATATCCGTAAAGGCGGGTATGCAGATCAGGTCAACGCCGCTCGGGGCAACAAATCCCCTGGCAATGGCTACAGCTTTTACGGCCTGATTAAGGGCGCCTGCGCCAATGGCCTGTATCTCGGCAGCTCCTCTTTCCCGCAGAACGCCTGCAAGAGCCCCCGCTACGGAGTTAGGATTGGACTTTGCTGAAACTTTTAATATTTCCATTTCTAGAATCCCCCTTGTTTTCAATAGATCGTGAATGTACATTGGATCGTGTATTACCGGATCTGTTCAGAGGGCTCATCCCCTTTATGAGCCTTCTAAACCTCTTATACAGTCATTCCATTGATACTATATTCACTAGAGGGAAAGAGTATTCCTGCTTGTTCGTTTATTTTTTCTAAAATTTCAAAATAAATGATCTATTCAAAAAACATGTGATCATCATTAATTAAAATCCGTTCAATCTTTGATGCATTACCTGTTTTATCATTGATATCGACTACAACTGCACTCAGCTGCGCCTTGCCTTCCGTTACTTCAAAACGGACGGGCAGACTTGTTAAAAAACGTTTGATGACAGCTTCCCGCTCAACTCCGAGTATGCCGTCATACGGTCCTGTCATGCCGACATCTGTAATAAAGGCAGTCCCGTGATCAAGAATCCGTTCATCTGCCGTCTGAACGTGTGTATGGGTTCCGACAACAGCTGATGCCTTTCCGTCCAGATACCAGCCCATCGCCTGCTTTTCACTTGTAGCTTCAGCATGGAAATCCACAAAGATAATAGGTGTGCGTTTTCGAGCTTCCTCAATCAGCTCATCCGCTTTTTTAAACGGACAGTCAATCGGAGCAAGAAAGGTCCGGCCCTGAAGATTAATCACAGCAACTTCTTTGCCATCCGCTTTAATATAGGTAATGCCTTCGCCTGGTGTCCCTTCAGGAAAATTGGCAGGGCGGATCAAATGAGGAACCTCTTCAATGAATTCAAAAATCTCCCGTTTATCCCACGTGTGATTCCCCATCGTAATGACCTGTGCTCCCGCCTGAATCAGCTCATGATAGATTTTCTGTGTGAGTCCTTTTCCATGAGCAGCGTTCTCTCCATTTACGATCGTCAAGGATGGTCTGAACTTCTTTTTAAGCTTTGGCAAATATTCTTTAATCATGTCCCGGCCCGGTGAGCCGACGACATCTCCGACAAATAATAGTTTCATGCTGTAAAACCTTCTCTCTGCAAATATGTCTTTTTCTTTAGTTTGGCTTAGATCTCTGAAAATAGGCCCCTGTATTTCAGTTCCGGGCAAAAAATAAAGCGATGCGGGAGGCATCGCTTTATTTTGCATATTCAACAGCCCTTGTTTCACGAATGACTGTTACTTTAATGTGACCTGGGTAATCCAGCTCTTCTTCAATCCGCTTGCGGATATCACGTGCCAGACGGTGAGCCTGAAGATCATCGATCGTATCCGGCTTAACCATGATGCGAACTTCACGGCCTGCCTGAATGGCGAAGGATTTTTCAACACCTTCGTACGATTCAGAAATCTCTTCAAGTTTTTCAAGTCGGCGGATATAATTTTCAAGCGTTTCGCTTCTTGCGCCCGGACGTGCTGCAGATAAAGCATCTGCTGCCGCAACCAGAACCGCAATAACGGAAGTCGGTTCCTGATCGCCATGGTGAGAAGCAATACTGTTGATGACAACCGGATGCTCCTTGTACTTAGTAGCAAGTTCCACACCGATTTCAACATGGCTTCCTTCTACCTCATGGTCGATTGCTTTACCGATATCATGCAGCAAGCCTGCACGTTTTGCCAATGTAACATCTTCGCCAAGCTCTGCAGCCATGAGGCCGGAGAGGTAGGCAACTTCCATGGAGTGCTTCAGGACATTTTGACCGTAGCTCGTTCTGAACTTCAGACGGCCCATGATCTTGATCAAGTCAGGGTGAAGTCCGTGAACGCCAACTTCAAAGGTTGTCTGTTCGCCCACTTCGCGGATGTACTCATCCACTTCACGGCGGGATTTTTCAACCATTTCTTCAATTCGCGCTGGATGAATGCGTCCATCCTGCACAAGTTTGTCCAATGCGATTCTTGCTGTTTCCCTGCGAATTGGGTCAAATCCGGAAAGAATAACGGCTTCCGGAGTATCATCAATAATCAGGTCGATACCTGTCAGGGTCTCAAGTGTTCGGATATTTCGTCCTTCACGGCCAATGATGCGTCCCTTCATTTCATCATTTGGCAGGTTAACGACGGATACCGTTGTTTCAGCCACATGATCGGCTGCACAACGCTGGATAGCAAGGGAAAGGATTTCTTTCGCTCGTTTATCCGCTTCTTCTTTCGCACGATTTTCGCTTTCTTTAACGGTTACGGCGATATCATGAGAAAGCTCATTTTCAACCTTTTCAAGAATGATCTGCTTAGCCTCTTCACGGGTTAAGCTGGAAATGCGCTCAAGCTCAGCTTGCTGTTTCCGCACCATCTCGTCCACTTTGCTTTCCATCTCTTCAATATGCTGTTGTCTTTCATTCAGAGAATCTTCCTTTTTCTCAAGCATGTTCTCGCGCTTGTCCAAAGATTCATCCTTGCGGTCTAGATTCTCTTCTTTTTGTAACAGGCGATTTTCTTGTTTTTGCAGCTCATTTCGTCGCTCACGAATTTCCTGCTCGGCTTCTGTGCGAAGCTTGTGAATATCATCCTTTGCTTCAAGAAGCGCTTCTTTTTTCGTTGCTTCTGCATCACGCCTTGCATCTTCAAGAATCTGCTCAGCTGTGCCTTTAGCACCGGCAATCTTCGCTTCTGCAATGGATTTACGAACAAAATAGCCAACAACTGCACCGACGATTAGGCCAAGCAAAATGGAGATGATCATTGTAATGGGATCCATCATTTCACCTCCTCTTGCTATGAACTTGTTTCTTGCTAGATTTAAGTGTCGGCATGTACATTGCATACATTCTTCAATATACAGCACAAAGCTTAAGGGTTTCATGGAGACCTCGCAGCAATCCGTTCTGCAGGTCAACATCTGCTTTCATAGTGCCTCGCAAAAAGTTCTAACAAAATAATATTACTTCTCAATTGTAAATGTGTGAATTTTTCTTGTCAAGCCTGTCATTCTGGCGTTTTCAGTGCAATTATGAATTTTCAGGCATTGCCTGACATTTCTTAAACAGGAAAAGTCAGGAGTTCCGCCCATTTACTTCAACCATTCTGCCAACATTTATTCAAAAATATACAAAAAAGAGGCGCGGACGCCCCTTTTTTTAGTCTTCGAGCAAATTCAGTTCATCCTGTTCTTCAGGTACAGCAGCGTCACCGTCTAATCCGTAGTGGCTGCGGATTTTCTCCTGAAGCTCAAGGCGGATGGCCGGGTTCTCCTTAAGGAAGATCTTTGCGTTTTCTCTTCCCTGTCCCAGGCGCTCATCATTATATGAATACCATGAGCCGCTCTTTTGAACAATATCGCTTTCCGTTCCAAGGTCGATGATCTCTCCCTCTTTGGAAATGCCTTCTCCGTACATGATGTCAACTTCTGCCACACGGAATGGAGGAGCAACCTTGTTCTTGACGACTTTTACTTTCGTTTTGTTTCCGACCATTTCATTTCCCTGTTTAAGTGTTTCTGCACGGCGCACTTCAAGACGGACAGAAGAATAAAATTTAAGAGCGCGTCCGCCTGGCGTCGTTTCAGGGTTTCCGAACATGACACCGACTTTTTCACGGATCTGGTTGATGAAAATGGCAATGGTCTTTGACTTGCTGATTGCACCTGAGAGTTTGCGTAGCGCCTGTGACATAAGACGCGCCTGCAGACCTACGTGTGCATCTCCCATTTCTCCTTCAATTTCCGCTTTAGGAACAAGGGCAGCCACTGAATCGACAATCAGAATGTCTACAGCTCCGCTTCGGACAAGCGCTTCGGCAATTTCAAGCGCCTGCTCGCCTGTATCCGGCTGGGAAAGAAGAAGCTCATCAATGTTGACACCAAGCTTCTGGGCATATACAGGATCAAGGGCATGCTCAGCATCAATAAATGCAGCCTGTCCCCCTGCAGCCTGTACTTCAGCGATGGCATGAAGGGCAACAGTTGTTTTACCTGAGCTCTCAGGTCCGTAAATTTCAACAATTCTTCCGCGCGGATAGCCGCCGACTCCAAGAGCCGCATCCAGCGCAAGCGAACCGCTTGGGGATGTAGAGATTTTACGGTCGGTCTGTTCACCGAGTTTCATAATTGAACCTTTACCAAATTGTTTTTCTATTTGTTTAAGTGCCATATCTAAGGCAGCCTGACGATCGCTCACTGAGTTTCCTCCTTTAGTTATTAACCTATTAATAATATACCTTTATTTTATCTGTTTGACAAGCAAAAAGCGAACATTTATTCGTTTTTTTGCACATTGAAATGGATGGCAAAATTCATTTTTCCCCTTATTGAAAAGAGAAATTTGGATTCTTTTAAACACGTAAAATCCTATTTTGCATTTCTGAATGGATGATTTGCGCAGCCGCCCGTGCAGAATTAGAAAATGGACAAAAAGAAAAATACAGCTTATTCCGCTGTATTTTCTGTTAAAGCTTTTACTGCTAGATGGCAGCCGTATTTTACTGTTCGTTTGCGTATGCCGTTCCTGCTTCCTGCAAGCAGGAGCTGATGCACCTCTGTCTGTCTGCCCTTTACGGCAAGACCTATATAAACAGTGCCCGGCTTCTTTCCTTCAACAGGCTCTTCGCCCGCTATACCTGTAAAGCTTATCCCGATATCGCTCCCTGTCAGCTTTCTGATCTGCTCTGCCATTTCAAGCGCACATTGCCCGCTGACTGCACCATGCTCTTCAAGCGTTTCTTTCGATACTCCGAGCATGGATTCCTTCACTTCATTTGTATAGCACACAATCGTTCCTTTAAAAACGTCTGAAGTGCCTTTAACTGCTGTAAGCTGATCTGAAAACAGCCCTCCTGTCAGACTTTCGGCTGCAGAAATGGTCATTCCCCGCTGCCTCAGATGCCTTAATAGCTCTTCTGCAAGTGTCGTCTGATCATAACCGTAGAAAAACGCGCCGACTCTTTCGTTTATCGCCTTTTCAGCATCGTTTATCAGTTTGACAGCTTCAGCTTCATTCTGGTGCCGTGCTGTCAGTCTTAACGTCACTTCCCCGTCTCCTGCAAGAGGAGCAATTGTGGGGTTTGATTGTCCGTCAATAAGATCCTGAATATCCGTTTCAAGCTGGGATTCCCCTATTCCGAAATAACGGAGAACTCTTGAGATGATTTTATCGTTTCTGCCAAGTGCTTTTCTGAAAAAAGGAAGTCCGAATTTCAGAAACATCGGCTTCATTTCACTTGGAGGCCCGGGAAGAAGCATATAGATGATGCCGTCTGTTTGAATGGCCATCCCCGGGGCCATGCCATGTTCATTTTTCAGAATATCAGAGCCCTCAATGACAAGGGCCTGCTTTTTATTGTTTTCTGACATGGGGCGGTTTACTTTCACAAAATAATCTTCGATGCTGCGCAGCGCTTCCTCGTCTGTTGTGAGTTTTCGCCCGAGCATGCTTGCGATGGTTTCTTTTGTGAGGTCGTCCTTGGTCGGACCGAGACCTCCAGTAAACACGATGATATTTGAACGTTCCTGTGCTGTTTTTACTGCCTGCTCAAGCCTGCGCGGGTTATCTCCCACAACTGTATGGTAATAGACGTTAATCCCGTCCTCTGCAAGCTGCTGAGAGATGAACTGGGCATTTGAATTGACAATCTGCCCGAGCAGCAATTCAGATCCAACCGCAATAATCTCTGTTTTTGTAGCCATGTGCATTCTCCTCTGCGTGTTTTACTTTGAAGAAAGAAGGGCAGCCTTGTTTTTGGCGAAATAGTCCCAACCGGAATAAACAGTAAAAAATAATGCAACCCATAACGCTATATCTGCAAAAGGAAGAGACAGATAGGAAAACGGAATATTGTGCAGCAGCAAAGCAGAGATGGCGATAATCTGTGCCCATGTTTTAATTTTACCGAGCATATTCGCAGCAACGACTTCTCCTTCTCCTGCAAGTACAAGACGAAGACCGGTCACTGCAAATTCACGGCTGATAATAATAATGACAATCCAGGAAGGGGCAAGACCAAGCTCCACTAAGATAATCAGTGCGGCTGATACAAGAAGCTTATCAGCGAGCGGATCAAGAAATTTGCCGAGGTTTGTGACCATGTTCAGCTTCCGGGCATAATAGCCGTCAATCCAGTCAGTTGTTGAAGCAATGATAAACAGGATGGCGCCTGCTAAATGAGTGACAGGAATTGAGGTCTCTCCTGCGTACAGGGTTCCCCAGTCAAATGGCGCAAGCATAATCACCATAAATACCGGGATTAAAAGAATTCTTGAAATGGTTATCTTATTTGGCAAGTTCATGTGTTTTCCTCCAAAACGTTAATGTATGTACACTAAGACAAAAAGAATGAAAGAAAGCCATCTCATAGATGACTTTATTCCTTAGTATATACGATTTGCATATCTTGTCTCACTGTTTTTTTCGGATCAATCTTGTATTCAACGGGTTTGCCGTTTACTTTGATCTGGGCAGCGGATGCATTTCCGATGACAATGAAAGCTTCCGTTTCATTTGTAAAGTCATGAGACTCGGTTTTGCCTTTATTCAGCATGCCGCTGAAAAACTTTTTGCCGGATGCGTTGCGGATCTCAATCCAGGTTGTCCCGGATGAGGTCACATCAAGCTTGAACTGCTCTGCTTTCGTTAATTCATAAACAGCTTTCCGGCCGGCTGTTTCTTTAAATACGATTTCAGAAGCCGGTTCGGCAGGTTTTTCTTCAGCCGGCTTTTCTTCCTTGGCAGGAGCGCTGCCTGTATCTGTTTCTTTCGGCTTAGGCTCTTCAGGACTTTCAATGGCATCGTATTCATTTTCTCCGCTTGATGTCTGCTTTGGCTGATCTGCCTGTCCTGATGAATCCGGCTTGTTTTGAACAGTAATCCAGATGATGACCGCAGCAAGAATGACGACCGCTATAATCAGAATGCGCGGCAGGAATTCAAGAACTTTTGATGCTGATTTCGGCAGCTCTTTATGTGTTTTCACGCGGGAGAGCTCAATCGTCTCCTCTGTGTGAACAATTGGAATTTCATTTTTGTATTCATCAAAAATTTTCTCCGGATCAAGACCGACCGCTTCTGCATACTGCTTAATAAAGGCACGCACATAAAAGTTTCCCGGCATCATGCCGTAGTTTCCCTCTTCTATGCCGAGCAGATAGCGCTTCTGTATTTTTGTTATTGCCTGGAGATCGTCAAGACTTAGTTTCCGCTCTTCTCTCGCCTGTTTCAGTCGATTTCCTAATTCACTCAACCATAACACCTTCCATATCTTCTAAAAATCAAACCCGGAAAAACTCGATTCATCGAACATTTGAGGCCCTGCTGCTTCCTCATATGTAATCTTTTCATCCGGGTCATTCCGAAGTTCAATTATATAGTCAAAATCATCTAGTGTATACTCTGTATTTTGCACAAACATATCAGGGTGCTCCACTACTTTTGTTGCTGAAAGCCGCATAATTTCCCTGACAAGCTGCAAATGCTTCTCAGAGCCTCTGCGGGTCGACACGATCCCGTCGATGATAAACACATTGTCCACACTGTATTCATCCGCAATCAGCTGGCTGCGGATCGTTTGCTTGAGCAATGTGGACGACACAAAAAGCCACCTTTTATTCGCACACACGCTTGATGCCACAATAGATTCGGTTTTCCCTACTCTCGGCATGCCCCTGATTCCAATCAGCTTATGCCCTTCCTGCTTGTACAGCTCTGCAAGGAAATCAACAAGCAGGCCAAGTTCATCTCTGACAAACCTGAACGTTTTTTTGTCATCCGCATCTCTTTGTATGTATCTTCCGTGACGGACAGCAAGTGTATCCCTCAGTTTCGGTTTTCTTAATTTTGTCACTTTAATATGGTCCATCGTATTTAAAATGGATTCAAGCCGCTGAATCTGCTCGTTATTCGTGCATTTAAGCAGCAGTCCCCTCCGGCTGTCGTCCACACCGTTTATCGTCACGATATTAATGGAAAGCATCCCGAGAAGCGATGATATGTCACCGAGGAGCCCGGGACGGTTTTTCTGAATTTCATATTCTAAATACCATTCCTGCATATCCAATTATGGACCCCCTTCAAAACAAGGTCTGTCGCACCTATATCCATATCATAAAGCATTTTGCCAAAAGAGGAAAGAATAATTCCTTGACAATAAAAAAAGGGTACTGAGACCTACAAAGGCGTCTGATCTTTGAAGAAAAGGCAGAAAAAAAAGAGAGGACCTGCGTCCCCTCTTATCTTGTGCCGTTATTTTGGACAAGTTTTACCATCATGTTCGCAATGGCATGCTGCTCGTCTTTAGAAGCAACGCTCCAAAGATCTGCAAGAACTTTTTCCTGATCATTTTTCGGGTCTACCTGTTTTGCAAGGTAATCGCCGATTTCATAAGCAAGGTCGCCTACAGCTTCTTGTTTCATTCCGTCGCCCTCAGCATGGTGCAGACGGTCGCCGAGGAAGTTTTTCCACTGATCCCAGTTATCTAAAACAGACATTCTAACCCCTCCTAATTAAATGGAATACAGTGTTAGTTTGTCTTTGCTTCATGAATTTATGCGGAAACGGAACGAAAAATTTACACGTGCCAGCCTCCATTAACCGAAAGAATCTGACCGGTTATGTAGCTTGCCCGCTCTGACGCAGCAAAAGATACAGCATCCGCAATTTCTTCCGGCCGCCCGAGCCGTCCAAGGGGTATTTCTTCTTTTAAATCATCCAGCTCTTCTTCTGAAAATTCATCGAGCATCTTCGTTTTGACTGCACCGGGAGATACCGCATTTACCCTGATGCCTGATGGAGCAAGCTCTTTCGCCAAGGCTTTTACAAACGAGTTTTGCCCGCCCTTCACCATACTGTAGAGCACTTCGCATGAGGCGCCAATCTCACCCCATATCGACGTGATCACTACAATATTTCCGCTTTTATTGCGCACCATTGAAGGGATTGCCTTCTGTGCAATTTTATAGGGGCTTGTGATATGAAGCTGAACGAGTTCATCAATTTCATCATCATTCAGATCAGTCATCAGGCCAAACCGGCTCTTTCCGCTGTTCAATATAAGAAGGTCTGCAGCAATTTCCTGTTCCATAAGCGTGTCAGGTCCTGTTGGGTGCGACAGATTTGCCTGTACAATCCTGCATTGTACAGGCAGCTCCTCCTTAAGCCTCTCCAGAGGTTCTTTGTTCCGGTAATAATGCAAGATTAAATCATATCCTTCAGAAGCAAGCTTTCTTGCTGTCGCGAGACCGATTCCTCCGCTTGCTCCCGTAATCAATGCCGTTTTTTTCATCGTTCTCCTCTTTCCTCTTATCTTGACCGAGAAAAAAACACCCTCAAAAAGGATGTTTATTTCGGTACAACCTGGCAGACAGAAAACAGCGCTTCTTCGACCACTTCATTCAGCGTAGAATGGATATCATCGTTTGTCAATTGCTCAAGAACAGGTACAACATCAAACAGATTCATTTCATTGAATGAATAGCGTGTGAACTGGTTTGCAATGTACTCCGGTGAATTAATTGCTCTCAGAAAAGAGCCGATTTTTTTCTTTTTGGCATTTTCAAGACGATCTGCAGGTATACCTTCGCGCTTAGCCTTGAGCAGCGTCTCCTTAATTTCGTCTGCAAGCTCATCCGGACGGTCTGTATCGCCGCCGATCATGGCAAAGCCAAACCCGCTTTCTTCTGTATAATCATAACTGAATGTATCATCAATCAGACCACTTTCATACAGTTCCGTATACTTCTCAGAGCTTTTTCCAAACACCATATCCAAAATGAGGTTCATGGACAGCTCGTGCTTCATCAGCTCTTCCCCTGAGCGGTCAGCCTGCTTTGCTTTCAGTCCGACAAGGCATTTTGAAGACTGCACATTCATTTTCAGCTTTTCCGAAGCTTTGGCGACCGTATCAGGCTCATTCACTTCTGCCCGTTTAATCTCAGCCGGCGGCTTAAAGTCTTTTTTGTCCTGATTATCCCGGATCTGCGACAGAATGCTTTCCGGATCAACAGGGCCTGTGACAAACAGCAGCATATTGCTTGGATGATAAAACGTGTGATAGCACTCATACAGAAGGTCTTTCGTTATTTTAGAAATTGACTCTACTGTCCCGGCAATGTCGATCCCGACCGGATGCTTGTGGAACATGTTCTGAATGAGCCCGAAATACAGACGCCAGTCGGGATTATCGTCATACATGTTGATCTCCTGGCCGATAATGCCTTTTTCTTTCTCGACAGATTTTTCCGTGAAGTAGGGATCCTGAACAAAATCAACAAGGGTTTCAAGGTTTTTCTCAACATTTGAAGTACTTGAAAATAAATAAGCTGTCCTTGTAAACGATGTAAAGGCATTTGAAGAGGCTCCCTGCTTGCTGAAATCCTGAAAAACATCTCCATCTTCTTTTTCAAAAAGTTTATGCTCAAGAAAATGAGCGATTCCGTCCGGAACAGAAATCATGTCCTTTTGATCAAGGGGCACAAATTCATTGTCAATCGAACCATATTTCGTAGTGAACGTCGCATAGGTTTTATTGAATCCTTTTTTAGGGAGAACATACACGTTCAGGCCATTCTGCATTTTTTCATAGAACAGCTCTTCCTGCAGCTGATCAAACTTTATGGATTTTGCCATTTAAGCCTCCTCCTTTCCCGTTAAGAAGTACACCGTATCAAGTTCAATTTTCCCCGCAGCTGCAACAATATCTTCTTTTGTTACATGCTCGATTCCATCCAGGTACTTGTCAAAAGGCTCGTCAATGTTTGAAATGACGTTGTGATACAGCACTTCTACAGCTCCGTATGACGTATCAATTGTTTCAAGAAGCTGATTTTTTATAACCGCTTTTGTCTGATCAATTTCCTTCTCTTCAAAATCACCGTTCTTCATCGCTTCCATTTGTTCTTTAATGATGGTTACGGCCCGTTCGAAGTTTGCAAATTCAATGCCTGACATGACCATCAGAAGTCCCTTGTGGCTTTCGACTCTTGAGGCGGCATAATAAGCGAGACTTTCTTTTTCGCGGACATTAATAAACAGCTTTGAGTGGGAAAACCCTCCAAAAATCCCGTTAAAAACCTGAAGTGCATAGTATTCTTTATCCCCGTAAGTACAATGGGTGCGGTAGCCGATATTCAGCTTGCCCTGCTTCACGTCTTGCTTTTCAATCACTTCATTTGGTTCAGACTGTCTTTTTTCGGTGATGGATTTCTCAGCTGATTTGTGGGCGTTCTCACCAAACACAAAAAACTGCTTTGTATACTTGCTTACCTCTTCCTTCGAGACGTCACCGGTAACGTAGAGGTCCATTTTGTCTTCTTTTAATGCTTTTTTATAGTACTCATAAAGGCTCCCGGATGTAATGCGGTCAAGATGGTCAATCTCTCCGTTCACATGAAGGCGGTACGGCTCATCTTTGCACATTTCCTGTACAAGCCTCAAATTGGAATATCTCATTTTATCGTCATAGACCGCCTGGATCCGCTGCTTAAGCGTCCGTTTTTCCTGAGTAATGATCTCATCCGGAAAGGAGGAATCTTTTACAACAGGAGAAAGCACAATCTCAGACAGTAGCTTCATCGCTTTTTCAAGAAGCGGAGTCTGATCTGACAAAAAGCGTTCATTGGCAACTTCAATGCGGATGGAAATAATATGATGGTCGCCTTTTTTCGACAGGTCCACAAAAAGTGTTGCACCGTAAAGTTCATCAAGGTGCTTTCTGAGTTCTGTGCTTGTCGGAAACGTTTTTGTCCCCCTTTGAAGGACATAAGGAAGGAGCGCGCGGAATGTCACGTCTTCTTCATTAAGCGGGGCAAGCATTTTAAATACAAGTGAATTTGTCTTAAATTTATCCGTTTGAACGGTATGAAGCGTCAAGCCGTTGATTGTTTCGATTTGTTCAGTTAAATAACTCATAATGACCCTCCTAACAAGCAGTTTCTCTTATATTTTTACCTGTTTTCTACATTAGCGTATGGAACCATTCTAGTAATTATATCAACTTTAGGATAATTAAGGAAATGATATCCCGCCTTACTGCCATTAGTGTGCCGCTGTCCAGAATTTGCATTCATGCAAAAACGGCCCCGCCGTGTGGCGGGACCGCTATTGTTGTTCGGTTTAGGATTTTAAAAAAGTATAAGACTGTGGATGACATGACAAAGTTATCCCCGTCCAGCTCCAGCGCCCAGATCCTCTGTCAGAACAAATCAGGGCACTTGCACTTTTGTTCCTATCTTTTACCCTTTTCATAAGGTGTTCCAAGTGCCTTCGGTGCATCTGCGCGTCCGATGAATCCTGTGAGCGCAAGAATAGTGAGCACATAAGGTGTGATCAGAAGATACATGGTCGGAATGTCCTCAAGAAGAGGAAGCTGTCCTCCGATAACGCTCAAACCTTGTGCCAGTCCGAAGAAGATGGCCGCTCCCATGGCGCCAAGCGGATGCCACTTTCCGAAGATCAGGGCAGCAAGCGCCATGAAGCCCTGGCCGCTGATTGTTGCGTGGCTGAAGTCGCGGGCAATAATGGTTGCATAAACGGCTCCGCCCACACCTGCGAACGCACCGCTCAGAATGACTCCGATATAGCGCATCTTCGTAACGTTAATTCCCATCGTGTCTGCCGCCATTGGATGCTCACCGACAGCACGGAGGCGCAGTCCAAACGGCGTTTTGTACATAACAAACCAAACAGCAAAAGCCGTGAAGATGGCAATATACGTTGTGATATAGCCATTTGAGAAGAAAAGAGGTCCGATAACCGGGATATCACTTAATACTGGGATGTCGATTTTATTGAAGCTTTCTGTAATCCGGTCTGTCTGGCCTTTATCATAAAAAAGCTTTACTAAGAATAGAGCCAGGCCGATAGCAAGGAAGTTTATGGCAACCCCGCTTACTACTTGATCTGCCCGGAATGTGATGGATGCTACTGCATGAAGCACAGACAACAGAGCACCTGCTGCAAGCGCTGCAAGAATAGAAAGCCACGGTGTTGCATCCCCGAACTGATCGGCAAATGTCAGATTGAATACGATGGCGACAAATGCTCCGATGACCATTAATCCTTCAAGACCGATGTTGACAACGCCTGAACGTTCACTGAACATGCCTCCAAGTGCCGTGAAAATAAGCGGAGCAGCAACAAATAAAGCCGTTGGGATGATGAGTTCTAACACGTGAAGTATGCTCACTTATTTCCCCTCCTTTTTGAAACGCAGCAGTATCCAGCGGATAAAGTAGCTTGAAGCAACAAACAGGATGATCAGAGCGATGACGATCTCAACAAGCTCATATGGAACTCCTGCCTCAGACGGCATATTCAGCGCCCCGACTTTCAGTCCGCCGAAAAGCGCTGCAGCGAAAATGATGCCGATTGCAGTATTTCCTCCCAGTAGCGCAACAGCGATTCCGTCAAATCCTACGCCGGTAAATCCATTTTTCACAGATACATACTGGAACGTCCCAAGACCTTCCATTGCTCCGGCTATCCCTGCAAATGCACCGGAAATAACCATGGACAGGATAATGTTTCTGCTGACGTTCATTCCTGCATACTGTGCGGCATTCTGGTTAAAGCCTACAGATCTGAGCTCGTAGCCCTTCGTCGTTTTCTCAAGCAGGAACCACATAACAAGAGCACCGATTAATGCAAGGAATATCCCGTAATGCATTCTTGAATAATCCGTTAGTTCCTGAAAAAGGGGCGAGCTGAGTGAAGCAGACGCGAAGATGGTTTCTGACTTATCCCCTTTATCTGAAAGAACATACTGAATCAAATGGTTCGTTAAATAAAGCGCAATATAGTTCATCATAATCGTTACAATAACCTCATGCACTTTGAACCGGGCTTTTAAAAGACCCGGAATGAATCCCCAAAGCGCCCCTGCAAGAGCTGCAGCGAGTATTGCCAGCGGCAGGTGGATGATCTTCGGCAGCTCAAATGCTACCCCGACCCATACAGCTGCAAACCAGCCAACAATCAGCTGTCCCTCTACTCCGATATTGAACAGACCTGTCCTGAAAGCAAAAGCAACAGCAAGACCTGCAAGAATATAAGGAGTCAGCTGGCGGATTGTTTCGCCGATGTAATACGTTTCGCCGAATATACCGTTCCATAAAGCTGCGTATCCTGCAACCGGATCATATCCGGTTATAAGCATAATGACTGCACCGCAAATTAGACCAAGCAAAACCGCAATGGCGGGTACAATGATGTTGAAATAGCGTGTTAAATTCATGTTGTGGCACCTGCTTCCCTGCGGCTGCTTCCTGCCATGAGCAAACCAAGTTCCTGTTCAGTTGTCTCTTTCGGATTCACAATCGCAACGATTTTCCCTTCATAAATAACGGCAATTTTATCACTGACGTTCATAATTTCTTCAAGCTCAAAAGAAAGGAGAAGGACCGCTTTTCCTTTATCCCGCTGCTCAATCAAGCGTCTGTGGATAAATTCAATCGCTCCGACATCAAGTCCCCTCGTCGGCTGTGCAGCGATCAGGAGATCCGGATCTCTGTCAACTTCGCGTCCGATAATCGCCTTTTGCTGATTACCTCCAGAAAGCGAACGGGCAAGCGTTGAACTGCCGGGTGTTCTTACATCAAATTCCTTAATCAGCTTCTCAGCTTTTTCGTAAATTGCCTTAAAATTCAGAACACCTCTTTTAGAGAAAGGCTTTTGATAATATGTTTGCAGCACCATGTTCTCACCGACTGGAAAATCCAGAACGAGTCCGTGTTTATGACGGTCCTGAGGAATGTGTCCCACACCTGACTCAGTAATTTTTCTCGGTTTTTGATTACGGATTTCCTTGCCATTAAGCAGAATGGAGCCTGATTCAGAATTCATGAGCCCGGTGATGGATTCGATCAATTCAGACTGGCCGTTTCCGTCGACACCAGCAATGCCGACAATTTCCCCTGCTCTGACAGACAGATTCAAAGAGTCAATAACCGTGACGTTCCGGCTGTCTTTTACTGTCAGATTTTCTATTTTCAGAACTTCTGCAGCAGGTTTCGGTTCCGTCTTTTCAGTCGTAAAAAGAACTTCGCGGCCGACCATTAGAGATGCAAGCTCGTTCGGGTTTGTCTCACTTACATTGACAGTGCCGATGCCTTCGCCTTTTCTTATGACAGTCACACGGTCACAGACTTCCATAATTTCTTTCAGCTTGTGTGTAATCAGTATGATGGATTTGCCTTCTTTTATCAGCGTTTTCATAATGCTGATCAGTTCTTTGATTTCCTGAGGCGTCAAAACGGCCGTCGGTTCATCAAAAATAAGGATTTCCGCACCCCTGTAGAGCGTTTTCAGAATTTCAACACGCTGCTGCATGCCGACAGAAATATCACTGATTTTAGCAGAAGGGTTAACAGCGAGCCCGTATTTCTCAGAAATGTCTTTCACTTGCTTCTCAGCATCTTTTAAATTTATTTTTCCTGATTGAGTCGGCTCGTTTCCAAGAATAATATTTTCTGTAACAGAAAAATTATTGACAAGCATAAAATGTTGGTGTACCATACCTATTCCTAGATCATTCGCGATATTTGGGTTTGTAATGCTGACTGGTTTGCCTTTTACGCGAATTTCGCCTTTTTCAGGCTGATACAAACCGAACAGTACGTTCATCAGTGTAGATTTACCAGCGCCGTTTTCGCCAAGCAGCGCATGGATTTCGCCCTTTTTCACTTGAAGATTAATGTTATCGTTCGCAACGATTCCCGGAAATTCTTTACGGATTCCGAGCATTTCAATGACATATTCCAACATGATCACTCCTTTTCCCATGAAGCTCATTGATGATTGTGATGATTGATGTCAGGAATTTATGTTTTCTCTCTATTCATTGACTCCTTTTATTGCTTTAGAAAATCACCAACTAAAAATCTATAAATCTCTCATGAAGCTTATAGACTTTTAGTCAGGCGACTTTACAGGCTAATAAAAAGGCTAGAATATGCCTAGCCTTTTTATCAGAGTTATAGGTTCCTGCTTATTCGAATGGTACAGTAATTTCACCGTCGATGATTTTTTGCTTGTACTCATCTACTTTAGCAATGACATCTTCAGAAAGGTTGTCCTGTGTCGGAGCAATTCCTACGCCATTTTCTTTCAGGCCGTATTCAATGATTTCTCCGCCTGGGAAGTCTCCGCCTTTAGCTTTTTCAGCAAGGTCTTTAACAGCAACGTCTACGCCTTTAACCATTGATGTAAGTGTTACGTTGAAGCCGTCGCCTTCTCCAAGCTCATGCTGGTCGCGGTCAACACCGATTACCCATACATCTTTATCTGGGCTTTTCGTTTTTAAGTCAACAGCTGCAGTGAAGACGCCGTTTCCTGCTCCGCCTGCTGCATGGTAGATTACGTCAGCGCCCTGGCCGTACATAATTTCAGCAACCTGCTGTCCTTTTGCCGCATCGCTGAATGTACCTGCATACTGTACAATGACTTCTGCATCAGGATTAGCTGCTTTTACGCCTTCAACAAAACCAACTTCAAACTTCTTGATCAGTGAGCCTTCCATTCCGCCGACAAATCCTACTTTGTTTGATTTTGTTGAAAGTCCGGCAGCTACACCTACAAGGTATGAGCCTTCATGCTCTTTGAATGTGATGCTTGCTACGTTTGGCTTGTCCACTACACTGTCAACGATTGCAAAATTAGCATCTTTTTGCTGGTCTGCAATTTTTGTAATCGCATCAGTCATCAAATATCCGATTCCGTAAACAAGATCAAATTTTTGTCTGACAAGCTTGTTTAAGTTCGTTTCATAATCTGCGTCACTCTGAGACTGTGCATAGTCAAATCCGCCTTGTCCCTTTTTAAGCCCGTTATCCTCACCGTATGACTGGATGCCTTCCCATGCGGACTGGTTGAATGACTTATCATCAACACCGCCTGTATCCGTTACCATCGCAACCGAGAAGCCTTCTTTTTTGTCTTCACCTGCATTGTCTTTTTCTCCAGATGATCCGCATGCACTTAGAAGAGTACCGGCAGCAAGGACAAGCGACATTGTTAAACCAAAGCGTTTTTTCACGTTTTCTTCCCCCTATTATTCATTTAAAATCATTTGCTATAAGAACTTTGAAACACCTTCGACCTTGGAACCACCTCCTTATAGCTGCAAACGTTTTTACAAGCGCTTTCTTACAACGTGAAAGCTGAATTGGTCTGCGCGGAAATAATTAAGTGAATACAGCACGGGCTGATCGTTTTCATCGAAATGCATTTGTTTCAGGCAAAGCAGCGCGGTTTCAGGATCACATTCCAGAATTGGGGAAATCTTTTCGTGGTAACCGATTGGTTCAATGTGTGTGACCGCATAAGAAATGTAGCGTCCTGCTTCTTCATCAAGCAGTTCAAACAATGATTCCTGTTCATGGATAAACGACGCCGGAAGAATATGCCTCGGAATTTTATCCAGACAATAAACGACCGGTTTTCCATTTGCTGTTCTGACCCGCTCAAGAAGAAAAATGTCATCGCTTGCACGGGATTTAAACCGCTTAACATCTTCTTCTGTCGGACTGTTGACTTGTGAGGAAAGAAAAATGGTGCCAGGCAGCATATTGGCCTGTTCAATCATTTGAGTCACACTGTTCAATTGTTCGATGCCTGAAGTAAAGAGAGGTTTGGAGTTTATGAACGTCCCTACACCATGGCGGCGGATGATGACGTTTTCTTCTTCGAGTATGCGGAGCGCTTCTCTGAGGGTCGCGCGGCTTACTCCAAGCTTTTTGGAAAGCTCAAATTCAGAAGGAAGCTTTTCTTTTTCTACGTATGTTCCATTTTCAATATCTTCTTTAATTCGATCTATGACCTGCAAATATAAATGACGGTTATCTGTTTTAATAGTCATACTTAGCCTCCGTCCAATCGTTCCAATTAAGAGATCAGACATCTGATGTTATACCCTTTCTCTAATCGAAAATAATATACCATGTATTTTAAAATAAATAAATAGAAAATTAATAAATTTGTCGAAAAAGAGATAGCACTTTCTCACTAGCTGTACGTCATTTATAGAGAAATGCTCACAAAAAAGATTCGTTATTTTCTATTCGTTATTTCCTATTTTAGATTGGATTGCCGTTTGCCATTTCACTTTGAAATCAAAAAGAGCAAAAAAAAGAAAGGCATTGGCTGCCTTTCTTTTATGAACTCACTTCATCATAATGGTCTTTTGAAATGAGGACTTCTCTCGGCTTGCTTCCCTCGTATGGTCCGACAACGCCTCTGTCTTCCATTGCATCAATCAGTCTTGCCGCTCTAGTGTAGCCGACACGGAACCGTCTTTGCAGCATGGATACAGAAGCCGTCTGCATTTCAAGAACGAGCTGAACAGCATCATCATACAAATCATCATTCACTTCTTCTTTTACTTCCGCTGTTTCAGACGGCATCATTTCTTCCTGGTATTGCGCTCTCTGCTGGGAAATCACGTACGAAACGACTTTTTCCACTTCTTCATCGGACAGAAAAGCTCCCTGTACCCTTACAGGCTTGGATGCACCAACCGGAAGGAAAAGCATGTCCCCCCTGCCGAGAAGCTTTTCAGCGCCTCCCATGTCGAGTATTGTGCGTGAATCGGTCTGAGAAGACACGCTGAAGGCAATCCTTGATGGAATGTTTGCTTTAATGACACCGGTGATGACATCCACTGACGGCCGCTGGGTGGCGATTATCAGGTGAATGCCTGCAGCACGCGCCATTTGCGACAGTCGGGTAATGCTGTCCTCTACATCAGACGATGCAACCATCATCAAATCCGCAAGCTCGTCAACGATGACGACAATATACGGGAATTCCGGATTCTTCGTTCCCTCTTCAAGGTTTGACCGGCGAATATATTCGTTATATCCTTCAATGTTTCTCGTGCCTGTATGAGAGAACAGTTCATATCTTCTCTCCATTTCGTTTACAACCTTTTTCAGTGCCTGTGATGCCTTTTTCGGGTCTGTCACAACAGGTGCGAGCAAATGGGGTATGCCATTGTAAACGTTAAGCTCGACCATTTTCGGATCGATCATCATCATTTTTACTTCATGCGGTTTTGCTCTCATCAGAATGCTTGTAATGATGCCATTTATGCAGACACTCTTTCCGCTTCCGGTTGATCCGGCAACGAGAAGGTGAGGCATTTTATTCATTTCAGCAAGAACAGCATCTCCTGAAATATCGCGGCCAAGACCCATAAGAAGCTTGGCATCCGGGCGGTCGTTCGCTTTTGATTCAAGCACCTCCCGGAGGGATACCATGGCGATTTCGGAATTGGGCACCTCTATCCCGATGGCTGATTTGCCTGGAATCGGCGCCTCTATCCGGATATCTTTCGCTGCAAGCGCCAAAGCAAGATCATCACTTAAGTTCACAATTTTGCTTACCTTTACGCCAACATCAGGATAGACTTCGTACTTGGTTACTGCCGGTCCAAGATGAACCTGCGTTACTTTAGCTTTGACCCCAAAACTTTGAAAGGTTTTTTCCAGCTTCCGTGCATTTTCATAAATGTTTTTCTTATCGGTTTGCTGGCTGTTCACCTTCGGCTGTGAAAGCAGGTCAAGTGAAGGAAGTGCATACGACTTGTTTTCTACCTCTGTGAAGGTAATGGGAGGTCCCGACAATTCTTCTGAAGAATCTGCATCTGACTTCTTTTTAGGTGTTCTCGTCTGTTCAGGCTTCGCTTCCTCCTGAAAATGTACAGCCGGCTCAGGCTCGCGTTCATCTTTGTCTGCGAAACTTGAGATGATGGGTTCTACATGTACTATTTCTGCTTCTTCTTCCTCAGCATCGTCTTCTTCCTCATGCCTGCGCTGTTTTTTGGTTTTCTTCGGTTTTGCTTCTTCCTGCTGTCTTGCATTTTTTATCGATTGCGGAAGATTCTTCATGTCCTCCATAAAAGCAATGGCCTGATTTTTCATAAATCGGAAAAATGGCACGGCTATTTTTCCGAGCGTAGTTCCAAGCGATCTTCCTGTAATCAGAACAATCCCGACAAGAATCAGTATGAACGAAATAATTTTTGAACCTGCTGCCGCAAATAAATAAAAGGAAGCTGCAAAAAGGATGGCTCCAATCATGCCCCCTCCAAGATCCGGCGTTCTGATTTGTCCGTTTACTTCCATGAAAAACAGTTCCCATGTGTTTGTTATGACACTTGGAGAAGTAAGTGCTCCCTTTTTGGTGAGCATTTGAAACAGCGTTACATGACTGAGCAGCAGAATGGCTGCAAGCAGACAGTAAAGTCCGACCATCTGTCTTGAAACTAAATGCGGCCACCTTCTATTCCACATGATAAAACCCGCCAGGATCAGCATGCCGATTAGAGCGGCCATAAACCACTCGCCGATGAAAAACCTGAACACGTAAACCACCGTCTTGCCTACAAATCCAAGGCTTGATATCGCAATTAGCGCTATCGCAAGGATTCCGAGGCCAATCAGCTCAAATTTCAGTGTTTCGCGCCAGTTGTCATTCTTTTTCTTTTGTCTTCTTTTTTGTTTGGCCATTTCATTATCACCTGTGCAGAAAATTTGCTGAGGGCATTCAACCCTCTTGCAAACAAAGAAAGCAGCCAACTGAGGGCTGCGGACATGTTTGTGTAGCTTAAGTATAGCATATTATGGAGAAAACGAGAATGACATCGTAATTTTTTGTCCCGGCGAGTACTGTTCATTTAAATAGTCTTCCGGATTGGTGCTGAGGATACGGACAACTTCATATTCATTTCCTTCTGTCTGTCTCACCTGCATTTGCACGCCGTTGCATTCAACAAAGGAAAATGCGCTGTACTCTTTTGCCTCTGCCGGGAAAATAAGCTCCTCAGGCATAGAAGTGTATAAAATCATTGCAGCATCTTCTCCTCTTCAGTGCCTTTATCCTTCCCTATCAGTTCATTCAGCTTCATGATCGCCTGGCCGACTCCGCCCACTCCGTCAATCAGTCCGTACTGAACCGCGTCGTTTCCGACTACATTTGTTCCGATGTCACGGGTTAAATTGCCTTTAGAAAACATCAGCTCTTTGAATTTTTCTTCGGAGATATTCGAATGCTTTGTCACAAAATTCACGACCCTGTCCTGCATTTTATCAAGATACTCAAACGTCTGCGGGACACCGATGACAAGGCCTGTCAGCCTCACGGGATGGATGGTCATCGTTGCGGTTTCTGCAATGAATGAATAATCGCAGGAAACGGCAATCGGAACGCCGATGGAATGACCTCCCCCAAGAACGATGGATACAGTCGGTTTTGATAGGGAAGCAAGCATCTCAGCGATTGCGAGGCCGGCTTCAACATCCCCTCCAACGGTATTCAGCACAATCAGGAGGCCTTCAATTTTAGGGTTTTGCTCGATTGCGACGATTTGCGGAATAACGTGTTCATATTTCGTTGTTTTGTTTTGCGGCGGCAGCTGAATGTGGCCTTCAATCTGTCCGATAATGGTCAGGCAGTGTATTCGTGAATCCTGTGAGAGCTGAGGAACGTTTGTTGATCCGAGCTGCTGGATTTTTTCGACAAGACTTGGTTCTTTTCCGTCCTGTTTATCCGGATTTTGTTCGGAATTTTCCTGTATGTAGCGGTTCATCTGCATTCTTCCTTCCTGTTATGAATGCTTTTATTATGAGCAGGAAGAGGGGAAAACATTCTTCTGTAAAGCGGAAGCCGTGTTTTGAATGTTTATAGTTTTATCCTGTGAACGTTGATTTACCGTTAATTCCAGTTCCTTTCTGCTCCAGGGTGAATATAGATTTCAAGTCTTACCCGTTCCCTTTCGCTCCAGGAACTTGCTTTCCGCGGGGAGGGATGGGAGCCTCCTCGGCCAGCCTGCGGGGTCTCCCATTCCCTCTTCATCCCGCAGGAGTCAAGTTCCTTCCGCTGCAGTCCACTGTTGGGGTACTCATTAAGAAGATTAAAACCATTAAGCAGAAGGATTCTCGGGTTGAGGGCACTTACCAAGAAGTTTAGAACCATTAAACAGGCACTAAGGAGAACGACCCAGCAAATGAAGGACCAGATGGAAAGCTGCATCACATATAGGCCCATAACTGATAAATGCTTTAAGCAACTGAATATATTCAGGTAAAACAGTCTTTAACACAGAAAAAATCCGAACTAGTTATACCCAGTTCGGATTATTAGATGGCTGAAATATACTTTTATTAAACTTCCATAATAATCGGAAGAATCATCGGTCTGCGCTTTGTCTGTTCGAAGAGGAAGCGGTTCAGCGATTCGCGGATGTTAAGCTTGAGGGCTGACCATTCGATGCCTGTGCCCTGCATGCTTTTTTCAACGATTTCCGTTACCATGCCCGATGCTTTTAGGATCAGCTCTTCTGACTCTCTTACGTAGACGAAGCCTCTTGAGATGATCTCAGGTCCTGATATCATCGTTTTTTTGCTTCTGTCCAGTGTAACGACGACAATCAGGATGCCGTCCTGTGAAAGAAGTCTCCGGTCTCTGAGAACGATGTTTCCAATGTCTCCGACTCCAAGGCCGTCAATCAGAACGTTTCCTGCAGGAACCTTCGAAACAGATTTCGCTTTATGATCGCTGAATTCGACCACATCGCCTTTTTCAACAAGAAAGATGTTTTCTTCTTCAATTCCTGCAGATACGGCAAGCTTCGCATGAGCTTTCTGCATTTTAAACTCGCCATTGACAGGCATGAAATACTTCGGCTTCATGATGTTCAGCATTAGTTTCAGTTCTTCCTGGCTTCCATGTCCTGATACATGAATCTGTTTTTGGCCGAATACTACGCTTGCTCCTGCGCGGTAAAGCAAATCAACTGTCTTTGAAAAATGGAGCTCATTTCCCGGTACTGGAGTTGCAGAAATAATAACTGTATCTTCTGCTTCAATTTTTAATTGTTTATGGGCGCCTTTTGCCATGCGGTTAAGAACTGTTAACGGTTCTCCCTGATGACCTGTAGTAAGGACGGCAACCTCATGCTTAGGATAGGTATCGATCTCTTGGACGGGTATGATGATATTCTCACTTTCGGTGATGTATCCTAATTTTTCTGCCATTTCATAAACATTTTTAATTGAGTTTCCAAGCAGGACAAGCTTTCTGTTATTTTCAGCGGCTGCATGAATGACTTGAACAATCCGGTTGATATTCGATGCATAGATGGCAACAATTGTTCTGCCTTTTGCACTGTACATAGCGTCCGATATCTCTTGTCCAACGCCTGTTTCAGAGGCTGTGAACCCGGGTCTTTCTGCATTTGTGCTGTCTGAAAGAAGACAAAGAACGCCTTCTTCGCCGATCATGGCCATTTTCCCTAAATCAGAGCGTGCATTTAAAACAGGAGTTGTATCAAATTTAAAGTCACCTGTGTGCACGATCGCTCCAAGTGAAGTATGGAAGCAGACACCGACAGAGTCAGGTATGCTGTGTATGGTTCTGAAGAAAGAAACCTTGACTCCTTCAAAATCCAGAACAGTTGATGAATCAACTTCGACATATTCTGCTTTTTGCTTAGGGTTAAGTTCTTTTACTTTCTGGGAAACCAGTGCAAGAGTCAGTTTCGTTCCGTAAACCGGTATGGACAAATGTCTGAGAACATAGAAAACTCCGCCAATATTCTCGTCGTGACCGTGGGTTAAAAAGATGCCCTTTACCCGATCTGCATTTTCCCGCAAGTATGTAATGTCAGGAATGACCATATCAATCCCCAGCATCCCGGCTTCTGGATACATCAATCCAGCGTCGACGATGAAGATGTTATGATCGATTTCAATGACATACAAGTTCTTGCCTATTTCTCCAACTCCGCCTAGGGCAATGATCTTGATGGTTTCTGTCTGTTTATTCAATTGGTAATCCTCCCTGAACCCGTCCAATACAACTAATGCCTATTATAACTGAAGAAAGAATTGGAATACAAGGAAATAATCTGACGCGCAGACGAAATCTTCATGATTGAAGCAGCAGACTCTGCGAAAAGACCCAAAAAAGATCGAGTCCTGGTTACAGACTCGATCTTTTCATGCTTATTTTATTTTAGACAGGACGGCAATAAGTTCGTTTCTTTCACTTTCAGTGAGCGCCAAAAGCGGTAGTCTGACGGGTCCGACGTCAAGGCCTCTCAGCTGAAGAGCCGTTTTCACAGGTGCAGGGCTTGGCGCTTTAAACAGCTGCTGCATAACCGGCAGCAGTTTTCTGTGAATAGCACCTGAACGCACAGTTTCACCGCTTCTGAATGCGGAGATCATCTCCTGCATTTCATTTCCGATGATATGAGACGCTACAGAGACTACCCCTCTGCCTCCAATTGCAAGTGCTGGAAGAGTTAATCCGTCATCTCCTGAATAAACAGCAAAATCTTCAGGCGTTGATGAAATGATTTCTGCCATCGCTTCAAGGTCGCCGCTAGCTTCTTTTACAGCAACGACATTTGGAAGTTCAGCAAGTCTTGCAATCACAGCAGGAGAAATGCTGACAACCGTTCTTCCGGGAACGTTGTAGATCATAACAGGAAGTTTTGTGGATGCTGCAATCGTTTTGAAATGCTGATACATGCCTTCCTGGCTTGGTTTATTATAATATGGCGCGACAAGCATGATGGCATCGGCGCCTGCTGCTTCCGCTTTTTTTGTCAGATCAATGGAGTCCTTGGTGTTATTGCTTCCTGTACCTGCAATAACAGGAATTCTGCCGCCGGCAGCTTGAACGACATGCTTAAGCAGTGCGATTTTTTCCTCGGATGTCAGAGTAGGAGATTCTCCTGTCGTTCCTGCCACAACAAGTGAATCTGACCCATTATTGATCAGGTAATCAACAAGCTGGGTAGTCTTCTGAAAGTCAATGTTGCCGTTTTTGTCAAATGGTGTTGCCATGGCTGTTGAAATACTGCCAAAGTCAATCATTGTGCCACTCCTCTTCTTCTTTCTAAGTTTCTGTCTTTTATTCAGACAGATCAAATGCGCTATGCAGAGCATTGACGGCGCTGATCATATCTTCCTCTTTTACTAATACCCAAATCGTTGTATGACTATCTGCCGACTGGAGAATTTGAATGCCTTCTTCCGACAGGGCCGTCACAATTTTCGCTGTCACTCCGGGTACTCCTGCGATGCCGGCGCCAACTGTGGAAACTTTGGCACAGTGGCGTTTAACAGCAGGGGCATATCCCATGCTTTTCAGTATTCTTACTGCTTCATCCGTTACTTCCTCAGAAACCGTATAAATGACTGCGCTTGGTGTAATGTTGAAAAAGTCGACGCTGATGCCGGCGCGCGCCATTGCTTTGAATACTTCTGTCTGCACCTCGTACTGTCCCTCTTTCGCCGTAACGTTCAGCTGTGTCACATTCGGAACGTGGGCGATGCCGGTAATCAGCCTTTCCTGCAGGTCGCTGCCGAGCTTTTCAGAATGATGGGAGGTCACGAGTGTCCCCGGACCGGATGAGTACGTGGAGCGGATTCTGATTCGAACCTTCGCCTGCATGGCAATTTCCACCGCTCTTGGATGGATGACCTTAGCACCCTGATAAGCAAGATTGCAGATTTCCGTATACGTGACCGTGGTCAGCGGCTTTGCGGATTCAACAATTCTTGGATCAGCCGTCATAACCCCTTCTACATCTGTAAAAATATCGATGAATTCTGCATCCAGAGCTGCTCCAAGTGCAGCTGCAGATGTGTCGCTTCCACCTCTGCCGATTGTTGTGACGTCACCGGATTTTGCCGCTCCCTGAAAACCTGCGACGACAACCACATCGTGACGGTCAAGCTCTCTTCTCAGGCGTTCGCATTTCATGTCGAGAATTTTTGCATTTGTAAAGTCTTCATTTGTTAAAAAGCCGGCCTGCGCCCCGCTTAAAGCGGCAGCTGCAATGCCTTCTGACTTCAGCATGCTCGTAAATACGACGGAAGATATCGTTTCCCCGCACGATAGGAGCATATCCTGTTCGCGCTTTGAAATCGATGCACTGCCTCCGTAAAGCAGATTTAAAAGGGAATCTGTTGCATACGGATCACCGTTTCTGCCCATTGCCGAGACGACAACGACCACTTTATACTGCTCCTTTAACGCTTCTCTTATATGATTCAAAGCCATTTTCCGGCCGTGATCGTCTTTTACTGACGTCCCGCCGAATTTTTGTACGATCAATTTCATCCTAACACCCCGACTCTATACGTAAGAGAAGAGAGCAGGCATTATGTACCCTTGCTCTCTCCTGAACCTTCTTATACTAACTTCAGCTGAACAAGGCTTTCTGCAATTTGCACAGAATTCCATGCAGCGCCTTTTAAAAGATTATCAGACACAATCCATAAATGGAAGCCGTTTGCACGGTCCGGATCTTTTCGGATACGCCCTACAAACACATCATTTTTGCCGACACAATCAGCAGGCATCGGATACAGCTGTGCACTTGGGTCATCCTGAAGCGTTACTCCAGGAGCTTCTTTTAAAAGCTCGCGGATTTCAGACACTCCAACATGATCAGAATCAAGTTCAATATAGACAGATTCAGAGTGTCCGGTTTCGACCGGAATCCTTACGCATGTTGCAGCAATTTCAAGCTCCGGCATATGCATGATTTTTTTTGTTTCGTTCATCATTTTCATTTCTTCGAACGTAAATCCGTTGTCTTCGAACTTATCAATTTGCGGAATCGCATTAAATGCAATCTGAAAATGTTTTTTATCGCCTTTAACAGGAAGGATTTCCGGTGTGAAATCCTTTCCGGAAAGAATCGCCTCTGACTGTGTTTTCAGCTCTTCAATCGCAGCAGCGCCTGATCCTGAAACTGCCTGGTAAGTGGATACGATTACTTTGTTTAATCCGTGAGCTTTTCTCAGCGGCTCAAGCGCAGCAACCATTTGAATCGTTGAGCAGTTGGGATTAGCGATAATGCCTTTATGCGATTTTAAGTCTTCTTCGTTTACTTCAGGCACAACAAGAGGAACATCCTGAGCCATGCGGAATGCGCTCGTATTGTCCACAACGATTGCACCATGCTTCACAGCTTCAGGAGCAAAAATTTTGGAAATGCTTCCGCCAGCGCTGAAAAGAGCAATTTGAACTCCTTCAAATTTTTCGGGAGATGCAGCCTGAACAATATGTTCTTCTCCTCTAAAGAGGACTTTTTTGCCTGCAGACCGTTCTGACGACAGCAGCGTCAGCTTTGATACCGGAAAGTTCCGTTCTTCAAGCGTTTTTAGCATTTGCTGGCCTACAGCGCCTGTTGCACCGAGGACAGCAACGTGATAACCATTTGTACTCATCAATCATAGCCCCTTCCGCGAATATCCGGCGGTTTCCGGAATAACTTCATATCATATTGTGTATTAGTTTATCATAGACCAGGTGTATGCATTATACAACCATGATTTTTCTTGCCTTCTATTCTAGCAGGAAGAGGCTTATTCGTCATCCCGGAATTTTTCAATAATGACCGGCTGAAACTGTGTATGCTCAAGTGCTGCCTCTACTGTTTCCAAAAGCAGATCCATTTTAGCAACAAGCGAGTTCGGCTTTTGAAATGGTGCATCCTGGCCAAACGGTATAAAAAAAATATTTTTGGCAGCCATCAGCTTCATTAAATTTGCACCGTTCAGTCCAAGACCGTCATTTGTTGAAATGCCGAGAACAACCGGTTTATGATTTCTGAGAGTTGCTTTTGCTGCCATAAGGACAGGAGATTCTGTCATTGCATTTGCGAGTTTGCTCATGGAATTGCCTGTCATCGGCGCGACAACCATGCAGTCCAGAGGAATCTTCGGGCCAAGAGGCTCAGCTCCTAAAATGGAATCAATGGCTTTGTGGCCTGTAAGCTCCTCGATTTTTTTGATCCACTCGGCTCCCTCGCCAAATCTTGTATTTGTCATTTTTACCGTGTTAGTAACGACAGGCATCACATCCGCTCCCTCGTCAATCAGCCGTTTTATCTGCGGAAAAACAGCGTTATAGGTGCAGTGTGAACCAGTAAGGCCGAATCCGATGCGTTTGCCTTGTACTTTCATGATGATGGCCCCTTTCGTTTAGAAAACTCCTCTAAAAGCAATGATGCGAGGACGTTCGCAACAATCTGACCGGCTGTTTTTGGGGCGACAATCCCCGGAAGTCCCGGTGCAAGCAGTGCTTTAATACCTCTTTTCTCAGCATATTTAAAATCCGTGCCGCCCGGCTTTGAAGCAAGGTCGATGATCAGTGTGTGAGGAGGCATCTTTGAAATTACTTTTGCCGTTACAATCTGATGGGGAATCGTATTGATGCAAATATCGGCATCTGTTACTTCCTTCTCAAGATCTTCAAGCTTAAAGGACTGCAGCCCCATTTCAATAATTCGTGCAATGTGCGATGATTTTCTGGCTCCGACTTTTACTTTAGCCCCCAAAGCTGAAAATGTCCGTGCTACACTCATGCCTACGCGTCCGAGTCCGAGAACGGCTATTTTCGAACCGTGAATGGTAAAATCCGTGTGCTGTATGGCCATCATGATGGTTCCTTCTACGGTAGGAATGGAATTATAAATGGCCACATCATCCCGTTCAAACAGCTGAACCAGCTCTCTTTTCGTATCCTGAATTATTCCGTTTAAGTATGAATTGCTGATGCCGGAATAAATGACGCAGTGCGGAGGCGTCCTTGCAATAAGCTCCTCCGTAAGCACGACTTCTTCATTAGAGAAAATGGTATCGACATGGCCTTCAAGGTTTGTTCCGGGAACAGGCAAAATGATCACATCTATTTCTTCAAACCGCAGTTCGGCAAGCTTAAGCTTTGCGGCACCGGTAAAGCCATGGTCCAGCTGATCAAAACCGATTAAAAACAGTTTTGCATCCAGTTCTGTAAGCTTTCTGATCACCTCAAGCTGCCGGGCATCTCCCCCAATGACTGCTATATTAAGTCCTGTTAACATACGACCCTTTCACCTACTTTTTCGCGATGTCTATATTCAAATAAATAAACTCATAGTGAACTTACTTAAGCATCTTATGTCAAAACGCCATGCAGGGTGATAGTCTTAGGAGCATTAATTGGCGGCCTGAGCGCATAAAAAAAAGCGATCTGCAGCGATCGCTTTTACTCAAGAAGCTTAATCTGATGATCTTCTATGTCCAGAATGATCATATCTGAGCCAATCTTTTTAATGTGGGTCCACGGAACTCTTATTTCGTCACCTTGTTTTCTGAATCCGAACCATTTTACAGACGGAATCACAAGGGCGGTTATTTGTCCGGTTTTTTCATTGATTTCAAGATCGGTCTGCCCCAGAATGCCTAGTCTTTCCGCCCTCTTAACATCGACGATCTCTTTTCCGCTCAGCTCGCTCAGTCTCATGTTCAGGAAGCCTCCTTTTTAACATATATATCCCCTCACACACAAAAAAGACCTGCTTTGAAGGCAGGTCCGGGAAGTTAACGAAGAGAAGACGGAAGCTTTCCGTCAGGGCTTATGAGCGCAACGGAATACTCATCTGTAAACAGCTGTTTTGCAAGAGCATTTACGTTATCAGCTGTTACTTCATTAATTTTTTCAATCATTTCATCCAAGCTTCTGTGGCGTCCGAGAAGGAGCTCGTTTTTGCCGTTTCGGCTCATGCGGCTGTTTGTGCTTTCAAGACTGAGCATGAGGTTGCCCTTCATTTGCTCTACGCTGTTTGTCAGCTCTTTTTGCGTAATGCCGTCTCTTTTGAGGACCTCAAGCGTTTCCTGAATGGTTTCAAACAGGACGTCAAGCTGCGCCCGGCCCGTGCCTCCATAAATGGTCAGCATTCCATTATCCTGATAGGATGAATGGTATGAGAACACGGAGTATGCGAGACCTTTTTGCTCTCTTACATCCTGGAAGAGTCTCGAGCTCATGCTGCCTCCAAGCACGTTGTTCAGCACGATCAGGTCATAAATCTTTTCATGTCCGACCTGAAGGCCGTCAAAACCGATACAAAGGTGAGCCTGCTCGGTATCTTTTTTACGTGCTAGTTTCTCGGTCATAAAGGCAGGAGCTGAAATTTCAGTTCCTTTTTTCGATGTTTCAAATGATCCGAACTGTTTTTCAACTTCTTTAATGAAGCTCTCAGAAATATTTCCGGCAACAGAAATGACCACATTTTCAGGAGTATAGTATTGCTCCATATAGTCTCTTAATGTGTCGCTCTCAAACTTTGCAAGAGTTTCTTCCGTTCCGAGAATCGGATATCCCAGGGGATGATTGCCGTAGGTAGCCCTGCTGAGAAGGTCGTGAACGATATCATCAGGCGTATCTTCATACATTTTAATTTCTTCATAAACGACGTTTTTCTCTTTTTTAAGTTCAATCTCATCAAAAGTGGAGTTGAAAAACATGTCAGAAAGCACTTCGAGCGCGAAATCTGAATGCTCATCAAGCACTTTGGCGTAATAGCAGGTGTATTCTTTAGAAGTAAAAGCGTTTACCTGTCCGCCGATGCTGTCAAAGGATTCAGCAATTTCCCGTGCTGATCTTGTTTTTGTCCCTTTAAAGAACATGTGCTCCAGAAAGTGTGAAATGCCGTTGTTTTTTTCATTTTCATTTCTTGATCCCGTGCCGATCCATACCCCTATCGCAACTGATCTCACATGGGGAATATTTTCGAGCACAACTCTTACGCCGTTTTGGCATGTATATTTTTTTATCAAGCTTGTTCCTCCTATCAATGCTTCCAAGGATCCGCATTATGCACTCCTCTGTCATCATTCAGGTGCCGGCATCCGCTTTTCGTCCATCAGCATCGTTACATTTCCAAAGCTGTAGCCCTTTTGCTTAATGGATGTGATCAGCGTTTCCAGGCTCTTTGAAGAAGATTCTGTCGGGTGCATGAGAATCATAGCCCCATTATGGACTTTTTTCATGACACGTTCAACTAAAACATTCGGCGCAGGCTTTTGCCAGTCAATCGTATCTACGGTCCAGAGGACGGTTTTCATGTTATATTCTGCGGCTGCTTCAATGGTTTCCTGCCTGAAGCTTCCGCTTGGCGGCGCAAACCAGACAGGCTGTTTTCCTGTCTGCCCTTTGATGATTTCATTAGTCCTTGCTATCTGCCTCTTCATTTCGTCTGAAGTCAGTCTGGCCATATCAGGATGGGAATAGGAATGGTTGCCGATATCATGGCCTCCGGCTGAAATTTGTGCGACCAGGTCAGGATTCTGTTCAGCCCATCTTCCTTCGAGAAAAAAAGAAGCTTTTACCCCATGCTTTTTTAAAACGCGCAGCATGTCCGGCAAGTATTCATTTCCCCATGCAACGTTAATCAGAAAAGCAACCATCGGCTTATCCGGATGGCCTCTGTAAATAGGCGCTGGAGGCAGATCGTTCAAGTGAATCCGGGGGCTGACTTGTTTATAAACAAGAAGCTTTTCATCAAAGACGCCATTTTTTTTCATTTTCCGGTACGAGGCTTCTGCATCTACAGACAGCCCGTTATAGCCCGGTGTAGCTTTCCAGACGGTATGTATGACTGCATCCTGGGCAGGCTTTTCATGGTCTTTCATTTTGGCTGCAATCGTTTCATACAATTCATCCTGCTGCTTAACAGCAGCGACGTTTTCCTGTTTCATCGTCGTTACATATGCAGACGTAAACGGATTATGTATGACAGCTGCTGTCAGCAGCATCAGCATGATTATCCCAAGCAAACGGAACCTCTTCATGTTTGTCTTCCCCCTTTTTACTAGAAAGTATGTATGAGGGGGACTAGGTAGACCAGAAATGCGGAATCGCCTTGCTCAGCTCCGAAGGACAGAAAAGGATCCGATGAAAAAAGCCGGTTTTGCTTTTTACATCGGAGCCGTTCTGGCCGAGGAGCTAGGCGATGGAGCTGGACACCAGAAATGCGGAATCGCCTTGCTCAGCCTAATTAGCGCATTGACGCAAAAAAGAAAAAAGAAGCCAGACTCGATATTCTGGCTTCTACACGTTAAGAATTTTGCTTTTCTTTTTCTTTCTGTTCACGGAGAACGGCTTTTCTTGAAAGGTTGACGCGACCCTGTTTATCAATTTCAGTTACTTTGACAAGCAACTCATCACCGATTTTAACAACATCTTCAACTTTTCCGACGCGCTCTTCTGCAAGTTCAGAAATGTGTACTAAACCGTCTTTGCCATTGAAAATTTCAACGAACGCACCAAATTTTTCAACGCGTTTTACTTTACCTAAGTACAGCTGTCCTACGACTACTTCGCGGACAATGTCTTCAATAATCTGTTTCGCTTTTTGGTTCATTTCTTCGTTTGTTGAAGAGATGAAGACTGTTCCGTCTTGTTCAATGTCAATCTTCACGCCAGTTTCTTCGATGATTTTATTGATTTGTTTTCCGCTTGGTCCAATGACATCACGGATTTTATCAGGATTGATGGCCATCATCAGAATTTTTGGTGCATATGGCGAAAGCTCTGTACGCGGCTCTTTTATCGTTGCAAGCATTGACTCAAGGATTTCCATGCGGCCTTTTTTAGCCTGCAGAAGCGCTTCTTCAAGAATTTCGCGGGAAAGTCCGTCAATTTTGATATCCATTTGAAGTGCGGTAACACCTTTTGCAGTTCCGGCCACTTTAAAGTCCATGTCGCCTAAGTGATCTTCCATGCCCTGAATATCAGTAAGAACCGAATAATGATCTCCTGATTTGACAAGACCCATCGCAATACCTGCTACAGGTGCTTTCAGAGGCACACCGGCATCCATCATGGCAAGCGTGCTAGCACAGATGCTTGCCTGTGAGGTAGAACCGTTTGATTCCAGAACCTCTGATACGAGACGGACTGTATAAGGGAAGTCCTTTTCTGACGGAATCACAGGTTCAAGGGCTCTTTCGCCAAGTGCGCCGTGTCCGATTTCCCGGCGTCCGGGACCGCGCATAAATCCTGTTTCCCCTACGCTGAACAGAGGGAAGTTGTAATGGTGCATAAAACGCTTCGTCTCTTCAAGGCCAAGGCCGTCAAGTATTTGAACGTCGCCAAGTGCACCTAATGTACAGATGCTCAGAGCCTGAGTCTGTCCGCGGGTAAACAGGCCGGAACCGTGTGTCCGGGAAAGCATGCCGACTTCAGAAGAAAGAGGACGGATTTCATCAACCTTACGGCCATCCGGGCGCACTTTGTCTTCTGTGATCAGGCGGCGGACTTCCTGCTTCACTAATTTAGAAAGAATCTCTTTTACCTGCTTTAAAGTGTCAGCTTCAGCTTCCTGCTCTTCGAAGTGTGCAACCACTGTTTTTTTGACTTCATTGATTGCTTCTTCGCGGGCATGCTTCTCCTGAACCTGAATTGCTGAAAGCAGATTTTTCTCAGCCATTTCGCGAATGCCTTTTTCAAGCTCTGCATCAAGTGTGTAAAGCTTTACTTCCGATTTTTCTTTTCCTACAGCTGCAGCAATTTCTTCCTGGAAAGCAATGAGGCGCTTAATCTCATTATGGCCGAACATGATCGCTTCAAGCATGATTTCTTCAGGCACTTCATCTGCACCTGCTTCAACCATGTTGATTGCATCCTTCGTTCCGGCAACAACGAGGTGGATATCGCTTTTATCCATCTGCTCTACTGTTGGATTAATCACAAACTGGCTGTCCACACGGCCGACTACAACGCCTGCAATCGGGCCTTCAAACGGAATGTCTGATACCGTCAGTGCCAGAGAAGATCCGAACATGGCTGCCATTTCAGATGAACAGTCCTGGTCCACACTCATGACGATGCTGACAACCTGAACTTCATTGCGGAATCCGTCTGCAAACAGAGGACGAAGGGGACGGTCAATCAGGCGGCTTGCAAGAATCGCTTTCTCGCTTGGACGTCCTTCTCTTTTAATAAAGCCCCCCGGAATTTTACCGACAGCGTAAAGACGCTCCTCGTAGTTGACAGTCAGCGGGAAAAAGTCGACAGTCTTAGGTTCTTTTGATGCAGTTGCCGTGCTCAGTACGGCAGTATCTCCGTAGCGGATCATGGCCGCTCCATTTGCCTGCTTTGCAAGCTGGCCGACTTCAACAGTCAGTTCTCTGCCTGCCCAGTCAATGGAGAACACTTGTTTATCTTGTCCCATATAAAAATGAACTCCTCTCATCATATGTCACAACATACATGTATGTATTATTATGAACGATTTAAATTCAACATATCAATGTTATTCCGGTATGTAAATAGATCACGTGCAAATCCTGATATTTTTATTTTCGTACACTAAAAAAGCGGGAATTTCTCCCGCTTTTTCAAAAGATTATCGGCGTAGACCAAGCTTGTTGATCAGGTCACGATAACGAGTTACGTCATTATTGCGCAGGTACGTCAAAAGATTACGGCGTTTACCTACCATTTTCAAAAGACCGCGACGTGAGTGGTGGTCTTTCTTGTGAACACGCAAATGTCCGTTAAGATTGTTAATATCCTCAGTTAGGATAGCGATTTGAACCTCTGGAGAACCAGTGTCCGTATCATGTGTTCTGTACTCAGCGATAATTTCATTCTTACGTTCTTGAGTGATTGCCATCCTATTCACCTCCTTCATTTAAAAACCCCAATTACCGAGCAAACGTTGGTGAATCGTTTTGCCAAGCAATGGTTATAAAAGTTACAAGTATTAGAATACTATTATTCCGGCCAGAAGGCAAGCATTAATCTTGCAGTTTCTGAAAAAATTGCTCAGCGGAAGCTTTATCTTTTCCAATCTGCGTAATCAGTTCGTCAATTGAACCGAATTTCTGCTCGCTCCTGATCCGTTTATACCAGAATATAGCTACATTCTTCCCATATATCGATTTATTAAACTCGAAAATATGAACTTCTATGCTGGGCTTGAGTTTTTTATCATCATAAAATGTTGGCTTGTAGCCAATGTTGCAGACTCCGTTATAGCGTTCCCCGTCGAGTTCGAACTGAACAGCGTACACACCTGTCGGGGGAATGATATAAGCATTGTCAAGCTCGATATTGGCTGTCGGGAAGCCGATTGTTCTTCCGCGCTTATCCCCGTGAATAACGGTTCCTTTTACCCTGTGCGGCCTGTTCAGAAGCGTGCAGGCATATTCAACGTCTCCGTTTCTCAGAACCTCCCTGATAAGGGTGGAACTGATTTTGCGGTCGCGGTCTGTCTGCTTGCTGATCACTGTCTGGTTAAAAGCGCTGCGCGAGTGGAACGGCATGGTTTCCATTGTGCCTTTTCCGAGTCTCCCGTAGGAGTAATCAAAGCCGGCTACCACATGTTTCACATTTAGATTGATAATATACTGGTCAATAAACTCCTGCGGCAAAAGAGCGGCAAAAGCTTCTGAAAAATTCACGATAAAAAGATAGTCGATCTGCAGATCCTCGATCAGTTCGATTTTGTCCGAAACTGCCGTAATGGCTTCTACATGCTGCGTATTTTTTCTAAGCACCACCGAAGGATGGGGATCAAACGTCATGACCGCACTTTTCAATCCTTTTTCATCAGCCAGTTTCCTGACAGCGGTGATGACTTCCTGATGCCCGCGGTGCACCCCGTCAAAATAGCCAAGGGCCATCGCAAGCGGTGGAAGTTCAGTACTGTTTAAAGAGTGCGGATGTGTCAGTTTAATCGTCTTCACGCCTGGTTCACCTTTTCTGTATCAGCATTCTTCACATCAGTCAATTGCAAGGACTTTGGAAGGTTTTAGGAAGTGAGGTTTTTCAGGATGCTGCCTGTAAATAGCAAGACATGTCCCGTCTTCGCCGTACACGGCTATGGATTCCGAACCGGGGTTTAAACCTGCCGGAACCTCAAGCAGTGCGCCGTTTTTCACTTTCTTTGCTAATGTATCATTTATTGAAAGTTTCGGCAAATGATTTAAAGCTGTTCCAATCGGAATCAAAAGCTCCTGCAGACGGTTTTCTTCTGCCGCCCTTTCAACTTCTTCAAAGGTATGGCACTGGTCAATGGTAAACGCGCCGGAACCTGTCCGTACGAGATGGGACATGTGGGCCGGATAACCGAGGTATTCACCGATCATGACAGCAAGCGTCCTCACATACGTTCCTTTAGAACATGAAACTCTGAAGCGGAAAGAGGCTGTTTCTCCGCCGGACTGCACACTTGACAGCAATGTCATCTCATGAACGGTGATCTTTCTTGAAGGACGCTCAATTGTCTGTCCTGCGCGTGCGTATTCATACAGCTTTTTGCCTCCGATTTTGACAGCAGAGTACATAGGCGGCACTTGATCAATCTCACCCGTCAGGCTTCTGAGGGCCTCAAGGGCCATTTCATCTGTAATCGTTTCATTGACGGCTTTTTTTTCAACTATTTCACCGGACGCATCCTCTGTTTCGGTTGATATGCCGATGGTCACTTCTGCCTCATAGGTTTTTGACTCTGCCGTTAAATACTCGACGATCTTTGTTGCGCGGCCAAGACACACAGGCAAAACACCCGTTACATCCGGGTCAAGCGTGCCGGTATGACCCACCTTTTTCGTTTTAGCAATTCTTCTCATTTTCGCGACACAGTCGTGGGATGTCATTCCTGCAGGCTTATGTATTAATAAAACACCTTCCATGGAACATGTTCCGCCTTTCTGTCTGCAGGCTAAACGAAAAGGATAGACAGATGTCTATCCTTTCTTTTAGTCTTCCTGCTTGTTTTCCTGGTTGATTTCGTGAATCAGCGTTTCGATCCGGTTGCCGTAGTCAACCGATTCATCAAATTCAAATAGAATCTCAGGTGTCTTTCTGAGCCTGATGCGCTGTCCGATTTCAGAACGGATAAACCCTTTGGCTTTTGCGAGGCCTTTCAGAGTGTCTTCTCTCTTTTCCGCGTCACCAAGAACTGAAATATAGACTTTTGCAATTTGAAGGTCTCCCGAAACTCTAACATCAGTTACTGTTACGAAACCGATGCGCGGGTCCTTGATTTTGCGGCTGATGATCTCACCAAGCTCTTTTTTCATTTGCTCGCCGACTCTGTTTGCTCTTAAACTCATGCTTTCTTTCACCTCACCGTTAAAACCAATCAAACGAGGTTACAGTGCGCTCAATTTCCGGAAACGAATCAATCATGGCAAGAGCCTTGTGAATTTCTTTTTCCGTATGAACTTTACTTGATGTCACGGCAGCTATACCAATCTTTGTCCTCTGCCATGTATCCTGAAAATCAATTTCTGAAACAGAGACATTCAGTCTCTGCTTCAGTCTCATTAAAACACGCTGTAAAACGGCCCGTTTGTCTTTCAGCGAGCGTGCGTCATAAATGATGCATTCGCACTCCGCATATCCAATCACTTGCGTTCGATCTCTTCCATTACGTAAGCTTCAATGACGTCTCCTTCTTTAATGTCATTGAAGTTTTTAATGGTAATACCGCACTCGTAGTTCTGTGCTACTTCTTTTACATCATCTTTGAAGCGTTTCAGGGCATCCACTTCGCCTTCAAACACGACGATGCCGTCGCGGATTACGCGGATGCTGCTGTCACGTGTGATTTTGCCGTCCGTTACATATGAACCGGCGATGGTGCCGATTTTAGAAACTTTAATCGTCTGGCGGACTTCAACCTGACCGATTACTTTTTCTTCGAATTCCGGATCAAGCATACCCTTCATGGCAGCTTCAATTTCTTCGATGACTTTATAAATGATGCGGTGAAGGCGAATGTCAACATTTTCGGCATCAGCCGTTCTCTTAGCATTTCCATCAGGGCGGACATTAAATCCGATGATGATGGCATTTGATGCCGATGCAAGGATGACATCAGATTCGGTAATCGCACCGACTCCGGTCATGATGATTTTCACTTTTACGCCTTCAACATCAATTTTATTTAGAGATGCTGCAAGTGCTTCGGCAGAACCTTGTACGTCAGCTTTAACAATCAGGTTGATATCTTTAATATCTCCCTGCTTGATTTGCTCAAACAAGTCGTCAAGGCTTAGTTTTGCGCCTTCTCTGCGCTGTTCGTCGATTTGTTTGCTCGCACGGGCTTCACCGACCTGGCGCGCTTTTTTCTCATCAGCAAATACCATGAACTGGTCGCCTGCCTGAGGAACATCGTTCAATCCGGTAATTTCTACAGGAGTTGACGGACCGACTTCTTTCACGCGTCTTCCAAGATCATTGACCATCGCACGGACGCGTCCGTATGTGTTGCCGACTACAATGGAATCCCCGACGCGGAGTGTGCCGTTTTGGACAAGCAGAGTGGCAACAGAACCGCGGCCTTTATCAAGCTGCGCTTCAATAACCGTACCTGTTGCAGAACGGTTTGGATTTGCTTTCCACTCTTCTACTTCACTTACAAGAAGAATCATCTCAAGCAGTTCTTCAATACCGTCACCGGAAAGTGCTGACAGCGGAACAAAAATGGTATCTCCGCCCCATGCTTCAGCAACAAGACCGTATTCAGTCAGCTCCTGCATCACGCGGTCAGGATTTGCTGCTTCTTTATCCATTTTGTTGACTGCTACGATAATCGGCACTTCAGCTGCTTTTGCATGGCTGATTGCTTCAACTGTCTGAGGCATAACACCGTCGTCAGCTGCAACAACAAGAATAGTGATGTCCGTTACTTGAGCTCCGCGTGCACGCATCGTTGTAAACGCCGCATGTCCCGGTGTATCAAGGAAGGTAATTTTCTTATCGTTGACAACAACCTGGTATGCACCGATATGCTGCGTGATTCCGCCAGCCTCGCCTGCTGTTACCTTCGTGTTTCGGATCGAGTCAAGAAGCGTTGTTTTACCGTGGTCAACGTGACCCATGATCGTTACAACAGGAGGACGGATTTGAAGCTGTTCTTCCTGATCCTCAGTTTCATAGCCTTCAAATTCTGTCACGTCAAAAACGATGATTTCTTCAACTTCTACACCGTATTCACCCGCAATCAGCTCAATAGAATCTTTGTCAAGATCCTGGTTGATTGTGGCCATTACTCCAAGCATAAAGAGCTTTTTAATGATTTCTGAAGGCTCCTTATGAAGCTTTGAAGCAAGTTCGCCTACTGTCAGGCTGCCAGTAAACGTAATTTTGCTCGGCAGTTCTTTTTTAGGCTGAACCGGAGCTGCTCCCTGTGGTCTGCGCTGATTGCCGCCGCGCTTATTGCCGCCGCCGGGTTTTTTTGCTTGATTGTTTGTTTTTCCTTTATTGAAAGGCTTGTTGCCGCCTTTGTTTGCTGGTTTATTTGTATTAGCTGGTTTGTTGTTAGTATTCTCTTGTTTTTGCATAGGCGTTTTGTGATCTTCCCTTTGTTTGACAGAAATTGTTTTAGATGGTTCTTTTTTATCTGCCTTGTATTTTCCGTCCAGTTTAACAATAACATGATCGTCAATCGTTGACATGTGGTTGCTGACTTCTACATTCATGCTCTGCAGGGCTGTTATGACATCCTTGCTAGAGATGTTCTGTTTTTTTGCATATTCGTATACTCTCATTTTCGTCACATGGTCACCCCCAGGAAATTAATCGAGCAAGGTTTTCATTTTAGAGGCAAAGCCTGAGTCGACGATTGCCACAACGACCCGGGCATCTTTGCCGATCGCCTGGCCCAGCATATGCCGGTCCGGGACCGAAACAACAGGAATACGATAATAGCTGCATTTGTCATGTACCTTTTTGGCCGTATTTTCTGATGCATCCAGAGAGAGAAGAACGAGTTTCGCGCGGGACTGCCGCACTTCTTTAATGACAAGCTCTTCCCCCGAAACAATTTTTCTTGCCCGATTTGCAAGGCCCAGTAAGGACATCCATTGCTGTTTTGACATTAATGGTTCTCCTTTTCAGCCAGCTGAAGCAATTCTTCATAGATGCTGTCTTCAATTTTCACTTGCAGGTGGTTTGCGAGGACATTTTTCTTCTTCGCCTGCAAAATAGCGTCTTTATCAAGAGAGAGGTATGCTCCCCGCCCGTTTTTCTTCCCGGTGGGATCGACGGAGACTTCGCCTTCTTTTGAACGGACAATACGAACAAGTTCTTTTTTAGGTTTCATTTCTCCAGTTGCCACGCATTTGCGGAGCGGAACTTTTCTTTGATTGTTCACATTGCCTCACCTCTTACTTGTCTAGTTCGTCATCACTGAAGGAAAAAAGCGGCTCGTCATCTTCGCTGTCTTCAAGCGGGACATTTGCTCCGGCACGAGGGTAGATACCCATTTGAACAGCATCTGATTCACTCTTAATATCAATTTTCCAGTTTGTCAGTTTGGCTGCAAGGCGGGCATTCTGGCCTCTTTTTCCAATTGCAAGGGAAAGCTGGTAATCAGGCACAACAACTGTTGTCGCCTTTTCTTCCTCGTTTACATTGACGTCAAGAACTTTGGAAGGGCTTAAGGCATTGGCAACAAATTCGACCGGATCATTCGACCAGTTGACGATGTCGATTTTTTCACCCTTCAGCTCGTTTACAATCGCCTGAACACGCTGGCCTTTAGGTCCAACACATGAGCCGACTGGATCAACCTCGGAATTCTCCGAGTAAACAGAGATTTTCGAACGGTCGCCTGCTTCACGGGCTACAGATTTAATTTCAACGGTTCCGTCATAGATCTCGGGAACTTCAATTTCAAATAAACGCTTCAGCAGGCCCGGATGAGTGCGCGAAACGAAAATTTGGGGACCCTTTGTTGTTTTTTCCACTTTCGTGATAAAAACTTTAATGCGGTCATGGGGCTTGTATTTTTCGTTCGGCATTTGTTCGCTTACAGGAAGAAGCGCTTCGATTTTGCCCAGGCTGACGTAGATGAACTTAGAATCGATGCGCTGCACGATTCCTGTCATAATATCCTCTTCGCGGTCAACGAATTCAGAGTAAATGACTCCGCGTTCTGCTTCGCGCACGCGCTGAGTGACAACCTGCTTCGCTGTTTGGGCTGCTATGCGGCCGAAATCCTTTGGTGTTACTTCCATTTCCATCACATCATTTACCTGATAGCTCGGATTGACGCTTTGGGCTTCTTCAACAGAAACTTCAAGTCTTGGATCATATACTTCATCCACGACATCTTTTCTTGCAAAGACTCTCATCGATCCTGTGTCGCGGTTAAGATCCACGCGCACATTCTGCGCCTGATTGAAATTTCGTTTATAAGCCGAGATCAAAGCAGCTTCAATTGCTTCAATGATCACTTCTTTGCTGATGCCCTTTTCTTTTTCAAGGATGGTTAAGGCATCCAGTAATTCATTACTCATTTTAACGGTTTCCCCCTTATCCATATAGCAGAAATACTTGCATCCTGCTTTTCATTTCATAAAAACAAGTTAATTGAAGGTGACAGCAAGTCTTGCGCTGGCAACTTTTTCGTATGGAATCTGAATTTGTTTTTTCCGGGTCTTAATTGTGACCGTTACAACGACGTGTTCTCCGTCAAATCCAGTCAGCTCGCCTTCAAAAACTTTTGAGCCTTCGAAAGGTTCATATGTTTTGATGTACACATTTTTCCCAATCGATTTTTCGAAGTCAGCTTCTTTTTTAAGCGGGCGTTCAGCACCGGGAGATGAAACTTCGAGGAAATAATTTTGTTCGATCGGATCTGTTTCATCCAGCTTTTCACTGAGCTTTTCGCTGACAATCGCACAATGCTCAATATCAATTCCATCGCTTGAGTCTATGAATACGCGAAGAAACCATTCTTTTCCTTCTTTAACAAATTCAATATCCACTAATTCCAATGTTAATTCATCTAAAATCGGCGTCACTAGTTCGGCAACGATTTCAGTAACTTTTTTGCTCATCCCGTTCCTCCTTGTGAAATAGAAGCAAATATAGCTTTTAGCTGCTGAAAAACCCTGCTTCATATTGAGCAGGGAATGTATGTACTAAACACGCGATCCGAATGAAGAGACACAAAATATCTCTACTCAATACGAAAGAGTGGGTTTCCCCACTCTCTGCCTCTAACTATCGTTAGCATTTCCATAAAGAATATAACATAACCGGCCATTTATTGCAAATTAAAATCATAGACCGTTCAAGGTTCTGAGCCAAATTGCAAGAAAAAAACGCCGGTACGGCACCGGTAATTTTCTCCTGTTTCAGGCCGGTCATTAAAACAGCGAAAGCTGATTCTGGTCAGGTAGCGACTCCAGACATCCCTGGTTCGTCAGGTATTCAATAATCGTCTTGGATACTTTTCCGCGCTGCTGAAGGTCTTCTTTTGAAAGAAACTCCCCTTCTTCTCTTGCTTTTACAATGTTAATGGCCGCATTTGTCCCAAGTCCCGGAATTGAATTGAAAGGCGGGATGAGCGAATTGCCGTCGATCAGGAAATCTGTTGCACTTGAGCGGTAAAGGTCAACCTTCTGGAAGGAGTACCCCCGTTCGCACATTTCAAGTGCCAGTTCAAGGACAGTCAGCAAACTTTTTTCCTTAGGAGATGCTTCAAGCCCTTTCTGGTTAATCTCCTCAATTCGCGCTCTGATTGCTGCAGAGCCCTTTGCCATGCTTTCTACGTCAAAATCATCTGCGCGGACGGTAAAATACGCAGAATAATAAAGAAGCGCATGATGGACTTTAAAGTAGGCGATGCGGACTGCCATTAATACATAGGCAGCTGCGTGGGCCTTCGGGAACATATATTTGATTTTCAGGCAGGACCCAATGTACCAGTCAGGCACATTATTTTTTTTCATCTCTTCAACCATCTCAGGCGTCAGGCCTTTTCCTTTACGGACAGATTCCATAATTTTAAAGGCGAATGATGGCTCAAGCCCCTGATAAATCAAATAAACCATAATATCATCACGGCATCCGATTACCTCACTCAGCGTGCATGTATTGTCATGGATCAGCTCCTGCGCATTGCCGAGCCATACATCTGTTCCATGAGAAAGGCCGGATATCTGGACAAGCTCTGAGAAGGTTGTCGGTTTCGTATCTTCAAGCATCTGGCGGACAAATCTCGTTCCGAATTCGGGAATGCCGAGGGTACCGGTTTTACACATGATCTGCTCTTCCGTTACGCCGAGTGATTCTGTCCCGCTGAAGATCTTCATAACTTCTTTGTCGTCTGTCGGAATCGTTTTGGGATCTATTCCGCTTAAGTCCTGAAGCATCCTGATGACCGTCGGATCATCGTGTCCGAGGATATCTAGCTTCAGAAGATTATCGTGAATGGAATGGAAGTCGAAGTGAGTTGTTTTCCATTCCGCACCGGTGGCATCTGCCGGAAACTGAATCGGCGAAAAATCGTAAATGTCCATATAGTCAGGAACGACGATAATACCGCCCGGATGCTGCCCCGTGCTTCGTTTTACACCTGTGCAGCCCTGCACGAGACGGTCAACTTCTGCATTCCGGAGCATGAGGTTATTATCTCCCGCATATCCCTTGACATAGCCGTAAGCCGTTTTCTCTGCCACGGTGCCGATTGTTCCTGCACGGTATACATTATCTTCGCCAAACAGCTCTTTTGTGTAGTTATGGGCTCTTGGCTGGTATTCTCCCGAAAAGTTCAAATCGATATCAGGAACTTTATCTCCTTTAAATCCAAGGAACGTTTCAAACGGGATGTCATGGCCGTCTTTGTGGTATTTTGCCCCGCATTCCGGGCAATCCTTGTTCGGAAGGTCAAAACCCGATCCGACAGATCCGTCGTTGAAAAATTCCGAGTGCTTGCAGTCAGGGCATACATAATGCGGCGGCAGAGGATTCACTTCGGTAATCTCTGTCATCGTTGCAACGAGCGACGATCCGACGGAACCCCTTGAACCTACTAAATAGCCGTCATCAAGCGACTTTTTAACAAGCTTATGGGAAATGAGGTAAATAACCGCAAACCCATGGCCGATGATGCTCTTTAATTCTTTTTCAAGTCTTGCTTCCACAATTTCCGGGAGATTGTCCCCGTAAATGCTTCTCGCCATGCCGTAGCTCATATCGCGGATTTCCTGGTCTGCACCTTCAATTTTAGGCGTATACAGGTCGTCCTTGATCGGTTTAATGTCATCGATCATAGCCGACACTCTATGAGTGTTGTCAATGACAATTTCACGGGCTTTTTCTTTTCCTAGAAAATCAAAGCAGTCAAGCATTTCGTTCGTTGAACGGAAATGCACATTCGGAAGCTCATGGCGGTTAAGCGGATTTGCCCCGCCCTGCGAACTTACGAGAATTTTCCGGTAAATCTTGTCCTCCGGCTGAAGATAATGCACGTTTCCGGTTGCAACAACAGGCTTTTCAAGCTTTTCGCCAAGACTGACAAGATTTGAGATAATTTCTTTCAGCGCCATTTCATCCCTTATATATTCCATCTGGATTAAATGACGGTATACCTCAGGCGGCTGAACTTCGATGTAGTCATAAAATGCTGCAATGTCTTCCACTTCTTCAGGGGATTTTTGCATCATACCCTCAAATACTTCACCACGGTCGCATGCGGATCCGACAATGATCCCTTCCCGGTGTTTGACAAGCTGTGATCTCGGGATGCGCGCAACTCTGTAAAAATAATCTATATGGGACATGGAAACGAGTTTAAACAGGTTTTTCAGTCCCGTTTCATTCTGGGCAAGAAGAATGGCATGATACGGACGAGCCCGCTGGTAAGCATTTCCTTGGCCCATATTGTCATTCAGCTGCAGGTGATTTTCAATTCCCTTTTCAGCTGCATCCTTAAGCATTCGCAAAAGAAGATATCCGGTTGCTTCAGCATCATAAATGGCGCGGTGATGCTGGGTAAGTTCAATGTCAAATTTCTTGGCAAGTGTATTCAGCCTGTGGCTTTTCATCTCGGGATAAAGGAAGCGTCCAAGTTCAAGCGTATCTATGACTGGGTTTGCAGCCTTCCCGCTGCCAAGCAGCTTTTTGTAGCCTACATTCAAAAAGCCCATATCAAAGCTTGCATTGTGTGCAACGAGTATGTCGTCACCGGTCCACTCTTTAAACCGGCGAAGCACCTCATCCACATCCGGGGCGTTTGCCACCATATCATCGGTGATCCCCGTCAGATCAATCGTAGTAGCCGACAGCCGGTGATGGGGATTGGCGAATGACTCAAACCGGTCAATAATTTCACCGTTTCTGATTTTGACCGCAGCGAGTTCAATAATTGTGTCATAAACAGCGGAAAGACCTGTCGTCTCAACGTCAAATACAACATAGGTTGCTTCAGGCAATAAGCGGTCCTGCGGGTTGTAGGCAATCGGAACTCCGTCATCCACCAGATTGATTTCCACACCATAAAGAATCTTGATGCCGTTTTTCTTTCCTGCCGAATAGGCTTCAGGAAAAGACTGCGCCACTGCATGATCTGTGATCGCAATTGCCGGATGGCCCCACTTTTTAGCCTGTCCGACAAGTGAGCTGACTGATGACACGGCGTCCATCTGGCTCATCGGACTGTGAAGATGAAGTTCGATCCGCTTTTCTTCCGAAGTATCCTGTCTGACTTCAGGTTTGATCTCGTTGATATCATTTGCAATCATGACAAGATCTCTTACAAACGTATCGTTCTGGATGCTTCCGCGCACTTTTACCCACATGCCCTTTTTCAATGTTTGAAGCAGTGCCGCATCCTCTTTATCACGGGCAAACATTTTCACGAGAATGGAGTTTGTGTAGTCTGTTATTTTAAAGGTGCTGAGCGTTCTGCCGCTTCTTAGTTCTCTTGTTTCTGCGTCAAACACATAGCCTTGAACGGTGATGCGGCGCTCTTCATCTTCGATTGTATCAATCTGCTTGATTTCTTCGTCATTTTTTATGGCATATCCGATCATCAGCGGACCTTGCGGAGCTTCATCCTGCTCTTTGTCTTTCTTCTCCATTTCCGTGATGGCGAGCATGACTTTTTCCTGATCCTCGAGTTTTTTCTTCTCCTGGAATTGTGCGATTTCTTCTTTCGAAATAGTCGTCACCGTATCGAATTGGAGGGACGGAAACCCGTACTGCGAAAAGCTGTCCTGAAGCAGCGGCGTATATTTTTTCTTAATGGCCATTGCTTCTGTTTCATTTTTCGTTTTAATGATCAGTTTGACCCCCTGCACTTCAGGAGTCTGTTCATTTAAAAGGGACAGCATGGGAGGAGAGATGCCCTCCAGCTCCTGAACACAAACCGACCAGTAGTCTGCAACGAGTTTATCATTGAACGACTGATCTTGTACCGTCAGCTGAAAGGTTACATCTGCAATATGAGAAAATGCTTTTGTCAGCTTTGCCTGAAAAAGGCGGTATGCATCAAATGGGAGGATTTTTTGAAAGGAAAACTGAAACTCCCATTTTTTCTGCTGTTTTAAAACAGTCAGTTTTGTAATGGCACCTTCAGAGAAAAACGGATAAACCGTATCTTCTGTCAGCCCGATTTGCTGAAGCAGAAGGTGAAATCGTTCTTTTTGAGCCTTGAGACGCTCTTCTTGCATGTCTGATTTTTCCCTCCTTGAAATTTTGTCCATCATAATTGAAGGTACCTCGCACGAAGCGGGGTACCTTGTCAATTTGTTATTCACTTACTCTATCATACCATAGATGAACTTTTGGCATCACTGGTTTTTACTTCTGAAGCAGCCTTGAAATCGTTTCATGCAGATCTGCGAGAGATACGTCCATACCCTCTCCTGTTTTCCGCTCTTTTACTTCCACGATGCCGTCTTCGGCCTGTTTTCCAACTACAATTCTCACAGGAATGCCAATCAGATCAGAGTCGGCAAATTTAACCCCTGCGCGTTCGATTCTGTCATCATAAAGAACTTCAAATCCAGCCTCTAAAAGCTCAGCATACAGTTTTTCGCCAAGAGAAGATTGCGCATCCTGTTTTGCATTTGCTGTGATCAGGTGGACTTGGAACGGCGCAACAGCAGCCGGCCAGACAATACCCTTATCGTCATTATACTGCTCAACAATAGCAGCTAATGTTCTTGAAACGCCAATGCCGTAACAGCCCATAATCATCGGCTGCGCTCTGCCGTTTTCATCAAGGAACGTCGCATTCATTGCTTCACTGTAGCGGGTTCCAAGTTTGAATACATGTCCCACTTCAATTCCTTTGGCAAACTGAATCGTTCCTTCTCCGTCCGGTGAAGCGTCTCCCTCTTCAATGAAACGAAGGTCAGCATACTGGCTGACAGTGGCGTCACGGTCGAGATTAACGCCTGTATAATGATAGTTTTCTTCACCTGCGCCGCAAACGCCGTTTACAACGGACTGAACCGCATGATCGGCAATAATGTCAATTGCAGAATCTGCTCCCACAGGGCCGACAAAACCTGGCAGAACACCTGCCGCCTGCTTCGTTTCTTCAGGTGTCGCAAGTTCGACAACTGATGCCCCGTAAAGGTTTTTGATTTTTATATCGTTAATTTCGTGATCGCCGCGTGCAAGCACCATCACAAATTTCTCGTCCACTTTAAAAACAAGAGATTTAATCAGCTTCTCTTTTTCAACGTTCAGGTAATCCGCTACTTCTTCAATCGTTCTTTGATTTGGTGTTTCTGTTTTTACAAGGTCCTGCTGTTCTTCACTGCTTTTCTCATATTGAGTAATAACAGGAGCCATCTCTACATTGGCAGCATAGGACGATGTGTCTGAATAGGCAATTGTATCTTCGCCGACGTCAGACAAAACCATGAACTCATGGGTATCTTTTCCGCCCATGGCACCAGAATCAGCAATAACTGCCCGGTAGTTCAGGCCGCAGCGTGAAAACACATTGCTGTACGCCTGAAACATCTTTTCATACACTTCATCAAGACTTTCAAACGAAGCATGGAAAGAATAGGCATCTTTCATAATGAACTCGCGGCCGCGCAGAAGTCCAAAACGGGGACGCTTTTCATCCCTGAATTTCGACTGAATCTGATACAGATTCAAAGGAAGTCTTTTGTAGGACTTAACTTCGTCGCGCACAAGAGATGTAATAACCTCTTCATGTGTGGCGCCAAGCGCAAATTCACGGCTGTGCCTGTCTTTCATTCTCATAAGCTCAGGGCCGTATGTGTACCATCTGCCGGATTCCTGCCAAAGTTCTGACTGCTGGAGTGCAGGCATAAGCAGTTCGGCTGAGCCTGCACGGTTCATCTCTTCGCGTACAATCTGCTCAATTTTTTTAAGAACAATAGAGGCAAGCGGCAAATAACTGTAGATTCCGCTCGCATTTTGCCGCATGTAGCCTGCCCGGAGCAAAAGCTGGTGGCTTTTAATATCCGCATCTGCAGGCACTTCTCTTAAAGTAGGAATAAACGTCATACTCTGTTTCATCTAAAGCACCTCTATTTAAGTATTCAAAATTCGCATTTTCAGCTGTCTGCAGGCATTTTATAAAAAGAATCGCTGAATGTCATTCCACGTTACGACAAGCATCAGGAGCATCAGCAGCGCAAACCCGATAAAATGGACAACGCCCTCTTTCTGGCGGTCAATCGGTTTCCCTCTAAGCGCTTCAACAAGGAAAAAGAGCAGTCTTCCGCCGTCAAGAGCCGGAATTGGAAGAAGGTTGACGATACCGAGATTAATGCTCAGGATCGCAGCCCAGCTCATCAAATTAATGACGCCCGTTTTTGCTACTTGATCTGTCATGTCATAAATGCCGACAGGACCTGAAAGCATATCAATGGAAAACTGGCCTGTGATCAGCTTGCCAAGTCCGAGGACAATTTCTTTTGTCCAGTTAAATGTTTCTGTGACACCGTAAGTTAATGAACCGATAAACGATTTCTCAACCGGATTATAGGCTCCGATTCTGCCGATGGTTTCCTCACCGACTTTGCTCGCTTCAGGGATGACCTCGATTTCAAGATCCTGCCCGCCGCGATTTACGCTGAAGGTAAGCTCCTGTTCAGGGTTTGACTGAATAACAGATACAACCTGCTTCCATGAAGACATCACTTTGCCCTCAATGGCCGTGATCTCATCTCCCTCTTTTAAGCCTGATTCAGCGGCAGAGCCGTCTTCTGTCAATTTCCCAAGGATAGGCTCGTCTATTGGAGCCCCCTGAATAAAACCAAGAGAGAAAAGCAGGACAAACGCAAGGATAAAGTTCATCAGCGGGCCTGCAATAATCGCAGCCGTTCTCTGGCCGAGTGTTTTTGATCCGAACTGGCGGTTAAAAGGCGCAATTTGCACTTCTGAACCATCTACGATAAAGAATGAACGCTCACTGACATCAAAATGCTTAAGCACTTCATCTTCTTCGCCCTGTTCATACCCTGAAATGAACATTTTGTGCTCAAGGTCTGCCTGTTCAACTTCTATGACTCTTGCACGGGGGTATTTTTCTTTATTATTGAGAATAATTTTTTCAACTTGATCCTGTTTGTTAAAGAGCAGTCCGACGTTATATCCGGGCTTAACCTCTATCATTTCAGGGTCTTCGCCGGCCATCCGGACAAATCCGCCCAAAGGAAGAAGTCTGATCGTATAGACCGTCTCATTTTTTGTAAAAGAAAAGATTTTCGGGCCGAATCCAATCGCAAACTCACGGCAAAGAATACCCGCACGTTTAGCTAAAACGAGATGTCCAAGCTCATGAAAGAAAACGAGCGCCCCAAAAATAACAACAAACGCCAAAACGGTATTCACGTTTCATGACCACCTTTATGAATAGAATGATTGAACAAATTCTCTTGTCTCTTTGTCCACTTCTTGAATGATATTCAGATTCGGGTCTGTTATCACACAATGTTTTGAAAGTGCCCTCTCAATCAGGTTTTCGATTTGAAGAAACTTAATTTTCCCTTTCAGAAAAGCGGCCACAGCTTCTTCATTTGCAGCGTTCAGGACAGTCGGCATCGTTCCTCCAATTTTACCTGAATCATAAGCAAATTGTAAGCAGCGGTATCGTTCAAAATCAGCTTTTTCAAAGTGGAGCTTGCCCGCCTCCCATAAATTCAGCTGTTTCGTATCGGGCATCGGCAACCGTTCAGGATAAGACAGGGCATATTGAATCGGCACTCTCATATCAGGTGTTCCAAGCTGGGCAATGACGCTGCGGTCATGAAATTCAGCCATGGAATGGATAATGCTTTCTTTGTGCAGCAGCACATCGATCTTTTCATACGGCAGGTCAAACAGCCAGTGCGCTTCAATGACTTCAAGACCTTTGTTCATCATTGTTGCAGAGTCAATCGTGATTTTAGCTCCCATCGACCAGTTCGGATGGTTAAGGGCTTCTTCCACCGTGACATTTTCAAGGTCCTCCCGCTTCCTGTCGCGGAAGCTCCCTCCAGAAGCAGTAATAATAAGCCGCTCCAAAGATTTGGGATTCTCACCCTGAAGACATTGAAAAATAGCTGAATGCTCGCTGTCTACAGGCAGGAGCTCCACATTGTATGTTTTTGCATGAGCCGTTACAAGATGGCCTGCCGTTACAAGTGTTTCTTTATTGGCAATGGCGATCGTTTTTTTGCATTCAATTGCTTTTAATGTCGGCAGAAGACCGACGCTCCCCATAACAGCATTAACCAGGATGTCTGCTTCAGGCAAAACGGCAGCTTCAATCAGGCCTTCTTCGCCAAAAGCAAAGGACACGTCCGGAAATTCACTTTTCAGCTGTGAATAGGCATCAAAGTCATTTACAGCCACTAAACGGGGCGAAAACTCAATAATTGCTTTTCTGCCTAAAGTAAGGTTGCTTCCAAATGACATGGAAACTAGCTGAAATTGTTCCGGATGAGCCTTAATGACATCAAGTGTCTGCTGTCCGATCGAACCTGTTGCACCCAATAAACTGATTCTCTTCACCATGTCACTCCCCATTCGTCTGCTGCAGATCTCTGTATATCTGGATTATGCAAATAACGTGCGAATCCCTGCACCACTCAAGTTATGTATAATCCCTGGATGATAAACCAGGGAGATTGCCTTTACAATCCTCCAAACCTTCTTCCTCTGTGCTGATACTCATCAATGGCTGAAAGAAGGTGACCTTCGCTGAAATCAGGCCAGAGAACATCCGTAAAGACGAATTCCGAGTAGGCAAGCTGCCATAGCATGAAGTTGCTCAGCCTGATTTCCCCGCTTGTCCGGATCAGCAAATCAGGATCTTTCATTCCGCTTGTCATTAAATAACTTGAAAACAGCTCTTCGCTTATGTCTTCAATCTTTAATTCGCCGTTTTCTGCATCTTCAACAATGCCGCGGACAGCATGAATCATCTCCGCCCGGCTTCCGTAATTTAAGGCAAAATTTAAAATAAGTCCGTTATTGGATCCTGTTTCCTCTTTTGCTTTTTGCACAGCGCGAAGCGTATGCGCCGGTATTTTGGATTCGTCGCCAATAATTCTGACCTGTACATTTTCCTCGATCAGCTCAGGCAGAAAGGTTCCGAGAAACTCTTCAGGCAGCTTCATCAGGTAATCGACTTCAGACTTTGGGCGTTTCCAGTTTTCAGTTGAAAAAGCATATAGAGTAAGAGCCTTTACACCGAGCTCATTGGAAAGCTTTGTGATTTTTCTTACTGTCTTCATGCCTTCATGGTGTCCGGCAATCCTTGGAAGTGCGCGTTTTTTGGCCCATCTCCCATTTCCGTCCATAATAATGGCAATATGTTCAGGTATTCCCCGTTTGATCAAGTCATCTTTTGAGGTAACAGACAGTTCCCGGTTAGGATTTCTCCAATTTTTCAGTTTGCCCAGCATGTGATTCCTCCATCACCCGTAACATTCTGCGGTCTCATATACTGCAGCGGTGTTAACAGTATTAACAAAAAAACCCCCTGTAAACATAAGAGGGTCTTTTGAGCACAATTCCATTGTACAGATTTTTAACTTAAACTTCCATGATTTCTTTTTCTTTATCTTTTGCAATAGCGTCAATTTTGCTGATGAACTCATCCGTCGTTTTTTGAACTTGATCATTGTTTGTGCGAAGCTCATCTTCTGTGATTTCGCCATTTTTCTCAAGCTTTTTCAAATCGTCGTTTGCGTCACGGCGCACATTGCGGACTGCAACTTTTGCTTCTTCAGCATATTTCTTTACAAGTTTAGCAAGCTCTTTGCGGCGCTCTTCAGTAAGGGCCGGAATAGCAAGCCGGATTAAAGATCCGTCGTTTGTAGGATTTAATCCAAGATCTGATTTAAGGATCGCTTTTTCGATTTCGCCGAGTACCGTTTTGTCATAAGGCTGAATCACTAGCAGTCTTGCTTCAGGTGTGTTAATAGAAGCAAGCTGGTTGACCGGTGTAGGCGCACCGTAGTAATCTACGACAATTTTATCAAGAAGAGATGCATTTGCACGGCCTGCGCGTACGGTTGAAAGCTCTCTGTTATAGGCAGATACCGCTTTTTCCATTTTATCTTTTGCTTGTGCAAGAACTTGTTTAGCCATCATTATTTCCCCCTTACAATTGTTCCGATATTTTCGCCGAGTACTGCACGTTTAATGTTGCCTTCTTCCATAACAGAGAAGACAATCAGCGGGATATCATTGTCCATGCAAAGTGATGAAGCAGTAGAATCCATCACTTCCAGACCTTCTTTCAATACGTCAAGGTAAGACAGTGTTTCGTATTTTACAGCGGCTGCGTCTTTCTTTGGATCTGCTGTATAGACGCCGTCAACATTGTTTTTTGCCATCAGAATGACATCTGCTTCAATTTCTGCTGCCCGGAGCGCCGCTGTTGTATCAGTGGAGAAGTAAGGATTTCCCGTACCTGCAGCAAAAATGACAACTCGTTTTTTCTCAAGGTGTCTGATTGCTTTTCTTCTGATGTACGGCTCTGCAACTTGTCTCATTTCAATGGAAGTCTGAACGCGGGTCTGAATGCCGAACGTTTCAAGGCTGTCCTGCAGAGCAAGTGAATTCATCACGGTAGCAAGCATTCCCATATAGTCGGCAGTTGCACGGTCCATGCCCATTTCACTGCCGATTTTGCCGCGCCAGATGTTGCCGCCGCCTACAACTACAGCCACTTCAACACCAAGCTCTGCAATTTCTTTCACTTGCTTGGCAATGGACTGAATGACAGCAGGCTTAATGCCGAAGCTGTCCGTTCCTGCTAACGCTTCTCCGCTCAATTTAAGTACGATACGATTATATTTAGGTTTGCTCATAATGACCTCCAAGTCTTTTCGGGTAAATCGATGCATGTAAATGATTCAAGCTGTATTCACCCCGCGGGGAAACAGGCTTTTTCAAAAAGAGGGAACACAGAAGTGTGTTCCCTGTCTTTCATTTACTCGTCTTCATTAAGGAAAACAGCTGTTTTCTCTTACGTCGGACTGAATTATTTTTTGACTTGGTTCATAACTTCTTCAGCAAAGTTATCCTGGCGTTTTTCAATGCCTTCGCCTACTTCAAAGCGAGTAAAGCTTTTTACTGTTGCGCCTTTAGACTCAACAAATTGTTTTACCTTAAGATCAGGGTTTTTAACGAAGTTCTGCTCAAGAAGGCAGATCTCTTCGAAGAATTTGCCAAGACGGCCTTCAACCATTTTTTCAACGATGTTAGCAGGCTTGCCTTCGTTTAGAGCCTGCTGAGAAAGAACTTCGCGCTCGCGAGTTACTTCTTCTTCGCTTACAGCGTCACGGCCGATGTATTTAGGGTTAACAGCAGCTACGTGCATCGCAACGTCTTTAGCTGTATCTTCGTCAGTTGTTCCTTCAAGAACAGCAAGAACGGCAATGCGGCCGCCCATGTGAAGGTAAGAACCGAATGCATCGCTGTCTGTTTTTGATACGATATCAAAGCGGCGAAGAGTGATTTTCTCACCGATTTTAGCGATTGCAGAGTTGATGTAGTCATTTACAGTTGTGCCATTGTCCATTTCAGATGCAAGAGCAGCTTCAAGGTCAGCAGGCTTTTTAGCAAGAAGGTGTGAAGCAAGTGTATCAAGAAGCTCCTTGAATCCTTCGTTTTTAGCTACGAAATCAGTTTCAGAGTTCACTTCAAGGATAACGGCTTCGTTTCCTTCAGCTTTAACAAGAGCAAGTCCTTCAGCAGCTACGCGGTCCGCTTTTTTAGAAGCAGAAGCGATTCCTTTTTCACGAAGGAAATCAATCGCTTTTTCCATATCGCCTTCTGTTGCTGTAAGTGCTTTTTTGCAGTCCATCATACCTGCACCAGTTTTTTCGCGTAATTCTTTTACCATTTGAGCTGTAATTGCCATGAGAGTTTTCCTCCTTAATTTTCGGCCGTTCCGCCATTATGTATTGGTTTCATTCTGAACCAGAATGTTTTTCGTTTTGTTAAAGGGGGCTTTCCCCGTCAGGAAAAAGCCTCTTTAAAAAAGGTGATAAAAGGCATTCCCCTCTTATCACCTTTACTTGATTAAGCAGTTGTTTCTTCACCTTGTTTTGTTTCAAGAATTGCATCAGCAATTTTAGAAGTTAAAAGCTTAACTGCACGGATTGCATCATCATTTGCAGGAATTACGTAATCAATTTCATCCGGATCGCAGTTTGTATCAACGATACCAACGATTGGAATGTTCAATTTGCGTGCTTCAGCAACGGCAATGCGCTCTTTGCGAGGGTCAATGATGAATAGTGCATCAGGAAGACCTTTCATGTCTTTGATTCCGCCCAAGAATTTCTCAAGACGCTCAAGCTCTTTGTTAAGCTGAACAACTTCTTTCTTTGGAAGAACTTCGAAAGTGCCGTCTTCTTGCATTTTTTCGATGTCTTTCAGACGTTTGATGCGCTTTTGAATCGTTTCAAAGTTTGTAAGCGTTCCGCCCAACCAGCGTTGGTTAACGAAGTACATTCCTGAACGCTCAGCTTCTTCTTTAACTGAATCCTGAGCTTGTTTTTTAGTTCCTACGAAAAGAATTGTGCCGCCGTTTGCAGCTAGTTCTTTCGTGAACTGGTAAGCTTCTTCAACCTTCTTAACTGTTTTTTGAAGGTCGATGATGTAGATGCCGTTACGCTCAGTGAAGATGTAACGCTTCATCTTAGGGTTCCAGCGGCGTGTTTGATGGCCGAAATGAACACCTGCTTCAAGTAGTTGTTTCATTGAAATGACTGACATGGTATTTCCTCCTAATGGTTTTTTCTCCTCCGCACATATCATCTTCAGGCAAAACTGTCTAAACAGCACCAATGCCCGAATCTATGGCGTGTGTATTAACACCAAAAATTAATATATCACAATGAAAAATCATTCGCAAGCAAAATTCGACTAGAATTGGCGGAATTTCAGCATAAGGGAGATTTCTGTTTTTCCTTTATCAAGCTTTTTTGCTATTTCTTCTATTGTATAGCCATTTTGATAAAGATTTAATACATCCAGACGGAATTGATCCGACTGGTCTTTTTCATGAGGGGTTTCAGGTGCCTCCTCATGAGAAAGCTCTTTCTGCTGAACCCCTCCGCCGTCATGAGAATCTGCGGAACTTTCGCCCGTTATAAAAGAACGGTCAAGCGCAGCCAGAAGCTTTTCATTCTCTTCTCTCATCTCAAGCATGCAGGCAGCAAGCGCCTGTTCTGTTTCTTCAAGCATGGCGGCCTGCCTCTCTTCAGCCTGCAGCACATTTTTATAACGTAAAAATAAAAGTGCAATCAAATAAAGTGATGCAGCGTGCAGAATAAGGCTTAATGCCAGGAGTGCTGCTGTCATATACCGTTTCACCTGACCTTTTTATATCGCCTGTTTACAAAAGCTGCCCGTCAAGAATTAATTTTTTCAAGAAGATGCTTCAGCTTAAACAGAGCTTTTGAATGAATCTGCGAAATACGTGATGTAGAAAGACTTAAGACCTGTCCTATTTCAGTCAGCGTCAGTTCCTCTTTATAAAATAAGCTGATGACCTGCTGCTCTTTTTCTGTCAGATTGACAATGACTTCTGCAAGCTGTCCGATCAGTTCATCCTTTACCATTTTCTCTTCAGGCATTTCAGCTTTTTCATCCCGGATAACAAATTTCTGATGGTCCTGTTCATCATGCTCATGATTTTGATCATCAATGGAAAGAACATTGGCAAAGAAGCCTTCGTTCATGATCGAAATAACTTCATTTTCCGACATTTCAAGGTCCGCGGCGACTTCTTTTGGTTGAACATTCCTCAAATATTTTTGTTCCAGCCGTTCAATGGCGGCATCCACTTTTTTTGCTTTTTCTCTTGAACTGCGGGGCAGCCAGTCTTCTTTTCTCAGTCCGTCAAGGATCGCTCCTCTGATCCTGAAAGAAGCATAAGTTTCAAATTTCAGGTCGCGTGTGTAGTCAAACTTTTCAAGAGCATCGTAGAGACCGACCATGCCTATGCTTTTTAAATCTTCTTTATTGACAGATTTGGGCAGACTGACTGAAATACGCTGTACATGATAGCTGACAAGGGGCAAATAGCGGTGAATCAGCGCATTGCAAGCTTCATGGTCACGGCAGTGAATCCATTTATTCCAATATTCTTGTTCTTCGAGTTTTGCAGCTTGTTCCATTTTTCTCCCCTTCTGCTGTGATATTTTCGGTGTCTGTCAGATCGTTTTTGCAGATTGATTGACTGTAAAAATAGAAAGCTTTCCTGTTGCGGGATTAAACTCGATTGTTCTCCCGCTGCTTCCCCCGGTATCCATGCTGATGACAGGAATTTTCATTATATCCAGCTGCTTTAAAACAGCGGCCACATTCCTTGCTCCAATGTTGAGCATCCCCGAAGGCTGAAATGGGAACATTTGTGCTCCACCTGCAAACTTTGCTTTCAAAGCACCCTTTCTGCACCCTCTTTCTGCCAATTTATCAGCCAGGTCCTTTACAGCTGTATCCGCATATTTGGAAGGATTGTAATCTCCTGTGCGGGACAAAGAGGAATCAGGCAGCATGATGTGCACGAGGCCGGCTGTTTTATGTTCCTCGTCGAACAGAACAAGCCCTACACATGAGCCAAGTCCGGATGTTCTTATCAAATATGGCTGTGAAACAATGTTTTTTTCAGCAATTCCAACCTTGATCATTCGCTCCTGTTTGTCCATTCCAAAGGCTTCCATCCCGGATTATGCAAGCTGAACATTCCGTTTGTTAATGGCAGGGGAATGTGATGTGTCTGCTAAAACCTTATTCAGATCCAGAAGAATGATCAGGCGTTTGCCGGATTTTGCAACGCCGACAATGTATTCCGCCTCTTCTGCTCCTGCAACTTCAGGTGCAGGCTCACGCTCTTCAGGAGACAGATCAATGACATCATTTGCTGAATCGACGATAAAACCGACTTCATATGAATCAAGAGCCGCGACAATAATCCGGCTGCTTTCGGTCAATTCTTCCTGCAAAAGCCCAAATCGCGTTCTCAGATCGATCACAGGAGTGACGATCCCCCTCAAGTTCATGACCCCTTTTACAAAAGAATCTGTTCCGGGCACACGCGTGATCGTCTGCATTTTTTCTATTGATCTCACTTTTCCGACAGCAATGCCGTATTCTTTGTTATTAAGCTGAAAAACAATCATTTTCTCAAGCGTATCATTCACGTTTCTTCTCTCCCTTCCGGCTATTTAATCAGGGCGTTGCAGTCGATAATAAGGGCTACTTGTCCGTCACCTAAAATCGTAGCTCCTGATACAGCAAAAACAGAATTCAAGTAGTTTCCGAGGGGTTTGAGCACAATCTCCTGCTGGCCAATGAAAGAATCTACCATCAGAGCCGCCAGCCGGTCGCCTTTTTTGACAATGACGATCGCCAGGTGCGAGTCATCATATGGTTCGCATGGGACCTCTAAGATTTCCTTCAGTGAAACAAGCGGAACAATTTTCCCCCTGTAATCGATGACTTTCTGATTGTGCGCGTTCAAGATTTCATCTCTTCTGATTACCGCTGTTTCAATAATAGAGGAAATCGGAATCGCAAATGTTTCGTTTGCAAGCTTCACAAGCAGCACGGAGATAATGGATAAAGTCAGCGGAAGCTGGATGGAAAACAGTGAGCCAAATCCTTCCCTTGACTGAATGGTTATGCTGCCTCCAAGTGATTCAATCGTATTTTTGACAACATCAAGACCCACGCCTCTGCCTGAAACATCTGAGATGGTGGTGGCCGTAGAAAATCCTGATGAAAACATGAAGTCATAAACCTGTTCATCAGACAAGTCTGCGCCATCTCTTTCAGTGACAAGCCCGCGCTCTATTGCCTTTTTCAAGATCCTCTGCCTGCTTATGCCGGCCCCGTCATCTTCTATATCAATAAAGACATAATTACCGCTGTGATAGGCTTTTAAGGCGACGTTTCCTTCTTCAGGTTTACCGTTCATCCTCCGCTGTTCAGGTGTTTCAATCCCGTGATCAAGCGCATTTCTTAATAAATGGACGAGTGGATCGCCGATTTCATCAATGACTGTTCTGTCAAGTTCTGTTTCAGCGCCGGTAACAGACAAATGAATTTTTTTATTCAGGTCTTTCGCCAGCTGGCGAACCATTCTTGGAAATCGATTAAAAACTGTTTCAACTGGCACCATTCTCATGTTTAAAATAATGGTCTGCAAATCTCCGGAAATGCGGCTCATATGTTCCACAGTTTCATTGAGTTCGCTGTTTTTTAATTCTTTTGAAATCTGTTCAAGTCGGCCCCTGTCTATGACAAGCTCTTCAAACAGGTTCATCAGGCTGTCCAGTCTCTCAATGTTCACACGGATCGTCTTTGAACTTCCTGAAACCTTTGCAGCAGCCGTCTCAGCTTCTGCCTCGGAATCCATTACAATCCCGGCGTCCTTTTCAATGAAGACGGACTGATCAAGTGCGAGCGGGCTGATTTCGACTCTCTCGACCTCTGAAACTTTCATCATCTGCGACTGAATGTCTTCCGGCTGCTCTTTTGAAACGAAAATCAAACGGAATGTTGAATCGAACTTTTCCTCCTCAAGCATGTCCGCTGCCGGAACAGATTTAATGATATCGCCAAGTTTTTCACCAAGCTCAAAAATCATGAAAACCCTCGCTGCTTTTAAAAGACAGTCCTCTCTAAGAAAAACAGTAATTTCGTAAGGCTGATACCCCTGCTCTGCCCCCTGCTGGATAACGGTGCGTTCAAAATCATCAAGGATCATCGTTTCGGACGGAACAGGAATCACAGCCTGGTCTTCAGCGCCTTCGAGCTTTTTAAACGTTTCAATCATTTGGAGCACGTCTTTTTTTCCGTTTCCTCCGCCTGCAATGGAAAGAACCATTTCTTCAAGTAGGTCAACAGCTTCAAATGCGGCATCAAGAACAGCAGGCTGAACAGACAGTTTTCCGTGACGGATCGCATCAAGCACATTTTCCATATGGTGAGTCAGGTTTGCAAGGTCCGTATAACCCATCGTTGCACTCATGCCTTTTAACGTGTGTGCTGACCTGAAAATTTCACTTACAATCGCTGAATCTTCAGGGTTTTTCTCAAGTTCCAGGAGCTTTTGGCTGCAGGACTGCAGATGCTCTTTGCTTTCTTCAATAAAGACATCTAAATATTGATTCATATCCATTTTGACTTACTCCCCTTAGACTGCAAATATTTCCGGCTTATGATTGAACTGATTTAAGAATCGCATCAGCAATATCCTCCAGATGTTCAACTGCATCAACTGCATTCGTCTCAACTGCCATTTTGGGCATTCCGAATACAACGGATGTTTTTTCGGATTCTGATATGGCATGAAGGGATCCGGATTGTTTTAATTTTTTCAGCCCTTCGGATCCGTCTGAACCCATACCGGTCATGATCACAGCTATTTTGTGCACATTTTTGATCCGGCTGAGCGATTCAAACAATACATCAACAGATGGTCTGTGAGCCGTATTAAGGCTTTCCTTGGTAAGCCTGATCACAAGCCCGGACATTGATTCCTCCACCTTCATGTGAGTTCCTCCCGGTGCGAGGTAGGCTGTGGCCTTTTTGACAAGTTCCCCGTCTTCTGCCTCTTTGACAGTAAGATGCGATAACGTGTCAAGCCGCGCTGCAAGCGAAGCGGTAAACCCCTCCGGCATATGCTGCACAACAAAAACAGGTGCGTTCAAATCCCCCGGAAGCTTCGGCAGAACCTGCTGCAGCGCTCTTGGTCCTCCTGTTGATGTGCCAATGCAGATGACTTTCCTGCTGCTGTTCAGTCTGGACGTTTTCCTTTCGTTAAAAGGTCTGTTCCTTCCGCCAGCAGTGATGGTTTCCATTTTCAGCTGGCCAGCCATCTCAACCTTTCGGATCAGGTCGTCCTTTACTTTATGCAGATCAAGTGAGATTGCCCCGGAAGGCTTCGGTATAAAATCAACCGCTCCCATTTGAAGAGATTGTATTGTGAGATCCGCTCCCCGCTGCGTCATGCCTGAAAACATGATAACCGGCTTTGGCGTGCCCTCCATGATTCGCTTCAGTGTCTGAAGTCCGTCCATACCGGGCATTTCTATATCCAGCGTCACCACGTCCGGATTCAGCGCCTTCATTTTTTCGAGGGCATCCTCTCCGTTTCTTGCTGTGCCTGCAGCATAGCACGTACCGCTTTCATTCAGGAAACCGGCAATCAGTTTCCGCATAAATGCAGAATCATCCACAACTAGAACAGACGTTTTATTCATTTAATCTCCGCCTCCCCTGAAGAGCTGTGACACTCTGGAAAAAAATGATGTTTTTTGAGGCGGTGCCTCTGAACCGGGTGCAGAGACCATGCTGTCAGCAATCCGGCAAATACCGCGCGAAGCCGGGCATTTAGGAAACAGGATGCTGAATGGCACCTGCCTTTTTACGGCTTCTGATACGAGTGCATCCTGGGGCATCCAGCCGGCAAAAGATACCTCCCTGTCAAGAAAACGGGTGACAGCCGACTGCATTCTGGCAAATGTTAATTGGGCTGTTTTTTCGTCATCGGCTTTATTGACAACAATGGAAACAGGTATGGATTTTTCATGGAAACTTATGACCTTGATCGCTGAGTAAGCATCTGTTATCGCAGTCGGCTCAGGTGTCGTCACAACCGCCAGCTCATCAGCACTCATGGCAAACTTTAAACTGTCAGATGTCATTCCTGCACCAAGATCAAGGAGCAGATAATCGTACGTGCAAAATGCCTGGTCAAGCTCTTGCGAAAAGGCCGAAAGCTGCATGTCATTAAGGGAAACTACATGCGAAAGTCCTGTACCTCCTGAAATGTAGTCAAAACCCGCACTGCTTTTGCAGATAATCTCACTCAGCTTCTTTTCTCCCTGAAAAAAATCAATCATGGAATGTCTGCTGGATTCCCCAATCAAGAGATCGATGTTCCCGTAACCGATATCAAGATCTAAAATGAGCGCCCTCTTTCCCCGTCCGCAAAGCTGTGCTGCAAGATTTACGGTGAAGCCTGATTTTCCGACTCCTCCTTTTCCGCTCAGCACGGCAATTGCTTTGGAGGTTTTGTTTTCTGTCTTAAATATCTGTCTTCTTAACTGCTCTGCCTGATCCATTTTCTACCTCATAATCTCCTCTGCCATCATTTTTGCGGAAGCCGGCATGATGTCATCAGGAACGTTCTGGCCATTAGAAAAGTATGAAACGCCAAGCCCGGCAAACTGAACGAAATCATAAAGTGAACCTTTAGCAGCTGTTTCATCAATCTTTGTAAAGATCAGCTTTTCCGGATTCATTGCACTGAAATTTAGGTAGATCTCCTGCATGTCGCTGTACTTGGAAGCAGCCGAGAGCACAAGATAGGTTTCTGTGTCATCATTTGCTCCAAGCAGATCCTTTAATTCCTGAACGAACAATTTGTTCCTGTAGTTTCTTCCGGCCGTATCAATAAATACGGCATCCATTTCAGCAAAAGCTTCTTTTGCTTCCTTCACATCTTCAGGGGTATAGCAGACTTTGAGCGGAGCATTTAAAATACCTGCATAGGTCCTGATCTGATCAATCGCTGCAATTCTGTATGTATCAGTTGTGATAAAGGCAATTTTTTTCTTTTCTTTTAACATGCTTTCAGCTGCAAGCTTTGCGAGCGTTGTAGTTTTCCCCACTCCAGTAGGACCGGCGGCTAAAATATATTTTTTCTCATGAGAAATCCCGTTAAATGGGAAGGCGGCCAGTTTCTCAGCCATGATTTCTGATGCTTTTTGCACCCAGTCCTGCAAGGATTGTTCCCCTTCCATTTCTCTAAGTTCAGAGAGAATGTCTGCTCTCCCCTGCACTTCCTTTTCGGCCAGAAGCCGTTCAAGATCTTTCAGCTCTTGAGGCAGATTGGACGCTTCTTCTTGTTCACGGAGCGATTTTACAAGACTCTTAACTTCTCTCATTTCGCTCAGCAGAGAGGTTTCTGAAAAGATTTCCTGCGCCGGCTCTTTCTTAGGTGCCGGCATTGTCCTGAAGACAGGATCCGGATCATGCCCTGCGATGACTTCAACCTTTTTTTGGGCAAAGAAACCGAGTATTCCTCCTTTATAAACATGCTTGGAGCTTAAAATAACAGCATCCTTGCCAAGATCATTTTTAATTTGCTGCATGGCTTCCTGCATATTTGATGCAAGAAATTTTTTCACCTTCATGCAATATTCACCAACCCAACGCTCTGAACTTCAACATTTGCCTCAAGCTCATTGTAAGAAAGCACAGGAAGCTGAGGAAAGTAACGGTCAATCAGCTGCCTTACATACATCCTTACTGCAGGAGAACAGAGAAGAATCGGTGTTTGCTCCTGCAGGGAAAGCTGTTCTACTTCTTTAGCAATAGATTCAATAATGGCCTGGGAAAGATCCGGATCCATTGCCAGATAATTCCCGTGCTCGGTCTGCTGAACACCGTCAGCGACTGCTTTTTCGACTTTCCCTGACAGAGTGACTACTTTTAAAGTATCTCCGGCTGTATACTGTCCCGTAATTTGCTTTGCAAGTGCCTGTCTCGTATACTCGCAGAGCAGATCAGGATCTGATGTCAATTTCCCGTAGTCCGCAAGTGCTTCAAAGATAACCGGCAGATTGCGGATGGATACTTTTTCTTTTAAAAGCTTGGAAAGCACCTTCTGAATGTCGCCAATAGAAAGCGGGGAAGGCGTAACCTCTTCAGCAAGGATAGGATACGTTTCCCGCAGATGATCCAGCAGCTGTTTCGTTTCCTGTCTTCCAAGCAGCTCGTGCGCATGTCTTTTAATCGTTTCTGTCATATGAGTCGATACAACGGACGGAGGATCAACAACTGTATAACTGAACATTTCCGCCGCATCTTTGTTTTCTTCCGTGATCCATTTTGCAGGCAGGCCGAATGAAGGTTCAATTGTATCGATTCCTTCAATTGAATCATCTTCAATACCTGGGGCCATTGCGAGGAAATGATCGAGAAGAATTTCACCCTTCGCGACCTCGGTCCCTTTCAGCTTAAGTCTGTATTCATTCGGCTGAAGCTGAATGTTGTCACGGATGCGGACAACAGGAATAACAAGCCCGAGTTCAATGGCAAGCTGCCTTCTGATCATGACAATCCGGTCAAGCAGGTCTCCGCCCTGATTTGCATCTGCAAGCGGAATAAGGCCATAGCCAAATTCAAACTCAATTGGATCCACATTCAGCAGTTGCACGACACTTTCCGGTGATTTCATTTCATCCAGTTCGATCTCTTCCTCAGCAGCTTCTTCTGTTTCAGGGAGTTTCTCTTTTGATTTTGAAATGATGTATCCGCCTGCGCCAAAAGCGGCAGCGATCGGGACTGTCACAAATAATCCGATTGGTGTAAACAGTCCAAGAAGCAAAATCGTTCCTGCAGCTACATACATCATTTTCGGATAGGCGAAAAGCTGGCTTGTTATATCCGATCCCAGATTTCCGTCTGAAGCTGCTCTTGTTACGACAATACCGGTTGCAGTCGAGATAAGCAGTGCAGGAATCTGGCTGACAATCCCGTCTCCGACTGTGAGCATTGTAAAGTGGGATGCAGCGTCGCCAAAACCCATGCCAAGCTGCATCATGCCGATAATGATTCCGAAAATCATGTTGATGATGACAATGATAATGCCGGCAATCGCATCTCCCTTTACGAACTTGCTCGCACCATCCATTGCTCCGTAGAAATCTGCTTCTCTGGATACTTTTTCGCGGCGTGATCTTGCCTGCTGTTCGGAAATGACACCGGCGTTGAGATCTGCATCAATACTCATCTGCTTTCCCGGCATCGCATCAAGCGTAAAGCGGGCAGCAACCTCTGAGACACGCTCAGAACCCTTTGTAATGACGACAAATTGAATGATAATAAGAATAAGAAACACAACAAATCCAACAATGACATTTCCGCCTACAACGAAGGTTCCGAATGTTTCAACAACTCCCCCGGCTTCCCCATGAGAAAGAATCGCGCGGGTTGTCGATACATTCAGTCCGAGTCTGAACAATGTCAAGAGCAGAAGCAGGGATGGAAAAATGGCAAAATCCAGCGGCTCCCTCATGTTCATGGATGTCAGCAGCACAAGAAGAGCAAGTGTAATATTAAGCATGATCAGCAAGCTTAACAGCCATGTAGGGAACGGAATAATGAGCATCGCAACTATTAAAATAACACTAAGCAATACAGTCAGATCTTTTGCTTGCATCAGGTACCTCTCTTTCTATGAAAACGCAGGCATTGCAGGTTCTTACCCCTTATTTTTCAGCTGATACACGTAAGCCAGAATTTCAGCTATCGCTTTAAAAAATTCTTCCGGCACAGCCCTGCCGATATCAACCTGATCGTATAACGCTCTGGCTAAAGGACGATTTTCAATCATCGTCACATTGTTTGTTTTCGCCGTTTCTTTGATTTTCTGAGCGACAAAATCGACTCCTTTAGCAACAACGAACGGTGCATCCATTTTATCTTCGTCATATTTAAGGGCAATTGCGTAATGAGTCGGATTTGTAATCACGACATCTGCCCCAGGTACATCCTGCATCATTCTGCGTGTTGCCATTTCCCTTTGCTTTTGCTTAATTCTCGACTTGATCAGCGGATCTCCCTCGGATTTTTTAAACTCGTCCTTTAAATCCTGTTTTGACATCCGGATATTTTTCTCGAAATCATATTTTTGATAAAAATAATCGAGAAGCGAGAGAAAAAGCAGGGCAATGGATGCGAACAGCCCCATCTGAAAGGCTAGCTTCGAAACAAAAAGAAACGCTTTTTCAACCGACAGCTTTGAAAGGGACAAAATCCCGTCCATCTGAAACCAAATGACGGAAAAAGTGACAGCCCCGACAAACGATATTTTTAAAATGGATTTCAGCAGTTCAACAACAGCTCTGAGCGAGTAGATCCGCTTAAACCCTTGAATTGGATTGATTTTTTCCAGTTTCATCTGCACCGCTTCAGTTGAAAACAAAAACCCGACCTGCATGTAATTCGCTGCAACTCCCGCAACCAGGGCAACCCCCATAATCGGTCCTGCCATATACGCAGACTGAACAGCAATCTGGATCATTAATTCATGTACATTTTTCTCCGACAATTGAAGCAGCAAGGTCTCCTGCAGCGAAGATTTCATCAGTGCGAGAAGCTGCTTCATCATATATGGTCCAATAAACAGAAAGGCAAGGAATACAGCGAGGAGACCGATGGCTGTATTTACATCTGCACTCTTTGCAACCTGCCCCTTTTTTCTGACGTCTTCGCGTTTTCTCGGGGTGGCTTTTTCTGTTTTTTCTCCTGAAAAGAATTGCAGGTCCAGTTTTATAAATTCCATGTCAGCCTCCGGCAAAAAGTTGCATCAAATTTCTCATCGTTTCAATCATCATTTCCATCACATGCTGAATGAGCATAAAAATAGATCCCATAACGAGAATAAGCATTACAAAGCTGACTCCGATCTTAAGAGGCAGGCCTACGACGAAAATATTCAGCTGCGGAACAGTCCGGGCAGTAATTCCAAGGGCAAGGTCCACCAAAAAAAGAGACGCAGCGACCGGAAAGGACATTTGGAATGCGATCAGAAACATTGCGCTGAATGCTTTCGTAATTAATAGTGCAGCACTTCCATCACCGAGAGGAAACAATTCTCCTCTAAGAGGAATAAATTGATAGCTGTAAAACACGCCGTCCAAAAGCAAATGATGAGCATTTATGCTCAGCATGAACAATAGCGCCATGACATTCAGAAACTGCCCGATCAGCGGACTTTGAGACCCTGTCTGCGGATCAATAATGTTTGCAATAGCAAAGCCCGTCTGAAAATCAATTAAACTTCCGGCGATTTGGACAGCCGCGAGCATCAGGTAAGCAGAAAACCCGATCAAGAGGCCAATAAGCACTTCTTTCAGCACCAGCAACACAAATTCTCCGCCTATTACTACAGGGTCCGGCTGAACAGATGAAAAAACAATGACTGATAAAAAGAATGAAAAACCAATTTTGTGCTGCTGCGGAATCGTTCTGTAGGAAAACAGCGGCATTGTGACAAAAAAAGCGCTCATTCTTGCAAAAATAAGCAAAAATGCCGGAAAATACTCAATGACATCCATTCTCTTATCCTACAAACCGGTCAAGGTTGCCGAAAATGTCCTGTGCGTACGAAATGATTGTAGACAGCATCCATGGACCGAAAAAAATCAGCCCGACAAGAACCCCGACAATTTTCGGAACAAACGCAAGCGTTTGTTCCTGTATTTGAGTTGTGGCCTGAAAGATACTTACTGCAAGTCCAATAATCAGTGCAATGGCAAGCAGCGGCCCGCAAATAATAAGTGTTGTATATATCGCTTTTTCTGCTATAGAAATAACAAATTCAGAACTCATCTTATATCTCCTGTTCAAAAGCTTTGAAGCAATGATTTCACAACCAGGTACCACCCATCCACAAGAACGAACAGAAGGATTTTAAATGGCAGAGAAATCATCACGGGAGGAAGCATCATCATCCCCATAGACATCAAAATACTTGCTACAACCATATCAATGACCAAAAAAGGAATGAAAATCATAAATCCAATTTGAAAGGCTGTCTTGATCTCACTTATTGCAAATGCAGGAACAAGTGCAGTCAAAGGGATATCTTCAACTGACTTGGGCTTTTCAAGATTGGCATATTGAAGAAACAGCGCAAGGTCTTTCTGCCTTGTATGTTTGCTCATAAATTCCTTGAGCGGAAGTGAAGCTTTATCATATGCCTCTTCAAGACCTATTTCTTCATTGAATAAAGGTGTCAGCGCCTGCTGATTGATATCAGAAAAAACCGGGGCCATGATAAAAAAAGTTAAAAACAAAGCAATTCCGATCAAGATCTGATTAGGAGGCATCTGCTGAGTGGCAAGCGACGTTCTGACAAATGAAAGCACGATGATGATTCTTGTGAAACATGTCATCAAAATCAGAATGCTTGGAGCGAGAGAAAGGACAGTCAGCAAAAGCAGCAGCTTGACAGATGTGCTTACATTCGCAGCATCGCTTGAGCTGAATATTTCCATAAATTCGTTCATTCTATGCTGTCCTTTCTCTTTATGTCTTTCAGAGCAGATTGCCGGTCTTTTCTCAGTTGAAGAAGCTGATCTTTAAATGAAGCCAAAGGTTTTTCTTCCCGGGAGCCGGATGCCCCGGCCAATCCGGACAGGTTTTTAACCCAATCCGGCTGAACCCTGTGCTGCATAAACTTTTCTTCATGGAGCCGGACAATTTCTTTGCATTCTTCTTCGTCATCTATTTCCTTCAGCAGCTGAACACTGTCTGAAACCCCGACGACAAGAATACTGCCGCCGACTTTCACCAGCTGTACACTCCGGTTCTGCCCCACATTTGTTCCGCCGAGATTCTCTATGTATTTGGATGAAGCGTTCAGCCTGTTTTTTCCTGCTGTAAACTTGATAAGCATATAAATTAAGAAAAGGACAAAACCAGTAGCAAGAATCATTTTAATAAAATCCCATGCTGATACACCGGGAGCAGCCGCGTCATCCGTCTGGGCTTCAGGACCTGAAGGCCGGTCATTTTTCACCCAGTCAGAAACGGTTCCTGATTCCTGGCCGGCGAAAACTTGAACGGGCTCATTTACAAGCAGACAGAGACAGAAGAACAGCAAAAACCATAGCCATTTTGTATTCACGTGCTGGTATTCTCCCTTTAGCTTAATGTTTTATTGATTGCTTCAAGCACCCGGTCTGCCTGGAACGGCTTCACGATAAAATCCTTCGCGCCCGCCTGAATCGCATCAATAACCATCGCCTGCTGGCCCATGGCCGAACACATGATAACCCGCGCATGAGGATTCATTTTTTTAATTTCTTTTAAAGCCGTTATTCCGTCCATCTCGGGCATTGTGATATCCATTGTGACAAGATCAGGATGGTGTTCTTTGTATTTTTCTACTGCCTGCGCCCCGTCAGAAGCCTCTGCAACAACATCAAACCCGTTCTTTGTCAAAATATCTTTGATCATCATTCTCATAAAAGCTGCGTCATCCACAATCATAATTTTATGTGCCATGTTCGTCTCTCCCTAAAAATTACTTTAATCTGTGCAAGCGTTCGGACTGGCTAAGGATATCTGTCACCCTCACTCCGAAGTTTTCCTCGATTACTACAACTTCTCCCTGTGCAACAATTTTATTGTTGATCAGTATATCTACAGGCTCTCCTGCAAGTTTATCAAGTTCAATAATAGACCCTGCGGACAGTTCAAGAATCTCTTTCACTGAACGCTTCGTTCTGCCAAGTTCAACCGTTACTTTAAGCGGAATATCAAGCAGCATATCAAGATTTTTCATGTCGTTTTTAGGAGCAGCCCCCCCGTCAAATGAAGAAAATTCTGCTGGTTTTACTTCCACTGGACTAGGTTTGTACTGGATTTGTTCCTCCTGAACAGGCTTTTGAGCTGGAGCCTGCTGATAAGCCGTATTAGGCATCGTCTCAATTGCTGCTGCCGGTTCTGGGGGATTCATCAGTTCATCTACAAGCCCCTTAGCAAAATGGAGGGGAAGCAGCTGCATGATTTCGGAATCGATCAGAGTTCCTACTTTGATTCTGAATGCAACCTTCAAAAAAGGATCATCCTGGGGAAGCGCTCCAGTCCCTTCTCCGCCTTTTAAATCCAGCAATTCAATGGATGGAGGAGATATATCGACTTTTTTATTAAAAATCGTCGACATAGATGTAGCTGCAGAACCCATCATCTGATTCATAGCTTCCTGCACAGCGCTGATCATGATGTCGTTTAGCTCAGTATCCGTAATTTCACCATTTCCGCCGATCATTAAATCAGCGATGATGGCTGCATCACTCTGTTTAATCACAAGCAAGTTGCTTCCTGTAAAGCCTTCTGTGTAATTCACTTCGATCGCGACATATGGATGCGGAAATTCATCCGCAAGCTTTTGTCTTTGAATGACTGACACTGTCGGTGTTGTGATATCCACTTTTTGCTGAAGAAGAGTCGACAGCGCTGTTGCAGAACTTCCAAACGAAATATTTCCGATTTCGCCAATTGTGTCCTGCTCCATTAATGTAAGGTAATCTTCTATTAAATTGTCAGAATCGTAGTCGCTGCTCCCGCTGCCATTCAGCAGGGCATCGATTTCATCCTGAGATAACATCCCGTTACTCACTTTCTTTTTGCCCCCCTTGGTATTGTCCCAATACTTGCACAGCCGATTTGCGCTTTAATTTTCCGGGTTGCCCGGTGAATTTTGGCTGGTCTCCAATTTTAATGATTAAAGGCTGATCTATTGACGTTTCAAGCTGAATGACATCTCCTGCCGAAATATCCAAAAACTCCTGTACGGTTATCTCTGATTGTCCGAGCTCCGCTGTTACCTCAAGTTCAGCACCATGAATTTTCTTCTCAAGAGCGTTCACTTCAGCTTCTTTTGGCTCTTTCCGCTCGGATTGCATCCAAAAATGAACGCTCAGCCTTGGCATGATCGGCTCAAGAACGACATGAGGTATGCAAATATTTATCATCCCGCTGGTATCGCCAATCTGCGTGTTTAATGAGATAACAACGACAGTTTCATTTGGCGATACCAATTGGAGAAACTGCGGATTAACCTCAAGCTTCATACCCGCTGGTTCAATATCATACACAGAGCCCCAGGCCTCTCTGTAATTATCGAGAGATTTTTCAAACAGGTTTGTCATAATTTTCGTCTCAATCTCAGTCAATGAAGTCGAGTGGCTTATTCCAGTACCATGGCCGCCCATCAACCTGTCCATCATGGCATAGGCGATGTTCCGGTTTACTTCCATTAGGACTCTGCCATTCAGCGGCCTTGCTTCAAATACGTTTAAAACAGTCATCTTTGGGATTGAACGGATAAATTCTTCATAAGGCAGCTGGTCAACGGCTCCGGCGGTAATTTGAACGTACGTGCGGAGCTGAGCGGAAAAATACGTCGTCAAAAGCCTTGCAAAATTTTCATGAATTCTAGTTAAGCTTCTGATTTGGTCTTTTGAAAAGCGCAGCGCTCTTTTAAAATCGTAAACTTTTACTTTCTTTTCCGTTTCTTCTTTTTTCAGTTCATCTGCATCCATCTCTCCAGAAGAGATTGCAGACAGCAGGGCATCTATTTCACTCTGGGACAGTATCTCGCTTGACATCATTCACACCTCCTCTGCACAGAATGTTTGCAAGATTACTGGATAATATAGGAGGTTGTGTATACCTTCTTGATTTCGCCCTTTTGCAGTAATTCATTCACTTGTTTTTGTACCGTCTTTTTAAATGCGTTCATGCCTTCTTTTCCATCGAGTTCTTCAGCTGTTATGCTTGAAAGCTCAGAAATAATGATATCTCTTACTTGAAATTCTCTTTTTTCAAGCTCTTCCTTCGCTTTTTTGCTGTCCGTTTCAAGCTTAAAGGAAAGCCGGACAATATTATCGCTTGAGAGATTGGTCGTGATTTCGGGAAGATCATATGATTGAGCAATGACATCATCAATGGATGGTCCTTTTTCTTTTGCTTCAGCAGTACCCATGAAATTTGTTACGATAACAAGTGCTGTCACCCCTACAAGCGTGATCGACGTAATAATGACAAGCATGATCGTCATTAGTTTTTTATTCATCTTCCTTCACCTCCGCAGAAGCAGCTGCATGCATGATATGAATCTCCCGGTAAAACTTCTTGATTCTCTCTGCAACCTCTGCTTCAGATTCCTTCACTACAAATTTCTTTCCATTTGTCAGTGTGATGGTTGTATCGGGAAAGGACTCTATCTGTTCCATATAAATGGCATTCAGTCTAAACGGTTTGCCGTTTAATCTTGTCAGTAAAATCAAATTATTCGGGGTACAGCCCCCTGCCCCCTAACCTATCGTTTTAAGTTCATCAGTTCCTGAAGTATTTCATCTGAAGTGGTGATCACTTTTGTATTGGACTGGAAACCGCGCTGTGCAACGATCATGTCTGTAAATTCCTCTGCGAGATCTACGTTGGACATTTCCAAAAATCCAGTCATGATTGTTGCTGAACCGTTTTGGCCAGGGATATCAAGTTCAGCTAATTCCCATGTATTATTGCTATTTTTATCGATAGTTCCTGAGTTGCTTGACTCTTTATAAAGATTTCCACCAACTTTTTCAAGCCCTCCGTCGTTCGCAAAATTCGCTACACGTATTTGGCCGCTGACTCGTAATTGACCACCTGAATCAACAAAAGAAACAGTTCCGTCAGGGCCAATATTGAAGCTCTTTGCATCCAAAGGAATTTGAATAAGTCCTGCAGAATTACTTGTACCTGTTCCAAAGCCAGTATTTGTTTTTTGACCTGCTTCACCAATTAAGTAGTATCCGTCTGCAGTAACAAGGTAACCCTGATCATCAAGGTAGAAGTTACCTGCTCTTGTGTAACTTAAATCAACAGCATCTTCAATAGGTCCGGTAATCCTATTTGTAGTAAAATCAACACTTCCCTTAATCGTCCCAACCGCAAAAAATCCGTCACCTGCAAGCGCAAGGTCAAGAGTCCGTCCTGTTGATTGGTTAGCTCCCCCGGTGTGAATCGTATCAATTGAACTAAGTGCCGATCCAAGACCAACCTGCTTAGCGTTCATGCCGCTTGTGTTGGCAGTTGAAGCACTTGCACCTGCCATTTGCTGGCTCATTAGATCTTTGTAAGTCACACGGCCTTTTTTGAATCCGTACGTATTGACGTTTGCGATGTTATTTCCGATCACATCAAGCTTTGTTTGGAAGTTTTTCATTCCGCTTACTCCTGAGTACAATGAACGCAACATATATAATCTCTCCCTGGTTTTTTATCGTTTTGACCTATTTGCACGCTTTAGGAAGCGGATGCTTCCGTTACTTTTGTGACGAAAGCACTTGGCACTTCGTCTCCGTTTTGCATCTCAAGAATAATATCCGGTCCCGATTGTTTAATGGATTTAACAATTCCTGTTTTTGCTTCACCGTCTTCTGTTTTCCAGTCAATCTGCTTCCCGATCATCTCAGAGTATTTCAAGATGCCGTCATTCACCTGAACCTGTATGAAGCTGCTCATTTGTGTATTCAAGTTGGTCATCTGCTCCAGTGATGAAAAGCTTGCCATTTGAGATATAAATTCTTTGTCTTCCATTGGATTTAGAGGATCCTGGTTTTGCAGCTGTGCAATGAGTATTTTCAGGAAATCATCTTTTCCGAGACTTGATTTCCCTCCAGTTCTGACTGCTGCAGTTGAAGAAAGGAAAAGTCCCGAGTCAATCGTATTTTGAGCCATTGTTTATCTCCTTTTATGTAAGCATGTTCAGATGATCTTTAAATGAATCCGGCTCTTCAGGGCGGTCTTTTTCCTCACCCTGTTCTTTTTCCGGCTGCCTTTCGTCTTGATCGCGATCGCGGAACGAGTCTGGCTGCTCCCCGTATATATCAAATCTGTCTACAGCAATTTGAAACGCAGGAAGGGCTGCTTTGAGATGCTGAATGCTATGTTCTACAAGCTCTTTTGCAGAAGAGGTTGAGGTAATAATTTTTGCCGTCGTTTCCCCGTTCAGTCTTTGAAGCTTTACTGTCAGAAGGCCAAGATGCTCAGGTGCAAGTCTGATTGTCATTTGGGAAAATCCGTTTAATGCAAAAGCAGGCTTTGCTCTTTTAAACACCTCGGTGATCTGGGCTGAAAATTCCCGTTTAACCGGCTCGTCCTGATGCTCTTTTAGTTCAGGGGAAGCACTCAGCTTTACCTCTGTAAGTCCAGGTGCAGGCTGATGCACAGTACTGTTCCCGTCCTTGTTGAACAATTGCTGCCATTCATTCTTCATTTCCGTTAAGCCTGGACTGCGCATGTGATTCTCCGTCACATTTACCTCCAATTGTTTGAGGTCTGCCTGAAAATTACCTATGGAATCAGGAGCCTGCGGCCTGGTCCCATTGCTGCCTTCAGCTGCAGTCGGTCTGAAATAGCCTTTACTCAGAAGCTGATGGACAGCCTCCTGTTTTCCCCCGCCTGCTTCTATTTCTTTTTTCAGCGGAAGACGGCCGATGGCAGGCTGTTCTGTATAACTGGCTTTTTGAAGGACTTGAAGGAGTTGATCCCCTTCGAGTTGAGACTGCAGATTTTTCAGTGAAGATATCGTTCTATCCGAGTCTGTCCTTACTGCAGCACTTATCTCTTCAATAAGTCGGGCAAGACCCTGTTCTCCGCCTGCAGAAAAAATACGGTGCAGAGGCTTTAAAATAGCCGTAAGTTTATCAATTGCATTCTTGTTTACAATGGTTCTGTCCGGCTGATTGTTAAGGTTCATGTTCTCAATGATCAGACTGTTTTTTTGTGAAGGTCCTGCTTTCAAAACCTCGTTTATTGCTTGCTTAATGGCAGCTAAGATCTTGTCATTAAAAGTTTCAGCTTCAGATGATTCATCAATTGATGTACCGCCTGCAGAAAATGTTCGAAGTGCTTTACCGCTGAATACGTCCATGATATCCCCTGGGTGGCTGATGCTCTTTATTAATTGAGACTTTAGCTGGTCAACATCCTTATCTCTACCATCAGGTGGAGGAGTGTTAGTCCTGCCTGCAGGAAAACCTCCCTGTTTTTTTAAGTATGCTTCACTGGTGTTTTCAATCTGTTGCACGGTGTGTGCAATGATTGCTTTTTGCGTTTCAATTTGAAATGCATCAATCATTTGAACCTCATGTTTTTTATCAACTTCTGAAGCGGGTTTCGTACTAATTAATCTTTTTGTTATCCCGCCTGTTTCAGCTTGATGTTTTGGAGCATGCCCTCCTGCAAAACCTTCCTTGCTTTCAGGTCCAATGATTTCACCTGCTCCGCTTTGAACCTTTACTGCTGTTTTTTCAGGATAATCAGCCTGCTCAGCCGCAGTTTCTGTTTCTTTTATCAAAAACCTGCCTAACCCGGTTTTAGTCTGTTCAGAAATCGTGTGTTCCGCAGCCGGCGTAAGCGTCTGCAGGCCATTTACAGTTCCTTCTGGCATGACGGCTTCATTTACTGCCAGTTCTTTGATAAGCTCTTTGAATGCATCTGCCAATTCGGGATCCGCGTATTCAGTTTTCTCGTAAAACGAGTCAATTTGTCCGCCTGTCTCAGTACTTCCTGCCGCCCCGGCAGAACCGAGCAGTAAAGATGAAAAAGAAACCTGAACCCCTGAACCCGTCTTGCCGTCAATGTTCATGACCGAAACCGGCCCTGCGGAAAACGTAATTTTCAACCTGCATCCCCCTTGTCTCTTGCAAACTAGGAATCTGAAAGCATATTTGTATATCTAGCGGCGTCTTCCGGACTCATTTTTTCCAAAACAGAAATAACTTGATCATCACCAATAGCTTTTAGAATCTTTATTGCTTCTTCATCAGAAAGCAGCGGAATGATCGCCGCGGCTTTTTTGCTTGTCATTTTATCGTAAAGTTTGGCGATGTCCCGTCCTTTTTCCCCTTCGGCTGCTGCCGCTTTCAGCTGTTCTTCCATGGATCTAATTTCCTGGCTCAGCCGCTGAATCTCTTTCTCTTTTAAGTCCCTGTCATTTTCAAGGGCAGCTATATCCTGCTGCTGTCGTTTTATTTCCGATTTTTGAAGCTCATTTTCTTCCTTGAGTTCCTTTTCTGCAGAAGACTCTGCATGACCGGATGTTTTCTGTTCTGCCGGAATCCCCGGCAGCAGCGCGGCAGTTTCTTTTAGTTTTCCAGTTACGTCAATTCCCGCAACAGTTAAAATGACCGCAATGAAGGTTACCGTAAAAAAGAAAGGGATGATGACAACAAAGAGCAGCCATTGGAACTTTCCAGTTTCTTTTTCATCGTTTTTCACTTTCGCTTTTCACCTAATTCCCCCGCACGGCATAAGACTGGACAGAAAGATCGTCCATCCTCTTGATTTCAGTGTCTTTCACCCAGCGCACATAGACTTCGCGGTGTTTTTCTTTCATTTTTTCATACTTTTTTACTTCTATATTTTTTTCTGTGAGAACTTGCTGCTTTTCATTCATTCTCTCTCTTGCTGCTGCTGTGAGATTCTGATAGTGTGAAATTGTTTTTTCAAGATTTGATACAAACTGCTGAAAGTGCCGGATTTCCTTAACCGGCATGCCCGAATTCAGCTGAAAGAGCGTTTTTTCTTCAAGCACTTCTTTTTTCTTCAGGCATGTATAAAGCTTTTCAGCAGCCTTCTCAAAGTCTGCTACCGATAACTGATAAGCTTCAAGAGACTGATCTTTTTCCATTTCTTTAAGTTCAAGAATTTTTTGAAACCTGTAAGCGTTTTTCACGTGTTATCTCCTATTTCAATCAGTGATTGCAGGTATTCCGCACTTTGTTCAAATGAGATTTTTTCGTGCACATCCTGCTTCAGAAAAGAAAGGATCTTCGGATAATACCTGATCGCTTCGTCAATTTCTCTGCTGGTTCCGCGCTTGTATGCGCCTATGTTAATTAAGTCCTCAGAGTTTAAATAGACAGCAAGCAGATCCCTTAGCTTTGAAGCGTTTTTCTTTTGTTTAGCAGGAACAATCTGGCTCATCACACGGCTGATGCTTTTCAGCACATTGACTGCAGGAAATTGCCCTTTATTTGCAAGATTTCTGTCAAGAACGATGTGGCCGTCAAGAATTCCTCTTACCGTGTCTGAAATCGGCTCATTCAGATCATCCCCGTCAACCAATACAGTATAAAAAGCGGTAATGGAGCCATGTTCATTTGTTCCGGTCCGTTCAAGAAGCTTCGGGAGGACGGCAAAGACACTCGGCGTGTAACCTTTTGTGGTCGGAGGCTCTCCAGCTGCAAGCCCAATTTCCCTTTGCGCCATGGCAACACGGGTGACAGAATCCATCATCAGCATCACATTTAACCCTTTATCTCTAAAATATTCTGCGATTGCAGTAGCTGTATATGAAGCCTTCAGTCTCATCAGGGCAGGCTGATCAGATGTAGCCGCCACAATAATGGACCTTTTGAGTCCTTCTTCACCAAGGTCTTTTTCAATAAATTCACGAACTTCCCGCCCGCGCTCGCCTATGAGGGCAATGACATTCAGGTCTGCTTTTGTGTTTCTTGCAATCATTCCGAGAAGCGTGCTTTTTCCTACACCGCTTCCTGCAAAAATACCGACTCGCTGTCCTTTTCCTACTGTCAATAGACTGTCAATGACTCTGACCCCAACTTCCATCGTCTCATTAATTGGCGGACGGTTCATAGGGTTTGGCGGATTTCGTTCAGCTGATATTGGCGTCAGGCCTTTTGGCAGCGGCGATTGATTAAAGGGAAGACCGAATGCGTCAACTGTCTGGCCGATCAGCCCCATTCCCGCTTTGATCTTCAGAGGCTCGTTTGTTGCTTCAACAAGGCTTCCGGGTGAGATTTGATTCACATGCTCAAACGGCATCAACAGGACATATTCATCTCTGAAACCCACTACTTCTGCAGCTATTTTCATTTCCTTAGAAGCACCCGCATGAATGTAGCAAAGGTCGCCAATTGAGCTTTCCGGACCTTTTGATTCAATCATCAGCCCGATTACCTTGCTTACTTTTCCATATCTTTTAAATGAATCCATTGAATCTATCTTTAGAAGCAAGTCTGCTGCGTTCAAACCGTCAATCCTCCCCAATCAGCTGAAGCATGCTTTTTTTCAGCTGATTCAGCTGTGCATCAACGCCGGCATCCATTGTGCCGGCAGGAGATTCAATTACGCAGCTTCCTTCCTGAAGACTTTCGTCAGGATAAATGAACAGATCAGCCCTGGAAAGCAGCACATCTTCAAGCTCGCTTTTTTGCTTGAGAAGCCGGCTGTAATAAAGAGGGTTAACGAACACTTTTATTTCCGAATGTTCTCTGACTTCATGCAAAGCTTTTTTAACTAATTCGGCAAAGCAGGCAGGATGCTCTTCAAGCTTGATGAATAAGATTTTTTCAGAAAGCTTCACAGCCAGATTAATAATGGTCTCTTCTGATTGGGACACTTTTTCTATGTAATCCTCTTTTGCCTGATCCACAATGGTTTTTGCCTCTGAGAGAAAAGAGCTGTATTGATGCAGGGATTCCTGTCTGCCCGCCTCAAAACCGGCTTGAAACCCTTCCTCTCTTGCCTCTAGTTCTTGCTGTTTTTTTTCACTGATCCATTTTTCCTGCTCGTCTTGCGCCTGCTTTAGAATTCTGTCTGCCTGAACTCTGGCATGTTCCAGCAGTTGATCAGCGTCTGCTTTTGCCTGATGCATGACCATCTCGGGATTTATTTTCTCAGCTGGTGCGGACAGGACCGTTCTTAGAATTATGGCTTTTTTGCCCTGTTCTGCAGCGGCTCGGTCTGATTTAATTAAATTAGACAATGATATCATCCCCCCCCCCGCGGGCAATGACGATTTCTCCAGCATCCTCAAGTCTGCGGATAACAGAGACAATGCGTGATTGTGCTTCTTCTACATCCCGAAGTCTGACTGGACCCATAAACTCCATTTCTTCTTTAAACGTGTCTGCCATTCTCTTGGACATGTTCTTGAACACAATTTCCTTCACTTCTTCGCTTGCGACTTTAAGCGACAGCATCAGATCTTCGTTTTCTACATCTCTGATGACGCGCTGAATTGCCCTGCTGTCGAGTGTGACAATATCCTCAAAAACAAACATCCGTTTTTTGATTTCTTCTGCAAGCTCAGGATCCTTAATTTCAAGAGAATCAAGGATGGTCTTTTCTGTACTGCGGTCAACACCGTTCAGCACTTCAACTACCGCTTCCACTCCGCCTGTCTGCGTATAATCCTGTGTGACAGCAGAAGACAGCTTTCTCTCAAGGACCTGTTCCACTTCATTGATGATTTCCGGTGAGGTCCTGTCCATTTTGGCAATCCTTATTGCAATATCTGCCTGCTGCTGATGCGGCAGACCTGACAGGATCTGTCCTGACTGTACCGGATCAAGGTAGGAAAGTATGAGCGCAATCGTTTGGGGGTGCTCTCCCTGAATAAAATTAAAGATTTGGGCCGGATCAGCTTTTCTCGCAAAATCAAACGGCTTTACCTGCAAGGAAGATGTAAGCCGGTGGATAATGCTTGAAGCCCGCTCTTCTCCAAGCGCTTTTTCAAGAATTTGTTTCGCATATGAGATGCCGCCCTGGGAAATGAATTCCTGCGCCATTGCGATTTGATGGAACTCTTCAATGATTCCTTCTTTATTCTGAGAATCTACATTTCTCACACTCGAAATCTCTAATGTAAGCTTTTCAATTTCTTCTTCAGAAAGATGCTTGTAAACCGATGCGGCTGCGTCAGGACCTAGAGAAATCAGAAGGAGGGCGGCTTTTTGCCTGCCTGTCAGTTTGTTTGCTCGTTTAACCATTTATGAGTAACCTCCTATTCTTCCGTCAGCCATGATCTGAGCAGTTTGGCAAAGTCCTCCGGTTTATCCCGCGCCATTTTTTCAAGCTGCTTTCTTCGGACATCCCCTTCGCTATCAGGTGCATCATTTACATCAGGAAGAATCATTTTCTCCTGATAGAAAATTTCCTCTTCTTCCGGTTCGGCTGGTTCTTTTCTATTTCTTCTAAACAGTAAAACCAGCAGAATCGCAATGACAAGGAGCATTACGCCTCCTGCGATATATAGCCATAACGGGATTGAACGGGCCGTTTCAGCATCGATTGTCTGTTTTCCGGCAAATGGCTGAACAGATACAGAAATCTTTTCCTCTATTTGTTCAGCAGTTAATGGCTCAGCCTGAGGATCCTTGTCGATGGAGGTCCGGACAATTGATCCAAGAAGCTGCTGGATGTCTGCGATGCTTTGTGCAGGCAGAGAGGCTGGGTCATCTGCAGCAGGCGGTTCAACCATGACCTGTATGCCCAGATCCCTGATTCTGTATGGACTTTCTGTAATTTCTCTTTTTACACGATTGACTTCATTATTGATTCGTTCTTCTACTTTTTCATAATCTCCTGAACCTTCGCCCTGAACGGCTTCATATCCTGGAACATCATCTTCTCCCGTCCCGGTTACTCCGCCTGCACCGGCACCCTCTCCGCTGTAGGTTTCTGTAATCCGTTCAACGCTCACGGCCAAACCTTCATTGTTCTCTTCATCAGCTGCTTCGACAAGATTTTCTTCCCGCTTTTCCTGAGTGAAATCAAGATCTGCAGTGACCGAAACCACAACTTTATCCTGGCCCATCATCGTTCCGAGCATTTTCTGAACTTGCCGCTGTATGTCTTTTTCAATCTTCGACTTCAGTTCGTGCTGAGAACTAATGTTTTCTGTAAGCGGCATATTTTCATCACTTTTCAAATCAAAATACTCAAAATTCTGATCCATGATGACGATATTATCAGTGGATAATCCCGGAACACTCTTTGATACTAAATGGTACAAAGCATTCACGTTGGCCTGATCGAGCTGAACTCCAGGCTTTGTATTGAGCACAATAGATGCAGTGGCTGTACCGTTGTCCTCACTGACAAAAACTGATTCTTTCGGAAGATTGATCATGACCTTTGCATCATCAACCCCCTCTATCCCCTTCATCAGGTTCGAAAGCTCTGTCTGAGTCGCCTTCAGTTTTAAAACATCAAATTCATTATCGGTCATCCCAAATCCAATGTTCTGTCCGAAAAAGGAATAATCAATGACCCCGCTGTTTGGTATGCCCTCTGCTGCAAGCTCCACTTTCAGCGTGTCGGTCATTTCGGCAGGCACCATGATGGTCGAGCCATTGTCCGTAATTTTTGATTGTATGCCCTGTGAGTCAAGCGTTTCTTTGATCTGGCCTGTCTCATTGGGTGATAAGTCCCTGTACAGCGGCACAAGCCGCGGATTTGCTGCCATATAGCCTGCAATCACCGCAAAAAGCAGCAAAGCTGCCGCACCGCCAATCATAAAACCTTTTTGCGCTTTTGACCTTTCATTCCAAAATTGTCTGGTTTTCATTCTGAATTCTGTTACTTTTTGATTCATTCGTTGAAATCCCCCGATAAAGACAGCTTGCGTGCAGCAGACCGGCTACATTGCTGGTTATGTATGATTAGATTTGCATTCTCATTGCTTCCTGATAGGCTTCAACAGCTTTGTTTCTGATTTCAATGGCTGTCAGCATGGCCACGCTCGCTTTTTCGGCTGTTATCATGACATCCTGCAGCTGCACATTTTTACCCTCTGCAAGCGCTGCTGTCATTCCGTCTGATTTTACCTGCATCGCATTCACCTGATTGATTGACTGCTTAAGCATTTCGGAAAAGCCGATTTCCTGAGTCTGCTGCAGCTGTGCTGCAGGTGAAGCTGTTTGAAGCGGCTGAAGTGAGGTAATTGCCTGTATCATTTGTTATCCTACTTTCCTAGCTGGAGTGTTTTCATCAGCATCTCTTTGGATGCATTAAAGACTGTGACGTTTGCTTCATATGACCGGGTGCTGCTGATCAGATCAACCATTTCCTTCAGCGGGTCCACATTTGGCATCTGTACATAGCCCTGATCGTTTGCATCTGGATGTTCCGGGTCAAAAACCAGTTTAAACGGGCTTTGATCTTCTCTGATTCCGGAAACTTTAACTCCGTTCAGTGAATCAGGTTTCCCCTGCGCCTGATGAAGATGAGCGAGAAAAGAACTTCCATCCTGCTGTAAAGCAACGGTTTTTCTGCGGTACGGCTGCCATTTCCCGTCGACCAGTTCTGCCCTGGCTGTGTCTATATTAGCCATATTGGATGAAATCACATCCATTCTGAGTCTCTGCGCCGTCAAGGCAGATGCTGTTGTATTGAGCTGACTGAATATACTCATTATCCGTTGCCTCCTTTTATGACGGTTTTAAGAGAATTGAACTTGCTTCCAAGGCGTTCAATAACCGCATTATAGTAGATTTGATTTTCAGCAAGTTCTGACATTTCTCTATCTATGTCGACATTGTTTCCGTTTGCGTGATAGGCAGATCCGTTTTTTTGTATCACATTATAGGCTTCATGACCCCTGCCAAAAGAAAGATGGCGTGCATCTGTCCTGATTGCTTCAAACTTTGTCCGCTCTGAATCAAGTGACTCCTTAAAGCTGATTCCCTTCGCTTTATAACCGGGAGTATCGGTATTGGCTATATTGTGACTGATCATTTTTTGCTGGAGAGCTGTCCGATTGACTGCCTGTTCCAGAGAATGAATCGTTCCAGAAAAAAAATTCATTTTGTCCCCTCACAAAAGACTCATACCTTTCGAATGGTATATTGTCGAATTATGTTAAATGCATACTGCAATTGTAAGAAATAATAGGCTTAAAGTCTATGAAGGTTATGTAAAAAAAGGTCGGATTTTGTATCTATTTTAAAATAGGTTAATTATACCTAGTTAATTAACACTATTTAACAGCGGAGGTTCTTCGTAATAGGATTTTGTTCACATGCAAAATTATAAATTTTTCCAAAACAAAAAAGCACTTCGCTTAGAAGTGCTTTTTTGTAAAGAATTTATTAATTCGTTTTTAATTTTTCAAGTTCAAAGAGGAACTTGTCATTAAGAACTTTAATGTATGTTCCTTTCATTCCAAGGGAACGAGATTCAATAACACCTGCACTTTCAAGTTTGCGCAGTGCATTTACGATAACTGATCTTGTGATGCCGACTCTGTCAGCAATTTTACTTGCAACAAGCAGCCCTTCGGTTCCGTTAAGTTCTTCAAAAATATGTTCAATTGCTTCAAGCTCACTGTATGACAATGAGCTGATTGCCATTTGTACAACTGCTTTGCTTCTTGCTTCGTCCTCGATTTCCTCCGCTTTCTCGCGAAGAATTTCCATTCCGACAACAGTTGCGCCGTATTCGGCAAGGATCAGGTCATCATCTTCAAACTGTTCCTGAAGTCTCGCAAGAATAAGTGTGCCAAGACGCTCTCCTCCGCCAATAATCGGAACAATTGTTGTTAAGCCATTCTTAAACAATTCACGGTTTTCAACAGGGAAAGCAGTGTATTCACTGAAAACATCAAGGTTTGATGATGTTTCGTTGATGTTGAAAAGATTCTTAGTGTATTCTTCAGGGAACTGACGGTCCTCAAGCATTTGGATCATGCGCTCATTTTCAATCTGCTGATTGATGGCAAAGCCTAAAAGTTTGCCGCGGCGGCTGACCACGAAAATGTTTGCTTCAATAACGTCGCTGAGTGTTTCCGACATTTCTTTAAAGTTAACCGGTTTTCCGGCTGCCTTTTGAAGCATCGCGTTGATTTTTCTTGTTTTTTGCAATAAAGCCATTAGTTTGTTCCTCCTGGAAATATGTAATTATAAGATGAATTGACTTAAATCTTTGTTTTTAGCAATTTTGCTCAGTTTATCCTCAACGTATTGAGGGGTTATTGTAATTTTGTCCATTGTGATATCCGGTGCTTCAAATGAAAGATCTTCAAGCAGTCTCTCAAGAATTGTGTGAAGCCTTCTGGCACCAATGTTATCTGTGTCCTGATTCACCTGAAATGCCACTTCTGCAATCTTACGAATAGCATCGTCAGAAAATTCAAGTTGTATACCTTCCGTTTCCAATAATGCTGTGTATTGTTTAAGAAGCGCATTATCTGGTTCTGTCAGAATACGGACGAAATCTTCAACTGTCAGCTTTGTCAGCTCGACGCGGATTGGAAATCTGCCCTGAAGCTCAGGTATAAGGTCAGACGGTTTTGCTATATGAAATGCACCAGCTGCAATGAATAGGACATGATCTGTTTTCACAGAGCCGTATTTCGTCACAACAGTAGAGCCCTCAACGATTGGAAGGATGTCGCGCTGTACACCTTCGCGTGATACATCTGCCGATCCTCCGCCCTGATTCTTTTTGGCAATTTTGTCGATTTCATCGATGAAAATAATGCCCATCTGCTCGGCACGCATCACAGCTTCCTGCGTAACGTCATCCATGTCTATCAGTTTCTGTGCTTCTTCGCCCGTCAGCACTTTTCTTGCTTCACGCACAGTAAGCCTGCGTTTTTTCTTCTTTTTAGGCATAAAGCTGCTTAATGCATCCTGCATATTCATACCCATTTGTTCCATACCCGAACCCTGGAGCATATCAAACATGGACGCATTCTGCTCTTCAACTTCAACCGTCACGTGATGATCTTCAAGCTCTCCAAGTGCAAGCTGGTGAGCCATTTTACGTCTTTTCTCTTCTGTTGACTGCTCTTCAGAAGAATAGTCATCCTGCTCCTGAGTCTGTCCCTGAGCGCCGCCGAAAAGCATTTCCAGAGGGTTCTTATACGAAGTCTGCTTCTTTTTTCCCGGAACAAGAAGCTCGACAAGCCGCTTGTTGGCATTTTCTTCTGCAAGTGCTTTTACTTCATTCATTTTCTCTTCTTTTACGAGTCTCACAGATGTTTCGGCGAGGTCACGGACCATCGATTCGACATCACGCCCCACATATCCGACTTCTGTGAATTTGGTCGCTTCCACTTTAATGAACGGAGCACCTGTAAGTTTGGCAATTCTTCTTGCGATCTCGGTTTTTCCGACACCCGTCGGCCCAATCATCAGAATATTTTTCGGAACAACTTCATCGCGGAGATTTTCAGACAGTCTGCTTCTGCGGTAGCGGTTTCTCAGTGCGACTGCTACAGCTTTCTTAGCGTCCTTTTGTCCAACGATATACTGATCCAGTTTTTCAACCGTTTGTCTTGGCGTTAATTCTTTCATTGATCAGGACTCCCCTCTTTATAGTTCTTCGACTATGATATTCAGGTTTGTATAAACACAGATTTCGCCTGCCATTTGAAGAGCAGCCTGGGCGATTTCTTTTGCTGAAAGTGTTTCCCCGGAGTAGCGTTTGAGCGCTCTTCCTGCTGAGAGGGCATAATTCCCTCCGGAACCGATGGCAAGAATGCCGTCATCAGGCTCAATAACCTCACCTGTACCTGAAATGAGAAGCAGATCTTCCTCATTCATGACAATCAGCATAGCTTCAAGCTTTCTGAGGACTTTATCGCTTCTCCATTCTTTTGCAAGCTCAACAGCTGCACGCTGCAGATTTCCATTGTATTCCTCAAGCTTTCCCTCAAACATTTCAAACAAGGTAAAGGCATCTGCTACTGATCCCGCAAAGCCGGCAATTACCTTGCCGTTAAAAAGCTTTCTTACTTTTTTGGCTGTATGCTTCATAACGACCGCATTTCCAAACGTCACCTGGCCGTCGCCTGCCATTGCACACTTGCCGTTATGCTGAACAGCAAAGATCGTTGTTGCGTGAAATTGAGACATCCTGCCACCTCCAACATCATTTTTATGTACTGCACTTTCCGGCAGCCAGCTTTAAGCGCGCGGATGATGATTCATATAGATCTTGCGCAGATGATCTTTCGACACATGCGTATAAACCTGTGTTGAAGACAGATGCGCATGACCCAAAAGCTCCTGGACACTCCGCATATCGGCTCCCTGATTTAACAGATGCGTGGCAAACGTATGCCTGAACATATGAGGAGTAATCTTCATCGTCAGAGAGGTTTTATGAATCAGCTCGTTCAAAATATGCCTTACGCCGGTTGCCGTGAGCGGTCCGCCCCGCTGGTTGACAAACAGAAGCTCATGGTGCTCTGACTGTTTTCTTTTTTCCATCAGTGTTTTCCTGCCTGAACCTATGTACAATTCTACGGCATCCTGCGCAAAGCTTCCGAATGGAACATACCTCTGTTTGCCGCCTTTTCCATTTACGAGCACAGTGCCGATATGGAGATCAAGGTCAGACAATTTAATCATGCAGAGCTCGCTTACCCGTATACCCGTTCCGTAGAGCATTTCGAGAAGCGCCTGGTTTCTTTGGCCTGCAGGAGCTGAAAGATCTGAATGTTCAAAGAGAAGCTGAAGCTCCTCTTCAAACAGATATTGCGGCAGCCTGTGCTCTTTTTTAGGCAGAGAAACGCTTGAAAACGGATTTTCATCAGTGAGCTTTTCGCGGTTCAGAAATCTGTAAAAGCTTCTGAGAGAAGAAATCTTCCGTGAAATCGTTTTTCTGGCAAAATTTTTTTGATGAAGCTGAGTTAAGTACAATCGTGTATCGGAATATGTAATGAGACGGAGATCAGTTAGTGACTGCTCCTGCATAAAGACAAAAAAATCTTCTATATCGGAAACATAATTCACAATTGTATATTGTGAATAGTTTTTCTCAATCTGTAAATATTCTACGAACAACTTTAAAGAATTCTTAACATTTTCCATGCATAACACCTCACAAGGGCTACTAAATGGTATCACACATTCAGCAGCCCTTGCAAATTATTTCTCTTATTTTTTCGAAATTTTTTGAATTGTTTCTAGCGCTCTGTTTGCATACTTTTCATAGCGCTCTTTCTTGTTGCGGATGCGTTCCGGAAGCTCTGCAAAAATGCCGAAGTTTGCATTCATAGGCTGGAAATTATCCGGATTTGCTGTTGTAATATAGCGCGCCATGCTACCCATTGCTGTTTCATGAGGAAGCACGAGGAGTTCTTCTCCAAGTACGTATTTAGCAGCGTTGATGCCTGCTAAAAGTCCTGATGCGGCGGATTCTACATATCCTTCTACACCTGTCATCTGCCCTGCAAAAAACAGATCCTCCCGCTCTTTATACTGATACGTCGGCTTCAACATTTTTGGGGAGTTGATGAATGTGTTGCGGTGCATAACGCCGTATCTGACAATCTCTGCGTTTTCAAGTCCAGGGATCAACTTAAGCACTTCTTTTTGAGGGCCCCATTTTAAATGTGTCTGAAAACCAACAATATTGTAAAGAGTGCCCGCAGCATCATCCTGTCTAAGCTGAACAACAGCATATGGACGCTTGCCTGTTTTCGGATCTTCAAGGCCCACCGGCTTCATTGGTCCAAAAAGCATCGTTTTTTTTCCGCGCTTTGCCATGACCTCAATCGGCATGCAGCCTTCAAAGAAAATTTCTTTCTCAAATTCTTTCAGCGGAACTGTTTCCGCTTCAATCAATGCATCATAAAAACGGTCAAACTCTTCCTCTGTCATCGGACAGTTAAGGTAGGCTGCCTCTCCTTTGTCATACCGTGATTTCAGGTAGACTTTGTCCATATCGATGCTGTCTTTTTCAAGAATTGGAGCTGCTGCATCGTAGAAATAGAGGTATTCTTCGCCTGTAAGCTGCTTCAGCTGCTCAGAAAGTGCTTTTGATGTCAGCGGCCCTGTTGCAATGATTGTAGGACCTTCAGGGATTTCTGTTACTTCATCCGTAATAACTGTAACGTTCGGGTGTCCTTTAACCCTCTCTGTTACAAGTCCGGCAAATTCATGTCTGTCTACAGCAAGAGCGCCACCTGCAGGCACTGCGCAGTCGTCGGCAGATTTAATAATCACAGAATCAAACATTCTCATTTCTTCTTTAAGTACACCGACTGCATTTGTCAGCCCGTTTGCCCGCAGTGAATTGCTGCAGACAAGCTCGGCGAATTTATCTGTATGATGGGCAGGCGTCTGCTTCACAGGTCTCATTTCGTATAGGTTGACGGAAATTCCGCGGCTCGCAAGCTGCCAGGCCGCTTCACTTCCGGCAAGGCCTGCTCCAATGACATTTACTGTTTTTTCATTCATGTTGAACCCTCCAGCTTTAAGCAAATAAAGAAGGTGAGCAGGATCACTCACCTTTACTTTTGCTGCTCTTCTTTATAATCACAATGCACACATTGTACTTGTATGCCTTTTTTGAGTTTTTTCTCAACTAGCATATTATCACACTTTGGACACGATCTTGCAATCGGTTTATCCCATGAAAGGAAATCACATTCAGGAAACTGGTCGCAGCCGTAGAAAATACGGCGTTTCTTCGACTTTCTTTCCACAATGTTTCCTTTTTCGCATTTCGGACACGGAACACCGATTTCTTTAACAATCGGCTTTGTGTTCCGGCAATCCGGGAAATTCGAACACGCCATGAACTTTCCGTAACGGCCCATTTTGAAGACCATTGGGCTGCCGCATTCCTCACAGTCAATTCCTGCTGGCTCATCCTTTATTTCGATTTCTTCCATTTCATTTTCTGCCACTTCAATCCGTTTGGCAAAGTCTTTATAAAAATCGTCGATAATGTTGACCCATTGCACCTGGCCGTCTTCTATTTCATCCAGGCTGTTCTCCATTTTGGCGGTAAACTCGACATTAATGATTTCAGGGAAGAACTCCATAATCAGTTCAAGCACAATTTCACCGAGCTCTGTCGGTATAAACCGTTTGTTATCCAGCGCTACATATCCGCGCTTTTGAATGGTATCAAGCGTCGGCGCATAGGTTGACGGACGTCCTATTCCCAGTTCTTCAAGCGTTTTAACAAGCCGGGCTTCTGTGTACCTTGGAGGCGGCTGAGTGAAATGCTGAGCCGGTTCGATATCTTTTGAATAAACCGTATCTCCTGTTTGAAGATCAGGAAGCATGCGGTCTTTCTCTTCGACGCCGTCATCATTTCCTTCAACATACACCTTCATGAATCCTGGAAACTTCACTTTGCTTCCGTTTGCTCTGAACGTCACGTCATTATTTGTAAGATCCACGCTCATCGTATCGAGAACAGCCGGTGCCATCTGGCTTGAAACAAAGCGCTCCCAAATGAGTTTGTATAACCGGAGCTGATCGCGGCTTAAATATTCTTTAAGTGAAGCAGGATCTTTAAGCGTTGAAGTCGGTCGAATCGCTTCATGTGCATCCTGCGTGTTTGCCTTTTTCTTTGCGGCTTTTTTAGCAGGATTGTTGTACTCAGGACCGTACTTCTGCTCAATATACGACATGGCTTCCTGCTGGGCTGTTTCAGATATGCGGGTTGAATCTGTACGCATATATGTAATCAGACCGACTGTCCCTTCTTTTCCAAGGTCCATTCCTTCATAAAGCTGCTGGGCGATCATCATTGTCTTCTTAGCTCTGAAATTCAGTTTGCGGGCTGCTTCCTGCTGAAGAGTGGAAGTTGTAAACGGTACCGCAGGATTGCGCTTTCTTTCCTTCTTTGTCACATTTGTAACGGAGAATTCGTTGCCGTTTAATTTTTTCTGAATTTCTTTCACATCATCTTCTGTATTCAGCTCTGTCTTCTTACCGTTTATTCCGTAAAAAGCTCCCTCGAACTCGTCTTTCCCTTTGAGGAAATGGCTGCCGATTGTCCAGTACTCTTCCGGAATAAATGCTTTGATTTCTTTTTCGCGGTCTATGATCAGGCGGACTGCAACAGATTGAACTCTTCCTGCGCTCAGTCCTTTTTTCACTTTCTTCCAAAGAATCGGACTGATTTTATAACCGACAAGGCGGTCAAGTATCCTTCTTGCCTGCTGTGCATCCACAAGATCCATGTTAATTGGACGGGGATGCTTAAAAGATTCCTTGATGGCATCTTTTGTAATTTCATTAAAGACAACCCTGCAGTCTGAAAGAACATCTACATCCAGACTGTGTGCGAGGTGCCATGCAATGGCTTCCCCTTCACGGTCGGGGTCAGCTGCGAGATAGACTTTTTTTGCTTTTTTCGCTGCTGTTTTAAGTTCTTTTAAAACCGGTCCTTTACCCCTTATCGTAATGTACTTCGGTTCGAAATTCCCTTCAGTGTCAACGCCAATCTGACTTCTCGGCAGATCGCGGACATGCCCCATTGAAGCCTTCACCTTATATTTTTTCCCTAAATATCGTTCGATTGTCTTCGCTTTTGCAGGCGATTCAACAATCACTAAAAAATCCGACATACATCATCCTCCTAAAAGAGGTATTCTCTCTCTTTATTTTCAAGTTTCATCATCAAGTTCTTTTCCACTAGTGTCATTTTATATGTTCAAGGGACGATTCTGCCCAAAAGAGCCTGCGCTTATACCGGCAATAATCAAAATCTTGCTTAAACAGGTTAAATCTCCACTATTATTAAATATAGTGATGCGGTTTGTCAAACAGTATTTGGATTGATGGCTTAATTTTCAGCCCATACAACCTGGACGGAGAGGTCATTCAGGACATCCAGTCCGTCTTCTGCCAGGTACGCTCCCTGCTTAATCAGCTGATTGGCGCCTGCAGATGCTGCATCAAAAATGGATCCAGGCACAGCAAACACCTGCCTGCCCTGGTCGAGTGCGGTGCTTGCTGTAATCAGTGATCCGCTTTTTGATTTCGCCTGAATCACAACGGTTCCAAGACTCAGCCCGCTGATAATGCGGTTGCGCATCGGAAAGTGCCATTTTTGCGGTTTGGTGTCTGGAGGATGCTCTGAGAGAACTAATTGATGTTCAGTCATCTCGTTGAAAAGAGGCAGATTTTCTTTCGGATAAAAATGATGAAGTCCCCCTCCGATTACACCTATCGTTGGAGCCTGTCTTTCGATTGCTCTCTGGTGGGCCAGAGCATCTATCCCTTTTGCCAGGCCGCTGACGACAGTCCAGCCTGCAGATATAAGGGGATCTGTCACACGTTTTAAAGAATGGGTGCCGTAATTTGTGGGGTTTCTTGTTCCGACAATGCTGATCATTTTTCCGGAAGAAAGCAGGGCTGTGTTGCCTTTGCAGAAGAGAACGGGAGGGGGATCGTGGATTTCCTTCAAAAGCTGCGGGTAGTTTTCATGGCAAAGTGATATGACTTTAATATCACTCGCTTTTAAGCGTGAGATGGCGGCATCCCAATCAAATGAATAGAAGTCAGTGAGAAAATGGGGCATAAGGGCATCTGACAGCCTGAAAGCCCGCTGCAGCTCACTGCTGTTTAGAGAGTAGACGGATATAGGAGGGTCAAGTTTCAGCCACTTCAGCAGCGCCGCATGGGTGATGCCTCTGCAATGGGATAAATGGAGAAGTTCTTTCTCTTTTATGTGCATTTTAGTTCCCTTTCTACTATTATATATAGTTTTAATTATAAGTGTTTTTGTCATGATTTGACGAATGGAGGAATGGGAGGAGCAACGGGGGTACATGGTAAAGAAGGGAACAGCGTGAACGCCGTTCCCGATAGATTTATTAATGTGTTTTGCACTTTTCAAGCAGGTTGTTTTCTTTAAGTGCTTCAATAAGTGTTTCACCCATAACGGATGGAGTATCAGCAACTTTGATGCCGCACTCATTCATCGTTTTGATTTTCTCAGCGGCTGTGCCTTTTCCGCCCGAAATGATGGCTCCGGCATGCCCCATGCGTTTGCCGGGAGGTGCAGTTTGTCCGCCGATAAAGCCCACTACAGGCTTTGTCATGTTTTCTTTGATCCAGAGAGCAGCTTCTTCTTCTGCTGTTCCGCCGATTTCGCCAATCATAATCACAGCATATGTGTCTTCATCTTCATTGAATGCCTTTAAAACATCGATGAAGTTTGTGCCGTTTACCGGGTCTCCGCCGATGCCTACCGCTGTAGACTGGCCGATTCCTGCCTGTGTAAGCTGATGTACTGCTTCATACGTTAATGTTCCTGAACGGGATACAACGCCAACGTGGCCTTTCGTATGAATGTAGCCTGGCATAATGCCGATTTTACACTCATCAGGCGTAATAACGCCAGGGCAGTTCGGGCCGACAAGACGGGTTTTCTTTCCTTCCATGTAACGTTTTACTTTTACCATGTCAAGAACCGGAATATGCTCAGTGATGCAGATAGCAAGATCAAGTTCAGCATCAACCGCCTCCATGATGGCATCTGCAGCAAACGGTGCCGGCACGTAGATAACAGAAGCTGTTGCGCCTGTTGCTTTTACCGCATCTTCCACTGTGTTAAAAACAGGAACTCCTTCAGCTTCCGTATTGCCTTTTCCAGGTGTAACCCCGCCTACAATATTCGTGCCGTATTCAAGCATTTGCTTTGTATGAAATAATGCCGTAGATCCTGTAATCCCCTGTACAATTACCTTAGTATCTTTGTTAATAAATACGCTCATTTCAGTCCCCCGCCTTTCTTACCCTACTAAAGATACGATTTTTTGTGCGCCGTCTGCCATAGATTCAGCAGAAGTGATATTCAAACCGGATTCGTTCAAGATTTGCTTGCCGATCTCTACATTTGTTCCTTCCAAACGGACAACCAGCGGAATTTGCAGGCCGACCTGTTTCGTCGCTTCAACTACACCCTGTGCAATGATGTCGCATTTCATAATTCCGCCGAAAATGTTGACGAAAATTCCTTTTACATTTTGATCGGAAAGGATGATTTTAAATGCTTCCGTTACTTTTTCAGCTGTCGCGCCGCCCCCGACATCCAGGAAGTTCGCCGGTTCGCCGCCGTAATATTTAATAATATCCATTGTTGCCATAGCAAGGCCGGCGCCGTTTACCATACAGCCGATATTTCCATCAAGGGAAATATAGCTCAGGTCATATTTGGATGCTTCGATTTCTTTTGCATCTTCTTCGTCAAGATCGCGGTATTCAAGGATATCTTTTCTGCGGTAAAGAGCATTTGAGTCAAAGTTCAATTTTGCATCAAGCGCCATTACTTTGCCGTCCCCTGTTACAACAAGCGGATTGATTTCAGCAATAGAGCAGTCTTTTTCAACAAATGCATTGTACAGGCTCATCATAAATTTAACAGCCTGTCCGACTAATTCTTTTTGAATATTAATATTAAAAGCGATTCTGCGGGCCTGGTATGCCTGCAGTCCTACAGCAGGATCAATCACTTCTTTGAAAATTTTCTCAGGAGTTGCTTCTGCCACTTCCTCGATTTCTGTGCCGCCTTCTTCAGATGCCATCAGGACAACGCGAGATGTAGCGCGGTCAAGAACAAGGCCGATATAATATTCTTTCTTAATATCGCAGCCCTCTTCGATAAGTAAGCGTTTTACTTCTTTGCCTTCAGGACCTGTCTGGTGTGTCACCAGTGTTTTACCGAGAATTTCTTTCGCATAAGTTTCTACTTCGCCAATATTCTTTGCAACTTTTACCCCGCCTGCTTTTCCGCGGCCGCCTGCATGAATCTGTGCTTTAACTACTGTTACGTCTGTACCCAGTTCTTTTGCTGCTTCTACAGCTTCTTCAACTGTAAAGGCCACTTTGCCGTTTGGTACTGCTACTCCATATTTTCTAAGGATTTCTTTTCCTTGATACTCATGGATATTCATTTCCCATCCTCCTAACTTATGTACGAAAAAAATAGACTGCGCTTTCATTTTATAAAATAGTTGATTCCTTGTCTACTATTCTGCAGAAATTCGTCGAATCCTTCATTTTTTTCTGATTTTTTCTCTAAAATTATTTTTCTAGTAATATAAAATTTTGTGATCAATCGGCAAAGTCCGTCCCCTTATTCCATGCGGGCAGGCCGGACTTTGTCCTTTCAGCTGACCGTTTCTTCTGCAGCCATCTCTTTCACAGGAGAAAAACTTCTTCTGTGGCATTCTGTCACGCCGAACAAATTCAAAGCTTCAAGGTGCTGCTTTGTTCCATACCCCATATTCTGTTCAAATCCATATTGCGGATACTCGGCAGCAAGCTGCATCATCATCCTGTCCCTGGTTACTTTCGCAAGGACAGATGCCGCTGCAATGCTCACACTGCGTGCATCTCCCTTAATTAGCGATTCCTGGGGAATGGGAAGGGAAAGCTCCATCGCATCAATGAGAAGGTACTCAGGGGCCACTGGGAGCCCTTTCACAGCCTGCACCATTGCCTCCTTTGTTGCCTGGTAGATATTCAGCCTGTCGATGTCAGCCGGTGATACAATTCCGATTCCGAAAGCAATCGCTTCCTTTATGATGAATTCGTAGAAGGATTCTCTTTTGGCAGCCGTCAGTTTTTTTGAATCTGTCAGGCCGGGAAGGTAAAAGGATTCCGGGAGGATCACCGCAGCTGCGACAACCGGTCCTGCCAGAGGTCCTCTGCCTACTTCATCGATCCCGCAAAGAAGGTGATAGCCCTCTCCTCTTGCTTTCTTCTCGAAAATCGTCATCTCTTCAAACTTCTGCTTTTTTTCAAGCTGCTGTTCATAGTCTCTCGTCCACTTGTCAGCAAGCTTTATTACGCTTTTCCGCTCATCGTTTCTGCACTGAAGCAAAAACGGATCAACAGGGCTGCTTATTGCAGCAAGCTTTAAGCGGATTTCTTCCGTTGTCAGCTTTTTCATGGTTTCACTGCCATTTCTCTATGTATTCTTAAATTGAATGATTGTTGTTGCAAGTTTTGCTCTGATACCCGTTCCCTTGCGCTCCAGTCACTTGCTTTCCGCGGGGAGCCCCGGGAGCCTCCTGATATGAACGAAACTGTCAAGGTTCCTCCCGCACACCGTTTTTTGAACGTCTTTAATAAGAGAAGCG
>NZ_JBQMFF010000001.1:0-972736 GCF_052171315.1 Metabacillus mesotrionivorans | reverse complement strand
TTTTCCAGTAAACATTCTAACCAAATTAACCTACGATGTTACGAGTAAGGAGCTAGTTTCGTTCATGATAACTCGCTTCGGTCTCCCGTGTTCTCTTCATCCCGCAGGAGTCAAGTGCCTTCCGCTTCAGTCCACTGGTTTCTTATGATCACACATTCTGAAGCAGCATTATACAGGCAAACAAAATAAAGACGCGCTATTGCAGCGTGTCTTCCTGGTGCATGTCTTCAGTTGTTTCAAAGCTCAGTCTGCCAAGCTTTTCATGACGTATTTCCCTGACGATGAGTTCTGCAGCTTTATCGTAATCCACAAAGCCTCCGGACATCATGCAGCCGCGTTTCTTTGCAACGGCATCAAACAGCTCTATCCGGTCTTCAGGTATCGCGTCAAGTGCGAATCTTTCCTTTAGACGGTTTGGATAATGGGCGCTTAAAAACTCGAGGGCAAACAAAGCTACTTCCTGCAAGTTAAGAATGGCATCTTTAATCGCACCTGTAGTTGCAAGTTTTAATCCCACCAGCTCATCTTCGAACTTAGGCCAGAGAATTCCCGGAGTATCAAGCAGTTCCAGTTCTTTTCCGACTTTCACCCACTGCTGTGCAGTTGTAACACCGGGTCTGTCTCCGGTTTTCGCCATATTCTTTTTTGCCAGACGGTTGATCAGGGTCGATTTTCCGACATTCGGAATGCCGATGATCAGTGCTCTTATGGCTCTTGGCCTGACGCCTTTTGCCGCGAGTTTATCAAACTTCTCTTTCAGCACTTCTTTTGACATCGTGACAATCTGCTTGATGCCTGTCCCTGTTTTGGCATCAATCGGAAGGGCGTGAATGCCCTGCTCTTTAAAATAGGCAAGCCATTCCTGTGTTGCTTTCGGATCTGCCATATCTGCTTTATTCAACAGAACGATCCGCGGTTTGGCCGAGATGATTTCATCAATCATCGGATTTCTTGATGAAACCGGAATTCTGGCATCGACAAGTTCAAACACAATATCGATTAATTTTAATTTCTCGGTAACCTGTCTTCTTGCTTTGGCCATATGGCCGGGAAACCATTGTATGGTCATTCTTACCACCTGCTCTTATTCCTTACTTGACAAAACGGATATCGTTCAGAGGCCAGTAAATCAGGCTTGTCTGACCCATTACCTCGTCTTTTGAAACCGGTCCGATATGGCGGCTGTCTTTGCTGTAGCGGCGGTTATCGCCCATAACAAAAAGCTGTCCTTCAGGGACCTTTTCCACTGTAAATGGCTCTGTAAGCGGTCCGTCTATCAGTGTATTCTTGTATTCTTCAAGGTAAGGCTCCGCGTAAGCCTTTCCGTTAATATAAAGTGTATCATCTTTGTATTCAATCCGGTCACCGGGAAGACCTATGACTCTCTTGATATAATCCTTCTCTTCCGTTGCGTGAAAGACAACGATGTCAAACCGCTCTGGTTCACCAATTTTGTAGCCGATTTTGTTGACAATCATCCGGTCCTGATCATGAAGAGTAGGCATCATGGAAAGTCCGTCAACGACAATCGGTGCAAACAGGAAATAACGGATAACGGCTGCGAGTACTACGGCGACAGCAAGTGCTTTAATCCATTCAAACAACTCGCTCTTTTTTCGAGTCATGCTTTGAATTCACCTTCTCATACACTTTATTGTAGGCTGCTTGTTTGTTTATAGTATAGGATGACAGCTTCATTTGCAGTCATGTTATTTTTTTAATGATGAAAAAAGGGCTTGTTCATAGTAAACAAGCCCTTTCTGGTGCAATTATCGAATTTCTTTAATACGAGCCGCTTTACCGCGTAGTTCGCGCAGGTAGTAAAGTTTCGCACGGCGTACTTTACCGCGACGGATTACTTCTAACTGTGCGATTTTCGGTGTGTGAACAGGGAATGTACGCTCAACGCCTACTCCGTAAGAAATCTTGCGAACCGTGAACGTTTCGCTGATTCCGCCACCACGACGCTTAATGACAACACCTTCAAAAATCTGAATACGCTCGCGAGTTCCCTCAACAACTTTCACGTGTACACGGACAGTGTCTCCAGGACGGAACGCAGGAAGATCAGATCTTAATTGTTCTTTAGTGATATCTTCAATTAGTTTTTGCATCGTTTTCAACTCCTTCCAACAGATGTTCATTACAAAACATTTCATGCAGCGGAACACCGTTTTAGTGCGCGGCACCTATCAAGGAAAAAACCTTTATAGGCAACCAAATCACAAGAAACATCATATCATATTGCCCGGACGCATGCAATACTTCAATTATTGTTTTTTAAATTCATCGATCCACTTTTTCTGCTTATCTGACAATGTGTATGATTCAAGAAGATCCGGTCTTCTCTCAAACGTTCTTCGGAGGGATTCTTTTTCCCGCCATTCTTCAATTTTGGCATGATTGCCAGATATCAGTACATCAGGCACCTTCAGTCCCCTGAAGTCAGAAGGCCTCGTGTAGTGAGGATGCTCAAGGAGGCCTGTGCTGAACGAATCAAGGACAGGAGAGTCTTCATTCCCCAGCACGTCGGGAAGAAGCCTGACGACACTGTCAGCGATCACCATGGAAGCAAGTTCACCGCCGGTCAGAATAAAATCCCCAATTGAAATCTCATCTGTCACAATGTGTTCTCTTATCCGCTCGTCATAGCCTTCATAATGTCCGCAAATAAACACAAGATGATCTTCCTTTGCAAGCTCTTCCGCTTTTTTCTGGGTGTAGGTTTCTCCCTGCGGACACACAAGGATTACTTTAGGAGCAGAGCTTTCCTGTTTAATCGCTTCAACCGCATCAAAAATCGGCTGCGGCTTTAAAACCATGCCCGCACCTCCGCCATACGGATAATCATCAACGGTTGCATGCTTGTGATCTGAAAACTCTCTGAAATTTGTCACATTAAACTGGACGGCGCCTTTTTCTTCCGCTTTTTTTAAAATGGAGTTTCCGATGACTCCGTGGAACATTTCAGGAAAAAGCGTTAAAAAGTCTATTCTCATTCTTCAATAAGTCCTTCCATCAGTGAAATCACAATGCGCTTTTCTTCAGGATCGATTTCTTTTACCACATCATCAATAAAAGGGATCAGCGCATCCTTTTTCCCTTTCCGCTTGATGATCCAGACATCATTTGCACCCGTTTCGAGAATTTCGTTGACGGTGCCGATTTCTGCGCCTTCATCCGTTACAACGGTGCAGCCGATGATCTCGTGGAAATAATATTCGCCTTCTTCAAGATCTGCAAGCTGGCTTTCCGGCACTTTGATCACGGAGTTTTTATATTTCTCGACATCATTAATAGAAGGATGGTCTTCAAACGTAAGCAAATTGAACGTTTTATGGAACCGGTGAGATTTGACTGTTACCTCATCAGGTGTTGCTTGTCCTTCTTTAAATAAGTAGAGAACGTTTCCCGCCTTATAGCGTTCTTCCGGGAAATCAGTTGTCGACAGTACTCTGACCTCTCCCTTTACTCCATGAGTATTGACGATTTTTCCTACATTAAACCATTTCTCTGCCATATGTTCACCTCTAGCGTATTTCGACGACGATGCCGTCTTTTATCACGATGGTTCTTTCTTTCACAAGCTCATCCCAGCGGTCGCCGACGTTAATATCGACAAGTGCATTCATTTCTTTTTCTTTCATTTCGCTTCCGAGAGGGAGAGTTTCAAGCTGCTGCAGCTGAAAGTCAGCTATTTTTATTTTATCCATCCTTCTTGAGATCTCACGCTGATACTGTTTTCTCATCTCTTCAGTCTGAATGGTCTTTTCTTTTTTCTTCAATTGAAAGGAAAGCTGATCAATTTCCCTTTCAAGCTGCTGTTTCGTTTGTTTAAATGTTTTCATGAGCTGCTCTTTGCTTGCTGCTGTCAGGATCTGTTTGACCGTTACCGTCTGGAAGATCTCCATCTTCATTCCTCCGTCAGCTTTTGTTCAGCCATTCTTCTCTTTTATTGTACAAAAAAAAGGAAGGCTGATCCTCCCTTTTTTTCTTAATCATTAATTTCAAGCTGAACTCTCTTTTTAGAGCTGGATCCTGCTGCATAAACAACAGTCCGAATCGCTTTCGCTATCCGTCCGTGCTTTCCGATTACCTTGCCGATATCATCTTGATGTAAGGTTAATTCGTAGACAATTTGATGTTCACGTTCATTTTCTACAACAGACACATCTTCAGGATGGTCAACAAGCGGCTTAACGATCGACTCGATTAACTCTATCATTGAAGCAGCCCTTATTTGCTGTGCTTAGCGTTATGGAATTTTTCCATAATGCCTTGGTTTGAGAACAAGTTGCGGACTGTGTCAGATGGTTTTGCACCATTTTGCATCCACTTAAGAGCAAGCTCTTCATTGATCTCAACGATTGCAGGGTTTGCAACCGGGTTGTACGTTCCAACTGTTTCGATGAAACGTCCGTCACGAGGAGAACGAGAGTCTGCAACTACGATACGATAGAAAGGAGATTTATTAGCTCCCATGCGTTTTAAACGAATTTTTACTGCCATTTTAAATAGCACCTCCGAAAATATTTCAACAAGATAGTATGATATCAGTGAAAAACCACTTTGTAAAGTGTTTTTTCTTAACACCTAAAAATTGTTACATGAACGGAAACTTCATTCCGCCTTTTTTCTTGCCTTTTGACATGCTTGTCATCTGCTTCATCATCTTTTTCATGTCCTCAAACTGCTTAAGCAGGCGGTTCACTTCAGGCACGGTTGTCCCGCTTCCCTTTGCAATACGCTTGCGTCTGCCTGAGTTGATGATTTCAGGATGCTGTTTTTCTTCCTTCGTCATCGAACGGATGATGGCTTCAACAGAGCCGATCTGCTTTTCATCGACTTGGGCATTTTTCAGGCCTTTGATTTTATTTGCCCCCGGAAGCATGCCGAGGAGCTCATCAAGCGGTCCCATGCTGCGGACCTGGCCAAGCTGTTCAAGAAAATCGTCAAATGTAAACGAAGCGGTTCTCATTTTCTGCTCGAGTTCTTTCGCTTTCGTTTCATCTACGTTTGCCTGAGCCTTTTCAATAAGAGTAAGCACATCGCCCATTCCGAGAATCCGGGAAGCCATGCGCTCCGGATGAAATGCCTCAATGGCATCGAGCTTCTCTCCAAGACCGACGAACTTGATTGGCGTCTGAGTGACAGAACGGATGGAAAGCGCCGCTCCGCCGCGCGTATCGCCGTCAAGCTTCGTCAGAACTACACCCGTGAGTCCGAGCTGCTCGTTAAAGCTTTGGGCAACATTGACAGCATCCTGACCTGTCATGGCATCTACCACAAGGAAAATCTCATCAGGTTTTGACAGTTCTTTTACCTGCTTAAGCTCGTCCATTAAGGTCTCGTCAATGTGCAGGCGTCCCGCCGTATCAATCAAAACATAATCATGATGCTCTTTTTTGGCGTGTTCAATTGCCTGTTTGGCAATCTCAACAGGACTTACCTGATCCCCAAGTGAGAAAACAGGCATATTCAGCTGTTTTCCAAGCGTTTCAAGCTGCTTGATTGCTGCAGGACGGTAAATATCGGCTGCAACAAGCAATGGCTTGCGGTTATGCTTTTTGCGCAGAAGGTTGGCAAGCTTTCCGGTTGTCGTTGTTTTACCTGCCCCCTGCAGACCTACCATCATAATGACAGTCGGCGGCCGGTTGGCAACAGCAATTTTGCTCTGCTCACCGCCCATTAATGCAGTCAGTTCTTCTTTAACAACTTTAATGACCTGCTGGCCGGGAGTAAGGCTTGTCATGACTTCCTGCCCGACAGACCGTTCGCTTACTTTTTTAACAAAATCTTTTACGACTTTGAAGTTAACGTCCGCTTCAAGCAATGCAAGACGCACTTCGCGCATCATTTCTTTAACATCAGACTCCGACACTTTGCCTTTGCCGCGGATTTTTGCGATTGTATTCTGCAGTCGGTCGGCTAATCCTTCAAATGCCATACATGCCGCCTCCTAATCTAATTTCTCAAGCGATTCAACAAGCGATAAAACGTGTTCGTTTCCGTCCAGGTTCACCACTGCTGTTTTCAGCTGCTCAATCAGCTGCAGCCGCTTTTGAAATTTTTCAAAAAGCAATAATTTTTCTTCATATTGTTCGAGCATCGCCTCAGTCCGTTTAATGTTATCATAGACGGCCTGGCGGCTGATGTCATACTCTTCAGCAATTTCACCCAAGGAGTAATCATCCAGATAATAAAGCGACATATAGCTCTTTTGCTTTGGTGTTAACAACGATTGATAAAAATCAAACAAGTAATTCACTCTCGTTGTCTTTTCAAGCATCACTAAGCCTCTCTCCTTTGTTAAGGGAATTGCCTTTACAAGTCATTAGTTTACATTTTCAAAAGGGGGATGTCAAGTTTTTTTCTTGACTGCCAGAAAAGCGGAATCAGCCGTTTAGCTCCGATAGACAGATAAGAAATCGACCAGAAAGGCCGGGCTTGCCTTTTTCGGGGATTTTGTTCTGGCAGAGGAGTTGGTTGATGGAGCTGGACAATGCGAAATGCAGAATCGCCCGGGCAGCTATCTAAACAGAGTCCCTGAATTTTATATTTACTTGCTTCATTAGAAGGTATACTTGAATTTTTTCTTTGTTTACTTGAAAAACCAGACCCCTTATTTGCCGAAATCCCATGTTTGCTTGAAAATTCCCAGCTACCTCCTAATTTCGAAGAGGGGAATACGGCATCTCCGCCCATTAAGGTTTCTCTAATTGCTTCTGGGCATCTGATTCAATCTGTGAAACTCTGCAGTTTCGATCTTGATTCCCTAAACTCTCATTTACATGCCGTTTTAAAAAGATAATTTGATAACTTCCTCTTTTACTTGAAAAACCAGACCCTTTACTTGCGAAACCCCAGATTCACTTGAAGATTCCCGGCTGCCTTCCAAATTTTCCGGCCGCCAGCTTCTGTTTTCCCCACAAAAAAACCGCCCCCCTTCTTCATCGGAAAAAGAGAGCGGTTTTCATGTTTTTATGCTTCTTCCACAAGATCCGCAAACAGGCCGTAGACGTACTGTTCTGCATCAAATTCCTGGAGATCGTCCATTTTTTCGCCTAAGCCGACAAGTTTTACAGGGATGCTCAGCTCATTGCGGATGGCAAGGACGATGCCGCCTTTTGCCGTTCCGTCAAGCTTTGTAAGCACGATGCCTGTGACATTTGTCGCCTGGGAAAACTGCTTTGCCTGCACCATGGCGTTCTGGCCCGTGGTCGCGTCAAGAGCCAGAAGGACCTCATGCGGAGCTCCCGGGATTTCGCGCTCGATGACCCGTTTTACTTTTTCGAGCTCGTTCATGAGATTGACTTTGTTTTGCAGGCGTCCTGCTGTATCGCAGATCAGCACGTCCGTTTTTCTTGCTTTTGCCGCCTGAACAGCATCAAACATGACGGCTGCAGGGTCTGAGCCTGCGGATTGCTTAATTACATCCACTCCAGCACGCTCTCCCCATACTTCCAGCTGCTCAATTGCACCTGCACGGAATGTATCTCCTGCTGCAAGCAGAACTGATTTGCCTTCCTGCTTCAGCCTGTGGGCAAGCTTGCCGATGGATGTCGTTTTGCCGACTCCGTTTACGCCGACAAACAGAATCACATTTAGGCGTCCTTCCTGAATGTCAAGCTTTGGAGACTCTTCATCTTCTCCTTCATAAATCTCAACAAGCTTTTCAGAAATCACTGATCTTACATCTTTTGAGTCCTGAATATTCCGCCGCTTTACTTCCATCTTCAGCTCATCAATAAGATCCATTACTGTTGCTACGCCTACATCGGCGCCAATCAGAACTTCCTCAAGCTCTTCAAAAAACTCTTCATCTACTTTGCGGTATCGGGCAACGAGATTATTGACGCGTTCAGAAAATGATACTCTCGTTTTCGCAAGCCCCTCTTTATACTTTTCCGGTGAAGCATCAGGCTCCTGCTGCTGTGTAAATTTATCTTTTAATTTTTTGAAAAAACTCACTTAAGCTTCATCCTCTCATCTTGATTCGGCAAATTCTTTTGTTTCCTCCAGGCGGACTGAAACCATCTTGGATACGCCTGATTCCTGCATCGTTACGCCGTAGAGTACATCTGCATCTTCCATAGTGCCTTTTCTGTGTGTAATCACGATAAACTGTGTATCTTGGCTGAATTTTTTAAGGTACTGCGAAAATCTGTGCACATTCGCCTCATCAAGGGCTGCTTCGACCTCATCGAGCACACAGAACGGAACCGGTCTCACCTTTAAAATGGAGAACAGAAGGGCGATGGCTGTAAGAGCCCGCTCTCCGCCGGACAGGAGTCCCAGGTTCTGCAGCTTTTTGCCCGGAGGCTGAGCGACAATATCCACTCCGGTATTCAGCAGATCATCAGGATTTGTAAGCCTGAGCTCCGCCCGGCCTCCTCCAAAAAGAGCCTGAAAAACAGATTCAAAGTGTGACCTGATCTGAGTAAAGGTCGAGTGGAATCTCTTTTTCATTTCTTCATCCATCTCGCCGATTACCTGGTGGAGTGTATCTTTGGCCTCCTGAAGATCGTTGCGCTGGTCTGTCAGGAAATGATAGCGTTCAGACACTCTCTCGTATTCATCGATGGCGCCAAGGTTAACAGTGCCCAGTTCTTCAATCGCAAGCTTGATCAGCTTGACCCGTTTTCTCGCTTCTGCAGCATCTGTCTGAAGCTCATACTTTTCTTTTGCCGCTTCAAACGAAAGAAGATACTCTTCGCGAAGATGATTGAGCCTGTTATCAAGCTCCACATCATAACGGTTCAGCTTCACTTCCTCATCCTTCAGCAGCTCTGACAGCTGTTTGTACTGCCTGTTCAGTTCTTTCACTTCTTTTTCTGCTGTTTCAAGCTGATCCTGAAGCTTCAGACGCTGACTTCTTCTCACAGAGATCAGTTCAATCGTTTTATTTTTATCTTCCCGCTTTTCTTGTGCTGTTTGCTCGAGTTTTTCTTCCCCGGAAAAATCAGAATTCATTTCATCCTGAAGAAATTCCAGGTCTTCTTTTGCTTCGCGGTATTTTTTCTGCTGCGCGAGCAATTCCTGCTCTGTCCGTTCAGCAAGAGCGAGCTGATTTTCAAGCGCCTGCTTTTTGCCGGCAAGCACCACTTTTACATCTGTTATGTCCGACTGAACTTCTTCTTTGGACATTTGCTGACTTGATTTTTTGGCGCTCAGTTCAGCGATAAGCTGATCAAGCTCTCTTTTTTTGCTGTCATCCTTTTCAAGCCGGAGAGTCAGTTCTTCCTTGCGTTTTACCATTCTGGCCTTTTCTTCCTGATATGATTCTTTTTCGGCATCATAAAGGGAAAGATGGCTGTTTACATTCTTCTCCATCAATTCAATTTCTTTCAGGTCTGACCTCACAGCTCCTGTATCCATGCGGAGCTGTTCGCCTTTTTCCCTGAGAGATTCGAGGTTCTTTTCACCCTCTGATATGGAAAGTTTCAGTGATTTGACCTCTTGTTCAAGCTGATTTGTCTTATCGGACATTTCGCTGAACTGTTTTTCGATTGTTTCCAGTTCGCGGCTTCTGCTGAGAAGAGAATTGTTTTTCTGCTTGACTGCGCCGCCCGTCATCGAGCCGCCGGGATTCACAACATCTCCGCCGAGGGTCACAAACCGGAAACGGTAGTTTAAAAGACGCGCCAGTTCGTTTGCTCCCTTGAGATCTTCTGTCACAATGACCGTTCCAAGGAGATTTAATACCGCTTTTCGGTAAACAGGGTCATACTCGGTCAAATCAGAGGCAATCCCTTTAAATGCCGGATGGCTCTGAAGTGTCTGCAGATCATGCGCAGAAATAGTCCTTTCCTTCATAACCGTGAGCGGAAGAAATGTTGCCCGTCCAAACGCATGTTTCTTCAAATACGCGATAGCGGTTCTTGCAGCCTGTTCGTTCTCTACGACAACATGCTGGGCTGCGCCGCCGAGAGCAATTTCAATTGCCGTTTCATAGAGTTTATCCGTTGAGATAAGCTCGGCAATGGCACCGTGAATGCCTTCAAGGTCATTCCGGCGTTTCAGGATCTCTTTTACTCCCTGGAAAAATCCTGCATAATCTTCCTGCATGGATTCGAGCATTTCCTTGCGCGATTTCGTCTGCTGCAAATACTGATATGCCTGGTAAAGAGCCGTTTCCCTCTTTTGATAGGCTGCTTTTTTATGCTCAAGGCTTGTCTGGGCGGTTCTGAACGTTTTAATTTGCTCATCAAGATCTGCTTCAAGAAGGGAAAGTCTCGCCTCAAGTTTACGTTTCTTCTCTTCCGTTTCGCTTCTCTCGCTCAAATACTTTTGATTGGCTTCTTTCAGGCGGCCGGTCTTTCTTGCCTGCTGCTCAATCTGCTCATTTATGTATGTGATTTCATTTTTCGCCTGGGCTTCTGCATTTAAAAGATCAAAGTATTCACTTTTAAGCGATTCAATCTTTTCTTCCATGTTCTGATCAAAGGAGGACAATAGAGACTGTTTCTGCTGAAGCTGTTCTTTAAGGTCTGCCACTTCCGACTGCAGAGCTTTAAGCGTCCGCGACTGTTCTTCTTTTTCCTTTTCGAGCGCATCAATGCGTTCTGATGCTTCTTTGACCGCATGCTGAAGCTGGGATTTGTTCTGGCTTGCATTTTTTTTCCGTTCTTTCAGAACTTCTTTTCTGCCTTCCAGCTTTTCAAGGTCTTCACTGGCAAGAAGAAGCACCTGCTGAAGGTCATTGATGGATTCATCAAGCGCCTGAGCCCGGTCTCTGACCAGCTCTATATCCGCCTCTTTTTTCTGAACGGCGGCATAAAGGCTGCTTTCTTTCCGTTTTCCGTCTTCTACTGCTTTTGAAAGAGCTTCCCATTTTTGATGAAGTTCCTCAATTTCATAGACGGTCAAAGCTACTTCAAACTGCTCGAGTTCTTCTTTTTTCTCCAAATAGTCTTTCGCGATCGAAGCCTGGATTTTAAGGGGCTCCACCTGTCCTTCAAGCTCATGGAGAATATCCTGGACCCGGTTTAGGTTTTCCTGCGTTTCAGCCAATTTGTATTCGGCTTTTTTCTTTCTCGTTTTATATTTAAGGACGCCTGCTGCTTCTTCAAAGATACTGCGGCGTTCTTCTGCTTTGCTGCTTAAAATTTCTTCTACTTTTCCCTGGCTGATGATTGAAAAAGCTTCTTTTCCGAGCCCGGAATCCATAAAAAGGTCGACAATATCCTTCAGACGGCAAGTCTGATTGTTAATTGAAAACTCGCTTTCGCCGGATCTGTACACTCTTCTCGTGACAGAAACCTCATGATAATCGATCGGCAAAAACTGATCTCCGTTATCAAGAGTCAGTGTTACTTCCGCCATGTTGACACCTTTTCTTGAGTCGCTTCCGGCAAATATGATATCTTCCATTTTCGTTCCGCGGAGAGATTTGGCCGACTGTTCTCCAAGCACCCATCTGATGGCATCCGTTATATTGCTTTTCCCGCTGCCGTTTGGTCCGACAACAGCTGTGACACCTTTTACAAAATCGACATTCACGCGTTCAGCGAATGACTTAAATCCTACAATATCCAAACGTTTGAGGAACATTATGGATCCTCCCTACTATTCTATAAAATCATCCATATTCTATCATAATTTCTGCCCGGCAGGTTTAAAAACATATGCAAATGGACCTGCTCCCTGCAGAAAATCGCTGTACATAAAGAGAACCCCCTTGTATTCGGGGGTTTATCCATTAAAGCGGCTTCAGTTTTGTCAAGGCTTCCTGTGCCGCGTGCTGCTCGGCCGCTTTTTTTGATTTTCCGCTGCCTGTTCCAAGGATCTCGCCATTTAACGAAACAGTTGCAACGAATTCTCTGTTGTGGGCAGGTCCTTTTTCCTGAAGAATTTTGTACTCAAGGGATCCTTTGCTGTCCCGCTGGACAAATTCCTGCAGCTGGCTTTTAAAATCCATCACATGAGAAAAAGCACCATCATTTATTTTAGGGAAAACGCATTTTTCGAGGAAATGGACCACAGGCTCAAGACCTGAATCCAGATACAGTGCACCGATAAAGGCTTCAAAAACATCTGCAAGCAAAGCAGGTCTTGCTCTTCCGCCTGTCATCTCTTCCCCTTTTCCAAGAAGCACAAGCTTACCGAATGAAAGCTCGTTTGCAAATGCGACAAGGGACGGTTCACAGACGATCGCAGCTCTGACCTTTGTGAGATCTCCTTCGCTCATTGTCGGATATTTCTTGAATAAAAACTGGGAAATCGTCAGTTCAAGTACAGCGTCTCCTAAAAACTCCAGCCGTTCATTGTCTTCATACGGCTTTTTGCGATGCTCATTCACATAGGATGAATGTGTGAAGGCTTGGTACAATAATTTTTCATTTTGAAACGTATGGCCAATTTGCTCCTGAAATTGTTTGAATTCTGCTTTTTTGACAAACGATCTTCTCTCTCTGTAATTCATCTTCGGCATAATAACCTCCATCACTTAAACAACAGCATCTAACTTGATCTTTTCAAAATGGGATAAAGCCCCGCCTTATAACGGGGCTTTATTTGCAACATTACTGTTGACTTTGTATGTAGTTCACAGCGTCGCCCACCGTTGCAATCTTTTCTGCATCTTCATCAGAAATTTCCATGTCGAACTCATCTTCAAGTTCCATCACAAGTTCTACAACATCCAGGGAATCAGCGCCAAGATCGTCCTTGAAAGAAGCTTCCATTTTCACTTCTGCTTCATCAACACCAAGACGGTCAACGATAATTTTCGTTACGCGTTCAAGTACTTCTGCCATAACATTTCACCTCCCCTCAAAGTATTATAGTGTATATCCTTTTAAAAAACTAGCCGAAATCAATGATTGCAGAGCATGTGGAACATGTTTTTTTACATGACCATGCCGCCGTCTACATGAATTGTCTGCCCAGTGATGTAGCTGCTTTTTTCTGAAGCAAGAAACACGGCAGTGTGCGCGATGTCTGAAGCTTCGCCGAATCTTGCAAGAGGGATCTGCTTCAGCATTTCATTTTTCACATCTTCTGTCAGTTTATCCGTCATATCAGTCGTAATAAACCCGGGAGCAATCGCATTCACCGTAATATTCCGTGAAGACAGCTCTTTAGCAGCCGTTTTTGTAAGGCCGATTACACCCGCTTTTGCTGCTACGTAGTTTGCCTGACCCGGATTTCCGCTGACGCCGACAATGGAAGCAATGTTGATGATTCTGCCGTAACGCTGCTTCATCATTTGACGGGTAACAGCTTTTGTTGTGAGGAAAACGCCTTTTAGATTAATGTTGATAACATCATCCCATTCGGAGTCTTTCATTCTCATTAAAAGGTTGTCTTTTGTGATGCCGGCATTATTGATTAAAATGTCCAGTCTGCCAAAACGCTCAACCGTTTCTTTTACCATCGCTGATACTGAGTCACTGTCACTGACATCTGCCTGTACAGCAAACGCTTCTCTTCCAAGAGCTTTAATTTCGTCAACGACCTCATTTGCCTTAGCTTCGCTTCCGGCATAGTTGACCGCTACATTTACCCCGTTCCGTGCAAGTTCGAGTGCGATGGCCCGGCCGATGCCTCTTGATGCACCGGTAACGAGTGCTGTTTTACCCTCTGTCATAACTGAACCTCCTTCAGTTTTTGAACGGCTGCTTCAAATGATGCCATGTCTGAAACAGCTATCAATTGTGCACTCCGGTCAATTTTTTTCACAAGTCCCGAAAGAACCTTTCCAGGGCCGATTTCTACAAATACCGTTACACCCTGATCAATCATTTCTTTCACTGATTCTTCCCATCTGACAGGTGAATATAATTGTTCAACTAATAAACGCTTGATCTCATTTTTGTCTGCAACAGGCTTGGCGGTTACATTGGCAACAGCAGGAATGGCCGCATCGTTTATCTCAAGTTCCTCTAAAACACCCGCAAATTTTTCAGCAGCAGGCTTCATAAGTTCCGAGTGAAACGGACCGCTTACATCAAGCGGAATAGCGCGTTTGGCACCTTTTTCTTTAGCAAGTGCCGATGCCTTTTCAACGCCTTCTGCTGTACCCGAAATCACAATCTGGCCCGGGCAGTTTAAATTCGCAAGCTGGACAGAAAATCCTGATGCCGTTACCTCTTCAGTCACGCTTTTCAGGGCTTCCGCTTCCATTCCCAAAATGGCAGCCATAGCTCCTATGCCTGCAGGCACGGCTTCATTCATATACTCCCCGCGCTTTCTCACAGCGTAAACCGCATCCTCAAAGGACATCACGCCGCTTGCAACCAAAGCTGAATACTCTCCGAGACTGTGCCCTGCTACATAATCAGGTGAAATACCGCTTTCTCTGAATTTTGACAGGATTGCTGTACTTGCCGTAAGAAGTGCCGGCTGAGCGTTGTACGTAAGTGTCAGTGTTTCCTGCGGCCCTTCAAACATGATTTCTGAAAGCTTCAAGCCGAGTTTTTCATCTGCCGCTTCAAAAATGGACCGGGCAGCTTCTGACTGATCATGCACATCTTTCCCCATACCGACAGACTGCGAACCCTGACCGGGAAAAATAAACGCCAATTTACTCATGATAATCTCCCCTCATGCATTTAGTTATCGGCCGACTTTTCAACTGAGTGTCTAATCGTGCCTGTTACATCGTTGCTGACCATTTCCCGCGCCTGGCGGATGGCGTTATAGACGGCGTTCGGATCTGATGAGCCGTGTGCTTTGATCACCGGCGCTTTTAATCCGAACAGCCCCGCACCGCCATATTCGGAATAATCCAATTTCCCTTTAATGACTTTAAGCTTTGGTTTCAGAACAGCTGCGGCAAGCTTTGACTGAAGATTGCTTGTCAGAGCTGATTTCAGCATTTTGAACACAGAAAGTGCCGTCCCCTCAATGGTTTTGAGGGCAACATTTCCGGTGAAACCGTCTGTTACAACAACATCCGCGATGCCGTCAAGCAAATCCCTTGCCTCTACATTGCCGATAAAATGCAGGTCTGAGCCTTTCAGCAGCTGGTAAGCTGCTTTAGTTAACTCATTTCCCTTCTTTTCTTCCGTGCCGACATTCAGCAGGCCGACACGAGGCTTTTCAATCCCTCTTACTTTGTTTGCATAAATAGAGCCCATCATGGCATATTGCAAAAGCTGCTCAGGTTTGGCATCAGCGTTGGCGCCGACATCAAGCATTAAAAACCCGTTTCCTTCAATGGTTGGCAGCGTAGGAGCAAGTGCAGGCCTTTCAATTCCCTCGATCCGGCCTACAACGAAGAGCCCGGCAGTCATTAAAGCGCCGGTGTTTCCGGCGGAAATGCATGCATCCGCCTCCCCTTCCTTGACAGCGTTCGCCATCAGCACCATTGAAGCATCTTTCTTTCTGCGGACGGCTCTTACAGGCTCGTCAGTTGCTTCGATCACCGTATCTGTATGTACAATCGAAATTCGTTCTTGATTTGTCAAATATTCTTTTATTAAAGGCTCTTTGCCGTAAAGTGTAATTTCAATATCGCTGAAAAGAGTGACAGCTTTCATTGCGCCTTCTACGATTGCTTTAGGAGCATTGTCTCCTCCCATTGCATCAATTGCGATCTTCATTGCTGAAACCTGCCTTTTTTGTTGTTTTTGAACGGTACATGTCAAATTCTCCTGAAAAGACAAGCTCACTGCCTACATAGCTTGTGACTTCTACCGTCGTTCTGCCTTTTTCTTCATCTGTATGGATGACTTTTGCCTTTGCGACAACTCTTTCTTTTTCCTTTACTTGCCTTGTGAAACGGATATTTGCCTTTGCTGTAAGAGCAAGCTCGTCATCAATGACCGCCACTGCAAGCGAATTGGCCTGGGCGAATAAGTGATGCCCGCGGGCAATCTGATTGCGGCTGAAAACATGCTCTTTTTTCACTTCGAAAATCGATATCGCAGAAGAATCAAGCTCTAGATCAATAATCTCCCCGATCACTTCTTCTAAGGGCAGAGATTTCACTTCATCATCGAGCTGCTTTACTGCCACATGCTTTATCCGTTCTCTTAGCTCAGGAATGGAGAGTTCAAGGCGGTCGAGTCTGACCGTCTGGATACTGACCTGAAATTTATCAGCCAGTTCTTCGTCGGTAATAAAGGGTGTATCATTTATTGTCTGCTTCAGCAGAGACTGCCGTTCTTTTTTGGATTTTCTCATTGCACTAACACCGTCCGCACTCTTAAGACTAGGTACTAATAGTAGTATATAAGCAAATAAAGCAGATTGCAAGGACTGATTGCAATCTGCTTCTGTCTCAAAATCTCTTAATCTAATTTTCCGCCGCTTATGATGCCTGATGCGTATACATAGTCACGAAGCTCCCTATAGTCATCAGATTTCCAGAAGGCTTCTGACTGCACAAGCTTAGCCGCATCGTTTCTCGCCGTTTCTAAAGCCCTGTAATCATGGACCATGTCCGCAACTTTAAATTCCGGCATTCCGCTTTGTTTTCTTCCGAAAAAGTCGCCGGGGCCTCTCAGTTCAAGGTCCTTTTCAGACAGTTCAAAGCCGTCCGCTGTTTCTGTCATGACCCGCATTCTTTCTTTGCCGGTTTCAGATTTCGGATCTGCTAGCAGGATGCAATAGGACTGGGCGCTTCCGCGGCCAACCCGGCCTCTCAGCTGGTGAAGCTGGGACAGGCCAAAACGTTCTGCATCATAAATGACCATCACGGTTGCATTTGGCACGTTTACGCCAACTTCAACTACTGTTGTGGAGACGAGAATTTGAACCGCATTCTCACTGAACTCTCTCATCACTTCATCTTTTTCAGCACTCGAAAGTCTTCCATGCATAAGACCAAGCTTCCATCTGTCGCCATAATAATGTACAAGCGTGCTGTGGACATCAATGGCATTCTGCACATCAAGCTTATCGGACTCTTCAATAAGCGGACAGATCACATAAGCCTGCCTGCCTTCCATCAGCTCTTTATCGATAAATTTAAGGATACGGTCGAGCATCTCATGCTTGACCCAGTAGGTTTCAATTTTTTTCCGTCCGGCAGGAAGCTCATCAATGACAGAAACATCCATTTCGCCAAAGGTTGTAATTGCGAGCGTCCTCGGGATTGGTGTGGCCGTCATGAAGAGCACGTCGGGGTTTTCCCCTTTTTCGCGGAGCACCTTCCGCTGGCCGACCCCAAACCTGTGCTGTTCATCTGTTATCACAAGACCAAGCTTTGAAAATTGAACATCCTCCTGGATCAGCGCATGCGTGCCTACAAGAAACTGGATTTCCCCAGACTCCACCCGGGCAAGCAATTCCCGTCTCTTTTTGCCTTTTACAGAGCTTGTAAGAAGGGCTGCCGTGACGGGGAAGCCTGAAAAAATCGCGGTTAATGATTCGGCATGCTGTTCAGCAAGGATCTCTGTCGGAACCATGAGGGCGGCCTGATAGCCGGATAAATAGGCAGCATACATCGCGATAGCCGCAACGACAGTTTTGCCTGAACCTACATCTCCCTGAAGAAGGCGGTTCATTCTGTAAGCCGATTTCATATCCGTCAGAATTTCGTCAATCACCCGCTGCTGTGCATTTGTCAAAGGAAACGGAAGAGACCCGATAAATCCGTCCAGTCTTTCCTTGTCAATCCTGTGGGAAACTCCCATTGACTGTTCACGCTGAAACTTTCTCAGCGCCTGCATTTTCAGCTGAAATAAGAGAAACTCTTCATACACAAAATACCGCCTTGCATGCTTCAGATCTTCATGTTTAAGAGGGTGATGCATAGTCAGGATGGCTTCTTTTTTTGCGGGAAGCCTGTATGCCTCCATCAGCTGTTCAGGAATGACATTGCGAATCTCCGGACCAAATTGGGTGAGCGCGTGATTGATGAGTTTCCTCATGGTTTTGACCGTCATATTTTCTTTCACGGAGTAGACCGGCTCGATCTCATGTTCTTTTGCATGCGGGCCAAAGACGATTTGATTGGCCGTAATCGTCTGACGGTGTTTGTCCCATTTTCCTGTAACCGTGACGACCGAACCGAGTTCAAGTTTCTTTTTATAATAAGGCTGGTTAAAAAAGACAGCGCTGATCAGGTAGTTTCCGACTAAAATTCTTACAGTAAGCCGTGATTTCTTTTTGCCGAAAAAGGCAAGAGAAGGTTCGCTGTGAACCTTCCCTTCGACTGTCACCCGCTCATCATGCTGTACGTCCGCTAAGTCTTTCAGGCGATAATCTTCATAACGATATGGCAAATATTCAATTAAATCCATGACCGTTAGAATGCCCATGCTTCCCAGAACCTCTGCGGATTCAGGACCTACTCCTTTGACCGCACCTACAGGCTGCAGCAGCGGATTAACTGCGTTCATCAAGTGATATCCCAAAGATTTTTGCTTCAAGCTCCCGTCCTGTCGGCGTAGCGGCAAGACCTCCCTGTGCGGTTTCTTTAAGAGCTGTCGGCATGGATTGTCCGATTTTGAACATCGCGTCGATGACTTCATCGCAAGGTATGCGGCTTGTGATGCCTGCAAGCGCCATATCGGCGGCAATCATGGCATTTGCAGCACCCATGGCATTTCGTTTTACGCAAGGAACTTCAACCAGCCCCGCAACAGGATCACACACAAGCCCGAGCATATTTTTGAGGGTAATGGCCATTGCTTCTGCAGCCTGGCTTGGAGTCCCTCCGGCGAGCTCAGTTATCGCAGCAGCGGCCATGCCTGATGCTGATCCAACCTCTGCCTGGCATCCGCCGGCCGCGCCTGAGATGGATGCATTGTTTGCCACAACGAATCCAAAAGCACCTGATGTAAACAGGAATTCTATCATTTCCTTCCTGCTCGGGTTTAATTTATTTTTCACAGCAAAAAGAGTCCCCGGAACAACACCGGCAGATCCTGCTGTAGGCGTGGCGCAGATCGTTCCCATTGCTGCATTGACTTCGTTCGTTGCGACCGCCTTGCTGACAGCATCAAGAATATATTCTCCTGAGAGAAAATTGCCTTTCTCGATGTATGCCTTCATGAGAACAGCGTCGCCGCCTGTCAGTCCTGAATGGGATTTGACTCCTGCGAGCCCCTTTTCAACCGCCTGTTCCATGACCGTCAAGTTCTGGTCCATCATTTGAAGAATCTGCTCCCGCGATCTTCCGGTCATCTCCATTTCCTGCTGAATCATAATTTCCGCTATTTTAACGCCTTTGCTTTCTGCAAGTTCGACTAGTTCTGCTACATTGCGAAACATATTTTTACCCCCAATCGCATCACGGTTAATCTGCTATTTTTGTCACCTGAAGAATATTCGGCAGGGTTTTCAGTTCATCCAGTACCGATCTGTCAATATTCTGGTCAACTTCAATGGTCATCAGTGCAAGCTTCCCTTTTTCCTTGCGGGCAACATTCATATGGCCGATATTAATCGCGTATTTTGCAAGCACATTCGCTACAGCTGCAATCGCACCGAAACGGTCATTATGCACTACAAGAATGGCAGGATGGTTGCCTGAGAGCTTAAGCTCAAAACCGTTCAGCTCTGTAATTTCAATTTTTCCTCCGCCGATCGAAATGCCGACAAGCTCCAGCTGGCCATGGTCATCTCCGATAATCACACGGGCTGTATTTGGATGATCTGTAATCGCTTCTTCTTCGGAAAATGTCACTTTCATCCCTTTTTCAGATGCGATGTCAAGCGACGTTTTTATCCGCTCATCAAATGTATCAAAATCAAGCAGGCCGCCGATGATCGCTACATCCGTCCCATGGCCCTTATAGGTTTTTGCAAATGAACCATAGAATGAAATGGCTGCCCATTCAGGTTCTCTTCCAAATAAGCTTCTTGCTACTCTCCCGATTCTTGCAGCCCCTGCTGTATGGGAACTTGAAGGACCAATCATAATCGGTCCGATAATATCAAAAACACTTCTGTATTTCATATGCTCCCCCCTGAACGTGCATAGCGTGTTGTCTCATGCTTACTGTGATCAAACGTGTTTCCTTCATAGTTTATCAGATAAACACAGCTTAAGAAAACGGAATCATCACCGAAATCGCACCCTGAATTTTGGACATAAGAAATAGAAGGGGGTCGCCCTTCTATTTCTTCCTGCTTATTCGATTGAAAAAATGTAGGAATAAAGAGGCTGCTCCCCTTTATGGACTTCAACTTCCACATCTTCAAATTTGCTCTCGATATAGGAAACAAGTTCCTTCATTTCATCATCGGCTGCATCGGCGCCCTGAAGGACAGTCAATATTTCGTCGTCTTCTGTCATCATGGAATCAAGAAGTTTTTTGGCAGATGCAAGCTGATTGCGGTCTTTCGTCACAATCTTTCCGTTTGCAATACCCATGAAATCGCCTTTTTCAATATCAAGGCCGTCAATATTTGTATCGCGGACTGCGTACGTAATCTGACCTGTCTTAACAGTTCCAAGAGCATCTTTCATGACTTCTTCGTTGTCCTCAGCTGATGCAGACGGATTAAATGCAAGCAGTGCTGCCATTCCCTGAGGGACGGTTTTAGACGGAATCACGATGACGTTATCTTCCACAACAGACGCAGCCTGCTGAGCAGCCATCACGATATTGGAGTTATTCGGCAGAATGATCACTGTTTCAGCATTCACATCTTTAATCGCCTGAACGATGTCTTCTGTGCTCGGGTTCATCGTCTGTCCGCCTTCAATGACAGAGTGTGATCCGATGCTGCGGAACAGCTCGGCAATTCCTTTGCCCATTGTGACAGTCACAATACCGTAAGGCTGTTTTTCTTTCTTTTCAGCGGGCTTTGATGGTGCGTTCCCGCTGTCAAGCAGACTCGTATGCTGCTGGCGCATATTCTCAATCTTCATATTGATCAGGCTGCCATAGTTCTGGGCATATGTCAGAACTTTTCCCGGATACTCTGCGTGAATATGTACTTTTACAATTTCATCATCTGCAATAACCAGAAGGGAATCACCATGTTCACTCAGATCCTGTCTGAACGCATCTTCTTTGAATGGCTCTTTGTCATCTTCAAAGCGCACCATAAATTCTGTGCAGTATCCAAATTCAATATCTTCTGTATTGATGTGGGATGCAACGCTTTTGTGGTGTTCTGCGCTCACAAGGTCCGTCATGGACGCTGCAACTTTGGCAGAAGACACTTTCTCTCCTTTTAGTACGGCAAGAAATCCTTCATATACAAAGACAAGACCTTGTCCGCCGCTGTCGACAACTCCTACCTCTTTAAGGACTGGAAGCAGGTCAGGGGTTCTTTTGAGGGATGCCTTTGATTCCGCAAATACAGCTTCCATCAATTGATCAATGCTGATCTCAGGATTTGACTCCATTGTATCAACAGCTTTTTTGGCTGAATCTTTTGCTACAGTTAAAATCGTTCCTTCAACGGGCTTCATCACCGCTTTATATGCTGTGTTGACGCCAGCTTGAAGAGCAGCTGCAAATTCTGCTGCTGAAATCGTGCTTTTTGATTCAATTGCTTTTGAGAATCCTCTGAACAGCTGGGAAAGAATAACCCCGGAATTTCCGCGGGCTCCCATCAGCAGGCCTTTTGACAGGGCCGTACCGACTTTGCCGATATGCTCAGATACATGATTTTGAACCTCTTTCGCTCCGGATGTCATCGAAAGGTTCATATTCGTCCCGGTATCTCCGTCCGGAACCGGAAAAACGTTCAGCGCATCGACATAATCTGCATTGTTTGACAGGTGGCCTGCCCCCTGCAAGATCATTTCTGCAAAACGTTTTCCATCTAAAGTTGTAATTGACACGGACTTTTTCCTCCTTACTACGGGTTCGTTACACGAACACTCTGAACAAAAATATTGACTGAATCAACAGCTAGTCCGACTGTTTTATCCAGTGTGTACTTCACTTTCGTTTGAACATTATGTGCCACTTCAGAGATTTTCGTTCCGTAGCTGACGATAATGTACATATCAATGTTGATATGATCTTCTTCCTGGCGGACAATAACACCGCGGCTGAAGTTTTCTTTTCTCAGAATTTCAGTGATGCCGTCTTTGATCTGGTTTTTGGATGCCATTCCGACAATGCCATAACAGTCAATGGCTGCACCGCCAGCAACCGTTGCAATGACTTCATTGGATATGTCAATGTGTCCGTACTTTGTTTTCATCTCGATGGACATGATGGTTCCCCCTTTGGAATTGTTCGCATAGGCTAAAGCTATTTTACTATATACAGGCGATTTTTAAAAGTTATTCTGCGGGACAGCTTTAAGGACCTCTTACCCTATAGTATTATTCAGCATGAAATATTCATGTATGTCAAGGAAAAATTCTTGAAAGCAAAAGCAAGAACTATTGCATTCAGAAAGGAGTTGTGATAAATTATTAAAGTATCTCATGACAAACAAGACTAGTAATGTTTGAATTGGAAAGGTTTTTTGCAGTTAGGAGGGAATACGATGGCACGTAAATGCGTAATCACTGGTAGAAAAACACGTTCTGGAAACTCACGTTCTCACGCAATGAACGCTTCAAAACGTACTTGGGGTGCTAACCTTCAAAAAGTACGCATCTTAGTAGACGGCAAACCAAAACGCGTATATGTATCTGCTCGCGCTTTGAAATCCGGTAAAGTTGAGCGTGTATAATCAAAAGTTCTGCTTTTGATTCCCATAAGGGAACATATAAAAAAAGCACCGCTATGGCGGTGCTTTTTTTATAGTTTCAAAACCTCGTATCCGCTCTTTATTAATCCTTCTTCATCGACCCAAGCATTGCCCTGATAATGCCCCCTAAAAACTTCGGTAACTTGATTGTATAAAATTTCATACTTTCCCTCCTCAGCCATTCGTTCAGTTTGCTGCTGGGGCGAAGCCCATCATGTGAGAAACCGGTTATGCCCAGGTTATGTGGTTAACCTTCATGTTTGAAGTTATTCATCAGTACTTCTTACCATCATTAATATGCCGCTGCTGAATGAAAAAGTACCGGATGGACGAATAAGTTCATTACTAATACATAGTGTCGACCCAATCTTTATATGACAGCCTGAAAGCGGATATTTAAAACCCTCGAGTGTAATATCCCTTACTTCCATGCTCACGGGCAGAAACGAGATATAAGGAAATCTGCTGTCAGAATGCACGCTGCGGGTGCCGGGGAGGAAAACAGACAGCTGATTTTTCCGGTCAATGATTTCGATGTTCGTTTCCGGATAACGTGCCAGAAGCTGTGTGTTTGCAAGAAAATGGTCAAGCCTACCGCCTGTTGAGCCGAAGAGGATGATGGCTTCAGGGTTCATTTTCACCGCCCATTCCAGGGCAATCTCAGTGTCTGTCTGGTCCTTTTCCGCAGGAAAAAGATCAAGATGCACAGCAGACCTGTTCAGCGTGTTCAGCTCTTTTTCTGTCACAGAATCAAAGTCTCCAAACGCTCTGTCCGGTATAATGCCCGCCTGCTGCAGATAGATCACTCCCCTGTCAACGCCAATCCAGACTGCATCTTCCGTTTGATAATCCTTTAATGAAGGAATATACGCTTCAGGACCTCCTGCGACAATGTGAATCTTCACTGATAACCACTCCTGTTTACATAATAATGTTATGGTATAAGTCTAAAAAAAGAGAACCGCTTTTGGCGGTTCTTATGCGTTTCTTATTTGATCAATCGCCCGTTTGCGGTCACTCTGGTAATAAACAGCAGAGCCGGCAACCAAAACGTTCGCTCCTGCATCCATGCATAATCTTGCTGTTTCAGCGTTTACTCCGCCGTCTACTTCAATCTCTGTTTGAAGGCCCCGTTCTTTTACCATGTCCGCCACTTCTTTTATTTTAGGAAGAACAGCATGGATAAAAGACTGCCCGCCAAACCCGGGATTCACTGTCATCAGCAGGACAAGATCCACATCATCAATCACATGCTTGATCATATCAGCAGGTGTATGAGGATTCAGCACAACACCTGCTTTTACGCCTTCTGATTTAATCAGCTGAATTGTGCGGTGCAGGTGAGGGCATGCTTCAGCGTGCACAGAAATAATGTCCGCACCCGCTTTTGCAAATGCCGGAATGTATGCATCCGGATTTTCAATCATCAAATGCACATCCAGCGGCAGCTCTGTCACAGGTCTGATTGCTTCCACAATCAGCGGGCCAATCGTGATATTCGGGACAAAATGGCCATCCATCACATCAACATGAATATAATCCGCTCCGCCTCTTTCAACATCCTCTATTTCTGCTCCAAGCTTTGAAAAGTCTGCTGAAAGGATGGAAGGTGCAATTTTAATCATGATCAGTACCTCGGCTTTCTGTCTTTAATTTCTTCTATAAAACTTAAATAATGTTCATATCTGTAAGCAGGAATGCTGCCATTCTCAACAGCTTCCTTCACGGCGCATTTCGGTTCTGAAATGTGCGTGCATGCCCTGAATTTGCAGTTTCCGCTCACATTGCGCATCTCAGGAAAACAGTAGGAAAGGTCTTCTGTTTCTATGTTCATAAACTCAAGTGAACTGAAACCAGGTGTATCAGCGACTAGGCCGGTTCCGACCTGGATGAGCTCCACATGGCGGGTTGTATGTTTACCCCTGCCCAAATGAGACGAAATGCCGCTCGTCTTCAGTGAAAGTTCAGGGCGCAGAACATTCAGAAGCGAAGATTTTCCGACACCGGACTGTCCGGCAAAAACGGATATCCTTCCGTTCAAAAGCGGACGCAGTTCAGTAATTCCGTCTTCCTCAAGAGTAGAAGTGAGCATCACCTCATACCCGATTTTTCTGTAATCCGCTGCATATTCTTCAATTTCCTGACGCTGTTTTTCATCCTTGATCAAATCCATTTTGCTGATGCAGATGACAGGTTCAATGTCATTGGATTCAATTAATACGAGAAAACGGTCAAGCAGTACCGGGCTGAAATCCGGTTCGACTGCTGAAAAGACTAAAATAGCCTGATCAACGTTGGCAATCGGGGGGCGGACAAGCTCATTTTTTCTCTCGAGCACTTCCTGAATTGTGCCTTCACGTTCATTTTCGTAATCATACACGACTTCATCGCCGACAAGCGGGGTGATTTTGTTTTTTCTGAATACCCCGCGGCCGCGGCACTGGATGGTCCGGTCACCGTCAAGACAATAGTAAAACCCGCTTAACGCTTTGATAATTTTGCCTTTAGGCATACATTTCCTCCTTGGTGATTCACGTATTACTCATATGGAATGGTTTCGGTTTTCTCAACGCGGTTGTCAACCGTTACCATGTAATAGGCTCTTCCACCGGGTTCGATTGCGAATTCAATTTCTCTGGTAGTGTTCTCTGTAATGGTGAATACTTCAAAATCATCGGATACAGACCGCTCGGCATCATCAATGTTGATTTTCACTTCTGCCGGCTGCCCTGCAAGCTCTTCCGGATACGGAATTTCAATTACCCGCTTTACTTTTTTGGCAGGCTTTTCTTCCGGCCCAAGGGAAACGGTGGCCTCAATGGTATCGCCCGGAAGCACTTTTGCTGACGGCTCAGGAGAATGGGAAATGACCTCTCCTTTCGGCACTGTGTCAGAAAAGACATCCTTCCTCACAAGCTGGAGCTGATTCTCTTCGATATAAGCATTCAGCGCTTCTTCTGAGTAACCTCTTAAGTCCTGAAGTTCAAACTCCTCCGGTCCGGCGCTGACAGTCAGGACGAGTTCATCTTCGCTTGGAATCACCATGTCACCCGGTTCAGGATCCTGCTCTAAAATCGTTCCCGCTGCTGCTTCATTGAATTCTTCTTCGACCGTAATCTTTTCAAATCCTTTTCGTTCCAGAAGCTCCCGGACTCTTGTAATGTCTCTGTCCACATAATCATCTAGCTCGACTTTTTCTTTGCCTGAGCTCTGGTAGATGATAATGCTGTCCCCTTCCTTTGCCATTCTGCCTGCTTCAGGTTTTGTTCTGACGACATCCCCTTCCGGAATTTCGTCATCGGCAATCAGGATGGGGTCATCCACTTCAAATTTTTCCGAGACAAGCTTCTCAACCGCATCCTGATACTTCATCCCTGTCAGATCAGGAACTTCCACATCTTTTGGCATCATCAGGGCAGGCACAACGGTGACAGCGGCAACTCCTGCTGCAAGAAGGATCAAAAAGAGGCTGATCAGGATGACTCCCGCTTTGCTTTTTTTCTTTTTCTCTTCTTTTTTCTTTTTTTCTTTCTTTACCGGCGCATGTTTTACAGCCGTTTCTTCCGCAGCCGGTTCAGGCGCTCGAACAAGCGTATCCCCTGTTTTTTCAAACATATCTGAATCCGTGATAATCGGTATGGCTTTTGTTGCCTCTGTATCTTCAGGTATGACAAACTTTTCTTCATGAAGCCGTTCCGGATTTAAAGCGGTTGATAGATCAGCTTCCATCTCTTCAGCAGACTCATAGCGGTGAAACGTGTCCTTTGCCATTGCTTTTAAAATAATGTTTTCAACACTTTGGGGAACCGTCGCATTCCAGCGCTTGGCAGAAGGCGTTTCAGACTGCAGGTGCTTCAGCGCAATGGAAATGGCCGATTCTCCGTCAAACGGCAGTCTTCCGGTCAAAAGTTCAAAGAGCACAATGCCAAGTGAATAGATATCTGATTTTTTATTGGCCATTCCTCCCCTTGCCTGTTCAGGCGAAAGGTAATGGACAGATCCCAGGACAGAATTTGTCTGGGTAATCGTGGTCGAGCTAAGCGCCATTGCAATCCCGAAATCCGTTACTTTCACATTGCCATGAGGATCGATCAGGATGTTATGAGGCTTGATATCCCTGTGGACAATATGGTTTTCGTGGGCGTGTGCAATGGCTGATACGATTTGCTCCATGATATTGAGAGCTTCTCTCGGATGCAGGGGAGCATACTGCTGTATGTATTGCTTAAGTGTGTTTCCTTCCACATACTCCATAACAATATAGTAGATGCCGTCTTCTTCTCCAACATCAAAAATGCTGACAATATTCGGGTGGGCTAGGCTTGTTGCAGACTGTGCCTCACGCCTGAACCGTTTAATGAATTCGTCGTCGTTTGAAAAATCGAATCTGAGAACTTTCATTGCAACATCGCGGTCTAATATCATGTCCCGCGCCAAATATACGTTAGCCATTCCTCCGCCGCCTATCACGCGGAGTATTTTATATCTGCCGCTTAACCGCTTGCCGATCAGCACGCCCCATCACCCTCTTTGATTTCAGACGGCTGTTTGACGATGACGAGTGAAATGTTGTCCTCTCCCCCGTTATCATTCGCCTTTCTGATCAGTTCCTGAGCAATGTTCTGAAGCGAGTCACCAGATGAAAGCAGATCCTTAAGCTCCTCTTCGCCTACTTTGTTCGACAGGCCATCGGAACATAATAGAAGAAGATCAGATTCTTCAAGACAAATTGAGGTCATGTCAAGTTCCACGTGTTCCTCTGTTCCTAAAGCCCTTACAAGAACGTTCTTGCGCGGATGATGCTCGGCATCTTCTCTTGATATTTGTCCGGATCTCACAAGTTCATTGACAAGCGAGTGGTCTTCTGTAATTTGTTTAAACCCGCTGCTGTTGCAGAGATAGCCGCGGCTGTCGCCAATATGACCGACACTTGCAAAAGCTTCTGTACAAATTGCCGCCACAACGGTCGTGCCCATTCCGCTGCAGTCAGGATGTGTTTTTGCATGCTGCAGCAAGGTCAGATTCACCTTTGCCACATGGTCCGAAAGCCAGCCTGAGGCGAGATCGGGGGAGGATATGCCCGAGGCATCCTCCCACATCTCTTTTAATGCAGCAATCGTCATCTGGCTTGCTACATCACCTGCTAAATGACCGCCCATTCCGTCAGCCACGACGGCTAAAACATCACCGTCTTTATTTTGAAAAACACCAACGCTGTCTTCATTGTGCTGTCTCACTTTTCCCCTGTCTGTTGCGATAACGGTTTCCATGAAGTCACCTCGTCTCCTCTTTGCGCTCCTTCGCTCTCAGCTGACCGCATGCTGCATCGATATCATGACCCTGCTCGCGTCTTGTCGTTACATTAATGCCGCGCTTTTTCAATGTTTTCTCAAAAAGATCAATCTGTTCTTTAGGAGTTCTTACATAATCGCGCTCAGGCACATAGTTCACGGGAATCAGGTTTACATGGCATTTTAGATGCTTAATAAGCGCTGCGAGCTCTTCAGCGTGTTCTACCCCATCATTTACTCCGCCGAACAGCCCGTATTCGAAGCTGACGCGTCGTCCTGTTTTGTTCACATAATACTCAATAGCTTCCATCAGCTCAGGCAGCTTATATGCTCTGTTGATCGGCATTAAGCGGCTTCTGAGTTCTGTATTCGGTGCATGCAGAGATACAGCGAAGTTAATTTGCAGCTGTTCGTCCGCAAATTTGTAGATTTTAGGAATGATTCCGCTTGTAGATACGGTAATATGGCGTGCACCAATATTCAAACCGTCGTCATGATTGATGATTTTAAGGAATCCCATCATTTCATCATAGTTATCAAACGGTTCTCCGATACCCATTATGACGACATGGCTTACCCTTTCTCCAAGTTCATCAAGAGCCTTTTGTACTTTTACGACCTGGGCAACGATTTCTCCTGCTTCAAGGTTGCGTTTTAATCCGCCCAGTGTTGAAGCGCAGAACGTACAGCCGATCCGGCAGCCGACCTGTGTTGTTACGCATACTGAATTGCCGTATTCATGGCGCATCAGAACCGTTTCAATGGAATAGCCGTCGTGCAGCTCGAATAAGAACTTCATCGTGCCGTCGCTTGATGTCTGCTGAATGATTGTTTTAAGCGTGGTAAGCGTAAAGTTCTCCTCAAGTTTTGTTCTGAGCGCCTTTGAAAGGTTTGACATCTCTTCAAATGCTGTTGCCCGTTTAATATAAAGCCAGTCAAAAATCTGAGCAGCCCTGAAAGGCTTTTCTCCGTTTTCCGTAAGCCAGTTTTTTATTTCTCCCAGTTCGAGAGAATAAATGGAAGGTTTTTTGTTTTCTTCGATGACTGTTTTCTTTGTGCGTTTTACCTCTTCCATTTTTACACCTTCTTTCTTAAGCTTGCTATATAAAATCCGTCAGTTCCAAAATAGTGGGGCAGAATCTGCACTTGCCCTCCGTCTGCATACGGCTTTGCAGCCTCCGGCAGCCGGTCAGCCATTGCTGAATCAAGTTCAAATTCACTGTGTTCTGCAAGAAATTTGTCAACAACCTGCCCGTTTTCTTCGCTGTCAATTGTACATGTACTATAGACTAGTGTACCACCTTTTTTGAGTAAAGGCGCGGCAGATGACAGAATTTCCAGCTGAATTTGCGACAGCCTTTTTACGTCTTCGGCTGATTTCGTGTATTTAATGTCAGGCTTTCGTCTGACAACCCCAAGTCCTGAGCATGGGGCATCGACCAGTATTTTGTCAAACTGTTCGTTTTTAAAGCGCTCATGCACTTTTCTGCTGTCCATTGCTTCAGTCTTAATGTTTGTAAGGCCGAGTCTTTCCGCCTGTTCAGTGATCAGGCTGACTTTATGTGTGTGGAGATCAAGGGAGTAAACGGTCCCTGTGTTCTCAAGAATCTCCGCTATATGGGTTGATTTTCCCCCGGGAGCTGCGCATGCATCGAGAACGGCATCTCCTTTTTCAGGGGCAAGAGTTCTTGCAACCAGCATCGAACTTTCATCCTGAATCGTAAACCTGCCTTCTTTAAATTCTTCCGTCTGCACAAGGCTGCCTTTCAGGCTTTTAATGGCATCAGCAGTCAGATCGCCCTCTTCCATTTGAAAACCTTTTGCTAAAAGCCGCTCCATTAACTCACCGCGGGTGTTTTTCATAAGATTGACACGGGCTGATACACTTGGCGGCGTCAAAGTGGCTTCGCACATTTTTTTCGCATCATTCGCCCCAAGCTGGCTGATCCAGCGCTTCACAAGCCATAGCGGAAAGCTTGTCTCAACAGCGATGCGCTCTGCCTCATCTTTTATTTCAGCAGTTGAGGGCAGCCCCTTTCGCTGAATGGATCTTAAGATGCCATTGACAAAGGATGCAATGCCTTTGTGGCCCCTGTGTTTTGCAATTTCAACTGCCTCGTGAAATACTGCGCGCTCCGGCACTCTGTCCAGATACACCATCTGATACACGGAAAGCCTTAAGAGATTTTGCACCCACTGCTCTGTTTTTTTGGCATTTTTAATAAAAGGCGCAAGATAAAAATCCAGCGTATCCCTGCGCTGCAGCGTCCCGTATACGATTTCTGTAAGCAGAGGGATATCAATCTCTTTTACACCGTGCTTCTTTATCATGGAGTTTAGCAGGAGATGGCTGTACGCCTGGTTTTTTTCGATCATGAGCAGCGTTTCAAGAGCCGTTACGCGGACATTATTTTTCTTCATGGCTCTCTCCCAACTTGTCTCCTGCCTGGATTTGAGCGCCCCTGAGGAAGTCTTCGCCGTTCATTTTTTTCTTCCCTGAAGGCTGAAGTTCTGTGATCTTGATGGCTGTCGTATTTCCTGTGGAGACGACGATCCCATCTGAATCAATTCCGATGACGGTTCCCGGCTGTGCGGTATGTTTGCTTCCCGTCATTTTTTCTCCCCACCAGATTTTCACAACCTGGCCATTAAGGTAGGTATAGGCAACAGGCCAAGGGTTTAAGCCTCTGATATGGTTATAAATGTCCTCTCCGGACTTCGTCCAGTCAATGATTTCCTGTTCCCGTTTAATGTTTGAAGCGAATGTCGCTTTTTCGTGATCCTGCTTCTGCGGTGTAAGGTTGCCTTCCAAAAGAGGAGGCAGCGTTTCAGACAGAAGATCCGCTCCTGCAGCACTTAGTTTATCGTGCAGTGTTCCTACGTGATCCCGTTCATCAATCTCCACTTCAGACTGCGTAAGAATATCGCCGGCATCAAGCTTTTCAGCCATATACATAATGGTAATGCCTGTTTTCTTTTTCCCCTGAAGGATCGAATAATGAATCGGAGCCCCGCCTCTCAGCTCAGGTAGCAGCGAAGCATGGACATTAATGCAGCCGTGCTTTGGCGCTTCCAGCAGTTCATTCGGAAGAATTTGCCCGAAAGCGGCGGTTACAACGAGATCAGGCTGCAAAGCGAGCACTTTTTCAAGTTCTTTTTTATCTCTGATTTTTTCAGGCTGCAGAACGGGTATATTCTGCTTTTCTGCTTCCACCTTTACAGGCGGCGGCGTAAGAGTTTTCTTTCTGCCTTTTGGACGGTCCGGCTGGGTGACAACCCCGACCACATTGTACCCTTCATTTATAAGTCTCTTAAGTACAGGAACAGAAAAGTCGGGCGTTCCCATAAATACAATTCGTGTCATGACCATCATCCTTCCGATTCTTCTAGCTCTTCTTCATTTAAATAGGCTGTCACCTTGGACGTGAAAAGAATTCCATGAAGGTGATCGATTTCATGCTGGATCGCTCTCGCTAAAAAACCATTTGCTTCCATAACAAATGGTTTGCCCTTGCGGTTTTGAGCCTTCACTTTCACATACTCGCTACGCTCTACTTCTCCAAAAAGGCCGGGAAAACTCAAGCAGCCCTCAGGACCAGTCTGAGAGCCTTTTTTTTCGATGATCACCGGGTTAATCAGTTCAATCGTCCCGTGATGATCATCTATATCAACAACAGCTGCACGGACAGGCACTCCAATTTGGGGAGCGGCAAGTCCCACACCGTCAAGTTCAATCATTGTATCATACATATCTTTCAGCAGCTTTGACAGCTTTCTGTCAAATACTGTTATATCTTCACATTCCTGCTCCAGCACATCTGCCGGATGCAGAACAATCGGTTTAATAGCCAATGAAACGTCCTCCAACTACTTAAAAGCTTATTTTTTCTCCAGTTTTGACGCTAATCCGCATTCTGAAACCTACATCATGGCGTTAGGATTCATATCTATTGAAATGGACAGCTGATTTTTGTTCATATCCTGCTGAAACCGTTCAATAATCATCTTCAGCGCAGAATGAAGATTTTCTTCCCGCTTGTATTTTATCATGCATTGATAGCGATATCTATCGTTTACCCTTGGAATCGGCGAAGCGGACGGACCGAGAATCTGAACATGATCTGACAATTTGTAATTCAGGTGCTGGGTAATTTTCTCCGTCACAGAGACGGCTTTTAACAGATCCGGATGACTGACCGTGACGAGTGCAAGAAAGTAAAACGGAGGGTATGCATGCTGCTTTCTTGCTGTCATCTCCTGCATGTAAAATGAATCATAATCATGCTTTCCTGCAAGCTGGATACTGTAATGCTCCGGTGAATAAGACTGAATCACAACTTCTCCCGGAAGCAAATGCCTCCCCGCCCTGCCTGAGACCTGGGTTAGAAGCTGAAACGTTTTTTCAGACGCCCTGAAGTCAGGCAAATGCAGCATCGTATCTGCCGTCAGAACTCCAACAAGCGTCACATCAGGAAAATCCAGTCCTTTTGCAATCATCTGTGTGCCTAAGAGGATATCTGCCTCTTTGCTGCCGAACGCTGTAAGGAGTCTTTCATGTGCCCCTTTTTTACCCGTAGTGTCAACATCCATGCGGATTATCCGGGCTTCCGGCAGGACTTTTGCCAGTTCCTCTTCAACCCTCTGTGTGCCGGTCCCAAAAAAGCGGATATGCTCGCTTGAACACTCAGGGCAGACACCCGGCATCGGCTCCTCATGGCCGCAGTAATGGCATTTCAACAAATGTCCGCGCTTGTGATACGTAAGGGAAATGTCACAATGGGGACAGCCTTTTACACAGCCGCAGTCCCTGCACATGATAAAGGAGGAATATCCTCTTTTATTCAGGAACAGTACGGACTGCTGCCCTTTTTCCAGCCTGTCCTCCAGCTTCTCAAGCAGCACCTTTGAAAACATTGTCCTGTTCCCGCTCCTGAGTTCATCCCGCATATCCACAATTTCCACTTCGGGAAGGGGGCGGCTGTTCACGCGTTCTTTCAAGGCAAGCAGCTGATAGACCCCTTTACCCGCTCGTGCAAACGACTCAAGGGAAGGGGTTGCGCTGCCGAGGACAACAGGGCACTTGTGGCGCTTTGCCCTGTAAATGGCTACATCCCTTGCATGATAGCGGGGATTTTCTTCCTGCTTGTAGCTGCTTTCATGCTCCTCGTCGATGATGATCATGCCAAGATTTGTAAACGGAGCAAAAACGGCAGACCTTGCTCCTACGACAAGCTTAACTTCACCGCGGCGGATTTTTCTCCACTCATCGTATTTTTCACCGATTGAAAGACCGCTGTGGAGCACCGCAACAAGCGAACCGAACCTCGCTTTAAACCGGTTGACCATCTGCGGCGTCAGTGAGATTTCAGGCACAAGAACAATCGCTTCCCTCCCCTGATTTAGCACGGATTCAATGGATTGAAGATAAACCTCTGTTTTCCCGCTTCCCGTGACCCCATACATCAAAAAGACATCATGCGCGGTCCGTTCGATGCCGTCAAGAATAGGCGCAATCGCTGTCTGCTGTTCTGGTGTCAGCGGCAGAGACTCTGTTTTCTGGAATGTACGGTCAGCATACGGGTCTCTGTAGATTTCTTCCCAGGATTCAGACAGAAGATTTTTCTTTATGAGAGTCTTGACGGGAGAGTCCGTGATATTCAGCTTAAGCAAAAGCTCCTGCAGAGGGACAGCCGCTCCCCCCATTTCTGCGAAATAATCCAGCACTTTTTTTTGCTTTGCTGCCTGAGGCGTGCACCCTGAGGCTTCCTCCTTCAGCACGTCTGATGAGACAGCAGCACGGATGACCTTCTGTGTTTTTTGTTTGTTTTTCTGTTTTACCCGGTATATGACCTCAAGCAGCCCGCGCTCAATATCCCCCTGAAGCTCTTTTACGCTGTCACTTTTCTCTATCTCTTTCCAGAAGATGCCCGGTGCTTTTTCAAACCAGCGGGCAGACTTCGGATGCAGCCTGTCCCTTGCCTCAGAGGATGTCAGGCGGATCTCTTTATCATACTTCGCTTTCATGGCAGCAGGGAGCATGGCCTGAAAAGCAGAAATTTTAAAGCAGAGTGTTGTCTCTGTCAGCCAGTGGCCAATGTCAAGAAGCTCCGCGGTCAATGCAGGCGTGATATCCATAACTTCCGTAATCGGCTTCACTTTGTCAAAATCGCTGCTGTCTTTCAGAGCGGTAACAAACCCCTGTACCGCACGCGGTCCGAACGGCACGATCACACGCATGCCGGGTTTGATAAAACCCGTCCATTTTTCAGGAATCAGGTAATCGAACGCCCTGTCTGTCTGCATGGCTTTAACATCTACGATTACACTGGCAAACTTCATCATTTAAACTCCTTTATCCAGACGGATGATCTCGCGGAGAATATTCTTTGAGACTTCTTCTTTGGACATAACGGGAAGTTCCCTTTTTTCTCCGCCACGCTTAAAGATCGTCACAATGTTTGTATCTGTGCCAAAACCGGCGCCATCCTGATTCACATTGTTTGCTACAATCATATCAAGGTTTTTCTTTTCAAGTTTTTTTAATGCATAATCCTCAACGTGATCGGTCTCAGCAGCAAATCCGACAAGAATCTGATGCTCTTTCCGTTCGCCGAGCTCTTTTAAAATATCCTTCGTCCGTTCAAACTCAATCACAAGATCGCCGTCCTGCTTCTTCATTTTTTGATCAGACACAAGACGGGGGCGGTAATCGGCTACGGCAGCAGATTTGATCACGATGTCCGATTCACCGAACCTCTTAACTGTCTCCTGATACATGTCTTCAGCCGATTCTACATTGACCGTTTCTACTCCCTGCGGCGGGGTGAGACTGACCGGGCCGGACACCAGAGTGACCTCGGCTCCCATGTCTTTTGCCGCAGCAGCGAGGGCATATCCCATTTTCCCAGTCGATGAATTCGAGAAGAATCGGACAGGATCTGCTTTTTCACGTGTAGGCCCTGCGGTTATGATCACTTTTTTGCCTTTTAGCGGCTGTTCAGCTTCAGCGGAAAAATAAGCTGCGATCAGCGCCGTGATTTTCTCCGGCTCTTCAAGCCTGCCTTTTCCGACATACCCGCACGCAAGATACCCTTCGCTCGGTTCAATGTACTGATAGCCGAACTGCGAAAGGGTCATGATGTTCTTTTGAACGGCAGGGTGATCATACATATGGACGTTCATAGCAGGAGCAATCCATACGGGAGCTGTGGATGCAAGCAAAGTAGTCGTAAGCATGTCATCTGCTATGCCATTTGCAAGCTTTCCGATTGTGTTGGCTGTAGCCGGTGCCACTATGATCAGATCCGCCCAGTCTGCTAGATCAATGTGAGCGATAACCGCAGAATTTTTCTCATCGAACGTGTCGTAATAGACATCATTTTTTGACAGTGCCTGAAACGTAAGAGGCTGGACAAATTCACGGGCTGAAGCCGTCATGATCACTTTCACTTCTGCTCCCGCCTGCACCAGCTTGCTTGTCAGCGCAGCTGCTTTATAGACTGCAATTCCCCCGCTTACACAAAGGAGTATTTTTTTGCCCTTCATTTTACATCCCCCCATCAGTGCTGTTAATTTTGTAATTGCTGACAGTATGAAAAAATAACAACCCATGATGAAGCAGGTTGTTATTTTTATAAGTGATTTAATTAGTCTTGTTTTTCATAATCAAGCAGGCCTGAATGAATTTCTTCAAGTGCTTTTCCTACGTATTTATGAGAAACAGGCTTCACGATCTGCTGATCATGATTTTCCTGCATTTCGCGTGCGCGTCTTGCGGCAACCGTTACAAGCGTGTATTTTGAATCCAGTTTGTTCATAAGTTTGTCAATAGATGGATATAGCATATGTTTTATTCAACCTCCAGCATTTTCTTATAGCGAAGTGCGATGCGGTCACGTCTGCAGTGCTCAGCCGTTACGATCGCGCGAATGCGTGCACAGGCAAGGTCCACCTGGTCATTTTCGACTACATAGTCGTATGCATCCATCATTTCGATTTCTTCTTTGGCAGCAGCCATTCGGTTATTAATAATCTCCTGTGTCTCAGTGCCGCGTGTGACGATCCGGTTTTTCAGTTCGCTTAAGCTCGGCGGCATCAGGAAGATGAACAATCCTTCCGGAAATGCCTTTCTGACCTGCAGGGCACCCTGCACTTCAATCTCAAGGAAGACATCTTTTCCTTCACTGAGCGTTTTTTCAACGTATTCAATCGGCGTGCCGTAGTAATTCCCTACAAATTCCGCCCATTCAAGCAGACCTTCTTCTTTTATAAGCTGCTCAAATTCCTCTCTTGTTTTAAAGAAATAGTCGACTCCGTCAACTTCTCCCGCGCGGGGCTTGCGCGTTGTCATGCTGATCGAATATTCAAAGTCTGTATTCTGCGAAAAAATGGCTTTCCGCACTGTACCTTTCCCGACTCCTGAAGGACCCGAAAGCACGATGAGTAATCCTCTTTCTTTCATATCCAGAACGTTCCCTACCCTTCGTCTGTTAACTCGTCTTTATTTGAAAGCCTGTGGGCAACCGTTTCTGGCTGAACCGCAGATAGTATAATATGATCGCTGTCCATAATCACAACTGCTCTTGTTCTGCGTCCGTAAGTCGCATCAATAAGCATCGCTCTGTCACGGGCATCCTGAATGATCCTTTTAATCGGAGCTGATTCAGGACTGACAATCGAGATAATCCGATTGGCAGAAACAATATTTCCAAAGCCAATGTTAATTAGTTTAATACTCATCTGTTTGCTCCCCCTAATAAACGACAACCCTATTTTTGCCCTAAAAGGCCCGGCATAAACGATTAACTGCTAATTATTCAATATTTTGAACCTGTTCTTTGATTCTTTCAATCACGCTTTTCAGTTCGACTGAGCATCTTGAGATGTCTTTGTCATTTGCTTTTGAACCGATCGTATTTGCTTCGCGGTTCAGCTCCTGAACAAGAAAATCAAGCTTTCTGCCGGCAGGCTCAGGCTTTTCAATTGTCTGCCTGAACTGAAGAAGGTGGCTTCTAATTCTTGTAATCTCCTCTGATATGTCCGCCCGGTCAGCAAAGAGGGCTGCTTCGGCTGCAATTCTGCTGTCATCGATGGAACCTTCTGACAGCTCAGCCATCTTCTTCTCGAGCCTGTTTTTATAACGGAGCACAACGTCCGGGGCATGCTTTTCAATTTCGTCTGCATATGCCTCTATTTCAGACAGCTGCTTCAGAAGATCATTTTTCAAATAGGATCCTTCCTCGCGCCTCATATCCTTAAGCTGCATGGCGGCACCCCTGACAGCCGAAAGAATCAAATCTTCAAGTGTTTCATTTCCTTTAGCCATTTCAGCCACGGAAAAGACACTGTCAAGCCTGAACAGATCTGAAAGCTTCAGCCTGCTCCCGGTCTGATACCGGTTTTCCATTTCCGACGCCGCATCCGCATACTGGTCAAGCAGCTTCCAGTCAATCTCAATGACCCGTTCTGCGAGCGCTTCGCCTTCAATCGTTATGTATACTTCCACCCGTCCTCTTTTAACCTCGGATGAGATCACTTTTTTGATTTTATCCTCAACAGACATCAATTGTCTAGGCATTCTTACGCTAATTTCAAAAAAACGGTGATTAACCGATTTCATTTCGGCTGTTATGGTGTGTTGATCATTTCTCTCAGTTGAACGTCCATATCCTGTCATGCTGCATACCATTTTTATCACATCCAATTATCTGATCATATCATAAGAAATGCTTTTCTGTGTATTTAAACAAAAGAAAAGGTAATAGAGAACTCTATTACCTTTAAAATTATAGCATATTCTCCCTTTTTTTACTTGTCAAAAGTGACCCCGCGAGCAAAAAAGTTGGAATCGCGGACAGTCCGAGAACGAGAAGCCAGTCTCGCGCCAAAATCGGCACCGTGTGGAAAATCGGCTGCATCGGAGCATAGTAGATGACACCGAGCATGAGCAGGACGGATGAAATGACTGCACCGACCAGGTAGAGATTTTCAAATGGATTTCTTAAGAATACGGACCGCTCGCTTCTGCAGTCAAAAACGTGAATCAGCTGGGCCATGACGAGCGTTGCAAAGGCGATGGTCTGTGCATAAATCAAATTTTCCGGGTCTCTGTAATAGACAATCATGAAGGCTGCGAGAGTGACAGCACCGATTAAAAATCCCCTTGAAATGACTTTCCATCCTAGACCCCGCGCAAAGACACCTTCTTTGTGATGCCTTGGTTTTCTCTGCATCAGATCGCCTTCAGGCTGATCGAGACCCAGGGCCATGGCCGGAAGACCGTCTGTGACAAGATTCACCCACAGGATCTGAATCGGAACGAGCGGCAGCGGCAGGGCCAGAAGCATCGCAAACAGCATAACGAGAATCTCGCCGACATTTGAGGCAAGCAGATACCTGATGAATTTTCTGATATTCTCATATATATTGCGTCCTTCTTTAATAGCAAGCTTAATGGTTGCAAAATTGTCATCAACCAGAATAAGAGAAGAGGCTTCTTTTGCGACATCTGTTCCTGTTATACCCATTGAAATCCCGATGTCGGCGGATTTGATGGCAGGAGCATCATTCACCCCGTCACCCGTCATGGCAACGACGTGCCCCCTGCTTTGCAGTGCTTTGACAATTTTAAGCTTATGCTCAGGCGAAACCCTTGCAAAAACATAGACATCTTCCACTACCCCCACAAGCTCTTCATCTGACATGGCAGACAGTGCCGCACCGTCCAGCACTTTTCCATTTGGAGGAAGAAGATCAAGCTGAGAGGCGATTGCGCGCGCTGTATTTGCATGGTCCCCTGTGATCATAACGGTTTTGATCCCGGCCTGCCTGCATTCTTTTACAGCCTGTTTCACCTCAGGGCGCGGCGGATCAATCATGCCCTGCAGCCCAAGAAATACGAGGTTTCTCTCAACTTCATGCTGATGGTACACACTTTGTACGGGTACAGGTTTAAATGCAACTGCTATCGTTCTCAGTGCCTGGGAAGCAAGGCTGTCGATCGCTCCCATGATTTCTGCTTCATATTTTGAAGAAACAGCATGCTGTTGTTCGCCCCATAGAACAAAATCAAGTTTTTTCAGAAGAATATCAGGTGCTCCTTTTGTAACTGCAAATCGTTTTCCGTTTTTATCCTCGATGATGACACTCATCATTTTTCTCGTTGAATCAAATGGGAACTCTTCCACCAGTTTAAATTGTTTGAGGAGCGATTCTCTCGACAGTCCGGCTTTCATCGCCGCAACAGCCATAGCCCCTTCAGTCGGATCGCCGTCGAGAACATAGTCGTCATCTTTTTCGGTTATTTCTGCCGAGTTGCAGAGCATGCCGAACGTCAGAATCTGCTGCAGCGGCCTGCTGTCTTTCACAAGCACTTTCTGGTCATTGATAAAAAACTCGCCTTTAGGCTGATAGCCTGTTCCGCTCAGTGTCCACGTCGTACCGCCCGACCAGATGTGTGTAACCGTCATTTTGTTCTGTGTCATCGTACCAGTTTTATCCGAACAAATGACAGACGCACATCCAAGCGTTTCAACAGCAGGAAGCTTTCTGACAATTGAACGCTGTTTGATCATCCTCTGGACGCCAAGAGACAGGGCAACCGTCACAATCGCAGGGAGACCCTCCGGGATTGCAGCTACTGCAAGCGACACGCCTGCAAGGAACATATCGTAAAGCTCATGTCCCTGAATGACTCCGACTGCTACTACTAAACATGTAAGGGCAAGGGCTACAATGATGAGAATTTTGCCAAGCTGTTCAAGCCGTCTTTGCAGCGGAGTTTCAAGCGTTTCAGCTGATTGAAGAAGGTCTGCAATCTGTCCCATCGCGGTGTTCATTCCCGTTGCGACGACAACCCCGACACCATTTCCCCTTGTCACAAGCGTTCCCATAAACGCCATATTCACGAGATCCCCAATTCCTGCCTGACTGTCAGCAAGGGCATTTGTGCATTTGGCAACAGGAAGAGATTCACCTGTAAGGGCTGATTCTTCAATCTCAAGGCTTTTTGCTTCAAGCAGCCTGAGATCTGCCCCGATCCTGTCACCGCTTGAAAACTTCACGATATCACCGGGAACAAGGTCCTTTGACTGGATTCTTGTCCACTCTCCTTCTCTCAAGGCCTGCACCTGAGGCGCCGACATTTCTTTCAGCGCCTGGAGAGACTTCTCTGCTTTCTGCTCCTGGAAAAAACCAAGGATCCCGTTTACCAGCACAATGGCAATGATTGCAATGGCATCAATGTATTCGCCGAGCAAACCGGATATCAGAGTTGCCGCGAGTAATACAAGGACCATAAAATCTTTGAACTGCTCAAGAAACACTAAAAAGGCTGAAGGTTTTTCCGCTTCCTTCAGTTCATTAAATCCGTGGTGCCTGACCCGTTTCTGTACGTCTTTTTCAGACAAACCGTTTTCCCTGCTGGAATGAATGGACTCTAGTACTTCCTCAGGTTTCACTTCATGCCATTTCATGAATGATTATTACACCTCTCAATACTCTAAATAGTAGGACAATCTCTTCTAATGCCAATTTATTCAGACCTGTCCGAAAAAATGCTATAATAATTCGAATGAACAATTGTTTCCTAAACAGCTATAGAAAAGGGTGCTTGCGATGTCATTTGATGGCATGTTTACATATGCGATAACAGAAGAACTTAAAACTTTACTTGAAAACGGCCGAATCTCAAAGGTTCATCAGCCGTATAAAAACGAACTCATTTTTGTGATCCGCTCAAATGGGGCCAATCATAAGCTTTTGCTTTCTGCTCATCCGAGCTATGCAAGAATTCACATTACAGAAGAAAGCTACGAAAATCCGAGTGAGCCTCCGATGTTCTGCATGCTGATGAGAAAGCATCTTGAAGGCGGAGTCATTGAGGAAATCGGTCAGATTGGGATGGAGCGGATTCTCTATATCGATGTGAAAGGGCGAAGCGAAATTGGAGATGTCACCTACAAGAGGGTGATCATTGAAGTCATGGGAAGACACAGCAATATCATTTTAATAGACCGCGGCAGGAATATGATTCTTGACAGCATTAAGCACCTTTCACCTGCTGTAAACCGCCACCGGACGGTGATGCCCGGACAGGAATATGTGCTTCCCCCCGAGCAGATGAAAGCAGATCCATTTGAAGCAACGGAAGAAACCGTGCTCCGGAAGCTCGATTTTAACGCAGGAAAATTAGACCAGCAGATCATGCAGCAGTTCTCAGGGATCTCCCCGCTGTTTGCACGCGAGATCCTGTTCCGCGCAGGCCTTGCCAACAGAAGCAGTCTGCCGCAGTCCTTTCTTTCTCTAGTCGGTCAAATTAAAGAGCATCATATTTCACCTGCCATGATTGAACTTCCGGAAAAAGAGTATTTTTACATTCTTCCCCTCACCCACCTGGAAGGAAGACAAAAGCCGTTTTCAACCATTTCTGAAATGCTTGACCGGTACTATTACGGAAAAGCAGCAAGGGACAGAGTTAAGCAGCAGGGAAATGATCTGGAACGGTTCGTGCAGAATGAAATCAAAAAAAATAAAACGAAAATCAAAAAACTTGAGGGAACGCTAAAGGATGCTGAAAAAGCTGAAAAGTACAAGCTTCAGGGAGAGCTGATTACAGCCAATATGTACGCGATCAAGCGCGGAGATGCATCTGCGGATGTCATCAATTACTATAACGGGGATACAGTCACCATCACGCTGAATCCTCAAAAAACGCCGTCAGATAATGCACAGGCCTATTTTCAGAAATACAACAAAGCAAAGAAATCTGTCGCATATGTAAAAGAGCAGATTTCACTTGCCGAAAAAGAGATTGCCTATTTCGAAAACCTTTTCCAGCAAATCGAATCCGCTTCCCCGAAGGATATAGAGGAAATCCGAGAGGAACTCATGGAAGGCGGCTATCTTAAAAAGAAACAGACAAAAGGAAACAAAAAGCCCAAACAGGCAAAAATCGTGCTGGAAGCATACCGATCCAGCGACGGCACCGAAATTCTTGTAGGAAAAAACAATAAGCAAAACGATCACCTGACAAACAAAACGGCAGCCCGGGATGATATCTGGCTGCACACGAAAGATATTCCAGGCTCCCACGTCGTGATCCGCCATCCGGAGCCAAGCGATGAAACCATCCTCGAAGCAGCGAACCTTGCAGCGTACTTCAGTAAAGCAAAAGGCTCAAGCTCTGTTCCGGTAGACTACACAAAAGTCCGTCACATCAAAAAGTCGAACGGATCAAAGCCCGGCTTTGTCATCTACGACAACCAGCAGACGGTCTATGTCACGCCGGATCCCGATCTTGTGATCAAGCTTAAAAAGTAAGAGAAAGACCCCGGAAACGAGATTTCCGGGGTCTTTTTATTGAATCAGCACTTGCATACCATGAGCGTGTTTCCGTCAGGGTCCTGAAACGTAAAATAATGATCATGCTGAATGTCCGATTGCCGTGCAGCTCCTTTTTCTTTAATGAATGAATGAGCTGTATTAATATCTTCGGCATTGAAGTGAAACAAAGGCACTTTTGATGCTTCTCCCTCTCGGTAAATCTTGCTGTCGAGAACGGCACCTGTCCCCTGCATCGGGAGAACATAAATATGGCCGAACTGGATTTCTCCTTGAGGTTCCACACCTAGAATGCTGCAATACCAGTCTCTTGCTTTTTCTACATCGCTGACAGGAACGAAGACGGTTCCGATTTGGTTCAGTACAGGGCTTTTCATTTTTTCTCCTCCAGATTTTTGTTAGATGTCCTTTGATACCATTCCATATCTTTTTTTGTATTCCTGCATACTTAGGAAAAACATAGATTTTACACTTTGGCTCAAGGACAAGAACTTATTCTTCCCTCTTTTTAATGGCGGGCTGTATTTATATAATTTATAACGCTCCATATCGTACCCGCTCCCTTGCGCTCCAGTCACTTGCTTTCCGCGGGGAGTGCCTGAAGCTTCCTCGCTGCGCTTGCGGGATCTTCAGTGCCCTCTTCATCCCGCAGGAGTCAAGTGCCTTCCGCTTCAGTCCACTGGAGCTTGGAGCATTCTAATAAGCTTCAAAAGGTTTGAAATAGACTCATGTTTTAAATTAAACAGTGAGTCAGATTACATTTTAGATAAGGCTCTGTTAAAGGTAACAGGTATGGTTGAAAGGTGTAAACTGCCAAATAACATGCTAATTAATATAATCAATTAGCATACTGACCGGATAGGTATTGATATGCACGTCAAATGGCATACGAAAAAAGGAGCTCAACCTAATACGGATTCTCTCTTGTTTCATTAAAGCACCCGATTGCTTAATAAATCGCCAAGCAGAAAATTAAATGGAGCCAGCATAAAAGAATAGTATGACAATTGGAAATAGAGAAATGACAATTATGGCTAATACCGCTATTTCAATTGACTTTTTCGCAGATATATTCCATATAAGGTAAAAAGACCAGCAAATTAAGACCGCTCCAATAAATAATCCTAATAGAGTGGGAACTGGTTCAGAAATACCTAGATATGTATGACCAATTGACATTTCCTTTTCACCAATAGGTGTGGTGAAGTTTATTACTGACACGCCCATAAGCACTAAGCCTGTTAATATACTTGCATATCCCAGCTTCTTACACATTTTTAGATAACCACCCCACTTTGTCCAGCATTCAAAATAGCACATAGAACCTTTAACTAGTCACTTATTACAATACTGTATGAAATATTAATCTTATCCCAAACCCAAGCCTGAAATATTTTATCTAATTCTGTTTTCAAATTTTCACCATTTAATTCCTCGTCAATTCCTAATTCTTTAAGACTAAATGTTTCTGCCGCTTCTATACCTGCATAATTTGAACTAGCGAAAGAAAAGGTAACTGTTTTAGCCAACGGTCATCCTCCTATCATTTAAATCTTTGCATACTTCTTAAAGAGTTCAATAAAAGAAGCAATTATCCTTTCTTTGATAATCGCCTCCTATAATGGAACAAGACCTTTATTTTAAGTGCTGTAATTGTTCTTCATTTACTTTTCTCAATATTCTTTGAGCCTCCAAAAATTCTTCTTGAAGTTCTGATGGGATTTTATCGACCTCATCTGATTCTTTAATTCCACTTTGAGCCATAATTTGTTCGTACATCATAATGGCTTCTATATATTTTTCATATTCGCTTGAAGACAGTAATTCTTTGCTTGATTTTTGACCGTTCAATTTATCAAAGTAAGGTTGAATCTCAAACAAGGTTTTCTTTAAATCATCCAGGTTTTCACTCGGGACTTGGGTATAATCAATGTTGCCGTATTTATCCCCGTACGCTACCTTGGCATGAGTTATCACGTTTAGCAATTCCTTGAAATGTTGATACTCTCCCTTTTCCATATCACCTTGCGCTTGGTTTAACTTTGCATCCAAAAGCAGATAGCCCTCCATTGTGGCACTTGAAATATGAGTCTTAACATTTTCAAATGTTCCATAGATTTCGTCAGCTAAATTGGTCTGATATGCAATTGCGCCTGAAGGAATGATTAAAGAAGCAGCAAGTATAGCTGACACCATATTTCTTCTGATAAACCTTTTTAATCGTCCACCTTTTTCAATATGTGCTTTTTGCACCCCCATCTTTGCCCGTTCGTGCAAAGTGGATGGAATTACAATTTTGTTTATTTCCTGCTTTATATTACTCACAAGTATCAGCCTCCTTAAAATGCTTCCGCAGTCTACCTAAAGCACGATATAAAATTGTTTTTGCAGTTCCAAGGGGAATCTCAAGTATTTCGGCAATCTCCTTGAACGAATACCCTTCATAAAACCTCAGGGTAACGATACTTTTTTCTTCTTCTGATAATTGCTCTAACAACTCTTGAAGAGTAATGGTAAGAAGAGCATCCTGTTCTTCTACCCCGATGAATTCCTCATATTCTGGTTTAAGTTGAACCACCTTTTTATTTTTCTTTAATAAATTTAATGAAGTAGTAATTGCCATTTTTGTTAACCAGGTTTTAAAATACGCTGGATTTTTTAATGTTTCAATATTTTTAAAGGCCCGATATGCCACCTCTTGAACAACATCCAAGGCATCATTTTCATTTTTGACATATACATACGCCATTCTGTATATATCCTCTTCATAGTATTGAAACAGTTTTAAAAATGCCTTTTTATCACCCTGTTGAGCCTTCTTTACCAATCTGTTGATGTTCATCACCCTTTTTTTTATTCTTACAACAATTAGACAACTCAAAAGAGTAATTGGCTTTAAATATTTTTAAAAAATAAAAAAACAGAGATAAATGAATCTCTGTTTTCCTAGGGCTGCTCCATTAATCTGCCCCGATAATGGAATAACTTTAACATAAAAAGCGTTAATCCTTCTTAGATCAACGCCCCCCGATTGTGGAATAACAGTTTTATTCTTTAAAAGTTCGCTCTTATAAAAACTACGTACATAAGAAGCAAGCGAAGTAAGCAAATCACCATCTATCCAAAACCATAAGCATACTTAGACTATAGCTTTAAATAGATAAGAAAATATGTTGTAGCTTGGTTAGAACCATCCATTTCGATGTCATCAATTATTATTTATCTATATTGGATATAACTCCTCCAGTCTTGGCATCAATGTACCGGATGGGGGTCCTGGAATGATGATCACACGCTTGATAAACAAGGATATAGGATTCCGTTACACTATCAATATCTTTGTTCCAAGCTAATTCAAAATCCAAATGATCGATAAATATTTCACTTGCTTCTTTTTCTGAAATAGCGGGTTCAACAGGGATTTGGCTCAATTGTTCCATATCAAAACTCGGTCCGCTATAATAATCAACCTGTCCAGTTTCGCGATTAACAGCAACTATCACTAATTCCAGCTGTATCGGTATGCCGTGACCGTTATGCACACGAAATGTGAATGATTCATTCATTGAAGTATCATCCACTTCTTCCCCCTCGTTTTCATGAACGATCAGCTGCAGATACTGATAATAATCTGGAACGATCATTTGTAAAAATGCAATAGCTTTTTGATAACATGTTTCACTACTAAGTCGAAGATCTCCCCTTCGTTCATGAAACCATATGAAGCTTCTGACTTTTCCCGTTTTCTTTGAAATGAAAGCTTTAACTGTCTCCTCGGATTGTCTCTTGAAAAAGCCGTTAATAGATAGATCTTTTTCATTCATATTAAAGCCCCGATCCCGCCATACTATACCAGTCTCTTCCCCCATATCAACTTCTCGAATAACTTCCATCCTCTCGGTAATACCAATGATATATTCAATAGATAAACATTTTCTTGAGGAAGTAGACGCAGGAGGAGTCACCGAGACATATGTTTGCGGATCGTCTTCGTCATGTACAATCGATAAAGTCGGTTTCAGAACGTCCGCCCTATATTTCATAAAGTATTGCTGAGGTTCGTAGACAAGACGGAGTCCATCTTCCGCTACATCATAAATATCAGGAGATAAATTAGCAATTGTCAGTTGAAAGTCAAGTCTATCTTGCACATCTTTAACCAGTTTTCCCTTTGAAATCAACACTTTAGGAACTTCAGGAACTCTTTTCACACCTTCATATGTAAAATTAACAACTTTTCCGGAGTGGTCTATATCAATCGTACAACCAGCATAATCTAACGGTAAATCCATTACGATTTGCTCAAAGTAAAAACGGTCTGAACACCTGCGTTTTATTGTTTTACTATATGTTAAATCTTTCAATGCTTCAGGATAATGCCTATGTATAAATTGTTTTGCACATTCCCTTTTTTCATCAATATGTAAAGGAGTCACGTCTAAATTTTCATCGCAATGATCAATTGATAACCTCGTCAAATTACCCGAGAAATCCAAATTGATCGTAATACCCTCATCTTGTTCTTCATTTGTCCATGAAAACATAGCCTCCCCTTCTCCATTCTCTTGCTCAACATACTCCTCAATAAGAGGTTGAAAATGACTGGGAATTTGAACCATTGATAACGCACGTTTCTTTAAATCTTTTATTAGCAAGCAAGCCACCTCTGTAGTTTAAATATGTTTTTCTCTTTCTCTACTATTTAAATTTTACAGTATTTAAAAGAATTGATATACCTTCCAGCATTATACTGGTTTTTTGAATAATGGCAGTATAATGACCTCTTCGAAACCTTTTCAATTATTGCTGCTTATTCCACAATTTGGCCCGATTGCTGAACAAAAAGTTGAATCCACACTTCAATTAAACAGCCCTATAACAGAATAACTGATATTTTTATTTTACCATAATTGTCCAATATTCTGTTTAAATGAAACAAATGAAAAAACACACCATTCTAATTGTTGAATGGTGTGCGAATGACTTTGCGATTTCCTGTTTAGCACCTTCTGAACCGTACCCGTTAATCTTAGATAGGATGCTTTTTCATAAAAGTTCCATGCAGTCATCTGCCAGCTTTTTAAGAAATTTCTTTTTTTCTTCCCTGCTCAGATCAGATGCGTGAATGTTTTTCCGGTGTTCATGCAGTTCGTTCAGTTTGCTGATGAATGGTTCGTTCAGCTGACTGGCAAAATGATCGGCTATTTCTTTGGCTAAAGCAGGGCTTGCGCTGTCTGTTGAAACCGACAGGGTAATCCTGCCTCTTTTTTTAATCGAGGGAACTTGTACATTTCCGAGTCCGGCTTCACCCGCAATGTTCACAAGCTGATGTTTTCCTGCTGCTTCTGCAGCCCAGGCATTTACTTCCCTGCTTCCGGCAGCTGCTATGATTATGAATGCATCCGAAAGGTCTTCTTTTTGAACTTCTTTTTGCTTCCATGTAATGGTGCCTGCATGGTGAAGCTCCTGAATCTCCGCAGCAGCCTCAGGGCTGACAACTGTGACAGCTGCTCCCTGCTCAAGAAAAACGGCAAGTCTTCTGCATGCGATTTTGCCGCCGCCTATAATGACTACTTTCCGGTTTTTCACATCAATCATTAATGGAAGCATATGATTTTCCCTCATAGATAAAGTCAAATGCACCGTCCCGGTTTGAGATGGCTTCCTGCACCCGCTCTGTAAAGACTTCCTCAACCCCGCTGTCGTATCCGAGGTATCTGCATACCGTTAAATCCGGGTGCTGGACAGACAGTGCCTTTCTCATAACCTCTCTCATGACAAGACCTGTAAAGAGCAGATAAGGCACAAGAAAAATGCGTTTATCATTCATGCCTGAAACCCTGTCAAGCATATCATCAAGACTCGGTTTTGCCGCTGTCACGAAGGCTGTCTCCACTTCGCTTCCGCCTGCACGGTCCTTTACCAGCAGGCTGATTTCCTTTAAATCTTTTGCCACATCCGGATCAGAGCTTCCTCTGCCGACAATGACAATCAGCGAGTCAGGACCGGGATCTCCCTGTTCTGTTACTCGCTTGAAGACACTCTCAGCCAATTTTTCATGAACACCGATTGGTTTTCCGTATGTTACGTCAACATGCTGGAAAAGCGATGCAGCTTCTGCAACTTCTTTTGGTATATCTTCTTTCGCATGAGCGGCCGTCAGCAGAAGCAGGGGCACTATCGCAATTCTTTCAGCCCCTTTTTTGACGCATGCAGCGAATCCTTCTTCAATCGAGGGCTCGGCCAGTTCAAGAAAGCAAATTTCCTGAATATCCGCTTCGATGAGCGGCTGGACCCGCCTGATAAAAGAGACAGCCTCATCGCAGGCCTGTCTGATGCGGCTGCCGTGGCAGACATATAAAACAGCCTGTTTCATCCTATAGCACCCCGCTTATGGCAGCTTCAGAGGCTTTTTCCTCAAACCAGCTGATTTTTTCGCGGTAGCGGACAACTTCTCCGATGATGATCATGCTCGGGTTCGTGATTTTTTCAGTTCTGGCAATATCTGCAATCGTTTCAAGCGTTCCGGTCACAGTCTTCTGCACGTCAGTCGTTCCCCAGTGTACAAGCGCAGCAGGGGTATCTTTGGACTTCCCGTTTTTCAGCAGCTGCTCTTGAATATAGGGCAGGTTCCCCACTCCCATATAAATTGCAAGTGTATCAATCCCTTTTGCAAGACTTGCCCACTTTTGGTCTTCTTTTTCATCGTTTTTATGGTGCCCGGCAACGAAGGCGACGCTTGCACTCACATCCCGGTGGGTGACGGGAATTCCTGCATATGCAGCAGCAGCTATTCCCGATGTGATGCCGGGTACAATTTCAAACGGGATGCCGTGTTTGACAAGGGCTTCCGCTTCTTCTGCACCCCGGCCGAACACAAACGGATCTCCGCCTTTCAGACGGGTGACGGTTTTGCCGCTTTTAGCGTAGCGGACGAGAAAATGATTGATTGTTTCCTGCTTCATTAAGTGGTAATCGGGCAGCTTTCCGCAGTAAATAAGGTCAGCACCTTCTTTCGCGTAGGCAAGCAGCTCTTTGTTCACAAGGCGGTCATATAAGATGACATCGGCCTTTTGAATGCATTTAACAGCCTTTAATGTAATCAGTTCAGGATCACCAGGTCCTGCACCTACTAAATAAACATTCCCCATTGATAGACTCTCCTTACTTATATGAAAACTGCCTCGCTGCGTTCGGCGTGTGATGTAGTGATTCTTACAGTCTACTATATCAGGAAAACGGAGCATTTTTTTAATTATTTTTAAATCAAGCCTCTTTCAATTAACGCTTTCGTCAGCTGTTTGACACACGCTTCAACGGAGTGCTTTTCGGTATCCAGGACGATTTCGGGCTGAAGAGGTTCCTCATACGGGGCGCTGATTCCCGTAAAATTTTTGATTTCTTCATTTCTCGCTTTTTTATAAAGTCCTTTAGGATCACGCTTCTCGCATTCTTCAACAGAACATTTCACATAGACTTCGAGAAATTCATTTTCCCCGACAAGTCCTCTGACTAGATCGCGGTCAGCGCGGTAGGGTGAAATAAATGCCGTCAGAACAATCTGTCCGCTTTCCACAAACAGCTTTGAAACCTCGCCGATGCGGCGGATGTTTTCTTTGCGGTCATCTTCCCCGAAGCCAAGATCACTGTTCAGGCCATGTCTCACGTTGTCGCCGTCCAGAACAAATGCCTGGGCGCCGCGGTCAAACAGGGTCCTTGCAAAGGCGTTGGCGACACTCGATTTGCCTGAAGCAGACAGCCCTGTAAACCAGAGGATAAAGCTTTGATGCTTGTTTTTATCATGACGTTCTTTTTTTGCGATTGATGCCTCATGCCATACGATATTGCTGCTCATCACTGTTTCCCCCTTCTTACGAAACGACTTCTTTTTTTAATCCGCTGATCAGAACTTCAATGACTTCAGGTCTGCTGAACGTGCTTGGCGGCACTTCGCCGTTTCTAAGCATCTGTCTTACCTTTGTGCCGGACAATATGACATGCTCCGAGCTATCGTGGGGACAGGTTTTTGTTGTAGCCATGCTTTCGCATTTGCTGCAGTAGAAGCTGTGGTCAAATTTCATCGGTTTAATGCCAAGCTCCGCTTCTTCAAACTGTTCAAATATCTTCTGCGCATCATATGTGCCGTAATAATCACCGACACCTGCATGATCTCTTCCGACAATAAAATGCGTGCATCCGTAATTTTTCCGGACAAGCGCGTGGAAAATGGCTTCTCTTGGTCCTGCATATCTCATCGCAGCAGGGAAAACGCCAAGCTCCACTCGTTCTTCCGGATAGTAGTTTTTAAGCAGAACTTCATAGCTCTCCATGCGGATTTCTGCTGAAATATCATCTGATTTTGTCTCCCCGACAAGAGGATTCAGGAACAATCCGTCAACCGTTTCCAGGGCAGCTTTCTGAATGTATTCATGTGCTCTGTGTACAGGATTTCTTGTCTGGAAGCCGACGACGGTTTTCCACCCTTTGCTTTTGAAAATCGCTCTTGTTTCTGATGGGTCGAACGTATATTCTTTGAACGGCTTCTCGGGACGCTTGATCAGAGTGATTTTGCCTCCTGCATAGACGTCTTCCCTTTCATGCAGTTTTTTCACTCCGGGATGGGCAAGATCTGCCGTTCCGTAAACATTGATTGCCTCATTCGTTTTATCCGGCTCAAAGAGATCTTCGATTTCAATCAGACCGTACACTACACCGTCATATTGAAGCTTTGCTTTGTCTCCTGTCTTCAGCGACGCTGCTGTTTCTCTGGATACCGGAAGCGTGATCGGAATGCTCCAGACCGTGCCGTCTGCTAGCCTCATGCTGCTGACTACATTATCATAATCCGCTTTTGTTAAAAAACCCGTAAGCGGGCTGTAGGCTCCGATTCCGATCAATTCCAGATCGCTCAGGGCCATTGCATCAATTTCAATCACCTGTTTGATTTCCTGTATGCTGACATCAGGATTGTATACATCAACTAATACTCCGCCATGAGGCTGTAAACTCATTTATTTTTCCTCCTAAACTGACCTTTTTAATTGGTTTTACCGTTAAATGCCTCCGCCTTCTTCATGCACGGCACGCTTTTCATCCCGAATCGCCTTCATCAGGCTCAGTGTACCAAGGGTTGCCAGCATGACACTCAGAAGAACGACAAGAGAATACATATCCTTTTCTAAAAACAGTTTGACTAGCATATACGATATGGCAAGTGAAAACAGCGGCGAGACAATCCAGATCCGGATGATTTTCTTCACGATGTGCTTTTGAAGGATCTCGCTTCCGCTTTTCGCCATTCCAAGTCCGATAATAGCTGAGGAGGTCACCTGCGTCAGGGGAACGGGAAGTCCGAAAATGGAACTGGCAATCACAAGTCCCGCTCCTGTACCAGATATCAGAATGCCTTCAGGCTTTGAATATCTGGTAATTTTCTTTCCGTTTGTTTCAAGCACTTTTTTGCCGAGTAAAATCGCGCCAAGAGCAACAAATGCTCCTCCGAGCAGCGTCCCGTCCGGCACCGAAATCAGTCCGGCCCCGACAAGCGGCCCTACTGCGTTTGCCACATTGTTCATTCCGGCTGAGAAAGCCTCGAAAAATCCGGCCAGGATCAGGATGCCTGTAAGGAGCGGCCGGTCTTTAAAGAACGGCTTGTGCTGAACTTTATATAGACCTTTCCCGAACAGCCAGGCAATTCCGAAAGCTGCAACGGGAACGATCACCCAGAACATCATGATGACAAGCAGTGATTTTATAAATAGTACCTGATAGGCAATACCCACTCCCACAACGGCGCCAACCGTCACCTCGCTTGTTGAAAGCGGGATCCCCAGCAGGTTTGCAAGAAACAGCGAGCTTGTCGCAGACAAAATAATGATCAGAACAATCTTCACATTAATGATATCCTGCGGAATAATCCCTGCACTTATTGTCTTAACAACCTCTCCGCCGCCAAGATACGCGCCTGCAAAAACACCAACGGCGCATATTAAAAGGGCATGCCTGGCTTTAGGAACTGCGCCGGAACCGTAAGCTACTCCCATGGAAGCAGCGGCTCCGCTCGCTCCAATATTCATGGCGAAGAAGAGACTGATGGCAAGCGCACCCAGTTCAAGCACGGCAATCCCCCCTTATCCATGCAGGCCGCATTCTGTTTTGCCCTGGCCGCTCCATCTGCCTGAGCGCAGATCGTCTGCACTGAACGCAGGCTGCGTACAGTGGAAACAGCCGATGCTCGGGTATCCCTGATCGTGGAGCGGATTATACGGGAGGTCATTTTTATGAACATAGCGCCAGACATCTTTCCATGTCCAGTGAATGAGAGGACAGACTTTTACCGACTGAAACTTGTCGTCTTTATTGATAAATTGGACATGTTTCCTGGTTTCAGACTGCTCTCTCCGAAGCCCTGATATCCACGCTTCTGACTGAGAGAGTGTTTCATTCAGCGGCTGAAGTTTTCTGATTGCACAGCATTGATTCGGATTCGTCTCCCACAGCTTATCTCCATGCTGTTCAGCCTGTTCAGCAAGAGTAAGGGCAGGTTTTTTCATTTTAATTCGGAGCTTGGGATATTTTTCTTTTACACGTTCAATGGTTTCATACGTTTCCTTGAAATGAACATCTGTATCAAGAAAAACAATCGCCGCCTCCGGATTTACTTTTGAAATCAGGTCAATGAGAACAATGCCCTCAATGCCAAAGCTGCAGGCATAAACAATCTCTTCCCCGTAATGCCCGTAAGCCCACTTAAGCACATTCAATGCTCCGCTGTATCCGTCGTCTGTTTCAAAATTCTGTTCATGCTCATGCCATGTTTTGTATGTCAGCATGCTGATCTTCTCCTCACTTTTCAGGTCCCGCATAAAAAGCTTTTAACATTAGGACACGAGCCCTCTTTTGTTAAAACGCCTCCGGTTTATCCGGTCAGCATCCTCATTTCATTCTGATTTTTTCATTTTTTTCAAGCTGAATTACTTTTCCGTCCTGAACGATCAGTGTGACGGAACCATAGCTCATAGTTTTAAGCATTTCCTTCAGCCTGTCGATGACCGCGTCAAGTTGCTGATCAGTACCCACAGTGGTCCCCCGTTTCTTACCCATTAAAAAAAGCCTTCCGGTTTGAAAGACTGTTCAGGCATCAACCTTATCTTCCAAAATGGGTTTCATTTTGCTGGATGTAGCACCTTGCACGCATGCAGGTTGCCGGGCTTCACCGGGCCAGTTCCCTCCGCCTCTCTGGATAAGTTTATTATATTTTTCTAAATTTTATCACAATTGCAGACTATGTCAATCATAGTTTTGCTATCGGAATTAAAAACCTCTCTTTTTTTAGAGCTAATTATAAAAAAGTGCTAGATTAACAGGGTTTGAATAAGGTGTAGTAAAGTTCGTTCCGAGAGGTGAGAGTTATTTTTATTTTGTTAAGTGCAGCTGCCGTTTTTTATGCTTTAGGCGGATTTTCATTAGCTTATGCGGCAATGGAGTTTGATGACCCAGCCATTTTTGAAAAAATGAAAGAGGAACGCGGAGTGATGAAAGGCTTCGGGATGATCGGTTTTGCGGGATTTCAACTCAGCGGGAAACTGCTGCCTGCGCCATGGCAGCAAAAAGGATTCAGAATTGGCTGTTTGCTGATCAGCATACTGTGTTTTTCCGGCAGCATGCTGATATGGAAATAAAAAAGGCATCAGCTGCTCCTGATGCCTTTTTTATTTATACGCTCAGCCATTCTTCGGAAGATGGATTTTCACGCCATTTCTTCAGCTTGGCTAAATCTTCTGTTTGAATGGAACCTTTCTTCAGAGCTGTTTCAATAAGAGAAGAATAGTCCGTCAATGAAACTGAATGGATTCCTTCTTCCTCAAGCATCTCTGTCCCTTTTTGAAGTTCGTATGTGAAAATGGAGACAGCGCCGATGACTTCACAGCCGGCTTCTCTAAGCGCTCTGACGGCTGTAATCACGCTTCCCCCGGTTGAAATCAAATCCTCCACTACAACCACTTTCTGGCCTTCGCGGACCTTCCCTTCAATCTGATTTCCCTTTCCGTGCCCTTTCGGCTTGCTTCTCACATAAGACATCGGCAGATTCAACAGATCGCTTACCCATGCAGCATGAGGAATTCCTGCAGTAGCCGTGCCTGCAATCATTTCAGCTTGAGGGTAATGCTCTCTGATCAGAGCGGACAGACCTTCTGCAATGTTTTTTCTTACCTCCGGATAAGAGAGCGTCAGGCGGTTATCGCAGTAGATCGGTGATTTGAGCCCGCTTGACCATGTAAACGGATCATTAGGGCTAAGGTATACAGCTTCGATTGTCAGCAGTTGTTCGGCAATTTGATGGTTCATACAGGCAGTCCCTCCCAGGCGTTTTTCATTTGTGTATAGGCGGCAAGCGGATCCGGTGCTTTGGTGATGCTCCGTCCTGCCACAATGGCAGTTGACCCGAGCTCTCTCGCTTTTTCAGGAGTAGCCACCCTGACCTGGTCATTTACTGCATCACCGCTCATGCGTATTCCGGGTGTTACTGTCATAAACGAGCGGGGAAGCTCGCTGTAGATGCGGGGCACCTCAAGAGAAGAGCACACAATACCGTCAAGGCCGCTTTTTGCAGCAAGCTTAGCGTAGCTTAATACCGTGTCATCAAGGCTAGTGCTGATCAACAATTCGTTCTTCAGCATCTCTGCCGACGTGCTTGTCAGCTGAGTGACAGCAATGCAGGCGGGACGCTTGGAGCCTGCAGGTGTTCCGGCCTCAAGACCTTCCATTGCAGATTCCATCATGGCACTGCCGCCGGCCGCATGCACATTGACGAGATTGACTCCGAGTCCTGCAAGACCCCTCATCGCTTTTTTCACGGTTTCGGGAATATCATGGAGCTTAAGATCAAGGAAAATCTCATGACCGCCTGATTTCAGATGATCTATGACCGCAGGACCTTCCCGGTAAAAGAGCTCCATGCCAGCTTTTACATAAAGTTTCTGTCCGGACATCTTTTTTAAGAATTCTCCTGTTTCGGCAGCATCCTTAAAATCAAGCGCGATAATCAGCGGTCTCTCGTTCATGCTTAAAGCTCCTTCCGATGCATTCTGTAATGTGATCAAACCCGTATTTTCTAAGCACATGAGGCAGTTCTTCAATGATTTCAGGGCAAACAAACGGATTCACAAAGTTGGCTGTTCCTACTGCTACGGCGCTTGCTCCCGCGTACATGAATTCAAGGACGTCTTCTGCTGTCTGAACACCGCCCATGCCGATAATCGGAATGGATACCGCCTGGCTGACTTCATGAATCATGCGGATGGCCACCGGTTTGATGGCAGGGCCGGATAAGCCGCCTGTGCGGTTTGCAAGAACCGGCTTGCCTGTTTTCAAATCCAGTCTCATTCCGATGAGCGTGTTGATCATCGTTAATCCATCAGCTCCTGCCGCTTCGATCGCTTTGGCAATGTCAGTGATGTTGCTGACGTTCGGTGACAGCTTGACATAAACAGGCACCTCTGACACAGCTTTTACGGCGCGCGTAAGGGAGGCTGCCATCTCGGGGTTTGTCCCGAATGCAATTCCTCCGGTTTTAACATTCGGACAGGAAATGTTCAGTTCAAGTGCATGAACATTTTTCGCCCTGCTGATTTTTCTTGCAACCTCGACATAATCTTCCTCTGCTGAGCCCGCCACATTTGCAAGAACCGGCACATCGAATGACTCAAGCCAGGGAAGTTCATTTTCAAGGATCCCGGTTAGTCCAGGGTTTTGCAGGCCGATTGCATTGAGCATGCCCGCTTCTGTTTCAGCCACCCTCGGGGTCGGATTTCCAAAACGCGGTTCGGCTGTTGCTGCCTTGATCATGATGGCGCCAAGTTTATTCAGGTCATATAGACCGGCAAATTCTTTTCCGAATCCAAAGCAGCCTGAGGCCGGCATTATCGGATTTTTGAGTGATAGTCCCGGAAGTTCAACATTCAGCATGACAGCACAACCTCTCCTGCTTTAAATACCGGCCCGTCGGTGCACACTTTTTTATAAGATGTGCCATTCGGGTCATCTGCCGTATGGCACACACATGCAAAGCATGCGCCGATTCCGCAGCCCATTCTTTCCTCAAGAGAGAGAAAAACAGGCTTGTCTGGAAAAAGATTTTCAAGGCTTGCAAGCATGGGGGTAGGACCGCATGCGAAAAGAGCGTCAAACTCCATGCTGCGTTCTTTAATGCAGTCTGTGACGAACCCTTTCGTCCCGTATGAACCATCTGCCGTCGCAATATAGGTTTCACCGAGTTTCTTAAACTCACTTTCATAGAAAACCTGATCCGCAGACTGGAAACCGAGCACGTGGCGGACGTTAACACCCCTTGCAAGCAGACGTCTTGAAAGCTCATATAAAGGAGGAACTCCGATGCCGCCTCCGACAAGAAGCGCTGTATCTCCCTGATTCAGGCTTTCCGGATCAAATCCGTTTCCAAGCGGGCCGAGCACATCGACGAGCTCTCCTTCTTTCCTTGCAGAGAGGAGCTTCGTGCCCGCTCCCTCTGCCCGGTAGATCATCGTGAATTCCCGCTTTTCTTTCTCTATTTTTGCAATGCTGATCGGTCTTCTTAAAAGAGGAGATGCCGCACTTGAAACTTTGATATGAACGAACTGGCCGGGCTGGTTCATTTCATCAACCAGACTTCCTTTTAATGTTAGTTCATAAATTCCTTCTGCAATCTCTCTCTGGCCGGCAATGATCATCCATTCTTTCCGTATCAAGCGTACGTCACCTCTTTGCTGATTACTCGTTTTGGCATTTGTTCAGTTGAGAATGTCATTGACTCTAAAACTCTTAAAATCGCTTTTGCTGTGTCAAGTGACGTGAGGCATGGAATTCCGTTTTCAACCGATTCGCGTCTGATTCTGAAGCCATCGCGCTGCGGCTGTTTCCCCTTAGTCAATGTATTGATGACGAACTGGGCTTCGCCCGTGCGGATAATATCAAGCATATTCGGAGACTCGCTGCCGATTTTGCCGACGATTCTCGCTTCTACCCCATTCTCATGCAGATAGCCGGCTGTTCCGTTTGTTGCCATGATCTGATAGCCGATTGCACTGAAGCGGCGTGCTACTTCCAGTCCCTCTTCTTTATCCTTGTCAGCGATTGTCAGCAGGACCTGTCCGTAGTTCTGCACTTTCATTCCTGATGCAATCAGTCCTTTATAAAGAGCTTTTTCAAGGGTTGTGTCTTTTCCCATCACTTCGCCTGTCGATTTCATTTCAGGACCGAGCGTAATGTCCACTCTGCGCAGCTTCTCAAATGAGAAGACCGGCACTTTGACATAGACGCCTTCGCTTTCCGGCTGAATGCCCGTTTCATAGCCGAGTTCAGGCAATGATTTGCCGAGTATGACTTTCGTTGCAAGATTCGCCATCGGCACGCCGGTTATTTTGCTTAGGAATGGAACCGTGCGGCTTGATCTTGGATTCACTTCGATCACGAATACTTCATTTTTATAGATGACAAACTGAATGTTCAGAAGCCCTTTAATGTTTAATCCCCTTGCAAGTGCTATTGTCCGTTCAGTTATCGTCTTTTTGATGTCATCCGTCAGTGTTTGCGGAGGATATACGGCGATGGAATCACCGGAGTGTACCCCTGCACGCTCAATATGCTCCATGATTCCCGGGATAAAGACATTTTGGCCGTCTGAGATCGCATCGACTTCTATTTCTTTTCCGGTTAAATACTTATCGATTAGTACCGGGTGCTGCGGATTAACTTTTACAGCATTTTTCATGTAATGCAGCAGATCGTTTTCCTCATGCACGATCTCCATTGCACGTCCGCCTAGAACATATGACGGTCTGACAAGAACCGGATAGCGGATGGATGACGCGATTGCAACCGCCTCTTCAACAGATGTCGCCGTTTTTCCAAGAGGCTGCGGAATGCCGAGCGTGTTTAATGTGTGCTCAAATTTATCTCTGTTTTCGGCACGGTCCAAATCCTCAAGAGATGTTCCGAGAATCTTGACGCCTCTTGCTTCAAGTTCATCCGCAAGGTTAATCGCTGTCTGACCCCCGAACTGAACAACTACCCCTTTAGGTTTTTCAAGTTCGATGATGTGCATCACATCTTCTGCCGTCAGCGGCTCAAAGTAAAGCTTATCCGAGATGCTGAAATCAGTTGAGACGGTTTCCGGATTGTTGTTGATAATAATTGCTTCATATCCGGCTTCTTTTATGGCCCATACAGAGTGAACGGTCGCATAGTCAAATTCTACACCCTGACCGATTCGGATCGGCCCTGACCCAAGGACAATCACACTTTCTTTTCCTGTAACAGCTGATTCATTCTCATCCTCATACGTGCCGTAGAAGTACGGTGTTTCCGATTCAAATTCCGCTGCGCATGTATCAACTGTTTTATAGACCGGGAACAGATTCAGCTGTTTTCTGAATTGGTATACCTCCCGCTCTGTTGTCTCCCAGCGTTCAGCAACAGCGACATCGGAGAAGCCCATCTTTTTGGCTTTCTCAAGGACGATGGCATCAAATTTCGCTTCTGCAAGCACTCTTTCAAACTTGATGATATTTTCGATTTTCACAAGAAAAAACAGGTCAATTCCGCTCCACTCATGAATCGTTTCGATTGATACGCCTCTTCTGATCGCTTCAGAAAGATAAAACAGTCTTTCGTCTCCTGCTTTGCGGATTCGTTTTTCAATCTTTTCATCGCTGAATTCGGCTGCATTTTTTAAATCGATATGGTACTGATCCGCTTCAAGTGAACGGACGGCTTTCAGCAGGGATTCTTCAAGCGTTCTGCCGATCGCCATCACTTCGCCGGTAGCCTTCATCTGCGTTCCGAGTCTGCGGTTGGCTGACTCAAATTTATCAAACGGCCATCTCGGGATTTTTGTAACGATGTAGTCGAGTGCCGGCTCAAAGCACGCATACGTCTTGCCTGTTACCGGGTTCATCATTTCATCAAGAGTCAGTCCGACCGCAATTTTTGCGGCAAGCTTCGCAATCGGATAGCCTGTTGCTTTAGATGCAAGCGCAGATGAGCGGCTTACACGCGGATTCACTTCAATGATGTAGTACTGGAAACTGTGCGGATCAAGAGCAAGCTGGACATTGCATCCGCCTTCTATGCCAAGTGCGCGGATAATTTTAAGAGAAACGTTCCTGAGCATCTGGTACTCTCTGTCACTGAGCGTCTGGCTCGGCGCAACGACGATGGAGTCCCCTGTATGAATGCCGACAGGATCAATGTTTTCCATGTTGCAGACAACAATGGCGCTGTCATTTTTATCACGCATGACTTCATATTCGATTTCTTTATAACCCGCGATGCTTTTTTCAAGCAGACATTGTGTGACCGGACTGTATTTCAGTCCGCTTGTCACGATTTCGATCAGCTCTTCTTCGTTTGAGCAGATTCCGCCGCCTGTGCCTCCAAGTGTATAGGCAGGTCTTACGATGACAGGATAACCGACTTTTTCTATAAAAGCGTAAGCTTCTTCAAGGTTGTGGACAATATCGCTCTCCGGAACCGGCTCACCCAGTTCATTCATCAGCTGGCGGAAAAGATCGCGGTCTTCCGCTTTTTGAATAGCGCTTAATTTTGTTCCAAGAATCTCAACGTTGCATTCTTCAAGAACCCCTGCTTCAGCAAGCTGAACCGCCATGTTAAGGCCTGTCTGGCCTCCAAGCGTCGGAAGAAGTGCATCCGGGCGTTCTTTGCGGATGATTTTCGTCAAAAACTCAAGTGTCAGGGGCTCAATATACACTTTGTCTGCCATTTCTGTATCTGTCATGATCGTTGCAGGGTTTGAATTGACAAGGATGACTTCATAACCTTCTTCTTTAAGAGCGATGCAGGCCTGTGTTCCTGCATAGTCAAACTCTGCTGCCTGTCCAATGATAATTGGCCCTGATCCGATTACTAGAATTTTTTTAATGTCTACGCGTTTTGGCATACGTTGATCCCTTCTTTCTTGAATGTTTCAATCATGTCGATAAATTGATCAAATAGTCCGTTTGCATCTTCTGGTCCTGGCGAAGCTTCCGGATGGTACTGCACGGTGAAGGCAGGCAGCGTTTTATGCTTCAGTCCTTCTACAGATCCGTCGTTTAAAGCAAGATGAGTAACCTCAAGGTCTGTTGCTTTTACTGAATCAAGGGTAACGGTGTATCCGTGATTTTGGGAGGTAAGAGCTACCTTTCCTGTTGACAGGTCTTTTACCGGATGGTTTGACCCGCGGTGTCCGAATTTCATTTTTTCCGTATCGGCTCCCCCTGCAAGGGCAAAAAGCTGATGGCCAAGGCAGATGCCGAATAAAGGAATTTTCCCAAGCACTCCATTGATCATCTCAAGTGCATGAGGGACATCTTTTGGGTCCCCAGGTCCGTTTGAAAGCATGATGCCGTCTGGATTTAACTGAAGGATTTCTTCAGCAGTTGCCGTATGGGGCACGACGACCACATCGCAGCTGCGTTTGTTCAGCTCGCGGAGGATGCCGTGTTTCATCCCGAAATCGACAAGAACCACTCTGCATCCGCGTCCAGGGCTTGGATAAGGTGTTTTCGTCGAAACAGTTTCCACCTGATTTCTTGGAAGCTCCGCTGATTTTAATGAGGCAAGCACCTCATCTACATCTGCATGCTCTGAGCAAAAAGCTCCTTTCAAGGTTCCATAGGTGCGGATGATTCTTGTCAGTTTGCGGGTATCAATCCCTGCAAGTCCCGGAATGCCCTTGATTTTGAAATACTCATCCAGAGAAAATTCGCTTCTGAAATTAGATGGCACTTCACATAATTCTTTTACGATAAACCCATTGATGAATGGTGAAATCGTTTCAAAGTCGTCGCGGTTAATGCCGTAGTTTCCGATCAGCGGATACGTAAGCGTCACAATCTGCCCGCAGTATGACGGGTCAGAGAGAATTTCCTGATAGCCTGTCATTCCTGTATGGAACACTACTTCTCCCATTGTGTCCGCTTCGCTTCCAAATCCCTGTCCTGTAAAAATGGTGCCGTCTTCGAGAATCAGATGTCTGATCATACGTTTACTCTCTCCCTTTTCCATACGATTTTGCCTTCTACGATGGTTGCTTCCGGCCAGCCTTTGCATGAATAGCCTGCAAATGGTGTGTTTTTCCCTTTTGAAAGGAACGTTTCCGGATTGATGGTTTTTTCTTCTTCCAGATCAAGGATCGTCAAATCCGCTGCGCGGCCTTCTTCAAGTTTGCCAAATGGCAGGCCAAACGTTTCCGCCGGCTTAGCTGTGAGAAAATCAATCAGCTGTTTCAGCGTCCATTCTCCTGACTCAACAAACCTGGTGTATAAAAGCGGAAATGCCGTTTCAAGTCCCACAATGCCGAACGGAGCAAGGCTCAGCGGTTCGGCCTTTTCTTCCGCTGTATGCGGTGCATGGTCAGTCGCGATAAAATCAATTGTTCCGTCAAGCAGCCCTTCAATCAGCGCTTCCCGGTCTTCTTTCCCGCGGAGCGGCGGATTCATTTTGTAATTTGTATCCAGTCCGGGGATATCTGTGTCGCACAGCAGAAGGTGATGCGGCGTTACTTCCGCTGTTACGTTTATGCCTGCTTTTTTCGCATCTCGCACCACTCTGACTGATTCTTTCGTGCTGATGTGGCAGACGTGGTAGTGGCAGCCTGCGGCTTCAGCCAGCAGTACATCTCTTGCAATCTGCACAGATTCGCAGATAGAAGGAATGCCATTGATTCCGTGCCTTTTTGCAAATTCCCCGTCATGAAGAGCTCCTTTATAGATCAGCGAGTTGTCTTCACAGTGTGCTACGATGCTTGCACCCGTGTCTGCCGCTTTTTTCATTGCCTCATACATCATGCCCGCAGACTGAACGCCTACTCCGTCATCTGTAAAGGCGAACGCTCCTGCATCTTTCAGCTTTTTGAAATCCGTCAGTTCTTTTCCAGCCTGTCTTACCGTGATAGATGCATATGGAAGAACTCGTACAGAAGCTTTTTCTTTAATTCTGTCCTGCAGCCAGTTCATTTGCTCTGCGTGGTCCGGAACAGGCTTTGTATTAGGCATGGCGGCAACGGCTGTAAATCCTCCTGCAGCAGCAGCCTTCGTACCTGTTTCAATCGTTTCTTTATGTTCTCCGCCGGGTTCCCTGAGATGAATATGTAAATCGATAAATCCCGGGGAAACCAGCTTGCCCTCTGCATCAATGACATCAGCTGCATCCGCTTCGATGTTTTCGCTGATCTCTGAGATGATTCCGTCTAAAATCAAGATGTCGGCTTTCACTTTCTCTCCGCTGTCCGTTAAAATAAAGCCGTTTTTAATGATAGATTGCATATGCTGCTTCCCCCTTATTTTGTGATGCTGCGCCCTCAAGCGCGCGTTTTAAAACAGCCATTCTGACGTAAACACCGTTTTCCATTTGCTTAAAAATTCTTGATCTTCTGCATTCAACCAGCTCATCTGCGATTTCAACGCCTCTGTTTACCGGAGCAGGATGCATAATAATGGCTCTTGGTTTCATCTCTTTTTCTCTTTCTAACGTAAGTCCGTAAAGTCTGTGGTAATCAGCCCCGCCTGCGGTTTGATTTTCATGTCTCTCATGCTGAATTCTCAGGAGCATAACGACATCGGAAGCTTGAACGGCTCCATCTGTCTCTGCATATGTGCCGTATGTTTCATCCTTCCACTCATCAGGCGCACAGAGCAGGACATTCGCACCGAGCCTCCGCAGTACCTCCGCATTAGACCGCGCAACGCGGCTGTGTTTGATGTCACCGTGTATGGAGACGGTCAGACCTTCAAACCTCCCAAACTCCTGCTGGATGGTCAGCAGATCAAGGAGCGACTGTGTAGGATGATGACCGCAGCCGTCTCCTGCATTCAAAATCGGAATTCCGACTTTCTCTTTCAGTTCTTCGAAGTATTCATCTTCAGGGTGTCTGATGACGACTGCGTTTGCTCCTATTGCCTCAAGCGTGCGCACTGTGTCGTAAAGGGTTTCACCTTTTTGCACGCTTGAATGTGAGGCATCAAAGTTAAGGACGTTCAGGCCAAGCCTTTTTTCAGCTACTTCAAAACTGAAACGGGTTCTTGTGCTCGGTTCAAAAAACAGGTTTGCAGCAAACATCTGTGTTTTTTGACTGTCTATTTTTCCTGAACGGAATTTTTCTGCGTCTTTTAATATGGTTAAAATTTCATCTGCAGGCAGATCACTCATTCTAAGCAAGTGCTTCATCATCATCTCTCCCGTCATTTTTTCTGCAAAAAAACACCCTGAAATCCGGTTTCAGGGTGTGAGAAGGCATGACAAAACCTAAAAGTTGTTTTGCCCGTGCCCATCCACCCTTGCAAGCCTCTCTGGACTTTCGTTAAAAGGTGTTCTTATGCAGCTGTATGTTCATTTGCAGCTGTTTGTTCTCTTTCAGCAGCTTTGCGGCCCGGAAGGACCAGGTTCAGGACAATGCCGATGATTGCCGCAAATGCCATGCCGTGAAGTTCAAACTGCTCGCTTACTTTTATCATGGCTCCGCCAATCCCGATGACCAGGATGACAGAGGAAATCACAAGGTTTCGTTTATTTCCGAAATCAATCTTGTTGTCAGTCAGCATTCTTAATCCTGATGATGCGATAATCCCAAACAGCAGGATGGACACGCCGCCCATGACAGGCGTCGGAATGGAGCTGATCAATGCTGAGATTTTTCCGATGAAGCCGAACACGACGGCCATAACCGCGGCACCTGCGATGATGTAGACGCTGTAAACCCGCGTAATAGCAAGTACACCGATGTTTTCACCGTACGTTGTGTTCGGCGGTCCTCCGATAAGTGATGCGATCATCGTTGCCACTCCATCTCCAAGGATCGAACGGTGCAGACCAGGTTCTTTCAAGTAATCCCTCTCCACCACTTTACCAAGGACAAGCTGATGTCCGATATGCTCTGACAGAGTAACCACTGCAACCGGAACCATCAGAAGCACGATTTCGTAGGAAAACCCTGGCGTATATGTGACAAAAGGTATGATAAAGTCCGGTTTTTGAAACAGTCCTGCCCCGACTACTTTACTGAAATCGACCAGTCCGATGGAGAGTGCGTACAGGTAGCCTCCGGCGATTCCAATCAGGACAGGGATCAGGCTGACAAAGCCTTTGAATGCAACCGAGCACACAATCGTTATCGCAAGCGTCACTAAAGCTACCGAGAAGTAGGTCAGGTTATATTCTCCCTCAGGATTGTTCATGGCCATATCTACCGCAGTCCCTGCAAGGCTCAGTCCGATGACGATGATGACGGGACCGACGACTACAGGAGGCAAAAGCTTCATGATCCACTTGTATCCGACGATTTTAATCAGCAGGGCTACAAGTCCGTACACGACTCCTGCAAGGAAACTTCCGACCATTGCCCCTTCAGGCCCTTCAGCCGCCTTTGCCGCGATGATTGGTGCGATGAAGGCGAATGAGGAACCAAGATAAGCCGGCACTTGGCCTTTTGTGATCAGCAGAAATGCAAGCGTCCCAAGTCCGCTTGAGATCAGGGCGACAGCAGGATCAAGTCCGACCAAAAAGGGTACGAGGATGGTTGCTCCAAACATGGCAAACAGATGCTGAAAGCTCAGGGTGATCCATGTGAGCGGCTTTGGGGTTTCTTTTATATCAAGCTGTAGAGCTTCTTTTCTAGGTTTCATATCTATTCCCCGCTTTCTTTTTATAAAAAAACCTCTTTGCATGAGGCTGCAAAGAGGCATAATCATCCTGTCAAATAAGAACACAGGTGTGATTTTCCGTTCCTTTTGCAGCCTCTCTGGACTTCATTAAAAGGTGGTCTATTCTTTTTCATGTATGGCGACCTGATCGTTTTTGTCGACTTCCATCAGTTCGACGACAATTTTTTCAGAGCTTGAGGTCGGAATGTTTTTGCCGACATAGTCTGCCCGGATCGGCAATTCTCTGTGTCCTCTGTCTACCAGGACTGCGAGCTGAATCTGTGAAGGTCTTCCGATGTCAATCAGCGCATCAAGCCCGGCGCGGACTGTTCTTCCTGTATAAAGGACGTCATCTATCAGAATGACTGTTTTGTTTGTGATATCTGCAGGAATATCCGAGCCTTTCACGAGCGGCTCCTCATTCACTGTTTTTTTGGAAAGGTCATCTCTGTAGAGTGTAATGTCAAGCTCTCCTACTTCTACGGGCTTGCCTTCAATCTGTTCGATCCGTTCTGCAAGCCTTTTGGCAAGGTGGATGCCTCTTGTCTTAATCCCGACAAGAATGACAGAATCGATGCCTTTGTTTCGTTCAATGATTTCGTGGGCAATTCTCGTCAATGCTCTTCTAATTGACTGCTGGTCAAGCACAACTGCTTTTTGGGGCATGCTATTCACCTCTCCTTTTGAACCTGCAAAAAGAAAATCCCTCCTGCCGTTTGGCAAGAGGGATTGGATGCGTGCTGAATTGTACGCAGACTATGCGCATAAGATCCGTTTCCTTCTCAGCCTCACGGGACTGTCTTAAAGGTTCATTTTTCAACTACGGCTATTATGACAAATCATACGGCTTGTGTCAATGACTTTTTTTCAGATCTTCGATTACCTGCTGAAATTCAGCAGGTAGCGGAGCATTAAATTCAAGGTACTCGCCCGTGCGGGGATGCTTAAAGCCGAGAACGCCTGCATGAAGCGCCTGGCCGCCGATATTCGGCGTTTTTTTCGGGCCGTATTTCGGATCGCCGACAATAGGGAAACCGATGTATTTCATATGAACTCTGATCTGATGCGTTCTGCCTGTCTCAAGCTGGCACTCAATCAGCGTGTAGCCGGCAAAGCGGTCAAGAACATGAAAATGAGTGACAGCGTCCTTGCTGTGCTCATTTGTAACCGTCATGCTCTGGCGGTCCTGTTTATCGCGGCCGATCGGAGCATCAACTGTTCCCTTGTCATGCTGAATAATCCCATGAACAATCGCCTGATAACGTCTTGTAACCGATTTTTCTACAAGCTGGTTAACCAGTGACTCGTGCGCCATGTCATTTTTGGCAACCATCAGAAGTCCTGATGTATCTTTATCAATCCGGTGGACAATGCCCGGTCTCATGACGCCGTTAATGCCGGAAAGGTCCTTGCAGTGGGCCATCAGTCCATTTACAAGCGTCCCTGACAAATGTCCTGGTGCAGGATGCACAACCATTCCTTTAGGTTTATTGACAACAAGAACGTCTGCATCTTCATAATAAACATCAAGATTCATTTCTTCCGGCAGAACATCTAGCGGTTCAGGGTCCGGAATGAGAAGAGTGACCGTATCGCCGGGCTGAACTTTATAATTGCTTCTTGACTCTCCGTCATTCACTTTCACGTGTCCTTCTTTTATCCAGATCTGGACCTGGCTTCTTGACCAGTCTGCATTTTCCGAAGCAAGCAGCTTATCAAGGCGTTCATATTTATTGCTGTCATCAATCTTAATTTCTATGCTGTTCATTCACTTTCTCCTTCTCTTGTTTCCCATCTAAAAGCATGACGATAAAGAGCAGCGCCACTCCCACACAAAGTGCAGAATCCGCTACATTGAAAATTGGAAACGGGTATGTACCAATATAGGTTTGGACAAAATCGACCACTTCCTGATGGATCACTCTGTCAATAAAGTTGCCGATCGCACCGCCAAGCATTAAGCCGAGGGCAATCCCCATCAGACGGCTTCCGTTTGTATATTTTTGGATATAAACAACCAGGCCGGCTACTACAATAACCGTAATCACGTAAAAAAACAACATCTGGCCCTGAAGAATTCCCCAGGCAGCTCCCTGATTCCGATGTGAGGTAATATACAGGACATTTTCAATAACCGGAATGCTTTCCCCGATTTCAAGTTCTTTCACAATCAGCCATTTGGTGAGCTGATCCAGTGCAATAATCACAAGTGCGATGAGATAGTAAAGCACAAGCTTTCCCCAACTTTCCTATAATATACTTCTGAATTGTATCACAGGCAAAATAGAAGAGCAAAGCTTGTCTCTAAGCTATTACATATATTCTTCTGCTTCTGAATAGAGGGGTGGATGATAATTCATATGAGGCAGGGATTTTCGTTCATACAGTTCCTGAAAAGCAAAATCATGTATGCTTCTTGCAGTGGGGATAATCGCTAATTTTTCAAGTTCAATTGCAAGGCCGGTTTCTTCACAAATGCCGTACGTTCCGTTTTTTATTTTCAGGAGCGCTCTCTCAACGTCATTCAACTCTTCTTTTACATGTCCCATAATTGTTTTTTCTTTGTATGGATAAAATAAATGAGGCTGTTCTGTCTCCATATCAAACAGACAATGATCAAAAAGCCTTGACTTAAGCTCTCGCTGCATCAATTGAAGCTCATGCCAGATAGCATCTATACTCATAGCGGACATCTCCTTGTGGCTTGGCTTTGTACCTATAGTCTATCCGGTTTGAAACTCCTCACGCTTTTAAGAATTTTCCTGTGGAGGGAATTAGAAAAGCGGAATCAGCCGTTTAGCTCCGACAGGCAGAAAAGAAATCACCCGAAAAGTCCGGGTTTGACTTTTTGGGGGATTTTGTTCTGACGGAGGAGTTGGCTGATGGAGCTGGACACCGCGAAAAGCGGAATCAGCCGTTTAGCTCCGACAGGCAGAAAAGAAATCACCCGAAAAGTCCGGATTTGACTTTTTGGGGGATTTTGTTCTGACGGAAGGGTTGAGCGATGGAGCTGGACACCGCGAAAAGCGGAATCTGCCGTTTAGCCAACAGGAAAAAATACACAAAAAAACCGCTGAACAATTCAGCGGTTTTTGAATGTTTAAGCAGTCGTATAATGTTCGTCAACAATTGCTGCACAGCGGGTGCACAGTGTTTTGTGATTTTCATTTTCGCCCACATCGGTTGTGACAACCCAGCATCTTTCACACGTTTCGCCTTCAGCAGGTTTAACTGTGATTTTCACTTTGTCGCAAGTATGTGCATCCTGCGGAGCGTCCTCATAATTTCCTGCAAGCTTAAAGCCTGATACAATGAACAGCTGCTTTAAGTTTTCATCAATTGATTCAAGCAATTGTTTCGCTTCCCCGTTCGCATATACTTGGATGCTTGCAGTTAACGATTTGCCGATTACTTTTTCATTGCGGGCTGCTTCAAGTGCCTTTAAGACATCATCGCGAAGCTCCATGAAAGCATCCCATTTCTTCTCAAGCACGTCAGCACCGGCAATCTCTTTGCTTTCAGGCATATCTGTAAGCTGAACGCTTTCTTCTGAAACAGAGTCGATGTGTGCCCATACTTCATCAGCTGTATGAGGAAGGATCGGCGCAACCAGCTTGACAAGTGAAAGCAGCGTGTCATAAAGAACGGTTTGAATGGCGCGGCGCTCTTTGTTATCAGGAGCTTCGATGTAGAGAACATCTTTAGCGAAATCCAAATAGAAGGAGCTGAGTTCAATTGTGCAGAAGTTATGAACTGCATGGAAGATGGCCGCGAACTCATAGTCTTCATACGATTTTTTCACTTTGTCTGTCAGTTTATTCAGCTTCACCAACATGTAACGGTCAACATCGCGCAGCTCGTCAAACGCGAGGGCATCTGTTTCAGGGTTAAAATCAGCAAGGTTACCAAGAAGGAAACGGAACGTATTGCGGATTTTTCTGTACACCTCTGCTACTTGCTTCAGAATGTTGTCTGAAACTCTTACATCAGCCTGATAGTCAACAGAAGCTACCCAAAGACGAAGAATGTCTCCCCCAAGCTGGTTCATAACTTTTGAAGGCAGCACAACGTTCCCAAGAGATTTACTCATTTTGCGCCCTTCTCCGTCCAGTGCAAAACCATGGCTGAGAACGCCTTTATATGGAGCTTTTCCTGTTACAGCAACACCAGTGGACAGGGAAGAGTTAAACCAGCCGCGGTATTGGTCAGAGCCTTCCAAATAAAGGTCTGCCGGACGCTGCAGGTCATCTCTTTCAAGCAATACTGCCTGATGGGAAGAACCAGAGTCGAACCAGACATCCATGATGTCCTGTTCTTTCGTGAAGTTTCCGTTCGGGCTGCCAGGATGCGTGAACCCTTCAGGAAGAAGATCTTTTGTTTCACGTTCAAACCAGATGTTTGAACCGTGCTCGCGGAACAGGCCGGATACATGATTGATCGTTTCATCCGTAATAATCGGCTCTCCGTTTTCTGCATAAAAGACAGGGATCGGAACTCCCCATGCACGCTGTCTTGAAATACACCAGTCCCCGCGGTCGCGAACCATGTTGAACAATCTTGTCTCGCCCCAGGCAGGAACCCATTTCGTTTCTTTTACTGCCTGAAGTAGATCCTCGCGGAAATCCTTGATGGATGCAAACCATTGGGCAGTTGCACGGAAAATGGTCGGTTTTTTCGTTCTCCAGTCATGAGGGTATGAGTGTGTGATGAACGAAAGCTTGAGCAGTGCTCCTGCTTCTTCAAGCTTTTCTGTAATCGGCTTGTTTGCAGCATCATAGAACATGCCCTCAAACCCTGGTGCCTCGCTTGTCATATGGCCTTTTTCATCAACCGGGCAAAGGACATCAAGACCGTATTTCTGGCCGACGATAAAGTCATCTTCCCCATGGCCAGGTGCAGTATGAACGCAGCCGGTACCGGCATCTGTCGTTACATGTTCTCCTAAAACAACAAGTGATTCACGGTCATACAGCGGATGCTTTGCAGACACTCTTTCGATCTCTGTGCCTTTGAATGTTTTGACAGCCTTATAGTCTGCCCATTGGAGTTCTTTAGCTACCGTTTCAAGCAATGCGGATGCAACAACGAATGATTCCCCTTCTACATCTGCCACCGTATACTCAAGTTCCGGATGAACGGCAATGCCAAGGTTTGCAGGAATCGTCCACGGAGTAGTCGTCCAGATAATGATTTTTTCTCCGCCGTTCAGCACATCATTTCCCTGTGCAACAGTAAATGCTACATAAATAGAAGCAGAGCGTTTGTCATAATACTCGATTTCAGCTTCTGCAAGAGCAGACTCACTGGAAGGTGACCAATAGACCGGCTTTAATCCTTTATAAATGTACCCTTTCTTCGCCATTTCCCCGAATACTTTGATTTGCTGTGCTTCGTATTCCGGATTCAGCGTCACATAAGGGTTTTCCCAGTCTCCGCGAACACCGAGACGCTTAAACTGCTCCCGCTGATTGTTGATCTGCTCCCACGCATACTCTGCACACAGCTTGCGGAATTCGGCTACACTTAATTCTTTGCGGTTTACTTTTTTGTTTTTAGTCAGAGCCGTTTCAATCGGCAGACCATGTGTGTCCCATCCAGGCACATATGGAGCGTTGAAGCCGCTCATGGATTTATAGCGGACGATAAAATCCTTAAGCACTTTGTTCAGTGCATGGCCCATGTGGATATCTCCATTTGCATACGGCGGTCCGTCATGAAGAATAAACTTCGGGCGGTCTTTTGTGCGCTCCTGCACTTTTTGATAAATCGTCATTTCTTCCCATTTTTCCTGAATTTGCGGTTCACGGTTAGGAAGATTTCCTCTCATCGGAAATTCGGTTTTCGGCATCAGCAGGGTATCTTTGTACTCCATCGGTATTCCTCCAGACAGTTTGTAATGGGGCAGAAAAAACACAAAAAACCTTCTCATCCCAGAAGGGACGAGAAGGTTTCTCGCGGTACCACCCTTTTAGACAAGCTAAAAAACGCTTATCCTCTTTGAGATTCGTAACGTGAATAACGCGTTTTTGCTTACTGATTCTATAGGTTCAGCAAAAAAACTCGAGGGTGATTTTCGCAAGTTTGCTTCTTTGCCGGACTCGCACCATCTCCGGCTCGCTTTGAAAGACTTCATACTGCTACTGTCCCTGTCATGGTTTTTTAATCATTTATAATATAGTAGTCATCAAATTATATGTGAAATGGTGCTTTAAAGTCAAGACTGCACCTTTGATTCTTCGCGCTCTTCATATAATGATTCCAGTTCATACTCAAGGAGGTGATCCCAGTCATCATTTTTAAGAAGGTCAAGCTGTGCTTCAATCAGCATCTGGAAGCGTGTTCTGAAAACTTTCGACTGCTTTTTCAGCTCTTCAATTTCAACGGCTATTTTTCTTGATTTAGAAAGCGATTCATTGATGATGCGGTCAGCGTTTTTCTCTGCTTCCTTCACAATCAACTTCGCTTCCTTTTGTGCGTGGCGGCGGACTTCCTCAGCAGCCTCCTGCGCTACAAGAATGGATTTATTAAGTGTTTCCTCGATATTTGAAAAATGACCAATGCGTTCGTTAAGTTCAGTCACTTTGTTTTCGAGTTCTTTTTTCTCGCGGATGGCAAGCTCATAATCTTTGATGACCTGGTCGAGGAATTCATTGACTTCATCCTCGTCATAGCCCCGGAACCCTTTGTTAAATTCTTTGTTATGAATATCAAGCGGTGTTAACGGCACTTCTGCCACCTCCAGTATGTATTGATCAATCGATCTTTCTTCAAGTATAATTCATATTTTGACAGAAAAGGCAAAAATCCTTCTATTTTCCCAAATTTATTTTTGAATCCCGTATGAGATTTTCCACTTATCTTTCTTTGTCCTGCCATCAATCGACAACAGTTTGGATCTGCCGTGGCCTCTTACAGAAAGCGTGTCTCCTTCTCTGCATTCAAATGACGGCTGCTCGATGACCCGAAAGTTTACTTTCACATACCCGGTTTGAATCAGCGCACCAATTTTTTGCCGGGAAATGTTATAGACAGATGCTGCAACAGCATCAAGCCTTAAAGAGCTCACGGTCGCTGTTTTTTCAAGCATTTCTTCCACGTGGAGGATGCGCTCACTCCAGTCAAGTGCGTTCAGCGAAACCTTTGTCCGGCCAATTTCAGTCAAATTCATCAAAAGAAAAGCTTCTGTTTCTTTTGCAGCAACCAGCTGGATCCGGTCACCTGAAAAAAGCAGGTCGCCGAATTTTGAACGTTTGAGCCCGAGTGACATTAAAGAACCCAATACTTGCCGGTGATCGATGCTAACAAACTTAGACGGATAGCCGATCTCAAGCAGGGACAGCTGAAAATCATCATGGGAAGGAGTAAAGTAGTCCGGATAGAGCAGCGCCCGCTTCCGTTCCATATCCTCGCCCGAAAACTGAAGTCGAACGTCTTCGCCTGACCCGATAACGGCTTTGACCATCTCCTGCTCCCTCGGGTCGAGAAAATCCGTCAGCTTTGGAGAATAATTAGTCAAAACACTTTCTTTCCATTCAGCCGCCTGATCGATAAAATGCCGTTCTTCTTGTCTGAAGTGCTGATAAATGTGGTCCATGCTTATCTTCCAGCCTTTTCGTTAAGCTCCTATAAATTGGAGCCAAAATGAAAACAGTGCCGTTATGTACGGCACCGCCTGTATCTTATCCAATCATTGTGAAGATTGAGTTAAGCCCGTATCCTGCAAATCGCAGGGCAAGAAGTGCAACAATTGGTGAGATGTCAATCATGCCAAGCGGCGGAATAAACCTGCGGAAAGGTTCAAGGTACGGCTCTACAATTTTAGCAAGCAGCTGTCCGAAACTGCTTTCTCTTGCATTCGGAAACCATGAAAGCAAGATGTAAATAATAATCGCATAAGAGTAAACCTGCAACAACGTAAATAAAACATCAGCTACTACGCCCATTTAATTTTACCACCTCTGATCTTCTTCCGAGACAATTTCTGAAATCGAACCTGCAACATCAACGTTATCCGGTGTGCACAGGAAAATATTCGCTCCGATTTTCTGAATGTCTCCCCCTATAGCGTACACAGTTCCGCTTAAAAAGTCTACAATGCGCTTTGCCTGATCATGCTGAATGCGCTGAAGATTGACAACAACTGCCCGTCTGTTCTTCAGCTGATCGGCAACGTCCTGAGCTTCAGCGTAAACTCTCGGCTCGCATAAAACCACTTTAGATGATTTCTGAACACTTTGCAAACTGACAACATTCTGTTTGGTCTGCTGCGGCTTTGGAGGAAATGGCTGTTCTTCCTCGTAATCATAGTCCTGGTGCCTCTCCTGCTCAACATATTCATATTCTTCCTCATCAAGGGCAAAAAAGCTTTTAAACTTATTTTTAATACTCATGTACGTGACACCTCCGATTTCTTATCCAACCAGGGCTGAGCCGATGCGGATGAAAGTAGCGCCTTCTTCAACCGCTATTTCAAAGTCATTCGACATTCCCATAGAAAGCTCACTGCAAGGTGCATACGGCAGATGAAGGGATTCTACTTCCCCGCGCAATGTACGGAGCCTTTTGAAGGATTCTCTCAATACACGTTCATCATCTGTGTTAGGTGCCATAGTCATTAATCCGACGACAAGAATGTTCGGATAATTCTCAAGCTCCTTAACAAATGGGAGAACTTCCTCAGGTGTCATGCCATGCTTGGATTCTTCTCCCGACGTATTCACTTGAATGAAGCACTTTACTTTATCATCGGCCCGCTTATCAATTTCTTTAGCAAGCGAGAGCCTGTCCAGGGAATGTATGTAGTCTGCTTTATCAATCATGTCTTTTACTTTTCTCGTCTGAAGGCTTCCGATAAAATGCCATGAAGCACTGTTTCCTATAGCTTCGTATTTTTCGGCAAGACCTTCATTTCTGTTTTCGCCAAGATGTGCAATGCCTGCTTCAACAGCTTCTTTCGCCCGTTCAATGCTGACATATTTCGTGACGGCAATCAGTCTGATCTCATCCGGATTGCGGTCTGTTTTACTGCATGTATGTTTAATTCTTGCACGTATTTCCTCTAAGTTCTGTTTCACGCTCACAGTTGTTTTTGCCTCCCCTTTAAACCGATAAATCCAGCCATTCTTCCGGTCTTGCCCCCATCTCTCCTGTGTGAAAAAAACAGGGAAGATTCGCAGCTTGTACAAAGCGGGGTTGTCAATATGCGGGACTCGCTCAGACCTGCATTCAACAGCAAGTATTTGTTGAGCAGCTTTAAGTCAAGCGAATACTGCCCGGCAGATACCTCTTCATATGGAGAAGGGAAAGCGTTAGACAGCGCTTTGTTCACTCTGTCAATGACATAATCATCAACTGTATAGCAGCAAGGTCCGATGGATGGTCCGATGATGGCATAAATGGATTGTGCCGAGACGCCTTCCTTCAGGGTCCACGTTCTGGCCATTTTGCCCCCAATATCAAGGACTGAGCCTTTCCAGCCTGCATGAGCAGTGCCGACCAGCCTTTTTTCAGGCTCATAGAAGAAAAGAGGCACACAGTCTGCGTAGCAGAGAGAAAGCATCAAGCCTTCTTCATCTGTGTAAAGGCCGTCTGTTTCCGGAACAGCAGAAGCATAATTCATTGTCCCTTTTGAACGGTCTTCCTTGCGTGCTTTATAAATGCTGCTGTCATGAACCTGGTCTGCATAAACCCAATGTTCAATAGGCATATTCACGGCTGATGCAAGGATCTTTCTGTTTTCTGTTACACTTGCGGGATCGTCGTGGACATGAAGGCCAAGATTCAGAGACTGAAAGTGACCACTTGAGACTCCCCCGTTTTTTGTTGTAAATCCTATAACGAGATCTTCATTTAATTGTTCCCAGTCCGGGCTGTTTAAGTATGTCTCATGCTGAAGATTAAGCGGATTCTGAGTCATAAATGATCATTCCTTCTGTTTGCTGTTTGGTGCATTTTATATACGACTATATTTTACCACATCTTTCCCATTACGACAGAAAGATTGTTAAATTAATTCGCTGTTTTGGTCTATTTCCCTATTTACACGGACTAAAATCACATCTTCCCCGATTTTGACAATGTTTCTCCACGGTACGACGACTTCTTCCTCCTTGCCGAAAAAACCGAGTACCTTGCCAGGCCCGCTGATAAAAACAGCCTGAATTTTCCCCGTCGTTACATTTATATCAAAATCCGATACCATTCCGAGCTTCTTTCCATCTGAAACATTGACAACATCTTTTGTCTGAAATTCAGATATATTCATCATCGCATCCGCCCCCCGTCTTACTTAACTATATGTATGAATGTGAGCGTTCTATGCCCTGCATTTCATGAAAAAGAGCCGTCCTGATAGACGGCTCTAATTTTGTATATTCTTATTCATTTGTTTGATAGCAGCTTTTTCAAGCCTTGAGACCTGCGCTTGTGAGATGCCGATTTCCTCCGCCACTTCCATTTGGGTTTTTCCCTGGAAGAACCGTTTTCTCAATATGAGCTTTTCACGCTCATTAAGCCTGCGCATTCCCTCTTTTAAAGCAATTTCTTCAATCCAGTGTGAATCGCGGTTTTTTTCGTCACTGAGCTGATCCATGACATAGATTGGATCCCCGCCATCGTTGTAGATCGGCTCAAAAAGCGACACCGGGTCCTGGATGGCATCCAGTGCAAAGACGATTTCTTCATGCGGGACTTCCAGTACCCGGGATATTTCTTCCGCGGTCGGTTCTCTTGAGGTTTTGCTCATCAATTGTTCTCTGACCTGCAAAGCTTTGTAGGCAATATCACGAAGAGATCTGGAAACCCGGATCGGATTGTTATCGCGCAAATAGCGTCTGATCTCTCCAATAATCATCGGTACAGCATAAGTTGAAAATTTTACATTCTGGCCAAGATCGAAATTATCAATGGATTTCATAAGTCCAATACAGCCAACTTGAAACAGGTCATCGACAAACTCACCGCGGTTGTTAAATCGCTGAATGACGCTCAAAACCAAGCGAAGATTCCCGTTCACGAGCTTTTCCCGTGCATCCGAATTGCCGCTTTGCATCTCGCGGAACAGGATTCTCATTTCCTCATTTTTCAGGACTGGAAGTTTGGAAGTATCTACTCCGCATATTTCAACTTTATTTCTTGCCACATCTTTCCCTCCTAACAGGAGCTGCTGTACAGAGTTAAGTATCTCCTTAGGTGGGAAAAATATGCACATGTCCAAAAGCCAAAAATGTCGGAAGTGCCTCCAAAGCATACAGGAACTGGAAATTAGGCGGATAATATTTTTTTAGACCATTTTATTGAATTCTTTGCGCAATCTTTTGATAATTCTCTTTTCAAGCCTGGATATGTAGGACTGGGAGATCCCCAGCATATCCGCGACATCTTTTTGCGTTTTTTCTTCTCCTCCCTGAAGGCCAAACCGCAGTTCCATGATCTGTTTTTCCCGGTCATTCAGCTGCTGAAGAGCTTTAAGGAGAAGTTTGCGGTCCACATTTGCTTCAAGGTCTTTTGTGATGATGTCTTCTTCTGTTCCAAGAACATCCGAGAGGAGCAGCTCGTTTCCGTCCCAGTCGATATTCAATGGTTCATCAAATGAAACTTCAGACCGGATTTTGTTGTTTCTTCTCAGATACATCAGGATTTCATTCTCGATGCATCTTGATGCATAGGTGGCAAGCTTGATTTTCTTTTCCGGATTAAAGGTGTTGACAGCTTTGATTAGTCCAATTGTTCCGATGCTGATTAAATCTTCAATGTTAATGCCTGTATTCTCAAACTTCCTGGCAATATAGACGACAAGCCTTAAATTTCGTTCAATCAGAATGGAGCGTGCTGCCTGATCGCCTCCCGGCAGTTTTTTCAGAAGGACTTCTTCTTCATCCTTTGTGAGCGGGGGCGGAAGTGCTTCGCTTCCTCCGATATAGTGAATTTCATCTGTTTTCAGGCCCAGCTTCATCAGCAATTTATACCAGAGATACGTAATCTGCAATTTTAGTTTTTTCATGATTCTCTCCCTTCTATTTTCCTTTACAGCTGAGTACACTACTACAGGATAATGATAAAGCTGAGTTCGGTACCATCAAGCGGTTATGAATCTGGTTTGATGGCACTTATCAGTGCGGTCAGAACCATCAAGCGGTTATGAATCTGGTTTGATGGCACTTATCAGTGCGGTCAGAACCATCAAGCGGTGGAAATTATGGTTTGATGGTACTTGTCACTGCGTTCGGTACCATCAAGCAGTTGATATTGTGGTTTGATGGCACTTGTCACTGCGTTTAGAACCATCAAACGGTGGAAATCTTTACGAAACATCCTGCACGGCTCCGCTCTGAAGCATTTTGGGATGAACGATGCAGTCATATTCCCCTTCAGGCGACAGGCTTGTTCGGTTCAGCCCGATAATCGTTTTCGAAGCAAGAATCGTTTCATCTTTTGTTGTCACAATGACCTCATCCGGTTTTAGACCAATTAAAAACTGATTTGATTTTCCGACGACCCGAAACGGAATGATTCTTACTCTGTTATCCATAGAATGAGATTCACTTGACGCGGTTAAAGCCGTCATCACATCTTCTTGTAGCGCTATTTCAAGCAGCGCATCCGGAACATGCCCTTTTAGCTTATTGGCATCTGCAATCATGACCGGGGACTTTGAGATGGGATCATAAAGCTGATTTCCGCTGTCTATCAGACCCTTCAGTGTGAACGATGCTTCCCCAATCTTGATATAAACCGAGACAATCATGTCATATTGAATCTTTTTCATCTCAAGATCATCAAGCCTTTTTCTTGAAAAATACCAGGCTGCAGGAAAGCCGGCGATGACAAACAGCCAGCTGACAGGATCGCCAAAACCCCCTGAGTTTGTCATTAAAATTCCGTCTGCAAATCCGATTTCCGTCTGAATAAAATAATGGGCCCCCATCATGGCCCCGCCTACCATAAAAGTAACGAAATAAAAAGTAAGCAGACACTTGGCGAAATACTTAAACCTCTTAAATCCAAAGGCTGCCAGTATCATGAAGACAGAAACGGATAACTTGCCTAACGGATGCGTTGCAATGGGTGAAAAAGGAGTGAACAGAAGGACAACGATGCCAGATCCAATCAAGGCTCCAATCAAAATCCTGATCTTCATCAGTTTCTGCTTCAGCAAAATATTCGTCAAAAGCAGCAGGAAAAGATCAAAAGAAAAATTCAAAAACCAGATTACATCCAAATAAATGGCCACGTTAAACTCCTTCCCCTGAGGTTTTCACATCTAAGAAAAAATAAGGGCGCTGTCCGAGTGGATAGTAATAGTATAGCTGAGCACAGCAGGTGAAGTCTGTCAGTTACTGCCGATAAAATAGAGTATTTTTGATAGATATCATTGCTATTTGTCGATGGAAAAAGGTGGATTGGCATAAAGAATTCTGTATGCAGATCAGCTGCGGCAATACAAAACAAAAACTCTCATTCCGCAATAGGAATGAGAGTTCTTTGTGAGCTTATTTGTTCGCAGGTTTTTTGCCGTTTATAAACAGTTTGCCATCTGCGACGGCTCTTGTTTCGTTGCCGTAATCATCTTTTGCAATGACTTCGATTCTCGCACCTTCAGCTTTCATATTGGATGTTGCCGTGTAGTAGCCCTCGTAATGTCCTGGTGACGTTTCTCTCAGCGGAAGCTCTGTTGCATTCTGGATGCGCGCATTTGTGAGAGGCATATGAAGAACGAACGTTGCATCCAGATCTTCTTCGCTGTCAAATTCTATTTTCACGCTTTCACCGGACTTAATGTATTTATCCTCGGCAGGTTTTAGATTTTCAATGACCGGTGCATCATATTTCACATATACTTTGATGGTTTTCTTTAAACGGTTTCCTGCTTTGTCTGCTGCAAGAACAGTAATCAGATTCTCACCGTTTTCGAGCAGAATCCGTTTAGAGAATTTACCGTCCTTGACGGCTGCTTTTTGTCCATTCACTTTTACCCAGTCCAAATTGTCATCTGAAACTGTTCCGCTGACCGTTAATGCTTCCGTGTTCAGCTTTTGTCCGTCTTTAGGATTTTCAACTGTGAATGACGGTTTTGTTTTGTCCAGCGTCACTTTTACTGCATTAGATGCATCTGTCATGCCTGCATCTGTGCTGGACTTGGCAGTCAGAACATTTTCACCTGTATTCAGCAGGACTTCTGCCCGGAACGTGCCGTTTTCTGAAGCTTGTACAGCAGCTGCCTCTGTTTCCCCGTTAAAAATATGAACAGTGGTTGTCGGTGATGCTTTCCCCTCTACAACAGCCGTTTCTTTGTTTGTGAACGAACCGTCTTTAGGTGACGTAATTTCTGGAGCAGTCACTTCATAGTCCACAATCGCCCTGATCATGTAGTTTCCTTCTTCAGCAGGTGAAGGTGACCAGGCTCCGCTGACCATTTGCCAGCTGCGTCCGGCATTTTCGCCATCTTCGTCGGTTGCAAGTCCAGGCGAATTAGGATTTGCTTTTGTTTGAATGTAAACCATATAGAAATCGCCGTCCACAACTACACCCTGGTCAAGTAAGTTGACCATTGTCCATTCTCCGTTGCGAAGCGCTTCTGCATTGATCGGTCCGGCAAGCTTTTTGCCAGGTGCCCCGTCCGTACCTGAAGCATCGTAAATGGCTACCTGGAACTCAGTGCCTCCAGGTACAGGCCATTCTGTATCCCAGAACCTGAACAGTCCGCCTGTTACCATCGCTCTCTCGTTTCCTTCAGCAAGAGACATTTTTACAGCCCAGCCATTGCCTGCTGCATTAAATGCTCTGGCGTTTTCAGCTGTTCCGTCGTCATATCCGATCTCACCCGGATACCCGATGAACGGCTTCAGCGTAATATTTTGAACTGTTGTCTGTTCTGCATCAATAGTGATTCTCGTGTCCTTGGCATAATAAGAAGGTGCCATCGCTTTCAGCGTATAGTCTCCTTCATAGGCTTCAATTGAATATTCCCCTTGTTCATTCGTTTGAACAGGAGTAATGGCTGCATCTTCAACAAGCAGAAGGGTTGCATTTGCAACCGGCTCCCCTGTTGCTTCATTTGTCACAGTGCCGCTCACAGTTCCTTGTGGAAGTTCTTCAAGAACAAAGTTTGCTTCTGTGATGCCGTCGTTCTCAATTGTAATCGGCATGGTTTCTGTCGCATACCCGTATGCTTCTGCCTGGAGAGTAAATTCACCTGCACCATGAACAATTTCATAGCTGCCGTCCTGCAGACTTGAGTATGTCGATCTTCCTGTTTCAACAATGCTTACTTCTGCTCTCATCGGCAGGGCAGCAGGCTGTCCTTGGTCAGTTAATCCTTTGGCAGCAGTGAATGGTGCCGGTTTGATTTTGTTCGGATACACTTTTTCTTTTTTCTCTATTGAAGACTTATCTGCCGTTGCAGATTTGCTTTCAACTCCAAGTGATGCTTTGTTCTGAATTTCAATCGGAGTATCAGAAAGCTTTACATCGTCAATGTACCATCCGTCTTTTACGACGCTTCCGTCCGATGTAACGTTAAACGCAACATAAATCCGCTCACCTGCATACCCGCTAAGGTCAACCTGTCCGTCAATCCAGTTTGTTGTGACCCCGTTCACCCGCAACCCTTGAGTCCATGTTTCCTGATCCGTTGAGATGAAAACATGCCCATAATCATATCGGTTTTCAAGTTCATGCCACTGCTTAAATTGAAGGAACGCAGCTCCTTCTGCAGGTAAATCTATTGGAGGCATGAGCAAATTCATGTTTGCCCCATTTTCGTAATCGCCGTCAAGGTTGGTAGCAAAAACGTTTTCACCTGAAGCTGCATTCCCCGGACCGTTTACCGGTACTCCATGCTCCCAGCTGTTTTTCACACCGTAAGAAGTCCAGCCTGCAGCGCCTGTTTCAAAATCCTGCTCATAGCCAGTCGTAATGCCCGGCTGAACAGCTATTTCATATTCTTCTGATACCACTTCATTTGCGCCAAAATCAACAGCTTTCCATTTATAGACAAGTGTGCCTTCTTCTAATGCCTCACCGGGAATGACTGCTTCGTAATTTCCATCAAGGAAATCACCCGACACTCTGGCAGCTTCAGCTGTCTGCCATTGTCCGTTGTTGTTTTGGTATTGAAGTGAGACGTTTGTCACGCTGATATTATCGGTTACTTTCACTGTTAAAGGAAGATTCATACCCGCGAATGCCTCTGCCGGCCCAGTATGTTCCATAACCGGAGCCTCTGCATCTTCCCCTTCTTTTGCAACCTGTCCTTTTACTTTTCCAAGACCTGTCATCAGAGAGGAAACCGCATCATAGGCATTTACCAGTCCATGGCCATATCCGTTATTAGGAGAGCTGGTAAAAGTTGAATCGGTCAATGGTGTTGCTGTAGTTGTCAGTACGTTTTCAATTTCCTCTACCGTGATGGAGGAATCAACCTGCCTCAGCAAGGCTACTACAGCAGAAACGTGAGGTCCTGCCATTGATGTACCATTCCACCCGCCTTCGTAAACCCCGCCTGGAACAGATGACCGGATGTTTACGCCCGGTGCTGCAATATCAGGCTTTGTTTCATCATAAGGAGACGGTCCCTGAAGTGAAAAACTTCCTAATTGGTTGTTGATGTCTGTTGCACCTGTTGCAAAAGATTCAGGATAGTTTGCCGGGTTGGCAATGGATCCTGGACCTCCCGGATTAAATAAAGTCGTGTTGCCTGCAGAGAATTCAGGGAAAATATCTGCAGCACGCCATGCATTGACCATTGGCCTGTACCATTCATCGAGCCCTGATCCTCCGCTCCAGGAATTGTTGACGACATCAGGCGCCATTTCAGGATGCGGGTTGCCGTCTTCATCTTTTGGTGCAATAATCCACTCTCCTGCCTCAAGTAAATCTGCATCTGTTCCGCCGTTTGCAGTGAATGCTTTGACAGCAATCCACTTTGCACCCGGTGCAACACCGATTTGGTTATTGCCATTTGGCTCTGCGCCTACCATCGTGCCTGTTACGTGCGTTCCATGCCCATCATCGTCGTAAGGCACTCCTTGATTTGCTGTCGCATCAAACCAGCTGAACTCGTGATCCGGTGCATTTGGTGCAGCTGGATTGAAGCCGCGGTATTTTTCTTTTAATGCCGGGTGATCCCATTGAACACCTGTATCAATAGAAGCAACAACGGTTCCGCTTCCGTCGATGCCCATCTCCCATGCTGCGGGAGCACCGATTTGATTGATGTTCCACTCTGTCGCTGCAGGAGATGCGTTTGTGTCTGTCTGCTGTACAGATGTTTTTTCTTTTACCTTGTTCAGCTGACGAACTTCATTTGGAAGGATCTTGTCCACTTCCGGGAAAGATGCAACTTTTTCCATTACCTCCTTAGTGGCAGTGACAGCCATTCCGTTTACGATATAATAAGATTTTATGTCTTTCGCATTTCCGGCTTTTTGTTCTTTCGTTAAGTATGTTTTCAGATTATGCTGCGTTTCAAAGGCTTTTGCACGAAGGGAAGAAACGACAGCCGACCGTTTCTCATATTTGGCCTGCAATCCTTTAGATTCAGTTTTTGCAGCATTCTTTGCAACTTTTGCTGTATCAACCTGCTCTTTCAGCTTAATGAGAAACGTCACCTTTTCTTCTTTCTTAAAAGATTCGGCAACCTTCTTTGAAACTTTATCAGCCGTTATGTTTTTCTGACTTTTCACTGATGTACTGACGTTTGTGCTTGCAACTGACACACTTGGCGCAAGCAAAGTTAAAAGCAGGATCATAATTGACAAAATACTGAGCGATTTCCCATATTTCTTCGGCATTCTTTCAATTCCCCCTTAAAATGTTGTAGGCAGATCCTCAGGCCCTCCCTCCCTCTGAAATGTATGTATGATCTGAGCTGTTACATTAAATGTAAAGAAAGTTTTTTGAAAATTTTGTCATTATTTGCACCCAAAATATTCCTTTTGCAGAAATGATCGATTTGACGGAGAAGAAAAGTTCTGCAAATCAGGACAAATGAACGCCTGTCTTTTTTCACTCTATAAAAGATGCGATGAACACGGGGATTCACAGCGTTTTTTTGAAAGGACATTCGGACTATGGTGAAAACAAGCCTGTAAAAATAAACATAATTTACCTAATTTAACCATTTGTAAAGTGCTCAGGTAGAGCAGATTGTTACAATACAGGAAATGGTACTCAATATCAGCAGATTTCTAAGGGGACTAATTTCATCTTTTATCTATAAAGAGCAGGACAATATGAGGAGACAGATTTTATGTATAAAAGAATGCAAAAAAAAAGACATGGCACCTGGCCATGTCTTTTTTTGCTATTATCTGCGTTTGTTGCGGTTTCGCAGGAATGTAGGGATATCAAGTGTATCATCGCCTTGCTGCATAGAACGGCTTGACATGTCCTGAGCAGGCTCCTCGCGTTCGCGCTCACGTTTCATTTCTCTTACATCGCGAGGTTTAGGTGATGGTTTTGGAGCAGTGTTTCCGAATGGTCTTGACTGCGGTTTGCTGTGATTGATTTCTACTTCGTTAAAGCCGGTAGCAATAACAGTCACTACAATCTCATCCTTCAGGTTTTCGTTGATAACTGAACCGAAGATCATGTTTACGTCCTGATCTGAAGCAGTAGCAACGATGTCAGCTGCTTCCTGAACTTCATAAAGACTTAGGTTTGAACCGCCCGTAATGTTCATCAGAACACCTTGTGCGCCGTCAATTGATGTTTCAAGAAGCGGACTTGAAATAGCTTTTTTTGCGGCTTCTGCTGCTCTGCTTTCTCCAGTAGCAACCCCAATACCCATAAGTGATGAACCTTTGTTCGACATAATTGTCTTAACATCGGCAAAATCAAGGTTGATCAGCCCAGGGACAGCAATCAAATCTGAGATGCCCTGTACACCTTGGCGGAGTACGTTATCCGCTTCGCGGAAAGCTTCAAGCATCGGTGTGTTTTTGTCTACAATTTCAAGAAGACGGTCGTTCGGGATAACAATCAGCGTATCAACTGATTCTTTCATTGAAGAGATGCCGCCGGCAGCCTGCATCGCACGCTTGCGTCCTTCAAACGTAAACGGGCGGGTAACAACCCCAACAGTAAGAGCGCCAAGGTCTTTAGCGATCTGGGCGATGACAGGAGCTGCACCAGTACCTGTACCGCCGCCCATTCCTGCAGTGACGAATACCATGTCTGCTCCTCTTAAAGCCTCTTCAATCTGCTCTTTACTTTCTTCAGCAGCTTTTTTGCCGACTTCAGGGTTTGCGCCTGCGCCAAGGCCTCTTGTAAGCTTTGAGCCAATCTGCATTCTAGTTTCTGCTTTAGATAGATTCAAAGCCTGTGCATCAGTGTTTACAGCGATAAAATCCACGCCTTGAACACCATGTTCTATCATACGGTTAACAGCGTTGTTTCCGCCTCCGCCAACCCCAATTACTTTTATCGTTGCCATGCCGTCAATATTGCTTTCAAACTCCAACATACAAAATCCTCCTAATCCATCGAATGACTTCCTCTTGGTGCATGTTATTCAAAGAAGTAACCAAAGAATTTTTTCACTTTGCTTTCTTTTTTCTCTTCTTTTTCTTTCGCCTTAGAGCGCTGATGCTGATTCTGCTGGGGCTGAGGCTCTCTTTGTGCTGCCATTTCAGCCTTGTCGGGAACAGCATTTGAACTGATGCTCCGGCCCTGTATTTTAGCATTTTTGCAGGCAAACTGAATCAGCCCGACTCCAGTCATGTACTGCGGTTCTCTGACCCCGATATAATCAGGGCTTGCAATGCGGACATTGCTCTGAAGCACATCCTGTGCAATTTCAAGCACTCCAGGCATGCTTACAGTTCCTCCGGTCAGAACAAATCCTCCCGGCAGGTCCCTGACACCAAGTCTCTTAATCTCATGCTGAACGAGCTCAAACATTTCTTCCAGTCTGGCTTCTATAATATCAGAAATTTCAAGCTGATTAAATTGCTGCTTTTGATCTGTGCCGATAATGGCCGCTTCAAACACTTCTTCTTCCGAGGCGTAATCATAGTAGGCATGTCCATGCTTTACTTTAACACGCTCAGCCTCATCCGTCGTTGTACGAAGGCCGATGGACAGATCTTTCGTTATGTTTTCTCCGCCGATCGGCAGGACGCTAGTCGTCTGAAGATGACCTTGGTCAAAGACGGCAATTGTTGTTGAACCGCCTCCGATATCAACAAGGGCTACGCCAAGGTTTTTCTCATCCTTAGAAAGGGCAACAGCTCCTGATGCAAGCGGCTGCAGGCATATATCTGTAATTTCAAGCCCTGCTTTCTCTACGCACCGAAGAAGATTATGTAAAATCGTTCTTGATCCGGTGATGATCGTGCCTTCCATTTCAAGACGCACACCAATCATTCCGCGCGGATCGCTGATTTCATCCAGTCCGTCAACAATAAACTGCTGAGGAATCACATCTATGATCTCCCGTTCCGGAGGTATTGACATAACTTGAGCAGCATCAATGACGCGTCTGATGTCCTCATTTGCTATTTCGCGGTTTTCGCTTGAGACAGCCACAACCCCGTGGCAGTCCTGCAGCTGTACATGATTGCCGGTCACTCCCACTACAACTCTTCTAAGGGGAATGCCTACCATTCTCTCTGCCTGTTCAACCGCTTTTCTAATAGAATGAACGGTCTCGTCAATGTCGACGATCGACCCTTTTCTGAGTCCTTCTGATTTAACATTGCCTACACCAATAATGTTCAAATTATCGTCTGCCATTTCGCCGATGATAACCTTAACACTGGATGTACCGATGTCTAGACTTACAAAGATTTCATTGTTGTTCATTCTATGGCACCTCCTTAACTTATCATTTCCATTCTATTATTAGAGGAACAACAATACAATGAATCTAGTTTTACATATTTGTAACAATGCTGAAAAATGCTGTGACATTTGAAACATGCATGTCACACAAATTCCAGCCTGCTTCGTGCAGGTTCTAACATGAATTAGATACTTAAAGTGAGTATTCGTCAAATCCTTGATTTTCCCTCTTAAAAAATCAACTTTTTTTAAGTTTTTGGCGCGATTCAGTCCAATTGGCAATAATGATTCGTCTGATGACGGCAATATTCTGGAACAGTCTGACTCCAAAAGCAAATATTGCTACCAAATACAAGTCTACACCAAGATGAACACCCAGAAAAGCTAAACTTGCTGCCAAAATGATGTTAAAGAAAAAACCGGATACAAACACCATTTCATCGTACATATTCTGCAAGTGTGCCCGAATCCCCCCAAGCAGCGTATCAAGTGCCGCAAGAATGGCTATGGAAAGGTAATTCGAATATTCGCCGGGAATCCGGAAATCAGTCAGCAGTCCCAATGAAATTCCAAGAATCAACCCTAAAATGGGAAGCCACATTATGAATTCTCTCCTTTTTCAAACGGTTTCATATTCTGAACCCTGATCACATCGTCATACGGAGGGATCGTAATGCTCCCTTTTGGCTCTGAGATGGACAGTCTGAGATTATCAACAGCAAATGTATCCATAACCGTTGATCCGTTTAACCGGCTGAAAAGCTTCTCTGCATCCTCGCCGATCACCTTAATCTCAAGCGGAAAAGAATGCAGGCTGTAGCCGTCTATCTTCGTTTTGCCGTTGATGTCCCGGATGACGGTCGTATTGACAACTCTCCGGCCATCAATTGAGATGCTTTCGGCACCGTAGGAATTAAGTTCATTCAAAAGACGCTTAAGCAGATCAGGTGCAACACTGCTTGTTTCCGTCTGTGTCAATGACTCATCAAACAGCGGGGAAATCGTAATCGTAATCCCCTCCCCTGTTACTTCGGTCAGCCCTGCTTCTTTCTTTAGCTCTTCTACTGTTTCCTTCAGGGTTTTTTCAGCACTTTGATTCTCATCATTCTCATATGTATCGATCAGTTCTTCATACTTGCGGATCTCAAGCAGCAGCTCAGACTGCATCATCTGCTCTGTTTTAAGTGCCTCCCGCAGCTGCCACATGTCCCTTGTATCTCTGACCTGAGGTTCCTGAATGGACTGAAACTGAACAGCAAGCATAAGGCCGAATATCATTGTCAGTATGGAAAAGCTGACACCTTTCAAATTTTTCTTCAAGGCAACCACCCGTCAAGATTTCTTTTCTTGCAATAATGGATTCATTTTAATCTCATCTTTTTTCTCAAGGGTAATGACAATGTTGTCATATGCTACTTGCTCCACCACTCCGCCTGCAATATTCAGAGCCTGATCGAGCACAGCAGGATCGCCGATGGCTGAAATGACAAACGGTGCGGGAAATTGATTTCCATCCACAGTTACAACAGGTCCATTACAATATATATACGAATCATGCGATAATCTCTGTCCATTGATTGCAACTGCACTTGCACCGGATATGAGAAGTTCGTTGATCACTTTAAAAATATGGCCTTCATGCACAATGTAATTATTGACGTTTTCGCCTTCAGGTATGTAGGAGGAATCTTCAAGAGTGACTTCAATCCCCTCTCCTTTTACACCAAGCTCGCCTACATACATTCTGTATTTCTCAGCATCTTCAACCAGGTTAAAATAAAGCTGCTTTTCATTTTTCAGATCTTCTTCAATTTTCCTGACCTTTTCCTGGGTATCAGACAATTGCTTCTGAAGCTCGGCATTTCGTTCCTCCTGCTTGATCAAAAGCTGCCTTGTTTCATATTCTTTGTCCCATTGTTCAGAAGAAATGCCGTTTTCAGGCTGTTTTTCTTTCGTAAGCTGATAAGAAAAAGCTACAAGAAAGCCAAGCACAAGCATGATTAAGGAGAGGATGACATACCTACCCCTCATTTTCATTTTCATTTTGTTCCGTCGCCTCCGCCTCTGTTTCGTCTGCAGCTCCTTCAGCAGGAGTGCTGAGCTCAGTTTCCCCGCTCTTGTCAAATGATTCAAAGTACGTGCCGACTTCCATATGAATAACGCCCTTTGCCCCAGGCGCAAGCTGGCTGACAATGGAAGGATAATTTTTCATTTTTTCTGAAAAACCTCTGACAGATGCCTGTACTTCATAACCGTCGTTCATGTACAGAGTGATATGCCACGGGTCCATTTGTTCAGGTGTATGATAAATTTCCGAAATGGCATTTGAAATGCTGTCAGGCAGGCTCATTAATTCAAGAGCCATTTCTTCTATTTCTTCAGCGTTTTTCCAGTTCATCAGAAGCGGTGCGTCATCTGGAAATGCCCCGGTTACAGGATCAAGTGTTCTTCCGTTCTCAAGAATCGGCGAAAACTTGTCCCCTTTTACGACGTATGCCACTTTCTGAAACTCATCGACTGCAATCGTTACCTTATTTGGCAGCTCTTTTTCAATCCGCACATCCTGAATTTGGTCATAGTCAGACAGCGCCTCCCGAACTTCACTGTCCTCGATGCTGAAAAACCCTGTTTTTTTGGTAATTCCGCTCAAAGAAATAATCTCTTCATCAGAAACAGTTCTGTTGCCTTTTACATCTATGGAAGACACTTTGCTCAGCGGAGACTGAAAGTAGATGACAAGCAGTATGAGGATGAAAAAGACGGATAGAAAACCTATTAATCTGCGGTTTGATTTTTGCCTGCGGTGCTCTTTTAACTTGGGCACCCTGTCTTCAAGCGAAACGACTTTGCCTTTTTCCATGTATTCACCCCTCATCCCGAATGACTTTCGGGGCCGTAAAATCTTCTTAAAAAGAGAAACAAACGGCATGCTGGATGCCGTTTAGCAACTGTGCTTTTAATAAAGATAGTATACCACAATATAAGGAAAAAGAGATAAGCAATCATCACATTTGACCGGCAATTTCAACCTCCGTCTCCATTTTCACGCCGTGCTTATCAAAAATCGTCTTTTTGACATAATCAATCAGGTCAAGAACGTCTTTTGCAGTGGCATTGCCCGTGTTCACGATGAAGTTTCCGTGAAGATCGGAAATTTTCGCGCCACCGATCTGATGGCCTTTAAGTCCTGATTCCTGAATGAGCTGTCCTGCATAGTAAGGAAGGGGGTTACGGAATACACTTCCGCAGTTAGGCAAATCCCACGGCTGTGTTTCTCTGCGGTAATCCTTATTCTTTTGGAGCTGTCCCGTAATCTCTTCTCTGTTCCCTTTTTGAAGCTTCATGACGGCTTCAAGGCAGATGCCCGGACGCTTTTTCTGAAGCAGGGATGTGCGGTATGAAAACTCGAGTTCATCAGCAGTCAGCCACTCCATCTTTCCGTCTTCAAAAAGAATGTGTGCTTTTATGAGAATTTTAGACATATCAGACCCGTGAGCTCCGGCGTTCATATAGACAGCGCCGCCGACTGAGCCAGGGATTCCCCCTGCGAATTGAAGTCCTGACAGTCCCTGTTTGCTGAGCAATGTCGTCAGCTTAATGAGAGAGTATCCGCCTCCGGCTGTCACCGTCTCTCCGTCAATTTCCATATGGTCGAGGCCCTTGCCAAGTTTAATGACAACGCCTTTTATTCCTGCATCACTGACAAGCAAATTGGAGCCGCGTCCAATTGCTCTCCACGGAAGTCCGCTTTCATTCACAATATCCATCGTCTTTTTCAGATCACTGATGGAGGCCGGTTCCACGAAAATCTCTGCAGGTCCCCCGATTTTAATGGTTGTATGTTTGGCTAAAGGTTCGTTTTGAACAACCTTTCCTACCTGTGCCTCTTGAAGCTTATTAAGTATGTTTTCCATGACAGCCTCCTGTAAAAAATTGTTTGTCATTTTCCCTGCTGTGTCAGAAGGAGCCGGTAAAAGCACAATACCTTCTATTCCCTCTTAAACAGCAGTTAAAACCTTTTTGTATGTTTTTTATATTCTATGAGCACAATGCCCAATCCATTTTAGATTCTTATAGACTTAAGAATCAGCCATTTTCCCGCAAAACACGAGGAACCCTGTTTTTCAACAGGGCCCCGTTTCGTATAGCGTCAATACCTGGCATATCTGCTTATGTTCAGCAGCACACCTACTGCCATCAGCATCAGCGTAAGCGAAGAGCCCCCGTAGCTTAAAAACGGCAGAGTGATGCCTGTTACCGGCATTAGACCTGTTACAACTCCAATATTGATCATTACCTGTATGGCAACCATTGTTATAATGCCGATTGCAAGGTATGAACCGTACTGATCGGGTGCTCCGAGCGCAATCCTCACTCCGCGCCATAACAGGAGGCCAAACAGCAGAATAATCAGCGATCCGCCAATAAACCCGAGTTCCTCGGCAAGAATGGCGAAAATAAAATCTGTCTGCGGCTCCGGCAGATAAAAGAACTTCTGCCTGCTTTGCCCGAGGCCGAGTCCAAACAGACCGCCCGGCCCGATTGCATATAATGACTGGATAATCTGAAAGCCGCTTTCGAGAGGATCTTCCCACGGATTTAAAAACGATGTAATCCGTTTGATCCGGTAAGGTGCGGAAAGCACCAGCGCTGCAAACCCTGCCACACCAAGAAGCCCCAGTAAACCGAAATGACTGATTCTTGCACCTGCCACAAAAATCATGACAATGCACGTCCCGACCATAACCGTTCCTGTTCCGAGATCAGGCTGCAGCATGATCAGCGCGAATGCGGTAAAAACAAATGCCAGCGACGGCAAAAGCCCTCTTTTAAAGGAGGTTATTTTCTTTTGATTTTCCGATAGAAATTTAGCTAAAAAGGCAATCATTGCAAGCTTCATAAATTCAGAAGGCTGTATGGAAAAAGCCCCTACTCCAATCCAGCTTCTTGATCCGTTTCTCTCCATCCCGATACCGGGAACAAGGACAGCGAGAAGCAGGATAAAACAGACGATGACAAGCATTTTCGCCCAGGTTCTCCACGTCCAGTAATCCACATTCATAATGAAGAACATGGCTACGACTCCGACGCCTGCGAACAAAAGCTGCCTCTTGGCAAAGAAAAACGAATCTTCGAATTTATACGTTGCCCACACTGCGCTTGCACTGTATACCATAATCAGTCCAATCGTCAGAAGGAGCAGCGTGATAATGACTAGTATAAAGTCCGGTGCAGATCTTTTTGCCGTCAACGCCAAACACCCCAATATAATGGAATTAGGGCGCGTGTACGAGCCCTTTACTTTAGCTTATGCACGGCGTTCTCAAACATGTCTCCTCTTTGTTCAAATGTTTTATATTGATCCCAGCTTGCACATGCCGGGGATAAGAGTACGATGTCGCCTTCCTGAGATAAGCTGAACGCCGCATAAGCCGCCTGTTCAACATTATCGACACGTTTCACCTCTTCTATTCCCGCATCCGCTGCTATTCTCTCAAGCTTTGGCGCAGTCTGGCCAAACGTAATCAGAGTTTTGACATTCCCAAGGAAGGGGATCAGTTCGTCAAATTCATTGCCGCGGTCAAGGCCGCCGGCAAGTAAAACGGTCGGTGCATCAAATGCCTGGAGAGCTTTTGAAGTAGCCAGTATATTTGTAGCTTTTGAGTCATTGTAATATTTAACTCCGCCTATCGTGCGGATAAACTGCAGACGGTGCTTCACTCCTTTGAAGGAAGTCAGCACTTTGCGGATGGCTTCTGTTTTAGCACCGCTCAGTTTCACCGCACAAACAGCTGCGAGAATATTTTCAAGATTATGTTTGCCTGGAAGAACGATTTCTTTTACATCAATGATTTTTTCATCGTTAAACCAAACGGCGCCGTTTTTAATGTACGCTCCTGATTCAAGCTCTTGCTTGACAGAAAAGAAAATCTTTTCCCCATTACCAGCGGCAGCTGCTTTTACGACCTCGGCATCATCCGCGTTGACGACAGCAAAATCACTGTTCTGCTGGTTAGCATAAATTCTTGCTTTTGCAGAAGCATATTCTTCCCTCGTGCCGTGATAATCAAGATGGGCATCAAACAAGTTCAGCATCAGGGCAATTTTAGGACGGAATGTTTTCGTTCCCATCAGCTGAAAAGAAGAAAGCTCTGTAACGATGATGCTGTCTTTGTCTGCCTGCTCTGCCACTTCACAGGCGACTGTTCCGATGTTGCCGGCGATGAGTGACTTTTTACCGTCAGACAGCAGCATTTCATGGATAAGGGTCGTCGTCGTCGTTTTCCCGTTGGATCCGGTAATGCCGATCATGTCAGCTTCTGAAATTAAATAGGCAAGTTCAACCTCCGTAACGATTGGAATTTGCTTTTCCAGCGCTTTTGCAAGCAGAGTGTTTGAGTATGGAATACCGGGATTTTTCACAATGTATTCTGCCCCGTCTAGGAGTTCCGGCGGATGGCTTCCGCATACCACGTTAAGCCCCATAGCCTGCAGTTCCTGCGCTGATTCATTTTCTTCAAGCGGCAGCCTATCATTAACCGTTACGCGCGCACCCAGTTTATGTAAGAGCCTTGCTGCAGCCAGGCCGCTTTTTGCGAGCCCTAGCACAAGGACATGTTTGTCTTTAAAGTCGTTAATTTGTTTCATTTTATAACCACACCTCTACGTAAATTCCAAGAACGGCGAAAATCAGTCCGACTGACCAGAACGTCACAACAACTCTCCATTCCGACCATCCTGTCAGTTCATAATGATGATGAAGGGGACTCATCTTAAAAACGCGCTTTCCTGTCGTTTTAAAAGAGATTACCTGAATAATAACGGAAAGAGTTTCAATAACAAAAACTCCGCCGATCAGAACAAGCAGGATTTCAAGCTTGGTTAAAATGGCGATGGTTACGATTGCTCCGCCAAGTGCAAGAGATCCTGTATCTCCCATAAATACTTTTGCGGGGTGAGCATTAAATACGAGAAATCCAAGAACAGCCCCTACGACTGCTACAGAGAAAATGGCCACATCATATTGAGATTGATTCCATGCGAGAACAGCAAATGCTCCAAACGCAATGGCAGCTGTACCTGAAAGCAGACCGTCAAGACCATCCGTCAAGTTAACTGCATTAGAGCCGCCGACAAGCATGAAGACAATAAGCATCACATAGGCCCATCCAAGATCAACACCGAGCTCCGTACCCGGAATGCGGACCTCTGAAGAGAATCCAAACTGTCTGAAAACAATATAGAAAATAACTGCAATAATGATTTGCCCGAGCAGCTTTTGTTTCGATGTAAGGCCGAGGTTGCGCTTCATCACAACTTTGATGAAATCATCCAAAAACCCGAGAAGGCCGTAACCGAACGTAACAAATAAAAGCAAATACATTTCAACACTTGGTTCTGCAAATTTATAACTCATGACAATAGTTGTCACAATGACAGACAAGATAATCATGATGCCGCCCATTGTAGGCGTTCCTGATTTCTTCTGATGCGATTTTGGCCCTTCATCCCTGATGCTCTGTCCGAATTTAAGCCTTCTTAAGAAAGGGATAAAGATGGGAGATATCAGAACACTGATTAAAAAGCCCATTAGTATTGTAAAGATGATGATTTGTTCAAGCATGTATAGATCCTCCCTGGTATCACTGCAGGACGCTGGCCCTTAAGCCTGAGCGTCCCTGATTCATTCATATAGTACGGATAAGTCCGCCGGTTATTGATTTAATTTAAATTGTACCGCACGCAGAGCAACCTCGCGGTCATCAAAATCGAATACCTCTGACCCGATAATCTGATACGTTTCATGACCCTTTCCTGCAATCAGGATCACATCCCCCGCTTTTGCTTCATTTACTGCGTAAAAAATGGCCTCTTCTCTCTTTTCAATCGTATGGAAATAGGCTCCTGCAACACCTTCTTCCATTTCCTTAAGGATAGCAGCAGGCTCCTCGCTTCTTGGATTATCAGATGTGAAAATGGGTTCTTCTGCATACTTGACAGCTATTTGCGCCATAATGGCCCGCTTCGTCCTGTCTCTGTCCCCTCCGCATCCGACAATCACAAACGTTTTCCCTTTGGCAAATTGCTTAACTGTTTTCAGGACATTTTCAAGACTGTCAGGTGTATGGGCATAATCAACGATGACAGAGAAATCCTGGCCCCCGTCAACGACTTCAAATCTGCCTCTTACCCCTTCAATCTCAGCCAGTGTCCCGGCAACAATCTCAAGGTTTACACCAGAAGCAAGACATGCAGAAGCAGCAGCGAGAGCGTTATAAATGCTGAATTTGCCGATGAGCTTCATTTTGATATGCTGTGAACCAAAAGGTGTTACAAGGTCAAATGCCGTTCCGCTTGGAGACATGACGATGTTTTGCGCAGATACATCGCACTCAGAATCAATCCCGTATGTGAGAATATGGGCTGCTGTCATGCTCATAAATTCTCCTGATGCAGGATCATCTGCATTTAAAACCGCCGTTTTGGGCTTATCCGGGTTAAATGTATTTCCAAGCTGAGAAAACAGGAGGCCTTTGGCTGCACGGTACGCATCCATCGTCTCGTGATAATCCAGGTGATCCTGGGTAAGATTTGTGAACACGGCTACGTCATAGTCACATCCATGTACGCGGCCCATATGGAGGGCATGAGATGAAACCTCCATCACACCATGGCTTACTCCTTTATCTGCCATTGTACGGAATGTTTTTTGAAGGGTCAGGCTCTCAGGTGTCGTATTTTTGACACTCAGTTCTTCATCGCCAATCTTTATGTACATCGTTCCGATCAAACCGGTCGTCTTCCCTGCATTTTGAAGAATCTTCTCAATCAGGTGTGTTGTTGATGTTTTACCGTTTGTACCTGTTACGCCGATCAGATGCATGCCTTGTGTTGGATGGCCGTAAAAAGCATCGGCAAGAAGCGCCATCGCCCGTTTTGTATTTTTAACTACGATAACCGGAACAGAAAGGTTTAAGGGTTTCTCAGATAAAACCGCAGCTGCGCCGTTTCTGACGGCCTGCTCTGCATAATCGTGTCCGTCAACCGTATATCCGCTGATGCAGATAAATAAGCTGTCTTTCTTTACTTCCCGTGAATCCATTTCAATCGAGAGAATTTCCGGATTTTCCTCCACATTCCATTTTATATTCTGAAGCTGCGAAAGCAGTGTGTGTAATTTCATTTTTACCAAATCCTCTCAAGAACCAACAATAGTTTCTGTCTTTATTTTAGTCGTGCAGCAAATCCCCATTTTACATAAACAGCCTGCCGGCATACGGTCATCCTGTTGTCAGAAAAACGCACAGTACCTATTTTATCTTATCTTCGGTAAAAGAGCCATATCCGCACTAAAAAATGTGCGGGCTTTGAGCAGCTGTTTCTCCCCAAACAAAAGCGAGGCAGTCACGTTTTGTGAATGCCGGCTTCTGAACATATGCGTTTAGTCATTGTCTTCTGATTTTTTGCTTCCTTTTCCTAAATAAAGACGAAGTGTTGACCCTTCTTTCACCTTTACACCTGCCTGAGGCGACTGCTGAACAACTGTATCTCCGGATCCTGCGATATCAAGTTTGAGATTCACCATCTGCTCCCTGAGTTCCTGCGCTGTAAGCCCTACAACATTCGGAACGCTCACAAGTTTTGTGTCTAGCCATGTGTATTCTTTCTCGATTTGGTTTTTCCGCGGTTTTACCCCAAGCTCCCTCAGGCTGTCTTCCATAATGTTTCCGACAATCGGGGCTGCGACGGTTCCCCCGAACTGCACAGTGCCTTTAGGATTATCGACGGCCGTATAGACGACGATTTCCGGGTCGTCTGCCGGAGCAAATCCAATAAATGAAACGATATAATTGTTTTTCATATAGACACCGTCTTTTACTTTTTGAGCTGTTCCGGTTTTGCCGCCGACACGATATCCCTCAACAAATGCGTTTTTCCCTGTTCCTTGAGCTACAACACTTTCAAGTGCATATCTAATTTGTTTCGACGTTTCTTCGGAAATGACTTTGCGCTTTGCTTCAGGTTCAGTGCTGCTTATCACATCACCTGTAACAGGATCGATCCATTCCTTTGCTATATAAGGAGTGTAAAGGGTGCCTCCATTTACAGCTGCCGCAACGGCTGCAACCTGCTGGATCGGTGTTACGGATACCCCCTGCCCGAATGCCGTCGTTGCCTGTTCCACAGGTCCTACATTTTTAACATCAAACAGGATTCCCCTGGCCTCTCCCTGAAGATCAATGCCTGTTTTCTGGCCAAAGCCGAAGTTTTGGATGTATTTAAAAAGGGTGCTTGTTCCAAGTCTTTGTCCAAGCTCTACAAAACCGGGGTTACAGGAGTTCTGTACAACTTCAAGGAAAGACTGGCTCCCGTGTCCTCCGCGCTTCCAGCACTTTAATCTGGCTCCGCCGACCTCCACTGAACCCCCATCATGAAAATGCTCTTTCTGCAAATCTACTTTCTTCTCTTCAAGTGCAGCTGCAAGTGTAATGATTTTAAATGTTGAACCAGGTTCATAGGAACTCCACACAGGGAGATTTCGGTTATAGATGAGCGGATCGACATTCCGGAAATCCGCCGGATCAAAATCAGGTCTGCTTGACATCGCCAGAATTTCGCCGTTTTTCGGATTCATCGCGATCGCAATCATGCCGTCTGGATTGTATTGCGCCTGTGCATTATCGAGTTCCCTCTCGACGATCGTCTGCACTTTTGAATCGATTGTCAGTTTTAAATTGAGGCCATCCACCGGTGCGGTATATTCATCCGCCTCTTTTGGCATCCTCTTTCCTTTAGCATCAGAATAAAACTTCACATATCCTTTTGTTCCTTTCAGCTGTTCATCATAATACGACTCCAGTCCAAGGAGGCCCTGATTATCAATGCCTGCAAATCCGAGGACGTGCGAGAGGTAGCTGCCGAACGGATAATGGCGTTTTGAATCCTCCGCTATGTATACACCTTTTAAACCGAGTGCCCTGAGTTCTTTTGCTTTTTCATGAGAAATTTTGCGCCCTTCGGGATTGATTCTCTGAATGGATTGCTTCTGTGTGATAAGTTCATAAGCCCGCTCTTTCGGCATATTTAAAACAGCTGCAAGCTTTTCTGCCGTGCCCGCCGGGTCCTCAATCTGCCTCGGCACAACGAGAACAGACGGAGCACTCATATTCGTCGCAAGCTTCACGCCGTTCCTGTCAAGAATCTCGCCCCTCTCAGGCTCAAACGGAATGTTCCGGCTCCAGGAATCCTTCGCCAGGGCTGTCAGTTTGTCTCCTATAAAAAATTGAACATATCCAAGGCGGATATCGATAATTAGAAAGATCAGAAAACCAAACATCAGCACCATCGCAAGTCGTTTGCGCACCGTCACATTTGAAACACGCATATATTTCTCCTCCTTATCAAGGCTCGTTCAAATATATGCTTGTACCCTGAATGCTAGAACAGTGACTGGACAACTCGGAAAAAGCAAAAAGAGAGCCCGTCCAAAGCGGTCCGGGCCCTCTCTTATTTTGTGTAAGCTTATTCAGTTTCAGCCTCTTCAGACTCAGCAGTTTCTGCTTCAGATTCTGCGGTTTCGCCTTCAGATGCGCCCGCTGGACTTTGAAGTTTCACCGTCAGCCTGTCATTTTTCTGAACACGTTGACCTTTAGTGATCGTTTGAGATACCGCATAGCCATTTCCTTTTAACTGGAGCTCTAAATCCAGGAAATTGGCAAGCTTCATAATATCCCGCGATGACCATCCGGTGAGATCAGGCATGGACATTTTCCCGTCTGTTTTAAGAAAAACACGCCCGTTTGCGATCAATCTTGAATCTTCTTCTGGATATTGTTCGCTCACTTCATTGCTGCTGCCGAGGATGACGGCATTTATCTTATTGTCCTCAAGCCATTTTTGTGCTGCTTCGACACTTTCCCCTTCAAAAGAAGGAAGCGCAGAGCCTACTTCGGTATCCGCTTTTTCCGGTTCTTCTTCCGCTTCTTCAGACGGCTGAATTTTCATATACTGAAGACTGTTTTTCATGACCGAGTTAAACACGGTCGATACAGGCATTGAACCTGTTTCCGTATCTTTAAGCTGCGGCTTTTGCACCGCTACATAAACAAGGAGTTCAGGGTCTTCTTTCGGCGCCATTCCGAGGAATGAGAACACATAGTTATTTCTTCCTTTTAGGTATCTTCCGTCACTGCCCCCAATTTGAGCTGTTCCAGTTTTTCCTGCTACTTTATAGCCGTCTATTTTATACGGCTTTCCAGTGCCCTTTTCAGAACTGACGACTGTTTCAAGAATGTCCAGTACTTCTTTTGAGGTTTTTTCGGAAATTGGTGTTCCGGCAGTTTGCGGCTTGTTTTCTTTTACCGTTTTTCCGCTGTCCGGATCAACAATTTTATCAATGATATACGGCTTCATCATTTTGCCGCCGTTAGCAATCGCTGTAGCTGCCTGCACCTGCTGAATAGGCGTTACAGTGGACCCTTGGCCGAAAGAGGTTGTTACTTTTTCAATATCATACTTGTAGTTGAAGACTCCGTTTGCTTCATTGGGAAGATCGATTCCTGTTTTTTGATTCAGTCCGAATTTCTCCATGTAATTCATAAAGCGGTCAGGACCGAGCTTTTCTTTTGCAAGTATAGCCATTGCAACGTTAGAAGAACGCTGCACACCCTCAAGGAAACTTATCGTTCCCCAGCCGACATTACTGTTATGATCACCAATTTTACCTCCTGCAACTCTATAGATACCAGATTTATAAAGTTCATTAGGATTGAATACGCCTTCTTCAATCGCTGCAGCCAAGGTAAAGATCTTCATTGTCGAGCCGGGCTCAAAAGGATAGGCGACTGCATCATTATAATAGTTGTTAATATCACGGACGTTAGGGTCAAAGCTCGGGCGCTGCCCCATTGCCAGTATTTTCCCTGTTTTCGGATCTGCTACGATGCCGATGATTTTTTCAGGTTCATATTCCTCGGCTGCTTCGTTCATCGCATCCTCAAGGAATGTCTGAATCTTTTGGTCCAGTGTCAGATAGACCGTATCTCCATTATCGGGAGCAACAATCTTTTCCTCGCCGTTTGGAAGCTTGAACCCCTGTTTGTCGCCTTCATATGCCATATATCCGTCTTTTTCCTGAAGGTACTTATCAAGGCTTTTTTCCAAGCCGAACATTCCGACGGTTTTTGTTGTTCCTTCTTCTCTTTGCGCATATCCGATAATATGCGAGGCAAAGGTGCCGTTTGGATAATACCTGTGTGTATCACGGATAAATCCGATGCCCGGAAGGTTTAATTTCTCAATTTTGACTTTAAGTGAATGACTGATGTTTCTGCCCGCCGATCCAAATTCGACCTGATCGGCATCTTTCTCAAGAATATCCCGGACTTCACTGTTTTCCATATCAAGAAGGGGAGCAAGCTTTTCCGCCGTTTCCTCAGGATCAAGCACATGTTTAGGTTTTTTGGGAGAAGTGGTCATTTTGTCGTCAAGTACAGCGATCAGAGTGTACGTATTCGTATCCTCGGCAATCACTTCGCCATTTCTGTCCACAATCGATCCCCTGCTTGCTTCAATTGTCCGCTTTCTTTCATACTGCTCCTGGGCCCTTGCGGCAAGGACTTCCCCATTTACTTCGCCTGTCGTCTGCAAATACAAGAAACGGATGACTAAGACAAAAAAGAGCAATGCAAATATTAAGGTTAATATTGCTGCTCCTCTGTTCATATTGATATTTTTCGGCTGATTCATGACTAGTCGTTTACTACTTTCACTTTATTCGTATCAAGCTCAAGTCCAAGGCCTTTGGCAATGCCCATAATGCGCTCGTAGCTGCTGAGCTCTTTAACCTGTACACCAAGATCTGCATTTACCTTCTGCTGATCCTGAATTCTCGATTCGATTTTTTGAACGGCCACATTTCCCTTGTAAACCGTTACGCTATTTGAAACAATTTGAATGGCTGCAAACAGCAGAACAGATAAAAAAGCAACGATCAGCACTTTTTCGCCGATTGTAATTGTGGGTCTTCTTTTGATGACCACCGATTGCTGCTGTTCGGGCATTTGCTTATGCTGCTCTTGCCTTTGCTGCTGGATTTTCACAGCTAAATTACTCATGAACAAAACCCCCTCGTTTCATCTATTTCTTACAGTTTTTCAAGTATTCGCAGTTTGGCTGATCTTGCACGATTGTTTTCTTCAAGCTCTTCCTCAGATGGTGTAATCGGTTTTCTTGTGATCAGTTTCACTTTAGGCTTAAATTCATCAGGTATAACCGGCAAATTGGGAGGCAGTTCCGGTAATGAAGCAGCTTGCTTGAATGCCGTCTTGCAGATTCGGTCCTCTAAAGAATGGAAGGTAATGACACTGACTCTGCCGCCGGGTTTAATCATCTCAACTGCTTGTCCAATGGCTTCTTCAAACACTTTCAATTCATCATTAACCGCAATTCGGATCGCCTGAAAAATCCGTTTGGCAGGATGGCCGCCTGTGCGTCTTGCAGGTGCGGGAATGGCATCCTTAATCAGTTCCACCAGCTCTCCGGTCGTCCGGATCGGCTGTTTTTCCCTTGCAGCTTCAATTTTTCTAGCTACTTGTTTAGAGAACTTTTCTTCTCCGTATCTGAAGAAGATTTTAACCAGCTCTTCATAGGTCCACCCATTCACGACATCATAAGCGGAAATCCTTGCGTTCTGATCCATTCTCATATCAAGAGGTGCGTCATGATGATAGCTGAAGCCTCTCTCAGGTGTATCTAATTGCGGCGATGAAACTCCGAGGTCGAATAAAATGCCGTCAACCTCTGTTACACCAAGGTTTTCAAGTTCTGCTTTTAAATGCCTGAAATTGCTTTTAATAAATGTTACCTGTCCTTTGTAGGACTCTAATAGCTTTTCTGCATGCGAGAGGGCTGCATCGTCCTGGTCAAAAGCGAAAAGGTGCCCCTTTTTTGAAAGCTTGGACAGCAAGTAAGAACTGTGTCCCGCTCCGCCTAATGTGCAGTCGACATATACCCCATCTTCTTTAATGTTCAAACCATCTACCGTTTCATGCAATAATACTGTTTTATGTTGAAACATTGCTGCTACCACCTTTATCAGATTCGTACGTACTTGAGATGCTGATTTTGACATTGCTATTACTCATTGTTGCACAAGAGATTATTATATATCAAAACCAATCATATTTTCAGCAATTTCGGCAAATGAATCTTCCTGTTCGGCTACATATGTATCCCAAATTGCCTTATCCCAAAGTTCGATCCGATTTGATACTCCGATAACAACACACTCTTTTTCAAGCTTTGCATACTGCAGAAGCGGTGCAGCCAAGTTAATGCGCCCCTGTTTGTCAAGTTCGCATTCAACAGCACCCGAGAAGAAAAATCTTGTAAATGCACGTGCGTCTTTTTTTGTTAATGGAAGGGCCTTCAGCTTTTCCTCGATCATTTTCCATTCACTCATCGGATAGCCGAACAAGCATTGATCGAGTCCTCTGGTGATGACGAAAGTTTCTCCGAGTTCTTCGCGGAATTTGGCTGGAACGATCATGCGGCCTTTTGCATCTATCGTGTGATGATATTCACCCATGAACATGTCCGTCGCCCCACTTTCTTTCTCTCGGTCACCACTTCCCCCCACTTCTCCCCACTTCCTATTCTACACGTTCTTTTCATAAAAAAAAACCCTGTATTCCACAGGATTTCAGAAATTCGTTCTTTAAATTTTGACAACTTTATGATGGGAGTTAAAAGAATAGCGAAGCTTCACGATTTCGTGCAGAAAATGGGGTCCATATTTATTCAAATAATAGTAAATATTCCATGTTCTCTCTTGAAATCCGCCATTTGGCTGAAGAGATTTCGCGATTCTTGTGAATTTATCCAATTCTGCGCGGTGCTTTTGCTGAACTTTTTTGTCGACGTGAGATTGAAGCAAATCAAGCTGTGACTGAATAAAAAATGCATTTTTTTCAAGAAACGGCTGAAGACTTGCGTCTTTAGCGACTGCCGACTCCCTAAGATTTTTGTGAATCCGTTCAATCTCCGTCTTGGCTTGAACAATTTCAGGGGTCAGCTGAGATGGTTCCATTTTAGCAAGCCACTCTTCCCGGACTTTGTCAGCCCCTTTTGAAAACAGGTCGTCGAGTGTAAGCGAAACGTCCCTCATATCCGATTCAATGGACCGTTCAACAAAGGTGATATTCAGCCTTGGCACGACAGGCGGCATGAAAAAGCCTGCTGTTTCAAATACTTTCTTAAGCTCTGCCCAGTAAGAAATCTCTCCCGGCCCTGCGATAAAGGCAAGTGTCGGAAGAAGATATTCCTGCATAAGCGGCCTTGTGACAACATTGTTGCTCAGTCTCTCCGGATACTGTTCTGCGAACTGCTTCAGCTCTGCCTCAGTAAATGACAGACTTTCGGCAGAAAAGACGGATTCATCTGTACGCTTAAGAAGCAGACGGTCACCTTTGCTGTCATGGAAGAAAAGATTTGCGCTCGCGTGATCAGCTTCAATGATCGGCTTGTAACCAGCTTCAGTCATGTATGCCTGCTGAGCTGAAAGGCTCTCAGACAGCTCTTCATTTTTCATGATTAAATGCTGAAAAAATCCTGCTTCCATTTTTCTGAGCTCAGGATCTGAAGAGTTGATCAGCACCAATCCGTAATCCGAAAACATTTCATATGTAAGATGTTCGAAAAACTCCGTATAAGTGGCTGAAACAGACAGCGTTTGTTTGAGGCTGTTCATCAGCTCCAGTGTATAGTCGGTTTCCCCGTATGTTTCAAAAACAGAGCAGATAAAGTTCCAGCATTCCGCGTGATCGATAGGTTTATAGAACACAGGAATCTTTTCATTCATGGCTGTTTTAACAGCCTTCTTCTTGATAACCCCGTTTTGAGAGACATGCAGATGATTGACCTCAGCAAAATCATGATCCTCACCAGCTACCCAGAAGACTGGAATGACCGGAACAGACAGCTTTGCTTCCTGCTGTTCTGCAAGGACGAGAATTGAAATGATTTTGTGAATCGTATAGAGCGGTCCTGTCAAAAGACCCGCCTGCTGTCCCCCGACGACAACAAGACTTTCCGGATCTTTTAAACGCTCTATATTACGGATCACAGGTTCCTTGTCCTGAAAATGCTTTTGATGGTAACTCAAAAGATAGGAGGACAGCTCTTCTCTTGCGAATGTTCTATTTTTTAAGTCCTTCACTCTTTTTTCATAAACGGTGTCATCCGTAATGCTGTAGTCAAAATAGTCCTCTGTATTCAGCCTGCCGCTGATCAGATCTTCGACTAATCGGTTCGAATGGCGAAGGGAGAGGTCAGTAATCTCCATTTGTGTAAACTTCCTTTCCGGGTTATGTAAGCATCCGAGAAGAGTATAGCATTTATCCGGCTGAAAAGAAAAAGACTTTGCCTGCACCTTCAGATATATTCAAGTATCCCTCTTACTGCTCCGAAAACCGCAAGAATGGTTGAGAGCGGAAGGAGAATCAGAAAAGAAAATCGCCAGCACTTTTTAAAGGCTTTTGACAGCGGAACTGATGAGCTGGATTTTATCATATAAATGAGGACAGCAAACATCACAATCAGCAGAAACAGAAAAATGCCTCCATAAACAGCTGTATCGGATAAAACAAGCAATTTAAAATAAATGGAGAGCGCAAACAGAACGACAGCAGCATCTGCTGCATACAGCATGCCCCTTTTTACATTTCCCGTTACAGCTGATAAAACAGCGACCAGAATGAGGAAAGTTAGCAGCGGAAGAGACACGGCAAATGCTGCGAGATTGATGAACCATTCGCCGATCATTCGTTTTCTCCGCCTTTAACTGCATGATACAAAAACTCAAGGAGAGGAACCCGGGTATTCTGCTTTTTTGCCTCATCAAGCAAATAGCCGATAATGCCGTCAATCTCTGTTTTACGGCCTGCTTCCGTATCCCTGAGCATGGACGACCTGTTCTCGGCCGTCTTTCTGCAGATCGCCACCACTTTTTCCCACTCGGCATTTTCATCCGTTATTCCCAAGATCCCGGAAGCTTCATTAAATACCGACTTAGCCATTCTGCTGTAATGAGGGTTTTCAGTAAGCTCGCCGTTTTTCACTTTTAAAAGTGCTGTCAGCGGATTGATCACTGCATTTGCAAGCAGCTTTCTTGAATGTGATTCTTTCCAGTTCCGTGCAGCTTCAAACGGGAAACGTTCTGAATCAAGGCCCGTAAGTGTCAGAGGAGGCTGATCAGGGAAAAGAGAACCCACTTTAATGACACCCGCACCCGTATGCGCGACAGTCGCATCTCCCGTCTTTAAAGATCCATGCTCGACAGAACCGATATAGACATTATGTCCTTCCAGAGATTCCAGCAGAGGGATATGAGACATGCCATTTTGCAGAAACAGGAGGTTTTTTCTTTCATTCATTTCTTTCAATAGAGGAAGAACATCTCCAAGCTGATACTGCTTGACGGCTATCATCAGCAGCGGCTCTTTGAAGTCCCTGCCGGAACATGCTTTCACATCTTTGACAGTTGTTTTCTGATCGCCCTGCAGAAGGATTATTCCTTTTTCATTGATCAGGTCTGACTGTTCTTTTCTTCTCGTGTAAACTGTGACTCTGTGCTCTTTAGCCAAGTAAGCTGCACAGAGCATTCCCACAGAGCCTGAGCCGATAATGCCAATCTCCATATATGCATCCCACCGTTTCTCATTCGTTTCTTTATCATAACAAAATAGTAAAAATGTTCCTATAGCTATTCCGCCGCCTTTTTGGGGAAATTTTCACCAATAAAAGAAAACAAGCCAGCTCTTGGCTGGCTTGTGTGTAATCAGACCGGATAGACCGGATGCTTGCGTTCGCCGAATGGGATTGCTTTTGTTTCATAAAGGGAAAATCTTGAGATCAGCTCTTCTCTCAGCTTATCAGCAGAAACAATATCATCCACAATCATTTCTGATGCGAGCTTATAAATATCAATATTTTCTTTGTATTCCTGCTGCTTTTCAAGAACAAACTTCATTCTTTCTTTTGGATCCTCAATTGCATTTATTTTGTTTGAGTAGATGGCATTCACTGCTGCTTCAGGACCCATAACGGCAATCTGCGCAGTTGGTAGGGCGATCACACAATCTGTTTCAAAAGCAGGGCCGGCCATCGCATAAAGTCCCGCACCGTATGCTTTTCTCACGATTACGGAGATTTTAGGCACAGTGGCCGAACTCATTGCTGCAATCATCTTTGCCCCGTGGCGGATAATGCCGGCGCGCTCCACTTTTGTTCCAATCATGAAACCCGGCACATCGGCAAGGAACAGGAGCGGAATGTGGAAAGCATCTGCCAGCTGCATGAATTTTGCCGCTTTGTCGGCAGAATCCACGAAAAGCACGCCACCTTTCACCCTCGGCTGATTCGCAATAATGGCCACGACTTTCCCGTTCAGTCTGGCGAATCCAGTGATGATTTCAGGAGCAAATAACCGTTTGATTTCAAAAAAACTGCCTGCATCAATAAGTGAATCAATGCATTCATACATATCAAACGGAGCATTTTGATTGCGCGGCACTATTTCCGTAAGCGGTCTGCCCTGCTTTGGCAAAACAGGTTCTGCTTCTTTCGTCACGCTCAGATAGTTTTGCGGGAAGTACGTCAAATAGCGTCTTGCTTCAAGGATCGCCTCTTCTTCTGTTTTCACAAGAACGTCACCGCATCCGCTCACCGAACAGTGCATTCTCGCTCCGCCCATCTCCTCAAGCGAAACTTTTTCCCCGATTACTTTCTCTGCCATGCGCGGGGAGCCAAGGTACATGGAAGCATTCCCGTCAACCATGATCACAATATCGCAAAAAGCAGGAATATAAGCTCCTCCCGCAGCTGAAGGCCCAAAGAGAAGACAGATTTGCGGGATGCTGCCGGACAGCTTTACCTGATTGTAAAAAATTCTGCCTGCGCCGCGGCGGTTCGGGAACATATCAATTTGATCCGTAATTCTGGCTCCTGCAGAATCAACTAAATAAAGGAGAGGCACCTTCAATTTTTCTGCCGTTTCCTGAATGCGGATGATTTTTTCAACGGTTCTGGCTCCCCATGATCCCGCTTTGATCGTCGAGTCATTAGCCATCACGCAAACCGTTTCTCCGTTTATTTTTCCGACAGCGGTCACAACTCCATCAGATGGAAGGTCGCCTGCCTGATTATTGGCGAACTTGCCGTCTTCTGTATACTTTCCGTTGTCAAATAGCCTGTTCAGCCGTTCCCTGACAAACAGCTTGCCCTGGGCATTCAGTTTTTCGTGATACTTAGGGTGTCCGCCGGATTCGATTTCAGCTGTCTTTTCTTTCAGCAATTTTTCAAGTTCATCAACTTTCATCATTTGGAATCCCTCCTCCATTAAGGTTTTAAAACAAGCAGAACATCGCCTTCGTTAACAAAATCCCCGGCTTCTGCTTTTACCTCTTCCACTGTGCCGTTCTCCGGACTGTCGAGGGGGATCTCCATTTTCATTGACTCAAGCATGATCACATCTTGTCCAGCCGCTACTTCATCACCTGCTGCCACTAATACATGCAAAACCGTTCCTGCCATACTTGCTTTAATTTCGATCATGTTTAAATCCTCCATTCATGGTGTTTGGTTACTTTTTTCATGTTTTGAATCTGTTAAAGCCTTTACGCACACTCTTATGCCAAAACGGCCGTCTGCAGAAAGGACGTGCTGTATGTGCCCTTTTTAAACTGACTGTTTGATAAGATCGTCAGAAATAACGGCAGATTGGTTTTAATTCCTTCTATTTTAACTCCGTTCAAAAATGTCTCGGCTTTAGCTAATGCATCCGGGCGGTTTTCACCGGTTACAATGATTTTTGCAACAAGCGGATCATAAAACGGTGTAACTGTATCCCCTTCTGCATAAGCACAGTCGACAATGACTCCGTCCATTTCTTTAAATGTAAACGCTTTAATTAAGCCTGGTGACGGAATGAATTTCACAGGATCTTCTGCATAGAGCCTGAACTGGATGGAATGGCCCTCTTTTGTGATCTCCGGCTGCATGGATGGAAGCTTTTCTCCTGCCGCCGTCCGGATCTGCCATTCAACAAGGTCAAGTCCTGTTATTCCTTCTGTAACCCTGTGCTCCACCTGGAGTCTTGTATTCATTTCAAGGAAATAGAAATTTTCTTCTTCATCCACAATAAATTCAATCGTGCCAGCATTTATGTACCCTGCATGAATGGCTGCAGCAACTGCAGCAGCGCACATTTTTTCGCGGGTTGCTTCAGACAGATGAGGCGATGGTGATTCTTCCACCACTTTTTGGTTTCTGCGCTGAACAGAACAATCACGCTCAAACATGTGCACAACATTCCCAAACTCATCTCCAAAAAGCTGAATCTCAATATGCCTTGCTTCTGAAATGAATTTTTCAATAAACACATCATCATTTCCAAAGTAGGCTTTTGCTCTCGTTTTGACAGAAGCAAAGGATTTTTTCAAGGCTTCCTCGTCATCGCAGCGCTGCATGCCGATTCCGCCGCCCCCTCCGCTTGCTTTCAGCATGACCGGATAGCCGATCTCAGAAGCATATGCGCATGCTTCGTCCATATCAGCAAGGCCTGAGCTTCCCGGCACGACAGGAACACCTGCTTCTTTCATTGCTTTCCTTGCCGCTACTTTGTCCCCCATTATGGCAAGTGTCTCAGACTTCGGGCCAATAAATTTTATCCCCCTGGCCTCTGCCGCCTGGGCAAACTCCGTATTCTCAGACAAGAAACCATATCCGGGGTGAATGGCATCCACTTTTTCACGGACTGCTATGTTTAAAATATCATCTTTTAATAAGTAAGATTTCGCTACAGGCGCTTCACCGATCCTGAATGCATAATCAGCAGCCTTTACAAAAGGCAGTCCTGCATCTGCATCCGAATAAACAGCTACCGTTTCTACCCCCATTTTTTGACACGTTTTCATAATCCGGAGCGCAATTTCTCCCCTGTTTGCAATTAAAATTTTCTTCAACATTCTCCCCTCCCATGATGATAAGCAAATCTCCACTAAGTACATTTCTCCATCTTTTTAAAGATTCCTTCCCGAAAAATGAAAACGCATACGAAAACCTTTCTTAATTTTCTGAGCATGGTATAATAAATGCAAAGCTTTATCTTTTTTAATGATCTTAAACGCAAGATTCATAGGCTGCAAGGGGGCATAAACCATGTTTAAGGTAGAAAAATTATTAATAAATTTTAAAACGCTGGAAGAATTTAAGAAGTTCAAAGAGTACGGGCTTCAGGAGCTCTCCATGCTTGACGATCTTCAGGACAATATCATTGAAAATGACAGCAATTCACCATTTTACGGGATTTACTTCGGGGATAAGCTTGTTGCCCGCATGAGTCTCTACCGTGTTGATAAAAGGTTTGATGTTTACTTTGAACCTAAACAGGATTATCTGGAGCTTTGGAAGCTTGAAGTTCTGCCTGATTACAAGCGAAAGGGATGCGGCACGGCGCTTGTTGAATATGCAAAATCCTATGGTGTGCCGATTAAAACAAATCCGCGCGTGAAATCAGGGGAGTTCTGGTCAAGGATGGGATTTGAGCCAGTTACGTATGATATGGAGCGGGATAAGGGAGAAAATCCTCTCGTTTGGTATCCTGAAGGGGTGTCAGAGCAGAAAGGCGAACCTGCTTAATAAATAAGAAATGACCGCTTGTCAGCGGTCATTTCTTATTTTTCTTTCCGTTCTATTTTTCCGTTTCGATCCAATTGAAAATTCACTTTTCTGCTTCGTTCATCATCTCTCATAACAGCTATGTTTCTCGCTTTTTCCATCATTTCAATCAGCATGATATAATCCTCTTCCACCATTTTAAGATTATTATGAATGGTTTCTTTTTCTGACTTTGCCTGCTCAAGATCAAGTTCAAGCTGCTTTATGCGCTGAGCCAGCTTTTCATTTTCACTCTTGAGCCCTGCTGCATTCTCCGAGTTCTCATAGTTTTGCAGAAAGGAGATGACATCCCGGAACGTCAATGCGCCCGCTTCAACAGGTTCATGATCACCTGTGTTTGCAGCCTGTTTTTGAGGCTGGCTGTTCGATTCCTGGCTGCGCAGCTGTTTACGCTGCGTCTTGGCAATCTCAATTGCAGATTTATATTGCTTTCTGACATAAGAATTCCAGCGGAAGCCGCATGCAGCTGCCGTTCTGGACAATTTTCTGCCGACATCTTCGAATGCAGCAAGCTGCGTTCCGCCTTCTCTAATCTGTCTGAGTACAATCTCTGCAAGCATTAAATCCTCATCCTGTGTCCAGGCATCCTGCCGTGTAGTCGTCATTGTCTGTTCCCCCTCAATGCGCATTTTTTACATACTTATGCGCCTGCTAGAGTAGATAGACTAATTGACAATGTTTTAATCGATGACTTACAAGCTCTTTTTTGCCGTCTCGTTTTTGGCGAGGAAATTCTGCACCAGGCGCATATGTTCTTCACCAGTCCAAAGCTTCGCACACTGGCGGATTTCTTTGTTCATACGGTCCCTGAGCCCTGTTGCCACCCACTTTTCAACCTGCATCTGCTTATAAGCTTTCAGCACAGGCGGAAAAGATACAAGCGACTCTTTTACATAGTGCAGCGATTTGGATTCAAAAACGGAAGCTTCAAGAACCTCTGAAGCAAATCCCAGTTCTTTTGCCTTTACTGCCCCTATTTTTCTTCCGCTCATCAGCATCGTCATGGCAGCATCATGCTGCATTTTTTCAAACAGCAGCGTGCCGCCTCCCCAGCCGGTCGTGATTGCCTGCCTGCCCTGAATAAAGCCGAGTTCGGCACTTTCACTGACCAGCCTGAAATCAGCAGCCGTAGCAATCTCCATTCCGCCCCCGACAGCTGTGCCGTTAATAAGGGCAAAGACCGGCAGAGGAAAAGCAGCAATCCGGTAAAGGATATCGCCCATTCGTGACAGCATTTCATATGCTTCTTCCTCCGACTCAAGGGCATGAAAAACAGAAAGGTCTCCGCCTGAGCAAAAAGCCTTTGTCCCGCTGCCGGTTATCGTCAGCGCAAGAATTCTTTCATTATGCAGTGCGCCGTTAAGAACCTGGCTAAATTCATTCATGACATCAAAATCTATGGCATTTCTCCGTTCAGGCCTATTTATCTTAACCTGAAGGATGCCCCCGCTTTCGACTGCTGTTACTTTCCCCATATGCATCCCCTTCTTGCCGTTTTTATCTCCACTCTTATTTTATAGGAGGGCGGGGACTCAAACCAGCAAAAACACAAAAAACGCAAGAATCCATTAGGATCCTTGCGTTTTTAATGAAGCTGTTATTTGCTTACAACTTCTTTTCCTTTGTATGTTCCACATTCTTTACATACGCGGTGAGCTAATTTCACTTCACCACAGTTTGGGCATGCTACCATACCAGGCACTTGCAATTTGAAGTGTGTACGACGCAGTCTCTTTCTTGTTTTAGAAGTTCTTCTAAAAGGTACAGCCATTATTCCCACCTCCTTACAGAGTTTCGTTAAAACAGTGTGTAACAGCCTATATATAAGTGCTAAACAATAGCATCAGCTGTCTTGATCATCGAAAAATTTCGATAACCCGGCAAGTCTTGGGTCAATCTTGTTTTTGTTCTCTTCTTCAGAGATCACTTTCCAATCTTTTCCCTCTTGCGGGGCAGCCTGATCGTTTTCTTCAACAGAATCGCTAAAAACCTGCATCGGCACTTCCAAAAGAATGTTTTCTTTAATAACAGGTATTAAGTCAACGATATCTTCCTGAACGTGATGGACATCTTCTTCCATCTCGAAGTCTGCATTCGGTTTTAATAAAAACGTTTCAGTTGTATGAATTTCGAACGGAAATGGAACATCCACTAGCGTCCTTGCACAAGGGAGAATCAGCGTGCCGGCAAGCGTCAGATGAAAGACAGCTTTTGAAGAGCCAAGATCGGCTCTGCCTGTTACTGAGACCGGAGAAATATCGCGGACCTCAGAAAGAGCGCCTTTCATATCGGTTAACTGGATCGTTTCATCAATCTGCAGTCCCTTGTTTTGCAGTTTGTTCAATTCATTAATAGACCATTTCATATGGTATCACCTCAAGGCAACAAAGGTAATTATAGCTTTCGCAATAATATTTGTCAATATTTTTTCTTTACAGTGTTTAGTATACATGAATAAGCATTTAAAGCAAAATATTCAGGGCAAAAAACATGTTTTTTTATGTCAGCTGTCTGGAGAAATATTATCACGCAGTTTTCATTGTTTGGTCAAACACAATCTTGTTTTGACCGTTCAGCTCCGAGGTCTCTATCTGAAGGGGCATTTGAGGCTTTGTTTTGAACTTTCAGCTCCGTTGCTTCTCTCTGAAGGGTCATAAGCCACCTTGTTTTAACCCTTCAGCTCAGTTGCTTCTCTCTGAAGGGTCATATGTGCCTCTATTTTAACCCTTCAGCTTTGTTGCTTTCCCTCTGTACGGTCATATGCAGCTTCCTTTTAACCCTTCAGCTCCAGCACTTTTCACTGAACGGTCATAAACAATCCTGTCAGCTATATTAAGCTTCAAACCCGTCTCTACGAAGCACCCAAACAGCTTTTCCAAGAACAGAACTTGACTTCCTCCGCTTCAGGCGACATGATTTATGTAAAACATTTGGTTTGGAGGCATGCCCACTTGAAAACGGTTGGATTGGTTGTGGAGTATAATCCGTTTCATAACGGACACCTTTATCATCTTGAGGCTTCGAAAACGGCTTCTAAGGCAGATGCCGTGATTGCAGTGATGAGCGGCAATTTTCTTCAGCGCGGGGAGCCTGCGCTTGTCTCAAAATGGGCGCGGACGAAAATGGCATTAAAGCAGGGTGCAGATCTTGTGATTGAACTCCCTTATGCCTACGCTACTCAAAAAGCTGAAACCTTTGCTGATGGGGCCATTTCCATTCTTGAAGCGCTCGGATGCAGCAGTGTCTGCTTCGGCAGTGAAAACGGGGAGATTTCTCCTTTTCTTGAAACAGCCGAGCTGCTGAACAGCCATCATGCAGAGTATCAGCAGCTGGTTAAACAGTTTATGAAAGAGGGCATGAGCTATCCCAGTGCCCAGACCTCAGCATTTCTTGCCCTTGAAACAGATTCACGCCCGCTTGATCTGTCTCTTCCGAATAATATTCTGGGGTTTCAGTATGTCCGTGCGATTCAAAAGCAGAAAGCATCCATCCGTCCTCTTACGATTAAACGGACCGCCGCAGGCTATCATGATGAAGATTTTAATTCTTCTCCGATCGCAAGTGCAACGAGTATAAGAAAAGCGCTGTTTTCAGATGAACAGAAGGATATCAGCCGGTTTGTTCCATCGTCTACAAACGAGCTTCTGCGCGAGTATGAATCAGAGCACGGCGTTCTTCATCACTGGGAAAACTATTTTGACCTGCTGAAGTACACGGTCTGCACGATGAGCATAGAAGAAATGAGACAAATCTATGAAGTTGAGGAAGGCCTTGAAAACAGGGTCAAATCTGTGATGATGCAGGCGGAATCTTTTAAAGAATTTATGGAACAGCTTAAAACGAAACGATATACGTGGACGAGACTTCAGCGGATGTGCCTTCATCTTTTAACACGGACAACGAAAAATCAAATGCAGCAGGCAGGCGGACGCGCCCCCTATTTAAGGCTGCTCGGAATGTCGGACGCAGGCAGGTCCTACTTGAACAGTGTGAAAAAAAACCTGGAGACACCGCTTGTTTCTGTTCTCTCATCATTCAGCCACCCGCTGCTTGACCAAGACATAAAAGCTTCTGCCGTTCATGCGATGATCCTGCCTGAACCGCTGAGGTCCCAAAGTATAAAACGGGAATATTCCACTAGACCGATTCAGTATGACAGGGAGAAAGGCTGTTTTTTGTAGAACTTAGTTCAGTTGAGGCCCATATACATAAAAACCACGCAGAAATGCTGCGTGGTTTTTTTACGTTCTGAATCCAGTTTTATTTCTCGTCCAGCTTTTCCAGATAAGCGATTGCGTCGTCAAATGTGTCTATAGGAACGATTTTCATTTCCGTGCCTATTTCTTTTGCCGTCTTGACCGCTTCCCTGTAGTTTGATGTTTCAATGCCCTCTTGATTTGGAGCCAGGAAGATATCTGCACCCGATTTATCAGCAGCAACAATTTTTTGCGAGATTCCTCCAATTGGCCCGACCGTTCCTTTATCGTCAATCGTTCCGGTTCCTGCAATCTGATAGCCTTTTGTAAAATCCTCTTTTGTCAGCTGATTATAAATTTCAAGCGACATCATCAGTCCTGCCGAAGGCCCGCCAATATTGCTTGTATCAAGCGTAATGTCCGGATCCGTTTCAATTTCCCTGTCTGTTACAAGAGATATGCCTATTCCCACTTTTTTCGGATCGTTCGGGAAGGTATCGGCTACAATCTCTGTTTTTCCTTTTTTCCCATTGCGTTCGTATGTAATTTCGATTGTATCGCCCTTTTTCTTTTTGCCGACATATGCAATAAATTCTTCAGCTGTTTTAAATTCGCTGCCGTCAACTTCAAAAATTCTGTCGCCGTTTTTCAGCTTGCCTTCAGAAGGCATGTCTTTTACCACCTGCATGACGTAAATTCCCCTGAACAGATAATCTACTTTTTTTCCGGCTTTTTCATAAGCCAGAGCAACTGCTGATTCCTGTGAAGATTCCATCATATGAAGCTGCCGGTCCAGATACTCATCATCTGATTCACCTTCCTGGACAACGTCCTCAAGAGGAAGGATTTCGTGATACGGGAACACAGAAGCTATGGCATAAGAGAAGATGTTGGCTCTTCCAAAACCTACGGTTGTAAGGGAAAAGCTGCCTTCCTCCTCATAGCCGCCCTCCACTTCAATAATCGGCTCAAGCTCCGTGGCCATTCCGGGCTTCGTTATATAAAAAGGAAGCTTTATAAAATTCAGCACCGCTGCCAGAATGATCCCTATAAGAATCGCTCTTACCAGTTTAGTATTCTTCTTCATCCTGCTGAGACCCCTTCCAGCTCTCTATAAGCAATTTTATTTCCTCTACATGCTTTTTTGCTTCGTTTTCACCAATTTCAATGATTTCTTTAATGTTTTTAAATGCTTTGGAACTGTACTGCTCGACATGCGGACGAATCATAATGTCAGAAGCAATTTTCCGGTGATGAACAAGTTCATCCTGCATAATATCAAGGCTTTGCAGAATAACATCAAAGATGGATGTAATTTCTTCTGTCTTTTTCACGCGGGAAACGTCCACAGCTATGACTAGATCAGCCCCCATTTCTTTGACCACCGATACGGGAATACGATCGACCACTCCGCCGTCGATGAGCAATTTGCCGTCAATTTTTTCAGGAACAAATATGCCTGGAATCGCAATGCTTGCCCTCACCGCATCTGCCACAGGCCCTTTTGTAAAGATGACTTTTTTTCCTTCGTACAAATCCGTTGCCACAATAGACAGCGGGATTTCGAGATCTTCGATATTCATCCCTCTTGTAAAAACGCGGATAAATTCCTTGACGCGGTTTCCGGCTATGAACCCCATTTTCGGCACAGTAAAGTCAAGATAGTATTTCCGTTTGAACATCACTGCAAGTTTATATAAATGCTCAAATCCGAGCCCCGTTGCATAAAAACTCCCGACAAGCGCGCCCATGCTGCTTCCGGCAATCATATTGACAGGTATTCCTTCATCGTTTAATACTTTCAGTACTCCGAGATGTGCAAATCCGCGCGCTCCCCCGGATCCCAGTGCAAGACCAATTTTAGGTTCTCTTTTCAAAGAGATACCCTCCTCTGATGTCAATTCGTTCATTAGTCAATTCTATGGTCTAAAACGGTCCCCTATTCTCGTATATTGAAGTATCAAAGAGTGTACAACCCTGCAGGAAGTCTGATTTTATTTTATCACTTCCCGCTTTCAAAAGTATAGAAAGAAGCTAGAGGGGGACGCATGTTGAATTCATCTAAAATGAAGACACTCGTGCTTGGATGCTCGCTTTTCATCCTTGCATTTGCCATGATTATAAGCCCGAAGGTTTCCTTTACTGCTTCTAAGGCAGGGCTTGAATTATGGTGGGGAGTTGTTTTTCCGTCGCTCCTTCCCTTTTTTATTCTCTCCCAGCTATTGACCGGCTTCGGTGTTGTCGCCTTTATCGGCGTACTTCTTGAACCCGTTATGCGGCCGCTGTTCAGAGTGCCCGGCATTGGCGGGTTTGTCTGGGCGATGGGATGGGCTTCAGGGTCTCCCGCAGGCGCCAAACTGACTGCAGAGATGAGGAAAAAGCAGCAGCTTACTGCAGGAGAAGCCGAGCGGCTCGTTTCCTTTACAAACTCCTCAAATCCCCTGTTCATATTCGGTGCTGTCGCGATCGGTTTCTTCAACAATCAGGCACTCGGTCTCCTGCTTGCAGCTGCCCACTACTCCGGAAATCTTGCAGTAGGTCTTACGATGAGGTTTCACGGCAGGGACAGCCAATCTGAAAATCAGGACAAATCAAGAAAGATTCCGTCCATTAAAGAAGCTTTTGATGAAATGCACAGAACACGGATGGAAGACCGGCGCCCAATCGGCAAAATGCTTGGCGATGCCGTTCTTTCATCCATCCATACGCTTTTAATGGTAGGCGGCTTTATTATCTTATTTTCTGTCATAAACAAACTATTATCCCTTTTATCTCTGACAGATGCAGCGGCTGCAGGATTCAGCCTTATTCTCGCTTCTGTTCATTTATCGGCTTCTCTTGGTCTTCCACTCGTTTCGGGGTTATTTGAGATGACTCTTGGCAGTCAGCTTGTGAGCACAGTTGACACTGACTTGCTTCAAAAGGCAATCGTCGTCAGCTTTATGCTCGGCTTCAGCGGTTTATCCATCCAGGCGCAGGTGGCAAGTATCCTTGCTGATACGGATATCCGTTTTCAACCGTTTTTTGCCGCAAGGATCCTGCAGGGCATTTATGCGGCATTTTTCGCCTGGCTCTTCTGGAAACCGCTGTATGTGGGAGTTTCAGGTTCAGAGGTTTCCGTCATTCCTGTATTTTTAAGAGAAGATGCGCCGGTTGTGCTTGGTTCCGCCTGGTCCGTGCTTATGGAAACAGGTCCGGTCATTACGCTTTTCTCTCTATCTACCTATATCATCATCTACGCTAAAAGAATGCTTCAGAAAAATTGAACTATCTGCATAAAAAAGAGGCCTCAAATCATGAGACCTCTTGATTTTATTTATTGAATTTTTGTTTAAGGGCGCGTTCAACCGCTTTTGGAACAAGCTCTGAAATATCTCCCCTGTACTTGGCCACTTCTTTTACAATGCTTGAGCTCAGGAACGAATACTGATTGTTCGTCATCATGAAAAGGGTCTCAACATTCTCATCAAGCACTCTGTTCATGGATGTGATCTGCATCTCATATTCAAAATCCGATACTGCGCGAAGCCCTCTTAAGATCGTGCTTGCTTTTTTGCTGTTGGCATATTCAATCAGAAGGCCTTTAAACGACTCCACCGTGACATTCGGCATATCCTTTGTCACTTCCTGCAAAAGCTCGATGCGCTCATCCACATTAAAGAGCGGATTTTTAGAAGAATTATTCAGGACGCACACATAAACATGATCAAAAACTTTTGCTCCCCGTTTAATAATATCCAAGTGTCCGTATGTCACAGGATCAAAGCTTCCCGGACAAACTGCAATGCTCGCCATCTTACTCCCCCGTCCCTTTTTCTGTGTGTGCAAAGATGGATACCCCGCTGATGCCGTATGTTTCTTTCCTCGTCATCACAAAGGATCCGATTGTTTCCGGCAATTCAACATCATGATCATGCTCAGCCACAATGATGCCGCCTGTCTTCACAAGATTAAGCTCGTCTATCAATTCGATAAGCGCTTTCAATTTTTGTTTCTTGTACGGCGGATCCAAAAACATGAGCTCACATGACAGCTCTCTTTTCGCCATCGCTTTCAGTGCTCTCTCTGCATCATTCCGGTATACCTCAGCCTGACCCTGAAAGCGGCAGGCTTCTAAATTTTTATGTATAGTTGCGACTGCTTTTGCTTCTCTGTCTACAAATATGCACGTATCCATTCCCCTGCTGAGCGCTTCGATCCCAAGACCTCCGCTTCCTCCAAACAGGTCAACAGCAAGACCTCCGTCAAAATAAGGCCCGATGATATTAAAAATGGATTCTTTCACTTTATCTGTTGTCGGGCGCGTTGACGTACCCGGTACAGCCTTAAGCGGGCGGCCCTTGCAGCTCCCAGAAACTACTCTCATCTTTTTCACCACTGTCATTTTATGTCTTTACTGCATGAAAACAGCCTGTTTTATCGTACCATAGAGAATGGGCAAATGCATTAAAAAAACCCCGCAGGCATCCTGCGGGGTCCTTCTGAACCAAAAAAAGCAAGCTTTTTTTGGGCAGAAGGCAAAGGGAGAGGAGAAACCGGAGGAAGAACTTATGGGGAAACGTAAGTCTTCTCCGCGGTTGGCAACAACATCTCGATCGATGTTGTTACTACCATTATCCACTAATCGTCCGCGCACTATACATCTCATCTGCGTTTTTTCTTCATAAAATAAAAGCTTGACCTACCGGGCACCTCAAAAAAGTGATACATTATGGGAAGAAAGCACGAACAGGAGGAAAAACACACATGATTCAGCGCTTTATTGAACTGGGAGCAGGATTTTCCGATCTTTATGAATTGATTGAGACAACTAAAGCAAATGCGCACCGCGTTTCAAGATTCTTACTATTGGAGACAACCATTGACGGACGGAGCATGTCTTCCTTTGCCGTTGTTATGGAACCAACTGATCCGGGCCAATTTCAGGCCATTTATTTATGCCTTGAAGGGATTCCTGCAGGAGAAACGAAACGCCGCCAATTATTTCAGGAACTCTCCGAATCTCTCGCAAAACCGATGATTGAACTTACTGTGAAATCTTCTGGTGAGTTTGCTGAAAAAGATTTATATTATCAGTATCTGACAGGCATTCTCAGAATGAACAGATACCTTCCTGCCTGGCAATAAACGCAGGACTTATCCCGTAAGATCAAAAAAAGCGCAGCCATCAGGACTGCGCTTTCTCTTACAAGCCAAGTTTATAGTCATATTCTTTTGCTTTATCAATCTTCGATTCAAACTCCAGTTTAAGAAAGGGCTTATATGACGGTTCAGCATGCTTGACGAATGAAAAGGAAGAAACCTTTTCAATTGTATGTTCAACTTGCTCCATGTCACAATATAAGACGACATACTTTAATTTTTTTGATACGTAGTGGATGTTGCCGAATTTGCGGAGCATTTTAATCTGCTTTAACGAATGCATCCATATAATTATGCCTTGACGCTTATCAAACATCGTTCATATTCTCCCTTTTTATATTCTCCACTTGAAGTGTAACAATTTTCTAATTTTTTTACAATACGCAGCTTACCCGAAAGGAGCTGGCCAATTTGGATCTTGAGCAGACGTTTCAGCTGTTCCTGCAGCTTATGAATGAGGACAGACGCCTTGCGTGCTCGGTTAAAAAAACAGCAGGCATCCCGTTTCTTTATATTGCGTGCAAGGGGAATGCATCAGCAGATGAGCTTGCCTTACTGATTGAGAAGTCGGCACGGACTGCCATGCGCGGCAAAAGGCTGACGGCTGAAACCGTTTTTGTCAGAGAGGATAAAAATCTTTATGTATTCCGCCACCGTTTTTATGTGCCCCAGGAAAAGATGTTTTGCTGCGGTAATTTATGCGATGACTGCATCCGTTTAAAAAACAGACATAAAAAACGAGGCTGAGCCTCGCTTTTATGATGCTTTGCAGCCGCACGACCCGCCGGAGCCGCATCCGCCCCCGCAGCTTGAACCGGAATCAAAGAAAGGATTGCCGGTCGGCACTTTAATATTCTGTGACACGGCTGTGCCAAGTTCAACGCTGATCTCATCGAGAAGATTCTGCAGTTCTTTCTCCGCTTTTTTGAAAGCAGCCACTGTATCATGGAGATCGAGCTCCCGTTTAGCATCTCTCATCGCTTTTGTTATTTCTTTATATTGGGGATGGTATTTTCCAAAACGCTGAACATCCTCATATAAATTCTTTATCTCAACAAAACGCGCAATCACTTTCTGTGCTGATTTGTCTTTTCTTAATGTATCTAAAGTGCGGCGGTAATCTTCCGCAATTTCTGATTGTACAACTAATGCACCAAGAAGCTCAGCTTCATCGAGCAATTGAACGCTTTCCATTGTAGCTAGCATAGAAACACCACCTCAATCTACATTCTACCATGTTTGCGCCTCAATGGTAAATGGAGCGGCTCGTCCTGAATCAGATTGTGACGTTCCACGTCTTTTTCAGATGATAACGGGAAGAATCGTTGTGGAGCACTTCTATATAAATCGTATGTGTTCCTTTGTCCAGTCCTTTAATGATAAAAGCAGCTGTATGAATATCATCTGTTTTTTTTCCGTCTATATACAGATTCAGATAGCCTTCTCCGTTAACCTTTTCCCCGCGCTTATCCGAAAAGGAAAAATTAGGGATGTAGCATTCTATGTATACATTGCTTCCCTTTACATGATGAGTGACATTCAGCTGCCTCGGCTGAACGGCTGTCTCAACCGCTTCATCGCCAAGCATGCTGACTTCCATAGGGACCGTTTCCTCCCCCTCAGGCCGGGGCTTTTCATTAGAACATGCAGATAGAGCCGCAGCCAATATCAACAGCCAAATAAAATGTTTCACAATAACATCGCCTCCTTCTCACGGTAGTTTCACCAGAAAGAAGCCAAATATGTCCGGGTAAAAGAAAATAGAAGAGAAAGTCTTTACCTGACCTCTCTTCTATTAATCCTGCTGCCTCATGGACTGAAGCATGCCGAGCATCATGGAAGCCATGTTTACGGAGTTAGAAAATTGGGCTACTTTGTGCGGGATGGTTTTTTGATAATAATTCATCATCGCAAGCTTCATCGATTCGGTGTCGCCCGGGTTTCTCGACAGCTTTCTGTACCACTGCGGCTGCTCGCGCAGGAACTTTTTTAATTCATTGTCTGCTGCAATCATGTCCTGAATTTCTTTTCTCATCTCACCCGCTCCTGCTTAATCTTTTCTAAACGAAAAAGGATTGTTTTGCGTTTTTGACTGGCCGGATGAAGCACCTTTTGTCAGCCCGAATGTTGAAAACAGATTTTGAATGGAAGAGATTGTGCTGTTCATGTTGTACAGATGCTGATTCATCTGATTTGCGTCCATGTTTTTAACAGCTGTCATCATCCGGGACATAAAATCGGATTTTTTATCCTCTGCACTTTCAGCCTCAGCCGCGTCCTCCCTGTATTTTTGCCAGGAAGCATCATCTTCTCCGAGCAGATACCAGTCTTCAAATAATTCCTGCCATTTTTTATCGCCTTTTCTGACTTCTGAAATCAATTTGGGATGTTTTTTTACAAATTCTTTAAATTGTGCAATAGATGGATGTTCTTTTTTCTCAGTCATTATGATCACCTCTGCTTACATTCGCCTGCTTTATTTTATTTTTAAACGGTCAATCGGTTCGCCCAATTTTATAAAGGCAGTGTATTTTCCATCCTTCACTGGAAAATCCTGATTGCGCTCAGTTTGCAGCAGCTGATAAGATAAAAGCAGCACAGAAAGGATGAGTGAGACATGGAAAAGGCAGAAATTGCGAAGCTTTTGGCCGAGATTAAGGAGGAGGATCTTCCAGCAGCCGAGTTGTTTCTTTTGGGACTGCAAAAGAAAGCGCAAAAAGAAAACGGTACATACATAGGAGCATTCCTTGCGCCAAGGGGTGAATACCGGGAAAATGAATTTATTTTAAAAATACCGAATACCCCTTTAATTCAAAATTCACTGGAGATTGTACACGGAGGCATCACCGCTACTCTGCTTGACTCTGCCATGGGTTCTCTTGTCCATCACGTCCTGCCGAGTCATCTTGCAGCCGTCACGTCTGAAATGAAGATTAACTATGTGGCTCCGGGCATCGGCTCAGAGCTCACGTGCACCGCAACTCTTATCCATAGGGGCAGCAAAACGCTTGTGACAGAAGGCAGAGTTGCCCGCGATGACGGAAAATTAATGGCCCATTGTACAGCAAGCTTTTTTATCATCGACAGACCAACTCCATAATAGGCGGGGATCCAATGTTTCCATTTTTTAAAAAGACCTGTTATTTCTGTAAAAAGAAAGTGAAGAATTCAGAGGTTTATCTTGGGGAAAAACAGAAGAAAATCCATGTGTGCAGGCTGTGTAAAGTCTATGCCGAACGAAGAGCATACCGCAAAGTATAAGAAAAGACATCCCTCCCGGATGTCTTTTCTGTCCTTATTCAAAAGGCCTGATAAAGTTTTGTGTATAGTAAAGCTCGTTGACACCTACACCAAGCTTTGTAAATTCAGGGTTCAGCAGGGCTTCTCTGTGGCCTTTGCTGTTAAGCCAGCCTTCAACAGCAGCAATGCCGTCAATGTACTGGGCAGCAATATTTTCACCCGCAAGCTGATAAGTGACTCCCCCTTCTTTCAGTCTGTCGCCAAGACTCCCTTCAGTCGGTGATTCATGAGAGAAGTAATTGTTGACGAGCATATCATTGCTGTGACCGAAAGCAACCTCTGAAGTCATTTGATCCCATTCTACAGGCGGTACGCCGTGCCTGTCGCGGATCACGTTTGTCAGATCCAGAATCTGTTTTTCTGCGCCTTCTTCGACCGCCTTCCACTGTTCATCTGTCAGTTCTGCGGGTTCAAGAAGTTCACCTCTGTAAACCACTTCGTATGGCCTCTGCTTGATGAGGGTCTCTTTATCCAGAGCCCGGATGCTCGACAGCTCTCCATCAAATTTATCCAGATAAAGCTGAACAAAAATATCACCAATCTGCACAATAGGCCTCGTGTTCATATCTTCCTCAGACATTTCAAAACGGTAGGAGCTGCCATTCAGATCAATGGAAATGCTTGAGGATATGGAGTTTGTTTTAAAAACATCCCCGGCAGGCTGTCCGAGCTTATAAGGATTCACGTTGACATCAGGTCCAATTGCATAAACGGTGACAACCTTATTTTCCTTTACTCCAACCTGCAGATATTGCCTGCCATTCTGATTATAAATCCACCATTCATAATCGTAGGAAGACGGATCAATTCTGACTGGTTCCCCGAGTGTATTCACGATTTCATCTGATGATTTTCCAATGAAGGATAATACCCCTTCTTCCGGCACGTTCAGCTGCTCTTCAGACTGCCCGGCGAGCTGTTCGCTCTCATCCTGCTGTCTGATCGGCTGCTCATGAGTTCCATACTGAATATATAAAAAATATGAACCTGCAATAATCAGCAAAAGAAAAAACGTCTTTAATATACCGCCCAGCTTTCATCCCTCCAGGTCTTTCGTTACTGCCATTATATGAAACAGCAAAATCTATATACTAGTAAACAGTATTTCACAAGATTGGCAGATAGTATATCCTTTTATACGTCATTTAATCAAAAAACAGGTTTTTTTTCAAATCGTAAGGTTCAGAAGTGCTTTATATTTAAAAAGGAGCATGCAGCTGCATGCTCCTTTCATCTTCAGTGCAAATGGCTGCCATGTTCGGAAATGTCTGAGAGCGCTGTTCCCGCTCTTTGATCTGTCAGATGATTAAGTGACAGGTCTCCCAGTGAAACCATCCCCAGCATTCGGCCATTTTCCACAACAGGAAGCCGTCTGATCTGATGCTCGGCCATGAGCCTTGCAGCTTCTTCCGCTGTTGCATCCGGGCCGATTGTACAGAGGTGATCACTCATCACGTTTGTCACCTTGTTGGATCCCGGATGTTTTTCAGCTATTCCCCGAATAACCAAATCACGGTCTGTAATCATGCCAATCAGCTTATCCTCTTCAACTACGGGAATCGAACCTACATCCCAGTCCCTCATCTTAACAGCAGCCTCATAAACATTATCAAGCGGTGTACATACCTGAATATCTTCAGACATAATATCTTTCACTTTTTGCATCTTTTATCCTCCCTGACAAACGATTTGTGAACGAAACCGTTCCAATACACCCAGTTTGTCCAAAAACAAGATAAAGATGTAAAATAAAAGGTAAAGATTGAAAGTTCGATGCATTCGTACTATGATTGAAGGGGAGTTCATTAAAGCGCTTTACTAATGAAAATGCCGCGACAAGGTTTTTAGGAGGGAATACATAATGAAAATGGAAAACACGGGACTTGACGGGCTTACAGTTGAACTGAACAGACTGGATGAAATCATGGATGATCTTGGAATTGTCCGTGCAGGCCAATGGGATTATGAGCGCGTTACATATGACCGCAAGTTTGAAAACAAAGGGGAAACGTTCTACCTGCGCATTCCGGGCTATGCCGCTGAAGGTGATATCGGATCAAGACATGCAGTGATTAAACTCATGACTCCTCTTCTTGGAAAGCACTATTATCCTCATGGTGTTGAATACGGAGAAGGCGAGGATTTTCCAAACGCTGTTTTAAACACAAGCAAAAATCTTCTGAAACAGCTGAAAGAAGAAATCGGCCGCATCGTATAAGATCTGTTCCTGTCCAGTGCAGAAGCAGGTGCAAAAAAGCAAAAGCTCCCGCAGCTTTTGTTTTTTTATTTTCTTATTTTTATAAACTTTTTTAAGAATTCCCAAAATTCCGTTCCTTAATTCCGTACTTTCGTACTATAATTTAGAGAGTAAGATTGAAAGGAGCAAAAGATTGTCTACTATATTTACTAAGCGGCGCCTCCTCACTGCACTATTCATAGTCCTGATCGGGCTGATCATTTATTTTCTTCTGCCGATCTCAGTTCCTCTCATTATGGCTTTTCTGACTGCGCTTTTGCTGGAGCCGCTTGTCAGGCTTTTGCAGAACCGGGCAAAACTGCAGCGGAAACTGAGTGTCCTTATCACCTTTTTGCTGTTTTTATGTCTCATTGCTGTAAGCGGTTATTTCATTACGACGAAGGTTGTCGGTGAAGCAATCGTTACGATTGAAAATGCGCCTGAGTACATAAATGAAATTACGGTTGCCTGGAATGAAATTGAAGACAGATTTACACACTCAGCAAAAGACCTTCCTCCTGAATTTGTAAATGAAATCAGCAATCAGGTAAAGGAATTTCTTGAGAAAACAAAAGCAGATCTTGCAAGCTCAGTTAACATCGAAAATGTAAAGACGATCATTACGAACATTCCCGATTATATGGTCAACATGCTCGTCTTTTTAATCGCACTGTTTCTTTTCATGCTTGAGCTGCCAAATCTGAAGATGCGCATGTATGCACATATGAAGGAAAATACTGCTCAAAAAGTGAACTTTATGATTAACCGCATGTCTTATGTTATTTTCGGCTTTGCCAAAGCTCAGTTTCTTGTCAGCATCATTATTTTTATCGCTTCCTTTATTGGACTGATGCTGATTATGCCAGAGGTTGCTCTTGTCATGGCCATCATTATATGGGTGATTGATGTGATCCCGATTATCGGCTCCATCATCATTATGGGTCCATGGACGCTGTATCACCTTATCTCCGGGGATACTATTCTTGCAGCAAAACTCGGTATCCTGACTGCGGTCCTTTTAATTATCAGAAGGACAGTTGAACCGAAAGTTATGGGAAGCCATATCGGTCTTTCCCCGCTCGCAACACTGATCTCCATGTATCTTGGACTGAAACTGTTCGGCGTCCTTGGATTTTTCATTGGCCCGATGATTTTAATTGTCTACAACTCTGCAAGAGAAGCAGGTATTATCCGCTTTACATTTAAAATTTAACAACAAGAGCCGGACTGAAAATTGTCCGGCTCTCTTCTTTATAAAAAACAATACGGTTTTTCACCCGGCAATGCCTTTTCAAGAAGTCTCACATCGTGCGCAGAGCCCTTTATATACCCGGCCTCATAAAGAATGCCCGGATTCAGGCTTTTAAAAAGGACCGCAGTGAGAATACCGCTGTCAACAGACACCACACTCCTGCAGCCGGCTGATTGAACAGCTCTTCCCGTCCCGTCATCGATGCAATATATGCCGCTGTTTGCAGGCAAGGATGAATCCGTTACGTGCAAGTACAGGGGACTCTCTGCGTTCTTAAAAGGAAACACAGCCATAAAATCAGGCAGATTCGTAATTTTCCCAATAAAAACAGGAAGTTGACGGCTTGATAAAAATGGATTTTTCAACTGATATGGAAATGAATCACTCTCTTGTACTGTCAAGATTAATTCATTCGCTGGAAGCGTCCTGATTTTGTTCCATAGGGCCGGTTTAGCTTTCGGGCTGATTGCGGCCCATTCTTTTATATGAAGCTTTTGATCAGCCAGGAAACATTTCATATAGCCAATGGCTTCACCTTTGTCATTATTCGCTACAAAAAGGGAGTTTTGCGCCACACTCATGTGATCAGTTAGGTCGCCAGAAGAAGAAATCAGACAGGTTTTATGCCCGGATAATTTCCTCACAATCTGTTTTGACAAGTATTCACCGCTGATTCCATCAGCTTCAAATACTTCACAGGTACTGTTAAATGACCGTAAATAAAGGCATTCCGCAGTCATTCTCCATTCCCTTGCACTTATTAAAGTTTCAACGCCATACTTCCGTTTGAAGGAAAGAGGCACGTGATCAAAAAAAACCAAGTGACATCCCTGATTTCTCCATTCTTCAAAAAGACCCTTCATTTGCCTGTCCAACTTGCGGGACCTCCAATTAATGAAAGGTGATGCGCTTACTTGAACGGCTTTAAGCTTATGACCCGAATAAGTTAACTCTCTGATGCGGACAATTAAATCTTCCCCGGGTGCACCTTGAAAAAATGGCAGATCTGCTTCCATCCTTTTTTCGGCTCCTCCTATGCTTAACACCTCTCTTCTATGCTTTCTTTTTCAGCTCCCAGGATAAAAAAACATCCTCTTTTTTCGTGCAGATCATACCGAGCTTTTCAAACAGTTTAATGGATTTGCTGTTCTCATCCAGACACTCCATCTGAATGCCGGCTACTTTTCGTTCACTTGTCAGCCATTCCATGACAGCATCAATTGCTTCATAGGTCAGACTTTCTTCATCAGCCGCTTCATGAATGTTGTAGCACAGCTCAACTGTCCCGCTGTCATCAGGCATTCCCTGAAGAAACAAATCGCCGATAATTCTTTTTTCATCGTATAAAATGATCAGCCAAAGGCCCCATCCGTACTCCTGATCGTTTTTCTCGAGCTTTTCAATATACAGCGGGAGCATCCCTCTTACAGCAGAAGAAGGCCAGGCACAGGGTATTCCAATCGGGGACCGGGTTTCCAGTTCCTTTCTGTGGAAAATCAGCGATTTTGCAATATCCAATGAACAAGGAATAATTAAAAGCCGGTCTGTTATAATTTCAATCATCTTCCCGACACTCCCTTTCAAGAACTCCCTCATACTTTCATTTTATGGCCATAATGAGCGTCCTATACTTCCTGCAGACCGTTTTTTCCGGTTCAGAGCAAAACAAAAGCGGAAGCGCCTTGCTCAGATCCGATAGGCAGATAAGAATCCGGCGGAAAAGTCCGGGTCCCGCCTTTTTTGACGGATTTGTTCTGACAGAGGATCTAGGCGCTTCCGCTTGCCGAAGATAACTTTGTTATATTATCCACAGCCTTTTATTCTTTGTCATTACGTTAAAAATAAAAAAAGAAGCAATAGAAATCTTTCATTCTATTGCTTCCTCGTTTAAAATCCCAATATCGCTTTAAATACAGATGTCGTTTCTCCGCCTTTATATTGAATATAAAGGAGAAAATAAACAGCAACTCCTGTGATTGCAGTAAAAAACCAGATGACGCTTGTTCCGGGTCCAAGCTTTCTGTGCCTTGCGAGCCTGTTTTTAAAACCTGAGACCAGCATGATGATTCCAAGCACTGCCCCTACAGTTGCAAGAGTGATATGGAAAATCAAAAATACAGTATAGTAGATTTTAATTGAATCAGGTCCGCCGAAAGCAGTGTTCCCGACAAAGATTGTCCGTGATGCATAAACAATAAAAAAGATTACCGCAAAAACAGCGGCCGTCATCATCGCCTTTTGATGCGCCTCTATTCTCCGCTGTTTGATAAGATACCATCCAACAGCAACGGCTGCAGCGCTGAGAACGATAAAGGCTGTACTGATAGTAGGTAAAAGAGGTACGTTCATATTGGCAGCTCCTAATATAGTAATCATAGATTGATAAGCAGAAAAACCGGAGCGTATCTTATTTTACCGGCTGAGGAGCAAGACGGCTGCGTTCTTCAAGTTCGTCTTTCTCTCTTTCTTTTCGGGCCCATTTAAAGAAAATAATCCCGAGCAGTCCCCCATAGACAAATTCCTGAATAATCTTCATCATGATGCCGCCAAGCTGCTGGTCTTCCACTAAAGGAAGGGTATTAAACATTTCCGGGCCGGTCAGATCAAGTCCTGCCAGCATGCTTGCAGGAACGCACAGTTCAAGAGCGCTCGCCCAGGCAGCTGGATTCGTGTAGGTGGAATACAAAGATGTATCTGCGAAGATAATCAGCGCACATGCCGGTGTAAGCAGCATTCCATTTGCAAATATGTAGCCAATCTTCTTAATTCCGCCAAGCTCTCTCCATTCAGGAAGCTCATTTAATAGAGGCCACCACATAAGCATAGCGGCAATAAAAATAAAGATGGTAACAGCCGCATGAAGGATATGGTCTGTTTTCACCGCATCAAAAACAAGGGGAATATGATAGAGCGAAAATACGCCATTAAATACAAAAAGGGCAATCAGCGGACGGGACAGGAAGGAAACCGTCTGTTTAATAACCGGTCTGTAAATGATGGCTCTCCACATCCATACGGGCACACCATAAATCATAAGCGGCGGAACGAGCAAATATAAGAGGGCCATTTGTGTCATATGTGCACTGAACATTAAATGCCCCATTAAATCCAGAGGACTGCCTTTTACCGTATAAAGAAGAAGAATAGACGCCGTGAACAGGGCTTTCTGTTTAAAAGTGACAGGTTCACTGTCTTTAAAACGGCTTCTAAGCGGCCCGGCTGCAAGGAAATAGACCACTAGAATACTTGCTGTAAACAGAAAAAAGTACGGGCTCCACATTGCTCTAAAGCCAAACATTTCTAAATTTAACAATGAGTTCAACTCCTATTTCTGCTAGTGTTCCCTGTCCTATTATACACCTTAGATGAAGCGCTATCAATGAACGTTCTATGACAAAGACACAGGACTTCCAGCATTGCCTGAACGAAGAACATAAAAATAATCCGGCTGAAAAATCAGCCGGATCAGAACTTACCACCAAATGATTGTGACAAAAGCTAGGACTGTTAAAAACGCAACGCCGATTCCTGAATAAAGGAAAAGCGCAGGCACCTCATGTCCTTTATGGCTCATGTGCATAAAGTAGTAAAGCTGGAAAATAACCTGTACGACAGCAAGAAGAAGAATAAATGGAATCTTAAACCATTCTGCAATGCCGTCATATCCAATTGCAACAAAGGCAATGACAGTCAGAAAGATCATCAGTGCAAAGGTTACGACCTGATATTTCATGTCTTCTTTGTTTTTCTTGCGGCGATATGCAAGATCTACTTTTGGGTTTCCTGAGTTTTGATTTGCCATCAGTTTATCCCACCATTCCCATTAAGTATACAACTGTGAAGATGAATACCCATACAACGTCAATGAAATGCCAGTAAAGACTTGCAACGTAGTATTTAGGTGCGTTGTATAAATTCAGTCCTCTTTTTGCATTGCGGACCATCAATGTTGTAATCCAAAGGAGACCGAATGCCACGTGGGCACCATGTGTTCCGACAAGCGTGTAAAAGGCAGAGCCAAGTGCACTGCTTGTCATAGTGAATTTGAATTCATGAATATAATGATTGAATTCATAAATCTCAAGTGCAAGGAAGGCAGCTCCTAAAAGAACCGTGATTCCCATCCATAGCTGCATTTTTTTAAATTGAAAGTTCTTCATGTGATACATTGCATATACACTCGTCAGAGAACTTGTCAAAAGAAGCATCGTTGCAGCAAATACGAGCGGAAGCTCAAACATCTCCTGGGTTGTTGCCCCTCCGTTGTCAGAATCCCTGAGTGCCAGGAACGTGGCAAATAAAGAAGCGAACAGGACTGTCTCTCCGCCCAGGAACAGCCAGAAACCCAAAAATTTATTTTTGCCTTCAAGGGTTGCCTTTTCAGGTGAGGCAGGGAACGTTTCAGCTGTCAATTTTTCCTCAACATGCATTATGCCTTTACCCCCTTATCGTTATCATCATTCATCAAATCTTCTTTGTGGATGTGATAACCGTGATCATCAATGACAGAACGCAGGAACATACAGCCAAGAGTAATGGCAAATCCGACGATAATAACCGGAATGCCCCATGCGTGTTCTGAATGATAAAGCAGTCCGAATGCAGCAACGAACAATCCAAAAGACATGATCAAAGGAAGGATCGATCCGTTAGGCATATGAATATCGCCAAGCGGCTCGGCTGGAGTCATTCCTTTATTGCCTTCCATTCTTTCTACCCACAGTGCATCAAGTCCGCGTACAAGCGGAGTTTGTTTGAAGTTGTATTCAGGTGCCGGCGATGAAACAGCCCACTCAAGGTTGCGCCCGTCTCCCCATGCATCTCCTGCAGCTTTTTCACCTTTAATTGATGAAATAATGATGTTCCAGAGCAATACGATTGTTCCGGCTGCCATCAGGAATGCACCGACTGTACTGATTAAGTTACCCATTTCAAGTCCCTGGCCGGGCAGGAATGTGAATATACGGCGCGGCATCCCCATCAGTCCAAGGAAATGCTGAATAAAGAAAGTTAAATGGAAACCTGTAAAGAACAGGACAAATGTAACGACGCCAAGCTTTTCGCCGAGCATTTTTCCAAACATTTTCGGCCACCAGTAGTGAAGGCCTGCAAATAATCCCATGACAACTCCGCCTACAATAACGTAGTGGAAATGGGCTACAACGAAATACGTGTCATGATACTGATAATCTGTAGGAGCAGCAGCAAGCATGATTCCTGTTACTCCGCCCATTACAAATGTCGGAATGAAGGCTACAGACCAGATCATCGGAACAGTAAAGCGGATGCTTCCGCCCCACATTGTAAACATCCAGTTGAAGATCTTAATGCCTGTAGGAACAGCAATTGCCATTGTGGCAACAGCGAAAATTGCATTTGCAATAGGTCCAAGACCGGTTGTAAACATGTGATGCGCCCATACCATGAATCCTAAAAAGCCGATAAGTACAGTTGCGAATACCATTGAAGAGTATCCGAAAAGACGCTTTTTAGAAAAATGAGGAAGGACATCAGAGAAAATTCCGAATGCAGGAAGAATCAGGATGTAAACCTCAGGATGTCCGAAGATCCAGAATAAATGCTCCCAGATAATCGTATTTCCGCCAAGTTCAGGAACGAAAAACCCTGTTCCGAATACACGGTCAAACATCATAATTGCAAGACCCACAGTAAGCGGCGGGAAAGCAAATAAGATAAGTGCAGATGCAACAAACGTTGTCCAGGTAAAAAGCGGCATGCGCATATAAGTCATACCAGGCGCACGCATGTTAATAATCGTTGCCAGGAAGTTAATCCCTGCAATAAGTGTTCCAAAACCTGATATCTGAAGACCGAGAAGATAAAAATCGATTCCGTGTCCCGGTGAATTGAGGGCAAGCGACGCATAGTTCGTCCAGCCTGCATCAGGTGCTCCCCCTAAAAACCAGCCCATGTTCAGGAACAATCCCCCAAAGAAGAAAAGCCAGAATCCAAGTGAGTTCAAGAAAGGAAATGCAACGTCGCGTGCTCCGATCTGAATCGGTACAACCGCGTTCATAAATCCAAAAATCAGCGGCATCGCTGCCAGGAATATCATGGTCGTACCATGCATAGTCAATACTTCATTATATAGTCCGGCTGAGATGAAATCATTATCCGGTACAGCGAGCTGAATACGGATCAGCATCGCTTCCAGACCTCCCACGAGGAAGAAGAAGCCGCCGGAAACCAGGTAAAGGATGGCGATTTTCTTATGGTCTACCGTTGTCAGGTAGTCCCAGAGAACTGCGCCGAACCCCTTTTTCTGAGTTAACGTACTCACAGTGTTACCTCCCTTTTATTCTGCTAAGACAATCTTATTTGGCTTCTACCTTCAAGCCGCTTAAGTATTCTGTAAGAGCATCAAGTTCCTGATCATTCAGTTCCGGGTATGTTTTTGTCATTTTATTGCCCGGTTTGTACTGTTCAGGATCTTTCAGCCAGTTTCTGATGTTCTCTTCATTATGAGGAAGAATTCCTGCAACTCGTGAACGCTCGCCGAAGCTTGCAAGGTTTGGAGCAGTTCTTGCCTGTTCAGGACGCTCATCCACCGGAGTGACAGCGTGACAGCCGATACAGCTTTTTTCCTGGAACAGCTTCTCTCCTTCTTTAGCAAGGTCAGAAGATGCAACAGCTTTGGCATTCTTCATTTCTTCAGCCCACTGAACAAAATCTTCCTTGGATTTTGTTTCAACTTTAAAATCCATCAAAGCGTGTGAAGGTCCGCAAAGCTCAGCACATTTTCCGTAGAAGTATTCTCCGGCCTGCTCAGCACGGTCACCGTCAAAATTAAGCCAGAATTTATTCACATTCTCCGTGTTTGTATCCATTTTTCCGCCTGCAGAAGGCACCCAGAATGAATGCTTGACATCGGAAGCAATCAGATTAAAGTAAACCCTTTCATCTGTCGGCACAACTAAATCCTGGCTCGTGATGATCCCGTAGTCAGGATACTCAAATTCCCACCAGTAAAGGTTTGCTCTTACATTTACAACGACTGCATCTTCAGGCTTGCGGTCTTTTTTATCCATTGCCTTGACGTCTGCAAGCTCAAATGTTGCAGATACTACAGGAACCGCCAGCACAAGCAGTAAAAGAATAGGAATAACAGTCCAAATGATTTCCAGTTTATGACTTCCCTCTACTTGCTCAGGAATTTTATTTTCCTCACCTTTGCGCTGTCTGAACTTCACAACTACATAAATGAAGATCACAGTTACGACTGCGATTACAATGACCATGATGAGTGTACTCAAAATCATAAGCGAGTACTGCATATCCGCTACTTCACCAGCTGGTTGAAGAGCGGAAAGATATGGTTCACCACAGCCGGCTAGGACAAGTGTCAGCATTGCAAATACGGCAACGAGACGAAATTTTGTCAGCCTCTTTTCCATAGCTAAATCAAACCCCTCTTTCAGTAAATTAATCCCCGCATGCTAAACAGGAATTGTCAATTCCTTCTATGTAAATTCCTAAAAGAAAGAATTTCTAACCTAGTTGATCGTGAAAAGTACCATCGCCACAAAAAGGATCGTTAAGTAGTTCAGCGAATAAATAAACATCCACTTTGCCCATTTCAGGTCATCCTTAGCCCTTATGCCGGACAGGGCAAGCACTAGCCAGCCGAGGTTCAGGGCAGTTGCCAGGATGATGAATGCTGCTCCAAGCTGAAACAAGTAAAACGGCAAAGGCAATAGACAGATTACCCAGACCATCATTTGCCTTTTGGTAACAGCAAATCCGTGAATGACAGGCAGCATCGGTATCCCGGCTGCCCGGTATTCCTCAACCCGCTTCATTGCGAGAGCGAGAAAATGCGGCGGCTGCCAGATAAACATGATCATGAACAATACCCATGCCGTCACACTGAGGTCTGCATCAACAGCTGCCCATCCAATGAGAGGAGGAACGGCACCGGAGATGCTGCCGACAACTGTATTCAGCGTATAGTGGCGTTTTGTCCACATTGTATATAAAAAGACGTATGTAATTACGCCGATCAACCCGATAAGCGTTGCTGCTGCCGTTGTCATGGAGAGCATGATAAATCCGAATGCAAGCAATAAAACACCAATCCACAGTGCCTGAACTGGATTCATTCTGCCTGTGACAGTCGGTCTCGTCTTTGTCCGCTCCATAATATGGTCTATGTCACGGTCATAAAAGTTGTTGATGGCACAAGATCCTGCAATCACAAGAGCGGATCCTGACAGCGCATACAGAACTGTGTCAATATTGCCGAGAAAACTCAGCCCGTTAAAATAGAGCGCAAGCCAGATGCCAGTGAACGCGGTGATTAAATTGGAATTGACGATTCCCATTTTAATAAGGCTCAAAAAGTCTTTTAAGACGGTTGTTTCATAAACTACCTCACCGAATCCTGTTTCTTTCGAGGTCCTTGAATCAGGCACGTATGACAGTCCCCCTTTTTACTCTGCTGCCGGCTGTGCAGCTTGCTATATCATACTAAATTAAGCAATATTTTCAAAATCGCTTCCTTCTTGATATTAAACCATAATCGGTTCTTTTTTTGTGAACAAAATATGAAGAAGTTTTGTCGAAATTGTGAAGCAGAACAGGAGAGCCGGCTAATTCATTGAAAAGCAATTCATTCACTGATACTCTAAAAATAAATGGCATACCTTTATGACTACGTTAACATTCTATCATACCTGTCAGGAATTTTTTATAGATAATGGAATCTTTTGCGAAAAAATGATTCTAATGGGATTTCTCCATATCATTCCTTTTCATTCATTCTGTTTTGCCAGTATAATAAACAGTAGATAGATATTGTCAATATTTGTTGCCTGCCGGACTTTAAAGTGTCCGGTTTTCATAAGCTCATTACTACGAATAAGAAGGTGAACATCTTGCATCGAGCATTAAAAGGAATAGGTGTGCTCACAACACTTGTGATGCTTCTTGTGCTTTTAGGGGGAGCACTCGTCACAAAAACGGAATCCGGGGCAGGATGCGGAGATTCCTGGCCGCTTTGCCACGGAGAACTGATTCCGTCTGAAATTACCCCGGAGCTTGTCATTGAGCTCAGCCACAGGGTTGTCAGCGGACTTGCGGGCATTCTTGTCCTGCTGTTGGCTGTAACGTCCTGGATTAAAATCGGACATAAGCGGGAAACGAAATTTCTGGCTGCTCTTTCTTTCTTTTTCCTGATTCTTCAGGCGCTTATTGGTGCAGCCGCAGTAAAATGGGGACAGTCTGATGCCGTACTTGCCCTGCATTTCGGTATTTCTCTTATCTCTTTTGCATCAGTTCTGCTGCTCACCCTGCTGATTTTTGAAGTGGACAAAAAGTTTGATACAGAGTCCCTTATTATTGATAAAAGGATGAAATTCCACAGCATCGGCATCATTTGCTACACATATATCGTGGTCTATACAGGTGCATTTGTCAGACATAAAGGTGCAAGCCTCGCATGTCCGGAATGGCCGATGTGCAGCAACAGACCATACGGGCTGCCTGCAACTCTGCATGAGTGGATTCAGATGGGACACAGATTTGCAGCTGCTCTGATTTTCGTTTGGGTGGCATATGCTGCTTATACCGCAGTTAAACACTATAAACATCAGAAAGTTGTCTATTATGGATGGATCATAGCGTTTGCCCTTATTTCCATGCAGGTCGCATCAGGCGCGCTTGTCGTATTAACCGGGCTGAACCTTGGCGTTGCCCTGGCCCACGCACTGATTATTTCCTGTCTGTTCGGCGTGCTGAGCTATTTCATTCTGCTGATCAGCCGCAACCGGATGAACCGTGAAGCTTTGAAGAACAAAGAAGATAAGAAAGCCATATAAAAAGAGAGGCGACTATGCCTCTCTTTTTATATACCCTGAAACATTTCAATTGCTTTTACCCGCTGTTCGCTGTGTATGACTGTTGGTTCCGGATAATCGTTTCCGATGATGCAGCCAGCTTCTTTCTGTTCCCCGCTGCTCATCTTCCACGGCTCATGGATCCTTTTAGCGTCTACGTCACGAAGCTCGGGCACATATTTTTTGATGTACTCTCCGTCAGGATCAAACTTTTTTGATTGTGTGACCGGATTAAACACTCTGAAGTACGGGACCGGGTCTGTTCCGACAGATGCTGCCCACTGCCATCCTCCAATGTTGGATCCAGGCTCATAATCGACAAGTTTTTCTGCAAAGTAAGCCTCCCCGAGCCTCCAGTCAAGCAGGTAATCTTTCGTTAAAAAGGAAGCTGTGATCATTCTTAGCCGGTTATGCATCCATCCTTCTGCATTCAGCTGCCTCATTCCCGCATCAACAATCGGATAGCCTGTTTTTCCTTCTTTCCACGCTTTCAGCCTCTCTTTATCCGTATTCCATTTGATTGTCCGGTAGCGCTGATCCGCTTCTTCATTCACGCTGTTTGGGAACTGAACGTACACCATATTATAAAAGTCCCGCCAGGCAAGCTCCTTGATGAATGTTTCTTTTCCCGTATCCTGAAAATGATCCTCACTCTGCATGATGTGGTGATAGACAGTGCGGATAGAGATGCTTCCAGTTTTTAAATATCTAGAGAGTCTGCTTGTCCCCGCTTCAGCAGGAAGGTCTCTTTTTTTATGGTAATCTTCCAATTTTTCGTCTGTAAACTCCTGCAGGGTTTTAAGAGCAGCTTCTTCCCCGACGTCCTCCCTTTCTTCAAGGCTGCCGATAATCTCCTTAAGCTTTTCAGCCCCATTACCAGGGAGGTCCTGCTTTGAAACGGTGCAGGCACTGAGTTTTTTCAGATCGATTTCGGCAGGCTGTTTTTTTTCAAGCTTGCTCCACGCTTTATAATAAGGCGTGTAGACTTTGTAAAAGGAGCCGTCCTGCTTTTTAACTTCCTGAGCCCCGTGAAGGAAATGATCCTGAAACGTCCAGTACTCGACCTCATTTTCTTTCAGAACCTTTTTCACCTTGTCATCGCGTTTTTTTCCGTAGCCTGTTTCATCTTCATTAAATAAAAACAGGGTGATCTCAGGTATTTTTTCAATAATCAATTCCATTATTTCTTCTGTCTCGCCATACATCAGATGAAAGGCAATTTTATGTTCCCCGCAATGATCCATAAACGCCTTTAATGTCTGAAAAAAATAGTGATGGCGGAAGTCTGCCGGATTTTCGAGAAAAGCCGGATTCAGCTGAAAAAACAAAAACAGCTTTCCGTTATGTTCTTCTGCCCATTTTACGGCCTCTGTCAGGGCTGTATGATCCTGCAGCCTTAAATCTCTTCTGAACCAGACTGCTGCTGTCTTCATGACAATCACCTCTTTCATGATTGTACTGTTTTCCCCCGGCGAATGAAAGAAATGATAGGCTCGCTAAAGAACAAAACGTAAGCGCCAAGGCCCGCTCCGATAGGCAGATAAAAATCCGTCGGAAAAGTCCGGGTCCCGCCTTTTTTGACGGATTTGTTCTGACAGAGGATTTAGGCTCTTCCGCTTGCCGAAGATAACTTTGTTATGTTATCCACAGCCTTTTGCTCTTTATAATTTCCTTAACAACGAAAAAGACAAGAGCCGGCTTCACACCGGGCTCTTGCCTTTGCAGTTTTTTCAAGTGAGAATTACTCAGTCATTTCAATCAGCAGATCACCAGTCTGAATGGCTTCACCGTTTGAAACATGAATCTCTTTTACGGTACCTGAGAATGGAGCCTGAACGGTCGTTTCCATTTTCATAGCCTCAGTTAAAAGAAGATGATCGCCTTTGCTTACTTTTTCGCCTTTTTCAACAAGTACTTTTATCACTGTGCCGGGCATTGTCGCACCAATGTGATCCTTGTTGCCTTTATCAGCTTTCATTTTGGCGGTAACCGTCGCCTTGACGTTTTCATCGCGGATGATGACTTCACGCGGCTGGCCGTTCAGTTCAAAATAAACGACCCGCGTACCGTCCGGCTGAGGTTCGCCTATTGATACTAGTTTTACGATCAAGGTTTTACCCTGTTCAATTTCAACTTCAATCTCTTCCCCAAGTCTCATTCCGTAAAGGAATGTAGGTGTATCAAGCACAGAAATATCACCGAATTGTTCAAACGTCTTTGCATAGTCAAGGAAGACTTTAGGGTAAAGAGCATGGGCAATCGCATCAAAACTTGTCACCTGACGGCCAAGCGTTTTAAACAGGTCTTCTTTTAAAGCAGGAAAATCAACCGGCTCAAGCAGTTCTCCCGGTCTTACCGAAATTGGATCTCTGCCTTTAAGAATGATTTTTTGCAGTTCTTCAGGAAATCCGCCATGCGGCTGGCCGAGATAGCCTTCAAACAGCTCTACAACTGAATCAGGAAAATCAAGCGATTCGCCGCGCTCAAAGATATCATCTTCAGTCAGGTTGTTTTGAACCATAAACAGCGCCATATCGCCGACTACTTTAGAAGAAGGCGTCACTTTCACCAAGTCTCCAAAAAGATCGTTGACGCGTCTGTACATTTCCTTTACTTCATTCCAGCGGTCATCAAGGCCGACTCCTTTGGCCTGCTGCTGAAGATTGCTGTACTGTCCGCCGGGCATTTCATGCATGTAAACTTCAGAGTGAGGGGCATTCATGCCGCTTTCAAAATCCCGGTAATAGTGACGCACTCCTTCCCAGTACTGCGAAAGCTCTTCGAGTGCTTCAATATCAATATTCGGACGCCGCTCCATTCCCTGCAGAGCATGATAAAGGGAATTGGCGCTCGGCTGTGAAGTCAGACCTGCCATCGAACTCACTGCTGTATCCACAACATCAACACCTGCTTCAATCGCTTTGGCATATGTAAACAGGCCGTTTCCGCTGGTATCATGTGTATGAAGATGAACAGGGATATCAATTGTTTCTTTCAAAGCGGAAATCAGATCATAGGCAGCCTGCGGTTTAAGAAGACCCGCCATATCTTTAATTCCCAGAATATGCGCCCCTGATGCTTCAAGTTCTTTCGCAAGGTTCGTATAGTAGGCAAGATCATATTTTCGGCGGGAAGGATCAAGAATGTCCCCTGTGTAGCAAATAGCCGCTTCTGCAAGCTTGTTTGATTTTCTTACCGCTTCAATGGCTGGCCGCATTCCCTCTACCCAGTTCAGGCTGTCAAAAATCCGGAAAACGTCAATGCCGGCATAGGCTGACTTTTCTACAAACTCTTCAATCACATTGTCAGGATAGTTCTTATACCCTACAGCATTTGAAGCACGGAGGAGCATCTGCAGCAAAACATTCGGGACTTGTTTTCTGACTGTCAGCAGTCTGTCCCACGGATCTTCTTTTAAGAATCTGTACGCTACATCAAATGTAGCGCCGCCCCACATTTCAAGAGAAAACAAGTTAGGAAGAAGTCTTGCTGTAGGCTCTGCAATATGTTTGATGTCATTTGTTCTCAGTCTTGTGGCAAGCAGAGACTGATGGGCGTCGCGGAATGTTGTATCCGTCAGCAGCACTTCGTTTTGCTCTTTCAGCCAGTTTACAAGACCTTCAGGTCCAAGCTTGTCCAGAATCTGTTTTGTTCCCTCAGGGACCGGTTCTGAATATTTGACTTTCGGAATATGAAGCTTGTCAAATACAGGTTTCTTTTTCTTCTCAATGCCGGGAAATCCATTCACGGTCACATTGCCGATATAGGAAAGCATCTTTGTTCCCCGGTCTTTTTTCTTCGGAAAAACAAACAGCTCCGGTGTCGAGTCGATAAAAGAAGTATCGTATTCACCTGACATAAACTTTTCATGCCTGATTACGTTCTCGAGGAACGGAATGTTTGTTTTAATTCCGCGGATGCGGAACTCCCTTAAGTTTCTGATCATTTTGGCAGCTGCCTGTTCGAAGGTAAGCGCCTGTGTTGAAAGCTTTACAAGCAAAGAATCATAGTGAGGTGTAATGACAGCCCCCTGGAATCCGTTGCCGGCATCAAGTCTGACCCCGAATCCGCCGCCTGAGCGGTAGGCCATAATTTTTCCTGTATCCGGCATAAAGCCGTTCAAAGGATCTTCTGTCGTCACCCTTGATTGAATGGCATAGCCTGTTACTCTGATCTCATCCTGCTGCGGTATGCCGATTTTACTGCTGTGTAGGGCATGTCCCTGTGCAACCATAATCTGCGTCTGCACAATGTCAATGCCAGTCACCATCTCAGTAATCGTGTGCTCTACCTGTACGCGGGGGTTGACTTCAATAAAGTAGAATTCTCCGCCTGCTACTAGAAACTCAACGGTCCCTGCATTTACATAGCTGACGTTGCTCATCAGTTTCACAGCTGCATCGCAAATCTCCCGTCTGAGTTCTTCGCTTACAGATACGCTTGGTGCAACTTCCACAACCTTCTGATGACGGCGCTGAACCGAACAGTCGCGCTCATAAAGGTGAACGATGTTTCCGTGGTCATCCCCGATAATCTGAACTTCAATGTGCTTTGGATTTTCTATCAGCTTTTCAACATACACTTCGTCATTGCCGAATGCAGCCTTCGCTTCAGATTTGGCGCGCTCATAGCTTTCTTTCACCTCAGAAGCACTTCTGACAATCCTCATGCCGCGTCCGCCTCCGCCAAGGGAAGCTTTGATAATGAACGGATATCCGTTTTTGCGTCCGAAATCAACTACATCCTCAAGGCTTGCAACAGGTCCGTCGCTGCCTGGGATGACAGGGATTTCTGCCAGTTCGGCCTGTTTTCTCGCTTTTACTTTGTCCCCGAACATATCGAGATGTGCGGATTTAGGCCCAATAAAAATAATGCCTTCTTCTTCGCATCTTCTTGCAAAGTGAATGTTTTCAGACAGGAATCCGTATCCGGGATGGATGGCGTCAACCCCGTTGTTTTTAGCAATTTCAATAATGCCTTCAATATCAAGATAGGCATCGATCGGTTTTTTCCCTTCACCGACTATGTATGCTTCATCTGCTTTATAACGGTGGAAAGAGCCAGAGTCCTCCTTGGAATATACAGCGACCGTTCTGATGTTCAGCTCCGTGCAGGCGCGGAACACGCGAATGGCAATTTCACCGCGGTTAGCTACAAGTATTTTCTGAATTTTTTTCTGCGTCATAGGAATCCCCCTTAGGCTTCATCAGTTGTTCGATTAATAGTATAACACATTAGAAATTAGTATATCACTTTAATTTTGCTGAAAAGGAACCGCGTTGCCTTTGAGCTCAGCCGTTTTTTTCACTTCATCCTTTTGATAGACAGAACGGTATTTAACAAACATCGAAATGTTTATGAGCAGCCCCATTGAAAGCATCAGCAGGATCATGGATGACCCCCCGTAGCTGATAAACGGCAGCGTAACTCCTGTTATCGGAAGAAGTCCGGTCAGACCGCCGACATTTATGGCTGTCTGAATGCCGATCATGCTTGAAATGCCAATGGCAAGAAGTGTGCCGAATGCATCATCGCAGCTGCGTGCAATATGAAATCCTTTAAGCACAATGAAGGCCAGGAGAACAAGGACAAATAACACGCCGAAAATGCCAAGCTCTTCAGAAATGATGGCAAGAATAAAATCCGTGTGTGCTTCGGGAAGATAACCGTACTTCTGAATGCTTTCTCCGAGTCCAAGGCCTGTAAGTCCGCCTGAACTTATGGCGTAATAGGAATTCACAAGCTGAAAGCCCGCTCCTCCGGCATTTTCAAATGGATCCATAAAGCCTGTAAACCTGCTCATTCTTACTGGTGTAAAAATATCATTCCATTTCCAGATTATTAAAGGACTGACTATGGCAAGCATCGACAATCCAAGCACAATAAGTTTGACAATATTTTTAAGTCCCAGACCTGAACAAAGAACCATTGTCAGTGCAATCATGGCGATGATGGATGCAGAGCCAATATCCGGCTGCAGAATAATTAGCACACAAATGAATCCAGTAAAAATAATTGGAGGAAGTACTCCCCGTCCGAAATGTTCAATGTACGACTGCTTTTTTTCATATACAGCTGCGAGATAGAGAATGACGCTTAGTTTCACGAACTCTGCCGGCTGAAGCTTAAATCCGAAGAGTGAAAACCAGCTTCTTGCACCTCCTGCGACAGATCCAAACACAAAAATGGCCAGCAGCATGCCTATAGAAATGAGAACCACGCTTCTGAGAAAGAATGGCTGCAGATAGGCCCGGTATGGAAAAATCATAGTCAGCAAAAGTACAATAAGCCCTGCCGCAATAAACAGCGCCTGCCTGTTAAAGAAGTGGTCACTGGTATATTCCCATCTTGCAACTGCTGAAATCATGCTGGAACTGTATACCATGACGAGTCCGAATCCGCATAGAAGAAGAACTGCCAGGATAAGGGAGTAGTCATATGATTTTAAGATTTTTTTTATCATTTTATCGCTTCCTATCGTTACAAGTTGCTGTTTTCATGATGAAGATCTTTTTCCTTTATTGTTCGAGATTGGCAGACGGAATTCCTTCTGAAATCTTGCTTTCAGGGGCACGACTTATGGTAACCCGCTAAACAAGCGGAAACAAGTTAAAAAAGTATGTAGGTCAAAAGCTCCGGGAATGATTTACCTTACAAAAAAACTCAAACTGCATTTTTCAGGCAGTTTGAGTTTTCATTTTCATTCTGTAAGCTTTACCGCGAAGCTTATTTTTTCGTAAAAGCTTCATGTAGTGCAGACATTTCTCTCTCAAGTGTATCGAGGATCGCCTTGCCTTCTCTTTCTTCAATGAGATCAAGCCTGACAGCAAAGTCAATCTCTCTTGAAAGTCCAAACATTTGTGTATCTAAAACCTCTTCGTAAAGAGGACATTGAGGCATCGTCAAATTGTCCATTTGGACTTGAATCAGCTTCGTAATTTTATCAGCATCCGCTTTTAAAAGAGCAAGTGCTTTTTCTCGATGATCAATTGCAATCTCAGACGCCAATTGAACCCCTCCGTTCCCGAGCGATTACCTTAATCTATCTATTAATATTATAGGGTAAGCGTGAAAAAATCAAGAAAAAACAGGGTGTTTCCCGCACGCCGGCCCTCTTTTGCTAAAAGATGCTCAATTCATATTTTTCTGACAAAAGATGAAGGAGTTTAATTCCTGCAATACTGTTCCCCTTTTCATCAAGAGACGGCCCAAAGATGCCGATTCCAAACTGATAGGGGACTATCCCCATAATTCCGCCTGAGACCCCGCTCTTTGCCGGAATGCCTACTTTTATTGCAAATTCGCCCGAAGCATTATACATTCCGCACGTTACCATAAAGGTTTTGCAGATCCGGGCAATATCCTTTGGAATTACCTGCTGTTCAGTTTCGGGGTGCCTGCCGTCGAGCGCAAAAACAGCCCCTATCTTTGCCAGGTCCAAACTGTGCATCTCAATAGCGCACTGATTGGAGTATAAATCAATCAGATCCTCAACGTCCCCTTCAATGATCCCGTCTTTTTTCATGAAATAACAGAGCGACCTGTTCAGCCAGGCGGTTTCAAATTCAGACGCGGCCACATTGTTGCAGATGGTTATTTTCTTGTTAAACGTAAGCTTTCTTATGAAATCAATATACCTCAGCAGTTTTTCTTCCTTTGTCGAGCCTTTAATCATATTTGTGACCGCGAGCGCGCCGGCATTGATCATCGGATTCAGAGGGCGCTGTTTTTCGTGTGTTTCGAGTTTGACGATGGAATTAAACGGGTCTCCGGTCGGTTCCATTCCAACTTTGCTGAAAACGTACGGCTCCCCGTGATCCATTAAAACAAGGGCAAGTGTCAGTACTTTTGATATACTCTGCAGAGTGAACGTCTTTTCAATATCCCCGGCAGACATACAGGAATTTTCCACATGGTAAATGGCAACGGACAAATCATCCGCTTCTACTTTTCCAAGCTCCGGTATATAATCCGCTACATTTCCTTCTGACGTCACCTTTTTCGCTTCGTTCACGAGTTCAGCAAGCTCTTCATTCGTCTTGCACGGCATTTCCGTTCACCTCATCTGCTCATCAATATGAAACGTAGTCTGCCCAATTAAAAGTATCAGCATGAGCGGCATGACAAAATACAGGAAAGCGCTTATACTTTACAAAGAGCTTACTAAAGGAAGGACGTGCAGCAATGGAAGCCATCATTACTCTTACAGGAAATGTAGCCTATCCAATTACACTCGACCCGGGGGTCTGGATTTTTGATGACCGCAAAGTGGATCTGAACACTTATTTTGAAGAAACCAGAGACTCCATTGACGAGCTTGAGGAATACACTAAAGCTGTTTCAAAACACTGGGATCAGGAAATAAAAGAAGGTGCAGCACTGCCGGAAGAAAGAAAAGTTACAAAAAAAGAAGCGCTGCTCAACGGAACGTTCGGGATCCCATTTTTCCCGTTTCTCCAAAATGCCGAGCCGAAAGCGGGTGCACGAAAAGTCATTTTCTTCACTGGCGAAGGAGAAATTGAACTGCCTCTAAAAGAAGCCTCAAACGCCGTACTCGGCTTCAGCAGAAACGGCAAACCCCTAACTGAAGATGGGCCTGCGACTCTTTACTATGGTGACGGAAGCAATAAAGACAATCCTGTTAAAAACATAAAAAAAATAATTGTTGAGTAGAAAGCATTCTCTGCTTTCCCATAAGAAAGCCGCTGAGATCAGCGGCTTTTCGTGTTATTTATAACAAATCAGCGGCCAGCTGGGCGAGGCCTGAGCGCTCCCCTTTTACAAGTCTGACATGCCCTGCAATCTGCTGGTCTTTAAATTTCTCCACAACATAGGTTAACCCGTTGTTGTATTCATCCAAGTAAGGATGATCAATCTGCTCGGGATCCCCCATGAGGACAATTTTGCTCTTTTCCCCAACCCTCGTCAGGATTGTTTTCACTTCATGCTTGGTTAAATTCTGAGCTTCATCAATGATAATGAACTGTTCAGGAATACTTCTTCCTCTTATATATGTGAGGGCTTCTACTTCTATTGAACCCATTCCTGCAAGAATGGCATCCAGTTCCCCCGGCTTTTTGGCATTAAATAAATATTCGAGGTTATCATAAATCGGCTGCATCCACGGTCTGAGCTTCTCCTGCTTTTCCCCCGGTAAATAGCCGATATCTTTTCCGACCGGCACAATCGGCCTTGCGACCAGCAGTTTTTTAAATGATCCCAGATCCTCTGTCTGCATAAGTCCAGCGGCCAAAGCAAGCAGTGTTTTGCCTGTTCCCGCTTTCCCGATCAGCGTCACAAGAGGCATATCGTTTCTCAGAAGCAGCTCCATCGCCATTGTCTGCTGAACGTTCCTCGGTTTTATCCCCCATATATGATCATGATCAAAGACAAGACGTTTTACCTTTTTCCCGGTTTTGTCCACAATTCCAATAGCAGATGACGAACCGCCGAGAGCATTTTTCATAATGACAAACTGATTCGGATAAAATGGATGATTTGTCACCTCTGACAGAATCAGCTCATTTTTTTCGTAAAACCTGTTGAGGTCATCCCCGCTTATATACAAATCAAGATAGCCCGTGTAGATCCGGTCAATCTCAACCACTCTGTCGCTCAGAAAATCTTCTGCAATCAATCCGATTGCATCAGCCTTAACTCTGACCAGCGTATCTTTGCTTACCAATATGACAGGTCTGCCGTTTTCGGTTGTCTCTTCTTCAATTGACAGATTTTTTGCCACCGCAAGGATCCGGTTATCATTTGTTTTTTCAATGAAAATCTCCTGCAGCTCGTGAAACGAGCGGTGATTCAGTTCAATTCTTAAAAAGCCTCCGCCCGGCAGCGGTATTTTTTCATGCAGCTTTCCGATGAGCCTTAGGCTATCAATGAGTTTGGAAACATGTCTTGCATTTCGTCCTATTTCATCCATATACCTTTTTTTTGAATCGACCTCTTCTAGAACAACTGCTGGAATGACTACTTCGTTCTCTTCAAATGAAAAAATGGAATTCGGATCTTGAAGTAAGACATTCGTATCCAAAACATAGATTTTACTCAACCTTCCGCCTCCTACCTTATACGGGTTTTTAGAGCGTGCTGCGCGTGCTCGCGGTCCTGAAATAATCAAGCTGTAATTGAAGCGTTGCTAAAATATATGAAATGGTGCATAAAGATAGAAGATTTATCGGACAATAAAATTAAAAAGCATGGTCTAAAAGGAGTGATTACATGCGCAGTATGACATTTTCAGCATTGGTCCTTGTGCTTATGCTTTCAGCCTGTTCTTTTAATCAGGGATCAGAACAAAACCGTTCTGAAGATCAAAACGGAAAGCCGATGAACGTCAGGAACTCTGTCAATGAACCGGTTGAAAAGAAAACGGGCCAGCAGATTTCACGCCGACTCGTTGATCTTGCAGGCCGCGTGCCTGGTGTAAATGATGCCAGCGCTGTTGTTCTCGGGAGATATGCCATTGTAGGGATTGATGTGAACTCAGAGCTAGACAGAAACAAGGCTGAATCCATTAAATATGCGGTAGCAGAAAGCATTCAGCATGACCCGTACGGTGCAAATGCTGTTATCATTGCAGATGCTGATACGACAGTGCGTCTAAAAGCAATCGGCAAAGACATTCAGCAGGGCAAACCGATTTCAGGCATTCTTGATGAGCTTGCTGCCATTGTAGGACGCGTGATGCCCGAAATCCCGAATGATGCCCTGAACAATCAAAACCGCCATAACAGACCGACTGAACAGGACAACAATCAGCTCAACTCAAAAGAGCAAAAAGAGCTTGACCGCGAACAGAATGATCAGTCGGAGAACCACTTAAACAGAAACTAACTCAAAAGCGCAAGCGCCTTGTTCAGGTCCAAAAGGCAGATAAGAATTCGGCATAAAAGTGCGGTTTTGACTTTTATGCCGGATTTGTTCTGACAGAGAACCTAGGCGCTGAAGCTGGACGACGAAAACTAATCGTAATATTTACCGGAATCATGAATAATTCCATAACAATCACAAAAAGCTTAGTTCATCCTGAACTAAGCTTTTTTCATGGCTTCAAGAACCTGGCCGTCAAGCTTAGCTGCTGCTTTTTCATCATATGTTTTTTCATATGCTGGTTCAGCCGAAATTTTCGAACCGTAAAACATCACATCTCTTACTTCAGAGATCACCAGTTCGATCAGGGCAAGCTTTAGAGGGACAGCTTCAAGTTTTTCTTCTTTTATATGTGCATTTCCGTTAATTGTATATGTAGACTCGTTTGCAAGCAGCGTCAGAGCTGCAGCAGGATGCTTTTTGACATTTTTGACAATTCGCGAGCGGTTATCAACGGCAAGGTACACCCGCTCCTCATCAGGTGCAAAAACCCAGGAGACGGCCGAAACATTTGGAGCACCTGTTTCAAAGTCAATTGTGGCAAAAACAGCAAAACGTTCTTTCTGGAGATTGTCAAACAAAGGCTGAATCAATTTGGTTTCTGACTTATTAGCCATTTTCTTCCCTCCATATTCGTTGTATAATGCTATCATACCTTTTTTTTCTAATGCTTGCTACATTCAAATTCGGACATCCTTTTTGCCGATATATCTCCGCTGCCTGCTGAACTTACGAATGGAACGGGCGGCTTAATCCATTCATTATCTCCAAAAAATAAGAATGAGGTGTCACATGAGAGTAAAATGCGTGCTGTGCGACAAAGTTGAAACGATCCATGATGAAACACTCCAGGCGAAGCGTCTGCGCAACAGGCCTATTCATACATATATGTGCAAAGAGTGTGAAATCAGAATTGAAAACCGGACAATTGAACGGGCCAATACGGGAAATTTCAAGCTTTACAGAGATAAAAAAACAGAGGACAGCTGGTAGTGGCACTGAGAGGCGCCATCGCCGGCCTGCTGAGCGGAATTCTTTTGGGGCTTTTTCTTAAATTTGCCGAACAAGTCAGCGGCGAAAAAGTATATGTTTTACTCCTTAATATTGACTTTATATACAGCAGGCCTCTCCCTGAACTGATTGAATTCATTCTTCATTTGGCGGTGGCTGTTGCAATCGGCATCGTCTGCAGCTGGATGACCCGTGCTTTCAGGCTGTCTGCCGGAAAAGTATGGGCTGCATCTTTCCTCCTTACCCTGCCTGCAGCCCTCCTTTATTTCCCTCTTACCATTCTTGCTGTTAAAGAAACACCCGGCATCTTTAATATTGAAGCGATCAGCTGGTGGATTGCCGGCCATATTCTGTTTGCCGCGGTGCTTGCAGCATGCTTATACAAAAAGACACCTCAGAATTGAGGTGTCTTTTTAATAGTTCTTATATTTTTCAGGTTCAGCTTCGATCTGCTCAATCATGCTGTCAATCAGTTCAACGGGAAATCTGGATGTTTTATGTTCCCCGTTCAGCTTATATGCGACCAGGTACATCACATCGTCCTTTTGGACAGAAATTTCCTGTATGTCATGATTTTCTTTCAGCAGCTGATCAAAAAGGCTGAATGTATCTGCTGCTGCCGTGTCTTCAGGACGGGCGTCTGCCACTGTTTTAATGGAGAGCCAATTGTAGAGGGAGTCCTGAATCGACTTCATGTTGCGGCATCCTGCTGCTCGGCTTTTTTTGCTCTGTGGAGTCTGATTTTATAAATAATCAAAATCAGAGCAGCCACAATGAGTCCTTCTGCAACAGGCAAAAACGCTCCTAAAAACGTCAGAACCGTACAGCCGAACATCAAAAACAAGTAGATGACAATTGTCTGAAGAAGGGGAAGCTTTTTAGCAAACCCCAGCTTGAATACGACAATTGACAGTCCGAGAATGACCAGATATAAGATATTTGCCCCTGTTTGTGTATCGGGTTCAGTTGCCGTATAAATGCTGTAGGCAACCGGCCACATACTTTCGTATACGTTCATCCCGCTATCCCCTCCATTGCACGTCCAGAGTCAGACTTAAAGCAATCCTGCAAGCTTTTTCTTTTTAGCCTGCTTTTCGCGTTCGTTCTTATCAAGAATTTTCTTTCTCAAACGGATTGAAGTAGGCGTAAGTTCGCAGTACTCATCTTCGTTCAAGTATTCAAGAGATTCTTCAAGTGACATGATGCGAGGTTTTTTCATCGTGCTCGTTTGATCTTTGTTTGCTGAACGGATGTTTGTCTGCTGCTTCATTTTGCAGATGTTGACAACAAGATCGTTTTCGCGGTTGTGCTCTCCTACGATCATTCCTTCATACACGTCTGTACCTGCATCAAGGAAGATGATTCCGCGGTCTTCAATTCCCTGGATACCGTAAGTCGTTGACTTTCCGTTTTCCATTGAAATCAGTACACCCTGACGGCGTCCGCCAACCTGGCCAGGCTGCATTGGCTGGTAGCTGTCAAATGTGTGGTTAATGATGCCGAAACCGCGTGTGATAGACATGAACTCGGTAGAGTATCCGATTAATCCGCGTGCAGGCACGTTGAAAATCAGACGGACTTGACCGTTGCCGTTGTTGATCATATCAAGCATTTCGCCTTTGCGGGCACCGATTGATTCCATAACAGAACCAGTATGCTCTTCAGGAACATCGATTTGAACACGCTCAACCGGCTCACAGCGTACTCCGTCAATTTCTTTTACGATAACTTCAGGTTTTGAAACCTGCAGCTCATAGCCCTCGCGGCGCATGTTTTCAATCAGGATAGAAAGGTGAAGCTCACCGCGTCCTGAAACGATCCACGCATCCGGAGATTCTGTGTTTTCAACACGAAGGCTGACATCTGTCTGAAGCTGAGCCATTAAACGCTCTTCAATTTTACGTGACGTCACATATTTTCCTTCGCGGCCTGCAAATGGGCTGTTGTTGACAACAAACGTCATTTGAAGGGTAGGCTCATCGATGCGTAGGATAGGCAATGCTTCCTGATGCTCAACCGGGCATACTGTTTCCCCAACGTTGATGTCTTCCATTCCGGAAACGGCAACAAGGTCCCCTGCCTTAGCGCTTTCGATTTCAACGCGTTTTAATCCCTGGAATCCGAATAATTTCGTTACACGGAAGTTTTTGATGCTTCCGTCGACTTTCATTAATGAAACCTGCTGGCCGACAGTCATCGTTCCGCGGAATACACGGCCGATTCCGATACGTCCTACATAGTCATTGTAGTCAAGAAGAGCTACCTGGAATTGAAGAGGCTCATCTGTGTTGTCAACTGGTGCAGGAATGTTCTCAACAATAGAATCAAATAATGCAACCATGTTTTCTTCCTGATCAGCAGGATCCGGACTTGTGCTTGCCGTTCCATTCATGGCAGATGCAAAGATAACCGGGAACTCAAGCTGTTCTTCCGTTGCATCAAGTTCGATGAATAGGTCAAGAACTTCATCCACCACTTCTTCAGGACGTGCAAAGTCGCGGTCAATTTTATTGACAACAACAATCGGCGTCAGCTTTTGCTCAAGTGCTTTTTTCAGCACGAAGCGTGTTTGGGGCATACATCCTTCATAAGCGTCAACAACAAGAAGTACGCCGTCAACCATTTTCATGATTCGCTCTACTTCTCCGCCAAAGTCGGCATGTCCTGGTGTATCCATAATGTTAATGCGTGTATCTTTATAGTTAATTGCCGTATTTTTTGCCAAGATCGTGATTCCGCGCTCGCGTTCGAGGTCGTTTGAATCCATCGCTCTTTCTGCAACTTGTTCGTTCGCACGGAACGTTCCTGCCTGGTGAAGCAATTTGTCTACAAGCGTCGTTTTCCCGTGGTCTACGTGGGCAATAATCGCAATGTTTCGAATATCATTTCGAAGTTTCACATTTTCATCTCCTAAAAATTTAAAATAACCTAGTGTATTATACCACAAACTTTTGTAGAAAAAAGAAATCATTTTATGTAAACTGATAAAAGGGGCAGTATTTTCTGTCCAAACCGCTTTAAAGGGGATGAAAACAACGATGAAATCCGGAAAATGGATTTTCTTTCTTTTAGCTTTTACAGCGGCAGCATCAATGGTTGCAGTCGGCATCGCTGTCGGGGAAAGAAGCATAATCGGAGTCGTTCTCTCGCTGCTTGCGCTTACCGGAGCAATGGGATTTGGCTTTGCCACAAAAAAGAAAATGCGCGATAAAGGAATGCTTTAGAGAGCCTGGATATATGTCCGGGCTTTATTTTTGTTTCTTCGCCGCATGAAAAAAACCTGCTAAGCAGGTTTCACTGTAATCATATACTCTTTACCCTCCGCATCCCGTTCAAGCTTCAGCTGCTCGAAGCCGCACGATGCGAGAAATTTCAGCCAGTCAAGTTTTCCAGCCGGACAGCCGGCAAAAACGGCTTTATGGCCTGCCTTCTTCAGATTGGCTGAGATGTGCGAAACGATTTCATGTCCGTACCCTTTGTTTCGCTGATCTTCTTTAACAAGTACCGTTCCAAGCCATGGTTTCTCGTTTGAAGGAGACCAGCTGATATGAAAGGAAATGCCGATTGCTTCGTGATTGCAGCTCCAAATCTGCCATTCCCCGTTATACATCTTTTGAGAGATCATGTACTCTGAAGCCTGCTCAGGGAGGCATTCTTCCTTTTGCCATGCAGGGCTTGAAGAAATGAGCTCCTTGAAAAAATTCAGATCTGCATCCTCGTATGGTCTGCTCTCGATCATTATTTAATTAGGTACTCATTCAATATCGTTTCATGAATCCCTTTTTTCGCTACGAAAATGCTGTTTTGTCCAAGCATATTGATTGGTTTTCCATCAAGAGTGGTTGCTTTTGCTCCGACTTCCTCAAGCAGCACAAGGCCGGCTGCAAAATCCCACGGGGCAAGCCTCAAAGTGATGTAGGCGTCAAGCCTTCCCGCTGCTACATATGCGCATTCAATCGTTGCTGAGCCATATGACCTCGTCCCTCTGACCGCTTTTGCAACAGGAACAAGCTTATTATGGTCAAATCGTTTATTCTCCATGACCCAGGTAGCGTTCAGGGCTATGACGGCTTCATTCAGCGGAACATCTTCAAGCTTAGGAAGCTCCGTATCATTCATAAAGGCGCCATTTCCCTTTACTGCATGGTAAAGCTCGTCATGCACGACATCATAGATCAGGCCGACCTGTCCGACGCCGTCCTCATAAATTCCAATTGAAATGGCAAAATTGCGCTGCTGGTGAACAAAGTTCATTGTTCCGTCGATCGGATCAACAATCCAGATGACGCCGTCCATTGACTCTGGCTTGTCCCCGAAGCCTTCTTCTCCAAGTATTTTATGCCCGGGATATGTATGGTTGATTTTAGAAATTAAATATTGTTCTGTTTCTTTGTCCATGTTCGTAACGAGATCATCGGGATTTGATTTTGCCTGAACAGACAGGACCTTCTGAAAAGACTGCCTGATTTTTTCTCCTGCCTCATAAATCCACGTTTTCGCATCCTGTTCAATCTTAGTCCAATTTTCCATGTATAAACCTTCTTTCTATGTAGGTAACCTAATTGCAGGGTTAAAGGCTGTGAACGACTTCTATATAGTAAGAATAACGCAATGAATTTAAGAAACGCAAGCGCTCTGCGGGGAGGATTTGTCTGCTCAGATAAAAACGAACCCTGTGCTGAGGTTCGCTTTTGTTTGCGGCTGCTATGCCTGAAGTCTGAGCCATTCTTTTCTGAGTCTCTCAAGCTTGCGTTTGCATTCATTCTTCTTCGTTTCATCATTTTCCGTCATGGCGTCGTAAAGGGTGGCCAATTCATAGTCCAGTTCGAGCTTTAGCACCCCTATGCGATGATCTGATTCCTTTTGTCCTGTCGTTCTGACGATTTGTTTCATCTTTCTACCGCCCCTTTCAAAAATTGTCTATAATTGTTAACCGGTGACTTTTAATCGATTGACTTAATTTTCTGATATTTTTATATATGATATGAGATATGGAAATAGGATGCAACTTGGAAGTGAAAATTGTGTATTTACCTATTATTTTTTAAATACCACATTGAAGGAGTGTCGAAACGTGCAAGTTCCTTTCGAATATGCGCACACCTGTGCTAAACTGATTCCATTACCTGCAAACGGGAGGCAATCATATGGAATTTAAAGGATTTACAAATGAGGATTTTGATGTTTTTAAAATAGATGGACTTGATCAGCGGATGGAGGCACTCATTTCAGCTGTCAGACCAAAGCTTGAAGTGCTCGGGGAAGTGTTCGCGGGTGAGCTGTCGGCTATGACGGGAGAAGAGATGTTCCCTCATGTTGCAAAACATGCCCGCCGGTCGGTTAACCCGCCGAGTGATACGTGGGTGGCATTTGCAGGCAGCAAGCGCGGCTACAAAATGCTGCCGCACTTCCAGATTGGACTTTGGGAGTCACATGCTTTTGCCTGGTTTGCTGTCATATACGAAGCACCGGTAAAAGAAGAATACGGTGAAGCGATTGAAAAAAACTGGAGCAAATTGAAAAAGAATATTCCTGATCACTTTGTCTGGTCAGGTGATCATACGAAACCTCAAACCCTTGTTCAGAAAGAGTTGAGCAATACGGATCTTCAAAACCTGTTCAAGCGTCTTCAAACCGTTAAAAAAGCTGAATTGCTCTGCGGCATCAGGATTGACCGCGATGACGCAGTAAAGATGAGCGGTGACGAATTTATCAGCACGGTACAAGATGCATTCAAAACACTTCTCCCGCTTTATAAGCTTTCTCAAAAAGCTGCGGTTAAGGCTTAAAACACAGACAAAACACAGACAGGGTGCCATCCTCTCAAGGATGGCACCCTGTCTTCATTTTTGAACGGAGCATACCGCCCCTTTTTACATCTTAATCATTTCAGCATCGCTGTTATCTTTGCTTTTTTTCACAGCCCTGTAGGTAGAATAGCCGCTAATTTCCTCAAAATCATCGCAAATGTTTTTTTCCTCTGCTTTGCTCGGGACAATTTCTTTAAACCTGCGGTATTTCTTCATAAAGTCTTCTCTGCTGATCCCCTTTTCATAGGCTTTCTCCACTGCCTGAAAAAACGAGATGACGTCGATGATTTCTGCTGTCGACCAATCCGGCTGTATTGGATATTGATAATCCACTCTGTTCACCTGCCTTTATCCTGCTGCTAGTTCCATTTCCCTCTGATTTCCGAGGCTTCTGATATGATTCTTGAAAACAGCTCATCCACACTCGGAACATCCCTGATCAGGCCTGTGACCTGGCCTGCCCAGGCAAAACCATTGTCTATCATACCATCATATATGTATCTTTTGTTAGCTTGTCCGCTAATATAATCTTTCAGCTGTTCATAATCTGCCTTTTTTTGCTCCATGTCAAGAATGGTGTCCGTCCACGTACCTGCAAGCGCCCTGGCAGGTGTGCCAATACTGCGTTTAATCACGACTGTATCTCTTTCAGAGCTGTTCACAAGGGCTGTCTTGTATGCCTCATGGGCATGGGTGCATTCCTTTGTAGCGATAAACCTTGTCCCCATCTCAATTCCTTCTGCACCAAGACTTAAAGCAGCCATGAGGCCTCTTCCATCTCCAATTCCGCCTGATGCAATGACCGGAATGGAAACAGCATCCACAACCTGCGGAATGAGGACAAATGTGCCTGTATCATCCCGTCCGAGATGTCCTCCGCCCTCCTGGCCGACAACCATAACAGCATCAGCTCCGAGTTCCTCAGCTTTTTCGGCCTGCCTTCTTGCAGCCACCAGCACAAGTTTTTTCACATTTACCCCTTTTAATTGATCAAAAATGGGTGCAGGATTTCCTCCTGTCATCGTAATCACGGGAACTTCTTCATCAATAGCCACCTGAAGCAGGTCAGAATAAGGTCTGCCGTGCTGGCCGACTGCGAAGTTGACGCCAAACGGCTTATCAGTCTTCATCCTGACTTTGGCGATCTCTTCTCTCAGCAGTTCAGGCTCTCCAAGCGACATCGCAGTGATCTGCCCAAGCCCCCCGGCATTCGACACTGCCGCAGCAAGTTCCGAATAAGCGAGGTACGCAAGACCTCCCTGTATAATCGGGTACTCAATATCAAGCATATCGGTTATTCTTGTTTTCCAGTTCATCATGATCCCCCTGCCATTAATAACTTCCTCTATATCCACTTCTCTTAAGACCGCCGTTCTCCTTCTTGCTGTGGCGAAAAAAGGGGTGAATAAATAGATATCCGGGAAAATCAAGTCATCTGGATTGACGACTTCCGAAGATTTTCAAGGAAAAAGTGGCAGGACTTTTTAGAAAGACGCCACTTTCAAGGATGCGTCAGCGGTAAAACTGGCAGCACTCAACTGAATAACGCCATTTTCGAAGATCCCTCAACGGTAAAAGTGGCACCACTATGAGGAATGACGCCACTTTCAAGGATGCGTCAGCGGTAAAACTGGCAGCACTCAACTGAATAACGCCATTTTCGAAGATCCCTCAACGGTAAAAGTGGCACCACTATGAGGAATGACGCCACTTTCAAGGATGCGTCAGCGGTAAAACTGGCAGCACTCAACTGAATAACGCCATTTTCGAAGATCCCTCAACGGTAAAAATGACACCACTATGTGGAATGGCGCCACTTCCGAAGATCCTTCAACATCAAAACTGGCAGCACTTAACGGAATAACGCCATTTCCGAAAACCCTTCAACGATAAAAGTGGCATCACCCAGGGAAACGGCGTGACTAACAAGTTATTCCCAGTCAGATTAACCCATTGGAACAGAAGAAATCCGAACAGCTTAAACTGTCCGGATTTCTTGTTGATTTCCTTATGCCCCGGCCTAAAATCTGACCTTTGCCCCCACACCGGCAAACAGTCTGGAAGGATTTTTTTCTGTCATGGTTCTGATGTCCTCTTCCTGCACTCCCTTATCCCGAAGAGCTGGAATGACATTTTCAAACAGGTGGGCAGGGTGCCAGTTCTTCATTTTCTCCTGAACCTGCTTTGGGAGGATCAGCGGTCTTCCCATCCAGTAGTTTACGGTATCGTGAGACATCATAATTTGATCTGCATACCCTTTTTCAAGTAATTCCATCAGCGTCTTTATTCTTATGTCATCGTCAGGTGCTCCTACCATGCCCTGAATGCCGAAACGGTCAAAAGCGATATAACCTCCGTGCTCCAGAACAGCTGAATGATAGTCAGGATCCGTATTGCCGCACATGTGTCCGATAACAATTTTTTTCGGATCACAGCCAAGTTCAATGAGCAGTCTGATTTGTTCCGGCCCCATTGTTCCTTCCTGGGTGTGGGTAAGAATGACCGTGCCTTCTTCGCGGTGAACCCTTGCAGCCGCTCTGAAAAACATTTGCTCATAAGGCGTAATTTCACCCTTGCTTGATGCAAGCTTAATGATTCCGGGCTTGATGCCCGTTGCCCGAATGCCTTCTGTCAGCTCTTTTTTAAACATTTCATAAATTTCTTCTTCTGCCGTACCGAGGCCCTGCCTGAATTTAAAGTAAGGGGTGGCTCCTTCCCCTTCATAATAATATCCTGTGGCGCAGATAATCTGGAGACCGGTTCTTTCAGATATTTCCTTCAGCAGCTCCGGATTTCTGCCGCACTCATTCGGTGTCGGATCTACTACTGTATCGACCCCGAAGCTAAGCAGCTGAAGAGCGACGGTAATGCCTGTTTCAAGGGCATCCTGCTCATCAAATCCTCCAAGGGAATCGTCACCGTGAAAACCCGGATACCCGAAAACAAAATGTTCATGAATCAGCGTTTTGCCGAGCTGATCAGCCGGGATCGGCCCTGTAACGGTTTCAACTGTGCCGGTCATTGGCTTCACCCCATCACCCTTTGTTTTTCTTCTTCCTGAAGCTTCCGCCATAGCAGCTTTCCGCTTGAAGTCATCGGCAGACTTTCTCTGAATTCGATCATTCTTGGATACTTGTAGGCTGCCATTTTTTCTTTTGCCCAGCTGATGATTTCCTCGCCGTCAATTTTCCCCTTATATTCCTGATTCAGAATAAGAAAGGCTTTGACTGTTTCTCCCCTGCGTTCATCCGGTACGCCGACCACGCATGCCTGCATGACGGCAGGATGCTGATAAAGCATGCCTTCAACCTCTGTCGGCCACACTTTAAAGCCAGATGCGTTGATCATTCGCTTTACTCTGTCCACGATAAAGTAATAGCCTTCTTCATCGCGCTTTCCAATATCGCCGGTCCTGAAGAATTTTTTCCCGTCAAGCTCGACAAACGATTTTTCATTTTCCTCCGGTCTTCTGTAATAGCCCAAAAAGACTTGCGGCCCGTTCACGACAATTTCTCCTTCTTCTCCATTTTCAAGCTCCCGGCATGTTACGGGATCAATAATCCTTGCATCTACATCAAAAGAAGGAATGCCAAGACATTGAAGCTTCGATCTGTCAGGCGGATTAAAATGTGTCTGGGCAATGGTTTCTGAAAGGCCGTAGCCCTCGATAAATCTCAGGCCGGACAATTGGTACAGCCTTTCTCCAACCGCTGCAGGAAGAGCTGCACCTCCTCCTGCAAGATTCATCAGGCTTGCCATGTCCTCTTTTTTCAGGGAAGGATTGGCCATAAAGTCAATCAGCATCGTGCTGATTGTTATCCAGTGCGTTACTTCTTTATCCCTGATGGTATTTCTCGCAAATTCCCTGTCCCACCTTGTCATCATGATCATGGTGGCACCGGAGAGAATCGGAATGTGCATGCTGTGTACCATGCCAGTTACATGAAACAGGGGCAGAGTCGCGAGACATACGGCATCAGACGTTGCATTCAGCCAATGATAGCCTCCAAATGTATTGGCCTGAACGGTGCGGTGAGTATGCATGCACCCCTTTGGAAGGCCTGTCGTTCCGGACGTGTACGGCAGGACAGCGAGATCATCTGCTGATGCCGTCATTTGTGAAGGCACTTCCAGACTCGACAGCGCATCCTTCCAGTGAATATGCCCGGTTTGAGCAAGTTCTACCGGACCCATTCGTACCTCTTCAGGTATTTCATGGCCGGCATTATCCGCCTGCAGATAATCAGAATAGGTTGATACAATGATATTCTTCAGCGGGACTGAATCAAGCAGCGGAAGCACCTTGGAGTACAGCTCCTGCCCTACAATACCCGTCTTTAACTCGCAGTCATTTATATAAAATCTCAGTTCTTCCGAGGTGTTCATCGGATTAATCGGCACAACCACGCCGCCGGCACGGAGGATGGCGTAATACCCGATGACAAACTGGGGCGAATTTTGAACAAACAGCAGAACATTTTCACCTCTTTGAACGCCCATTTTCTTTTCAAGGAATCCGGCAAGTGCTTCGGTTTCATTTAAAAGCTGCCTGTATGTAAGTTCTGCGCCGTAATAATGAATGGCTGTCTTGTCCGGGTATCTTCTTGCAGACAGTTCAAGGTTTTCGTACAGGGTTGTTTCAGGTACTGTCAGTGTGTAGGGCACCCTGACCGGCCAATGCTTGAAATGAGATTGAATCATGTGTATTCCACCTTCCCGACTCTTAATGATAGCGCTTACAGTAATATTTCTAACTTTTCTGATAAATACCTTTTCCCTTTGAGAAAATTTTTATTTGCATCATTTCATGTTCTGGTAAATGACTGTTTTTGTTTTTGGAAATCTTACCCGTTCCCTTGCGCTCCAGTCACAAGATTACCGCGGGGAGTGCCGGAAGCTTCCTCGCTGCGCTTGCGGGATCTTCCGTGCCCTCTTCTTCCCTTAGAAAAGCGGAAGCGCCCGTTTTGCTCCGGCAGTCAGATAAGAAATCACCCGAAAAGTCCGGGTCCCGCCTTCTTAGGGGATTTTGTTCTGACAGAGGAGCCTGAGCGCTGCAGCTAGACATGGAGTCAAGTGCCTTCCGCTTCAGTCCACTGGTGTCTTATTTAAATACTTTTCAGCAACCATAAGTACGAACACAGCCTTAATTAAAGACAGTTTCCAGCTGTATACAGCGGGAAACTGTTAGATTCGAACTCACAATCTGCAGTAGATCCTTACTTATCCAGTTTCACAAGCTTTCCGTCTTCTACAACATGAATGGACGTTTTCCAGTTAAAGCCGTTGTTTTCCATTCCGGTCAGATGCCATACCATTTGCTCATCTTCAAGTTCTTTAATTCCTTTTTCCATATTCTCCATGATTTTCACCGGGTCTGAGACAGTGCCTGCTGCCTGCATTGCTTTCACTGCAACGTGAAGGGCCTGGTAGTTAAATGCACTTTCGGCTGTCGGAATGCCGTCAGTCAGCTCTGCATATTTATCAACGAACGCCTTGCCTCCCGGTGCGTCGCTTTGACTGATCGGCAGTGTGCCGATCGCTCCTTCAAGCATTTCATATCCTCCGAGGACCGGTTCCATTTCTTCAAATTTCGCCTGGTCCATAATCATGATTCCGCCTTTAAACCCAAGCTCTCTCGCCTGTTTGATCAGCAGTGCCGTCGGCTGCGACGGTCCTCCGACAAACAACACGTCAGGCTTTTCTTTAAGAGCATTTGTCATGATGGTGAAAAAGTCGGTTTCTTTGCTGAAATCCACTGAACCGTCAAAAACGATCTCTCCGCCTTTTTCTTCCCATACCGGTTTAATGGTAGCCGTCCAGTCTTTCCCGTACTGTGTAGCAGTCGGAATCAGCGCGAGCTTTTTCCCGAAGCGTTCCATCTGATAATCAGCGTACGGCTCAGGATACGCGTCATATGCAGGAGGAATGCTTAATGTCAGCTTATTGCCCTGTTCCTGGATTTTCGGTTCGCTTGTATAGGCTCCGATGATGAAGTTTTCCTGCTGGTTAAAAACCTGAGTGGCGAAAACACCGCCGCTGTGCGGAACAAAAACGATCGGTGCTTTATTCTCTTGTACCAACCTGCGCGCATTCGTACCCGTTTCATTCGGAAGGTACTTGTCATCAAGGGATACAATTTTCACCTTGTATGTTTTTCCGTCGACTTCAAAGCCTTCTTTATTAATCTCGTCTGCTGCCATCGTCAGGCCTCTCAGCGTATTCTCCCCGTAAAAAGCAGCCGGACCGGAAAGCGGGCCGCTGTATCCGATATTGACTGTGCCGTCTCCGCCTGCATCTCCCCCACTTGACGCACCGCTTGAATTGCATGCCGCAAGACCAATTAACGACACCGAAAGTCCAAGAACCATCCCGATCTTTTTAAGCGATTTCACAGAAATTCCCCCTTGTTTTTCATCAAAATCGACTCGTGCCCCAACCTATTTGCGCAGCAGACCTGCCATTTGCGAAAAAAATGCTATGTCAGGCGCCAATATAAGCTCGTTTAACCTCATCGTTATCAAACAGCTCTTTTTTGGTCCCCTCCATCACCATCTGTCCGTTCTCCATCACATAGCCCCTTGTTGAGATGGACAAAGCGGCATGCGCGTTCTGTTCAGCGAGCAGCACCGTCGTTCCGTGCCTATGAATTTCCTGAATGACTTTAAACATCTGGTCTACGATCAGCGGTGCTAGTCCGAGAGAAGGTTCATCAAGCATCAAAATCTTCGGCTTCGCCATGAGAGCCCTGCCGATTGCAAGCATCTGCTGCTGTCCGCCGCTGAGTGATCCTGCAGCATCTTTCCGCTTTTCAAAAAGAATCGGAAACAGAGCATAAATGTCTTCCATCTGTTTTTGGACAGCCTTTTTATCTCTGCGCCGGGTATAGCTTCCCATTTTCAAGTTTTCATAAACAGTCATTTCAGAAAACAGCTTTCTGCCTTCGGCGCACTGGACAATACCTGCTCTGACCAATTTATATGGCGCCATATTTTGAACCTTCCTGTCTTCAAAAAGAATGTCGCCGGAAGAAACCTTATTCAGGCCTGACAGCGTATGAAAAAGCGTGCTTTTCCCTGCCCCATTTGCCCCGAGAATGGTGACAAGCTCTCCCTGCCCGATTTCCATGGATACGTTTTTCAATGCCTGAAACCGGCCGTAAAAAACATCAATATGTTGCAGCTTCAGCATAGGCATGTCCTCCAAGATAAGCTTCAATCACGTTTGGATCTGCCTGAATATCAGACGGCAGTCCTTCTGCAATTTTTTTGCCGTGATTGAGAACCATCACTTTATCAGCCAGACTCATGACCATCTTCATCTTATGTTCAATAAAACAGACTGTATATCCGCTGCGCTTCAATTTGAGAATCAGCTCGGACAGTCCGTCTGTTTCATCTGGATTAACCCCTGCTGCAGGTTCGTCAAGAAGGATGATCTGCGGTTCAGTTGCAAGAGCAAGCGCAATGGCCACCCGTTTTTGGGCTTCCTGTGAGATAACAGAAGCCAGTTCACCTTCTAAATGCTCAACCCCGCAAAAGGCAAGAGCTTCCATCGCTTTGTCATAGCAAAGCTGCTGCTCAGACCGTTCCCTTTTCGTTTTAAATATCCCGTCAAATAAGTTAGATTTCGTTCTGAGGCGATGGCCGATCAGCACATTGTCTATCACAGTTGCATCCGAAAAAAGACTTGTCGTCTGAAACGTCCTGCCAATTCCGAGCTTTGCCATTCTGGCAGGCTTTGCTGCTGTCACATCTGTCCCGTTGAATAGAATGGTCCCTGAAGTCGGGCGGTGAAAACCGCTGATCAGATTCAGAAATGTGGATTTTCCGGCTCCATTCGGCCCTATGATTGCGGTGATTTTCCCTTTTTCAATCCCAAGATCAACTTCATTTACAGCCGTCAATCCCCCGAAGGATTTTGTCAGCTGCCTGATTTCTATCAGCATCATCCAGCCTCCTTTATTTTTCTCTTTGCATCAGCAGGTCTGCGCTGCGAGAAATACATTTTCAGAGAGTGATAGCTTCCGACAAGCCCTTTCGGATAAAAAAGCATGATCAAAACGACAATCGGACCGAATATCAGCATTCTGTATTCTTCAAGAAACTGAAGGGACTGTGTGACAGTGACAATCAAAAATGTTCCAAGAACGGGTCCTGTCATTGTTCCGATTCCTCCGACAAGAAGATACATCAGCATTTCAAACGTGACAGTTATCGCTGAGATATCGGGTCCTAGAAAACGGATAAAACCCGCATACAGCACGCCTGAGAGACCTGCAAAAAAAGCGGAAAGGACAAAGGCAAGCAGCTGATTTTTCATAATATTGATCCCGATTGTCTTTGAAAGATCCTCACTCCCCCTGATGGCATAGAGCGTTCTGCCGAAAAGCGAGTCTCTGATTCTTTTAACAGCCATGATTGTCCCAAGCAAAAAGAACAAGATAAAATAGTACTGCGATTCAATCGTGTCAAATGTCAGTGGTCCGAGAGGCGATGGCACAGGGATACCGATCAGGCCCCTGACTCCACCTGTGACCTCATCCCACTTGTCGATGACCAGGTAAATAATGAACCCCACACACATGGTGTATATGGCGAAAAAATGGTGTCTTGTCCTTAGCGCGATCAGACCGATCACAAAACTCAGGGTTACTGTAACGGCAAGCGCCGCTGCAAATGCAAGCCAGAAATTCACCTGATAAGTGGATGTCAGAATGCCGAGTGTGTAGGCTCCTGCCGCAAAAAAACCGGCATGGGCTAAAGACAGCTGACCTGTAAACCCCGAAATAATGTTAAGTCCGTAGACAGCAATGGACCAGATCATGACAAGGATGAGGATTTGCTTATGATAATGATTTTGAGACAACAATGGAAACAGCACCGCAATCAGCAATATAACCGGCAGCAGTATTTTTTGAATCTTCACGTGCGTGCCCCCTTTGAAAAAAGACCGGTGGGCTTAATGGTTAAAATGGCCACGAGGAGAAGAAATGCAAAGATGTCTTTATAATCGTTTGAAAGATAAGTAGCCCCCATACTTTCAGTCAGTCCAAGAAGAAATCCGCCCGCTATTGCCCCGGGAATACTGCCCATCCCTCCGATAATGATGATGACGAAGGCTTTCATAATGACCAGGCTCCCCATCGTCGGAAAGACGAGATTGATAGGGGAAGCTAAAGTAGCTGCTGCAGAAGCAAGAGCCGCTGCAATGGCAAAGGTCAGCATGGCCACCATGTTGGCGTTGATGCCGACTAAAAAGGCGCCATCCCTGTTTTGCGACATCGCGACAATGGAAGCCCCAATCATCGTCTTTGTCAGGAAAAAATGCAGAGCAAGCATCAGGAGGACGGATGAACCCACTACCAGTATCCGCTGCTGTGTGATGGTGAGCCCGAATATTTCCACTACACCTGAAAAAGGCGTCGGCATCTGTTTGTAATCTGTTCCCCAAATCAGCTGCGCCAGCGCTTCAAAAAACAGCATCAGGCCGATTGCAGCAACCATGACCCTCATCGGATTGACATTTCCAAGATATTTAAACACAACTTGCTCGCAGAGAATGCCGAGACCAGCAACAATGAGGATCGACAAAATGAGTGCTGTCCAGTAGTTCATGCCATACTGAGTCATAAACAAGAGACTGACATAAGCGCCGATCATATAGAACGAACCGTGGGCAAAATTCGGAATATGCAGAATGCCGAACACAAGCGTCAGCCCTAAAGCCACAAGACTGTAAACGCTTCCAATTGTAATACCGTTAAATAATTGCTGAAGAAATAATTCCATAGCGGCCCCCTTACTCATGCTTATTTTCTTCAATTGCAGTCCATCTGGAAAATATTCATGGCAGGTATAGATCCGGGTATAAGAGAGGAGTTTTTGCAAAACAGCTGCTGGATAAGGATGGATATAGTAATAGATAAGAGGCAGGGGGACTAAAGCCCCCCGCATAAAAATCAAGGCACGAGAATCAGTTTTCCTTTCGTCTGTCTGCCCTGAAGCATTTCATGAACTTCGCCTGCCTGTTCCAGCGGATAAACGCCGCCGATCGTAAGCTTCAGTTCTCCTTTTTGAAGATAGCCCAGCAGGTCAGACAAACTTTGAAGATAGATTTCTTTCTTTCTCATAATCTGAGGAAGAAAGAATCCAATGACAGACAGGTTTTGAGCCATCAGCGATGACGGATAAAGCCTTGATTGCTCCCCGCTCGCCACACCGTAAATGACCAGGCGGCCAAATGGAGCCATACAGGAGAGGGTTTTCCTGAAAACATCTCCACCAGCCATCTCAAGAGCAACATCTACACCTTTGCCGTCCGTCAGCTGAAGCACTTCCTTCTCCCAGCCTTCAAGCGTATAGTCAACAGCTTCATCTGCACCCATTTCAAGGGCAAGCCTTCTTTTTTCAGCCGTACTGGCTGTTGCTATGACTTTGCCTGCTCCAAATAATTTGGCAAGCTGGACGGCAATGGTCCCGACTCCGCCTGCAGCCGCATGAACAAGGACCGTTTCGCCCTTTTCAACACGCCCCATTGTTTTTAAGATATGATAAGCGCTCAGTCCCTGCAGAGGCAGAGAGACAGCCTGCTTAAGGTCTACTTTTCCAGGAACGGGAATCAGTCCGCGTTCTTCTGCAACGGTATATTCTGCATAGCCTGTAGCCCTGCTTGATCCAAGAAGAGTAACGACTTTGTCTCCCTTTTTAAAACGGGTAACCCCGTTTCCCGTCTCAGCGACCGTTCCTGCCACCTCTGCTCCGGGAACAAATGGAAGCGGCGTATCAATCACATACTGCCCTTCCCTTCTTGCCGTATCTGCATAATTGACGCCAATTGCTTCAATTTTAATCAGCACTTCGTTTTCAGCAGGCTTAGGGACATCTAGTTCAACTACTTTCAATACTTCCGGTCCGCCGTATTCTTTTAATTGAATCGCTCTCATCATCATCTTCACTTCCCCTGAAAGACTGGCTTGCGTTTTTCTTTAAATGCGTGTATGCCTTCCTGATGATCTTCTGTTGAGATCATCAGTGTCTGTGCAATCCGTTCCTGCTCCAGAATTTCTTCAAGTGTGCTCACCGCTGAGGCATTGATGATTTTTTTCATCATGCCATACGCTTTTACAGGTCCCTGGGAGAGCTTATGAGCATAGGAGACAGCTTCATCCTTAAGCTGCTCAAGCGGGACTACTTTGTTTACAATGCCATATTCTTCAGCCTGAACAGCAGTAATCGGTTCAGCATTGAAGAACAATTGCTTCGCCTTATAAGGTCCAATGATCCTCGGCAGAAAATAAAGGCCGCCCCCGTCTGAAATCAGCCCAACCTGTGAAAAGCTCATCACAAATTTGCTGTCTTCCGCAGCGAGAATCTGATCGCACGCCAATGCCAGATTGAAGGCTGCACCTGCGGCAAATCCATGTACGGCGGCAATGACAGGTTTATCAAGTTCTTTAAAAGCCTTGATGCATTCATTCAGGCGGCCAATATGATCATAAACCTGCTGCCCGTCAGCCTCTCCCATCGTTTTGACGTCCCCGCCTGCACTGAACGACCGTCCTGATCCTGACAGGACAACGGCTCTGATGCTGTCATCTGTTTTTGCCGCGGCAAGTTCATTCGTCAGTGATAAGATCATCTCTGCGCTGAAAGCATTCAGTCTTTCTGGACGGTTCAGTGTTAAAAACAGTACATTTCCGCTTTTTTCTACTAATAGATCGCTCATTTTTATTCCTCCCTGGTTTATGTAATCAGCCAGCCGCCGTCTGCAAGCAAATCGGAACCGGTCATATATGATGCCTCGTGAGAAGCAGCAAATGCGATAATATTCGCAATTTCTTCAGGCTTGCCGACACGCTTCAGTGCGGTATTCCGCTTAATCGCTTCTGTGAATCTTGCGTTTTGCAGACCCTGCTCTGTCAGAGGTGTTTCAACAAAACCCGGTGATACCGAGTTGACTCTGATCCCATTTCGCGCGAACTCATGCGCAAGCGCCCTCGTAAAATGAATGACGGCTGCTTTAGCTGCACTGTAATGAGGAATTTCAGCGCCCGCTTTATGTCCTGAAAGAGAAGCCACGTTGACAATTGCCCTGTTCTCATTACCCGCACCGCTGCACTCAGCCATATAGCCGCCAAGCACTTTTGAAACAAGAAAAACACTTTTCAGATTGACATTCTGTACAAAATCCCATTGTTCGGCTGTTGTATCCATAATTCGCGAGTGTACAGATCCACCCGCGTTGTTGACGAGAATATGCAAATCTCCGAATTCTTCTTTTACAAAGGAGAGAAGCGAGAGAACATCCTCTTCCTTCGTAACATCAGCCGCAAAAGGAAACGCAGCTTGCTCAGAATGATTCAGCTGCTCTGCCGCGGCCTTCAGTTTTTCCTCGCTTCTTCCTGCAAGAATGACTTTTGCGCCTTCTGATGCAAGCTTTCTTGCCGTCTCAAGCCCGATACCGCTCCCTCCGCCTGTCACAACAGCGATTTGGTTATGAAATCTCATTTTTTTCACTCTCCTTTCACGACGACTTGACCTTCAGATGGCGGTAATCGATCAATTCATCTCCATATAGGACCGGCACACATGAAAATCTGTCTCTAGTGGAAATAAAGGTGATTTCCTCCTGAAAGCCGTATTTTTTCAGCATTTTTCCAACTTTGGATTCGGCAAGAACGACGGCCGGTTCTTCTTTGCAGCCTTCATAAAACAGCTTCGCTGTCCGGGCGGCATCACTCAGTTCATAGCACCCCGCTTCAGCCAGATGCTGAATCAGGCAGCCTGCCCCGTAAAAATCCTCCAAACTGAAATGCCCGGATGAACCGGAGCAGACAAGGATGATTGTATCCTCGCGGTGGTCTTGAGCAAGGGCATCTGCCACTGCTTTGGCATTCAAGAGCGAGCAGGCGAAAATCCTTCTGGCAGGGCTGCTTTTATGGACGGCAACCGTTCCGTTTGTCGTAGATAAAATGATTTTTTTCCCTTTGGCTGAGGCCTTCAAAGCGGAGGGGTTAGGATCCAGAAACCCATCAATCGTCCTTCCCTCATATTCACCGACAAGCATGCAGTCATCCTTGTTCATTTCCGCTGCACGGCTTCGGGCCTGTTCACCGTCCAGCACAGGGATGACGGAACGGGCACCATGCTCAAGGACAGTGGCAATGGTTGAAGTAGCAAGCAGCACATCAAAGACTACCGCTATTTTGCCTTTCATTTTGGCACCATCTATTTCTTCTTTTCTGGTCACAACATGTATTTTCCCCATAGTCAGCCCTTCTGTGCCAGCCGCAGTGCATGCTGGATCAGGATTTCAGTATATGGCCCAAAGCGGGCAAAGCGCTGGTCATGTGTCTGCCCCTTTTTAAAGCGGTAATAAATCTGCTGGCAGATAACGGCAAGCTTAAAGGTGGCAAACGTAGTGTAGTAATGGATGTTTGAGACATCCCTGCCGCTTTTCATGGCATAGCTTTCTATAAATTGCTTTCTGGTATAGAAGATGCCGCTCGCAGTAACAGAAGGCCTGCCCATTCCTTTTTTCAAAGGCTCCGGATCATCCTCCTCCATCCAGTAGCTCATGGCGGCCCCAAGGTCTGCGAGAGGATCCCCGATCGTGGTCATCTCCCAGTCAAAAAGGCCGGTCATTTCTTTCAGATCACTTGAGAACAGCGAATTATTTAATTTGAAATCATAATGAATAACGGTCGGGTCAGGTGAAACAGGCAGGTTTTTCTCAAGCCACTCTGTCAGCAGACTGACTTCCGGTATATCATCTGTTTTTGCCCTGTGATAGCGGCCGATCCAGCCGTGTACCTGACGCTCCATAAACCCTTCAGGCCTGCTCAGTTTTTCAAGCGCCGTACCCTTATAAGGAACATCATGAAGGCGGACAAGCGTATCGACCATGAGTTCAGACAGCGAGCTGCCAAGTTCCCCGGTTGCTTCCATCCCTTCTGGAAGCTCAGTGTCAACCAATACTCCGTGCCGTCTTTCCATAATGAAAAAAGGGCTGCCTGCAATCGAGTCATCACTGTTGAAAACATAGGGTTTTGGCGCCAGAGGAAACAATGGGTGCAAGTCTTTTAAAATGACAAACTCCCGTTCCATATCATGCGCTTTAGGAGCCACTGGTCCAAGCGGCGGCCTTCTGAGCACCCCTTCCCAGCTCCCGATCTTAAGGGCATACGTTAAATTTGAAGCACCTGTCCCGAACTGTTTGATTTGAAGGGGACCTTCCGGCAGCTCATCTATTTCCGTTCTTAAGTATGTCTCAAGAACCCCTGCATTCAGTTCTTCTCCTGTTCTTACCGGAATAAGCTGAGACATCACGCCACCTCTTTTTGAAAATTCAGATATTTATTTTTAAAGCATGGTTCTTTAACTGTTCTATTAGATTGTCCGGCATCTCTTCTGTTTCCTGGGTTTTAAAGTTAAAGGTCACAATGACCGCTTCCCCTTCTGCAATCAGCCTTCCGGATTCCTGTTCTGTAATTTCATGATGAACGGTAAAGCTTTTTTTTCCGATTTTCATAACGGACGTTTTTATGATCAGATGTTCATTGAAGTAAGCCTGACCGCGAAAATCGCATGTTGCTCTGGCAAGGATAAACGGCCAGTCGCCTGATGACATGCAATATCCCAATGCTTCAAAAAACTGGACCCTCGCATCTTCGAGGTAAATGAAGTAGCTTGTATTGTTCACATGCCCAAGCGCATCTGTTTCACAAAACCTGACTCTCATCCGTGCTTCATGCATGGAGCATCTCCTTACTTGTGGCTGAAAGCAGGCTTTCTTTTTTCAATAAATGCCTGTACGCCCTCTTTGATATCTTCTGTCTGAAAAACCTCTTCAAACAGTCCCGCTTCAAGATCCAGGCCTTCTTCAAGCGTGCTGCTCATGCCCTCATCTACCGCTTTTTTAATTTTGGACAAGGCGGGAAGAGAGTGGCGCGTCATGCGGCCCGCAAGTTCAAGGGCTTTTTGAAGTCCTTCTCCCTTTGGTACCACATACGAGACGAGACCGATTCTTTTCGCTTCAGCTGCATCAATCGGATCTCCCGTGAACATCAGCTCTTTTGCTTTAGCTGCACCAACCGTTCTAGGAAGTCTTTGAGTGCCGCCTCCTCCGGGAAATAACCCGAGCTTAATTTCCGGAAGTCCGACCTGGGCATGCTCCTCAGCTATTCTGAGATCGCATGTTAAAGCGAGTTCACACCCTCCGCCGAAGGTCATTCCGTTTAAAACCGCAATCACCGGTTTAGGGAACTGTTCAATTTCATTTAAAAATGCATGCCCTTCAAGGAAATTGGCTTTGATGCCTTTTTTTCCGATGAGGTTCGGAAATTCCTTAATATCAGCTCCAGCCATAAACGCCCTGTCACCCGCTCCTCTCAGAATGACCGCAAGTGTCTCATTGTCTTCTCTGAGACTTGCAAAGGCTTCTTTCAGCTCTCTTGTGACCTGCTGGTTCATGACATTTAAAGGTGGATTGCTGATTGTGACAACGGCAGCTGCTCCATGTTTTTCGTATGATACAACGCTCATTTTTTCACCTCTTCTTTTTGATAGGTGTACCATCCCTTGCCCGTTTTCCGTCCAAGATCACCTTGACGCACCTTCTGCTCAATGCAGGCAAACGGCTTATCAGCAGGGTCTCCAGACTCCGCATACCTCTGCTGCATGACATAGTAGCCGACATCAATTCCGGACAGATCCATTAATTCAAACGGGCCGATCGGGTGATTCAGTGCTTTTCGGCAGATGGTGTCGATATCCTGAAAACTTGCATACCCTTCTTCATACAGGTAAACGGCTTCTCTTTGCAGGGCACCTAAAATCCGGTTGGCGATAAAGCCTGAAATCTCTTTATTCAGAAGGACGGCTGTGCGGTTGATCGTTTTACAGACATCCATCGTCAGATCAGCCGTTTCTTTTGACGTGTCCTCACTCATGACAACTTCCACACAGTCCATGACAAGCGGCGGAAAAAAGAAATGCATGTTGACAACTTTGTCTGCACGATTCGTTGCGGATGCGATCAATGAATTGACAATGGTTGAGCTGTTGGATGCAAAAATGGCATGAGGCTTTGCCATCTGATCAAGCTTTGCAAACAATTCTCTTTTAACATCCAGCTTTTCAACGACTGCTTCAATGATAAAATCAGCGTGGGCAGCAGCCTGTTCGAGTGACGTTGTAAAGGTGAGCCTTCCAAAGGCCGCTTCTTTTTGCTCCTCCGTCAGCTTCGATTTTGTTACCCATTTGTCCATCAAGTTGCGGAGAGATGCTTCCGCTTTTTCTAAAGCGCTTTCCTGAACGTCCTGAATCACCGTTTCATAACCGCCAAGGGAGCACAGCATGGCAATCTGATGGCCCATCTGACCCGCCCCAATAACTGAAATCTGCTGAATATCTTCCTTTTTCATCATCATCTCTCCTTTTAACTACTGACCAGTCGGTATAATGGGGTCGTGGAGAGCTCCGGGACGAACCCGGAACCCCCTTTACCCTGTCAGTCCTTCAAGCACCATCTTCAGAAAAATATCCGATACTTCAGCATCAGACACCCTTCCGTTTGGATCAAACCAGAAGTAGCTCCAGTTTGTCATGCCGAGAATCCCGAAGGTGACAATATCCATCGGCAAGTCAGAGCGGAATTCCCCTTCTCCGATTCCTGCTTCAAGCAGCTGCTGAATGTTCAGTCTGAACTGGTCGCGTTTTTTAATGACCTCAGCCATATCCTCTTCCGTTAAATTTCTCATTTCTCTGAAAAACACTTTTGCGCTTAAGCCTTCTTTTTCAATATCGTGAATCAGCATATAAACAATTTCATGCAGCTTTTGCTTATATGGCTTTGAACTGTCATGGATGATTTCCTCCTGTTTTCTCAGAAGCTCATCGATGTATTTTAAATGGATGGCCATAAGCAGCTCAGTTTTGCTTTTGTAATAGTAATAGAATGTGCCTTTAGTGACACTGAGTGCATCGACGATGTCCTGAATGGACGTTTCCTTAAAGCCTTTTTCTCCAAACAGCTGAATGCTTTCCTGGATGATTTTTTCCTTCATATTGGCTAATCCTCTCTAGCTTAGATTAAAAAAAGTATACCATAAGCACTTTAAGAGATTCATAGTTTCCTGTTATCTTTGAAGGGTTTCTTCCCGCAATGCCCTGCGGAGGATTTTTCCCACGCTTGTTTTTGGAAGTTCGTTTCTGAATTCAATTATCGCCGGCACTTTGTAGGCCGCAAGATTGGACCTGCAAAAAGCAATTATCTCTTCTTCTGACGCCTGCTTCCCTGCTTTTAAGACAACAAATGCTTTGACCGTCTCTCCCCTGTATGGATCAGGCACCCCGATAACGACTGCCTCCTGCACCGCTTCATGTTCATAGAGAACTTCTTCTATGTCTCTCGGGTACACATTGTAGCCGCTTGCGATAATCAGGTCTTTTTTCCGGTCAACGATGTAAAGGTATCCCTCTTCATCAACCTTTGCGATATCGCCTGTAAACAGCCAGCCGTCCCGAAGCGTATTGGCCGTCTCCTCCGGCATGTTCCAGTAGCCCTTCATCACCTGGGGGCCTTTAAGGATGACTTCTCCAAGTTCCCCGGCAGGAACTTCTTCTTTGCCTGTTGCCACATCAACAATTTTATAAGCCGTGCCCGGCACTCCGATTCCGACGCTCCCAGGCTTCCGCTTGGCAAAAGGCGGGTTGCAGTGAGTTGTCGGAGCAGCCTCTGATAATCCGTAGCCCTCAAGAATTTTAGCACCCGTTTTTCGCTCGAATTCATTCAGCAGCTCAACAGGCATCGGTGCACTGCCGCTGTTGCAGATGCGGATGCTGCTGATCCCGTACTCCTCAGCTTTAGGATGGTTGGTAATGGCCACATACATTGTCGGTACACCCGGAAAAATGGTCGGCTGTTCACGTTTGATGGTCTGCATCACTTCCTCAAGATCAAAGCGCGGAAGCAGAATCATAGAATTTCCTCTCAGGACGGTCAAATTCATGCATGAGGTCATTCCGAAGACGTGAAAGAGCGGGATTACTGTCAGGCAGCGTTCTGAGCCGGTCTGAACTTCATGCTTGAAAAATTCGAAAGACTGATAAATATTGGCGATCAAATTTCTGTGTGTAAGCATCGCCCCTTTTGGGCGCCCGGTCGTTCCTCCTGTATACTGAAGCACTGCGATATCGTGCTCAGGTTCAATTTGCACGGGAAGAACCTCTCCTGTTGAAAAAGAAAGAAACTGCGAAAACGTAAAATCTCCCTCTTCAGGTGTCATTTCCTCCTGCAGACTGACGGTAATAATCTGCTTTAAAGCCGTGCCTGCGCGGACCGCCTTTATTCGCGGATAAAGCGCATCATACACGACAATCGTTTCCGCGCCGGAATCATTCAGAATATAATCAAGCTCCCGTTCAACGAGCATCGGATTCACCTGGGTGATAATGGCTCCTGCTTTTAGGGCTCCGTAATAGGCTGCCGGATACTGCGGACAGTTTGGCAGCATAATAGCCACCCTGTCCCCTTTTTGAACGCCTTTTTTCTGAAGCGCCGATGCAAAGGCAATGGTCATCCCGTACAGCTGACTGTAGGAGATGGATTTTCCGTAAAATGAAATCGCCTCTTTATCGCCGTAATTCTCAACGGTTTCTTCAAGCATCTGCGGAATGGAAATATAGGGAATGCCGATCTCGTGACTGACAGTATCCGGATAATTAGCTAGCCATTGATCCAATTGAATTCCTCCTTATGCTAAAAAAGATATACTTTTTCAAAAGGTAATCGTTCCTCCATCTGCCAATAGAGCAGCAGCTGTGACGTATGAGGAATCATCGCTTGCCAAAAACAGCACAGCCTTAGCGATTTCTTCAGGCTGGCCGATTCTGCCGAGCGCATTGGATGTTGTATAAATTCCCCATCTTCGTTCATCATTCCGCCATTCATCCACAATGGCTGTATCAATCACACCCGGAGCAATGGCATTGACCCGGATCCCGTCTTTCCCATAATCAAGCGCGGCATTTTTAGTGAGAGCGATGACTCCGGCTTTCGAGGCGTTATAAGGAGCCATTCGCTTTTTTCCTTTAATGCCAAGCACGCTCGATGTATTTATAATCGATCCGCCTCCGCTCTGTTTCATATGCGGAACAGCATATTTCATGCCGAGGAAAACACCCTTCAAGTTAATATCAACGACTCTGTCCCATTCCATTTCTTCCATATCATGAAGCTTTACACTCTGATTTGAAACACCGGCGTTGTTAAACAGGATGTGAAGACCCCCGTATTCGGCAACAGCCTGATCCATCAGTCTTTCTACATCTTCAGCCTTTGCTGCATCTGTATGGACAAAAAGACAGGAGAAGCCTTTTTCTCTCACACCTGCAGCTGTTTTTTCCCCGGCCTCCTGATCGGCATCTCCAATCACGACATTTGCTCCATGTTCAGCAAAGAGGAACGCCGTTGCTTTGCCGATTCCTCCCGCACCCCCGGTTATGACAGCTGTTTTCCCCTCAAGCCTCATCACTCAGACTCTCTTTCAATGATGGCGGCGATTCCCTGGCCTCCTCCGATGCAGGCCGTAATCAATGCAAAGCGGCCGCCTGACCGCTGCAGTTCATAGACGGCTTTCGTCATAAGAATCGCGCCTGTCGCACCTAATGGATGTCCATGGGCAATAGCCCCGCCGTTTACATTCAATTTGCTGTGGTCAAACTGCAGTTCACGGTCACATGCCAGAACTTGAGCGGCGAACGCCTCGTTCAATTCAATCAAATCCATGTCGCTGAGTGAAAGGCCTGATTTCTCAAGTGCAAGCTTTACAGCAGGGACAGGACCTATCCCCATAATGTTCGGGTCTACTCCTGCGACTGCATACTGTCTGACTGTGCACAGCGGTTTTAGTCCAAGCTCAGCTGCTTTTTCGCGGGACATGACCACAACAGCAGATGCCGCGTCATTTAAGCCTGAACTGCTTCCTGCTGTAACGGTTCCGCCTTCTTTAAACGCAGGCCCGAGCGCTCTTAAGCCTTCAATCGTCGTATTCGGACGCGGATGCTCGTCTTTTTCAAATAGAAGCGGCTCCCCTTTTCGCTGAGGGACCGGGACGGGCACAATCTGTTCGTCAAATCTGCCTTCTTCGACAGCTGCAGCCATCCGCTGCTGGCTTCTAAGTGCATATTCATCCTGTTCTTCCCTGCTTATTTCGTATTTGTCCGCCAGATTTTCAGCCGTTATGCCCATTGGCGGATTGCCGATTTCCTTCGGTGAAAGAACGGCTGACTTAAATCTCGGTGGCGCCGGACTATATGCTTTTTTCGGCTTTTCCATTAAATATGGCGCAAGGGACATGCTTTCTGTTCCACCGGCAATGTAGACATCTCCGTCACCGGCTTTGATGGCCTGGGCAGCAAGACAGACTGCATTGATGCCTGAGCCGCACTGCCGGTCTACTGTCAGTCCCGGAATGCTGATGGAAAGGCCGGTTGTCAAGGCAGTGAGTCTTGCAATATTGCCTCCGCCTGACAGGACGTTTCCAAAAATAACGTCATCAACCATATCTGCCGTAACGCCTGCACGGTTCATGGCTTCTTTTATCACGATCGCCCCGAACTCATTCGGTTCCATGGCGGAGAGCGCACCGCCCTGCCGTCCGATGGGTGTTCTGACTGCCGCTACAATGACAGGATCTCTGTTCATTCTTCTTCCTCCTTACATGGCATGTGTTCCGCCATCAACGACGAGAACATCACCAGTCATAAAGTCTGATGCTTTAGCTGCAAGGAACAATGCAGCTCCTTTTAAATCCTGGTCCGTCCCAAATCTCTTTAGCGGCGTCATGTTAAGGAAATGGTCTTTTCCATTTTCGATAATGACCTGGGACATTTTTGTCGGGAAGAATCCCGGGGCAATGGCGTTGACATTGATGTTGTACTGCCCCCATTTCACAGCTAAATCCTTTGTAAAGGTAATAACCGCTCCTTTACTGGTGTTATAGGCAATGGTGTCCATGTAGCGCGGGTCTGTCCCGCCAAGGCCTGCAACGGATGCAATGTTGATGATTTTTCCGCTCTTTTGCCGGATCATGTGCCTTCCTGCTTCCTGTGACATCAGGAAGGTGCCCGTTACATTCACATTCATGACTTTGTTCCACGCATCAAGGGGCATGTCCTGAACGGATGCTCCCCAAGAAGCACCGCTGTTATTGACGAGAATATCAATTTTTCCGAATGTGTCCACAGCTGTCTGAACCACTTTTTTTACATCTTCCTGATTTGTCACATCACATCCAAGTGCGATTGCCTCGACGCCGTATTCACTGCTCAGCTTTTGGGCTGTATCCTCACATGCAGAGGCCTTTCTGGAGCAGAGCACAAGCGATGCGCCTGCCTGGGCAAAGCCTTCTGCCATCTGGGCACCAAGACCCCTGCCGCCGCCTGTTATGATGGCGACCTTGTCTTTCAGATCAAACAGTTCCTTGACGTGCATGATACCCCTCCTTATACAGTCTGCAGATTCACATCGTATTTTTTCAGTTCAAGTCTTGCCAGCTGTGCACGGTGAACCTCATCCGGACCGTCGGCGATTCTGAGCGTTCTTGCACCTGCCCACTGAGCCGCAAGCGGTGTATCTTCGCTTACCCCAGCTGCTCCGAATGCCTGGATGGCGCGGTCAATGACTTTCAATGCCATGTTTGGAGCAATCACTTTAATCATGGCAATTTCCGTTTTCGCCTGTTTGTTTCCAACTGTATCCATCATATAGGCGGCTTTCAGCGTCAGCAGCCTTGCCTGCTCAATCTCAATGCGGGAATCAGCGATCCATTCTCTGACAACACCCTGGCTTGAAATCGGTTTGCCGAAGGCTTCTCTCATTTGTACACGCTTACATAATTCTTCAAGAGCACGCTCTGCAGCTCCTATTAAGCGCATGCAGTGATGGATGCGGCCCGGGCCAAGACGTCCCTGTGCAATCTCAAATCCTCTTCCTTCGCCAAGAAGCATATTCTCTGCCGGAACGCGGACATTCTCAAATGTAATTTCAGCGTGGCCGTGCGGAGCGTGATCATAGCCGAACACGGGAAGAACTCTTTCTATGGTAACTCCCGGAGTATCAAGCGGTACTAGAATCATTGACTGCTGTTCATACTTTGGGGCATGAAAGTCCGATTTCCCCATAAAAATTGCAATCTTGCAGCGCGGATCGCCTGCACCAGATGACCACCATTTTCTCCCGTTGATGACATACTCATCTCCGTCACGAACAATGCTTGCCTCAATATTTGTCGCATCGGCTGAAGCCACATCCGGTTCTGTCATGGAGAAGCAAGAGCGGATCTCACCAGCCAGAAGCGGTTTCAGCCATTTTTCTTTTTGTTCATCCGATCCATACCTCACAAGCACTTCCATGTTTCCAGTGTCAGGTGCAGCGCAGTTGAACACTTCAGGAGCGAGCAGCGAACGGCCCATAATCTCACATAGCGGGGCGTACTCAAGATTCGTCAGCCCGGCACCATACTCGCTTTCAGGCAGGAACAAGTTCCACAGTCCCCGTTCCTTTGCTTTGGCTTTCAACTCCTCCATAATTGGAGGAATAGCAGCCCATCTCGTTTCCTGTTCATTTAATTGCTCTTCATATTTCTTTTCATTCGGATAGACGAATTCTTCCATAAAAGAGATTACCTGCTTCTGCAGCTCAACTACCTTTTCTGAATACGAGAAATTCAACTCTCATCACCCTTTCATCCACCTTACTAACCGGTTGGTATGTAGTTCTGTTTCTATCATAATATGATTCTGCCAAAAAAGACAACTATTATTCTAAAAATTCTGTTAAATATTCACTGTCCCTCGTATATCTGCCCGCTAAAAACTCCTTTCCAATCCTTGAAGAAAGTGATATAATTCACTTGTTTTATGTGTAAATGAACGTGATGAAAATAGATTACGCACTAAAGAAGGTGGGAATACAAATTGTCGCAATATGAAACACCGTTATTTACAGGGCTTAAAGAACACGCAAAAAAAGATCCTGTACAATTCCATATTCCTGGACATAAAAAAGGAGCAGGCATTGACCCTGAATTCAGATCTTTTATCGGGGAATCTGCTTTATCTATAGATTTGATCAACATCGGCCCACTGGATGATCTCCACTCTCCTAAAGGCATGATAAAAAAAGCCCAGGAACTCGCAGCAGAAGCATTTGGAGCTGATTATACATTCTTCTCTGTGCAGGGCACGAGCGGAGCCATCATGACCATGGTAATGGCCGTCTGCGGACCTGGAGATAAAATTCTTGTCCCGCGCAATGTTCATAAATCTGTTATGTCCGCCGTTGTTTTCTCAGGTGCAACACCGATCTTTATCCACCCTGAAATCGACAAAGACCTCGGCATTTCACACGGCATAACAACTGAATCTGTCGAACATGCGCTTGAGCAGCACCCTGATGCAAAAGGGCTGCTCGTCATCAACCCTACGTACTTTGGCGTTTCAGCTGATTTGAAAAAAATCGTAGACATTTCTCATTCTTATAACGTGCCGGTCCTTGTCGATGAAGCACACGGCGTGCACATTCATTTTCATGATGACCTGCCGCTTTCAGCGATGCAGGCCGGCGCTGATATGGCTGCTACAAGTGTTCATAAGCTCGGCGGCTCAATGACCCAAAGCTCGATCCTCAATGTACGGGAAGGACTTGTTTCGGTTCAGAGAGTCCAGACAATCCTGAGCATGCTGACAACAACGTCCACTTCCTATCTGCTTCTTGCATCACTTGACGTTGCAAGGAAGAGGCTGGCCACAGAAGGACGCGCTCTTGCTGAAAGAGCGATACAGCTTGCCAATGAGACAAGAAACAGAATCAACGCGATTGATAAAATTGAATGCATCGGAGAAGAAATCATCGGCACAAAGGCTGCTTATGACTACGATCCGACGAAATTAATTATTTCCATTAAAGAACTCGGACTGAACGGCTACGATGTAGAAAATTGGCTGCGCGAAAACTATAACATCGAAGTGGAAATGTCCGATTTATACAACATTCTCTGCATCATCACACCTGGTGACACAGAAAGAGAAACCGGAATCCTCGTTGAAGCGCTGCAGGCGCTGTCCGCGCAGTTTGCACACGCATCAGCTGATAAAGCAAAGCCGGAGGTCATGCTGCCGGATATTCCAGTATTAGCTTTAACGCCGCGTGACGCTTTCTACGCTGACACAGAAATTGTTCCGTTTTCAGAATCTGCAGGCCGGATCATTGCAGAGTTTATCATGGTGTATCCTCCGGGGATTCCAATTTTCATTCCAGGAGAAATCATTTCAGAAGAGAATCTTTCATATGTGCGCAAAAATCTTGAAGTCGGTCTTCCCGTCCAGGGGCCGGAAGATCCGGAACTCCATTACCTGCGCGTAATCAAAGAGCATAGGGCAATTAAATAAAAGAAGTATGGCGCAGGCTAAAACCCCCGGGATTCAGTTCCCGGGGGTTTGTTTTGTTTTTAAATGAGTAGTTCTGCAATTGTGCTGAAGATAACAGCGGGTGTGTGATGCTGGGCAAGCTTATATTTTGTTCATTCTGATTTATAGGGTACCATTTTTCCTTTTTGATACCCTATAATTTGCTCCGTCTGATTTATGGGGTACTATTCTCGCTTTTTGCTTACCTATTATTTGTGCCTTCTGATTTATGGGGTACCATTCTCGCTTTTTGCTTCCCTATAACTTGCTTCGCCTGTTATATAGGGTAACATTCTGGCTTTTTACTTCCCTATAATTTGCTCCGTCTGATTTATAGGGTACCATTTCCGCTTTTTGCATACCTATAATATGCTTCGCCTGATTCATGGGGTACCATTTTGACGCTTCTCTTCTCTTTCTTTTGTTTCGGCTGCTTTACAGGTTTCCATTCACCTTGTCTTTTAAACAGCAAAAAAAGCATGCAGGCCCCCCTGCATGCTTTTTAATCCTCTATTTAAACCCCTTGAATAACTGTCATTTCTCTCTCTAGTACTTGGCAATCGCAGCTTGTGCATTTACCATACAAAACACTGACCTTTTCATCCTCAAAATGATCGATCGTTCCGTTGCAGGTTTGACAGACGATTGTTCCCATTTCCATACCCCTTTTTGAATGGATTAGCACTATTTGAAAGCGCTTAATACTTTGTAAGTTTATAATAATATAACACATTTAATCCGTCAAGCCTAAATTGTATAACACATTTAATCTTTTTATCTCTAAAAGTATTCATTTTTTGAAAAGGCATAAAAAAACTGGCGAACGGATCTGTTCGCCAGTTTTTAGTTCACTATTCATATTGAGTGGTTAATTGGGCGGAAGGGATGACGTCACGGAAGAAATCTGACAGTTCTGCTGCCTGCTGCAGTGTTTCAATCCGAAAGGTGCGCATGAGGAATTCGAGGTCTTCGATATCTGATGAGTCAAGGAGAACTGATTTTCCGGTCTGAAGGCAGATGACGAGAGGTTTGCCAAAAAACATGCCTGAATACACGATGGCCATATCGTACCTTAAATCACTGGAAGCAAAACCAACATACCTGACATTCGCCTGTTCGGTATCATCATAAAACTTTTCCAATGTGTTCATGATGGCCTCCTTATTTTTATCAGATTATTCAGATTAATTATACTGCATAATTCAAGAGAGCACAATCATTTCCCCTTGAACTTGCAAGCAGGCGGATAATATGTAATATTTTAAATAATCGGACAGTTATAAAATTGTGCTTAGGAGTTGACGCAATGGCCTCACACGCTTTTATTCATTTAGTTGATGGTTCTGCTCAGCAGACAATATCCCTTGATCAGGTTGAGGAGCTCTTTCTTTATTACAAAGAGATAACAGGCAAAACGGGCGAACAGCTGCAGTTTGACTATGACCAGTCCGCTTTTCCATACGAGTGTACTCAAAAGGAAGGGTATCTCTCCCTAACTTCTGAGGAGCGCGGCTATGCGAAAATGTATATTGGCGCAGGTCCCGTAAATGAAGAGGCCTTTTCATTTCTGCAAATTACCCTGCCGGCAGATTCGAAATACGGCGACAGAAATAAAGCAAATGAATTTTCGAAGTTTCTGGCAAAAAAACTAAAAGGGGAACTGACCTTATTCAATGGAAGGAAGATGTACTATTATAAACGATGAAAAAAGCGATCATCAAAGATCGCTTTTTTTGTTCTAAAGAGGAGTTTCAATTGCATCAGGGTCAGCAATTTCATACCCTTTTTTCTTAAGTCCTGTCACAATGGCGCTTAATGCTTCGCTTGTCCACTTGCGGTCATGCATCAGCAAGTTTGCACCATTAGTCAAGTATGGAGTATTGATCATGATTTCTGTCAGTGCTTCTTTTGTCTGGTAATCACTTTCCCAGTCGTAGCCGTACGTCCAGTTCATCAGCACCATCTTTTCCTCTTCCGCAATTTTTCTGCTTTCATCTGTGTTGCTTCCAAACGGAGCTCTGAAAAAACGGGGACGTTCACCCGTTATTTGCTCAACAAGATCATTCAGACCGGCAATTTCGCTTTTCTGTTCTGAAGGGGTCAGGTCCTTAAGATTGGCATGGGTCATTGTATGATTTCCAATAGGGAAACCAAGCTGATTAATCTCTTTTAGTCTTGCTTTTTCCTCTTCCGTATCCAGAAAATGACCATTTACAAAGAAGATTGCCTTTACTCCCATCTTTTTCAATGTCTGTGCCATCCCCACACTGTACTGATCTGGAGCATCGTCGATAGTCAGAAGCACCGCTTTCGGGCTGACGTCAGGACTCAAAGGCTTAATTGACCAATTTGCCGGATCAAGTTTATATTTTGGTGTTCTATCCAATATGGCTGGCTGTTCTGCCTTTTTATCTGATTCCAAATCCGCTGCAGGCTTTGGTTTTTCCTTCCCTGCTTCATGTACCGTTTTCTTTTCCGCAGGAGGATTTTCTTCTTTATTGCCGCCGGTCCCTGATGCAGTGCATCCTGCAAGCAAAAAAGCTGCTGCCGTCATACAAAGTGCTTTTCTCACGTTCTTTCCTCCCCGGTATATTCTTTTTAGAATAATATGCCGCCGATTGCTTCACTATATAGGAAGAGGAATTAATTAACAACACTTCTTATTTCCTATTTTGAAGGAGGTCTGAATATGAAAAGACTGACACCTGTTTTTGTCCTTTCTCTCATCGTTTCTGTTCTTTTTATTGTATGGGGAGCCATTCCAAAGAGCATAATCGGAAGTGCCAATCTGGCAAACGTAACGACACTTATCCACGGATTTATTATTGAAAAATTCGGCTGGTTTTATATGCTGACCGCTTCCTTTTTTCTCATTTTTGCCATCGGATTAATATTTACAAAATACGGAAATATCAAGCTTGGAAATGATGATGATGAACCGAAGTATTCTTACCTCAGCTGGTTTGCGATGCTTTTCAGTGCCGGCATGGGAATCGGGCTTGTGTTCTGGGGAGTATCTGAGCCGATGAATCATTACAGCGCACCTCCTTCCGGTGAAGGGTTTACGGATGAATCTGCCCGTGCTGCAATGCGCTACTCCTTTTTCCATTGGGGGCTTCATCCATGGGCCATTTACTCGGTCATCGCTTTATCACTTGCATATTTTACGTTCAGGAAAAATCAAAACGGAGTCATCAGCAATATTCTCAGACCGCTTATTGGAGACCATGCAGATGGAAAGGCTGGCGTACTTGTAGACTTCCTTGCAGTGTTTGCCACCATTTTTGGAGTCGCAACGTCACTTGGACTCGGCGCCATTCAAATTGGTGCAGGTGTCTCCTACTTGTTTGATGGAATCAGCAATTCGTTTTCAACCCAGCTGATTATTATTGTGATTGTAACCTTTCTTTTCATGCTGTCTGCTCAAACAGGGCTTGATAAAGGAATTAAAATTCTCAGTAATGTAAATATTATTTTGGCTATTGCCCTCATGCTCTTTCTGCTTTTTGCAGGGCCGACAAATTTCATCATGGATTTGTTCACGACAACCATTGGCGGATATTTGCAGAATTTAACCTACATGAGCTTCCGCCTTACGCCATTTAACGAGGAAAGCACATGGGTTCAGGATTGGACAATCTTTTACTGGGCATGGTGGATTTCGTGGGCTCCGTTCGTGGGGACATTTATCGCGCGGATTTCCAGAGGAAGAACGATCAGAGAATTCCTGATTGGTGTTCTTGCTGTTCCAACCATTTTCGGGGCATTGTGGTTCTCAGTATTCGGAGGTTCTGCTTTATACCTGCAGCACTTTATGAAAAAGCCCATAATGGATATTGTCAATGACAAGGGAATGGAAGTCGCCCTGTTTGCTGTCCTTGAACAATTCCCGTTTGGCATGTTTATGTCTCTGCTTGCTATTCTTTTGATCAGCACATTCTTTATTACTTCAGCCGATTCAGCCACTTTTGTGCTTGGCATGCAGACAACAGACGGAGACTTAAATCCATCTGGCAAAATCAAATTTGTATGGGGCATCATCCAATCTGCTGCAGCTGCCGTTCTATTATGGATTGGCGGTCTTGAAGCTCTTCAGAGGGCATCGATTATTGCTGCACTTCCGTTTGCTGTCATCATGATTTTGATGGTCATTTCATTGATGAAATCATTGAGACGCGAAAAATTCCCTGTCATGAATCGGACTGAGACTAAAAAAGACACTTGATAATAAAGTGTCTTTATCTTTGTTCTTTCTTACCCTCTCATATCGTTTTTCAGTTTTCGAGGGTACGCATTCTCCTCTTTCTTACCCTCCGATATCGTTTTTCAGTTTTCGAGGGTACGCATTTTCCTCTTTCTTACCCTTTCATATCGTTTTTCAGTTTTCGAGGGTACGCATTTTCTTCTTTCTTACCCTCCGATATCGTTTTTCAGTTTTCGTGGTACGCATTCTCCTCTTTCTTACCCTCCGATATCGTTTTTCAGTTTTGAAGGGTATGCATTCTTCCGTCTCCCTCCCACCAATCCACCATGTTTTAAAGTTAATTGTTAATTTTAGCGACAAACTGTCTTTCTATTTTTCATTTTTGTGACAAATAGGTAACATTCAGGGGAATATTCGGAAAACATGATAAAATAGCATTAATTTAAATTAACGGAAACTGTAAAATAGGTACGAAGTAGGACTTAGTTCGGACCGTTACGACCATTTCATTAAAAGGGGTGGACAATATGGCAAAGTCGGTCATTGTCGCCTTCATCATGCCAGTTTTTCTTCTTTCATCTTGCAGTCTGAATATATCCTCTGAATCGCTGCGTCCAGAAGACGATGATAAAAAACTGCTGTTTTTTTCAGATGAACAAGATGAACACCGGGAATCTGTTTATTTTGATGCTCTGATTGATCTGAAACAGGATTTCCCCGACGAAGTGGAAGACTTGGAATTTGTTGAAACGAGCAGTGATGAGGACTATCCGGTAGATATTGATACATTTCCTTCGCTTGTGGTTGTAGACGATAATCGCGTCCTCTTCCAGATTGAAGGCCACGTAGGAACAAAGGAAGAAATTATTAATCCTGTTGTTAAAGCACTTTCAGGCAGCAGCGGAGATCGATAGACGGCTTTCACACCGTCTTTTTTTTATGCATAAAAACCCCCTGATGCATGCCATCAGGGGGTTTGGTAGTTATTTAATAATGTGGATTGGGCTTCCGATTGCAACTTCAGCAGCTTCCATTGTGATTTCTCCCAATGTTGGATGCGCATGAATCGTCATTGCGATATCTTCAGCAGTCATGCCAGCTTCAATTGCAAGGCTAAGTTCTGAAATCATATCAGAAGCAGCCGCACCTGCAATCTGCGCTCCGATGACAAGTCCGTCTTCTTTGCGTGTAACAAGTTTCAAGAAGCCGTCTGTTTCGTTAAGAGAAAGAGCACGTCCGTTAGCAGCAAATGGGAACTTCGCTGCAACAACTTCGATTCCTTCTTCTTTAGCCTGTGTTTCAGTGTATCCAACTGTAGCCAGTTCAGGCTCAGAGAATACAACTGCAGGAATTCCGAGGTAGTCGATTTCAGCATGCTCGCCGGCAATTGCTTCAGCAGCAATTTTACCTTCGTATGAAGCTTTATGAGCAAGCGGAGGACCTTCAACGATGTCACCGATTGCGTAGATGTTAGAAACGCTTGTACGGCACTGCTTATCAATTTTGATCACGCCGCGGTCTGACATTTCAACGCCTACTTGCTCAAGTCCAAGCTCATCTGTGTTCGCACGGCGGCCAACAGTTACAAGAAGGTAATCTGCTTCAACTGTCTGCTCTTCGCCTTTAACTTCAAAGGTTACTTTTACGCCGTTTTCTGTTTCTTCAACAGATTTTGCTTTTGCTTTTGTATGAATTTCAACGTTGCCTTTTTTCTTAAGGTTACGCTTAACAAGAGAGCTCATTTGCTTTTCAAAGCCCATAAGGATTTCATCCATTGCCTCAATGAAGACAACTTCAGAACCAAAGTTGGCATAAGCTGTGCCAAGCTCAGTGCCTATGTAGCCTGCACCGATGACAACAATTTTCTTTGGAATTTCGTTCAAGCTTAGAGCACCAGTTGAATCAAGCACTCTTTTAGAGTATTTGAATCCTGGAATTTCAATTGGACGGGATCCAGTAGCAATGATTGCGTTTTTGAATTTGTACGTTTGAGATGAGTTGTCATCCATAACTTTAATAGATTCGCTGTCAACAAAGTAAGCTTCTCCGCGGACAATCTCAACTTTGTTTCCTTTAAGAAGACCTTCAACTCCGCCGACAAGTTTCTTTACAACGCCAGCTTTGAATTCCTGCACTTTTGTAAAGTCAACTGTTACGTTTTCGGCTTTAATTCCCATGTCTTCAGAATGCTTGGCATTCTCAAAGCGGTGACCTGCAGCAATTAAAGCTTTTGAAGGAATACATCCTACGTTAAGGCAAACGCCGCCAAGGTTTGCTTTTTCTACGATTGTTACTTTTTGTCCGAGCTGTGCAGCGCGGATGGCAGCTACATAGCCGCCAGGTCCCGCACCAATGACAAGAGTATCTGTTTCAATAGGGAAATCTCCTACTACCATTGAATTACGCCTCCATTAAAATAAGTTGTGGGTCGTTCAATAAACGCTTGATGTGATTTAGAGCATTTTGTGCTGTAGCACCATCAATCATGCGGTGGTCAAAGCTAAGTGACAGCGCAAGTACTGGAGCAGCAACAATTTCTCCGTCAACAACGATTGCTTTTTCAGCGATGCGGCCGATTCCAAGAATCGCAACCTCTGGATGGTTGATAACCGGAGTGAACCACTGTCCGCCTGCAGAACCGATGTTTGTAATCGTGCAAGAAGCGCCTTTCATTTCCGCAGCAGAAAGTTTACCGTCGCGGGCTTTAGTTGCCAGGCCGTTAATTTCATCAGAAATTTCAAAGACTGATTTGCGTTCTGCGTTTTTAACAACAGGAACCATAAGTCCTTTTTCTGTGTCAGCAGCAATACCGATGTTGTAGTAATGCTTTTGAACAACTTCTTCGGTTTTGTCATCGATTGAAGTATTAAGAACCGGGTATTTCTTAAGCGCTGATGTAAGAGCTTTCACTACGTACGGTAAATATGTTAACTTAATACCCTGCTCGGCTGCAACACCTTTGAACTGTTTTCTGTGAGCAACAAGTTTTGTTACGTCCACTTCGTCCATCAATGTTACGTGAGGAGCTGTATGCTTGGAGTTAACCATTGCTTTAGCGATAGCTTTTCTCATCGGGCTCATTTTTTCGCGTGTTTCAGGGAAGTCGCCTTCTGGAACAGCTTGTTTAGCAGGTGCTTTTTGCTCTGCTTTTTCTTCCTTAGCTTCTGCTTGCGGAGCTTCAGCCTGAGTTTCAGCAGCAGGTTTCGAACCGCCTTCAAGGAATGCGTCGATATCTTCTTTGCTTACGCGGCCGTTTTTGCCTGAACCTGATACCTGGCGGATTTCAACGCCTTTTTCACGGGCATATTTACGTACTGAAGGCATTGCGATTACTCGCTTGTTAGGATCTGCATCAGCCTGATCTTGTGCACCTGCACCAGTTGCTGCTTCTGCTTCCTGTTTAGGAGCTTCTTCTTTTTTCACGTCCTGGCCGGCTTCAGCTGTAGCCTGAACTTGAGCTTCCTCTTTTTTAGGCTCTTCTTTAGCAGGCTCATCGCCATGGTCGTCACCTTTGAATTTAAGGTTTTCATAACCTGGTGCATCAAATGTGATCAGGGTTTGTCCAACTGTAGCAACAGTTCCCTCTTCTACTTTAACCTCAATTACTTTTCCTTTAACAGGAGAAGGAATTTCTACGACTGCTTTATCATTCTGAATCTCAGCCAGAACATCATCTTCGTTTACTTCATCGCCAGGCTTGATAAACCACTTTACAATCTCACCTTCGTGGATACCTTCACCGATATCCGGCATTTTAAATTCGAAAGACACGGTATACTACCTCCTATTTTTCATATGGAAAAGAAACCAGGTATCAGGTTTCGGAAGAAATTTGTTCGTTCAAATGCTTTTGCGCCTTCGATGCGCTCCATCATGAAACAATAACACTCTGCCCGGACCAACTGATTTCTTTTCATAAATGTATAATTAGAAATTCATTACTTTCTTAGCTGTTTCAATGACATCCTTGAAGTTAGGAAGCCATACGCCCTCTGCTTGAGAGAATGGGAAAACAGTGTCAGGAGCAGCTACGCGAAGCACAGGTGCTTCAAGGCTTAAAATAGCGCGGTCGTTGATTTCAGCCACTACATTAGCTGCAATGCCGGCTTGCTTTTGAGCTTCCTGTACAACGATTGCACGTCCTGTTTTTTCAACAGATGCAATAATTGCGTCAATATCAAGCGGGCTGATTGTGCGAAGGTCGATAACTTCTGCAGAAACGCCTTCTTTTTCAAGCTCTTCAGCTGCTTTTAAAGATTCATGAACCATTGCTCCGTAAGTGATGATGGAAAGGTCTGAGCCTTCGCGCTTCACTTCTGCTTTGCCGATTTCAATTGTGTACTCTTCTTCCGGAACTTCCTGGCGGAATGAACGGTAAAGCTTCATGTGCTCAAGGAAAACGACCGGGTCGTTGTCGCGGATAGCAGAGATTAAAAGTCCTTTAGCATCATATGGAGTTGAAGGAATAACAACCTTCACACCAGGCTGCTGCGCCATAAGACCCTCTAAGCTGTCAGCATGCATCTCAGGAGTATGAACGCCTCCGCCAAACGGTGAACGGATTGTTACAGGAGAATTCCAGCGGCCGCCTGAACGGTAGCGCATACGTGCCATTTGTCCTGAAATGGAATCCATTACTTCGTAAACGAAACCGAAGAACTGGATTTCAGCAACCGGACGGAAACCTGTCAGGCCAAGACCGATCGCAAGACCGCCGATTCCTGATTCAGCAAGCGGCGTGTCAAACACGCGGTCTTCGCCGAATTCTTTTTGAAGTCCTTCTGTAGCACGGAATACTCCTCCGTTTACGCCAACGTCTTCTCCGAATAGAAGAACGTTTGAATCGTTTTTAAGTTCTGTGCGGAGAGCATCCGTAATTGCTTGAATCATTGTCATTTGAGCCATGGCTTACTTCGACTCCTTTGCTTTGTAGATTTCATATTGCTCTTTCAGATTGAATGGCATTTCTTCATACATGATATCCATTAGATCTGTTACTTTTTGTTTTGGATATTCATCCGCTTTTTTGATTGCTTCTTTAATATCTTCTTTCGCCTGTTCGATCACTTTGTTCTCTTCTTCTTCGCTCCAGATGCCTTTTGTTTCAAGGAATTTGCGGAAGCGTACAAGAGGATCTTTTTCTTCCCACTCAGTGTCAAGCTCTTTTGTGCGGTAACGTGTCGGATCATCGCCGGCCATTGTATGCGGGCCATAGCGGTAAGTAAGTGTTTCAACAAGTGTCGGGCCTTCTCCGTTTACAGCGCGCTCGCGTGCATCACGCACAGCAGCGTATACAGCAAGTGCATCCATGCCGTCAACTTGAATACCTACGATACCTGCAGCAGCCGCTTTTTGAGCGATTGTCTGTGCAGCTGATTGTTTTTCAACCGGAGTTGAGATTGCAAAACGGTTGTTTTGCACAACGAAGATAGCCGGTGCTTTATAAGCGCCTGCAAAGTTGATTCCTTCGTAGAAATCGCCCTGAGATGCTCCGCCGTCACCTGTGTAAGTAATTGCAACTGCTTTTTTATCTTTCTTTTTAAGACCAAGTGCAACACCCGCTGTCTGGATGATTTGCGCACCGATGATAATTTGAGGAGACAATGCATTTACTTCCTCAGGGAACTGGTTTCCGTGGAAATGTCCGCGTGAGAAAAGGAATGCCTGGTACAAAGGAAGTCCGTGCCAGATAATCTGAGGCACATCACGGTATCCAGGAAGAACGAAATCTTCTTTTTCAAGTGCAAAATGAGAAGCGATCTGTGAAGCTTCCTGTCCTGCTGTCGGTGCATAAAAGCCTAAACGGCCCTGGCGGTTCAATGAAATTGAGCGCTGGTCCAAAATACGCGTATACACCATACGGCGCATTAATTCTTTTAATTGGTCATCTGACAAGTCAGGCATTGCAGCTTCATTTACTACCTCGCCCTGCTCATTCAGAATTTGGAACGTTTCAAACTGCTTTGCAATTCCTTCGAATTGCTTTTTGCTGTCAACTACAGCATTTTTCGTTTTAGCAGCCATCTAAGTCACCTGTCCTTTCTCTTATAAAAAATAATTCTTGATTATATGACACATACAGCATTAGCCTTCCCAAAATGACATCTTATGACACATTCTTTTAGGCTTCACTCTACATATCTTTATACCACTTTAGAGAATGCCGAAACGTTCTCTATGTATTGGACAGTACAAAAATCTGTACTAATTAAAGGGAAGAAAAAAATTAATACAATTCATTTCAACATGTTTTAGTGTACACTATTAAAAATGTATACGTCAATTGATTTTTACTGATATTCTTTCAACCTTTTTGCTGTATTTTATTTTACTTTTATTTCCTTTTGAACAATCTGTACTATAACTATTTGATATTCTGTACTATAAAAATCGATACAGTATTGATTCTTCTTGCAGTTCCAAACACATCCTTCGGCAGCATACAAAAAATGCAGGGGCGGCTGCTCCCTGCATTCACTGAACTTGATTATGATGTTTTTCCTTTATCATCTGACTGCTCAACTTCAATTCCGGCTTTTTTGTAAAAATCCATCTTAGCCTTGTTGTACTTTTCAGTATGATCGTTGAATTCTTTATTCAGAGCCGCCACTTTTTCGTAGCTGCTGTTAATTTCCGTAACTTTTGCTTCCAGTTCCTCAAGCTTCAGATCTTTTTTCTGAAAAAGCTGATACAGCTCTTTATCAAGAGCGATTGCTTCATTATATGCTGCAGAAAGCGCATCGTAAGCATCGTAGCGCTGCTTCATCAATGTTTGCAGGTCAGAAGCTTTGCTTTTCAGCGCCTGATCATCAAGGTGCTTTGAAATGTCCTCAACTGCTTTGAATTCTTCTTTTGAATCCATGATGCTCTCTTTTTCATCTTTCGCTCTTTTTTCTCTTTCTTCAACGACAGAAAGCGCTTCTTCTGAAAGTGAAACAATTTTTTCATACTCTTTCATGCCGAGTGAAATAATTTCTTCGTAAAGTTCGTTTTCTTTATTCTCAAGTTCCACCAATGGCTCCTGCTGATCTTCGAACGAACTTTCCGCCGCAACGGCTTTTTCAAGAGCATTATACATTTCTTCTTCTGCAGAAGGTCCGCTGCACCCTGCCAGAAATAACGCTCCGGCAAGCAGCGCTGCAGAAGCTGCAACCATTTTTTTCACCGCGAGTCCCCCTAACCCATTCAACATATTTACTATAAAAGGTTCTGGTTATTTTTACAATATTTTTATTTGTTTCAAAACTCCGGTGTTTAAAAAATCACATTCATTTTTGGGGAACTGGGCTATCGTCTATACACATTCAACCAAAAAACATAGGTTATATTAGACGCTGAAGGCTGATGCACAGGCTGCAAAGGTTTAGGCGTTACATTCAAAGGAGGTTTTCTCATGTACGGTTATCCTGGATACGGTTATGGCGGCTGCGGCTATCCTGGTTATGGACGCACGTTTGCTCTGATTGTTGTATTGTTTATTCTTTTAATTATCGTAGGAGCAGCGTTTGTAGGCCACTGCTAATAATGGCTTGCGGCAGCAGAGCCCACATTCAATGTGGGCCGCCGCATCCAAAAATGATACTGGTGGACAAGCAGGACTTTTCGTTTGATCTAAGTTCCATTATACTTAGTAAGATAATTCAGCAGGAAAAGGAGTGTGAGTCCGGGTGATTACTATGGAGGATATTATCAGGGAAGGTCATCCAACCTTGCGTAAAGCTGCAGAAGAAGTGCCGATGCCGCCTTCTGATGAAGATAAAAAAACGCTGCAGGAGCTGCTTGAATATGTCCAGAACAGCCAGAATCCCGAGATGATCGAAAAATACGGCCTGAGACCCGGGATTGGCCTTGCAGCCCCTCAAATAAATGTCTCCAAACGAATGATTGCCATCCGGTTAACAGATGAAAAGGGCCAATTGCACAGTTACGCTCTGTTTAACCCTAAAATTGTAAGCCATTCAGTTGAGAAAAGCTACTTAACAAGCGGAGAAGGATGTCTTTCAGTTGACAGACCTGTTCCGGGATACGTTCCGCGCTATGCGAGAATCCGGGTAAAAGCAATATCCCTTGAAGGAGAAAATGTGGACCTCAGACTTCGCGGGCTGCTTGCCATCGTCTTTCAGCATGAAATTGACCATTTAAACGGTGTAATGTTCTACGATCACATCAGCAGCGAAGATCCTTTGAAAGAACCTGAGGGCGCCGTTGCAATCGAACGGTAAAAGTAAGCATGAAAAAACCTGTCTGCTGAGCAGACAGGTTTTTTCTTATAGAAGACCGGTTTTCTTCAAGCCGTTCAAGATGCCGTCTTCATCTACATTCGTTGTGATTTCATCTGCAATTTCTTTTAATTCGGCAACGGCATTCCCCATAGCCACACCAGTTCCGGCAAATTTAATCATTTCAAGGTCATTCAGCCCGTCACCAAACGCATATACATTTTCCTTGCTGATATCGAGGCGTTCGATAAGCTTTTTTATTCCCTCTGCCTTTGATCCGCCAAATGGAAGAATATCTGTCGCAAGCTCATGCCAGCGGATGATGTGAAAATCCTCGTATTTTTTATAAGCCTCTTCTTCGCCTTCTTTGCAGAACAGCAGCGTCTGATATATCTCATGATTCCGGTAGAACTCGGGATCATGCTCAGGGTGCATGAATTTCAGGCTTCCCATGCTTTCATGTATGTACGGATGATCTGTTTCTGTAGACATCATCGTTTCATTGCTCATAAAGACAAGCGGATGATCGGAAGTTTTTGCGTACTCATATAATTCTTCCAGACGTTCTGTATGAAGCGGGTTCTTATAAATCACATCACCTTCGAAAACAACATACTGCCCGTTGAAGCTGACAAAGGAATCGATTCCAAGCTCGCGGCGGAGGTCTTCAAACATGAACGGAGCTCTCCCTGTTGCAATTGCAACATGGTGTCCCGCTTTTTTCAAATCATCTATCGCTTTTCTAGTTGAATCAGGAATTTCCTTATCATGATTAAGCAATGTTCCGTCTATATCAAAAAAGATTACGTTTCCGGTCATAATATAGGTCTCCTTACTTTTTCGTAGTTTGGACAGCTTTTACATGACTCATCATAGCTGAAAATAAATGGAGCCACAACCAAAACACCTGTATTTTTTCACGCAGCCTCACCTTCCATAAATACCCATGTTATCTTTTCCGATATTCACATATACTAAGTCTGGCAGATTCGAACGGTAAACATTCCGAAAAATGGACAAGATGGGAGTGTGGAAGATCATGATGAAAAAACTCAGACGCAGATTGCGGTCTCAATGGAATAGCATTCTTGGCAGAAAATCAATAGCGTAATGAAACCTTTCTGCCCGCAGAAAGGTTTTTTCTTTCCTCCAAAAACGCCCCGGGACCGGGTGAGGGTTGGCTTAGAGGCCATTATCGAATATAATAGAACAAGTTAGTCTAACATACGGCAGTTAAGGAGAGATTTGGCAATGCTATACAAAGTTTATTTTCAGGAAAAACTCGGAGAGGTTCCTGTTCGCGAAAAAACACAAACCCTTTATATTGAAGCGAAAACAGAAGGCGATGCACGCAATAAACTGAAGGAACGCAATCACAACATTGAATTTATTCAATCTGTTGAAGGTGCTTACTTAGAATACGAAAAACAAAACGAAAACTTTAAAGTATTGGAGATTTGATTTTATGAAATTTGTTAAAAATGACCAGGTAGCGGTTTTCGCTCTTGGTGGACTTGGAGAAATCGGGAAAAACACGTACGGTGTCCAGTTCCAGGATGAGATCATCATGATTGATGCGGGCATTAAGTTTCCTGAAGAGGAACTGCTTGGAATTGATTATGTTATTCCCGATTATACGTACTTAGTAAAAAACGAGGATAAAATTAAGGGACTTTTCATCACGCACGGCCATGAAGATCATATTGGGGGAATTCCCTACCTTTTAAAGCAAGTGAACATTCCGATCTACGGAGGAAAGCTTGCCCTCGGACTTATCCGCAACAAATTAGAAGAGCACGGTTTGCTTCGCCAGGCTAAACTCATTGAAATTAAAGAAGATGACATCATTAAGTTCAGAAAAACGTCTGTTACTTTCTTCCGTACAACTCACAGCATTCCGGATTCTTATGGAATCGTTGTCAAAACACCGCCGGGAAATATCGTTCATACAGGCGACTTCAAATTTGATTTCACACCTGTCGGCGAACCTGCCAACCTGACGAAAATGGCTGAGATCGGCAAAGAAGGCGTACTGTGCCTGTTATCAGACAGCACAAACAGCGAAATTCCCCATTTCACAATGTCAGAGCGCCGCGTTGGCGAAAGCATCCAGGAAATTTTCAGGAAAGTCGACGGACGCGTTATTTTTGCTACCTTTGCATCTAACATTCACAGGCTTCAGCAAGTAGTAGAAGCTGCGGTTCAGCATGGCAGAAAAATTGCCGTATTTGGCCGGAGCATGGAATCTGCCATTTCAATCGGCCAGGACCTTGGCTACATTCAGTGTCCGAAAGATACATTCGTTGAGCCTCATGAAATTAACCGCCTTCCTGCTAACAGAGTCACCATACTCTGCACAGGAAGCCAGGGTGAACCAATGGCTGCTCTGTCCCGTATCGCGAACGGAACACACCGCCAGATTCAGATTATTCCAGGCGATACTGTTGTTTTCTCATCTTCACCGATTCCGGGCAACACAATCAGCGTCAGCCGGACCATTAACCAGCTCTATCGTGCAGGAGCAGAAGTCATTCACGGTTCATTGAGTGACGTTCATACTTCAGGCCACGGCGGCCAGGAAGAACAAAAGCTGATGCTGCGCCTTATGAAACCTGAATACTTTATGCCAATTCACGGTGAATACCGCATGCAGATTATGCACTCCAAGCTCGCAAAGGATTGCGGAGTAGCTGCAGAAAACTGCTTTATCATGGACAACGGCGAAGTGCTTGCATTAAGCGACCGCGAAGTGTCCGTAGCAGGCAAAATCCCTTCAGGCTCTGTTTACATTGACGGAAGCGGAATTGGCGATATCGGGAACATCGTTCTCAGAGACCGCCGCATTCTTTCTGAAGAAGGCCTTGTGATTGTAGTCGTGAGCATTAATATGAAAGAATTTAAAATTTCAGCCGGTCCAGACATCATCTCGCGCGGGTTTGTCTATATGAGAGAATCCGGCGACCTGATCAATGACGCCCAGGTTCTGATTACAAAACATTTAAATAAAGTGATGGAACGCCGTACAAGCCAGTGGTCTGAAATCAAAAATGAAATAACAGACACACTGGCACCTTTCCTGTATGAAAAAACAAAACGCCGCCCGATGATCCTGCCGATCATCATGGAGGTTTAATCTAACTGGCCGCTAATCCGGAATTCTTCCCGGACGCACCATCTTATATTCTTTGACGAAGACTGCCCGGCTAGCGGCAGTCTTTTTCATTCTCCGAAGTTATTTTGCTTTTACCGGCACATTCTCCTCCTTAAACCATCTTGAAGCTGAGTGTTATTTACGGTATAATGAACTGACCGTTCAGTCAAGTACTTTTAGATTCAGAAAGGTAGTGCCTAAGCGATGAAAAAGCCATCCTCTCTTGAAAAATTTGTACAGCGTTTAAAAGAAAAAGGTGTCAAGGCGGACGTGATCAGCCCTGCCACTAAAAAGGCGGTCACTCTTTTGCAGATCGACAGAAAGACTCAGTTTGAAAATTAGAGCAGCATTGCATTCTTACATACATGAACAAAAGCACAAGCGCCTTGCTCAGATCCGACAGCCGGATTTGTTCTGACAGAGGATCCAGGCGCTGGAGCTAACGTGGATAAACTTGAATTGTTATCCAAAGCAGCCTTTTATTCTTTATTATTTCATTTAACAAAAAACCGGTCTCAGAAAATTTCTGAGACCGGTTTTTTCTGTTAAATATGTCTGAATTGAGTAACATCAAATATCCCTTCACACGTTATTTTCAGCTCAGGAATAACCGGAAGGCCGAGAAACGACAATGTCAGAAATGGATTAAAGCTGTCCGGAAGTCCGGTTTCAGCAAGGGCAGCATGAATCTTTTGCAGGCCATCAAGAACTTTTTCATAAGGCTGATCTGACAGCAGACCTGATACAGGAAGAGGCAGCTGTGCGAGGATTTCCCCGTCAGCCGCAACTGCAAGTCCTCCCCCCATTTCTTTAATTGCTGCTGCAGCGAGGATGAGATCATCATCACTCATTCCAGCTGCAATGAGGTTGTGGGAGTCATGTGCAATCGTCGCTGCAATGGCGCCGCGCTTCATGGGGAACCCTTTCAGAATTCCTTTGCCGATCAGCCCGGTTCCTTTATGACGTTCAGCCATAATCAGCTTTGCGTGCCCAAGGTCTGCCGATGGCACGAAAAATCCGTTTACAGTATGAACGATCTCCTCGGCTCTTCGTGTAACAAGCTGATTCGGCACTGCTTCGATCATGGTCATCAGCTGATTTTCGTCTGCACGTACAGCAAGCATGGAGGAATCGATTTCAGGAAGAACGACAGAGCCCAGCAGCATGCCGGGAACCTTTATCCGGTCTGCAGCTTTTTTCACCGTTTTTCCATGGATTGCGGCAAGCACCCCTCGCTTGTACACAGAATCAACTTTAAAACTGCTTAAATCATCTACCAGCACAAGATCTGCATCATATCCCGGCGCTACGGCCCCCTTGCTTTTAAGACCGTAGCATTCTGCAGCATTCAAAGTCGCCATCTGAATGGCTGTTACAGGATTCAGTCCATGTTTGGCTGCAAGTCTGATATGATGGTCTACACTTCCCTCTTTTACAAGATCATCAAGGTGTTTATCATCTGTGCAGAATAAAAATCTTCGTGCATTTTTCTCATTGACCGCCCCAATAACACGGTGGAAGTCTTTTGCCGCAGAACCTTGCCTGATCTGCACATACATTCCCCGCTGCACCCGTTCAATTGCCTCCTGGACAGTCGTCACTTCGTGATCCGTACTTATTCCGGCCGATCTGTAAACATTGGCCATATCCACAGGGAGCCCTGCCATATGGCCATCAAGCAAGCTGGTATGCTTCTGCGCCATTTTAAGTTTATCCATCATACTGTCCGACGTATTTTTCACAGCCACATAATCCATCACTTCCGCAAGGCCAATAACACGTTCATGCTGAAAAAAAGGTTCAAGGTCCTCCGCTTCAAGTTTTGCTCCAGAATGCTCAAAACTTGTCGCAGGTACACAAGAAGGCAGCATGATAAAAACATCAAGCAGTATGTCCTCTGAACTGTCAAGCATGTACTGTATGCCGGCCGCACCCGAAACATTGGCGATCTCATGAGGATCTGCTATCACGGCAGTTACTCCGTGCGGAAGCACAGCTTCAGCAAATTCGTGAGGAGGAACCATGGAGGATTCAATGTGGACATGAGCGTCAATCAGGCCGGGACAGATGAATTTGTCTGACGCATCGATCTCATCATGCCCCTCATAGTCCCCGATGCCGACTATTTTCCCCGCTGAAACGGCAACATCGCCATGGATGATGTCCAAATTAAACACATCCACGATACGGGCATTTTTAAAAACAAGCTCTGCTTTTTCTTTTTTTGATGCAGCCCGGATCTTGTATTTCAATAGTTCTTTTTCAGTCATAAAAAAACCCCTCGCTTTTATAGGATTGCGAAGAGGATGCAAAAGAAAGACGCATGTGTTTGCGCCTGTTCTAATATAATCCCCGCAGTCAAACTTTTTACGGCAGTTCGGTAGAAACTTTTGGACCTTATTTCCAAAATTATACGAGAAAAGATGTTTAATTAGTTTCATATACTAAGGCACATCAGCCTTGCAGTCAATCTTTTTTTCTGCTTATAAAAAGCGCCTCCTGAGGAAGGCTAAAAAGGAAGGCAATAGATAAAGCCGCAGGTGCCTGACAGCCTGCGGCCTGCATACAAGGGTCCCGAATCTGGGGCCGGCCTGAAAGAAAAAGTCAAAGAACATTCCAGACCTCGCCTGCAGCCGAACAGCCGGGGGTCTATTTTTTTTGGTCAAATGACAGGATGGCAATGATAAGCGTGGCGAAAGAGATAGCTAACGTCAAGCTTTCAAAGACTGTCATCCGGGCATCACCCCCTTCCTTTGCTTCAAAAGAAAAGAGACAGGGGCTCAGCCGACCGCCCAGCTGGAATCCAGCATGTATACATTATCAAGTATGCCACTTTTCCAAAAACACAAACGGACAGACAGTGCAGGAACTAAGAAAAAAAAGACACGCAATGTGTCTTTTTAAGCTTCCAGAACCCGCTTTTCAAACCGGTCTATATCTGTATCTGCACCGATGACGATCAGAATATCGCCTTTTTGGATAATTTCATCTGCCTGGGGAGAAACAAAAATTTCTTTATCTCTTTTAATGGCAACAATGTTAATGCCGTATTTGGCACGAATATCAAGATCAATCAGCGTATTTCCATCGAGCTTGCTGTTTGCCACAATCTCAACGATGCTGTGTTCATCAGAAAGCTCAAGATAATCAAGCACATTGTTTGAAATAAGATTATGGGCAATCCGTCTTCCCATATCCCTCTCTGGATGGACTATCTGATCGGCGCCTATTTTGGAAAGCACCTTTTCGTGATAATCATTCTGGGCTTTGACTGTAATAAACTTCACTCCAAGCTCTTTAAGCATCAGCGTTGTAAGAATGCTCGACTGAATGTTATCCCCAATCGCAACAATGACATGATCAAAGTTACGGATTCCAAGACTTTTCAATACAGCTTCATCTGTTGTATCTCCTACTACGGCATGTGAAGCTATATTAGCATATTCGTTTACTTTATCTTCATCAAGGTCAATCGCCATTACTTCCATGCCCTCTTCGCTGAGCTCGCGGCAAATGCTCCCGCCAAAACGACCAAGGCCGATAACTGCAAAATCTTTTTTCATATGTATTTCCTCCAGCTATCATTCTTTAAACAAATGTTACCATTACTTTAAACCCAATGAACCAAAATGGCAAGCATCTGCCGCTTAATCAAGATGTCTTTTCCAAAAGTGGAATACTACATTTCAGGCAGCTCATCCATATAGCGTTTCATTCGCTTCACATACTCCGGACTCAGTCTGCCTTCAGCACCTTTTAAAATCTCTGACGAATAATGACCCGGTGGCCGAAACTCTTCTTTCTTGTCGATGACTGTAAAAGTCAGACACTGCTCGTATACCCGGCCATTCACCTCCACTTTTACAAATGCAGGCCGGTACATACCTGTTCCTACCCCTTCTCTCACATAAAGATACTCGACAGCTTCTTTTGGAACTCTGTACAGAATTCCTTCCGCTCCCCCGCGCTCCTCTACAAGATCAGCACGGCCGCCATCATGTACGGAAATCGTGAATTTCACCGTATACCGCTCTGTTTTCCCTGCCCCTATTACTTCAGCAAAGTGATGATCGACTCCTGCAAGTTTGAAGCGTTCTGTATCCATGCAGGATCCGTATGCGAAATACAGCGTCTCATCTGGTATTTCGGAAGCAAACAAATATTCTTTCCAGTCGCCGCTCTGAATCTGTTTCATACCGTTTGTTCTGCTTTCGTTCATCACATAGGTTAGAGCCTGGAATTCTGCAGTATCTGTCATAACAGTGATTTCTTTAAGGTCGAATAAGTTATCCTGATGGTTTTCAGCAATGTAGCCCTCTAGCCCATGAATCTGTTCGAGATGTTCTTTGTCCATTATATACAGCTCACCATATACGGCTCCGGATTCAGCTGTCATTGCGGGATATCCTTCCCCTGTGTCATAAAGTTTTCCTGACGTCCGCCCCTGTTCAGCTATACATGACGCCTCTTTCATATATGTAAAATTGCTTTCCCCTTTGCGGAGTGTTCCATAAACAAACAAGTGAACGTTCATGATGCTTCCTTGCTCCTTTCATGCTTGTCATTCTGCAAGACCAGCGGATGATTTACCCAAGTATACCATTTTTGCCGGTATATTCAGACTCAACCGGCAATTCAGCAGTGAATCCTTCTTTTTTCTGCAATGGCCTTTTTCAGTTTTTGCTGCATATAGCCGATTCCCCTGCACCCGCTTAAAGGAAAAACAGCTTCACCTTCAAACACCGCAGCTGCTATAGGTCTGAATTTTTTTCCGCCAAGGACTATTTGCCGCTCATACTGCAACAGATTTTTTTCTGCTGCCTGTTTCTTCAAGTCTTCCAGTTTTATAATCTCGTCTGATTTCATGCTGAAAGAAAGGTTATACGAACCGGGCACGGGGTCTTCCGGCAGCAGGAAACCATGTTTAGCCGAAAGAATCACCCATTGATCACTATAGAAAAGATCTGCATACTGTCTGCAAAGCAAATGAAACGTTCCAGTATAGGCGTATTTTGCTTCCACTTCGCCAATATGCGGCTCCTTATCCCATATTTTCCTGTTCCCGCACGGTATGATACAAAGCTCTTTCATCCCAATATCCATCCTCCTGGAAGTTTGTTCTTGTTCATTTCAGCGGTTCATGCATGCTAAACTCTAAGTAAAGAAACAAACAATATATAAAGCCAGTATACTTATAATCTATCTCAGAGAACATGTATGCTGATTTTCTGGAAAAAAACGCGTGGTCCTGCAGCTTTCGCTTCAGCACCACGGATAGTCCGTTCCAAATGCAGCTGCCATGCCAGCAGCTTCTTCTTTGCGTTTTTTTCTGATTGCTGCCCTCTTCAGCGCGGAATCATGCAGCATTTTCTCTGTTTCTGATTCAGGCACCACCTGCGGAACAGGAGTAGGCTTGTTATGTTTGTCTACGGCAACCATTGTTAAAAACGACATTGCACAAAGGTTTCTGTTGCCGTTCAGGAGATCTTCGGAAATGACTTTCACAAATACTTCCATTGACGTTCTTCCTGTAAACGTCACAAATGCTTCAAGACAGACTGAATTCCCTTCATAAATAGGATGAAGAAAATCAACAGAATCTGTGGATGCCGTGACCACCGGCGTCCTTGCATGCCTGATTGCTGCAATTGCTGCAACATCGTCAATATACGACATCAGCCTTCCACCGAATAACGTACCATAGTTATTTGTATCTGACGGAAGGACAATGCTCGTTTTCACAACAAAAGAGTGCCGGCAGAACTTTATTTCCACTTACATTCACTTCCTTTTTTCGGTCCTTTACTTTGTATGCCCATAAAAACCGAAAAAATTCATGAGGAAATAGTTGATCCTGCCCCCATAAATCGACACTCTTTGCAGAATACTTATGAAAGACTCGAAATCTATGAGGATTGGGTGAAGATAAATGTTTTCTACTTCTGAAATTGGAATTGATTTAGGCACAGCAAACATTCTTGTCTACAGCAAGGATAAAGGAATTGCTCTAAATGAACCGTCCGTAGTGGCGATTGATACTGTTACAAAAAATGTACTCGCCGTCGGCACGGAAGCAAAAAGCATGATCGGCAAAACGCCTGGTAAAATAGTGGCTGTACGCCCTCTTAAAGACGGTGTCATTGCCGATTATGATGTAACCACCGAAATGCTTAAGCAGATCATGAAAAAAGCGTCGAAGAAACTTGGATTTTCAATCAGAAAACCAACTGTTGTCGTGTGCACGCCTTCTGGCGCTACAAGCGTTGAGCGCCGCGCCATCCACGATGCTGTTAAGAATTCAGGCGCAAAAATTGTTCATTTAATTGAAGAGCCGGTTGCTGCTGCAATTGGCGCTGATCTGCCTGTTGATGAACCGATCGCAAATGTGATTGTTGATATCGGCGGCGGTACGACTGAAGTTGCCATTATTTCATTCGGCGGTGTCGTATCGTGCCACTCTATCAGAATCGGAGGCGATCAGCTTGATGAAGATATTATCGGCTACGTCCGCAAAAATTACAACCTGCTGATTGGCGAACGCACAGCAGAGAACATTAAAATGGAAATCGGCTATGCCCTGGTCAAACATGAAGAGCTTCATATGGATGTCAGAGGCCGTGATCTTGTGACAGGACTTCCAAAAACGATTACACTGTCATCTGCAGAAATGCAAAACGCGATGAGAGAATCCCTGCTTCACATTCTTGAAGCGATACGCGCTACTCTTGAAGACTGCCCGCCTGAGCTGAGCGGTGATATCGTAGACCGCGGTGTGATTCTGACAGGAGGAGGGGCTTTAATGAAAGGCATGCAGGAGTGGCTGAGCGAAGAGATTGTCGTTCCTGTTCACCTTGCACCAAACCCTCTGGAATCTGTGGCGATTGGAACAGGAAGATCTCTGCAGGTTATTCATAAACTTCAAAAAGTCTCTAAATAACCGGAAATGGACCGCTCCCTGAGCGGTTCTTTTTCTCGTTAAAAACAGAACATACGTTCCTTCTTTTTTATTTTATCAGCTAATACTATGAAATTCAACCTTAGCAAAATATTCTTTTTTTCTCCAAATTTTTGAAACTTTATCTCTTTCCTTTTCGTCTTATCTATTGTATGATTCACAATAAATGATAGATAACTGGGGGAGAACACCATTAAACGCTTTTTAATTGCTGTATGTATTGTTGCAGGTTTAAGCGGATGCGGATTGGGAGAAAAAGAGGTGCTGCTGACAGCTAAAAATGCCGTCAGCGCCAAAGCGGTCTCGGCAAAAGCTGCTGAAATCAGCCGGGAGTTTGCCTTAATCGATCCAAGAGACGGCAAAGCGGTCAAAACCATTGAAGCTGCTCCTCTGTCAGATAAAGCAGCCCACGCAGAAAATATGCAAAAGCTTGTGAAAGAGCTTGCCGGACAGTATGACAGGCCAATGACACCTTCAAAGATAAGAAACGGCAAGCTAGAACCTGGTCAAAGCAGAGTAATTCTGGATGAAAAAGCATTGCTCCAGCAGCTGATGTCGCTGCCTGCTTTTGACAGGGATATTATCCTTCCGATCACAGAAACATCACCAAACGTTACGGCAGAATCATTGACCGGTGCTTCTCAGAAAGTGATTGGAACCTACAGAACGACATTTAATGCTTCAGTAAAGGGCAGGAGCATGAATATCGCTTTGTCTGCAAATGCGATTGACCAGATTGTACTTGGTCCTGGAGACAGATTTTATTTCAATCAGACAGTTGGTGAACGGACTCCGGCACGCGGTTACCAAAAAGCGATGGAGATCGTCAACAAGGAATTTGTAGAAGGCATAGGCGGCGGAATTTGCCAGACTTCAAGCACCCTGTACAACGCAGTGGCACAGGCGGGACTTGAAATCATTGAGCTTCACCACCATTCCAAAGAAGTCGGCTATGTGCCGATCAATAAGGATGCTACGGTTTCATGGAACGGATATGATTTTAAGTTTATGAACAGCAAAGACCATCCTGTTATTATTAAAACAATGACAGATCTAACAAACGGCAGCCTTCAAGTTCAGATTATAGAAGCAGTAAAATAAAATAGGGAGCTGCATGGAAAAAAGCTGAGACGGAATTCCGTCTCAGCCTTTTTTGCGTTTCTCAAGAAGATTTTTCTCGCGGATAAGCCTTGCAAATTCATTGTCATATTCCTGAAATTCCGGATGATCCCTGTTTATAAGGCTGAGCTTGCCTATTACTGCTGTCAGACGGTTATTCACTTTCAGCAGTTCTTCCTCATCGTCATTAGGCACGGTATTTTCATTCTTTAATGCAGAATAATACTCACCAATTCTCATCTCGGCTCTTCTAATCCTCCCGTTCTCAAAAACCAGCAGTTTATCGCACAGTTTTTCAACAAGATATCTGTCGTGGGAGATGATGATGAGGGTTCCTTTAAACTGACTGAGCGTCTCCTCCAGCTGCTCCCTGCTTGGCAGATCGAGATGGTTCGTCGGTTCATCCAGAATCAGACAATCGTATTCGTTTAAGATGAGCCCGGCAAGTTTCACTCTGGTTCTCTCGCCAAGACTCAAGCAGCCAATCTTCTGCTCTATTTTGTCTTCTTTAAGCCCCATATTGGCAAGCAGTGTCCTTGCTTTAAGCGACTTATCCCTGTCGGCTGCCTGCATGGCTTCGAGAACACTTTCATCTGCATTTAAGTCACCCACATCCTGGCTCAGACAAGCGATTTTCAGTGTAGGGCTCCTCCATAATTCTCCGCCGGACAATCCTTCAATTCCTTGAAGCATCCTTATAAGAGTCGTCTTTCCTGCACCGTTTCTCCCGATGACTCCTATTCTTTCTCCATGTTTCATATAAAAATGGCTGCTGCTGATCAGAGTGCGGCCTGCAAATGATTTCTGAAGACCTTTCGCTTCAAAAATACGTTTTCCCCTCTTCCCTGCAGCATCAAATTCAAACTGTACAGCCGTATCCTCAAGAGGCTTTTCAATTTTATTTTTTTCAAGCTCTGCTTCAAGCCTTTTCATTTTAGAACGAACTTGCACATCCATCTTTTTTGCTTTTGCCCGGTGATACTCTTTAAAGCCCATTTGCCTGCGCTCAGACAGACTTCCCTGTTTTGTTGAATTCCGGTGTGCCTTTTCAGACCAGCTGCGCAGGTTCTCCATTTGTCCCTCAATTTTCGCTTTATGCCTCTGCTGCATTTCAAAATCATGCTTTTGTTCCTCAAGCTGCCGCTTTTTTTCCTGCCTGTAGGCAGTATAATTTCCTTTGTACTCCTTTAGCTTTTTGTTCTCAAGTTCAAAAATGTGTGAAACAGTCCGGTCCAGAAAATGCCGGTCATGGGAGATGATCAGTACTGCTCCCCTGAATGTTTGGAGCCAGTCTGCCAGCCATTCAATGCCATGATAATCCAGATGATTGGTCGGTTCATCCAGAATCAGCAGGTCGGGATTTGTTGAAATGACCTGAGCAAGAGCAAGCTTCAGCTTTTCTCCCCCGCTCAAGTGCAGAAGCCGATCTTCTTCCCAGTCAGCCACCTTTTCAAGTCCAAGCCGGCCTGCTGCTTCAAGCACCGTTTGATCCCCTTCACTGCTCAATGCGTCTTTAAAGTTCTGTACGGAATAATCTACCGACTGAAGAAGATAGCCAATTTTAAGGCCGGCTTTCCTTGTCAAGCTGCCTTTGTCAGGTTCCATTGTGCCAAACAGCAAATTCGCAAGTGTTGTCTTTCCCGTACCGTTATAGCCTGCCAGTCCGGCACGATCACCTTCTCTGATGTCAAAACTGACATCCTCAAAAACCAATTTATCTCCAAAATTCTTTGTCAGTCCATTTATTTTTACAATTGCTTTTTCGTTTCGACTATTTTTAGCCATAAAAAAACCTCCCAGTTTGCCCTAGAGAGGATTTTCAACCATATGAAAGAAACCGAAAGAACCTGGCATACAGATGCACAGAAAAATCCTTTCAATTCGGAAATGGTATGAAAAATGAGCGCACTCATCCTATTCTCTAGGTCCCGTTTTTTCTTTATTCAAAAAACGTTTAGAAAATAAGATTAGTTCCACATTGTTTCAAGCACCTTTTCCTTTCCAAAAATAGACTATACTTCAGTATATTCAGTATTCTGATTAGAAGTCAACAAAAAATGGCATTTTCAAAGCAGTTTTTCATACAGATCAGCGAGTATCAGATTTTCATCAGCGCACGGCATATGATCTTCTTTGCACCAGCAGGCGCTTAAAACGGCCCCGCAGTATCCCCACCGGATCATTTTATGGAGGTTAAGTCCAGTCTCTTTCTCAAATAAAGACAATCTGGTTTGAAGAGCATCGAATGGCTTTTGCTTACTAAAAAGATTGTTTCTGCAAAAACTGGTCACCTCAAACTCCTTCTCACCGATCACGCCTTTGGGGTCAATCGCTTTCCATTCCCCGTGATGGCTGATGATATTATTCTGATGCAGGTCTCCATGCAAGAGAGTGGGATGACTCATTTCAGACAGCAGCTCTTTTACGACCGCAGATGCCTTTTTGAGGTATCTTTCGGGAATATCTTCTGCACGGTCCAAACCTTTAAACCAGTCCGATAAATGAGGAAAATGCGTGCTGCCCCAGTCATCCGCACGAATTTTCCCTATAACAGCCGCTGCAGCAGCGACTGCATTTTCATCCTCCATGCTGTCTGAGAGGACCGTCCCCGGAACTGCCTTTTCAAGCAGCAAAAATCCTTCATCGGTATGATCCTCAAGCAGCTTGATCATTCCCGCGCCTTTTCCAAAAACAGCAAGGGCGTTTTTTTCGTTAATAAGCTCTTTATTAGCAGGCAATCCCGCTTTAATAACCGCTTCTACGCCGCCATTAAGCGTAACTTCAGCAACAAAATGAAAGGTCATTGGATAAAATCTTCCAATCCTGATGCCGTATTTCTGCTCCCACCCAGCCAGCCTGGCAGGAAGTTCCCGAAGCCAGACATCTCCATTCTCACCATGAACGCCGCGGATTGTCTGCTTGAACGTTTCAGGAAGCATCATGATCCTTCACTGAATGCCTGGTCGGCCAGAAGCTTATAGGTAATGTCATCTGCCGGGGGGTTATGAAGTCCGGCTCTTACATCCCTGTAATAACGTTCAATTGGATGAGAACGGAATATACTTTGTCCGCCGACAATTCTCATTGCAAGATCAACGACTTCTACGGCCGTGTTTGTTGCAACCGTTTTGGAAGCCGCCAGTTCTGCTGAAAGTGTGTGACGCGTATCAGGACTCTCATCCCACTTTTCTGCCGTGCCGTACAAAAGGTGCCTTGCCGTCATAAGCTTTAAATCCATTTCTGCTGTCTTTCTTCTGACTTCAGGAAGCTCAGAAATCGGATGGTCCAAACTGTTTGGCTGATGTTTCTTCGCAAACTCCACGGCGAAATTTCTTGCGGCAATCGCGATTCCAAGATAACAGGCCGGAATGTGAAGGAGCCAGCCCTGCGGCATCGGTTTTTTGGCAGGTTTTGAACGGTAAGAAGCAAGCGCCTGATTTTCGAGCACGACATCATCCAGAATGAGATCATCGCTCCTGGTCCCTCTCATGCCAAGCGTATCCCACGTCTCCATAATGGAAAGTCCTTTTGATTTCTTCGGAATAATAAATTCTCCCACTTCACCGGATTCTTCTATTGTTGCTGTAATTAAAAAATAATCAAGGGCAGGGGCAAGCGATGTAAAGATCTTCTTCCCGTTGATGACCCACTTATCCCCCCTGCGGACAGCCGTTGTTTCCGGTTTTCCCCCTCTTGCAGGACTGCCGCTGTTCGGCTCGGAAGCAGCGCTGTTGATGATTTTGTCGAACTGTATGATTTCTCGGGAAATCTGAGCGTACAATTCTTCAGGCCATCTATTGGTTTCTCTTATATTCATTAAAATGCCGAGATGCCAGCCAAGCGAAAGCGCTGTCGGTCCGTCTCCCTGCGCCAGGGTTTCCTGAACCATGACAAAGTCATAAAGTGACAGTCCGGATCCTCCGTATGCATCCGGAATGGACAATGTCAAAAAACCGGCTTTTTTCAAGTCATCAAAGTTTTCAAATGGAAAGAGCGCATGGCGGTCATAATATTCCGCACGCTCAGAAAAGGTTTCAGCAAGCTTCTCCGCCTTTGCGGCAAGCTGTTTTTGTTTATCGGTCTTGATAAAAGATGAATTCTGCATACACTCACCCGCTTTCTGACTATATTTTATCTCTTTCAAACATGGTTGAAAAGAATTCCGGTCTGAGCAGCTTCAGAAAATAGAATACTCAGTCTTTTTTATTTCCTAAAACCGCCAGTTCTGATAAAATAGAACCAATCTTAAATATAAGGAGCTAAACAAATGACTTCTTTTCAAACAAACTTAGAAAAGTATGCCGAGCTTGCTGTTAAAGTCGGCGTAAATATTCAAAAAGGACAGACGCTTGTCATTAACGCTTCGCTTGATGCAGCGGAATTCGTCCGCCTTGTCGTCAGAAAAGCATATGAGACAGGAGCAAAGCACGTTCAGGTTGACTGGGCGGACGATGAAGTGACGCGCGCCCGTTTTGAGCTTGCTCCGATGGAAGCGTTCAGTGAATTTCCTGAGTGGCGCGCGAAAGGGCTTGAAGCACTGGCTGAAGGCGGAGCTGCTTTCATGTCCATCGTTTCATCATCACCGGATTTGCTGAAAGGCATTGATTCAAAACGCATCGCGGCCAATTCAAAAGCTGCAGGAACGGCGCTTTCAACCTACAAAAATTACATACAGGCAGACAAAGTCAGCTGGTCTGTCATTGCTGTTCCTTCTGAAAAGTGGGCTGCAAAAGTGTTTCCTGATGCAGAAGACCAGGCTGTAGATCTGCTGTGGGATGCTATTTTTAAAGCAACACGCACTGACCTTGAAGATCCTGTTTCGGCATGGAAAGAACATGACCAGTCACTGAACAGCAAAGTCGAGTATTTAAACGGCAAGAAATATAAAAAGCTTCACTACCGTGCAAAAGGAACCGATTTAACGATTGAGCTTCCCGAAAAACATCTGTGGATCGGCGCAGGCAGCACAAATGAACAAGGTCATGACTTTATGGCCAATATGCCGACAGAGGAAGTCTTTACTGTCCCTGCAAAAGAAGGTGTAAACGGCACAGTAGCCAGCACAAAGCCGTTAAGCTATGGCGGGAATCTGATCGACAACTTCTCCATCACGTTTGAAAACGGGAGAATCACAGATGTGAAAGCAGAAGAGGGCGAAGAGATTTTGAAGGAGCTTGTCGCTACTGATGAGGGATCTCACTACCTTGGCGAAGTTGCTCTCGTACCTCATGACTCCCCGATCTCCATGTCAAATGTTCTTTTCTATAATACGCTGTTTGATGAAAACGCGTCGAACCATCTGGCAATCGGCAATGCATATGCATTCTGCATTGAAGGCGGAAAGAAAATGTCCCGCGAAGAGCTTGAGAAAAACGGCGTCAATTCAAGCATCACTCATGTTGACTTTATGATTGGCTCTGAAGAAATGGATATTGACGGCATTCTTGAAGACGGCACAAGCGAACCGATTTTCAGAAAAGGAACATGGGCTATTTAATTTAAGCGGCTTTTCCCAAACCTGCATGATATTCGTGCAGGTTTTTCTATTGGAATTGACGCTGCATACAGCCTTCATGTACGATAGAAAAATAGCTTATAGAACGGAGCGTACATGATATGAAATCAGTAGAAGTCTACATTCTGTCCGGATTTTTAGGGGCAGGGAAAACCACTCTATTAAAAAATATCCTAAAACAGGAACAAGAAAACGGAAGAAAAATTGCCGTCGTGATGAACGAGCTCGGTAAAATATCCATAGATTCGGATGCTGTTTCTGATGATATTCCGCTGAAAGAACTGCTCAACGGGTGTGTCTGCTGCACGATGCAGGGACAGCTCGAAGCACAGCTTCAAGGCATGCTTTCGCAGTATGAGCTTGATGCCATCTATATTGAAACAACAGGTGCAGCACATCCAATTGAAGTCCTTGACGCCTGTTTGTCTCCTGTTTTTGCAGACAAACTTGCGATTGGAGCCATTGTCACCCTTGTCGACGGCCCACGCTATCACGACCGTACCGGTCTCAGCATTCAGCTTCAGAAACTGCTTCAGGAGCAGATTCATCATGCAGATGTTGTGCTTCTTAATAAAATCGATGCCTTATCAGACTCTGAGCAGGCGTCCCTTGTAATGGATATTCAGAACATAGCTCCTGCATCCAAGGTACTGCTTACCCAGTTTGCATCCGTCCGCCTGAGTGATTTTCAGCAGGTGTCACGCATGAAGAGACGTGAGCACGAGCAGACACATGTCGAGCATCATCTGCATTTAAAAACGTATGTTCATACCTTTACAGGTCCAATTGATTTTGACTCATTTGAGAACTTCCTGCGAACGATGCCTGATACGATCTACCGGGTAAAAGGCTATGTTGCTTTTACCCGCTCGGCGGAAACGTATCTTTTTCAGTATTCCTACGGGATGCCGCTTTATATGAAAGAACCTGTTAAAATGAAAAAAACCCTTGTCTTTATTGGAGAAAACCTGGATCATGACTGGCTGAAGCAAGAGCTTACCAGTCTGCAGCACTGAAAAACCTTCCTGCACACCTGCTGCAGGAAGGTTTTTTAACGTCTATACTGAGCTGCACAGTCTTCAGTATTTCATACTTGTGCAAAGTCTCTTTATACCTCTTTTTTACGAGTGCCCAAATGCTGTGTGATACGGTCCAAAATAATGGCAAGGATAACGATTGATATTCCTGCTTCGAATCCTCTTCCTACTTCAATACGTGTGACCGCCCGGTAAACGTCGACTCCAAGTCCCGGTGCACCGACCAGAGAAGCGATGACCACCATGGACAGCGCAAGCATAATGCTCTGGTTGACACCTGCCATAATGGTTTTTGTAGCAAGCGGCAGTTCTACCTTCATCAATTTCTGAGCGGTAGTCGATCCGAAAGCGTTCGCCGCTTCAACGAGGTCCTCCGGAACCTGTCTGATTCCAAGGTTAGTAAGCCTGATGGTAGGCGGCATGGCAAAAATGACAGAAGCAATAATGCCAGGCACAACGCCGATTCCAAAAAAGAGAATGGCTGGAATTAAGTAAACAAAAGCGGGCATAGTCTGCATCAGGTCAAGTATTGGCGTTAAAATCTTTGAAAAGGCATCGTTTTGTGAAGCGATGATACCAAGAGGCACTCCAATAATAACGGATATGATTACAGAAGTAAGGACCAGTGAGAGTGTGTCTATCATTTGCTCCCAGTATCCAAGATTCAAAATAAACAGAAGCCCTGCCAGTGACAGTAAAGGAAGGGACCAGCTTCTGCTGACAAACCAGGCTATCGCTGCGACAATCAATATCAGCAGCAGTGCAGGTATGGCCATCAGACCGTAAACAATGAAATCTGTAAATCCTTCAATGCCATTTGAAAGCCATCCGAAGAACTCTTCAAAGCTTTCATTTAAATAGGTAACAAATCCATCAACCCATTTTCCAACAGGTATTTTGGGGATATTATTCATGCGGCTGCACCTCCTTTGATTCTGTTCCCGCCAGTGCCTGAATGACTTTCTCGCGTTTTATTACACCTTTGATTCTTCTGTTTTCATCTACTACCGGCAGAGGGTACTTGCTCGCAGCCATCTTTTCATATAGATCCTCAAGCACTGTGTCAAGCTCCACATAAGGCATTTCTCTTTTCACATATGTTTCAGTCGGCACGTTTTCTTTAATCGCTTTTACCGCATCGTCAGCTGTGATCAGGCCAATCAGTGTCTGCTTTTTATCTACGGCATACACACTCGAATAGCCTGCATCTCGCATAAGCGTCAGTGCTACACGAGGTCCTCTGTCGATCTGGATGGTTTCCGCCCGGTTCATGATGGATCCTGCCGTTATGACCTTGGACAGATTCACATCTTCTACGAACCGCTCAACATATTCATCAGCCGGATGAGTCATAATTTCCTCAGGAGTCCCTATCTGGACGATTGATCCGTCCTTCATCAGAGCAATCCTGTCCCCAATGCGAAGGGCTTCATCAAGATCATGGGTAATAAAGATAATTGTTTTCTCCATTTTTTCCTGAAGCTCAAGCAGTTCATCCTGCATATCTTTTCTAATCAGCGGATCAAGTGCGCTGAAGGCTTCATCCATTAAAAGAACATCCGGTGCGTTTGCCAGTGCACGGGCAAGACCCACCCGCTGCTGCATGCCCCCGCTCAGTTCACCCGGATAGCTGTCTGCGTACCCTTTTAATCCTACGAGCTCAAGAGATTCTCTGGCCCGCTGATAACGCTCTTTTTTCTTCCAGCCCTGAATTTCAAGACCATACTCAACGTTTTCAACGACCGTTCGGTGGGGAAATAAAGCAAATCGCTGAAAAACCATGCTCATTTTCTTTCTCCGAATTTCTCTGAGAGCATCTCCCTTCAGCTTCATAATGTCCTCATCATCTATAAAAATATGGCCGGATGTAGGATCAATAAGCTTATTCAGCAGCCTGACCAACGTTGATTTCCCGCTGCCTGACAGACCCATAATGACGAAGATCTCTCCCGAATAGACCTCAAAGCTCGCCCGGTTAACACCAACGGTCATTCCGGTTTCTTTAAGAATATCCGCCTTTGAGCTCCCTTTTTTAAGCATAGCAACTGCTTTTTGCGGGTTCTTTCCGAATACTTTTGTGACTTCATCAACTTTCAACTTCACCTTTTTCATCAAAACACCTCTCGCTAGCGACTTCTTTGTATCAGTTTTCACTTCATAAAAATGAAATATGTAAGTTTTCCGTTCTAATTGGCAGAATAAAGAAAGACGGATGTTTGGGACCTAATAGATAGTACCCGATCCTAAGAAAAACAAAACAATTTTATGTTTCTAGAAAAGTTTTTAAGGGAATATAACGTGATATACATATATCCTTTGGAGGTTCAATACGTGAAAAAATATTTTTATGCACTATCTTCAATTATTCTTTTATCAGCATTACTTGCATCCTGTGCCCCGGCAAATTCAGACAAGAAGATAAAAATCGGCATGGTGAACTGGATTGATAACATTTCTACTGCTTACTTGTGGAAAATCATCCTGGAAGAGAAAGGCTATGATACAGAAATTATCGAACTTGAAAAAATTGCTCTATGGACCGGTATATCCAGAGGGGACATTGATGTCACCGGACAAGTATGGCTCCCTCTTACAGACAAGCCCCTGTACGATAAGTTTAAAGAAGATGTGGAAATCGGGGAACCTTGGTTCGAGGGTACAAAAATGGGGATTGCTGTACCGGCATATGTAAAAGATATTAACAGCATCGAAGATCTGAATTCAAAAAAAGGGCAGGTAAACGGGGAAATCATCGGAATCGACCCGGGATCAAGCTTGATGCAGCTGACATCGAAAGCCAAAAAAGCGTACGGGCTTGAACTTGAACTTGTCGAGTCTTCGGAAGCTGCCATGCTGACTGAATTTAAAAAAGCGTATGAAAAGAAACAGCCAATTGCAGTCACTCTCTGGAATCCTCATTGGGTTTTTGCAGATTATGAAATAAAGTATCTGAAGGATTCTAAAAACGTATTTGGTGCGCCTGATAAAATACATTCTATGTCACGAACAGGATTCGAAAAGGACCATCCTGAAATCGGCAAATGGATGTCTGAATGGGAAATGAATGATGAACAGCTGAATTCGCTCATTAAAGAAGTACAGGAAGAATCACTGACTCAGGAACCTGATGCCTATGAAAAAGGGGCAAAAAAATGGATCGAAAAAAACAGGGAACTTGTTGACAGCTGGACCGAAGAGTAACGGCCCGCTAGATTACTTCAAGCTTAAAATAAGAAGCAAAAACAAAGGACCGCCAAATGAATTGGCGGTCCTTTGTTTTAAATTAAGCGTACAACCCCTGTACTTGCTTTTGAACATCTTCATTTTCAAGGTACTCATCATACGTCATTTGCTTGTCGACAACGCCGTTTGGAGTCACCTCAATGATGCGGTTGGCAATCGTCTGTACAAACTGATGGTCATGTGACGTAAAGATCATAGCGCCTTTGAAAGCAATAAGACCGTTGTTCAGTGCTGTAATTGACTCAAGGTCCAAGTGGTTCGTCGGTTCGTCAAGAAGCAGAATGTTTGAGCTGCTGAGCATCATTTTTGAAAGCATGCAGCGTACTTTTTCTCCTCCGGACAGAACGCTTGCTTTTTTAAGCACTTCTTCACCTGAGAACAGCATTCTGCCAAGGAAACCGCGAAGGAAGCTCTCGCTTTGGTCATTCGGCGAATACTGGCGGAGCCAGTCAACAAGGTTCATGTCGACACCTTCAAAGAACTCGCTGTTGTCTTTCGGGAAATAGGCCTGGGAAGTTGTAATTCCCCATTTGAACGTTCCGCTGTCAGGCTCCATTTCACCCATCAGAATTTTGAAGAGCGTTGTAATCGCAATTTCGTCGCGGCCGACTAAGGCAATTTTGTCCTCTTTGTTCATGATAAAGCTGACATTATCAAGCACTTTCACGCCGTCAATCGTTTTAGAAATGCCGTCTACGCGGAGAACATCATTCCCGATTTCGCGCTCAGGTGAAAATCCGACATACGGATAGCGTCTGGAAGAAGGCCTGATGTCATCAAGCGATATTTTATCAAGCAGTTTCTTTCTTGAAGTGGCCTGCTTGGATTTTGATGCATTCGCACTGAAGCGTGCAATGAACGCCTGAAGCTCTTTGATTTTTTCTTCTTTTTTCTTGTTCGCATCCGAAGCCATTCGGGATGCAAGCTGGCTTGATTCGTACCAGAAGTCGTAGTTTCCGACATAAAGCTGGATTTTACCGTAGTCAAGGTCAGCGATATGAGTACATACTTTGTTCAGGAAATGACGGTCATGGGATACAACGATGACGGTATTCTCAAAGTTGATCAGGAATTCTTCAAGCCATTGAATCGCCTTGATGTCAAGGTGGTTGGTAGGCTCATCCAGAAGAAGAACATCCGGTTTGCCGAACAGAGCCTGTGCAAGAAGAACCTTCACTTTGTCTCCGCCCGTAAGATCTGCCATTTTCTTCGCATGAAGATCTTCAGTGATGCCAAGTCCTTTTAAAAGAATGGCAGCCTCACTTTCTGCTTCCCATCCGTTAAGCTCTGCAAATTCACCTTCAAGCTCAGCCGCACGCATGCCGTCTTCATCTGAGAAATCAGCTTTCATATAGATTGCATCCTTCTCCTGCATGACTTCATACAGACGTGCATGGCCCATAATAACGACCTGCATCACTTCAATTTCCTCGTACTCGAAGTGGTTCTGTTTCAGGACAGCAAGACGCTCTCCAGGTCCCATGCTTACATTGCCGGACTGTGCTTCAATTTCTCCAGAGAGAATTTTAATAAATGTTGATTTGCCTGCACCGTTTGCCCCGATTAATCCGTAGCAGTTTCCCGGTGTGAATTTTATATTAACATCTTCAAAAAGTTTGCGGTCACCATAGCGCAATCCTACATTGCTTACTGTTATCATTAAAGTTAAGCCTCCATCTATACAATATCTACAAAATTATAACACGAACCGGAAGAAAAAAATATGCATACAGGAACTGATTTCAATGTTCACAGTCCTGACATGTTGAATCTCCGGTTTTTATGGTAGGATTATGTTCAGTACATCACGGAGGTATCTGCTATGAAATTACTGACTTTAATGGAATATTCTCTGTATATCTTCTTTACGGGGCTCTTTCTCGCTTATACAGGATTTAAAACAAGCAATATGACCTTTTTCATTGGTCTTGTGATTATATATCTGCTTGTGCATTACTTCAGCAAAAAGATTCTCACCCGGCTTGGAAAAATAGATGAAAGAGTTTCGTTTCCAAAAACAATCCTTGGGATAATTGGTTCTGTCTTTATCACCATGCTGATCTTAACCCTCATCTATACGTAAAAAAAATCAGACACCTGTCTGATTTTTTACGTTCCGGATTCTTTTTTAAATCTCTCCTCAATCTCCTCCATGCGCCTGCGGTTAACACCGAAGTCATAATAGCCGGTTCGGGAAGCCGATCTAAAATGAATTTTTTTTGCTTTGTCATTCATTTCAAATTCCACATCATCTTTAAATTTCATTTTATCCGACGTAAATACCGCATGAAGACGGGTACCGCTCTGCTCGGCAATTTCAGCGCCCTTCATGGAATAAAGAACATTGCGCAGGTGATTCATTGCTTCAGATGCACTGCATGAATACGTGATGGGATTCATGCTCCGCCCGCCTTTTTCATTTGCCGTTGACACACAATTTTTTGTAAGCTTTGAACATGCTTTTATTGTCATTATTCATCCCGCCTTTTCCTTCTTTTTCCCAATCTGAGAAAAAAGAAAACACAGAATCAGTCACCCATATCAGCCGGGGGTGCCGGATCGTTCCTGTTCATACGTTTTTTTACAGCAAGCCATATGGCAAAGCCGGCAAGGAAGAGCACGGCAAGTACAGGCAAATTTCCTGCTGTAAAGACGATGATGGCTGAACCTGCTGACAAAAGGGTATTTAAGCTTTCCATGAACTTCTGTTTTGTTTTCTGCCATGTATTCAGGTTTTCATTCTCAAGGCCGGGAACATTGATTTTATTTTCTGATAGATGTATGGAAACAGTGGCGAAAGATGTTTGATTGTTTAAGTAATTGATTCTTCCTGTAAGCTGTTCAATTTCTTCCTGAACAGCACTTAAATCATTTGAAATTTTCAAAAGGTCCTCCGTTTTTTGAGCTTCTTTCATAAAGCTCAGGAGCCTCTCCTCAACAGTCTTTTTTGATTTAAGCCTTGATTCTAAATCCACATATTCCTCCGTTACATCCTGTCCTGAAACTGTTTGGTTTTCAACCTTGATGCTTCCCTTTTCAACCGTATTCAGGAATGACTGAAAGGCTTCCTGAGGGACTTTTACGGTCAGCGTCCCTTCCTGGGGCTGGTCTTCTTCCCCTGAATATGTATTTGATTCCATGATATATCCGCCTAGTGAAGCAAGTGTTTTCTGTATGGATAACACAGCTTCCTGATAGCTTTTCACCCTCACGGACATGTCAGCCGTGTAGATCACTTTGCGGTCTTGCGGAATAGGTGCTGCTGTTTTGCTGTCATTTTGCATCGTCGTTTCTTCAGGAGCCGGTTTTTCGGATTTCTCCGCAAAGTCAGCATTGGACATTTCTTCTGATGAACTTCCTGAGCTGTCCATTTTTGAATTCTCTGAACTGCTGCAGGCTGAGACGATCAGGATTAAAATAATCATGAATAAAGATACCGCGAATTTTCTCATGTATTGACACTCCCCTTTTTCTTTACACGATTAGACGAGAGTGTTTTCCATTTCGTTACATTCTTTCTATTATTTTGTTGACCTTATTTTTTCAAAGGGATAAAAAATGAATGCTGCTTTTCCCTCGATGCGGCTGATTTTAATGCTGCCGAGTCCATTTCGTGAATCCATGCTGTTCGCGCGGTTATCACCCATGACAAACACCTCGTCTTTTGGAACTTTGACTGGCGGAAAGTCTTCCATAATGTATGTGCCAAGTTCCGCTGCCTTCTGTTCGTTCGATTTGATATACGGTTCATGTGACGGCAGTCCATTTACACGCACTTTATGGTCTCTTACTTCTACTTTGTCCCCCGGTAATCCAATTACCCGCTTGACATAATGAATCCCTTTCTCTTGTCCGCTGATAATCACAATATCACCATGCCTTATGCCACCGAAAACAAACAGGGCTTTGTTTACAAACAGTCTCTCTCCGTCATGAAGCGTCGGATCCATCGAGGACCCCTCCACCATGTAGGGTTCAAATAAGAACAGTCTGATTAAAAGAGCCAGTCCTGCAGCAAAGAGAACTGCCTTTCCCCATTCAATAAAAGAATGCCGCTTCATTCTACTAATCAACCTCCTCTGCAGTCCTTCCATACATCCTATTTGTGAAATTCCAAAAATCAGGCGTTTGTAATTAAGTTTGCCGAAAACAAGTAAAATTCCTCTAAAGTAAAAAAATTCCTCTCCCCCAAAAATTGAAGGACGAAATAGACAGCCATCTGAATACACTTTAGGGACAAGGATGGAAAGGCAGTTGAACAAATTGGATATGATTTTGTTTATTATAAAACCGCTTGTGCTTGGGATCAGTCTTGCTGCTCCGGTCGGCCCGATAAAGCTCGAGATGATCAGAAGGGGGATTAGAGGAGGGTTTTGGCCTTCCATGTTCGTCGGACTCGGTGCAGTCACGATCGATATGGTCCTTATGTTTCTTATATTTCTCGGACTTGCCGTTTATCTTACTCATTCGTTCTTTTCATATGTTCTTTGCGCTGCCGGTTTTTTATTGCTGGCGAGGCTTGGCATAAAAAGCATGAAGAGCGCGCTGTCTGATGAAAACATGCTGGACCGCGCAAGTGAAACTCCTGCTGAAAAGAGTTCCTACTGGACAGGGTTTTTCATTGCTCTTGCCAATCCGTTTATCTTTATTTTCTGGCTTGGTGTTTACGGTTCAAGTTTAACAACTCTTGGCCCTGGACATTCTTTCATGTACCTTTTCCTCTTCAGCATGCTGATTATTGCAGGAATAATATTATGGAACATCAATGTTGCGATGACGGTTCATTTTCTAAGAAATTATTTGAAAGATTGGATTCTTAAAGCTGTATCGTTTGCTGCCGGAGCTTATCTCCTTGGGTACAGTTTTTATTTGCTTTCACATTTGTTCACGCTGCTTATTTAAACAAAAAAGAGGATTACCCGCTGGGCAATTCCTCTTTTTTGTTCATCATTTCAAATGGAAGCGTCACAAGATACCCTGCATAGAACAGCACTTCCTTTGAGTAAACGGGAAGTTTCGTTTCCCATGTTCTGTATGCGGATGTGGTGGTTGGAGATGAGTAAACGTTCATCCCGATTTTTTCTGCCAGCAGCACCGATCGCTTCATATGGTAAGGGTCACTCACAATGGTATATGATTCAATGCCTGCTTTTTTCCCTTTTTCATAGGCAAATTTCAAATTGTCTTCTGTCAGTCTGGAACTTGTCTCAACTAAAATATCTGATTCGCGGACACCATGATCGACTGCATAGTTTTTACCGACTACAGATTCAGGCAGATCGGTCTGAATCGCTTTTCCGCCTGTAAAAATAATTTTCTCCACCTTTTTTTCCTTGTACAGTTTAATGGCATGATTGATGCGTTCTTTGAAAACAGGAGACGGATCTTCTCCCCAGGCGGCTGCTCCAAGAACTACCGCTGCATCTGTTTTAACTGAATCATGTTTGTTTCCATAGAACCATATGCTTGCTGAAGCATAAAGGAACAATCCGATAACCGCTATCATTGTCAGTTTTATAAGCGTTCCTGCAAGTTTCATCTTACATCATTCCAATCTCGTGGCACATAAAATCTCTATTCCCTTTGTATCATCATCACAACCGCGTAGCAAGGGTTTTTTGGGATTTTCCTGTTTATGGATTTTTAAAGGTTGGTATTTTTTGCGTTAGTGATACCGTTCCCTTTCGCTACAGTCACTATCTTTCCGCGGGGAGGGATGGGAGCCTCCTCGGCCAGCCTGCGGGGTCTCCCATTCCCTCTTCATTCCGCAGGAATCAAGTGCCTTCCGCTGCAGTCCACTAGCAGTCATTCGGACAAGTACTCAAAATAAAAACACACCGATTGCTGAAGCTCGTCGGTGTGTCTAAAAACTTTTTCAGTACCTGAACCAAATCCGTCCAGAAAAATTGTTTATTCATAACGCAGGGAATCGATAGGATCAAGGCGGGCTGCTTTGTTTGCCGGCAGCATGCCGAAAATGATGCCGATGACCATTGAGAATGCGAGGCCTCCTAAAATGACTTGCCAGGAAACCAGTGACGGCCAGCCTGCAAAGACGGAAACAAGGGAAGCTCCTCCTGCACCGAGCAGAATTCCAATGATGCCTCCGATAAGAGTAAGTGTGATGGATTCAATAAGAAACTGGGTCAGTATTTGGCGCTTTGTCGCTCCAAGCGCTTTTCTTATGCCGATTTCCCGGGTTCTTTCTGTGACTGAAACGAGCATAATGTTCATGACGCCAATTCCGCCGACAAAGAGAGAAATACCTGCAATCGAACCGATGATCAATGTCATGATCCTTGTTACCTGACCAATTCCTTCAGCGATTTCCTCCATATTAAACACCTGGTAGGACTCTTCTGTGTCATGCTTTTTGTTCAGCATGGCCGTCGCTTTTTTTCCTGCTTCCTGCAGGCTTTCTGCATCTTTTGCCTGCAATGTCACCTGATTGAAATCCGATTTTCCGAACGATGCACGGTAAGTGTTTGAGGGAAGGTAGATTTCCAGTGAGCCGAAGGAGAAGAGGCCCTCCGGTTTTTCGAGCACCCCGACAATTTCAAATGGCTGCCCGTTGACCCAGACAATTTGGCCGACAGGGTCTGTATCTTTAAAAAGCTCTTTTTTTGTCTCCTGACTGATAATACCGGCTCTGTTTCCTCCGATAAAATCGGCTTCCATCAGATTTCTTCCAGATTCAATTTTCAGCTCGTTCACTTCTATGTATGCCTGATTGATGCTGTAAATGGACGTGTCCGCCACTTCCTCTTTATGGCGCACCTGCATAAACTCAGAGCTTGAAGCCACAACCTTTTCAACCTCCGGAATTCCTGACAGATCGTTAATATCGGACTGGTCGAAAGCAGACTTCATGTATGCATTGGGGTCTGACTGCAGTTCTTCCTCACTTGGCTGGTAAAAAACTTCAACTGTATTGCTCGAACCTGTGAACTGCGATTTAAGCATCTGTTCACCGCCCTGGCCGATTGCCACAACAAGAATGACTGAGGCAACGCCAATGATGATACCGAGCATTGTTAAGATGGATCTGAGTTTATGTGCAAGGACAGAGGAGAACGCCATTCTGATGTTTTCAATAAAGCTCATGCGTTTCTCCTTTCTGCACCCTCTGAGGTGATTACTCCGTCTCTGACCATAATAATTCTCTTCGTATAGTCGGCTACTTCCTGTTCATGGGTGACGATAATAACGGTTGTTCCTTCCAAATTAAGAGCAGAAAATTGCTCCATGATTGATACACTTGTTTTCGTGTCCAGAGCGCCTGTCGGCTCGTCGGCAAGAATCAGTCGGGGCTGGTTGACGATGGCCCGGGCAATGGCAACTCGCTGCTTTTGTCCTCCGGAGAGTTCATTCGGCAGGTGATTGATCCGCTCAGCAAGACCGACCTTTTCAAGTGCAAGCCTTGCTCTTTCCTCCCGCTCTTTCTTTTTAATGCCCGCATAAACCATAGGCAGTTCAACGTTTTTAATCGCTGTCAGTCTCGGAAGAAGCTGAAACTGCTGAAATACAAAGCCGATGGAGAGATTCCGGACGCCTGCAAGCTCTGTATCCTGATACCCTGCTACATCGGTTCCATCAAGGTAGTAATGTCCGGCGGACGGACGGTCAAGGCAGCCGATAATATTCATCAATGTGGATTTGCCGGAACCGGAAGGCCCCATGATCGAGATGAATTCTCCCTCTTCAATGTCAAGATCAATATTCTTCAGCACATCAAAGGAATCTTTTCCGACCTTATAGCTCTTTGTGATGCCGGAAAGCCTGATCATTTGACCGTCACTTCCGTCCCGCTCAGAAGATCGTCCTGTGGTTTTGCCACCACTTGATCTTTGTCTGTCAGCCCTTCTTTAATTTCCATATAATCAGAGGAAGCTGTTCCGATCTCAACTGTTTTCTTCTTTGTTTTGCCGTCTTCAACTGTATAGACGTAATAGTCTTCTCCGTCCTGTTTGACCGCATCAGAAGGCACTGTCTGCACATTCCGCTTTTCCGTTTCAATTTCCATAATCAGCTTAAAGCCGGGTTTAGCTTTCATATCACTACCTTCAATGATAACTTCAACCGGATATTGAACAGCGGTGTTCTCTGTGCCCATGGTGCCTGCAGAAACTTCCGGCAATAGTCCGATTTCACCGACCTTCCCCTTCCATTCCGCATCTGTCACGACATCAGAACGCAGTGTTACAGGCTGGTCTTTGGCAACTTTAAGAGAATCATATTCTGACAGAACTCCGCTCACAATATAGGAATCTGTTTTTGCAATATGTATAACCGCTTTCAGCGTGCCGTCTGCAGACTGTGCATACTGATCTTCAACGGCAATAACGGTGCCTGCCATCTCGCTTTTTACTTCTAGATTGTTCAGCTGCTTTTCAAGTGTTTCTTTCTGCAGATTCAGCTGGCGCAATTCGATGTCTGCCATCTTCAGCTCCATCTTAAGCTGATCACGCTCTGGTTCAACGGTTTTTTCTGCTTCTTTTTTACCTGCCTGCTTTGCTAATTCTTTTTCTTTTTCATCAAGATCATCAAGCTGATCTTTCAGCTGGCTGATCTTTAGATAGCTTGATTCAATAGAAAGCATGTTTTGTTCTTTTTCAAGTGCAGCCTGTTCATTTTCATACCGGAGAAGAGGCGTACCCTCTTTAACGGCATCCCCTTGTTTGACAAGAATTTCGGCAATTCCGCCTTTTTCCGGCTCCTGATAAATATATTGTTCGCTTTGGAACTTAAGGGTGCCGGGAACCATTACCTTTGAAACGATTTCCCGGTCTGATAGATTCACTGTGCTGACTTTAACCTCTTCTGTATTCATGGCACGGTATACATTCACACCTGCAAGTAATACGATAATGGCAGCAACTCCGATGGATATCCAGATTTTTTTCTTCATGCTGCCGGTACAAGTCCTTGCAGCACTCCGCCGGCTACAGCAAGAACAGCTCCAAGTGCAAAGAAGATAAGGGCGATTGTCCATGAAGCTGCTTTAGATAGACCTGCCACTTTCTGAAGACCCAGCGCCGTCAGAACAACACCCCAGATTGTGAAAACTTCAACCGTCATTAAAAGACCGCCAAGGCCGCCCTCAGCGCCGACAATGCTGTTCACACTAGTATAAGGATTCACATAATTTTCATCTTTAATGAAGAAAGCAATAAGTCCATTTAAAAGAGTGCCGATTGACGTAACAAAAGAAATATAGATTGTCATAGAAAGAATTTGTTTGAACTTTACAGCCGAACCGGTCATTTTCACGATAGCTAAAGTGATAGCAGCCATAATAATAAGAACAACAATGCTTCCGATTGCTCCTACAGCCATGCCGACAATAGTCATTACAGTAGTGAACATGGCCGCTTCTTCTGATGACATTCCGATATCAGACGGCATATCCTCAGTTAGCGCCGGCGTATGAAAAACGGTAAGCACCGTCCCGATTAAAATCATGAGTGTAACAAGCAGAAAACCCGCAAGCACTTTAGGGTTTTGGCGGATGCGGTCAAATTGCTCACCCGGGTTCATAATCATACCGAATAATGATGGTTTATTCGGCGGCGGTGTGTTTCCTTCCAAAACAGGATTCGTTTGATGTTCCATATCCATATACCTCCACTTTTTATGTATTCTGTAAGTAATACGTCCAGTTTAGCAGAAGGTTTCAGTTTTTCTTAAAACTCCCAAAATATTTTGCAGTTAATGAGTTTTCATACGGCTGATTCCTGGCTTATTAGGCCTCTCTCAAATCTTCTGCCAGTCCATCGTCATCCAGGTTCTGAAATCCCTGGATCTTTTCTTTTTCCTGCGTTGAGAATAATGCTTCCCCTTCTACATTTGCCGTTATTTCTTCTCCATTTTTATGCTGATAGCCGACCTCTGCACTGAACATATAAAGCGCGGATTGGTTCTCATCCTGTTTTACCGTCAGATTTTTAAGACTCAGCGTGTATCCATTTTCGTATGCCAGTATTGTGTATTGAGCACCAATCGTCGACAGGAACGTATTTAAGTAATCTTCTGTCATGTACGGCCCATATTCTTTTTTTATGTATGCATCCAATTTCTCATTCTTTTCCTCGCCATTAACTACCTTCCTGTATTTAGGATTCAGCATTAAATCTGCAAATGTTTCATCAGGACCTGTGAAAAGACGGTTCAGTACTTCGTTGACTGCTGTCTCTTCCTGCTTCCTATCTTCTTCACCGCTGCATGCTGCTGTAAAAAGTGCTGCCAAAATCAAAATCACACCTATCAGAAGCGATTTTTTCTTCACCATAAAATATCACTCTCCTTTCTTAGAAAATACAATTCAATTGACTAAACGTTTCATTTTAATAGAATCTTCCCTCAAAATAAGCATTAAGACTTAAAAAAATGAGCCAGCCGAAACGGCTGACTCTTTGCTGTTATCCTGCATCAAGCATTTTAAACTGTGACTTTACCAGTTCAAAATAAATTCCCTGATGTTTCATTAATGCATCATGATTGCCCTGCTCCATAATGTTTCCGTGGTCGAGGACGATGATGTTGTCTGCCTCGCGGATGGTTGACAGGCGATGGGCGATCATAATGGCGGTTCTGCCCTTCAGCAGCGTTTTCAATGCCTGCTGAATTTTCATTTCAGACTCCGTATCAATGCTTGCTGTTGCTTCATCAAGTATGAGAATTTTGGGGTCTGCAAGAATGGCTCTTGCAAAAGAAAGAAGCTGGCGCTCACCGACAGACAGAACATTCCCCCGCTCTTCCACTTCTGTCGCGTAACCGTTCGCCAAATCTTTTATAAATTCATCAGCACCTACCGCTTCGGCTGCTGCAATCACCTCTTCATCTGACGCTGACGGTCTGCCGAAACGGATATTTTCCATTATTGTGCCGGAAAAGATAAACGTATCCTGCAGAACCACACTGATTTGTGAACGGAGACTTCCTATTGAAAGATCTTTAATGTTGTAGCCGTCGATTTTCACTTCGCCCCCGGTAGCATCGTAGAACCTGCTGATCAGACTCGCAATCGTTGTTTTTCCTGAGCCGGTATGTCCGACAAGTGCTACAGTCTGGCCGGACTTGATTTCAAGAGAAACGCTGTTTAATGCCTTTCGGGTGCCGTCATAGGAAAATTCGACTTCATCAAAGGCGATGTTTCCTTTCATATCCGGCAGGACAACAGGGTCATCCTTTTCAGAAACAATTGGCTTTTCATCAAGAAATTCAAAAATCCGTTCAGAGGAAGCCATCCCCATCAGCAGCTGATTGTACACCTGCCCAAGTCTTGAAATCGGCTCCCAGAACATGCCCAGATAAAAAGCAAACGAAACAAATTCTCCAATTGTAATCGATTCATTTGCAATGAGAGAAGCGCCAAACCAGATAAGAATCGCTGTTCCGATCGCATTAGTCATTTCAACGAATGGACGGAACACGGCATTCTTCTGGGTCGCATCCTGCCAGCTGCTGAAGTTCTCTGTGTTGATTCCGTCAAAGAACTCGATGTTCTCTTTTTCCTGCGTATACGCCTGCGTCACGCGAATTCCCTGAATACTCTCGTTCAAATGCGAATTCAGCATGGACTGCTTGAGCCGTACTGTCTGCCAGGACCTTCTGATTTTTTTCCGCAGGCTTGTTGAGATAAAAAACATCACCGGCAGAATAATCATAATCGCGAGGGCCAGCGGCGGACTTATAGTAAAGAGAATGACGATAACGCCGATCAGCAGCAGGAAATCCATTAATAGATTGATAACCCCGCTTGTGAACAGCTCCTGAAGGGAATTGATGTCATTCATGATCCTTACCAGAATGGACCCCGCCGACCTTGAGTCAAAGAAACGGTGGGAAAGGGACTGTACATGGGTGAACAAATGCTTGCGCAAATCATAGATCACGTTTTGCCCGAGCATATTCATCCACCTGATCCGGAGGGTATTCGCAACATAGGAAACGAGATACAGTCCGAAAATCGAACCTACAAGCACCCACAGCAGATCAAGGTCTTTTTGGACGATCGCTTTGTCAAGGGTATAGACGCCAATCAGGATCGGCACAATCAGCCTGACGATCGTTGTCAGAATGACCGTTAAAAAAGACAGCGGCAGAAGATTCTTTGAATAAGGCTTAATATAGCCCATCAGACGCCCCATCTGCTTCCAGTTAAAAGGTTTTTCAATAATCTGGTCCGTTGAATAATAGAACCTCTGTTTAATCAAATTTTGTTTTTCATCCGTTTTCATGTTCCCACCTACCCTGCGTTTGACTGAACTACGGCTTGCTGATCTTTGTACTGGATATCATAGATTCGTCTGTATGGGCCTTCAGCCTGAAGCAGCTGTTCGTGCGTCCCTCTCTCTGCGACCCCGCCGTCTTCAAGGACAATAATTTCATCTGCATGTTTTAATGAAGAAATGCGGTGGGCAATGATGATCGTTGTACGGTCCTTCATCACCATTTTTAAATCCTTTTGAATCCGGAATTCTGTTTCCATGTCAACAGCACTCGTTGAGTCATCCAGAATCAGAATGCTCGGATCAACACATATAGCCCGCGCTATCGAAATCCGCTGTTTTTGACCGCCTGAAAGTCCCATTCCCCGCTCACCGAGCATCGTGTCGTAGCCTTCAGGAAGCTCCATAATAAAATCATGCGCCTGGGCCCGTTTTGCCGCATTTACAATCTCATCCATCGTGGCATTTGGTTTCCCGTAAGCAATATTAGACTTGATTGTCGTAGAAAAAAGGAATGATTCCTGGAGGACAACTCCAATACTGCCCCGCAGTGTTTTAATTGTATGATCTTTTATATCTTTGCCGTCCAAAAGGATTTGTCCTGAAGTGGCTTCGTAAAAACGTGTCATCAGCTGGGTGACCGTCGTCTTTCCTGAACCTGTGGCGCCTATCAGCCCGATTGTTTTCCCTGGAGGCGCATCAAATGACACATTTGTAAGGGCAGGAACATCTTGATCATTGTATGATAAGGAGACATTCTTAAAGGTGACATGCCCTGACAGCTTTTCTCTGGAAAGCTGTTCATCCCTGTCCGTAATTTCTTCATCTGCTTCCAGAATTTCGAGCAGCCTTTCCCCGGATGCCTTTGACTGGGAAAATAAGTTAATGACAAATCCAAGGTTCATAATCGGCCACATGATGTACCAGACGAGACTGTAAAAGGCTACAAGTTCCCCGGGCTGAAGACTTTCGTTTATGACCATATATCCTCCAAAGCCCAATAGAGCAACAACTGAGATGTTGCCGATAAACTCCATCAGCGGAAAGTATTTTGCCCAGACATCAGAAGTATCCAAATATTTTTGTCTGTATTCATTGTTGGAGGAATTAAACTTTGAAATTTCAAAATCTTCTCTGGATAATGATTTTACAGTATGAATGCCGCTGATGTTTTCCTGCACGTTTGTGTTCAGCTTTCCAAACGATTTTCTGATGCTTCTGAATGCCGGATGAACCCGCTTGTCAAAACGGTAGACCGCTACGGCAAGAAACGGAAGAGCCGCAATTGTAACAAAAGTGAGCGGCACAGAGTAATAGAACATGACGCACAGACTGATGGCAATAAGAATAATGAAGCGGATAAGTTCAGCAATCCCGAATGAAAGAAAAAACCGGAAGCCTTCTACATCTGCTGTCAGCCGTGACATCAAGTCGCCTGTTTTCGCATTATCATAGTAGCGGAACGGCAGCCTCTGCAGTTTTTCATATAGTTCATTTCTCAATCTGTAAACAGATTTGATGCCGAACATGTCGCCAAGATACTGATGAAAGTATGTCGCAACTCCTTTAACCACCATAATTCCGACAAAGCCCAGGGCAATCCACGGCACAAGCGAAAATTGCTTTTTCAGCACCACATCATCAATCGTAAACTGAAGCACCATTGGATACACAACAGTAATCCCCGTCATAATGAGCAAAAAAGCCATTGACCATAAAAAATCATTTTTGTAAGGCATATAGAAGGCCTTAAGCTTCTTAAATGTTTCCACTTCTTATCCCTCCTCCGGCCTCAACCGTTTCCTCAACTGTTTAAAATTTACAACGTATTACTTAATATATCGGGTTTCGAAATATATTTCTAGTCATTTTACTCAATTTTTTAAAAATTAATGCTAATTAATGAAACAGGTTTAAAACTTTATCATGAAACGCCTCCATACATGGTCTTACATGAAAAAAACATGGATGAACTCATCCATGTTTTCTGAACATTACCTATTCATATGCTTAATCTGCGCGTTCATGACTTTTGCTTCTGCAGCTGCTTTTTTGTCTTTTTCCATATCTCCGGGCGCATTGGCTTCCCCAATAATGTAGCCGCAAAATTCCATGCCGACGAAATCAAAGATATACTGAAACTGCTGGATCAGCGGCAATGCCTTTATTCTAGGGGAGTCTCCGCCAGCAATGACTACATAGGCTTTTTTCCCTTTAACTGTTTCTTTAAAAGATAATTTTTCATCCCGTAATGCCTGTGACCACCGGTCGAAAAAGTCCTTCATTGAACCAGACATTCCGTACCAGTACAGCGGGGTTGAAAAGACAACCGTGTCCGCCTTCAGAAAGGCGTCAATGACAGAATCAAAATCATCTTCAACCGGCTGAAAGCCCCCTTCCTCATGCCGCTTATCAGCAATCGGCAGGATGGTTTTTTACGGAGATAGATAGCCGTATGCTCTGTTCCCTCTAACACCCAATCTGCCAGTTTTTCTGAATTACCGTTCTCCCGGCTGCTTCCGTATATGGCTAATACACTCATTCCGACACTTCCTCTTGATTTGTTTTCAGCTGTTTTGCTTTGTTTAGTATGTGCATGACACAATCTGATTTTGCAGATGCATAGTCATTGCCGCTTTCCCACTCTTTTTCAGAGAGGGATCTTTTTGTTTCTTCATAGTATTTGAGGTCATTGGGACTCGCTCGAAGATGATCACGGAACAAAAGATGATCCTCCCACCACTGATGCGTAACCGGCACAGCATGAATATGAGCGGTTCTGTGCTCCCTGGCAACCGTAAGACCCTCATCTTCAACAGGATTTGGATAGAGGTCAAGCACATCCTCTTTTACCCCAATAAAAAACCGCCTGAAGGGGAGTGCCTGATCGTAAACTTTCTTGTATATGTATGGCTCTCCTGCAAGAGCTGAAACCACATCGGGCAAGTCCTTTTCACCAGGGACGCCGATCAGAATATCGATTATCGGCTTGGCAGACAGACCTTCAACAGATGTGCTTCCGATATGCTCAATTTTAAAATCCGCATTTTTAAAACAGTTTTCAAGCTTTTTTTTATGCTGCTGGAACAGTGTTTTCCAAACCGGATCATATGCCGCAAGCTCAATTTTCATATGCAGTACTCCTTTATAAAAATTCACCTTGACTATCGTACCATTTCCTGTAAGCTTTTTTAAAGCATTTTGCATGACTTAGTTACGAACGAATTTTCTCCAAAGATGCCCACCCGGCAAAGCTTTTCCCTGCATATACTTTTTTTGTGGAGGCATTGATGAAATGCTTATCCCTGTTCAAGGAGATGTTAATATGGAAAATCAGCAGGAACTGCTTGATATGAATGATGTCAGAAGGCCGTTTGGATTTGGCGGTTTTGGAAGACCGGGATTTGGGTTTGGAAGACCGGGGTTTGGTTTCGGGAGACCGGGATTTGGATTTGGCAGACCGGGGTTCGGGTTTGGCTTCGGACGTCCGTTTGGGTTTGGATTTGGCAGACCGTTTGGATTTTATCCGTTTGGATTTGGTTTTCCGTTCTTTGGCGGACTTCTCGGAGGACTCGCGCTGAGCTCGCTTTACAATCCATATTATTATGGATACGGATATCCTTATTATCCTTATTATCCTTATTACGGCTATTATTGAAAACGGGAAGAATGACTCTTCCCGTTTCTTATTTTTTCCGGGCAAGAACCGATGAGCCCTTTTCTGCATATGGATAACGTAAAGATGAATAGAAGGTGAAGCAATGCCTACAGTTGTTAATCTCTACTGCTTAAAGGTAAACAGTATTTCAGGCAACGGATCCGTAACAATTGGGGAAGCGATTCACAACAGCCATACATCCAACAATAAATCTCAGGGACTTAACTCTTCTTACGGTGACACCTCCCCTGCAGAGGCATTAATGGAAAACGTTTATATTGATCCGGATGTCAATGATCAAACCGATATTGCCAACTCTGATCCTATCAGTATAGGTGTTCCGGCGCCGGTTCCTGTTCCCATTCCAAATCCGCCGGTAAACGGGTTTCCATTTCCGGTGCCCGCAATGGCTGGTCCTGGTTCTAATATGGATGTACCTCCTGAGGTATACGTTCCTATTACTAAAAAGTAAGGAGTTAAAGCTATGCCCTTTCAGATAAATGTGTTTAACTTTCAGGTCAACGGTGTTACCCAGAACGGGAATGTTGACTTGGGTCCTACTGTCCATAACAGTCATACCGCAAACAGCAAATTCTTTGGCGTTAATTTTTCCCTTGGCAATTTTTCTCCAACTTTTTCACAAATGAATACATGTGCAATTGATCCGGACGTAAGCGATCAGGATCAAATCGCGAATCCGTCGATGCCGGTTGTCAGTCAAATATAAAAAAGGGATTAAAGGAGGGGCCCTATGGATATTCACAAGGTTCAAAAATGGCTGGAATTTACGAATGCCAATCAGAAAAATGATTTCTGGCAGAATATTTTTGATCAGCAAAAGCCTGAGCGGCTTTTTGAGGAAGACCATAAGCCTCTTTATGACCTATATAAAAGCGATACACATGTATGTGCAGTTATAGAGCTACCCGGAGTTGGACGCGATGATGTCACATTTGCGCTTAAATCCAATATCGATTTAATTGTAAAAGGCCATAAAAGGGCTCTGTATCCTCAGGAGATGGAACTTGAAAAACATCGGGCCTACGGGGATTTTGAGTGGGTCATCCGGCTTCCTGAACCTGCTCACGCCAATCAAATCAGCCTCCACTTCGATCATGGTCTTGTTTATGCTGCCTATCCTGTTTCGAGAGCGGAACCCATTCAGCCAATAGAAGGTCACAACAATCTAACTTAAGTGTGTGATACTATGCTATTTTCTTATTTTAAACGAAAACTGCTGGCAGACCTTAAAGATCAGTCGATGATTGAACGGGATCAGCTGGTGAAAAAAATTGAATCTCTTGAAAACGAAATCGGCATTCTTGTTAAGCATTTGGCTAAAGAACAGGTGAAAGATGTTTGGCAGAATGAATCCCGTTCGATCATTATCGAGAACGTAACGATTGAAAACCTGAACATCGATCAGGCTGATCTCAGCAGCAACTTTGGGCAGCTTGGCATCAACGAATTAAGCGGCCAGCTGAACATCGGAACGACGTATCAATCAAAACTTTCGGATAAGATTTCAGAAAAAACAAACAGACTGTTTGAACAATCCGGGGAAGCAGGGCCGAAGACAACCATTCGAAAAAGGCGGGATGAATAGGAACATCCGGAAAGTTCCTCATTCATTACATAATAAAAGCTGAAATCGAGGTCGATTTCAGCTTTTAGTGTTAGTTATTTTCAATCACTTTCAAAACCTTTGCCGGATTTCCTCCGACAACTGTGTTTGGAGGCACGTCCTTTGTCACGACCGCACCGGAAGCAATCACAGCATTGTCTCCAATCGTTACGCCAGGATTGATGACAGCAGCTCCCCCGATCCATACATTGTTTCCAAAGGTAACCGGCTTACCGAACTCTCTGCCGCTGTTACGTTCTTTCGCGTTTAAGGGATGAGTTGCCGTATAGATGTGAACACCCGGTGCAAGCATGCAGTTGTCTCCGAATCTTACCTCGCATACATCCAGAATGACACAGTCAAAATTAGCGAAAAAGTTTTCGCCGACATGGATATTCGAGCCGTAATCACAGCGGAAGGTCGGCTCTATGTAGACATGTTCGCCAGTTGAACCTAAGAGTTCTTTCAGAAGGCTCACACGTTCAGGATCTGTTTCAGTTGTTTCGTTAAAATGCCGGACAAGCTTTCTTGCTCTTATTCGTTCCTCTACAAGCGTTTTGTCTTGAGGGTCGTACATTTCTCCTGCAAGCATGATTTCTTTTTCCGTTCTCATAGTTGTCCTCCTTCTGATTTTCGATACCTAAAATCTTACTCTTTTTTTCACGTTTTGTTAAGTTAAACTAAATAAAAAACAGCACAGATTTCTCCGTGCTGCTGTGGTCATTTATGACAGGTCCGCAATTGCATTCAATTCCGAAATCAGTGTTTCTACAATAAATGCTGCATCCTCTTCCTCAATATTCAGAGGGGGCGAGATGGCTAGCACGTTGTTGAAGCCTGCCACTGATGCCCCGTTCTTTCCGATCAGCAGCCCTTTTTCCTTGCAGGCAGCCATGACTTTATTGACAAGAACAGCATTTAACGGGGCTTTTGTTTCTTTGCTTTCGACAAGCTCGACTCCAATAAGAAGACCTTTCCCTCTCACATTGCCGACCAAAGGATTTTTCTGCAGCCTCGACGTTAGTTCAGATTTTATTTTTGCGCCAAGCTCAGCTGAGCGCTCAAATAAATTCTCTTTTTCAAAGATTTCAATGTTCTTAAGGGCAAGGGCACACGCTGCCGGATTTCCTCCAAAGGTATTCACATGGCGGAAATAATCGTATTCCTCCGTCCCTTTAAAGGCTTCATAGATTTCTTTTTTCACAGCCGTTGCAGACAGAGGAAGATAGGCACTCGTAATTCCCTTTGCCATAGTAATGATATCCGGCTTCACACCATAGTTCATGAAACCGAATGCTTTCCCGGTCCTCCCGAATCCGCAGATGACTTCATCCACAATCAGGAGTGCGCCGTGCTTCTCGCACGCTGCTTTAACGCCCTGCATGTACTGCTCAGGAGGCATCAGAATGCCGCCTCCGGTAATGATCGGTTCCATAATAACCGCAGCGACTGTCTCGCTGAGCTCCCACGTCATGGCCTGATCAATCGCCTGAACTGATTTAAGCTCAGCAGGTTTTATACCTTCTTCTTCAGGACAACGGTACTGATCGGGCGGCGCTACATGGATAAAGCCCGGAGCGAGAGGTTCATATTTGTACTTTCTCTGAGCCTGGCCGGTTGCAGCCAGTGAACCAAGAGTGTTGCCGTGATAGGCTCTGTACCTTGAAATAATCTTGTACCGCTCATTGCTTCCTGTCTGCTGATGGTATTGGCGGGCTATTTTAAACGCCGTTTCATTTGCTTCAGATCCGCTGTTTGAGAAAAAGATGACATAATCCCCGCCAAGCATGTCATTCAGCTTTTCTGAAAGCTCAATGGCCGGCAGATGACTCTGTGTCAGCGGAAAATAAGCAAGCTTTTTCAGCTGTTCATAGGCTGCTTCTGCAAGCTCTGTTCTCCCGTAGCCTGCATTGACGCACCATAATCCAGCCATGGCATCGAGGTACCTCTTGCCGCCGGCATCTGTCACCCATGCTCCCTTAGCTTCTTTCGCGATTATGGTTGCCTCTGGATTGAACGGCTTCATGGAATGCCACAGATGCGCTTCGTCTTTTTGCAGGGCATCTTTTACATCTGTACTCTTTTGCATACTCATCCTCCCTGTCTGTTAAAAATCAAAACGGGATGTAATCATTTTTTTCCGCGTATAGAAGTTTACGCCGTCTTTTCCGTTAACATGTAGATCACCGTAAAAAGAATCCTTCCAGCCTGAAAACGGGAAGAACGCCATCGTCGCAGGCACACCTACATTGATGCCGAGCATTCCGGCATCCGCTTCTTCTCTGAACGTGCGGACAGCCTGCGCATCCTTCGTATAAATGGTTGCGCCGTTTCCATAACGGGATTTGCGGATATATTCAAGAGCCACGTCAAGATCTGATGCTCTCAGAACACTGAGTACCGGCGCAAAGATTTCTTCTTTTGCAAGGGTCATGTCCGGGGTGACTTCGTCAAAAATGGTCGCTCCAAGGAAATAGCCTTCGTTGTTGACTTCCATATCTCTCCGTCCGTCTCTGACAAGCGCCGCTCCTTCTTCCATCCCCTTCTCAATATAGCCTATGACTTTCTTCAAATGGGAATCCCTGATGACCGGTGTAAGTAGAACCTCATCATCCAGGCCATTCCCCATCACAAGTTCATCTGCTTTTCGCTTAAGGATCTTCATGAACTCGGTTCCGTCTCCGACCGTGACAACTGCACTGCATGCCATACACCTCTGGCCCGCGCTGCCGAATGCCGAACTGACAATATGCTGGGCTGCTTTTTCAAAGTCAGCGTCCGGCATGACGATATGATGATTTTTTGCTCCCGATAACGCCTGCACGCGCTTTCCGTTAGCAGCAGCTATTTCATAGACATATTTGGCGACCGGCTGTGAGCCGACGAATGAAATCGCTTTTATTTCCGGATGCCCGAGCAGGCCGTTAACCACATCGCGGCTTCCGTGAACAACGTTCAGCACACCGGCCGGAGCCCCAGCTTCCGTAAACATCTCCGCAAGTCTGTTTGACAGGAGCGGAGTTCGTTCAGAAGGCTTCAGCACAAACGTATTTCCGCATGCTACTGCAAGAGGGAACATCCAAAGCGGCACCATCATCGGAAAATTAAAAGGCGTAATGCCGCCGACTGCCCCAAGCGGGTAACGGAACATTTCAGAGTCCATATCCTCAGCAATTCCAGAAAGCGACTCGCCCATCATCAGACTTGGAGCCCCAGCCGCAAACTCCACACACTCGATTCCCCTTTGGACTTCCCCGTAGGCTTCTTTATAAGCCTTGCCATTCTCTGAAACAATCAGTTTCGCAAGCTCCTCATGGTTTTTGGACAATAAGTGATGATAGGCAAAAAGAATTCTGGCCCGCTTTGGAACAGGCACTCGCTTCCAGGTTTTAAAAGCTTCTGCGGCCGCCATTGCAGCTGCATGCACATCCTCTTCTGTTGAAATCGGCACCGATGCTATTTTCTTTCCTGTCGCAGGATTAATGACATCCTGCATCTCACTTCCAGCAGCACTCACCCATTTCCCGTTAATAAAATTCTTAATTACCGCAGCCTCATTAGCAACTGTCATTCTCATCCCTCCTGATTACTGAAAATTCTATAAATTTATTATCCCCCACAACACCACCATGTTCATTAGACACACTGTAAAACAAAAGAAAGGAAGAATGCTACATAGTGACAAGAAGAGCGGAATCAGCCGTTTAGCTCCGGGAGTCAGATAAGGAAACGGCGAAAAATTCTGTTTGCTTACCCTCCTATATCGATTTTCAGTTTGAGAGGGTACGATTCAGGCGTTTGCTTACCCTCGGATATCGATTTTCAGTTTGAGAGGGTACGATTCAGGCGTTTGCTTACCCTCGGATATCGATTTTCAGTTTGAGAGGGTACGATTCAGGCGTTTGCTTACCCTCGGATATCGATTTTCAGTTTGAGAGGGTACGATTCAGGCGTTTGCTTACCCTCGGATATCGATTTTCAGTTTGAGAGGGTACGATTCTAACGTTTGCTTACCCTCCTATATCGATTTACGGTCTGAGAGGGTACGATTCTAACGTTTGCTTACCCTCCTATATCGATTTTCAGTTTGAGAGGGTACGATTCAGACATTTGCTTACCCTCCTATATCGATTTTCAGTTTGAGAGGGTACGATTCTAACGTTTGCTTACCCTCCTATATCGATTTTCAGTTTGAGAGGGTGCGATTCTAACGTTTGCTTACCCTCCTATATCGATTTTCAGTTTGAGAGGGTACGATTCTAACGTTTGCTTACCCTCCCTATATCGATTTACGGTCTGAGAGGGTACGATTCTAACGTTTGCTTACCCTCGGATATCGATTTTCGGTTTGAGAGGGTACGATTCCGGCATTTGCTTACTACCCTCCAATATCGTTTTACAGGGTACGATCAACCTTGCTGCACAACAATAAAAAAAGAACACCTCCACAATTAGAAGTGCTCCCAATCTATTACTCAATTTTATGCTGCAGCGAAATAGTCCCTTCTGTGTTCCGGACAAAATCATAGGCCATGAGCATAAACTCAAGGGCAAGGCGTTTGTCTGAATTCATGAAGTTCTCCCCTAGCAGCAGCTCAAGTTTTTCGATGCGGTGGTACAGGGTCTGCCTGACAATAAAGAGCTTTTTGGAGGTCTCCTGCTTCGACCCGCTGCAGGCAAGATAGGTTTTCAGCGTAATCAGCATATCACCGTTGTACTTGCGGTCGTATTCAAGAACAGGACCGAGGTATTCATTGATTGTCTCTTCAAGGTCACCGTGTTTTTTTAAAAGAGACATCATTCTGTACATATGAAGATCCTGATAAAAGCAGCTTTTTCCTTCTGCTGAGAGAGAGTCCTGCAGGGCGAGAGTTTCTTTGGCCGTCTGATAGCTGTACGGAATATTCCCCAGTCTGTCCGCAAATTTCCCCACACCGATTGTGAGGGAGGAGGCTCTCTGCCTCTCTGTTCCGCTACCTGAATATATTCTGGAAATCGCTCCGCTCATGCGGTCTTTCCAGTCCTGCTTGTTCCGTTTGTTTCCTGCAATGAAAATCAGATGATGGCGGACTTCTACGGTAAACAAGTGAAAGCCGAATTGTTCAAAAACGGTTCTGAATAATAACTTAAAGTACGTGCTGTCTGCATTTTGGGTCTGGCCTGCAGCGTCAGGGGATAATTTGCAGATGCACACCGCGCCTCCGTTAAGCCTCAGCATAGGATCTTGAAAAGCAAGCTGCTCTTTGATCACTTCATCGGTATATTCCCCCTCAAGCCAGTTGGTCAGCCATTCGCTTTCTTCAGCCATTTTTTTCTCTTTTACATAGAGGTCCCTGAGCAAATGCTGGGCAAATGCATTTGCCGTCCGGTCCAGTACAAGAAGGTCAAATTCGTTCAGTTCCCTGCACTCGGTCCATATATGCAATTCTGCATACGTTTCGCCGAGAATTTGGACGGGCTGTCTGGCCGCCCATGCTTTCTTTTCCTCACTTCTTAATGAAAATAGCAATGCTTCCTTTTCGCTGATGTCAGGCTCTGGGAAAAAGTCGGTTTTATTCCCTCCAAGAACAGCCGCCACCTGTACCTCCAAATAAGATTGCATAAATTTGAGGATTTGCTTGTAATCTTCAATTTCAAGAAGCATTTTGTTCAGCTGCTGAGAATAGGTTTCAAGTTCAGATAACAGTTGATATTGTTTATTGATGATGAGGGAATGCACATCTTGTGTAATTTCAACAAAAGGCACTTCGTGATGAAACAGAATGATGGGAAAATGGCGGGAATCAGCTAGTTCAATAACATCTTCAGGTATGGTGTGGATATGAGTGCCGAGCTCAATGCACAGTCCGGCAGCCTGCCTGTCGATCAGTTGCTGAAGAAAAGAAACAAGTTGTCCGGGATGATCCTTGAAACCAAGACCTGTGGTCAAAATCAGTTCATGACCATTTAAGAGATTGCTGATTTGTATCGATTCGACAATATGCACCCATTTCAGCTGCCGCCGCAGGCCATTTGCTCCTGCAATGACTTCAGTCCGGGAAAAATGCTTTCGATTTAAAATCTCATCAATCGTTATGTATGATTTCATCCGCACACCCCTTTTTTGATGTCGCTTCCTTTTATTATAAAAGAGGCACAGGGTGAACACTATACGTTTGTCAGCTTTTCTCACAAAAAAGATAGGACAAAATCTGCCCTATCCGCGTCGAACAATGTCAATTTTTAGCTTGTGCAATCAGCATGGCCGAAAAATATTTTCTGCCATCAGCCGTTTTCACTTGCATTTCCGCTTCAGAATCATCCTGATCTTTGAAGACAAGGAATGCTCCGCTGAGGTTTTCTGTAACGGAAGATATCTTCCACCCTTTTCCGAGATAGTAATCGATTTTGTCCCGTTCAGCAAGATACTCCTGGTAATCTGACATCTTTCTCCTCCTATTATATGTGTTCTGTTTGAGCAGGCGAGATTGCTATGTTCGGCTCATATTCTTCTTCAAGATCAATGATCCAGTCGTTTCCTGCGGTGATGCCGAGGTATTTTGAATCATCCGGGTCAGTGATTTCAGCCTGTGCATATTTTTTAAACCACCAGTATTTTGCAAGAAAATAGTAGCTTGCCCCTCCGGCAGTAAAACCTATGATAAATGAGTAGTCTTTAAATATGACAGCAGCCGCTCCCCCGGCTATCCATGCTATATAGCCCGCTGCATTAATGCCTTTATAGTATTTGTACTGTCCTTCTGTTTCGTAGAGATCCTTTACATTCACTCTTCGCTTTCTGAGAAGATAGTAGTCTGAAATTAAAATGCCGCAGATGGCAGAAAGAATGCCCCCGACAACGAGCAGAATTTCAATTATGACACCAAACAGGCTCCAAGGCTGCACGACAATTCCAATTAGGCCCGCAACGGCAACTCCCGCCCAGAAAGGCACTTTCGGACCCCCTATATTTGAAAAGATAGTGGCAGCCGGTATCAGGTTGGCTGACGTATTGGTCGACCACTGCGCAAGGACAATCATGATGAGCAGCACACCGAGAACGATGCCTGTTGCAGACTGCTGCAGGGCAACAACCGGGTCGTAGTTCGTCACAGCGATATAGGAAACCGCACCAATAACGACCATAAACGTTTGAACAATGGGATAGGCGATCAGATTTCCTGCAATTTGGCTCCTGTTCCGCTTAAACCAATTACGCTCCATTTTAGGAGCCTTTACGAACCTGGAAAGGGAAGGCATATCTGCCGCAAGCGTTCCCCAAAACCCCATGTTCGCCATGATGACAACCATAAAAGCGGTGACAGCTGCACCTCCGGCTGCCGGACTCTCTACCCACGACCAGACGCTTCTTCCCTGTGCGAGCGCCTGATCTGACAGCGTAAAATACATCCATCCGGAAATAAGAATAATAACGGGTGCCGCAAGATCTGCAAAGCGCTCGATCGCTTTCATGCCGAGAGCCGTGTTGACAACTTGCAGAATGGCAAAGATGAAAAAGCAGACCATCCAATTATCAAATCCAAATAACGTTGCAAGAATTGCATTCATCGCGCTTGCTCCGAAAAACGTATTGACTCCAAACCAGCAGGAAGCAACAAACCCCCTCACAATAGAAGGAATGTGTGTCCCAAATGTCCCAAACGGCGCTCTCATATAAACCGGAAAACTCAAGCCGTGCTCAACACCTATGTCGCCCGTAAGCGTCATAATAAAACCAAGAGCAACGGAGCCCACTATGGTGGCGGCCACGACCCATCCAAGCGTAAGTGACTGGACCCCGGAACCCCCAATGGCAAATGCGGCAAGAACAACAGCCATCCCTACCCAAATCAGTCCAAAACCAAGCGACCCGATGTTTTTCTTATGATGAGGAATCGGCAGCAAATCCGGAGATTTCAAATAACCTTTCGCCACTATACATGTCCCCTTCCACATGAAACAATTAAATTTTCAGGTTGCCCATACTCTTAGATTGAGACCTTTGAAGAGCCGGCTGTTCCAAGCTGTTTCCCGTATTTAGCCCGTTTTATATATTGCCCGGTGCCGGTTTTGCCTGCAAACTGTCTGTCGCGCACGACAAATTCCCCTCTTGAAAGAACAGAAACAGGCACCCCTTTTACCTCCATGCCTTCAAACGCATTATAGTCCACAGCCATGTGGTGAGTCGCAGCAGAAATCGTTCTCTCAGCTGCAGGGTCAAACAGAACAAGATCGGCATCAGATCCAACTGCAATGGTTCCTTTTTTCGGATACAGGCCGAACAGCTTCGCAGCCTTGGTGCTCGTCAAATCAACGAACTGATTTATACTGATCCTTCCTTTACTAACCCCTTCGGAAAAGAGAATGCTGAAACGGTCCTCAATAATCGGCCCGCCGTTAGGAATTTTCGTAAAATCGCCTTTGCCAAGATCCTTTTGGCCATTAAAATCAAACGAGCACTGATCAGAACCGAGTGTCTGCAGCACGCCTGTCTTCATGGCGTTCCACAAAACATCCTGGTGCTTCTTCTCACGGAGCGGCGGAGACCAGACGTACTTGGCGCCTTCGAACTCAGGCTTTTCTAAATAAGACTGATCAAGTACAAGATATTGCGGGCATGTTTCTCCCCAGACATCAAATCCTTTGCTTCTTGCTTCGGCTATTTTTTCTACAGCTTCTGCACAGGAAACATGAACGACATACAGCTGCGATCCCGCAAGACCTGTAAGCTGGGCTGCTCTTCCCGTTGCTTCTCCTTCTACTTCAGGCGGACGTGTAAGAGCATGATAAACCGGATCTGTTTTGCCTTCTTCCAGTGCTTTTTTTGTTAAATAATCGATAACATCCCCGTTTTCTGCATGGACCATGACAAGACCGCCAAGCTCTTTTGCTGTCAGCAATGTCCGGAAGAGTGTTTCATCATCTGCCTGAAAAACATTTTTGTAGGCCATAAAGACTTTAAAGGAAGAAATTCCTTCTTCTTCAATGACAGAAGGCAGTTCATCAAGGACACGATCATTGATTTCTGAAATCATTAAATGGAAGCTGTAATCGATTACGGCTTTGTCTTTTGATTTCTTATGCCAAGTCTGGATGGCATCCTTTAATGGCTTTCCTTTTTCCGTCAGGCAGAAATCGATGATGGTAGTTGTGCCTCCAAAGGCTGCTGCGGTTGTCCCTGTTTCAAAATCATCTTTTGTAACGGTTCCTCCAAACGGCATATCAAGGTGTGTATGAGGGTCAATTCCTCCCGGGAAAATGTAGCATCCGTTTGCATCAATGATTTCTGCACCATTTTCTGTCAGATTGAGGCCAATGGCAGCAATCTGTTCTCCGATAATGAGAATATCTCCCTGAAAGGTATCAGAAGCTGTCACAATCGTTCCGTTTTTAATGAGTTTTTTCATAATTCCTCCCCCTTTCCTATTTCACAGCATTGGACGTTCCAAGAGAAGCGATCGCTGACTGCCGCTCGTTCCACGTCATTGGAGGCAGCTCATTTGCAAGTTCAACCATGTCGATAGCCCCGTCAACAGGACAGACGATGGAACAGAGATTGCAGCCGACGCAATCTTCTTCCCTTACTTTTAAGTATGGTTTTCCGTCGGACGTCATCAGCATATCAATGCACTGATGGGACGTGTCTTCGCACGCAATATGGCATTTATTGCAGTTAATGCAGACGTCTTCATTAATTCTTGCAGCAATTTTATAATTCAGATCAAGCTCGCCCCAGTCTGAATACCTCTCAACCGATTTCCCGACAAGGTCCATTACGGACGCAAGACCCTTTTCATCCAAGTAGTTTGAAAGACCTTCGATCATGTCTTCAACAATGCGGAAGCCATGATGCATGGCAGCTGTGCATACCTGCACGCCGGTTGCTCCCATCAGCATGAATTCAACTGTGTCCTTCCAGTTTGAAATCCCTCCTATTCCTGATATCGGAACATTAATGCGGGGATTTCTCGCACATTCAGCGACCATATTCAGCGCAATCGGCTTAACAGCAGGACCGCAATATCCGCCGTGAGCCCCTTTTCCTGCTACATGCGGAATCGTATTCCATGTATCGATATCCACCCCTGCAAGGCTGTTGATCGTATTGATCATCGAGATGGCATCAGCTCCGCCTGCCACTGCAGCTTCTGCGGTCACGGTAATATCCGTAATATTCGGCGTCAGCTTCACGATAACAGGCGTTTTCGCAGCTTCTTTCGCCCAGTATGTCTGCCTTTCGACGAGATCAGGCACTTGTCCTGAGGCCGCGCCCATTCCGCGCTCTGCCATACCGTGAGGACAGCCGAAATTCAGTTCAAGCCCGTCAACTCCGACATCTTCAACACGCTTGACAATTTCATGCCACTTTTCCTGTTTTGGCTCAACCATTAAAGAAGCGATAATGGCATGATTGGGAAACCTTTTTTTCGTTTCATAAATTTCCTTAAGGTTCACTTCAAGCGGCCGGTCCGTAATAAGCTCAATATTGTTAAAGCCTGCAACGCGCTGTCCATTAAAACTGACTGCTGCAAATCGTGAAGAAACATTCAGGATCGGATCACCGAGTGTTTTCCAGACAGCTCCTCCCCAGCCTGCTTCAAATGCCCTCTGAACCTGATAGCCCGAGTTTGTCGGCGGAGCTGAAGCAAGCCAGAACGGATTCGGAGACCGTATCCCGGCAAGATCAATCTTTAAATCAGCCATAGTGAATCCTCCTTTTATAGAAAAGTGGAACCGCCTTGGGCAGCTCCGAAGGACAGAAAAGGATCAGCCGGAAAAAGCCGGGTTTGCTTTTTATGGATGAGCCGTTCTGACCGAGGAGCTAGGCGGTGGAACTGGACAATACGAAATGTGGAACCGCCTCGATCAGCTCCGAAGGACAGAAAAGGATCAGCCGGAAAAAGCCGGGTTTGCTTTTTATGGATGAGCCGTTCTGACCGAGGAGCTAGGCGGTGGAACTGGACAATACGAAATGTGGAACCGCCTTGGGCAGTTCCTAATGACAAAAGAAATTACAAAGCCGGGTTCAGCGCCTCTGAAATTAGTTTTTTGTGAATCTGATAAGCTGTCAGTTTCCCCTGCTGGGCAGCGGAGACGACCATGGCTTCACCCTGGCCTTTGCCGAAGATAACATCACCGCAGGCAAATACTTTTTCGTTTGAGGTCTGATAAGTCCCTGCTGTGAGCTTTACGACTCCGTCTGCATGATCAAGGCCAAAACTCTCTATGAGAGATACATATCTTGATTGGCCGATCGCCCGGATGACCGCATCTGTTTCGATGATGAATTCAGATCCTTCAACAGGCACCGGACGCGGCCGCTCTCCTTCACTTGCTGAAGCAAGCTCCATTTTGATGCATTCAACACCTGTCACTTTGTTTTCTTCATTTTTAATAATCCGCTTTGGAGCCGTCAGCCATCTGAAAACGACGCCATCCTGTTTGGCAAATTCATACTCAAACTCGTAGGCTGTCATTTCAGCTCTAGTTCGTCTGTAGAGGATGCTCACATCCTCTGCACCAAGGCGGACTGAGCAGGTTGCAGCATCGATTGCCGTGTTCCCTGCACCGATTACGACCGCTTTTTTCCCGGCAAGCTTAAGCGTTTTTTCCGTTTTTGTTTCTTTGACAAATTCAATGGCATCATAGACACCATCTGCATCCTCGCCTTCTATGCCAAGCTTTGGCACAGCAGCCATGCCTGCGGCAAGAATCACGGCATCATACTCCTCAAGCAGCTCTGAAGGCATAATGTCTCTTCCAACTTTGGTATTCGTTCTGATCTTCACGTCAAGGCTTTTCACCTGATCGACTTCCCAAAATGAAATGGCCTGCGGCAGCCTGAATGAAACAATGCCGTAAGTGTTTAAGCCGCCTGCCTGACTTTCTGATTCAAAAATGGTGACTTCATAGCCAAGCAGAGCAAGTTCTCTTGCAGCTGAAAGACCTGCAGGCCCCCCGCCTACAACGGCAACATTTTTTCCGTTCTTTTCCCCTGCTTGAAACAGGACCTGCTCATTATGAATCGCCCAGTCGGTTGCATAGCGCTGAAGGTTGCCGATCATAATCGGTTTCGTGGAAGAATTCAGCACACAGGCTCCCTCGCAAAGTTCCTCAGTCGGACAAACACGGGAGCAGCTTGCGCCGACGGGATTTGCCGACATAATGGTTTTAGCTGATCCTTTCAAATTGCCTGAAGCGATTTTCTTAATAAAAGAAGGAATATCGATGCCGGTCGGACAGGCTTTTATGCATGGTGCATCATAGCAGTACAGGCACCGGTTTGCTTCTTCTATTGCTTCCCTGGCAGACAGGGGCGGTTCTACTTCCATGAAGTTCTGTTCAAGATCTTGGGCCGTAATCTCTCTCATCAAGCTCATTACCTCCTTTTTAAGGCAGCAGTGCCGTCATTTCCTGATACGTTTCAGGGCGTCTGTCCCGGTAAAATTGCCACGTATCCCGGACTTCGCGGATCACTTTTTTATCCATCTCCCCAATGACCACTTCATCTCTGTCACGGCTTCCTTCAGCAACAAATCTGCCTCTTGGATCGGCGAGATAGGATTGTCCGTAAAATTCACCCATATTCCATGGCCCCTCATATCCCACCCTGTTGATGGCGCCTATATAATAGCCATTTGCAACAGCATGTGCAGGCTGTTCAAGTTTCCACAGGTATTCTGACAGGCCTGCAACCGTTGCTGAAGGATTAAAGACGATTTCCGCACCGTTCAGCCCGAGAAGCCTTGCTCCCTCAGGAAAGTGCCTGTCATAGCATATATAGACACCAATCTTCGCAAATGCTGTATCAAAAACCGGGTAGCCGAGATTGCCTGGCTTAAAGTAAAACTTCTCCCAAAATCCGCCGCCGTCTTTTCCGACTCCGACATGAGGGATATGATGTTTGCGGTATTTCCCTAAATACGTTCCGTCCGCGTCAATGACAGCAGCGGTATTATAATAAGTTGCGATTCCTTCCCTTTCATAAATCGGCAGCACGATCACCATTCCAAGCTCACGGGCAAGCTCCTGAAACCGTTTTGTGGTCGGTCCGTTTGGAATTTCCTCTGCTGCATCGTACCATTTCGTATTTTGTTCCGTGCAGAAATAAGGGCCGTAGAATATCTCCTGAAGACAGACAATCTGCGCACCCCTGCTGCTTGCTTCCCTTACAAGCTTCATATGCTTTTCAATCGCCCGTTCTTTATGGATATCTACAGCCTCATTTCCGTCTGTATCATTGCTTGCCTGAATTAAACCGATGACCACTTTATCCGGCATATAAAAAACCTCCTCCGTTTCGCATAAATAGTCTAAATATTAAAAAAATAATACCTGTCTCTATTTTACTTTTAACAAATTGGCTTTACACTGTACAAATTGTTAAATGGTTAAGGAGATTTGTCTTGCAGAATGTAAAATATAAGCAGCGTGCTGTCAGTAAATCTGACACTCTTTTCTATAAAGTTGTTTTATGGACTTTTTTTAGGTAGGATAGGTAGGGAGTATACCCTGAAAGATTGGAATGATACATATGAACATTGCAGCCTATACGGTTGAAAAACTGCAGGATCCATTTGGCATTCTCACCGGAGACCGGTATGAATTTATTCTTGAGCTTGAGGTAGATGAAGAGGATGAGCTTTATACTGAAAAAGGTCTCCTGATGAAGGTGATTTTTGCTGTAAACGACACCGGTGAAGGAACCGTTTCTGTTTATCATCTGATGGAGCAGGAAACAAATGCAGTTCTTGATTTTGAGCTTGAAGAAGAAGAAGAAATCATGGTTAAAGCATTTTGCCAGGAGCATTACAGAGAAGAAAAGTAAAACGAGCAGGGAATGAACCCTGCTCGTTTTCTTTTGCTTATTTTTTGAAGATACCAAAAGGTTTTCCAACAGGCAGCACTGTTTTTCCGAAATGAGTATTCAGCACCGCTGCAGCAGAACCGTAGAACGACAGCAGGGCAATGATCAGCTCAGATACAGCAGCAAGCATGTGTGTTGCCTCATGCATAATATCAAAAGCACTCAGTGAAAGTCCGATAAATAGAAAATCGATAAAAACAAAAATCAAAAACAGGACCTTGTGTGTTTCCATCGCACCGATTGTCATGAACAGACTGAAAATCAGGTATCCGACAAATGCAAATCCAAGCTGTTTTGGATCAGCGGCTGCCGCAAGCTTCTCGCCGAACACGCCCATTTGAATCAGCCAGGTTGCGCCGACTCCAAGCCAGAAAAAGCCGAAAGCGCCAAATGCAGTCGTTCCAAATGTGTTGTTGTGTTTTGCATCGTGAACACTTGCAAAAAGCTGTGCAAAGCCGCCCAGGAATATCGCCCAGGGCAATATAAGTGAAAGACCGTCAGTCAATCCAAGTTTTTGTGACGAAGCCACTAGTGTTACCATAGCGAGTCCAAATAGCCCGATTGCCGAAGGATCTGCAGTAGTGATTTTTACTTGCTGTACATTTTGTTGATTCATGGTGAGCCTCCTAAATATTTTACACATACTTGACCACGATACAGGATGCAGATACCGGTGTCAATGGATTTTTTATGCGCAGTTAAAGGTAACCGTTTGCAAAAAAATTATGACCCTTCATGTATGGCAGCACGCTGAGAAAGGTCATATCCCGGTTGCTTATGACCCTTCATGCATCACAAGACTCTGCGAAAGGTCATAACTCAGCTCTTTATAACCCTTCATACATAACAGGACTCTGCGAAAAGTCATTTACCGCCTGCTTATGCCCCTTCATATGCGGAAGGAAATCTTTAAAAGCCATATGTTTTCAACTGAGGTTTTCAGATGCGGTAACATTCTGCAAATCCAGGAATAGAGCAAATAAAAAAGCCGCTCAGACCTGAGCGGCTTTTTCGTTCATTATAATTTTACAACATTCTCAGCTTGAGGTCCGCGGTTGCCTTCAACGATGTTGAATTCAACTTCTTGGCCTTCTTCTAATGTTTTGTACCCTTCGCCAGTGATCGCGCTGAAGTGAACGAATACGTCGTTTCCGCCTTCAACTTCGATAAATCCAAAGCCTTTTTCTGAATTGAACCATTTTACTTTTCCAGTCGTCATGAGAGAAAACCTCCAAAAATTTTTTAATATGCCCTACTATTTACAACATGGTAAATAAAATATTCACATATTATAAAGAGTATCAATTAGAGGAATAGATAGTCTTTATAACATGTGAATGCTAAATGCCATATAAAATCATAAAAAGATTTTGATAGTGTGACAAATCTATTGGTTATTCATTTATTATCTGTGAACACAAAGCAACGAAAGCCCTACCTCTCTCTCGTCCTTGCGGCTCCGATGACCGCGCCAGCTTGAATTGAGCTAACAAAAATCAAAGGATTTGAATTTGAAGCATTTGTCCGTATAAGGACTGATTGACTCATTATTAATATGGTAGAAGGGTATTTCATAATGAACTAACTTTTTCATTATACATGGAAAGGTTTAGAAAATCAAATAAATGGTTAAAAATGTAGAAAAAAGAAAGCGCTCCGTAAACGGAGCACTTTTTTTATTCTGCGTTTTCTGTTTCGGCAAGCACGCGGTTTACACGTTTTTCAAGCATTTTCATGCCGCTTCCGCCTGCCTGGAAGTGACGGAGAGCTCCTGTTTTGTCAAATACATAATAAGCAGGAACATACTGATTTTCAAATGCATCTGTCAGCTTATGTTCGCTGTCAACAAAGATTGGCTGTGAAATATCATGCTCAGCAGCAACTTTCTTGATGTCTTCAAGGTTCAGATCGTCTTCTGATCTTGGCATGTGAACAGCCACAACATTAAGTTTGTCTTTGTACTGATCTCTGAATTCATTTACTTGAGGCATTGCCTCTTTGCAAAGATGGCAGCTTACTGACCAGAAATGGATCAGTGTAGGTTTCTCGCCAATCAGGTCTTCTTTTGTCAGCTGGCCGTTCAGCCATTCAGTTGCGCCGTTCAGTTCAGGCATTGGTGCGCGTAATTTCATTGTGTTTCCCTCCATTGCTTGTTTAAAAAAGGCCTAACAAAAAGTTAGACCTCTCATCAACCGTTTATTAAAGTGTAGCTTGTCCAGGTTTCCAGTTAGCCGGGCAAAGTCCGCCAGTTTGAAGAGCCTGAAGCACACGAAGTGTTTCATCTACGTCACGGCCGATGTTGTTGTGGTTAACAACAGCGTATTGAAGCTCGCCGTCAGGATTGATGATAAATAGTCCGCGAAGAGCTACGCCTTCTTCTTCAATAAGGACGCCGTATTCGCGTGAAACCATATGGTTTGTATCCGCTGCAAGCGGGAATTTAAGGTCGCCAAGGCCGTTTTCTTTACGGTCTGTGTTGATCCATGCAAGATGAGTGTGGATTGTATCAGTTGAAACGCCGATTACTTCAGCATCAAGATCTTCGAACTCATCATAACGGTCTGACATTGATGTAATTTCAGTCGGGCAAACGAACGTGAAGTCCATTGGGTAAAAGAACAGCACTGTCCATTTGTCGTTTTTCATATTTTCTTCAAGGCTTACTTTTCCAAATTCCTTGTCAGCCATTACCGCATCCATTTCAAAGCGCGGTGCTTGTTTACCTACCATGCGTTCTGCCATGATGTATCCCTCCAATATGTAATTGATATCTGGAATCGATATCAGCTTAATTGAGAATCATAAAATGATTTTCTCAATTATTGTCTTGTTTATTTCACATTGACCATTATAGTGCAATGTTTATTTTCAGTCAATGTTAAATAATAATTAATTTAAAAAAGGTATGTTGCCTAAAAAGGAGCACATGTATTGGTATTCCCTTTTCAGGTTGAAAACAATCACCAAATCTCAGCAATTTCTGATTAAATTCTACAAAATCAAGTTTAACATGACGGCCTTGGGGTAACCAAATAATTAGTCTTACTTTATTTGTACAGGAAGGATGTTGGTTCATGGAATTTTTTGATTTAATCAGCAGAGTAAACTGGGTAGGCCTGTTGACGGCAGCCGGAGTGATCACACTTAAGCTGATCGGCATACTTATTGCTTTTCTGGTCGTAAGGGCTATTGGCACAAGAGTGGTTGAAAAGACGTTTAAGAGGGTTCAGGAGCGTCAGTCAATTTCAATTGGGAGATCCAGAACGCTGCAGAGTCTGACACTCAATCTCTTCTCATATATTCTGATCTTTATTTTTGTCGTGATGGTATTTGAGGTATTTGAATATGATGCAACAGCTCTCCTTGCCGGGGCTGGAGTTGTAGGGCTTGCCATCGGTTTTGGAGCACAGGGACTTGTCAGCGACGTGGTGACAGGCTTTTTTCTGCTTCTTGAAAAACAGCTTGATGTCGAGGATTATGTAACAACGGCAGGATACTCTGGCATTGTTGAGCAGGTTGGTCTGCGGACTACTCAGATCAGAAGCTTTGACGGCACGCTTAATTATGTGCCGAACAGAGAGATCATCAGCTTAAGCAATCATTCCAGGGGCAACATGCGGGCACTTGTTGATATTGGCATTTCATACGATGATAATATTGATGAGGCTATTTCGGTTATTCAAAAGGCATGTGATGATATGGCCGCCGGGGATGCATCAATCATTGAGGGACCAAGTGTGATTGGCGTTCAAAGCCTTGGCGCATCGGATGTTGTGATCCGGATTATTGCCAAGACAGAGAATATGATGCAGTGGGGCGTAGAGCGCAATCTCCGTAAAAAAGTGAAAGAAACACTTGATGCACACGGAATTGAGATTCCGTTTCCGCATCAGGTTTATATTGAGAAAAAACAGTGAAAAACAGCAAATGAGCTGCCGGCTTCGGCAGCTCATTTCTTTTTTTATTGAAGCCTGCTCTCTACCTGCTGGCAGATTTCATCCGCTGTATAACCGCTTGCTGTAAAAACAGAACCGCTTGTTACAGCATTGCTGATTCCCATAATGTTGGAATCCTGGCCTGTAATAATGCAGCAGTCACAGCCTTTTGCATCCTCTTCATTGCGGAGTTCTACAACATCATACCCCTTTGACTGAAGTGCAGCTGTAACATCTGATAATGATTGTTCAACACCGATTTTTGGCATCTCATCCACCTCCTAAGACTAATGTGTCTCATAGGAGGTACCTTTATTCTGATAAGCCGTTCGCTTTGTAGAGAAAATATCTGCACATAAGGTCAACAGCTGCCCCTATCGCTTCCTCTTTAGGCTGAAGCTTTGAGTGATGAAGTCCATACAGGGAGTCCACTCCGAGCCAGAACATGAATCCCGGAATCTCATCCAGCATATATCCAAAATCTTCGCCCGTCATGGCCTCTCTGCACAGCACAACTTCAGTATCTGTGTTCACTTTTGCAAAATCCATGAATTCTTCCGTCAGCTCATGATGGTTGTATACCTGATGGTACATCGAACCGTAATCAATGACCGCGCTGCAGGAATAGCCGATCTCAAGCCCTCTGACAAGTGCCTCAATCCGTTCTTTCACTTTATCCATCGACTCAACGGACAGCGTTCGGATCGTTCCTTCAAGCCTCGCATTTTCTGCGATAATGTTCTGAACCGTGCCTCCTGTTATTTTCCCGAACGTAATCACCGCACTGTCAAGCGGGTCAACGTTTCTTGAAACAACGGTCTGCAGCTGTGTAACAAGAGATGCAGCAGCAACAATCATGTCCTGAGCCGTATGAGGATAGGCTGCATGTCCCCCTTTTCCCTTTAAGTCAATGAATAATTCCGATGTATTCGCAAAAAGCAGACCGGGACGTGTGGCAATTGTACCGACAGGATATTCCGGAGCAATGTGAAGTGCCGTAATGAAATCAGGTTTCCACTCCTTCATTTCTTCGCTTCTGAGCATCGGTTCAGCTCCTCCGGGGCCTTCTTCTGCAGGCTGAAAAAGAAACAGCAGATCATCTCTGACTGGATGTTTGACGAAATAATGAATGATTCCAAGCGCAATCGTCATATGGAAATCGTGGCCGCAGGCATGCATGAGCTCCGGATGATCAGACTTGAAATCATAGCCGGTTTCCTCGCGAATGGGAAGTCCGTCGATATCGGCACGGTAAGCAAGTGTTTTCAAAGGAGCTGTTCCTTTTACTTTTACAAACAAACCGGTTTTCCATTTTTTGATTTCGAGTCTTTCTGCGGGTAAAGACCCGAGATGTTCCAAAAGGTACGCCTGAGTTTTATATTCCTGAAAGCCAAGCTCAGGAATGCGGTGAAGATCCTGTCTGATTTTTGACAATAGGTCCATTTGATCCAATCGTATCCCCCCTGTTTCTATAGAGAAGGCGTGGATGCTAAAACATCCACGCCGGTCAATCATTCAAGTATTAAAGCTGTCTGAGCTCTTGTTTGATTTCAGTTTTTGATTTTGTTTTTTCATCGATATCTTTAATTTTGCGGGCAGGGGTACCTGCTACAACTGTGTAAGGCTCCACATCGTCAATGACGATTGCGCCTGCAGCAACGACAGCGCCTTTGCCGACTGTAACGCCTTCTAATACGACGGCATTGGCTCCGATGACTACATCATCTTCAATGACAACCGGTTTTGCAGATGGCGGTTCGATGACGCCTGCAAGAACAGATCCCGCTCCGATATGGCAGTTTTTCCCTACTGTAGCACGACCTCCAAGAACAACGTTCATATCAATCATCGTGCCTTCGCCAATTACTGAACCGATGTTGATGGAAGCTCCCATCATAATAACGGCGTTATCGCCGATTTCGACTTGGTCGCGAATAATAGCGCCAGGCTCAATTCGCGCTTTAATGTTTTTCATATCAAGAAGCGGAATCGCTGAATTGCGGCGGTCATTTTCCACAACAAAATCATCAATTTTCGCTTGGTTTTGAGAAAGCACCGTCTGAATTTCAGCCCATTCGCCGAAAACAACACCGCTGCTGCCGTTTATGAATGTTTGTGAAGAAGAGCCGAAATCGATTCCTTCAAGATCGCCTTTCACATACACTTTTACAGGTGTCGATTTTGTACTATTTTGAATAAACGAGATAATCTCATTCGCATCCATCATTTTCATATGTATTCCTCCTTCAGACTATATACCTCATTACTGTATCAAAGGACGGGTTTGTTGACAAGCTGAAACCTGGCGCTGCATTTATAACATTGTTTTTCCGGCAGCAGCGCTCCATTCGGCAACAGCATCTGCAAACATTCTGCAGGCTTCCTGTTCCAGGTCTGATTCCGGTGAACCTTCTATTTTTAATGTATCACGAAAAACTTCTGCCCCTGTTTCTTTAAATCGCCTTTGAAGCAGATCTGCTGCCGCGCAGAATTTCGGATAGGCATGATCTCCTGACCCGAAACAGGCAACCAGCTTCCCTCTTAGGTTTAACTCTGTGAGTTCTTCATAAAAATCTTCTGCCTCATACGGAAGGTCTCCGTCTCCCCATGTGTAAGTGCCGGCAAGAATCACATCATAGTTGAACAGGTCATCTGTCATGCAAAGATCCAGCTCCTCAAACATCACATCCATCCCTTTTTCACTTAGCTGCTGTCCGATCAGTCTTGCCATGTCTTCTGTATTCCCTGACATGCTTGCATATAGAATAAGAGCCATTTTCACTCGTGCCACCTCTTTAATTGATAATGATTTTCATTTTCACTATTACTTTAATTGAAAACTATTCTCATTGTCAATCGTTTCTGCTGCAAAATAAAAAACAGCTTTATCAGCTGCTTGCAGAAAAATTGTCGCTTTTAAGAGATGCCCTCTTCTTTCAGGATGTCAAGAAACGCCTGCACTTGCTTCAATTTAAACGATGAGTCAAACCCAAGCAGCCATGTGTCCCTTACGATTGGATCTCCGTGCTCGTTTAATAATGGGATTTTATGAATGTCCCGATTGTCGTCCACAAGCGTAACCGAAGGCAGGATCGCATATCCGATTCCGTTGTAGGCCATTTGTTTGCACGTTTCAATCTGGTCGACAACAATTGTGCGCTTTGGGCTGCTCTGAAAATGTTTATGCCACCAATCCTGAATCTCCTGGTAATAGGACGAGTCGCTTTTAAATTGAATAAAGGGACGCTCAGTATCAATCAGATCCTCAACCTTTTGAATTTCTGAATCCACCAAGTACAGGGTGTCTGTCAGCAAATGCTTCTTGACCCCTTTCCATTCCGGATTTCCTCTGATAATGCCGAGGTGAACGTGATCTTCATACATACTTTTTAAAATCTCGCTGCTCCACCCCGTCACAAGTGAAATTTTTGCATGAGGATATTTGCTGACATATTTCTTGAGAATGTTAGGCAGCCAGTGCTGTCCGATGATGGATGCCACGGCGATCTTCAATGTGCCGTGCACCTCTCCTTCAAGCTCTGAAATCTCTTCACGCAGTTTTTCTTCTTTCTTCGTCACTTCTTTTGCGAATGCTACAATTTTTTCTCCCGCAGGTGTAAGCGTCAGTCCTTTTTGTGAACGGATAAAAATTTGAAAGCCCCATGACTTTTCGATGGACTGCAGCCTTTGTGACAGCGCAGGCTGGGAAACAAAAAGCCGTTCGGACGCTTTTCTCATATTCATTTCTTCAGAAAGAACAACAAGCATTTTTAATTCAGTCAGCTGCATAAATACCTCCTCTATAAGTTTTCCTTATATTATATGCTAATTTATTCATAATTTCATTATTGTCACTCGAAGAATATACTTAGGGTGAAAAGCGCGCTTTAACTTGTCAGGAAGATGTGATGCTTTATGGAATGGCCGATCTTTTTCATCGGTATTGCAGCAACCTTCATCGGCACTCTTGCAGGGAGCGGCGGTATGATCAACATGCCCCTAATGCTCATGTACGGACTGCCTATTCACACCATTATCTCCTCTAATAAATTTGCAAATACGTTAAGTTCACTTTCAAGCTTTGCTGTTCTCCTTAGAAAAAAAGAAGTGAACGTGAGGGAAATGGCAGCAACTGCGCCATTTACTGTTGGAGGAGGTGTGCTTGGAGCTGCCTTCACAAGTCAGGTGAGCGGGGAAGTGATGACTGTCATCGCTCTCTTTCTCCTCCTTTTCGCTTTGGGGCTCAATCTGTTGAAAAAACCGCAGGAACAGAAAACGGCTGAACCCCGGCTGAAGAAAAGGCTCTACCCTCTCGTTTTTGGAATTGGAGCCTATGACGGAATGTTCGGGCCCGGGCAGGGAACTCTCCTGATGTACACTTTTTTGCATAACGGATTTTCCTATATTAAATCAGTTGCCTTTACACGATTTCAGACTTTCTTAAGCTGCACCGGGGCATTCACTGCCTACGCCCTTTCAGGCATCATGAATTGGAATATTGCGCTGAGTCTTGCTGCTGGAAGCATACTTGGAGCACAGATTGCAGTGCGTTTTGCAGCAAAGCTCAGTTTTAAACAGGCGGCTTGGCTGATACGTCTGATCACTGTTCTGCTCATTCTTCAGTTATTCTATAACCTTATCTTATAGGAGGTTTCCCAATGAAAATAAAAAGCCTTCATCATCTGCAGCTGTGCGTTTCTCCTGCAGAAGAAGAACCTGCCCGTAAGTTTTACATTCAAGAGCTCGGATTTGAAGAAATACCTAAGCCGTCGGCACTTCTAAAGAATGGCGGTTTCTGGTGCCGTGCAGGATCATTAGAACTGCATATCGGCCTTGAGGAAACGGACGGATCCAAAAGCAAACGGCACCCGGCCTTTGAAGTAGAAGATCTTAAAGATGCCAGGGATTATCTGACTAAGCTTTCTGTAGAAATGAAAGAAGAGATACCGATTCTCGGTGTAAACAGATTTTCATTTTACGATCCATTCGGAAACCGGATTGAACTCCTTGAACTAAATTAAACAGCAAAAAGGCGCGGGAGTTACTTCTCCTGCGCCTCTTTCTTTTCTTTTGGAAGCCTTAATATAAGAACGAAACTGATAACAGCAAATAGGAACACAATAATATAAACACTGTGAAGGGAGTATGTCAGGCCTTCTTTTAAAGCCTGCATGGCATCATCAGAAAGCTTTGATGCTTCCTCAGGGCTGAGGAGCCTGTTAACGGAATCAAGATTGATTGTTTCACCAATTCCTTCATCCCTGAAATAAGACTGCAGCCGGGTATTTAGTATTCCTCCAAGCAAAGCGGCGCCAATCGTATTACCCAGCGTCCTCATAAACATGTTTGCCGCTGTTGCTGAACCCCTCTGCTCCCAGCTGACTGTACTTTGAATGGAGACAATGAAAGCCGTCGTGGTCATTCCCATCCCTATGCCGACAAGGAAGGAACCAAAGGCAGCCCACAGAGGGCCGTCGTCCGGTGTCAGCGTGAAGAAAACAGCACTTCCGGCGATCAGGGCTGCACCTCCGATAACCGAGGTGGTTCTAAAACCAATTTTAAAAAGGAGCCGCCCTGATATGGTTGATGCGATTGGCCAGCCAATGGACATAGCGGTAAGAGTAAATCCCGCAATAATCGGGGTCTGTCCCATCACAGCCTGTACAAAAGCCGGAAGAAAAGATGAGATTCCAATCAGCATAACACCTGTTGTTAATGAGGTTATGTTTGCGATGAAGATGCTTTTTTCTTTCCAGATACTAAACGGCATCATAGGCTCTTTTGCACGTTTTTCCTGTCGAATAAATAGGACAAAAGACAAAACCGCAGCCGATGAGATCAAAATGACCGGACTCGACATCCATGGCCATCTGATGCCTCCTTCCACAAGAACAATCATAGCTGTGCTTATGGAAAGAAATAAGAATAGGGCTCCCTTGTAATCAATTTCATGTTTTTTTCGCTCCACATTTTCGTGGAGATAGAAAACAAGCCCTGCAATCGCTAAAAGCCCAAGCGGAATATTAACCCAAAAGACAAATCTCCAGCTCACAAACTGGACTAAAAGCCCGCCGATTGCAGGTCCCATTACGGCAGAAATCCCCCATACGCTTGATAAGTATCCCTGAATTTTAGCCCGCTCTTCTTTTGTATAAATGTCTCCAACAATTGTCGATGCAATCGGCATGACAGCGCCTGCTCCAAACCCTTGGATAAACCTTGCTGCAATCAGCCACTCCATCGAGCTGACCATCCCGCACATCGCAGAACCGGCGAGAAAAACAGAAATGCCGAATATAAGGACAGGCTTTCTGCCGAACAGATCGGATAACTTCCCATAAATCAAAACGGTAACAGCATTCATCAGCAAATAGGACGAAAAAACCCAGCTGTATAACGAAAATCCTCCAAGCTCTCCTACAATCGCAGGCATGGCAGTGGATACAATTGTTGCTTCGATAGCAGCCATAAACATTGCGAGCATAACCGCAGCCAGGATAAATGGGCGCTTTCTATTCGAAGACTGCTGCTTGATTTCTTCTTTTTCAAGAATAGCCTGTGCCACCTTTATCGTCTCCCTTTTCCGTTAAAAAGCAAAAGAAGGAGCAAATGTTCCTCTCCTTCTCTCCCGGAATTTATCTATTTTCAATCATTTGTTTCTGAAGTTCTTTCAAAATGGCGCGTCTTGTCAGGATTCCCTCAAATATGCCGTCGTCATCGACAACACAGACAAAAGAGTGATCAATGACCAAATCCAGCCCTTTGGAAATCGGATCTTTTAAATGCAGCCTTGGAATATCTGCATTCATAGCCTCTTCAACCTTCATATGTTCAAGCTTCTCAAATTCAATTCGCTGGAGGCCTAAGATAGCATCCATCATCATGTTTGTGCCAAGAAGTCCATGCAGTTTAAAGAAAGGATCAAGAACCGGCACTGCCGTGTAGCCTGTTTTCGTCAAAACAAGCAGTGCATGCTCGAGGTTATTGCCAATCTGTACATGTGCAACCTTATCTGAAGGTATCATATATTCTTCTATCGTTGATTCATTCAGCAATTTCTTTGTATGTATGCTAATCACATTTGTTCTCCCTCTCTAAAAAAGTTCACACCGAACCCATTTACCCCGCTTTAAATATGTTCAAACCACCTTTTTATTTTACCACAAAGAGGGAAAGAAATGCGGATACATCTCTCTTTGCCATTCCCTCAAGAGCATCTTTTAACATGAAAAGCAAAAAAAAGATACTCTTGCTAAGAGTACCAGGCGTATGTAATCATTTCACTTCAAATCGGATTCGGTCATACAGCCGGATCAGTTTTTGATAGGTTGCATGATCAGACTGTTTTGTGCCGTTTTCAATTTCATAAATCTCGCTGCTGACCAGCTCCAGAGCATATTGCTGTTTAAGAAGAAGCTCAACTAAAAATTTTTGGTCGTCCTGTGAAAGAATTTCTGCTGCAGAATTCATAATAGATTGCCCCCTTAATGATAGATTAATCAATGAAAAAGCACTGCGTCAACCGCAAATTCCGACAGATTCATTATTTTGTGAACCGATTGGCATAGCTGAATGCAGTATAGGAGTCAGGCTTGATTTTTGCTTCCAGGCCCATAGCCTGAATTCTTCCGGTCATCTCCTGAATAAGGTCCTTTGTCACACCCTTCCTCCCAATATCCAGATGAATTTCAAATGTAAGATCTGCTCCCTCATCCGAATAAGGAATAAGAATTTCTGCAAGCTCTCCCAAATAAACGGATGTAAACGCATAGGCAAGCTCCTGGCTTAAAGTCGTTTCCATGGATATTTTTTCATGGAGGCTCGTTATTGGCCGCGGGATGACCGAATTCTTCAGGCAGCCCCACGCTCCTTTTCCGAGACGGTGAACATGAACAGCAGTGATAAACTTTGTTTCTGTCTGATGAACCTGTGAATCTGTGCCGATTGACAGAAGATAGGTGCTTCTCGGGTCTTTCTTCAGGAAGGATTTAATTTTATGGATCATAGCATCAAATGACATGTTTCCTTCAGAGACATTGTAAAAGGCAAAATGGTCAGTCATATGACAGCTCCTTTTCAGCGGAAATTACAGAACCAAGATATTATATGCTTGGCTGAAGAGAGTATTGAGCAAATTGGCGTAAATTTTATAGTATATTTTTTCCTCAAAGCCCTCTTTTTAAACAGTCTGCTGTTTAACCGCTGAACAGATCCGCCTCCATTACCCGAGTCACTATATATAACGTTTGAAATTGAATGAAGGTTTCGGATTTTCACACAAATTTATAAAAACTTTTTTCACTTAACCAAATGTTGGTTAAAACTAGAAAATAACCAGAACAAAAGCCGAAGCGCCAAGGCCCGCTCCGATAGGCAGATAAGAATCCGGCAGAAAAGTCCGGGTCCCGTCTTTTTTGCCGGATTTGTTCTGACAAAGGATCTAGGCGCTTGCGTTTGCCGAGGATAACTTGGTTATGTTTTCCACAGCCTTTTAACTTTATAATTTTCTAAACATCAAAAAAAACAGCCAATGTTTTGGCTGTTTACCCTTTTTTCGTTTGAATATTACGCATATGATAATGGCAGTTGGAACACGAATAATTGACATTCTGATTGGACAGGGCAGTCAGCACTTCATTCAGAGGCTGCTGCTCATGGCAATTCGGACAAATGACGCTTGGTTTCGTATTCATCGGTTCCCTCCCGTTTATTGGAGCAAATCAAAAATCTCAATTGCGATCATATCGATGTTGTCAAATTGATAAGACTGGGGCTTTTCATCTTTTTGGAATACTTCAAGTTCGAACGTATCCGTTTTATCAAAATATTTTACACTGCAGCGTTTTTCACCCTCAACTTCAAAGAAGCGCTGGCTTGGTTCATTCGAAACGGCATTTTCCTGCAGACTTTGAAGTCTAGTTATGATACCTAAAAGCTGTGACATTAGTATCACCTCCAACAGAGTGAGTCAACTTGAGGTCCGCCTTCGCCTCTAGTTTGTGCGTCCTTCTTTATTCTATCCATCGTATTTTACAGCTGCCTGAAAATTCTTTACATCGTCTCCGGGCAAACATAAAATGAGTATGATGGGAGAAATCAATGATCACAAGGGGGTAAAAACGTGTCGCTTGTAACCAAAATGGATGAACGTTCAGCAATCATCGACAGTCATGATTTAGGGATGACGGGTCGTACAAGTTCCTATGTATTACTTGAAGAGAATATCACACTCTTTGAGCCTTCATCAAGTCCTTCTGTTCCACATATTAAAAATGGGTTGAATGACCTTGGCGTCCGGCTTGAAGATATTTCCTATATTATTGTTACCCACGTCCACCTTGACCATGCAGGCGGAGCCGGTCTGCTTCTTGAAAGCTGTCCGAATGCAAAGGTTGTCGTGCATCCGAAAGGGGCAAGGCATTTAATCGATCCCACCAGGCTGATTGCCGGTGCAAAAGCGGTGTACGGCGAACAGTTTGATGATCTTTTTTCCCCGATCGTGCCTGTGCCCGAAGACCGGATTATCGCCATGTCAGATGGCGAATCTATTCAGATCGGACCGGATTCAAAGCTCACTTTTTATGATACACCCGGGCATGCCAATCATCATTTCAGCATTTTAGACCATAAAAGCATGAGTATGTATACAGGGGATACAATCGGCATTTACTATCAGGAGCTGCTATCTGAAGGGCTTGAATTTTATTTGCCGTCCACTTCCCCGAATCAGTTCAACCCGGAAGCGATGCTTGAAGCCGCGGATTTATTTGACAGCCTGGACTTAAAGGCAATCCATTTCAGCCATTTCGGAGTGAGCCGCAATCCAAAAGCCGCTACGGCTGCACTCAGGGAGTGGCTGCCGGTCTTTATCAGGGCAGTGGAAACAGTCGCGGGTCAAACCGGGGTTCGTTCAGCAGCAGAACATGTTAAAATGGAACTTCAACACGAGATTTATGCGTATCTTGATTTAAAAGGCATCCCAAGATCACACAGTGTATACAGAATACTGGATCTTGATTTATCCGTCTGTGCCATGGGTCTTGTCGATGCATATGCCAAAAAGATAAAGAGCTGAAAAAAAGGAGCATGACAGGAATGAAAGAAGTACATGTCTATACACAGCCCGAATGTCCTCCGTGTCAGATCGTCAAGCAGTTTTTAGATCATCACGGGATACAATACAAGGTTTTCAATGTAGCAGAAGATGCTGAAGCAAGAAAGAGAATGACAGAAAAATTAAAATCTTTTTCTACACCAACAGTGTTGGTAGACGGGGAAACAGTAGCTGGATTCGATTTGAAAAAGCTTGAAAAACTGCTTGAAATTGGCTAAACGAGCAAAAAGGATGTCCCAAAGTTTATTTTTGGGACATCCTTTTTATATACCCGCTGACCTCATCAGCCTTTTAGCAATTTCATCAAAATCCTCTTTAGAAATGCCCGGGGCGAATTCTTCAGGTACTTCATCCAGTTCCGGCACCGGCGCTCCTGATGGCATTCCGTCAAATACTTTTAAAGGCTGGCCGTCAATCGGATGCGGTCCCTTCCAGATTTTATTTATGTCCCTGTAATCGGTATCGCTGAACGTATAAAGCCTCAGATGGATGCCCATGTCCTCGAATTTTCTCGCATCGGCGAAGGCTTTATTGTCGAGATTTGGAATCGGCAGCATTTTTCCGACATCAACACCTGTAATGACTTCAAGAGCTTTTGCATAGGCAACGACATGTACCCCGCCCCGAACGAGCAAGTACCCGATCATCTCTCTTGCAACCGGGTGGTCCGTCATCTCATACACTCTCATTTTATGCGTCCTCGCCCCGCATTCAAGGAAAAAGTTATGAAGCAGATCAAGGACCAGATTCCCGCTGTTGAATACATTTTCTCCCGTCCATGGTTTTCCCATAGAGTCAAATGGATAAGAAGTCTGTGCCGTCTGAATGAAATGCTGGCTGTTCCTTTTGTCCTTTGCCCCCTGCATAGGAGTTGCATCAGGAGGCGCAGGATACGTTGAACCGGTGAGCATTAAATTGATGGTATTGGAAACGAGCTCAACATGGCCAAACTCCTCGGCTGTTATGCTTGAGACCAGGTCATAAAAAGGCTTCAGCTTTTTCTTCTGCCTGAAATTAAACGACTGAAACATATAATTATTCAGCGTTGACATCTCTCCGAATTTTCCGCCGAGCAGCTCCTGAACGGCAGCTGCCGCATTTGGATCCGCATACTTCGGCTTTGGCAGCTCAATCAGCAGCCGGTTAAACCGCTTTATCATCCCGTAATCCCCCTTTAAAAGAGTGGTTCCCTCTAAAAGGTATGCAGGCCGGGATTTGTCTTATTACCTGTCTGAAGACCAGGGTGGTTTCTTTCTTATCACTCCGCATATCCTGCAGCACTTGTCTGAACGTCTGAGACGTAAGCGCTCAGCAGTGTTTTCATCTGAAGATAAGGGTTCCACATAAAACTGAAACCGTCCTCATTTACAAATGAAACAGCCTCTGGCTTATCGAAAATCAGACTGACATTAAACGGCTTCTTCTTTTCAGGAGATTCTATTTTGGGCTCAGTTTCTGAAAAGACGACATCTTCAATTTTGTATCCGCCGTTCTCCTGCACAAACAGGACAGCCTCATAATGGTCATCATAGCTCACAGGCCCCTCCTCTTCTGCAGGAAAAAACTGAAATAATTTATGCGTATTCTTTTCAGCGCCGAACGTCATCTCTTCATCATAATTAAAGTAAGGCATGGTGTAAGGGGTGAAATCGCTGCCGAACACAATATAGCCGTTTTCAGTCTCTTTTACATTTTCTTTTACATACTTTTCAATAAACGAACGGGTGAAATAAGGCTCCATCATAGCCTTTATTTCGTTTAAAGGCCGTTCCTTTTCGGTGAGGGACGCCTGTACCTCTGACGCCTTCTGCACTGCCTGAACCGATTGTTCTTCAGTCAGCAGTTCCTCAGCAGAACCTGTATGTCCGTAACCCAGAAATAATATAAGTGCGACGAGTGTGCTTAAAAAAAGTTTCATGTCATTACCCTCCCGCTAATATCTGTGCTTAAATTTTATCAGAGTCTGTGTCGTTTTTATCCAACGATAATCCACAAAATACCATCATTTTCTGACAATTTCTCTTATTTTAATCCTTACCCTATTGAGAAAAGGATAATCGTCTTTTTTCCAAACAAAAAAACAGCAGCTGACTGCTGCTGTTTACCATGTACGTGTGAAAGCAAGATAAAAAATGTAGATTGCAATGAAAGCTGCTGCAATCAGGCATGCCAGGAATATTGGATTGCGGATATAGGGATGGGCCTGAATTTTCTCATTCATTTGGGTATCGTGTTCGCTCTTTCTAGTGTCCACAAGCCGGCCTACACCAATGGTATACAGCAGTCCGCCTGCTGCAATCATAAATGCCAGAATAGCCAGAGCGAGTGTGAATTTGTCCATATTGTCACCCCTTAGAGCGTTCTTTCTATTTAGGATGGCGCAATGAACAAAATTTATTACAGCAGCCCCTCATTTTCATAAAGATAGGAATAGGGCAGATCGAGGAACAGGTAATGCTTTTGATCAATCGGGTAGGAGAACGTTCTGATGGATTCACCTGTTTCAATGTCGCTGTACACATCACTGAAAAAGCCTTTTTTTCTGATCTGCATCTTCATGATATTTTCAAGAAAATAAGGGCGCCAGCTCCAGTTTTTAAGATTGTAGTGTGGCTGGATTTTCCATTCGTTGTCTTTTTTCAGGAAGTTCGAGCTTTGCTGAAAACCGTCCCCGTCGCAGACGTAGATCCTGAAACAGCAATCGTTCAGTTCTTCCGAGAGTTTTTTAATCAGTTCATCAAACGAACCTGTAGCATGCCTGGATTCTTTTGCAAAAAGAAGGCTGATTCGTTGATGAAACTCTTCTGACAGGTCATAGAAATGCTGCAGTTTTTTCTTTTCATACCTTATGAACGCCTGAAACTCTCCTGTCATTTTTTCTTTCAGAAGGTAAGGTTCTATTTTGCCTTCTTTTGGCGGCTGAAGATAATCCCCCTGAAAAAAGCGGCCGCCATTTTTCCACGCGTACTGAAATTGAAAGTGAAGGTCAATTTCGCTGTACAAAATGGCTGCACCTATTTTTCTTGCAAGCAGTGATATGGAATACAGAACATCGTGATACGTTTGCAGAGGAGACGTTAACCTGAGAGGCTGCAGATCAATCTTCAGGATATTTGGCATCAAAAGAGCGATTCTGTCCAGATTGCTGCTTGCTTTCCCTACATTCTCAACCGCCATTTTAATGCCGTATGTCCGGTAATAGGTAAAAACATGTGTAAGCTGCGTTATATCTCCAGTAAATGTATGTTCCGTAATTTCAATCACGATCCGTTCAAGATTTCCGCCCTTTTCCTGCCATTGAAACAATAGTTCGAGAAGGCTTTCACCATGATCGAGCATGAGCAGGTTCGCATCTCTGTTAATAAAAATCAGGGTATCATCAGCCGGATCAAGAAAATGATCCAGCGCCATATGTAAGATGTGGTAATCTGCCTCGAGTCTGTATTCATCAGGAATGGAATCATCTCTAAAAAATGGCCCCATGCTCTTCCATTCATTATCAATGTAGATTCTCCCCACAATCTCATACCCGATGACCTTTTGTTCATCTGCACTGAAAATGGCCTGGCAGAACGGTTTTGCGTGCTCCAGGTTAGCCATGATATCCAATGGATCCATATCCCATCCCGCTTTCTCTCTTTGTTTTTGTATGATTATACCATAGAGGGAGACCGGTTTAATGGTGCTTATGATATGAAAAAAAGATGCTCTGAAGCGAGCATCTTTTTTGAATGGATCGTCAGTGATTAAAACGGGTGCTGATTCAGCCATTGTCCGCCGTCTAATGTAATGCATTCCCCGTTCATGTACGAGGCTTCTTCAGAAAGAATGAACGAAGCAAGGGATGCGATTTCCTCCGGTGTTCCAAGACGTCCGAGCGGCACACTTTTCAGCGTTCTTTTAGCTGCTTCCTCAGATTGAAACAGCTTGTCCGCTCCCCCAGTTCTCTCAATAGGACCAGGTGCGATGGCATTTACCCGAATGCCGTATTTTCTTCCCCATTCAACAGCAAGCGTTCTTGTCATGGACAGCACGCCTGCTTTCGCTGCAGCGGAGTGAATGACACCCGCTCCTGCTCCCCATGCGTATGTAGCAACCATATTCAGAATTGATCCTTTTTGCTGCTTTTCAATCCAGTACTTCCCTGCTGCACTGCTGCAGTAAAACGTGCCGTTCAATACAATATTAATGACTGAGTTCCATCCATTAACTGAAAGCTGTTCTGCAGGACAGATGAAATTCCCTGCAGCATTATTGACAAGTCCGTCAATTCGTCCGAATGCTTCATCCGTTTTGCGGATCAGTTCTTCCGACATTTCAGGCACCCTCACATCCATCTGGAAAGGAGTGATTGTCCCTTCAAGACCTGTCATTTCTTCTTTGGCTGCTTCTAAATTTTCAAGTGATCTTCCCGTAATGACAACGTTCGCGCCTTGTGCAGCAAACTTTGCCGCCATTGCTTTTCCCATCCCGCTGGAACCGCCTGTTACAATAATTACTTTATCCTTCAACAAAAACACCCCCAAAATGAATGACCATTCATATTTTACCATAGTTTTCTAACAATTAAAATAATTATCTGAAAAAGAGGAAAACGGCCCGTCTTTCTAAAAGTAGTAGGGGCAGTCTTTAAGAAAGGGGGCGGCGGTCTGGAACACACCCATTCAAGAAGGAGTTTTCTCAAACTTTTTTTATCAGCAGCTGCCGGAATGCTTCTTGCTCTTTTTTTCGGCTATGCTTATGCAAGGTATATTGAGCCAAAATTGATAAAAGTGACTCAGATAACTATGAAAAACGGCAAAATCCCTCCGGCCTTTGATGGCCTTAAGATGATTCAGTTCAGCGATACCCATCTGGGTCATGATTATTCAATTGACCAGCTGGTTAAAGTTGTCAGTAAAATAAACCAGCTTTCACCCGATATCATTTTATTTACAGGTGATCTTGTCGATAAACCGAATCAATATGAATATTTGCATAAAATCGCCCCTGAACTGAAAAAATTAAAAGCACCGCTCGGAAAATACTCCATATACGGAAATCACGACCATGGGGGATACGGCACAGACGTTTATAAGGCCATAATGGATGAATCCGGATTTTCTCTGCTGAAAAACAGCGGCAAAAAGATTGCATTGCTGGATGGTTCATTCATCTATTTGGCCGGGATCGACGATTTGATGCTTGGAAAACCTGATTATCAGCAGGCACTTGCCGGAGCAGACAGCAGGCAATTCACTCTCCTTCTCGCACATGAGCCGGATGCCGCACTGGAAACGAAAAAGCACCCTGCAGACTGGCAGCTTTCAGGCCATAGCCACGGCGGCCAGGTCCAGCTGCCCCTGTATGGCCCGCTCGTAACTCCTCCCTTTGCTTCTGTCTATACAGAAGGCATGTATGAAGAGGATGGGCTGACCCTGTATGTGAACAGGGGGCTTGGTACAACGAGGCTTCCTTTCCGATTTCTTTCCGTTCCTGAAATCACTGTTTTCACTTTAAAAACAAACGAAAAAAGCACCTGAATTATGGTGCTTTTTTGGTGCTGCAGCTGAACCCGGACGTTATTTCTGATGGCAAAAGCGGACCTGAAAAATAAAATCCCTGCCCCCTGTTGCAATTCAGCGAGAGCAGCCACTCCGCCTGATTCTCAGTCTCAATTCCTTCTGCGAGAACTTCAAGAGAAAGACTTTGAGCAAAGTGAACGATTGAAGCAATCACAGCAGCGTCTTTGCCGTCACTAATTCCGCCTTTAATAAATGCCGGATCGATTTTTAAAAGGTCCACAGGATACGTTTTAAGGCTTTGCAGCGAAGTTAATCCGCTCCCAAAATCATCAATCGCGATCCTCACACCGATTTCTTTAAGCTTCTTTAAAGCAAGTGAAGCTTCTTTTTGGTGATGAAGGGCGCTTTCAGTCACTTCGAGTGTAATTTGCCGGGGCATAATCTGATAGGTTTGAAGCAACGACCTGATCATTTCAGGAAGGTTGCGCTGCTCAAATTGTTTGGAAGACAGGTTGATGGAAATGCATTGGTCCCCGAATCCTTCAAACCTCCACTCTGCAAGCTGCCTGAACGCTTCTTCCATTATCCATTCTCCAATGGGAATCATTAGTCCGGACTCTTCTGCAGCAGGAATGAATTCAGCAGGAGAAACATTTCCAAGCACCACGCTTTCCCATCGGACAAGAACTTCAAAACCCTCTGTCGCACCCGTTTCAAGGTTAATCTGAGGCTGATAGACAAGGTGAAGTTCATCGTTTTCAATCGCCTGCCTGAGGCCTGAATCCATAGCAAGCAGCCTTTTTGACCGGTGATGGAGCCCGGCATGGAATACTTGAAATTGTCCCCTTCCCTGATGCTTGGCTTCATATAGGGCAAGATCGGCCCCCGCAATCAGCTCTTCCCCGCTTAGTCCATGCTCAGGGTACAGGCTGATTCCGATACTCGGACTGACAAAATAGACAAGTTCATTGAGATAATAAGGGTCGGCAAACAAATCAAGGATTTGCTTAGCATAAGTTACTGCTTCCTTTTGATTTGTATTTTTGAATAACAGAATAAATTCGTCCCCTCCGTGTCTGTAGACACTGAAGGACGGTGCTTCAATTGACTGCAGGCGAGCGCTTACTTTTTGCAGGAGCAGATCTCCTGCTGAGTGACCTGCCGTATCATTTAGCCATTTGAATCTGTCAAGGTCTATATACATGAGCGCATGAACAGAGCCCGCATCGCTGCTGAAACATTCCTTAAGATGTTTTTCAAGGGCCGTCCGGTTCAAAAGACCGGTAAGAGCATCATGAAAAGCCATATGACTGATCAGGGCCTCGTGCCTCTTTTGCTCAGAAACGTCTTTAGCAAACAGATAGATGCCCTGAACGCTTCCATTTAAGACAATAGGAAATGTTTTCAGGTGAAGGTGCCATTCCTTGCTTTTCACTGTCAGCTTGACGTCTGTCTCAAACGTTCTTCCTTCAGAGGCTTCCGTTAACAGCTTTTCAGTTTCAGCTGCGTTCTTTTCAAACAGTTTAAATATGGATTTCCCTGTAATTGAAATCGTTACTTTTTTAAAAAGATTAATCGCAGCGGGATTCGCCGAAAGGATAGTGCCGTTCAGATCGAGTGAGAGGATGCTGTCATTCGTGTGATCGAACAGGGACCTGTATCTCTGCTCGCTCTCAATAAGCTTTTGCCTTTCAAGCATTCGATCTGAAATATCCCTTGTGACTGAAATAATATAGATGACGTCTCCTCTATCGTTTAAAATAGGCGTCAGCATCGATTCGCCGAACATGCCGGACCCATCCAATAACTGCACTTGATCCTGAAAGGAATAAGGTTCTTTTAACTCAATGACGGTCCTGTACATTTGCGTGAGGTGGAGGGAGGCGTTTTTATCCATCACATCCGAAAGCGCCATGCCCCCGTAATGCTCCGGAAGACCGGCATGCCTCACTCCTTCGTCATTCACAAATACATACCGCAGCTGACCCTCATCAACTTTCATCAGAAAAACAAGGTCTTTTATATGTTCAAGAATAATAGCAAAAATAATCGATTCTATTTTTTCAATGTTTTCTTCTGAACTGAAATCTTCTGTAATGGCTTTCTTTAATTTATTCATGATACCCTCATTCTTAACATGGTCTTATTCTATCACTGCACCGTTTTTAATAAGTCTTTTTTCATAGTATCATATCCTGCGCTGCCTGTACTATGATTCCTTGTGTGAAATTGAGGGTACCATTTTCTTCATCGTAAAAAAGAGCACCTGAAAGGCACTCTTCTGATTATTCCTCATCCTCAGAAACTCTGTAGGATAATTTCCGCAATATTGCCTGGCTGTCAATCTCCTCTTCATCAGGCAGCCTTGTTACATAGTGATAGTCACCCGACGCATCCTGTTCTCTTGCTTTTACGTTATCAGCCAGCATAATATCAAGCATAGAGAAGATTCTGGATTTTATTTTACCATCAAACACAGGAAATAGAATTTCAACCCGTTTTTCCATATTTCTGGTCATCATGTCAGCAGAGGATAAAAACATTTTCTTTTCGCCGTTGTGATGAAAAGAGTAAATCCGGCTGTGCTCAAGGAATCTCCCGACAATGCTTCTTACCCGGATTTTATCACTGATTCCTTCAATTCCCGGTCTAAGGCAGCACGTGCCCCGCACAATCAAGTCAATCTTCACTCCTGCAATTGAGGCCTCATAAAGCTTCATAATAATCGCCTTATCTGTCAGCGAATTCATCTTCGCAATCATTCTGCCGTTTCCGAAATGACGATGATAATCGATTTCCTGATCAACAAGCTTTAAAAAATCCGTCCGGATATCAAATGGTGCGACAGACAAATGATGAAATTCCGGTTTTTCTGTATAACCGCTTAAATAATTAAAGAAGTTCGTAGCATCTATTCCAAAATGGTAGTCAGAAGTGATTAGACTCATGTCCGTGTAAATTTTCGCTGTCTGATCGTTGTAATTTCCGGTCCCCAGATGAACAAACCGTTCAATCAGGCTGTTTTTCCTTCTGACAACAAGCGTGATTTTGCTGTGGGTTTTTAAGTAGGTCATGCCGTAAATAACATGACATCCCGCTTTTTCCAGTTCCTTTGCCCACTGAACATTGTTCTCTTCGTCAAACCTTGCTTTAAGTTCAACAAGGACGGTTACCTGTTTGCCATTTTCAGCCGCTTTTTTCAGGGCTTCAATGACGGGCGATCCTCCGCTTACCCTGTATAGTGTCTGCTTAATGGCTAATACATCGGGGTCTTCCGCTGCGTCTCTGACAAAATCAATCACTGGTTCGAATGATTCATAGGGGTGGTGCAAAAACAGATCCTGCGCGGCAGCTGTCTCAAAAACATCATCATCAGCAAGAAGATCTTTAGGAGGCTGGGGAATAAACGTTTCAAACGTAAGATGTTCAAATTTAGAACTCAGCTCTTTGTAAAAACCAAACAGAAAAGTAAAATCAAGCGGCCCGTCAATTTCATAAACATCGCCGCTGTGGATCTCAAGTTCTTCAAGCAGATAATCCAAAACGTGCGAATCAAAGCCGTTCTTTCTTACTTCAAGCCGGACGGCTGCACCCCATTTTCTTTTCTTCAATTCTTTTTCAATTTCCTTCAGAAGGTCTCTGGCTCCTTCTTCGTGTATCGTCATATCAGCGTTTCGGGTTATGCGGAAAGGGGTGACCGACAAAACTTGATAGCCGTGGAACAGCTTATGTATATGGCGGGTAATCACATCCTCCAAAAGCACATATGCGCAGTCATTTTCATCTGAAGGGATGGAAATAAACCGGTCGAGCACAGCCGGAACCTGCACAATGGCTGTTTTAGCCCTGAATTCTGCTGTTTCAGAGTGATCTTCAAGCTTAACGACAAGATTGAGGCTTTTATTCAGAAGCATTGGAAATGGCCTGTATGCATCAACAGCCATTGGGGTGAGCACAGGAAATATGTGATCGTCAAAATGTTTTTCAATGATATCAAGCTGATTCATGTGCAGGCTGTCCAAGCTTAAGAATAAGATTCCTTCCTCCTTTAATGCAGGGAGAATCACATCATTATAGGTGCCTGCCTGGAGATCTACCAGTTTATGATTCAGTGCTGATATTTGCTTAAGCTGCTGTTTCGGGGTAAGTCCTGCTTTGTTCTCAGGCTTGCCAAATCCCGCTTTCACCTGGTCCTTTAGACCCGCAACCCTGACCATAAAAAACTCATCAAGGTTTGAGCTGAAAATCGCAAGGAACTTCAATCGTTCCAGAAGAGGATTTCTGCTGTCAATCGCCTCTTCGAGCACTCTTTTGTTAAAAGCAAGCCAGCTGAGCTCCCGGTTATTATAATAGTGAGGGCTGCCAAGTTTTGCCTCATCGGTGTGCAATGTGCTCATAAAAAAGTCACCCTTTTGAATTAGTCATTTGGATTCATTTGTAATGATAGCACTTGAGTTTAAGAGGAATGTAAATGATGTGTAAAGATTATATGTGGTTTATGTAAATGCTGCAGAAAAAAGAAGAGCATCTCCTCTTCTTTTTTCCTTTACTAATCTATTGCTGAAACTTCAATTGAATGTTTTTCTTCAGCAATTTTTCAAGATTCTTTTTTTGTTTTTCTGCCTGATACTCCTCTGGCATAAAATTGCCTTCACAAAAGATCGTGCACACTGTACGGTCGATTTCATCCTGCAGGCTGACTGAACGAACAACATTTCTTTTTGTCGCATTAAGACTGTAGGCAAATTTTATGATCGCCCCAAGCAGCATAATGTTGTGCTGCTCCACCTTTGAAAACCAGTGTTTGAAAGGAGCTGAATATTGTTTGTAGGCAGACTTGCTTTTAAAGGAGGCGATCAGGGCAAGCTTCAGTCTGTCTCTGTGGGAAAGACCGTCTATTGTGCGGTTGGCAATCAGGTAAAAAGTATGCTGGCTGCTTGATTCGGAATCAATGTACTGCCCGAGATTATAAACAAATGATCCTTTCCTGATCAGGCGGATATCTTCTTCTGTATAAGAAACTTTCCCCGCAGCAGCTAAACCCGAATACAGCTCAAGGGCAATTTTTGTGACATGCTGCACGTGATCAAGGTCAATGTCATAATCACTCAGCAATTCGTGAAAGCTTTCTTCGATGACACTCGGAAAAATGGCTGTTCCTGTGCCTCTCGTAAGCTCTTCATAAAATACCCCGTCCCTCAGGCCCTTTCGGCTCAAGATAAACCGGTCTGAGGCCGTAATGTCGCTCAGAGTGACAAAAACCTGCGCTGCCGGAAGAATAATATCAGCCCTGTCTTTTGACAGACCCTCCGTTCTTTGCAGCTCATGCATGGACATGGGGGAAAGAAATTGCTGAACATCCAGGAGATCGTTTGCCGACATTTCATATAAGTGGACTCCGGCAAGCGGATATTCCTGCATGGCCTGGTGGATTTGAACAATATTCCGGGCACTTCCCCCAATACCGACAACCGGCAGACGTTTATTGATAAGCCAAGGCAGTGTTTTGAAGTTTTCTTCAAGGTAAAGCTTTAGCTCGTGCAATTCTGTCTTTGTCGGTTTTTCCCCTTTTACAAACTCTTTTTTTAAAGACAGAGCACCGAAAGGAAAGCTGTGATAATTTATGAGCTTCCGGTTTTCAAAGTAGGTAATCTCCGTACTCCCCCCGCCGATGTCAATTGTAATTCCGCTCCTGATCTGAGTGGAATTTACGGCTGCAAGGAAACCGTAATAAGCCTCTTCATATTCGGAGAGAATGCGGATTGTAAAATCTGTTTTTTCTTTGACTATTCCCAGTACGGCGTCCTTATTGACAGCCTGTCTGACGGTCGCCGTTGCTGCACACTTCACATTTTTAAGGTCATGATGCCTCGTTACTTCCTGAAAACTGAGCAGTGATGAAACTAAAACGGTGATTCCTTCGTCGTTTAAGATGGACTCATCTGTTAAATAATTCCGCAGCCTCGCCGAAATCTTTACATTTTCAATTTCTTTGAGTCTCCGGCTTTTATCGCGCTGATAAATAACCAGTCTCATTGTGTTGGAGCCAATGTCAATAATCGCATATTTTTCCTTTATCATCTGCTCAACTCCTCTGAATTTAGAAAATTATACCACAGCGAAGAAACAGAGTGGCACAGCTTACGGAAACAAAATCCATATGTGCACATATGATGCTTTAACACACCGGAACTGAGGAAATGCCTTACAAATCCGGAGCCTAATCATATAAAACGAAGTATTCATCACAAACAAAGCGGTGAAAACAGATGATCTATCTTGTAAAACCCGGTGAGACTCTCACCTCCATAGCCCAGGACTTCCGTATCAGCCCGGCAGTTCTCATTACTGCGAATCAGCTGTCAGATCCAAATAAATTAACCGCTGGACAGCCTCTGATTATTCCCGGGCTGCCTGAGCCTTCCTCCATTCCTTACAGCATCATGATATCGATTGGCCGCAGACAGCTGACTCTGCTGAATAGAGGACAAGTGATGAAAGTCTATCCGATAGCTGTCGGCAAAATTCTTTCACGAACCCCTATTGGAGAATTTGTCATTGTCAACCGCCAGCCTAATCCGGGAGGTCCGTTTGGAGTGCTTTGGCTCAGCCTGTCAAAAATTCATTACGGCATACACGGAACGAACGATCCAAGCTCAATTGGAAAGGCTGTTTCAAAAGGATGCATACGCATGCAGAACAAAGATGTCCTTGAACTGGGGTCCATTGTCCCGAACGGAACAAGGGTATCCATCCGCCAGTAAAATTTTTACAAAACCTTTATGTTAAAATGAACATGTTTCTATTATAATAACTACTGTGACTACTATCCTGCAAAATAAGGAGCAGCATAATGAAAATCTTTGAAAACAGAAATTTTGTGAAGCTCTTTTTTGCCGCACTCGCTTCGCAAATGGGCACTACTATCGGAAATATGGCCTTTGCCTTTTATTTATTGGACCGTTTCAGCCACCAGCCGTCCTATGCGACACTGGCAGAACTGATGTATTCACTTCCAACATTGTTTGTTTTCTTTCTGGTCGGGGTGGTTGCAGACCGTTTTGACAGAAAAAAAGTAGCTGAAAACTGTGACTGGATCAGAGCATTTCTGACTGTGCTTCTGTTTGGTTCCTTGTTTTTGAATTCCATCCCGCTTATCTTCTTCCTGCTCTTTTTAAGAAGTGCAGTGACAAAATTCTTCTATCCTGCGGAAGCGAGCCTCGTGCAGGGAATTTTAAGCAAAGAGCAGTATGCGCAGGCTGCAGGGTTGAACCAGATTCTCTTCAGCATCTTTATGGTTTTCGGGGTTGGGCTCGGTGCAATTGCCTATCAGACAATCGGACTGAAGGGTGCCGTGACTTTCGACTTTATCAGCTTTGTCATCTCTGCAATACTCATCCGGCGATGCAAAATCCCCATGGAGGCAAGGCTTCCGAATGGAAAAGCGAAATGGAAAGACTTCAGTATTTCTTCCACTTACCGCGATTTTAAAGACGGCATTCTGTATATTGTAAAAAACAAACTGCTTGCTTCGCTCGTGTTCGGTTTCTTTGTTTTCGGGTTTGTGAATGGTGCTTTTTCCATCCTTCCGATTTTCACTATGAAATACGAGCTGTCGCCTGACAATTACGAAAAGTATGCGTCATTTTTCGCAATTTCTCTTGGAGCCGGCCTTCTGGCGGGAAGCCTCATCGGTACACTTATGTCTTCGAAATTCAAGCCGCATCAAATGATGATTTATCCGATTTTCGTAAGCGGCATTCTGATTTTCATGCTTGGTCTGACCGATCATCTTGGCATTTTTCTTGCCACTGTGTTCATTATTGGGACATGCATTGGACCGATTAATGTTGCCATTGGGGGCTGGATGCCTAAAATCGTACATCCAAAACTGATGGGCAGAGTAAGCGGATGGACAGACCCATTGATGATGTTTGCACAGTCCCTGACCCTTGGCATTATTGCGGTAGTCTTTCCGAAATTCATCAGCAATATTGAATATCTCTACTATGGAATGGCCACTGTGATCCTTTTCGTTTTCCTTTTCTATGCCCTTACTTTGCCAAAGCTAAGCAAAGAACTTGAATATTCCCAGAAAAAACTTGCACAGCGGACAGGAAAAGAACAGATCCATATTTCATAAGACGTTTTCAAGGCAGCAGACTTCATCTGCTGTCTTTTTTTTTTCAAGTTTTCAGTGTCCCGGTAAAGATTCAGAAAAAACAGCCGATATTACTAAAGAAGTATTGACTGAAAGTTGGGTCCTGAATTGACAATATATAAAGAGTTTATAACAAAGCTGATCATTCATAATTTTACTGCTTCTTTATTAGCTGTATTTGGCGTGGGTTCCGTTCTTATTTTTACTACATTAACAATCACTCCATCTGAAGTCATGCTGCTTATGCTGCTGCTTTTGTGTTCGATTATCTGCATGAGCCTATGTGAATGGGCACTGTTCCGGAAACACATCGCACCGATCAAAAACGTTTTCAAAGAGAGTGATACCTCTTTAGATACACTGGATGCTGCTTTCAGACAGACTCATCGTTTTCCCCTTTTAAGTGTATACAGAATTTTGGGTCCGCATCTTTTTGGGTTTTCTGTTCCTGCATGTATGTTTGGAATCTACCTTATCAACAATAACTTGCTGAATATCCCGCTATCATACATTCTTCCTGCTTTTGCAGTCACTTTTTTAGTTGCGGGCATGCACAGCGTCATTGAATTCTTTTTATGCTCCAAAGCGGTGAAGCCTATGCTTATTACCCTCCGCAATAAAGGTCTGATGCTTTATGGGAAGGATCTTGTACCAGATCGGGAAATCCCCATCTCTTTAAAATCCAAAGTAATGTTCAGCGCCATTTACATTGGTGTATATCCCCTGCTGTTATTTGCTCTTGCTTCACAGCTGCGTTTTAAGGAGAATGTCTCCCCGGGATTGCCTGAATACTGGAGCTGGTCTATGCTGATCGTAATCATGTCTGTGCTGTTTGCAGTGTTTGGTTCTTTTTTGCTGTTTAAAAACATTTCTGAACCTATTGAGAAGCTTCAGGAGGGCATGGCTGAGGTTGAACAGGGGCAATTCCATTACCGGAATGAGGTTTACTCAGATGAATTTGCAACGGTTATCGCAGGTTTTAATAAAATGATACGCGGACTCAAAGAGCGTGATCAGATCAATAATCAGCTTCTCGAAAGTTTGTACACAACACTTGCTTCCGCTCTTGATGCAAGAGATCCTTATACCGCGGGCCACTCCATCAGAGTAGCGGAATACTCCGTTATGATTGGCAGGGAAGCAGGTTTATGCGAAGAAACACTTGATGATTTGAGGAAATCAGCGCTTCTTCATGATATAGGCAAAATCGGCATAAAAGACAGCATTCTCATGAAAGAAGGACGCCTGACAATGGAGGAGTATGAAGAAATAAAAAAACATCCGGTCATAGGCGCCGGAATTCTCCTGAGTGTTCAGCCTGCTGAAATGCTGCGGCCGCTCATACCAGGCGTCAAATATCATCATGAGCGATTTGACGGTCACGGGTACCCTGAAGGTCTTGCCGGAAATGACATTCCTCTTTTCGGAAGGATTATGGCCGTTGCTGATGCCTATGATGCGATGACCTCTGACCGGCCTTACAGAAGGGGGATGCCGTCTGAGACAGCGCTCTCCATTATTAAAGAGGGCCGGGGCACCCAATGGGATCCTGTTTATGCGGATTATTTTCTAAAGATCATGAATTCGTTTTCAGAACGTCAGCTGATGAACGAAAACCGGGAAAACGGGTGATTGATTTTAGATTAAGTTTGCATTTTACACCTGGAAACGTATAATTTAGAATAAGCGAATAACTGTGCAAAGGAGAGAGAAAATGGACGATCAGCGAAATCAGCCGCTTAAACCAACGACAGATAATGTAGCAAAAGCAATCTATATCGTAAACCGCCATGCTAAGACGGCGCCAGACCCGAAATTTTTATATATGCTGAAAAAACGGGCACTTCAAAAACTATTAACAGAAGGAAAAGCAAAAAAAGAAGGACTGCACTTTTCCAATAATCCTAAAAACAGCAAACAACAGTCAGACGTTCTTATATCTGCCGGAGAATATTATTTTCATATGCCTCCCACTAAAGATGACTTCGAAAATCTCCCACATCTCGGTTCACTGAATCAGTCGTACCGAAATCCAAAAATACATTTATCCCTGGCAAAAGCAAAAGCACTGCTTCAGCAGTATGTCGGCGTAAAGGAGTCGGTTTCAAACCGCCCTTCTACCAATAAACCTGCACCTACATACAAAAAACCTGTATTTAAACGCTTGGGCGAGAGCTATTGAAGAAAAATAAGAAAGAGCCATTTCCTCATATGGAAATGGCTCTTTCTCATTTATACTGCAATCTAAAGAATATATTGATCAATCATGGAAACAAGCTCAGCAATTTCAGGTTTGCTTACCTGCCCGTCTGCCCCGACTTTTCTTCCTTTATGTTTAAGATCCTCTGTTATGAGCGAAGAAAAAATGAGAACTGGCAAAACCGCAAGCGTCGTATGTTCCTTGATGCGCTTCGTCAGATGGTGGCCGTCCATTTGCGGCATTTCAATGTCTGTAATCACCAGCTGCACTTCATCTTTTAATGCACCGCCATTACTGCACAGCGTTTGAAGGTAGTCCAGTGCGTCTTTGCCATTTTCAAAAAATTCCAGATTTACAAATCCCGCTTCCTGCAGCGTATCATGCAAAAGCCCTCTGAGTAATGGCGAATCCTCTGCGATGACTATTTTCTTATCTGACCGCTCGCGCTTGCCGAGCTTTTTTATTTGATTTAAATGAATGCCTGATTCCGGATTAATCTCAACAATCAGTTTTTCAAAGTCAGGCAGAAGAATCATTTCGCCGTTCCATTTCACGACTCCTGTAATCTGACTTTCGAGACCCTGGTAAAGCCGGGACGGTTTTTCAATCAGGCTCCAAGAAATCCGGTGAATTTGAGTGACGCCATGCACATGAAAGATGACCTTTTGTTTATTAAATTCCGTCACAATCAGCTTGTCTGCAGAAGAATTCGGATTCTCCCCCAGGCCAAGTGCTTTTGCTGTATCCACTACAGGTAAAACTTCCCCTCTCAGCTCGGTAATGCCTTCAACATTCGGATGGGCATGAGGCACTTTTGTCATAGTCTGAAGCTGGATGATTTCTTTCACTTTAATGACATTAATCCCGAATTTCAGGCCTGCTACAGTAAATTCAACGATTTCAAGCTCATTTGTGCCGCTTTCCAATAATATCTCTGTCTGCTGCATCGTTTTCTTCCTCTCTATAGTTACACATACCTTATATATCGGAACAATTCGATCTTTCTCAACCGGACAATAAAAAAAAGCCTGAGGAAATCTCAGGCTTACGCTTCATTGTCAGGAACAAACATATGGACAGCAAGCCCGATGCCTGCAAGAATCATCAGAGAGCCAATGGCAATCCTGCTTGCAAGATCACCGTAATCTGCAAGAACAAGTGTAATAGTTCCGTAAAGAAGCGGCCCTGCAATGGATGACACCTTGCCGGAAAAGGCAAAAAGCCCAAAGAACTGTCCCCTCTTGTTTTCCGGCGTCAATTCTACAATAAATGTCCTTGACGTGACCCACATAGCTCCAAGAGAAACTCCGAATAAACTTCCAGCAGCCCAGAACATGGCTGCATTAACAGCAAATGCAGCAAATGCCAGTGCTATGACCAGGATGATTCCGACATACATGATGCTATTTTTCGTTCCTGATGCCCTTGTTATATATCCAAAAAGAAAAGAGCCGGCTATGCTTGCCACCGTTGAGACAAGGTACAGCAAAATAAATTCACCTGAAGAAAATCCTACAATGGCCTTAGAATAAACAGCCATCATCGCTACCGCTGTGGCGATGGCATCGTTTAAAAAGAAATAGGCAATCATGAATAAAAAAACGGCTTTATACGTTCTTACTTCCTTAAAGGTCCGGATAATTTCTCTGTAGCCATCCAAAAATCCCGTCTTTTCGGGTTTACCCGCAAAAGGCTTTTCTTTTACAAAGAAAAAAAGCGGAAGTGAAAAGACCAGAAAAAGAAGGGCTGTCGGAATAAATGCCTTATGAAAGCCTGAATCTCCAATAAGCAGATAAACACTAAGGCCGACAAGGGTCCCGACATATCCTACTGCAACACCGAATCCTGATATTAGAGGAATCTGCTTTCCAGTGCCTAAATCAGAAATCATCGTATCATAAAAGATCAGGCTTGAATGGTAAAAGAATTTCGCCATGATAAAGAGCAAAATAACGTACACTAAACCGGCGGGGAGTCCAAACAGCGTATAAGAAAACTCTGTCATTCCAAAAACGCCCATAAGTATGGTGCACAGCACGGTTATTAAGGTAAAAGGAATAATATATGCTTTCTTTTTCCCCGATCTGTCAATTAATACGCCAAACAGCGGAGAAAACAGAACGAGCAGGAAGCTTGCTGCTGCATTGGCATAGGATATGAATGAACTTGCAATCTGATCCAGTCTTTCGTTTGCGCCAATTACTTCCTGAAGATAAAAAGGGAAGAAAATGGTTGTAATATTTGATGAAAAGATGGTGTTCGCAAAATCATACAGCGCCCATGACAGAATGGGGAGCGACAGGTACAGTCTCCATGCCCTCTCCTTTTGCAGAGTCACCGTGTCAGGCTTTTCTAATTGTGCCATTTTGCATCCTCCGTTTTCTTTTTGTATGGTTAACTTCTTTAAATAGGAAGCCGCCACCTGCCCGTTTACAAAAAATTAACGTGAACGACTTCCTGTATGTTTAATAAGAGTCATGATAGGAAAGACTCTCACAGAAAATGACAAATAAAGATAATGCACAAAGTCTTCCCTCTTGGTATAATGCTATATGTGAATCGGCTGATGCCGGTTGAACGGGTTGGGTCGAGGGTTACTTTTTAAGGAAGGGTTAAAAATTGCATAAGTACTTTCAGCTTGAGCAACATGACACGACAGTCAGAAAAGAGCTGCTCGCAGGAATGATTTCCTTTTTTACGATTGTCTACATCGTAGCCGTAAACGGTGCGATCCTGGCTGACGCGGGCATTCCGATTGAAGCAGGCATTATCGCAACCATTCTTACATCTTTCGTTGGCTGCGTACTGATGGGCTTTATTGGAAAAACACCGATAATTCTAGTTCCAGGGATGGGGGTGAATGCGTTATTCACCTACACAATCTGCGGTTCAATGGGACTCTCCTGGCAGGAAGGTCTTGCGGTCGTTTTTGTCTCAGGACTTCTTTTTGCATTTGTTGCATTCACGAAGCTCTCTGGCATCATCAGCGCTTCCATACCTGATTCGCTGAAAGAAGCGATTACGGTCGGAATTGGAATATTCCTCACGTTTATCGGTCTGCAAAAAGGCGGTATTGTCACCGGAAGCGAGACAACGTTTGTCAAATTGGGTGATTTTACAGACCCCCATGTCTTCGTTACGTTGATTACATTAGTGATCACGATTGTGCTCTTTGCCAGAAACATTCCGGGCAATTTCCTGATCAGCATACTTGCCGGTTCAGCAATCGCTGCAGGATTCGGCTTGATTGACAGCTCTAAAAGCAGCGGTGCCTCCTTTTCGGCAGCGTCGTATACTCAGGTTTTTGGCGCCATGTCATTTAATCAGGCAGCAGATCTCGCATTCTGGACGGCCACTTTCTCACTCACGATGGTCATTGTGTTTGAAAACATCGGCCTTGTTCATGGACACGTTAATATGATCAGCAGACAAGACAGGTACAGCAGTTCGCTCAGGGCAAACGCCATATCTGCCATTACAGCGGGTTTATTCGGAACAAGTCCAACAGTAAGCACGGTCGAAACAGCTGCAGGCATTCAGGCAGGCGGACGCACAGGACTGACTGCCATAACAACAGGATTCCTGTTTTTAGGTTCACTGTTCTTTCTGCCATATCTTAAACTGATTCCAGACAGTGCAATTGCCCCTATTTTAATTTTAATCGGCGGGCTGATGATTCAGAATATCCAAAACATCGATCTGAAAGATTTTACGGAAAGCTTTCCGGCCTTTTTGATCATTGCACTCATTCCCCTTACCTACAGCATCGTAGACGGAATGGCCTTTGGATTCATTGCGTATCCAATCTTAAAACTTGCCATGAAACGCACAAACGAAGTAGCGCTGCCGCTCTACATCATCGCGGTGCTGTTTTTGGCGAATTTTATTACACATAGTATATAGAAAAGCAGAGCCTCCCGTTTAGCCCTGACAGGCAGAAAAGAAATCCCCGGAAAAGTCCGGTTTTGACTTTTTCGGGGATTTTGTTCTGACGGAAGGGCTGGGAGGCGGAGCTGGACAATGAGAAAAGCGGAATCGCCCGTTTTGCTCCGGGAGTCCAATACAAAAACCCAGTTCAACTTGAACTGGGTTTTTTACTGCTTCTTAATCATTCTTATCACAATATACAAAGCTGTAAACAGGAATATAGCACCGGCAACGGCGAGGGCCTGCATGAGAAAAGACATCATGATGTCCTGCTTTTCTCCATTTTGTTCAGAAATGCGTCAATCTGTGCTTTATGATGGAGGTCATGATGAATGAACTCTTCCATATAGCCTGCAATGGTAAACGGGTGATCTCCGATGCTGAATTTAAAATCACATTCTTTTCCTGTAAAAGACCGGAATTCCTCAACAACGGCAGACCGCGCTTTTACGAACTCCTGAATAAGCGCCTTCTTCCCAATTCCGCTTTTCGCATACACTGCTGCCCTGCTGTTGACTGCCTCAATATCAGGGAATGGATCTAAAACAGCGTTCATATGTATGTTCTGCAGTCTCTGCTCAAGAGTAAACCTGTCCCATGAAATCAGATGTGAAATCAATTCAGCTACGGACCATTTTCCATGATCTATCGGATGATGCCATAGCTCTTCGCTTGTAAACTCCAATGAGATGACCCAGTTTGTAAAGTCAGAATAATGCTGATACATTTCGTCTAATGTTTTCATCAGTCTCCCCCTTTTCCATTATACATTCTCTCCGAACGTACGTTTCTCCTTCTTATGTCAGTGATTCATTTCCTGATATAATTGAAGGCTAATGATTACGCAGGTGCCCTTTCCAAGCTCACTTTGGTATTCGACTGTGCCGCCCATTTCCCGGATCAGCCTGTTTGTGATCATCGATCCAAGACCGGTGCCTTTTGATTTTGTGGTATAGAACGGCAAACCGAGGTTTTTTCTTACTTCCTCTGTCATTCCTTTTCCGTTATCACTGATGGCAATGCTGATGGTGCCGTCTGCATCATTCGTTATTTTGGTTATTTCTACTTCTCCGCTGTCTTCAATGGATTCAATTGCATTTTTAATCACATTCATGAAAGACTGCTTAAGGAGATGGATGTCCCCATATACTTCATTTCTCCCGTCAGATTCGAAAGACAGGCTGACATTGGAATAATACCCGAGCGGTTTCAGCAGCTCTATGCTGTCTATAAGCACATCATCAATATCAATGTTCGTCATTTCACGATTTCCGGGCTTTGACAGCAGCAGATAATCTGTAATAATTTTGTTTGTCCGGTCCAGTTCTTCCAAAATCAAAGGTGAAAACTTCTTCAGATTTTCATCACCTGTATTCTGCTGTATATATTGGATAAATCCTCTCACCGTTGTGATTGGATTGCGGATCTCATGGGCAATGGCGGCTGCCATTTGGCCAATTGTCGTAAGTTTATCCATATAAACCATTTCATCAAACTGCTTATTTGTTTTTATAAGGCTTTCAATAATATAAATCATCGAAATACATGAAAAGTAAAAGGTCAGGAAATAGACAAAATAAAAAGGAAGCCCCAGAAAATTCATCTTAGAGTAAATGATCAGGATATAGACAGCAAAATAAACGGCAAAAATGATGCTTCCGGACATGTATTTATTGCTTGACTGAAGAAACGCCCTTCTGAACAGCAGTGCCATAACATAGGCAAAGACTGTAACAGCAATCCCGATCAGATAGAACTCTCCTCCGATTAAAAATCTGGCAAAGCATGTTACAATAAGAACAATTCCACCTGATATAAAGCCGGAATACAGGGTAATAATCATTACAACAACCATTCTCAAATCAAAGTTCGTGTCCCCGAGTGTTTCAATCGGGTACGCCATGCAAAGAAGAGCGCCAAATGAGCTGATCAGCCCGTAAATGATTTTCTGTTTTAATGCCTGCTTTTGCGTTGAATGAAACGGAAAAAACAGGTTTGCATTATAGGTTAGGGAAAAAAGAATTGTTATATTAACCAATAGCGGTTTAATCATTTGCAGCACACGTATTCCTCCATAAAGGAACTATTTTTTCAAACACTTTATTTTACAGGATAGAACAGAAAATAGATAGATGGTTCATTTACATTCCTACCGATACCTTTCCCTTTTATCGAATTAGTGAACCTTCATGTAAAATCGTTGCTAAATGGTCAAACTAGACTATATAATCAAAGTAAGCTGATAAAGAAACACAGCTTCGGTAAAGCGAGGTATGCTGTATGTCAATGAAATTGGTCATACTTGGGCTCTTAATGGAACAAAATGCCCATCCCTATGAAATGAAGCAGATTATGGAACAAAGACATATGGACCACTTTATGAAACTGCAGAAAGGCTCCCTGTATTATGCAGTTGAACAGCTTTACAAGAAAGAGCATATTGAAATTGTTGATATTATTAAAGATACGAACAGGCCTGATAAAACGATCTATTCGATTACCGAATCAGGGAAAAAGCTCTTTCACAAAATGATTCTGGACGAACTGTCGAGCGACTCAAATCTGTATCACCCGCTTTTTACGGGCGTTGCTTTTACTCTCCACAGCAATCCTCAGGAAGTGGCAGAAGTTCTTGAAAAGAGAGTGGAGCTGACAAAAAAAAGAGTGGCAGAGCTTGAAGGAATTCTTGATTTATATAAGAGGCTTCCGAGAGCTGTTATTCACTTAATCAGGGGATCAATCCTGCATGGAGAAGCAGAACTTGCCTGGTTAACGGATTTAATTAAAGATGCGCGTGCAGAAAAATTAAACATATTTGGTGGTGCTGATGAAGATTAGATTATTTGAACAAAAAGATCTTGAATCTGTCATCAATTTATATATTGATACAGTCAATGAGATTAATGGCAGAGACTATTCACCTGATCATATCCATGCACTGGCTCCAAAAAGTCGGGATCATTATGAAAATTGGGGAGACCTGCTTTCAGTGAACACAACACTCCTTGCAGTAATAAATAAAAAAATAACAGGTTTTGGCACACTGACGCATAACGGAGACATTCATTTTTTATATGCTCATAAAGACCATCAAAGGACGGGAACCGGATCTGCCCTTCTTGAGGCACTCGAGAAGACGGCAAGAGATTCGGGCCACAAAAAGGTCACTCTCAATACGGGAATTACAGCCCGGCCCTTTTTCTTGAACAGGGGCTACTCCGTTTTAACCGAACACTACGTATCTATTGATCCCATGCTTTTCATTCAGTACAAAATGAAAAAATACCTTTAAACCTCCTGTAAACGATTTCGATTTGGCGATTTTATGACATCTTCTTTTCAGCGGCAGATTTCATTCAAAAACATGGTAGAATTCTAAATGTGTTTTTTGAGTGATCTCTAGTAAAAGAAGGTGTTTTTTCGGTGGGAACCGTAGTGCTGTTTCATGAAAATCAGGATATGACTGTTCTTGAGGATGTTCCTGAAGAAATATATGTGCAATTAAAAGAAAATGCCGGCTCAGAGTCGTGCAGCTGTAAAGTGAACGGCAGAACAATGATTCTTCCTCCCTTTCATTTCGCCGTCTGGCAGGAGCAGATGGATTGGGATTTCGGCTATTAATGTCCCGTACGCAAAAAGGAACACTCAAAGAAGTGTTCCTTTTTGCGTGCTGCTGCGCGAAGTCCTGTATACCATTCACTCCCTTCCCCGTTGATGCATACTGTGTGTTGTAGGCTAATGAGGAGAGGAATGTTTATATGTACAATCCATACGATCGTCAGGGATTTCCAGGTTTTCCGGGAGCAGGCTTTGGTCCTGGAGGAGGTATGCCGCCTGGTCCGCCGCCAGGGTTTGGAGGAGGAGGAACGCAGGCACCGACAGGACCGCCTCCAAGTCAGATCCCACAGCAAAGTCCATCACTTTTTGCAGTAGACCCGGGAGCCATCAGCGGATGTCTTTTCCGGTTTACGTACGTTTGGCTTAACAATGGAAACAGCTTTTGGTTCTACCCGACCTTTGTCGGCAGAACATCCGTCGCAGGGTACAGATGGAGACCGCGCCAATTCAGATGGGACTATTTCGGAATAGACACTCAGCGGATTGCTTCGTTTTCTTGCAGGTAGCCCAGAAAAGCGGAAGCGCCTTGCTTAGCTCCGAAGGACAGAAAAGGCTCCGCCGGAAAAAGCCGATTTTGCTTTTTTTGGCGGAGCCGTTCTGGCCGAGGAGTTAGGCGCTGGAGCTAGACAATGTGCAGAGCGCAATGAACGAAATGACTTCTTAACTCCTAAGCATAGTAAAGAAATCACACGAAAAGCGGACGGCCAAACAGCACGTCCGCTTTTATTTTTATTAATCTCCGATCATCCCTGTATTTTTCATTTCATCAAGCGGATGTTCGATTCTTAAGAACGCTCTGTCTACTGCCATTTTTGCTGAGTTCGCGTAGTGAATTTCCACGGTCCGGCGCTCGTCAAGATAGGCTCCTTCAAATGCGGCTTCCTTCAGTTTCGCCGCCCACCCTCCAGATGTTTCAATAACAACGGCAGGCTTTTTATTCATATAGGCAGCAGACAGCTCTCCCAATGTTCCATTCCCTCCCCTGATCATAATAATCGCATCAGAGGAATGAACCAGCACAAGACTTCTGTAATCAAAGGATAAGCCCGTCGTAATGGGAACGTCCAGGTAATCGTTGGCAACATGTGTCTCATCTCCTGCAAGAATCCCGATGACAAGACCTCCCGCTTCTTTTGCCCCTTTGGACGCCGCCTCCATCACTCCGCTTCCGCCGCCTGTCAGCAGGACAGCATTTCGCTTGGCAATTTCAGCTCCTACTTCTTCACTTATTGCCCGCACTTCTGCAGGAATCTCTCCCGATTGGCCAATAACAGCAATTCTTTTCAAACCATCCACCGCCTCAGTCTTTTCCTTTATTATACTATGATTTTCCTCTTCCTTCTTTTAATTAAACGTAAAAAAACTGCCCGAAGGCAGCGTGTATTTGCGTTACAGCTTTGTTCCTTTATGATACCTGAACCAGCCCATTTTCGCGAAAAAGTAAATCATTCCGGCTGCAATCAGCACCATAATGCCCACAACAATAAAGTAATTGTATTTGCCGGTAAGCTCCGGCATGTACTGAAAGTTCATCCCGTAAAGCCCTGCAATAAATGTGAGCGGAAGGAAGATGGACGAGATGACCGTCAATGTCATCATGACTCTGTTCATTCTGTCTGAACTGATGGATAGATAGCTGTCCCTGATATCCGCGCTCAGCTCCCTGTTCGCATCAATCATTTCGACTAGCTTCAGCAGGTGATCGTATATATCCTGAAAATAAATCTCATCTCTGATATAGGCTTTCAGACTGCTTGAGCTTATCATCCTGTACAGCAGGTCCCGCATTGGGATGATTGTTCTTCTCAGCTTATACAAATCTGTGCGGATATCAAAAACACCTTCCATCAATTCGCTGATCGTCAGATCCTTTGTATTTTCCTCAATCTCATTCAGCAAATCCTCAAGCTTATAGACAGGAGGGAAATATTCATCTACCAGCTGATCCATCAGCTGGTGCATCAGAAGGGAAGGCCCCCCTTCTTTCAGACCTTCGTCCTTTTTCAGCTTAAACCAGATATTGTTCAAATCCCTGATCGGCTTTTTATGGAAAGTAACAGCGTAATTTCTCGCAATAAAAAGATCAAGCTCTTCGGCATCAAGAGTTTTTTGCTGGATGGCATGCATGACAACAAACAGATAGGTATCATAAGTATCAATTTTCGGTCTCTGAACAAACTCCACACAGTCTTCAATAGCTAAAGGATGAAAGCGGAAAAATTTGCTCAGCAGTTTCGTTTCTTCTGCAGTAGGATCCTGAAAATCGACCCAATACCATTTGATTTCGGGTTTTCTCAGTTCTTTAAGGGGCAGGTCATAAACAACCTCCCCGCTGGATTGAACGGCTAATGTACGTATCATTCTGTCACATCTTTCTTTGTAGGTAAATGTATTTTTGACCTTTACCCTTCTTAATATGTTGCTAAACACGCGCAGAATGGGTGAATTAGACTGAATAATTGTGTATGATGGTAGAATAACACGTTATTTGATTACTTAGAAAAAGGATGAACAAGATGGAGCACCTTATTAATCAGCAGGTTAAAAACATTCAGATCTCTGGCATCCGCCAGTTTTTCAATATGGTTTCAGAATTTGAGGATACCATATCACTCACAATCGGCCAGCCGGATTTTTTAACTCCAGCTCATGTAAAAAAAGCCGCCATTGAGGCGATTGATCGCGATTTTACCACGTATACCCATAATGCGGGCTATCCCGAACTCAGAGAAGCTGCCGCTGCTTTTGTAAAAGAAAAGTATGGACTTTCCTATCAAGGAAAAGATGAAGTGATTGTAACAGCCGGTGCCAGTCAGGCCATTGATATTGCATTCAGGACCATCCTTTCTCCGGGAAGCGAAGTCATTCTGCCAGGACCGGTATATCCCGGCTATGAACCAATCATTTCACTGTGCGGAGCCAAAGCGGTGCACGCTGATACAACCGGACACGGGTTTAAATTAACGGCAGAACTGATCAGCAGGCATCTGACTGAAAAAACACGGTGTGTTGTCCTGCCGTATCCATCCAATCCTACAGGCGTTACACTTGATGAGGAAGAGCTTATGAAAATTGCCGAACTGCTTAAAGGCAAAGATCTTTTCATTTTGTCAGATGAAATATACAGTGAACTTGTTTTTGATGGAAAACACCGTTCGATCGCATCTTTCCTGCGTGATCAGACAATCGTCATAAACGGGCTTTCAAAATCACACAGCATGACCGGCTTTCGAATCGGGTTTGTGTTCGCTCCGGCTGCCATCAGCAAGCATCTGCTGAAGGTGCATCAGTATAACATATCCTGTGCATCCTCCATCTCGCAAAAGGCTGCTCTGGAGGCCCTTACTGCAGGCAAAAACGATGCAGCACCTATGAACGGGGAATATTCAAAAAGAATGAACTATGTGTACAGGAGATTGACGGAGATGGGGCTTCCGACTGAAAAGCCGGACGGATCCTTTTACATTTTTCCTAGCATCAAGCATTTCAATGCCTCGTCTTTTGATTTTGCCTATTCTCTTGCAAAGGATGGGGGAGTGGCTGTAGTGCCCGGGAGTGCATTTTCTGCTTTGGGGGAAGGATACATCCGGATCTCTTATGCCTGCAGCTTTGAACAGCTAAAAGAGGCGATGGACCGGTTTGAAAACTATATAAAAAGCCGATAAGATTGGCCAGCGGACGCTATATGCTTCGCTGGCTTTTTGCCTTTCAAGCTTCCGGCAGCTTCAGTGAAAAAACCGTGCCCATTCCAGGCTCGCTCTCAATGCTCATGCTGCCTTTATGATTTTCAATGATTTTATACGTGATCATCAAGCCAAGGCCTGTTCCCTTTTCTTTCGTCGTGTAGAATGGTTCGCCGATTTTTTTCAGGGCTTCTTTAGGTATTCCCTCCCCTTCATCTTTCACATGCACAAAAATGAAACCTTCCGCTTTTTCGAAACGAAGCTGAATGGCTCCTCCTTTAGGCATGGAATCAATCGCATTTTTAAGCAGATTAATGAACACCTGTTTCAGCTGGTTCTGATCACAGTGGATAAACAGCTTTTCTTCCTGGGGAACGGTTTGGATGATGACATTATTCATGATCGCCTGCGTTTCAAGAAGCGTTGCAACATCACTTACCAGAGCAGTTAGGTCCGTTTTTTTCAGGACCCTTTCCTGAGGTTTTGCGAGCATCAGCAGCTCGCTCAGGATCAGTTCAATCCGGTTCAGCTCAGAAAAGACAATTTCGTAGTACCCTTGATCGTGACGGTTTGAAGAATGCATAAGCTGCAAAAACCCCTTGATAGCCGTCAGCGGATTGCGGATTTCATGGGCAATGCCGGCTGCCAGCTGTCCTGCTACGGAAAGTTTTTCAGAGCGAAGCATCAGTTCCTCTGCCTTTTTCCGGTCAGAAATATCCCTTAAAATGACCTGAACGGCCCTTTCGCCAAAATAAGTGGTGGGAATGCAGACCATTTCCGTATATATTGTGCTGCCGTTGTATGTATGCCAGGATTGCTTTGTGACTTCCACTTCAGACTTTTCTTCGACAATACTGCGGAGTTTCTCCCTCACCTGTTCATGATCTTCCTGTTCCAATAAGGCAAAGACGTTTTTGCCGAGCATATCAGGATAGTCTCCAGCTTCAAAAAGCTTTACTCCCGACTCATTAATAAAAACCCATTTGTCTCTGTGAATAACGGCAATGGTATCAATGGAATTCTGAATCAGGAGCTGATACCGTTCCCTGCTTTTCTGAAGGATTTTCTGGAACTTCTTGCGTGATGAAATATCAATCAGAACGACAAGTTCCGCCGGCTTGTTTTTATATATGGCGGGGGCCGCTTTAATTTCCACTTCAACCGGTGTTCCGTCAAGCCTTCTCCACGTTTGTTCAATAAGGCCTACATAGGAGCCCTGCTGCATTCTTTGTATGCGGTTTTTTACAATGTCATGATAATCATGATCGATGATATCAAGAACATCTTTCCCAAGAAGATCTTCTTTTGAGGACCCTCCAAGCAGATCAATAAGGGCCTGATTTACATAGCAAAGCTGACCCTTCTGGGATATAAACAGGGGACATGGCAGTTTCTTCAGCAGTTCTGTCGCATGAACACTGATTTCCTGTGATTCTTCACTTAAGTAGGGATTATTCAGCTGCACACGCCTGGACGGATCTCCATGCTGGCTGGGTTTAGGAATTTTCAGCTTAAGAATAATCTGATTTTCCTCTGCAGCTGCTGTTCTTATAAAATCAATATCAGCTTCCAGCCATAAATAGGTTTCATTCTTTAACATGAAACGAAAGGTGCACGGATGAAGATGATGTTCATTATAAAAATAGCTCTCCACTAAAAAAAGATCGTCTTTATGAACATATTCCTTCAATGTAGTGCCAATCATTTCACTGCTTTTAAAGCCCAGGTGCTCCTCGCTGTTTGCAGACATAAACTGAAACCTGCCGCTGTCGTTCATCACTGCAAACAGCTCTGCCTGCGGCAATACCTGATATTCGCTTTCTGTTTCCTGCTTCATGCATTGCCCCCCCTTAATATGTGAATCACAACACAATTCCGTGCTATCTGCTTTTGGGAAACAGCAGTCAAAATGATCGTCATGCGGGAGCCTGAGAGGAGAAAAATGAAGAAACAAGGAAGCAGATGATCTTCGCCTGCAGAACGTTCGATTTTACTTAACAAAATTCGATTCTGTCTTTCAAAATTCCTTTATGATTTCCTGAAAAAGTTAATTTTTTCTGGAAAGCCAGCGCAGGTTGTCATGATTGATAAACGGCGGTCATAAAAAAAGCAAGCCGGTATGGGATCCGGCCTGCTTTTACCCTTTATATTCACCAGCATTTTTTGAAGCTTTTTCTTTCTTTGCTTTTTCTTTGTGAGCACGGTTTGTAGCGGCACTGCCCAGTTCATTGCTGAACTCAGAGTCCGTTTTGCTTGAGTCAAAGCCTTTTTTGTTCTTCTGATCAGCATCGTTTTTGTTTGTTTTAGACATGTTCTTCCCTCCTTTTACTTACCTTAGTTTTGGCATGCGCGCTTCAATTATGTGTAGAGTTTTCGTTTTCACCCTCAAAGGATTTCAGCATATTCACCGCATGTGTGACAACGCCGCCTGACCTTAAAAGCGCTGCTGTTATTGCCGCTTCCGCCAGTTCTTCCTTAGAGCAGCCTTCCTGTTTGGCACCTGCTGTATGGGAGGCAATGCAATAGGGACATTCTGACGTGTGCGCCACCGCCACTGCAATCAGCTGCTTTTGTTTGGCTGAAAGCTTGCCCGCAGCCATTGCCTTAGAAAAAAAAGCATGGGCCGAAGCCCCGATTTCCGGAGTCAAATCGGTCATCGTTTTTAAATCAGCAAGATCAGAGCTTTTATAAAATGCATCTGCAGCATCTCCGTCGTATGCCCTGTGCATCTGCATTCTATGGGCATAGGCACCGCCTGCTTCGATTGCAGCCGAGACCATAACTGCTTCAAATAATTCCTCCGCACTTGCCCCTTCTTTCTTTGCTTTTTTCGTATGAAAATCAATGCAATATGGACATTCCGTTGCATGAGAAACAGCGACAGCAATGATTTCCTTGTCCTTTTTCGTTAAATGTCCGTCACTCAGCACCGCTTTGCTGAATGCAGTATATGACTGATAAAGCTCAGGCGCAAGATCAGGAAACCTCTTCATAAGCTGAATGTTTTCGGGAGAGTAAAATCCCATGTGATCCCTCATTTCTTTGATTTAACCTATTTTTTCCTACTATATAACGGGCTACTCAGATTTCAGAAAAAAAGGCAAAGAAAAAAGCCTTCCTTTGAAGGAAAGCTGGAGTCTGCCTGTTATTCCTGCCCGGCTTCTTCCTGCGAAGAGGCATCAGCCGAACTGTCTGCATCCTGATTCTGCGGTTTAGGATCAAGGTTTGCATAGGCTTCGATCGCGCGCTTGGCGATATTTTTGTTTACAGGATGCCCTGCCCGCAGCCCAGTATAAGGAACCAATACACTGATAGCCACTTCAGGCTTTGATGCAGGATAATACCCTACGAAAGCTAAATTATTTGTAGCAGTACCCCAATATGCTTTTTTGCTCAGTTCACCATAGTAGCTAGTTTGAGACGTTCCGGTTTTCCCTGCTACGTCAAATTTGCCAAAAACTCCTGCTGCGGTACCGCCAGATTTGGTGACGGCTTCAAATCCACGCTGTACTTGTCTTATATCTTCAGGTGAGTTATTAATGCGATTCAAAATAGTTGTATTATGTTCCGTTACAATCGGTCCAAGCTGTTTTTCTTCATTCGGTGAATGTATGCTTGTTACAATCCGCGGTTCGACACGGTAACCGCCATTAGCTATAACGGATACGTACTGAGCCATTTGAAGCGGAGTATACGTATCAAACTGGCCGATTGCCATATCGACAAGCTTACCCGGATCACTTGAACTTGTTTGAAGACCGATTGATTCGTTAGGAAGATCTATTCCTGTCGGCACACCAAGTCCGAACTGGCTGTAATAGTTCCGGAGACGCTGATAATCGCTAGATGAAATATCAAGAGGTCCGTTTGGAACGTATGTCTCCCCTGCAATTTCAAGAGCAATCCTGAACATATATACGTTGGAACTTTTTTGGAGTGCTGTTATGTCAGAGACAGGTCCCATATTTCTAACGGATTTTTTATCTTTGGCACCTTTTAGCTTTAATGGCGTATCAACATAGTAAGTTCCTCTTGGAATTCCATGTTGATATCCAGCCAAAACAGTTGCCCCTTTAATGGTAGAGCCTATTTCATACTGAGTTGTAAAGTTCCCTACAATATAATCGTTTACTTTCCCCTCTTCAAAACTGTACTTCTTACCCGACATGGCAAGCACGTCGCCTGTATGAGGGTCCATCATGACCGCAAAGGCTCTGTCCACGAGGTAATTTCCGGATTTTCCGCGGGCTACTCTTAGTTCTTCTTCGACAATTTGATCGAGCTGCTTCTGCAGGTCAAGGTCAAAGGACAGTTTTAAATCATAGCCGCGTCTCCCTTCATCGATTAGTGATTCGGAAATGACATTGCCGCTTGTGTCCGTCACATATTGCACTTTTGATTTTCTCGGATTCAGATAATCTTCGTATTGATACTCAAGGTTGCTTCGCCCAACCCGTTCGTTGCGAGCATATCCGCGGGCTGTGTAATATGATTTTCTTGCTTCGAGAATTCCCTGCTTAGGAGTTGTCACACTTCCGAACACTCCTGTCAGCAGGTCGCCGTTAGGATAGGAGCGTTTCCAGTCCGTGATAATATCCACCCCGGGAAGATCTTCAAGATTTTCAGCCACTCGGGTCAGCTCGTCCTTTGTCAGCTCTTCGCCTTTCGTCAGCCCTGTAGCTGTTACGATTTGGGGCTCATAGGCATAGCCGGAAGAAAAACGGGTATAAAGAGCCGCTATTTTAAGTTCTGCAGGATTTGCTTGTAATGCTTTCAGTTCTTTTTCAGGTACCCGGTCAATCTGAAGCTTATAGGTTTCACTGCCTTTTTTCGATTTTTCCTTTTCGGTTAAAAGGTCTGCTGCCTCTTCAGAATTCGCTGCCACCCAGTAGTCCTTCAAATCCCGTTCCTTCAGAAAATCGGATGGAACGTCAATTAATGAAGCCAGTTTCGCAGCAGTCTCGAGCTTGTCTTTTGCTTTGGTTGTTTTTTCAACCGTATACGTAATCGCGTCTACACCGATGTTTTCAACAAGGACATTTCCATTCCTGTCATACATCTTGCCCCGAGGTGCAGGGAAGCTGGCATAGTTTGACTCTGTGCGGCTGACTTCCTTGGAAAATTCCTCTCCCTGGACAATCTGCACAACACCTAGCCGGATAATAAGTGCTACAAACAGCAAAAACACAAAGAAAAAGAAAACGTTGATGCGGATTAAGCGTTTTTTCTTTAATTTCCGCAGATCCGCCTGACTATTGCCTTGCTCAGTCAACGCAGTTTATCTCCTTTCAAAATCGGATTCATCCGATTGTGGGTTCATTCATCTAATTACAACCCTATTGTAACACTTGTGTAATACTTGTTACACAAAAATGGGGGTAAATTTTTTGTCAAGAAACAATTCAATGAAAAAGTTAGTTTTGCTGGATAATGCTAGAAATCATCAGCCCAGTCTATGCTTGGCCTCACAGCTGTTCAAACCGATGCAAAGTCTTTTCTGTCAGGTTTTTTCGAGACTTACAAAATGTAAGGACGATAGGATAGCATTTTGCAAGACTGTCAATGGAAAGCACTGGCTGATATATTACAAGAATCGTGTGTTACGATATGTGTGTAGCAAGGAACACAACAAAAAAAACTCTTAGGAGGAATTTTTTCATGAAAAAGAAGTCTATTGCACTTTCAGTCGCAGCAGCAGCTACTATTTTTACATTTAATGCGGGTGGACAAACTGCAGATGCAGCAGCTCCACAGCAATCAAATATGCAAGTTAAAGCTTACCAAATTGCCGGTCAAAACTGCAATTTAAATCAGGAACAAACACAGGATATGCTGAAAAACATCAACAATCCTGAGCTTCAAAAAATGGTTGAAGAGCAGCTGAACCAGTTTAAAGCACAGCAAGGACAGGCTGCACCGCAGGCACCTCAGCAAGAGCAAGCTCCAGCACCTAAGCAAGAAGCAGCTCCAGCACCTAAGCAAGAAGCAGCTCCAGCACCTAAGCAAGAAGCAGCTCCAGCACCTAAGCAAGAAGCAGCTCCAGCACCTAAGCAAGAAGCAGCTCCAGCACCTAAGCAAGAAGCAGCTCCAGCACCTAAGCAAGAAGCAGCTCCAGCACCTGCACAGCAGCAGGCACCTGAAGCAAAAGAAGAAGCTCCAAAGCAAGAGCAAACTCAGGCTGCAGTAAGTGAATTCGAGAAAAAAGTTGTAGAACTTACGAATGCAGAGCGTGAAAAGCAAGGTCTTAAACCGCTTCAGCTTGACGAAGAACTAAGCAAAGTAGCTAAAGAAAAGTCTAAAGACATGCAAAGCAAGAACTACTTTGACCACAACAGCCCAACTTACGGATCACCATTTGATATGATGAAAAAGTTCGGCGTTGAGTATACAACTGCAGGCGAAAACATTGCAAAAGGACAAGCTTCTCCTGAAGAAGTTGTTCAAGCATGGATGAACTCTGAAGGTCACCGCAAAAACATCATGAACGCTGACTTCACACACATCGGTGTGGGCCACGTTGAAGAAGGCAACTACTGGACTCAAATGTTCATCGGAAAATAATAGAGTTTGAACGTCATAGACAGCCGGGATATCCGGCTGTCTTTTTTATGTTAAGCGCATTTTCAGGCGTACCATGTCAATACACGGTATTCCGTTTTCATAAATTGGCTTATCATATTGATCCAGGAAGTAATTTCTGATGATTCCGTCCAATCTGAAGCCGCACTTTTGATAAAGGGCCAACTGGTCAAGGCTCGAATTGCCTGTACCAATTTCAAGAAAAGCAAAACCGCCTGTTTCCCCTTCCATTCTGGCACGTGCCAGCAGTTTCTTTGCAATTCCTTTTCCCCGGAATGCTTCATCAACAGCAAGATTCATCACTTCTAATGATGTGGATGAACGTTTAACGAGAACCAGTACACCAGCCGTCTGTTCTTTATGTTCTGCCAAAAAAACGAGGCTCTTATGAAGATACTTTTGAATGGCTTTTTCCTCAGGATCTGCTTCAAGCAGCAGGTGCATTGGAGCAGATTCCCCGCTATTCAGTTTTCTGATGGTGATTTCCATAACTTGTACAGAGCCTGTGTTCCGCTCTCGGCTTCCCCTTTTTCTGAAAGCTCCGTATACAGCTTATGGGCAAGTGCGAGGCCCGGCACCTCCATTTTCATTTGTTCAGCCTCTTCGATGGCAATGCTCATGTCTTTCAGAAAATGTTTGACATAAAACCCTGGCTCAAAATCTCCCTTCAGCATTCTTGGTGCAAGATTGCTTAATGACCAGCTTCCAGCAGCACCTGCTGATATGCTTTTCAGCACATTTTCTGGATCAAGACCTGCTGAATGTGCATACGCAATCGCTTCGCTAACCCCGATCATGCCGGCTGCAATTGCAATTTGATTGCACATTTTAGTATGCTGTCCGCTTCCTGCAGGCCCCTGATAGACAATGTTTTTCCCAATAATAGAAAAAATCGGCAAACACGCTTCAAATGCTTCCTTATCTCCGCCGGCCATTATGGACAGTCTAGCCTCTTTAGCGCCTACATCACCGCCTGAAACAGGTGCGTCGATTGCGTAAATCCCCTTTTGCTTCGCCAGTTCGTAAATGCGTATGGCAAGGCTCGGCTTAGAAGTTGTCATATCAATTACGTAACTGCCGCTTTTTGCAGCATTTAAAATGCCATGATCTCCCAAATAAAGCTCTTCTACATCTGATGGATATCCAACCATCGTCATAACGACATCAGAGCTCCGGGCAAGTTCTTCTGCTGTCTCTCTCCAAACAGCTCCCTCTTTGATCAGATCATCCGCTTTTTCTTTTGTTCTTGTATAAATGGAAACAGAATAGCCTGCCTTCAGCAAATGCATGGCCATGCTCCTGCCCATTACTCCCGTTCCGATGAAACCTATACTTTGTGTCATGCATCTCTCCCTCTCTTTTTCAGCTTCCTCTTTTTATATAATGGAAGACTTTTCTTTCAGCTTATCATATTCCTTCATGACAAAATGAAAAAAGATGATAAAGAATGTCTGGATGTACAGGTAAATCGGAAATGAATATTGCATTTTGTACCCTTTGCCAAAATCAAAGATTCCGACTTGAACGGCCACCCATTCATAAAACACCGAAAACATTGACCAAAGAATGATGTATGGGATTGTCAGAATACCCCTGATTCGAAAGTGCTGATAAATAAATAGAAAAAAGTAACCGAAAAATCCATACATGCTGTAGTAAATTAAATCCCACACTTCGAAGTTCGGCGAATCATTGACATCATATATGTCGTAGGGCGGTATAGCTAAAATATGATCTGCAGTCAGCCCGATAAACGCACTGAACGTAAAAATAAGAACGGTAACGCCTGCCGGAAACTTTTTCGGGAGCTTTGCCATGATCAGGAGAGCAGCAGCAATGGTAGCAAGAATATAAAGCTCATTTTGCATGCCGTTCATCTCATCGTCACTCCCCTTTTCAATACCGGCCTGAATAAAGTCAGGGCAATGATTCCTGTCAATAGCAGCAGCGGAGTGTGGATAAGCGGGATTGCCCATCTGTTTTCAACATACTTCATGACCTGGAAATACATGCAAAGCTCCTCCATCCCGACAACAATGCCAAATGATGCAGCTAAAAGAAGGAATTTGCCAAGAATGCTCCTGATATTTAAAAACAGGTGCAGAATAAGCAAAAATAAAAGAGGGATAATCAGGACTCTTTGTAAAATTAAGACAGTAAAACCCTCTGGCGTTTCATACGGTACCGCCCATCTCAGGTTTTCAGTAATAATTGAGCAGAACATATTATTCATAATTGAAGTCGTCAAAAAAATAAATACTGACTCAATAGGGTTGCACTTTTTAGGCATATACACAAAAATGTGAACCAATAGCCAGATGATAATTGCAGCGAGAACGATCGCCATCCATAGAAGCCACCTTACCTGTTTTATCTATGGCTTAGTTTACTTCAGCGGCTGGTGTTCTATACGGATTTAACCATTCCTCCGTCAATCAGCTGGGTCTGACCCGTCATATAGGTATTTGCATCTGACAGCAAAAAGAGAACATAGGCTGCAAATTCTTCCGGCGTACCATACCTGCCCGCCGGAATTTTCTTTTTGTTTTCCTCTTCTGCGTCTTCGGCACGAATACCGAGTCGCTCTGCTGCCGCCTGATCAAGGGAAGCTGTCCGATCCGTCGCAATTCTCCCCGGTGCTGCCGTATTAATCAGAATCTGATAAGGTGCAAGCTCGGCTGCAAGCGTCTTTGTGAGGCCGACAATACCCAGCCTGAACGTATTGGACAGTACAAGTCCCGGGATTGGTTCTTTAACAGAAGATGAGGCGATATTAACAATCTTGCCTCCTTTTCCTCTCATATAGGGAAGGACCGTTCTGATCAGTCTGACATGGCTCATGACGTTCAATTCGAAAGACTTTTGCCAGTCTTCATCTGTCATCATTTCAAATGTGCCTGTCGGCGGGCCTCCTGCATTGTTAACAAGAAGATCTATTGTTCCAAAGCGTTTCGCTGTCTCCTCTACAAGCTGCACAATTTCCTCTCCATTTGAAAGATCGCATGCTTTGTATTCAATTCTGCCGGATGCTTTTTTGGAAATCTCTTCTTTAACCCTGTGCAATTTTTCAGGGTCTCTGCTGGTAATCATGACGTTAGCGCCCTCTATTGCAAGTGCCTCGGCAACAGCTCTTCCAAGTCCCTGGCTGGATGCTGCAACAAGTGCAGTTTTCCCCTTAAAACCTAAATCCATCTTCAGCACCTCTTCCTGAGTTATCTTCTCTTTTATAGTATCAGGATATGGACAGGAATGCCTTATTTGAGATTTAAAACCAGAAAAAACAGAGAAAGCCTCTGTTTTTTCAAGTGAAATATTCAATTTTTGCATTCGGAAAAAAGTCATCGATATAGCTCTCAAGCGTATCTCTTAATTCGGTTTCTTCATCTTTTTGATAAATATATTTTCCGATTCCATATCTTCCCCACTTATAGCGGCGGTCATCTTCGTTCATTTCCAGTTTTGACTTAGGATAGTTTTTCTGTATAACACGCTTGGCAGGCTTTGTGAACCTGTGCTGAATCATCTCAAAGGTAATATCCTCTCTTGCTTCCGGCGGCAGCAGTTCATCAAGTTTTGTAAAGAGTTCTTTATAGCCTTCCTGCCATCCCTCGTGGATATAGATTGGCGCAACTATGAATCCGAGCGGATATCCTGCCTTGGCAACTTTAACTGCAGCTTCAATGCGTTTATCAAGCGGCGATGTTCCAGGTTCAAAATTACGGATGACATAATCAGCATTAATACTGAACCGAAATCTTGTCTTCCCTTTGTGATCAGCATCCAGCAAGTGATCGACATGGTGAAATTTTGTCACAAAACGCAGGCGGCCCATATCAGTGTTTCCAAAAAACTCAATGGCCCGTTTAAGCGAATGTGTCAAATGATCAATTCCGACGATATCAGATGTACAGGAGGCTTCAAAACGGGTCATTTGCGGCGCCCGTTCTTCCATGTATTCCTGAGCCCGCTGAAAGATTTCGTCTGTATTCACGTACGTTCTGATATATGGCTTAGATCCCATCGTCGTCTGCAAGTAACAATAATGACAATGCCCCATGCATCCTGTAGCAAGAGGTATGGCATACTCAGCAGATGGCTTTGATGAATCAAAGTCCAATGTTTTTCTGACTCCGACGACTAATGTTGATTTCGCATTCCGGTATTTCTGAAGATCGTTCTTGCCGGGAATATTGCGAACCTGATTATGTGAAGTTGTTTCCCGTATTTCAAGACCCATCTTTTCAAATTTTTCTTTCAGCTCCACTCCAAGAGGGTATTCAAGTGCCCTTGGTTCGATATAGACGAGCTGCGGCACGAATGGTTTCACTATGCTGTCACTTCCTTCTGATTAAAAGCGGTATGTTAATAAGGTTTGTCTTTCAAGGAGTTCATATCCTTTTTAAATATTTCCTAAAACAGCATAGGGCTTACGCGGCCTTTTAAACATAAAAAAACTCCGTATAAACGGAGTTTTACTCGTATTGCTCGTAATCAAACAGCTTGTTGTACATCTCTTCTGCATCTGAATATGAAGGAAAAATCGCGTCTTCTTCGTCAAGTAAATGGTATGAATCATGGATAAACAAAGCTTTTTGTCCGGGCTCTGTCGGATGATCGACTACTTCTGCCTGCTGAATATTTGCCACATTTGCTGCATGGGGGTTTCGGTAGATCACATACACCTTATCGCCTGCTCTGACATCTTTTTTCTCCATTTTACATCACCTTTCAATCTGGTTGATGCAGTTAGTTTTTACCCATTTCCAGAAAGTGATGCAGGAAAAGTGGCTGTAACCGTCGTACCTGAACCTTTTTGGCTCGATATGGCAAGTGTTCCGCCATGCTGGCGAATAATCTTTTCAGTAATAACAAGACCGAGCCCTGTCCCTTTTTCCTTTGTTGTAAAGAAAGGCTTGCGGATCTGAGTGAGCAGATGTTGGGGTATCCCCTCGCCCTCATCGGTGATTATTACTCTGATGCAGTTTTTATCAGCACATGCTTCAACCAGGATCGTTCCGCCGCCTGACATTGCATCAAACGCATTTTTAAAAAGGTTGATCAGAACCTGCTTAACCTGATTTTCATCCCCCTTTACCGGGAGCTGTTCTGCGCTGCACTTGAACTGAATGCCGATATTTTTAAGGGCACTTTCCGTTTCAAAAAAACGGATGATGGACTGGATGAGTTCTTTCATATTCATTTCTTTCTTGTACACAGCCTGAGGTTTTGAAAGGATTAGAAACTCACTTACGATACTGTTCATCCGTTTCAGTTCCTGAAGCATGATTTTTGTATAGTGCGGGTCAATAATGTCTTTCTTTTCATCCATCATTTGCAGAAAACCCTGAATCACCGTCAGCGGATTTCTGATCTCATGCGCAACGCCCGCAGCCATTTGACCCGCTACCTTCAGTTTTTCATGCTGAAAAAGGGCAAGCTCTTCTTCTTTTTTCTCTGTAACATCGCGTATCATTTCGCAATAGGCAATCAATTCTCCTGAGGGATTATAAAGAGGTGTAGTCGTCACTTCGACTTCTATGGTCTTGCCGGATTTCGTTCTGTCTCTCCTTGAACTGACGCCTGATTTTTCTGCTGAATGAAATGGAAAGAGACTTCCTGAAATTTCCTGATTGCTCCAGCCGTAAAGGTCTGTAAACGCAGGGTTTACATCTTTTACCGTTCGCTCAGCATCAATGATCGCTATGGCGTCATGGCTTTGTGAAAAAACAAGGTCAAATTTCGCCTCAGTTGTTTTGAGGTTTCTTGACACCTTGTCGTTTTGCCGCTGGACTTTTTCCCATAGGTAATTTATATATTTGATGTAGTAAAACAGAATAACAACAATGATGATTGCAAAAAAGACATAGTACATGACATCTATTTTTTCAAACGAAGACGAGATGATTTCATAACCTTTCAGAAAAAAATAAAACTGGCTGCAGATGGTGACTGCACCTGTTATGAAGACAACCTTCAGATTTTGAAACACGGCGCTGAAAATGACTGGGAAAAGCAAAAAAATAAAATTCACTATATATGGATCTGTGTAGTTTAAGGCAAATAAATAGCAATAGATAAGCCCGAGCGAACTCCAGACAAAAAAAGAGTCCTTCTTTATAGTCCTTAGAAGGAAAGTGTAGCACAGGAGGATGCCGGCAAAGATCAAAACGATCGGAAAATATTTATAGCTTCTTTCAATGACTAAAATAAAGAGAGCGTCCAAAATAAAGATGACCCACATGGACTGCAGCAGGAGTTTTTTTCTCAAATCTTGATTTTCTAACCGATTCACTAAAGCTTCCCCATTTCTTCTGCATTCGTGACTATTTTACCACATTTTACTTAATTAGTGGGAATGGGGAGGAAAAAACACAAATAAAAAGACCTGCCGCAGCAGGTCTTTTCAAACTTAAACGTTGAATTTCGCTTTAACGAATTCAACTACTTCTTCTGTTGTGCTCATGGAAAGGATTTCTTCTTTAAAGCTTGCAGCTTCTTCTTTTGACAGATTCTTAATTAAAGAACGTGCCGGAAGGATTGAAGTAGCACTCATTGAGAACTCATCAAGTCCAAGACCGAGAAGAACCGGAATCGCTAAAGGATCTCCTGCCATTTCTCCGCACATGCCAACCCATTTGCCTTCTTTGTGAGCAGCTTCAATGACAAGCGTCACAAGACGAAGAATAGCAGGGTTATAAGGCTGGTACAAGTATGAAACGCGTTCGTTCATACGGTCAGCAGCCATCGTGTATTGAATCAGGTCATTTGTTCCAATGCTGAAGAAATCAACATCTTTAGCAAACTGATCTGCAAGCACGGCAGTAGAAGGAATTTCAACCATCATTCCAATTTCGATGTTTTCTGATACCTGAACGCCTTCGCTTACAAGCTTCGCTTTTTCTTCAAGAAGAATGGCTTTAGCTTCTCTGAACTCGTCCACAACCGCAATCATCGGGAACATGATTTTCAGGTTGCCGAATGTGCTTGCACGAAGCAATGCACGCAGTTGAGTACGGAAGATTTCCTGTTCTTCAAGGCAAAGACGGATCGCCCTGAAACCAAGGAAAGGATTCATTTCTTTTGGAAGGTTTAAGTATGGAAGCTCCTTGTCTCCGCCAATGTCAAGGGTGCGGACAACAACAGGCTTGCCTTCCATGCGCTCAAGCACAGCTTTGTATGCTTCAAACTGCTCATCCTCTGTCGGAAGCTGGTCGCGGCCCATGTAAAGGAATTCAGTACGGTAAAGACCGACAGCTTCTCCGCCGTTTTCAAGAACTCCGCGAACATCGTCAGGAGTTCCGATATTGGCTGCAAGCTCAACATGCTGTCCGTCTTTTGTAACGGTTTCTTCATTAACAAGCTTCGCCCACTCGGCTTTTTGCACTTCGTATTGCGCTTTTTTCTTTTCAAAGCCTGCAATCACTTCTTCAGAAGGATTGATGACTACATCTCCGTCAATTCCATCCACGATAACAATGTCGCCATTTTTAATGTCAGAAGTGGCTTTTTTTGTTCCGACTACTGCCGGAATTTCCATTGAACGTGCCATGATGGCCGAGTGTGATGTTCTGCCGCCGATATCTGTCGTAAAGCCAAGAACATACTGACGGTTAAGCTGTGCAGTATCTGATGGTGTAAGATCTTCGGCAATGATAATCACTTCTTCAGAAATCATGCTTGGGTTTGGAATTTCAACGCCAAGAAGATGGCCGATTACGCGTTTTGTCACGTCGCGGATGTCCGCTGCACGCTCTTTCATGTATTCATTGTCCATCGATTCAAACATGCTGACAAACATGTCTGATGTTTCTTTCATTGCAAATTCAGCGTTGATTGATTCGCTGCTGATTTTATCTTTTACAGGATTAAGCAGTTCCGGATCGCTGAGCACAAGAATATGGGCTTCAAAAATTTCGGCTTTATCTGCGCCAAGTTCTCTGAATGCATGCTCTTTGATTTGTTCAAGCTCTGCTTTGGATTGTTGGATAGCTTCTTCAAAGCGTGCAGTTTCAGCTGCTTTATCTGCAACCTCGCGCTTTGATACTGTAAGATCTGGTTCTTCTAGTCGGTAAGCTTTTGCAATCGCGATCCCAGCTGAAGCTCCAATCCCTTTAAGTTCAGTCATTATTCGCCTAAACCTTCTTTTTTCATTGTTTCTTCAAGAGCTGCGATTGCATCGTTTTCATCTGAACCAGCTGCAGAAATTGTGATTTCTGAATCCTTGGCGATACCAAGAGACATAACGCCCATGATTGATTTCAGGTTAACTGTTTTTCCGTTATATGCTAAGTTCACATCAGCATCAAACTTGCTTGCTGTTTGAACAAGCACAGTTGCCGGACGTGCGTGGATTCCTGATTCTGCTGTTACTTTAAATGTTTTTTCTGCCATAATTAATCAATCTCCTTTATAGTTAAATAAAGCTAGTACACAATACCTTATCATAACAGCCGCATCACATGGTTGACAAGTGATGCGGCTTAAGTTCATTTATTTTTCGATTGAAATGATGTGCTCCTGACCAGCTTCAACGCTGCCTGAAGACTTAATCACAATCGATTCGCCTTCGTTTAAGTTCGTGAAGACGATCGGCGTCATGATAGACGGTGCGTTTTGTTTCACGAAATCAAGGTTCACTTCAAGAAGTTTTTGGCCTTTTTTAACTGTATCCCCTTCTTTTACGAAAGCTTCAAAGCCTTCACCCTTCAGGTTTACAGTGTCAATGCCGACATGAATCAGAATTTCATTCCCGCTCTCAGACTCAAGGCCGATTGCATGTTTTGTAGGGAAAACATTCAGGATTTTTCCGTCAACCGGAGAAACAATTGTTCCGTTTGAAGGAGTAATCGCAATTCCGTCACCCATCATTTTGCCTGAGAATACTTGATCAGGAACTTCTGTAATCGGGTGAATCTCACCTGTAATAGGTGAAACAAATGAGAATTCCTCTACATCATTTTTAAGCGGGCCTGGTACAACGTCCTCTACCTGTTCTTCTACTTCTTTTTCAGGTGATGCAGGTTTTGCCGGACGAGGTGTTTTGCCTGCCATTACATCCTGGATCTGTGATTTCAGACTGTCTGATTTAGGGCCGTAGATAGCCTGGATGTTGTTTCCAACTTCAAGTACTCCTGCAGCTCCAAGACGCTTAAGACGGTTTTTGTCTACTGCTTTAACGTCATTTACAGTCACACGAAGGCGTGTAATACACGCATCAAGATGCTTGATATTTGAGCTTCCGCCAAGTGATTCAAGGATGTTGTATGGAAGATCGCCTGCAGCTTCCGTTGTTCCGCTTGCATCTTCATCATCCTGTTTGTCCTCGCGTCCAGGTGTTTTCAGATTGAATTTGCGGATCGCAAAACGGAATCCGAAGTAATAGATTAGCGAGAATACAAGACCCACTGGAATTACAAGCCACCAGTCAGTACGGTTAGGAAGGATTCCGAACAGGAAGTAGTCAATAACCCCGCCCGAGAATGTCATTCCGATTTTTACGTTCAAAATATGCATCGTCATAAAGGACAGACCTGCAAAGACTGCGTGAATCGCAAACAAAATTGGAGCTACGAAAAGAAATGAAAACTCAAGCGGTTCAGTGATACCCGTCAGGAATGACGTTAATGCGGCTGAACCCATGATGCCTGCAACAAATTTTTTGTTTTCAGCTTTTGCTTCATGATAGATCGCAAGTGCTGCAGCAGGAAGACCGAACATCATGAACGGGAATTTACCAGTCATAAATGTTCCAGCTGTCAGTTCAGCGCCATCTTTGATCTGTGCCATGAAGATACGCTGATCTCCGCGCACGATTTCTCCGGCCTGCGTTGTGTAATTTCCAAACTCATACCAGAACGGAGAATAGAAAATATGATGAAGACCAAAAGGAATAAGAGAACGCTCGATTAAACCGAAGACGAATGCTGCCAATGTTTTGTTGGATTCCAGAAGGCCTGTTGAAAAGGCATTAAGTCCTCCTTGAACCGGCGGCCAAATAAACAGCATAACCAAACCAAGAACAACAGCTGACACAGCGGTCATAATCGGTACAAAACGTTTACCTGCAAAGAAACCTAAGTATTGAGGCAGTTCAATGTTAAAGAATTTGTTGTACATGTATGCACCGAGGACACCCACGATAATACCGCCGAAGACCCCGGTCTGTAAGGTCGGCATTCCAAGCACCCTTGCATATTCAGGATGCAGCTGCTGGAAGAATTGCGCAAGCTCTACAGCGTCACTTGGAATTTTTCCTGTTTGAATCAGAACTGCACTCATTGTAGCGTTCATAATTAAGTATCCGATAATGGCTGCAAGACCAGCAACACCATCACCGTTAGCCAGTCCAATAGCAACACCTACTGCAAAGAGCAGCGGAAGGTTTGCAAAGACAATGTCCCCTGAAGACTCCATTACTTTAGCAATCAGCTGGATGATATCATTTGTCAAAAATGGCACTTTTGATGTTAATTCCGGGTTTTGCATCGCATTACCAAATGCCAGCAGGATCCCTGCAGCAGGAAGGATGGCAACCGGCAGCATAAGTGCTTTACCAATTTTTTGGAGAACTCCAAATAAATTTTTAAACATGTTTTAACCTCCTTGAGGAATAGTTTGTGTAAGCAGCAACCAAAAAAAACATGAAAGCACATTACAAGCGTTTACATTTAAATCCCAAAAAGAACGCAAAAAAAGCATGGTGCAACAAGGACATCCGCACTCAAAGGGTATACTTCCCCTTATGGGCGGTTTCAACACGTACTTGTTCACTCATGCCTGATCGTATCAGTAACACGTAAGGTACTTTTTAAGATTAAGTTTTATTTGTTAAACGGTATAAATGGAGGGTAAGATACACAGCCTCAGCTTCATATACCGGTTTTTTCAAGAATTGCTGCATTACTTTGATCATTTTCCAAGATGTATTGTAGCACAGCGGATATTCTTTTTTCAACAGTAAAGCAAATTTTTCTGGTTCTTCAACACTCTCACCTGATAAAACCCTTTCAATCGTATACCGCAAATGCCTGACAAGCCTCATATAATTTACGCTGTCCTGATTGACTTTCAGCTTCATGGAATCCTCGATGACGCCGATCAGCTGGCCGATCAGCTGTGAAAATTGATTCACATCTGAGATTGGTTTATTCGTGATGGCACTGTGAATGTGCAGGGCAATAAACCCAATTTCCCCTACCGGCAAGTCCACTTTAAGCCGGTCATTGATCATATGAACAACTTCCTCTGCTATCATGTACTCATTTGGATAAAGGGTTTTGGTTTCGGTCAAAAACGGATTTTTAATATCCATCCCTTTTTGCAGGCGCTTAATGGCAAAAGTTATATGGTCAATAAGCGCGATATGAATATGTTCATTAAGGGGGAGCTTTACCTGTTCTGCGATATAGTGAATCACATCGCTCACTACCTCAATCATATCTTCATCTACAAAAGGCAGAAGCATTTTAAATTGCTCTTGTTCCTTTTGATTTTTAAGCACAAACATTTTTTCATAGGATGTTTCTTCAAGCCTGTCACCGCGTTTACGGCCAAATCCAATCCCTTTGCCGATCAGCACGACTTCCTCAAACGAATCGTGCTCGGCAATCAGCACATTATTATTCAGTACCTTTTTTATTGTAAAGGACTCCTCCACGAAATCCTCAGCTCCTTTTATCTCTCAATGCTTCATATCGTACTAATAATGTCATATGCAGTCAACTGCGAAGAGCTTGCCGTTATTTATCTTCCGGTGTATACTCTGTTTTTTCAAAATCCTCTTTATTTCCTACGAAAAAAAAGGCTTCTCCTTTATTCTCATCTCCGGCTGACGCGCCGTGGATCATCTTCCCTTCTGAAAGCTCTTTGCGTTTTCCCTCTTTATCCACGTAATAATACTTATTGGAGGCCCATCCATCATGAATATCTTTTTCCTTCACTTCTGCATGCCCCTCTTCTGACACTTTATATTCTCTCTCGCCTTCACCTTCGGAAGGCTTATTGTGAACGGTCACCCAGCCAGTAAAACCTTCAGGAATTAGAAATGTCCGCTGGCCCTGATCTGCCTGTTTACATCCTGTTAAAAGGGATAACGCCAAAACGAAAATAAATAGGTTTTTCATTCAAATCACTCCTTCAATATCATGACTATTCGTTAGGATTGGCCATTCATGTAAATCTATCCTCCTGTCCGCCTTCATGAAATTACTGCCAGAAAATAATCTGCGATATTGGGGAAAGTACAAAAGAGGTGTTCATCATGAAAAAACAAATCATATGCTTTTTATCGATCTTCTTCCTTATAGCCCTGCCTGCAGTCAAGGGATATGCAGAAGTAAAGGAAGTGAAAGTAATTGATGTAGAGACGGGTGATGTTGTAAAGACTGCTCCTTCTACTGACTACTATTCAAATGAGTTGAAGAAGGCTATTCAATCAATGAAAGGCATTACTGTAAAAATAAACCCGCTTCCTAAAAAAGGATATCTTGTGCTCATTCAGCCTGTTATGCCATTTAAAGTAGAAAATAAGTGGTTCAATGGCATCGTATCAGAAGGAATGATCGTATACAGCAAAGAAGACGATCCCCGCCTGATCTTGTTTACAGATGAAAACAAGCCACTGTTCTTTGAAATAACCTACAGCCCTGAGAACATGATTAAAACCCTTGGAGTAGACCAGCCCTGAAAAAGAAGACAGCTTACAAAAGACCATTTAATTGCAGCCGCAGCAATGTCTCTTTAAAATAAACCAAGTGTTATGCTTTTAAGCAAAATACCGAAAGGGAGGAACTCCGGCATGATTAAGTTATTTGTAAGTGATCTCGACGGGACACTGCTGGATCATCAGAAAGAAGTTTCGGAAAAAGACATTGAAGCCTTAAAGCAGCTGAAAAAATCAGGTGTGGATATATGCCTTGCTTCTGGACGAATGGATGTGGAGATTGGGGAGATCTTAACGAAAATCGGTGAAAAATACCACCGGATCAGTCAGAACGGAGCCTTTATCAACACTGACAGCGATGAATCGCTGCATGCTCTTACTTTTGAAAGTGTGATTGCACACGAAGTGTTTGAAGTTGTTCGATCTGAAGATTTTATTACAATTGTCGCAGACTACAGCACCAATTATACAGAGCGGCGGAATGAAGCCGTGACAAGCATTGAATCCCGGATGTTTGCTCCCATAACAGAAAATGAACAATTGGCTGAAGGGATAGGCAGGGATATTAAAGCTTCAAAGATCTCCATACTTGGTGAGTATGAGTCCCTGCTGCCCCTGCAGAAAAAACTCCGCGAGAGCTATCCTGATACAATTGAAACGTACATATCCGACAGGCAGTGCCTGGACATTATGCCGAAACATATCAGCAAAGGAAATGCGCTTCACATGCTGATCGAGCACCTTGACATTTCGCCTTCGGAAATTGCCTGCATCGGCGATTCTTTTAACGATATTCCCATGTTCCGCTTAACCCCGTTCAGCTTTGCTATGGAAAATGCGCTGCCTGAGGTAAAGAAAGAAGCCGCCTATACTGCAGCTTCTGTCGGGGATGCGATTTTAAAAGTGCTGGAGATCAATGACAATAAGGGATAACGGCAAAAAAGGCGAGATACTCGCCTTTTTTTAGCTTGCTTTCCCGCTGGCAAGGTACTCGGCAAAAAATTCATCAGCCGGGATAGGCCTGCCGCCAAGGTATCCCTGAAATTCAAGACAGCCGAGGTTTGAGAGCAGTTCTTTTTGCATCAAGGTCTCCACACCTTCAGCAATAACCTTTAAGTTAAGATGGTGTGCCATTGAAATGATCATCGAGACAATAGCTTCGTTTCCATTTTGATGCTCCATTTCCTTAATAAAAGACTGATCGATTTTCAGCCTGTCGATATTCAGTTTTTGAAGATAGCTTAAGGAACTGTAGCCTGTTCCAAAGTCATCCATGCTGATTTCGATTCCTCTGTCTCTTAGCAGGGAAAGTTTCATGTTTGCCTCAAGCTCATTGTCCATCATGGCTGTTTCAGTTATCTCAAGCTCTAGACTCGAGGCCCTTATATTGTAATCAGAGAGAACATCGTCGATTGTCTGCACTAAATCATCCTGATAAAGATGCAGGTGTGAAATATTGATTGAAATTCTTCCAAAGGATGCGTTTTTTCTTTCCCACAGCTGTACGTGTTTTCCAACTTCTCCAATGACAAACCTTTCAAGATCAAAGATCAGGCCAGTTTCTTCAGCAATTGGAATAAACGTTGAAGGAGGAATAAATCCAAGTTCCTTATGATTCCACCTGACCAGCGCTTCAGCCCCGATGATTGTTGACAGATTCTCTTTAAATTTGGGCTGGAAGTAAACCGTAAGCTCCCCGTACTGAATAGCTTTTCTCAATTCATTTTCGATTTTGATTTTTTCGATCATTTTATTGTTCATTTCCTGTGTATAGATGCTCCAGCTGTTAGAGCCGTTTATCTTTACATCATACATGGCAATATCCGCATACTTCAGCAGCAGTTCCTCATCCGTGCTGTGAGTCGGATAGTGGGAAGCGCCGATGCTCGCTGTTACAAGACAGTCATTTCCTCTGACCTTCATGGGCAGCCTGAAGTGATGAACCATGTCATGTGCAAGTTCATTTGCTTCCTCAAGTGAGACATCCAGCAGAATGACACTGAACTCATCTCCCCCAAGCCTTGCTGCAAACGACCTTTCGGGAAGCACAGCAGACAGACGCTCTGCAATTTTAATGAAAACCTGATCTCCAAAAGCGTAGCCATAAAGATCATTGAGCCTTTTAAACCTGTCAAAATCAAGACTCAATACAGCAAATGTTTTTTCTTTTGCGATAACTTCAGACAATTTTTGCACAAAGAATCTTCTGTTGGGCAATCCGGTCAGCTCATCGTGATATGCGAGGTAGTTAATCCGGGTTTGAGCTTTTTTGCTTTCCGTAATATCCTTTATGACTCCGTATACACCTACAACTTCATTGTTTACTACCTGCCTTACGGCTGTGATGAGAATATCGAGGTCATCACCGTTCTTTTGCTTCATTTTTAAAGAGAGATCATTATCGATAAGAGTGCCCGTTACAATTTCAGAAAAATAGTGCATCACTTTTTGATGATCCTCTTTGTGAATCAGCTCTAAAAAGCGCAGGCCAATCAGCTCTGATTCATTCATCTGAGTCATCACTCCTGCGATTTTGTTGACAGATGTAATGGTTCCCTCTAAATCTGTCGAAATAACAGCATCAGGGCTTTGATGAAACAGGGACCTGAATCTCTCTTCTTTTTCATGAATTCTCTTAGTCTGTTCATACATCATTGTATGGCTGTATAGATCCGGAATCAAAGTAAGGATAAAATTTAAAAAGAAAACGAATAGGAACGGAAGCAAATACACATATTTTCCGCCTTCTGCAAATTCAAAATCCAGGACAGATGTCATGATGACATACGGAATTCCCGAAAGTGCTATTCCTCCGATGATGCTGCCTGCTGTACGATACCTGATGGATCTGCTCTGGTTCATTGCCCTGTCCTGAAGAGCGATCAGCAAAAGTCTTACAGCCGAAAAACTGAAGGCAACTGACAGGAGCAAAGCAAAAAGAATCAGCAGCGGCTTAATTTCCAAATGATCGCTGAAAATGACCATGTAGCCGATAAAATCAACCATCACAATGCCGGCAGACATACAAAATCCGGTCTTAAAATACGCTGAGGTATTGAAATTTTCTGTGTCTCCCGATCTGATTGAAAAGACAGCGATCATGCTGCATAAACAAAAGCTGAGCACCAAATAAAAAGAGAACCATTTTTCTGAAACAGGAAGACCGGCAGAGAAAACAGCCGTTACGTGCGTCAGCCAGAACATGAACCCCAGCAGCAGGCTCATTATCCATGGATTCGTTCTAAAGGAAGGTTTTACACTGTATTTGCGGATGGCGGCAAATATAGGAGCAAGATGATAACTAGCTATGGATAAGAGCATGACAAGTAAAACCAGCAGCAAATCTGCATTCACAAACATCAATCTGAACTCCCCCCTCATCCCTTATATCGAACGAAAGCGGAGATAGTTAAGATGTTCTGTTCGTTTTTTATAAATTTTGCCCTCAGTATCCCAAACTATTTTTCAAGTTAAAAGAGTGAAATTCTAGATTGTTTCCAAAAAAATGATAAAAAGAGGTTTAAAATGCGGTATTTTGATGCAAACTATCGAACGAAAGTGAATTTCACCTTGAAAGGAGGGGAAAAAAATGAAGCAAGAGCAAAACAACAAGCAGCAGCAAAATATGCAGCAACAGCAGCAAAACCAGCAAAATCAGCAAGCTGATACAGAATTTGCACAAGAAATGAATCAGCAAAAAGCTAACAAAAAACAAAAATAAGTTTACATAGTGTAAGCTGATAAGGACGGTTTATTTAACCGTCCTTTTTCCTATGTTCCGGCAAGCGCTGAATTTTTTAAAAATCAGCATGCGGGCAGGGATTTTTACTTTTTTTATGATATAATGTTTACGTGAAGCTGCAGATGGTGCCACATCTACAGCCAAAGCAGTCAAACTGCACTCATATGGATCAGCATCATCTTTTTGATTGCACGGGCCTCAAGGAACATACCGAGGTCTATTTTTTTTGTCCGAAGCCAAGCACGGCTACAATCAGCGTAGCAAATGAAACCATCACAACTAAGCTCTCAAATATAGTCACCATTCATCCCCCCTTTCCCCAGGGGTTCAAACTGATCCATAAAAGATTGACCTGCAAGTCCATTATAACATTTATCGAACAAAACAGGAACATACGTTTGTATTTTGATGCTATTTTACTAATAAGCTCCCGAAAGAGCAAAAAAAAAAGAGAGCTTATGTGTGCCCTCAGGTTAAGTCTTAACTTTGGTGCGGTCCATTGTGTTTAAGCAGATTTGCATCTTAGCAAGTGTTCCTTTAAGCGTTTCTTCATGGTTGCACTGATCGTTCACGTACATCTCCGACAGATCATAAACGGATCTTGACAGCAGTTCGACCACGTTCTTAAGTGAATAAGCATCAGGTGCGTATCCGTCATGGAGCACTTTTCGCAGAATCTCATCACTCAGTTCTTTGATTTTAGCTGCTTTTTCTTTCTCCCTCATGATTCATCCTCCTTACGTTTCATACGTTATTACATTCGCTTCAGGAGCAGAATTCCCTTTGTATGATTCTGTCGAGAAATAATTCTGCGGCCGATGCCAGGCTGCATCAGTTATAAAAAGGCTGGGAAAAAACATAGGACAGTCGGATTTCTGAAACATTGTTCATCCACGCATTGAATAGATTCAGAGCTGAAATTCGTACAAAAAGATATGTATCTTATGTTTTTTGAACACCAGCTGGAGATTATAACGTAAGAAAATGAATAAATCCTACGCTATGGCATCATGTATCAGATTAAAAGATCCTGCGTTAATAAACATAAATAAAAAAAGGATGAATTTTACAATTACAACTCAAATTCACCCTTTTTTATTTATGTCTCAGCTGCATTTACGATGGTTCTATATGAACATGGACATGAGATATCCGGTGTTCCTTTTCCAACCTGCTTTCAACAAGATCTGTTATTTCATGGCTTTCAGTCACATTCAATCCGGCATGGACCTCAATAACGACATCAACGAGAACACTGCTTCCGAGATACCTTGCCTTAATATCCTTTATTCGGTCGACACCCGGTGTCGATTCAACGGTGGATTTAAAGCTGAGAAGCTTTTGATCATCAAAACCGTCTGTCAGAGAATGGGCGGTTTCTTTAAAGATATCCCATGCCGTTTTACAGATAATAAACCCAATGGTAATGGCTGTGAGAGTATCAAGCCACGCAATCCCGAACTGAGAGGCGGCAATACCGGCAAATGCCCCGAGACTCACGAGCGCATCTGACCTGTTGTCATGTGCGGCGGCAATCAGCGCTTTGGAATTGATTTTTACAGCCAGAGCACGGTTATACCTGTAAACACCATACATAAGGGCCGCACTGATAATGGCCGTCCATGCGGTAATTAAGCTTGGGGATTCTGTTTTCGGCTCAATAATGGACTTAAAGCCTTCAAATAATACCTGAAGCCCCACTGACATGATAATAAAAGATGCAACAAGCGCAGCAATGGCCTCTGCTTTAAAATGTCCATACGGGTGGTCCTTATCGGGCGGCTTCTGGGAGATTTTCAAACCAATCAGAACGGCAGCAGAAGCAATAACGTCTGTGCCGTTGTTCAGGCCGTCTGCAAGCAGAGCCTGAGAGGAATAAAGATAGCCGATCGAGAGTTTTGCTGCGGCCAGAATTAAATAGGATGCGATGCTCAGCCAGGCACCGCGCTCCCCCTTTTTCAGGTCATTATAAACATCCACTTGTTCACTTCCTAACGCCGGTGAATGCCGGCACAGTCTTACTTGCTGTTCAGCTGATTTGGAAGCATCTGGATCGTACTGTTCAGAGTGTCCAGTTTACTTTCAATTCTATGCAGCAAATAGAGCGTCACCACGATTGGAAATCCGACTTCACTCACTACTTGAATCCATTCTTCCATAATAGGGTTTCCTCCTTTTCCATCATTTATTGCACTAAGACTGAAAACACATCTATTCAGCTGTAAACAGCCGGCATGATTTGAATACAGGAAAGGGCCGGATCCTCCGTGCATCAGATCCGGCCCTAATCTTTAAATCGTCAGGTCAGCTACATTGCGCTCAACGATGCGGCCTCCCTTTTTGCTGATGAAGTTTCCCCCCGCTGAAAAAAATGCGTTGGATGCCAGAATTTCATCCATTGCTAATGCCACATCACCGGGCACAACAGGTTCTTTCGGAGAATCAATCATTATTTTCACGATCTTTCCTTCTTCATTTAAAAAATGAAGTTCAAGTGTTTTTGCCATAGTCCCACCTCCTTGTCTCCAGCTGTTTTTTCATTACGCCATTACTTGATGAGAATCATTGCGTTCAACATGCAAAAGCGTTTCCGTCTGCAGTTCCGCAATGGCTGCTGCTGCCTGAAGCAGCTGTTCAGGCGTTGCCGAAGTCTTAATGTTGTTGTAATTTTTGTACTTGACTGCCGGCTCGCCCTTTTCATTTACACCCATATCAAACACAAGGCGGAGCTGTGAATCAAGAATGACTGTTTCTGCCATTTCATCACCTCCTTTCATGAATGTTATACATGGATTTCATGAATGGAGTAGCTTTGTCAGGCATCATTTTTTTCATCTTTTACTTTTCATGCTGAAATTTACTGTATGTTCTCTGTTTTTTTACAGAAAATAACATTAGGTCATATTCTTTTATACATAAGACAGACAGGGATAGGCAGGTTAGAATGTGAAAACAACTAAGCTTGAAGTTTTGTTATGGAGCATAGCATTTCCGGGGTTTGGGCAGCTGCTGAACAAACAGCTGGTGAAGGGGATCCTTTTTATTGCTCTGGAAGTGATCATAAATACGTACAGCCATTTTAACAGAGGAATTATGCTGAGCTTTTTAGGGGAAATAAATACAGCTTTTCAGACGGTTGACTTTGGATGGCTCATGTTTTATCCATGCATCTACATGTATGCCATGTATGATGCTTACAAACATGCAGATGGACATCAGCCTGAGCTGTCCTTTCTGCCATTTGCATCGTGTGCATATTTCGTAACAGTCGGGTTAATGCTGTCCCCCAAAGTGAGGCTCTTTGGAGTTTTGCCCGGGCCAATCTGGCTGCCTATGCTGTCTTTAATCCCTGGACTCTCTGCTGGATTTTTCGTGAGATACCTGCTTCTCAAGATGAAATAAAACTCTCCAAGCTGTGTTTCACAACCGGAATATCGGGTAAATAATGGCTAGAGGCAAGATTTCAGCCAATCATGAATTCACTTACTCCAGCTGGCGCGGGCTTGGAACCGCAAGGACGTTTGAGAGGCAGGGCTTACGTTGTGTAAGTGGTACCGGCATGGCTGAATCAATCAGACTTTCACATAAGCACAGTCTACTATTACAACTACTTATTGCACACTGCGCTGTATGCGAGTGTGCTTTTCATTGCGGTCAAGGGGTGTTTGAATGAAGCATTTGGTGCTGCTTGGAGGAGGGCATGTTCACGCTTCCTTCCTTCAGAGAGCAAAATCAGAAAAATGGAATTGCCGCATTACATGTGTGTCTCCTTCTGAGTATCAATTTTACTCCGGCATGTTCTCCGGATTTTCAGAAGGGCTTTATGATGAAGCGGATCTCACTTTCAGTGTAGAGGCACTCTGCAAAAGAACAGGAGCGCAGTTTTTAAAAGCAGAAGCAGTTAGAATTGATCCATTGAAAAAGGAGGTTCTTCTTCAAACAGGGGAAAAGCTGGCTTTTGACATGCTCAGCCTGAACCTCGGGTCAGAAAGTCATTCCCTTTTTCCCGGTCATCCAGCAGTTCATTCCATAAAGCCTTCTTATACCTTTCCTGAAAAGATGAGGAGATTCAGAGAAGCAAACCTGCCCGTTATAGTCGGAGCAGGAATCGCAGGTTTAGAGCTTGCTTTATCCGTATCAGCATACAGAAGGAAAAACGGGTTCCCTTCAAATGTTGCGATTCTTTCAAACAGCGGCATATTGCCTTCTGCAGATGAAAATATCTCAAAAGGATTGAAACGTCTGCTTGAAGCAAACAGCATCCGGCTCTTTCTCCATCAGTCAGCTGTATCCGCCAAACTGCAATTCATACAGACAGAAGCCAGTACAATTCCTTTCGACGCAGCGCTTATCCTTACAGGACCGGCTCCGCATCCCATGCTGAAGGAAAGCGGTATTGCATGCGATGAGAAAGGATTTATGCTAGTCTCCAAAACTCTTCAATCCGTTCAGTTTCCCTATATTTTTGGTGCAGGAGACTGTGTGTCGTTTGAGGAATACCCTGGTCTTGCAAAGAACGGCGTGTATGCCATCCGGCAGGCTCCAGTCTTGTTCGATACTGTCAAGAGATTTCAGCTGGGGCAGAAGCTAAAGCCGTTCAAACCTCAAAAACGCTATATAAGCATCCTTTCCGCAGGAGATAAAAAGGGATTTCTCCTTTATGGAAATTTCTTTTTTTATGGACGTCTCCCCTGGAAAATAAAGCACTGGATTGACAAAAGATATATGAAAAAGATGAAACGCTGAAGAATTCTTCTTCAGCGTTTTACTTTGATCCATTTTTCTGTCAGCTTAGGCACAATCCCTGAAAAAAGTTTCTCTCTCCAGTAAAGGTCCGCCGTTTTTTGAACAGCTGCCGCCCTGTTTGGATAGGGATAGACCATCTGGGAAAGATCGCCGATTTTTTTCCCGAGCTGACTGGCAAATACGACCGGCTGCATCCAGTCTCCCGCTCCCTCTCCTATTGCATGGGCACCTAAAATAGAGCCGTGTTTATCCGTTATTATTTTCACAAATCCCTCTGTCTCATCTTCGGCTATAAATCTGTCCACTTCATTGAGATCAGCCTTATATACCCCAATATCCTTGTGGTTTTTCCGAGCTTCATCCTCTGTCATGCCAAGATGAAAAATCTCCGGGTGCGTATATGTAACCCAAGGCATGCTGTCATACTTGACGGTATGAGGCAATCCCAAAACTGCTTTTTGTACGACCCCTTTTCCCTCCATGCCGGCAGCGTGAGTAAAAAGCTGGCTTCCGTTAACATCTCCGATGGCAAAAATATGAGGAATGTTCGTCTGCATGGACCGGTTGACTTTTACGGCTCCTTTCTCGTCGCACTCAACACCGATTGTTTCAAGCTTTAGCCCATCACTGTTCGGTTTTCTTCCGGCTGCTACGAGAATATGGCTCACTTCAAGCGTTTTAAGGACATCATTTTGCCTTATCACAAGTTCTTTCCTGTCTTCAAAAGAAGATACTGATTCAATGGATGCTTCAGTTAAAATGGTAAATTCCTTTCCAAGCAGGCGCGCTGCGGTTTCCCTGATTTCATCATCTTCTTTTGAGAGCGGCAATGAGGACCTTTCAATAAGTGTTACTTCGGTCCCAAGTCTTGAGAATGCCTGGGCAAGCTCCACTCCGATAGGTCCTCCGCCTATAACGGCAAGGCTTTCGGGCAAAACCTCAAGCTGAAATACATTCCGGTTTGTCAAATAGCCGCAATCGCGGATGCCGTCAATATCCGGAACCGCCGGTCTTGAGCCTGTTGCAAGAATGATTTTCTTCCCTTTTAGAATTTTATCTCCCACACTGATTTCATGACTTGAAACAAAAACGGCCTCGCCGTGAATCACATCAATCCCAAGATTCTCAAACCGCTCATCGCCATCATGCTCCTGAATAACAGCTATCGCCCTTTGAACGGACTCCATCACTTTTTTCATGTCGGCTTTGCCGCCTGAGGTAAGCCCGTATGCGGCTGCTGCTTTTTTAGCGCTGTATACTTTGTTTGCTGCAGCGATAAAAGCTTTAGAAGGAACACAGCCGGCGTGAAGGCAGTCCCCCCCTAAAGCTTTCTCTTTTTCAATTAAAGCTGTCCTCGCCCCAAAGCTTGCTGCGCCTGCAGCAGCTGTCAGCCCCCCTGATCCTCCGCCAATCACAATTACGTCATATTCCATGTCTGATCCCCCTATTTCAAAATGGTTTTAGCTTCTCTCAGCCTCTGCATGGCTGTAAACAGTTCAATTGCAAAAAATAAATAGGTAATAAGAATAAGGTGATCAGTTAAAAGAATCATTAGAGAAAACAAAATAAATCCTTCTGTCCTCTCAGCCAGTCCAGCCTGATAATAAAAGGTTTTCACTCCCTGCTTTTCGCTGACGGCCCCTACTGTAAGGAAGATGGTCATTGAAAGGATAATAGAAACCGATAATAGCACAAGGGCTAGCCGCGCATCAGGAAACGCAACCGCAAGGCCTACGATGACGCTTATTTCAACCACCCTGTCAAATGTAATGTCAAGAACGGTTCCAAAGCCTGAAGGTTTAGTAAGCCTCGCCATCGTTCCGTCAACGGCATCCAAATATCCGGATAGCCACAGTACGGCCAAGGCCCATAAAGGCTGTCCGATATAAACGAAAAAGCCGGAAGATGAACCGATGATAAAAGCCAGAACCGTCACCTGATTCGCCGTGAGCCCCGCTCGCAGGAGGCTCTTTGCAGAATGTTGGATGATGGGCTGAACATATTTTCTTGCATGTGTATCTAGCATACATTTTCCTCATTTCGATTCATTGGTGAGCAGCTGTTTTACTTTTTCCCTGAAAAGAAGGGGCAAGAGCATCAAAAGAAGAAATACAGCTCCTGCAGCAGCAAGCAGCAGCACGTTCCCTTCGGCAAAGCTAGATCCTAAAAAGGTGAAGGCAATTGTACCCGGGATTACCCCTATAAAAGTTGCAGCTGCAAATGGAAGAAGCCTCACTTTTGAAATGCCGGCTGCATAGCTTATGACATCAAAATGGACAATCGGTATCAATCTGAGGATAAGCACATAGAAAAATCCGTTCTGCTCAAGCTGCTTTTTCAGTGTCTTCATTCTTTGATTTTCTGATTTCCTGAACATGTCGAGTTTGAAGGTGCCGGCTGCCAAATAGGCAACTACGGCTCCAATAGTTGCTCCGGCCATAGTATACAGTGTCCCCAAATAGGGACCGAAAGCCAATCCGCCTGCAAGCGACATGACAGACGCGGGAAAAAGAATTAACGGTCTGACTGAATATAAAACGATGTAAAGGAGCGGTGCAGCGGCCCCGAAAGATAATATCCAGTCCTTGATCGTCTTAGGCTGCAGATTCAGATAACGGCTGTTGAACCAAAGCAGTACTCCCGCTCCCGTTATAATGAAAAGCAATTTCCATACACTTTTCTTTTTCATCCTGCATCTTCCTCTTTTTCGGAATGATCAAACCACTGAATGAGTTCCGGATGAATGACTTCAACATAGACTGAATCCTGAATACCTGCCGATAGATCTGAATGGATGGTTATTCTATCATTTGCATCTTTCAGTTTAAGCGTATAGAAAGTGGCGCCATGCCTCATAAAAATGTGTTCAATTTCAGCAGCATAGCTGTATGGATACTGCTCATTCTTATCGACAGCAAGCCTTAGATTGCTGACGTGCACAAACGAGCCGCTGCCGGTCATCATCCCTTCGCTGAAGATTGAAGCAGCAGCTTCCGTTTTAGGATGCAGATAGACGGTTTCCGGGACATCTGCCTGATGAACCCTGCCGTCAGCAAGAACGGCTGCCCGGTCCCCCATGTACATCGCTTCTTCCATATCATGTGTAACAAATAATGCAGACATGCCCTCTTCCTTAAGCAGCCTTCTTACCCACATTCTCATTTTTTTCCTGAGCTCAGGATCAAGACTTGAAAACGGCTCATCCAAAAGGATCAGCTGGGGTTTCACAATGAGTGCCCTCGCAAGAGAAATCCTTTGCTGCTGGCCGCCTGATAACTCGTTTGGATAAGCATCTGAATAAGCTGACATATCCACTTTTTCAAGCATCGCAGCGACCTGTTCCCGCCGGTTTTTCTTTTTGGCGGCCTTTAAACCGTACTCAACGTTTTCAAATACCGTCATATGCGAAAAAAGCAGAGGTTGCTGAAACATCATGACGACCGGCCGTTTCTGGGGTTTACTCCAGGTTACATTCTCTCCGTTGATCTTAATTTCACCCTCATCAAGCGTCTCAAGTCCTGCAATGCACCGCAGCAAAGTCGTCTTTCCTGTCCCTGAAGGACCGACAAGCGAAACAATTTCCCCTTTGGGTATGAACAAGTCCATCCTTTTAAAAACAGGCTTTTGCTTATACATTTTTGTTAACGCGCATAGTTCTATTCCTTGATTCAAACCGATCACCTTTTCTGATATGGAGTTACTAAGCGAAGCAGCCCTTCAAACAAAAGCCAGATTCCAATTGGAAGGATGGCAAACAGCATGGAAAAACTCGCGATCACCGTGTCATCTGCACTGCTGAAGTAAGGAAAATACAGACCTGCAAGTGTAAGTACATTTCCCCCTCCTATTAGAGCTGTAAGCAAATACTGGCTTAGGGAGATTGTTGATGCCAGAAAAATAACGCTTCTTATTGACGGGATCAGCTGAGGAAAATAAATGGTGTAAAACACTTTAAACTTGCCGGCTCCAAGCAAAGCTGCCTGTTCGCCGGTCAAAACTCCCGCTCTTTCAAATCCTGAACGCATCACTTTGATGGTGTAGGGCAGAGTCGGGAGCAGGTGGATCAGGACAACACCTGAAAGCGACCCGGCCAAGCCTGCCTGGATAAACACTGTATGAAGTCCCATTGCGATCGCCAGAACCGGCACAATGACAGGTGTAAGCAGCAGCGTTTCAACTGCTGATTTCCATTTAAAAGAATAGTGGGCAAGAACCTGGGCAGCAGGTATGCCGAGCAGCAGGTTCATCACAATCACACAAACGGCAATCGTAATGGACTGAGACAAAGCTTCTGCTAGTTTTGGCTCATCCATCAATAAAGCGTATCCTCTTCCGGAAAAAGTTTCCGGAAGCAGTCCGGTCCATCCAGATGTCATACTTTTTGCGATAACGAATACGACCGGGGCTGCGAACAGAATAATCAGAACGGCCATCACAGTACGGGATCCATTCCCATGAGGCATGCTTTCAACCGTACTGGACTTCGTTATTCTCTCTCTTTGCTTATTCAGCAGGAGATAAACAGCTGCAAGAGCTGCCAGAATGACAGCAGTTGAGAGAATCATAACAGCAAATGCAGCAGGTCTTCTGCTCCAGTCGCCCGAATAAAACCACTCATAAGTTAAAACAGAAACCATTTTCGGGTAAGTCGTCCCAAGCAGAGCAGGCACTTCGTAGGCTGCGAAAATAAAAGAAAACAAAAGAATAAAGATTTCGATCAGACTGGGGATGAGCACCGGCCATTCCACCAGCTTAAAAGCATCCCATTCATTACCTCCGAGAGTATACACAGCATCTTTGCGTCCCGTATTCAGCTGCAGATAGACAGGAAGAAGGATGAGAAGAACGAACGGAATCTCTTTCCATACATATGTGAGAATAATGCCGGTCCCTTGTGAATCTTTCATCAGATCAGGAAAAGCGCCTGATGAAGAGATCAGTCCCAGTTCAACTGAAATGGACGAAATCCAGCCGTTTTGTGATAGCAGCAAAAACAGCATGTACCCCCACACAAAATGGGGGAAAAGCATTGGAATCCATGCAGCAAGCTTAAGATATCTTTTTTTCAAAAGCGGATAGACAGACCTGATAATCAATAAACCTGCCAAAATAGAAATGACTGTCGACAGCAGGGTGATTTTCAAACTGTAAACCAATGAATCCCTGAAAGACTCATTAGTAAAAAGATCGTGATACGCTGACAGGCTTTTCGCTCCATCAGGCGCCGTTAAGCTCTCAGCCGCAGCAAGCCACAGTCCTGCAAAAACCATTACTAATGTAAACAGGACTGAGGGGACGACAGGCTTCAGCCTATTTCTTTCCTGCCACTTCATTCAGCCAATTCTCCTTTAACCAGTTAACGTATTGTGCATCCACTTCAGGAACAAGCGCTTTTTGAAGGACATCCTGAGGGAGCACTGACTGTCCCCTCTCGATTTCTTTAAACTGCTTCTTTTGCTCCTCATTAAATGTTTCCGGATCAACTGCCATTCCCTCTCCCCAATATGTGCTGTCATGCTTCGCAAGCTGTGCTTCAGGAGACATGAAGAAGTTGATGGCCGTCATAGCGCCTTCCGGGTTCTGAGTGTTGAAAGGAATACCCAGAAAATGAGTGTTTCCGAGTGATCCGGAATCAAGCACGAACGATTTGGTCGTTTCAGGGAAAATTCCTTTTTCGATTAAACTTTCCGCTCTTGCTTCGTTATAGCCCATTGTCATCCACACTTCCCCGCTGCTGTACAGTCTGTCAAGCTCTGTCAGAGAATTAGGGTAGGCAGATCCTTTTTTCCAGAGAGATGGTTTCAGATCATTCAGATAGGCCCACATATCAGAGCTTGATGAGGCTGCAAGTTCTTCATCAAAACCTTCTTTCAGAAACCGCTCTGCTCCTCCTCCCGACTCATAGAAAACATGCCTTAAAAAAGCATTTCCCGTGAAGTCATTAGCATCGGGGTAGGTGAACTTTCCGGGATTTTCCTCTGCCCATTGTTTAAGTTCTTCAAGAGATGCCGGGGGATTCTCCACCTTCGCCCCGTCATAGTGAAAAACAAACTGCACCTTGCCCCACGGTGCTTCAAGACCTTCTGTTTTTTCTCCGAAATCATACTGAATATCAAGGGCATCCCTGTTGATATGTTTTTTGAAATTCGGAAGTTTTTTTGTAAATGGCCCGTAAAGAAGATCACTGTTTTTGGCATTTTTAAAGTTTTCTCCGTTAATCCAGATAATATCTGTTGAACCTTTGGTTTCTCCGGCCTTTTTCTCGTTCAGGAGCTTTTGAAGAAATTCAGGGGCGTCCATCGGAACCCGTTCAAGGTTCAGTCCGTATTTCTCTTTAAGTCTTGGCGCAGCCCAGTCGTCAATGTACTGGTTAATTCCCTCGTCACCGCCCCACATAAACATTCGGACTGTCGTTCCATCTGCCTCTTTTGCAATCTCTTCCCACGATAGATCCAGTGCCTCCCGATTTTTATTTGGAGCAGACGATTGGGAGCAACCGGCTGCCGCTGTCAACAAAATTAAAAACAGTATAAATGGCTTCATATAATCCTCCTTTAAAGGTCATCCTCTCTTCATGATGCTATTAACCTGACGCGGATTCAAGCAGGAATATGCTTTCCTGAAAAGATAACGGATAAGGTTCCGGTTTGGATGACAGTAATTTTTTCCTCATATGCTCTTAAGCTAAAAAAACCTGACCAATTATGATCAGGTTTCGTGCTCATACTTGAAATTCTCCAACGAGCTGGGAGAGTTCATCAGACAGAGCTTTCAGACGGTCGGAGGAGGCTGCCACCTCTCTTATGTTTTCAGAAGACTGGTGCACAGAAGCGGAAACTTCTTCAATCCCTGCCGCTGACTCCTCAGAAACAGCAGCAACTTCTTCTGCCGCCCTGTTGACGAGCACCATCCCGCTTGCAATTGTTTTCATATAATCGTCTACATTGGCTATCTTTTCATCAAGCTTTCGGATCGATTTGGTGATCATCTCAAATGATTCACCTGTTTGCTTAATAGAGGAAGCAGAATCTTTTACACGGAGCTGTCCGCTGTTTAACGTGGCTGCCACATTTTTGGAAACGTTCCTGAAGTCTTCAACAATCCTTGTAATATCGGATACAGAAGCCGATACCCCAACAGCGAGTTTCCTTACTTCATCCGCAACAACGGCAAATCCCTTGCCATGCTCTCCTACTCTCGCAGCTTCAATTGCAGCATTGAGAGATAAAAGATTCGTCTGTTCGGCAATTTGTTCAATGACCGTAACAAGCGCAGCAATTTCTTTTGTTTTATCATCCAGATTCATGACTTCTGCTGCAGAAGTATTCATCACACCCATGATGTCATTCATTCTGGCAGAGGATGAATTCATCTGAACAGATCCCTGTGAAACTAAATGCATCACTTCATGTGATGACTTCCTCATAAAGGCGCCTTCTTCATTCGCTTTTTCGAGCTGCCTTGAGAAGTCATCCATTTGAGATGCGATGTCTGATGAAGCATGGGACTGCGCAGATGAACCTGCAGCAAGCTCCTGCATCGTTGCAGATACATGCCTGCTTCCTTCATTGACTTCGACGGAAGCTTTGTTTAACTCTCCGCTTCGCACTTGCAGTTCTTCAGATGCTTTTTTAATTTGGCGGACCATGTTGTTCATCTTTGTTTTCAGCTCATTTTGGGAAGCGGTCAGCTGCCCGATTTCATCCCGCCCACCATATTCAAGGTCTGGCGCAGCAAGATTCCCGGCTGAAATCTCATGTGAGAAGCGGATGACACGGTTAAAATGCCTGATAATCATTCTTTGAACGACGAACGTAATCGCTCCTGATAGAACAATAGAAACAACAAGGGCTAAAAGCAAAGTGAAAGCAATCTGTTCCATGCTGCTGCGGGAATCCTCTGCCGCATCATTTCTTTCTTTGTTTTTCAAGTCCCGGAGCTCATAAAGTGCTGCAATAGTCTCATCTCTGAGTACATTCGCTCTTTCTCTAGCCTGGCTTAATGTCTGCGCATTGTTCTGTTCGACTGCAGGCATAACCGTTATGTAAAAGAGATCATTTAACATTTTGTCATTTTGAATCATCTTCAAGTATAACGCTGTTTCTTCTGGATCATTGAATTCTCTCTTGCTTTTTTCTCCTGCATCCAGCAATTTCTTTCTCTTATCAAGATAGTTTTCTTTGTTTTCGTCTGTGGGATTAATGATGTAATCAGCAATGGCAATATCCATCGACCGGAAAATCGAACCCATCTCAGTGATTGTGCTTGCACTTGTGCTCAATTTGTCCATTTCTGATATATGTTCGTCCACTCTGCTCAGCTGTGCAAACGTTACCATCATTGAGATCGCAAAGAGAAGAATGCACATCATAACAGAAAAGCTGAACTTCCAGCCAATTTTGATATTTCTCCAGAACATGACCGCTTTTTTCATATGTTTAACCCCTTTATTCTTTATCTACGTTTACTATCGGAGGCAGAAAGGAAATGTTTAATCTTCAAATAAGTCTATTTTCATAGGTCTTATTATTCATATCATTCTAGTATTTTGGTATAATGGATTTATTATGAAAAAAGGGGATTTGTTCATGCATGCGTGTTCGTTTTGTTATCAGTCTTTTCCAATCAGCCCGGCTGGTTTCTTAACTATCAAAAATACAGACTCAGTCTATACGAGCTTCCTGGAATCCTCCGGTTTTACGATCAAAGGTGACGGAAGATTCGAGCTTGCCTATTCAACTAAAGATGAACTCAAAGAGAAAATCCTGCCTTTAGCTTCTTTTTTTGCAGACAAACCATGGGTTGCAGCCATTCATCCAGGCATGGCTGAAGAAAAGACATCTTTCCATGATCTCCAGTTAGTCTGTGCCCACATTATGAATGAGGAGACTGTCCATCTTATACAAAACGGAACATTTGTCAGCCATCTCCAGCCTATCATCCATGCACAAAGCGGCAGCCTTTACGGATATGAATCATTGCTCCGTGCGATGAATCAGGAAATCTCTCCATACCGGCTCTTTCAAACAGCCGTCGAAACGAATATGCAGTCAGTCCTTGATAAAAAGGCAAGGGAAGCGGCGATTAAAGCTAAGGCAACTCATATTCCTGCAGGAATTAAAAGCTTTATTAACTTTCTGCCTTCCACCATTTATAATCCGGAGTATTGTCTGAAGCATACCTTTGATATCGTAAAGAAATACGGGGTTTCACCGCAGGATCTAGTCTTTGAAGTCGTTGAAACGGAAAAAATAGAAGATGTCGTTCATTTAAAAAAAGTGCTTAACGTTTACAGGGAGAATGGAATGAAGGTGGCTCTCGATGATTTAGGGGCAGGATATGCCACCCTTGATATGCTTCATGAGCTGCAGCCTGACTATGTAAAAATTGACAGACATTATATTTCGAACTGCCACAGCGATACAGAAAAACAGGCTTTCGTTTCAAACGTTATAGCCATCGGCAAAAAGCTCGGCATTCAGGTGCTTGGCGAAGGTGTTGAAACGGAAGAAGAGTTTGCTTTTCTTAGAGAGAAAGGGATTGATTTTATACAGGGCTACCTTATAGGCAAGCCAAGTGCAAAACCGGTTATTCCAATGATATTAGCCGGATGAGAAAACTGAAAAAAGCAGCGGAATCACCTCCCGCTGCTTACCTTTTTGACGCTCTGTATCCTGCCTGAACGGCTTCTTTTTCAGAACAGAACAGCTCCTCTTCATCCGTCACGTCATAATACTGTCCGTCCGGCAGATGATAGATTTTCTCTCCTGAGGAAGAAATGTTCCCTTTAATATCGCATGACTCGTTCTTGCTTTCTGCAGGAACTTCCTCTTTTTCTTGGATTTCCCTGAACCCCTCGTCTTCAGCGGCATAGTTCTCAATGCTCCATATTCCGATTTCGCTTTGTTGAGCCTGCTTTTGCAGCTCATAAAACCGGTCTACATGTTTTGTGTTCGGAGCATACACATATCCCACTCTTGCCAGGCCTTTTTCAATCAGCATTTCATTAAACATCTTTCCGTCTACATGGAGATAAACAAGGAGACGGCCGTATTTGTCTCTCTCGCCAACATCAAGTTCAAGCTTAACTTTTTTTCCTGAGAGCGTGTCTTTGGCAAAGCGGCTGGCTTCAGGGCCAAACGGCTGAACCGGTTTGTTCGGATGAACGGTTTCAGGTGTGTCAACCAGCAGGAGACGAAGCGTTTCTTCTCTTCCTTCTGCCGTTACTTTTACCGTGTCTCCGTCAATCACTTTTAAAACTTCGGCTTCGATAAACGCTTCAGAACTGCTTTCTTGTGCATCCTGCTTTTTTTCTTCCTGTACTTCAGGTGCAGCGGCGTCTTCTGTTATTTCTTCTTTTTCATCCTGCATAACAGCAGGCTGTCCGGTTTTGGGCTGCTCTGCCGCCTCATCCGAGCAGCCTGCTGAGAGCATGGCTCCGAGCAGGAGTGCAATCCATTTTTTCATTTCGTTCTTCCCCTTTTGTAAAATTGAGCCGATCCTTCAAACGGCATAAATAAACCGCACATGCAGTGCGGTTTATGGCTCTTACGAAATAATTTGCAGGTCTTTTGGGAATTTTGTCAGGGTTTCATGGCCTTCTTTTGTAATGCAGACATCATCTTCTATGCGGACTCCGCCGATTTCAGGAACATAGATGCCCGGTTCGATCGTATAGACCATCCCCTCTTTAAGCACGCCGTTATTTGTATGGCTAATAGACGGGTACTCATGAACGCTGATGCCAAGCCCGTGGCCAAGACGGTGAGGGAAATACTCGCCGTAGCCGGCATTTGTAATCACATCACGTGCAATCTGGTCGAGATCTCCGATTCTGGTGCCGGGTCTGCTTGCATCAAGCGCCTGCAGCTGGGCGTCAAGAACAGTCTGATAAATGTTTCTCTGCTCGCTGCTGACAGATTTGTAAGCTAGTGTCCTTGTAATATCCGAGCAGTACCCATCAAGAACAACCCCCATATCAAACAGCACAAAATCTCCGTCTTTTAAAGGGGCAAGTCCAGGATTTCCATGAGGCTGGCCTGATTTTTTCCCGAAGAGAACCATCGTTGAAAAGGACATTTCGCGGATTCCTTTCCGCTTTAGTTCATATTCGATTTTAGCAAGAACGTCCATTTCAGAAACGCCTTCTTTTAAGGACTGAACACCGACTTCAACACCGTAGTCGGCAAGTTCTGCTGCCTGCTTCAAAATGGCAAGCTCCGTTTCATCCTTTACAAGACGAAGCTCATTCATAATCTCTTCAGCTGATACTAAGGCTGCATCCGGAAGAATCTTCTGAATTTCTTCTGCTCTGGAAAAAGGAAGCAGCTCTTTTTCAACGGCTGCCTGCTTCATGTTCTGCCGGCCTCTTTTTTGTATGGCCGTTTTTACTTTTTCCCATGGATTTTCATGATCGGCATATCCGATGATTTCACCTTCAAAACCTGCGTCTCTCGCCTGGGAGACTTCCATGCCGGGACAAATGAAAAACGGTTCGGCCTCTTTAAATACAAATAACCCCATTAACCGCTCATGAGGATCAGTGTAAAAATTTGTCAAGTAAAAAATATTTTCTGTTGACGATATAAACGCAGCATCTGTGTTCTGCTCGTTAAGCCAATCGCCGAGTTTTTGGAGTCTTTCTTTCTTCATCCGCACTCTCTCCTTCATCTAAATATCTCTTCTCTATCATAAGCCAATTTTATCAGAACTTAAAGAAGGCGGTTTGACTTTCGCTTCCGGAGTATGAACTTTTTTCGTCTTTCTTTTAGATAAAGCCCGGTTCAGACGGATCCTGTTGTACCGCTGAATCATGATAAACGGCAAATTGAAGCAGGCAGCATACAGTCCATTGATAAGACCTGCAGCAGGAGTGTTCCAAATAAAAAACAGCACAAAGACAATAAGCTGCATCCAGTGGGACAGCTCTCCCCTTTTTGTTTCAAGGACGAAGCGTTCCATGTCTTTTGCCGCATGCAGGTGTTTTTTTGAAAAACCGCCCGGAAACAAACCTCCTGCTTCAGGCATTCTGTCTTTCCATTTTTTAATCATCAGCCGTTCATAAAGTCTGCCGCTTTTCTCAACGGTTTTTTCATTCCACATCCAGTTAAACCGGCAAACCTGGCGGCTGTCCATTTTGCTTGTCAGCAAAGAAACAGAAAGGTGGATGCCCACCCATGCTGCTATATTCACGAATAGTGACTCTGCACCTGTAAGCAAGCTCACTTAGCATCCTCCTTTACAATAATTTTTCTCCCTTTCCAGGATGCTGATTTGCTGATGAAGGTCCGCCAAAATGAAGTGATGAAAACAATCATGAAAAAACCTGCATGAAAAGGAAAGAACAGAGCGGTGGTAATGCCGAAAGAGCCAATTTTTCTCACCGTTATCCAAATATGCAGAACAGCGGCAGCATAAAGAAGAGTATACACCTCCAGCCACTCACCCATAGGGAACTCAGTCAAAAAGGATAAACATCCGGCCACCCAGAGCACAAATGGAAGCAGAACCTTCCAATCCGTTGCCTTCGCTCCGCTTGCAAATGTTTTTGAAAAGCCCGCAATAAGAGATGCGGGCCCGTCCGGATACATTCTCATAGAAAGAGCGCCTTTTCCGCTCATGCAGCGGACAGGTTCTCCTGTCCGGCTTATACGGACGGCAAATTCCATATTTTCAGCGACCTTGTCTTTAATGATGCCGTGGCCGCCCCATTTAAAATAATCTTGTTTTGTACAGATCATGCACTGTCCAAACGCACCGTATGAAACACCCTTTCTCTGAAGAAAACGAAAAGCACCCATAGCAGAAAAAGCTGCCAAGTGGAAAAAAGCAGAAAGTGATTCGTATGGCTTATGAATGCTGTGATACGGATGAACGGACAGAATTCCCGAAGCTCCCTGATCAAGAAATGCAGCGGCCGTTTTTCCCGCGCCGAACTCCTCAAAAAAAGTATCTGCATCAAGGAACATGAGCCACTCTCCTTTAGCTTTCTTTGCCCCCGAAAAGCATGCCCATGATTTTCCGAGCCATCCTTCCGGAGGTTCCTCCGCATGCATGACTTCTGCTCCGCATGCAGACGCAATTTCTGCTGTTTTGTCTTCTGAACCATCATCCACAACAAGTATTTCGGCCGGATATTGGCCTTTCAGTGAATGCAGCAGTCTGGCGATATTCTGTTCTTCATTTCTTGCAGGAATTATAATAGAAAGCCTGCTTAGAGAATCTTTATCTCCTTTTTGCTTCTCAAGAGTATGAATTCTATATAGAAGGTAAAGGCCGGCAGCTATACCGGCTGTCATCGTAAACATGCACATCACACTTTCATAATGGAATGATCTGTCCCGCCTACATGCGGACAGCTGCCCATTCTCCTGTCAAACTGGTTTAAAACGAGCTTTTCAGGGCAGAATGGATGTCTGTAAAGACTGGTCATTAGTTTAGTCAAATTAGAAGAATTTCATAAGGAGGGTTTTCGATGAATAAGAAAGCAGTGATTATCGGCGGCGGGCTTGGCGGGCTGTCAGCGGCAATCAGGCTCCGTTCAGACGGCTATCATGTCACAGTGGTGGAGAAAGGAGAGCGTGTCGGCGGCAAACTGAATATGCGCGGCGGACTCGGCTATACCTTTGATACAGGCCCGTCTATTTTAACAATGCCCTGGGTGCTTGAAAAATTATTCAAAAGCGCCGGGCGGAATCTATCAGATTACCTGACAATTAAAAGGATTGAGCCGGGCTGGAGAACATTCTATGAAGACGGGACAACGATTGATTTAACAAGCGATTTGCCGGTGATGCTTGAGGAACTGAAAAAAGTTTCAGAAGAAGATGCAAACGAATTCTTTGATTACCTGCAGTATTGCAGTAAAATGTATGAATACAGCATGAAGAGCTTTTACAGCAAAAGCTTATCCGGCCTGAATGACCTCCGCTCTCTGCACAGCGTAAAAGAACTGCTGATGATGGAACCGCTGAAATCAATGGACGGCGTCACACGCAAACATTTTAAAAACAAGAAAATCAGACAGCTGTTTAATTTTCTGATTATGTACATAGGCTCTTCGCCTTACCATGCCCCTGCCGTTCTTTCGCAGCTGACTCATGTCCAGCTCGGGCTTGGCGTCTATTACGTCGAAGGCGGCATGTACAACATTGCGCTGGCCATGAACAAGCTGCTGCATGAACTCGGTGCTGATATTCTGCTGAATACCAAGGCAGAGCGGATTGTCACTGATGGCTCAAGAGCAGCCGGCGTCGAACTTTCAGATGGCAGATTCCTTCATGCCGACATTGTCGTATCCAATCTTGAAGCCATTCCTGCCTACAATACGCTTCTTAAAGACAAAGCCGGCAGCAGCCAGAAGGCGTCAGATCTCCAAAAATATGAGCCTACCGTATCAGGCCTAGTCATGCTTCTTGGAGTAGACCGGATGTACGAAAATCTGGCCCATCATAATTTCTTTTTCTCGGAAGATCCGGAAAAAGAATTTCATCAGATTTTTAATGAAGGCAAGCTTGCAGATGACCCGACAGTTTATGTCGGCATCTCGTCAAAATCTGATCCGACTCAGGCTCCAGCCGGAAAAGAAAACTTGTTTGTCCTTACTCATGTGCCTCCTTTGAAAGAAGGAGAAAACTTTGAATTCAGAAAAGAAACGTACAGGGCACAAATCCTTGATAAGCTGGAACGCATGGGGATGACAGGGTTAAGAGAGCACATTGAATTTGAATATACCTTTACGCCAAACGATCTTCAAAGTTTATACGGCGCAAACGGCGGCTCGATTTACGGAGTCGCTACAGACCGGAAGAAAAACGGAGGGTTTAAAATTCCGAGCAAAAGCACGCTGCTTGAAAATCTGTATTTTGTCGGAGGTTCCACCCATCCGGGCGGCGGAGTGCCGATGGTCACCCTTTCCGGACAGCTGACCGCAGACCTGATAGCAGAACACGAAAGCAAAAAGCCTCAAATCAATCAAGACAAAGAAATTTCCTGAAGATGCAAAGAAGGATAAGCACTGAGCTTCATCCTTCTTTTGCCTTTTGCCCTTATTGTATATATGTATAAAAGGATGTGTTTCCATGCTTCTTATGTTTGAGATTTTCCTTGCCTGTCTTCTCGCCTGGACCATACTTAATTCTCTTTTCATGCCGTCTTTAAAAAAAGGGTCGACCGGAGCCACACCTTTAGTCTCAATCTTAATCCCCCTCCGCAATGAGGAAAAAAATGCAGAAGATCTCGCCGCATCCCTTAAGAACCTGTCCTATCCAAACCTTGAAATCATCATGCTCGATGATCAGTCGACTGACAGGACAAAAGAAATATTGTCGGATGCAGCCAAGAATGACAGCCGGTTTAGGATTGTGACAGGTTCAGACCTGCCTGATGGATGGGCAGGCAAAGTATTTGCCTGTCATCAGCTGAGCAAAATGGCATCAGGGGACTATTATTTATTTCTTGATGCAGATGTACGCGTTCATAAACATACGATTGAAAGTTCACTCGCCTTAATGAAACAAAAAAAAGCATCCATGCTTTCCGGTTTTCCCCGCTTTCCGGTCAAAACGATTCTCGAAAAATGGCTTGTGCCCATGCAGCATCTCTTAATCTATTTTCATCTTCCGCTTTACCTTGCCAATCACACGTCTATGGCAGCTGCATCCGCTGCACACGGAGCCTTTATCATGTTTGAAAAAAACGCATACCTCAAGTTCGGAGGACATCAGGCGGTTAAAGACGCCATAGTAGATGATGTGGCTCTTGCAAAAATCACGAAACAAAACGGATATCGCGCAGTACTTGCGAATGTCACGGAATATGTCACCTGTTATATGTATGACAGCAATAAAGCTGTTTGGGAAGGATTCAAAAAAAACATTTTTCCGGGGTTTGGGCGATCGATTGTGATTGTCATACTCTTTTCGCTGTTTTACGGAGCAGTCTACCTGTTTCCTTTTTTTCTAGCACTCTATGGAATCACAGAACTGATTCAGGGGAAAATGAACCTGCATCTTTTTGTCCCTTACCTGCTTATCGTACTCCAAAAAGCATACATCGACTTGCGCAGCAGGCAGACACTGGCTTTGTCCCCTGCCATTCCGTTTTCGGCAGCAGCCTTCCTGCTGCTCCTTTATGCGTCCATGTTTGCTTCTATTAAAAAAACCGGCTATACCTGGAAAGGAAGAACCTATGATTAATCCTACATAAAAAGAAATCTTCCGCACTTTTGCACATTCCCAAGGTTTACCTCTCTGAGATCAGGGAATGTAACAAGTAACTTAACCAGGAGGTGCAAGAAACATGTCAAACCATCAAGTAAAAGACGAGTCAATTCAAACTGAAAAGATTGAGAACAAGCTGGATTCTATGAACAATGAAAAAATGGACGCGATCCTGAGAGACTTTGAAGAGTTTAAATCGTACTTAGGGGATAAAGTTGAAGCCGGGAAACGCCTCGGACTGAGTGATGAGATGCTGGCCAAAGGCGCTGAAAAAGTAGCCGGTTACCTTGCCAATAACGTAGAACCTAAAAACAGCGAAGAATATCTTCTCCATCAGCTTTGGAAAGTCGGAAATGATGAAGAAAGACATTACCTTGCACACATGCTTGTGAAACTGGCCAACGAAACGAATTAACATCTCAAAAGCGGAAGCGCCTTGGTCAGATCCGATAGGCAGATAAGAATCTGTCAGAAAAGTCCGGGCTTGACTTTTTTGACAGATTTGTTCTGACAGAGGATCTAGGCGCTTCCGCTTGCCGAGGATAACTTTGTACTATTATCCTCAACCTTTTACTCTTTATAATTTCCTTAATGAGAAACAGAAAACATCCATCCAGGCAGCCTGGATGGATGTTTCTATTTTAATGAAGTAAGATCCTTTTTAACATCCGTCAATAAAGCATTTCCTGCGCGAGATACAATGACTTTTGCATACTTCGCCGAGCGTTCAAGCTCAAGCCCGGTACCTTCTTCCACAAAAAACGATTCAATGCCGAAATGCACACTGTCATAGCCATTGTATTTCCCTGTGAGATAGACGGTGTCCTGTTCAGGCTCTCCCATGTCGGCCGCCCTTCCAATGACAGGCTCTCCCACCGGTCTGTAAACCCCGCTACTGTCCTTCTTCACTTTAACAGTGACAACCGTGCCGCTTTTGATGGTTTCATCTCCTTCAAAACGGCCGGCTTCATATCGAAGCTGCACATAATCTCCCTGCAGCACAGATCTCGGATCCAGCGGTTCAAGCTGAAGAATGACAGACGTTCCTTCTTTTAAGGCAGTTTCATTGGCAATAGACTGATAACCCGTGAATCCCAGCTGCAGAAGAACAACAGCTGCAATCATCGCCCATCTCTTTTTTGAAAAGGCAGATTCCCCTGCTCTATTCTCCCGGTCAAAGTAACGGGCAGCTGCAAACAGCACCACGCCAATAATCAGGAACGTGACCGATTTATGCAGCAGCTTCCAGGCAAAGTCATAATATAAGCCTGTTAAAAACAGAATAAAAAACACCCAGGCTGCATTTCTCTTAAACACTTCCTCCTTTTGCTGATAAATGACCAGTGCTGCAAGATTCAGTCCAAAATACAAGATCTGATAGACAAGTGTTTCCCGCCAGTCCGTACCCCAGAACGCTGCAGGATACAACAGCAGAAATCCATATGCCAGAAACACACTGTCAAGCTTTCGCAGAGGCTTGAACGGAACCAGCAAAAGGGCAAATTGGAAGAGTGACATGGCTGCAAGAATCACTCTGAAATGATCAGTCCACTCAAAATGCACAGAAAACAAGTTAAGCAATAAAGCGAGCACGAATGAATAAGAGAGAAATTGAAGGAAACCTTCTCTTTCAATCAGGAGGATGACTGCTCCCGCTATTAGAAAAAGATAAACAGCCGCTGTATCCATGATGGTGATGACCCCAAGAGCTGATAAAAATCCTGTAATGAAAAGCGTATACCTTGCTGCAGGATTTACTGTTTTCAGCACTGCAGCCAAAATCAGAAACACCATACTCACGATTGCCAAAGCATATGAGGACTCAAATATCAGATAAAGCAGGCCGGCCAAGCTTGATGACAGCAAAATGGAAGATGTGAACGTGATAATCACAATCAGAATATTTTTAGACACTTTAAACGCTGCCGAATCACTTGATGCCTGTTTAGATGCTTTGACTGCTGCAAAAATTCCGGCACCCAAAAAGATAAGAGCCAGAAGGATGGAGAAAAAGTAAAAACTGAGTCCTCCAAGCTGGTCTGACAGACGTATGCTCATCTCAATATATTTTGATAGAACATAGATGCCCGCCATCGTGAAGCCAATAAACGTCAGGGCCTGATTTCCCGCTTTTTTCATGAATGAAAAATAGCTGAACAGAAGAACGGCAAGGAACAGGCCATTCATCCAGAGGCTGTAGGTTTCAAACACATAGTAAAACGACATGATGATCAAAAAGAGGTGAACGACAGCAAACGCACAATATTCAAGCACCTTCAGCCCCAGTGACCTCGCAAGAAAGAAGACCACTCCGTTTAACAGCACGATTCCAAGATAGATAAGGAGCTGCTCGTATTCCGTCCGGTAAAGAAAGATGCTTGACGGATAGAGATAAAACCAGTACGAAAGCATAAACAGCACGTAGGATAATATAGCAAAAGGCTGATAGCTGGTAATAACAGCAAGCAGCAGGGATGGAATCAGCCATATGACAAACAGGAGATAACTGTCTGCATGTGAATTGTAAATCTGCCCGATCAAAGCAACGGCAGCTCCAAAGGACACCGCTCCGCCAACCAGCAGCCATCTGGTCAATTCCGATCTTTTCATCCATTTTCCAAAAAGAAAGCTCGCTCCATAAAATAAAATCATAATACCTGCTGCAAGGGCGGTCTTTTCAGTTCGTTCAAACCCTCCCCAATTCGACGCAAAGAAAAAGATAATGCCCGAGAGAATAAAAACAATTGATGCTGCATAGCCAAGCGGGATAAGTCTGTTCATCTTTCATGCCCCTTCCTTTTACACGTTCTCAAATATTACGGGAATTTCGCGTTGATAGTGTAATATTACACTTTTTTCTATATTGTGTAAATATGACATTTGATTACTGATTTCGAGTCAGTTCACATGGTCTATTACTGGATAATCATTATTTTAGAACCTCATCATAGAGTCTGGTGTAAAAAAGGAGATTTTCCATTGAAAGCGAATACATTTTAGAGCACACAAGTACAAAAAATGGAGGGATGAGAATGAAAGCAGTCATTTCGCTGTCGAACAGGCTTATGCAACGTTACTTGCCCGACCCGTATTTATTCGTCATTATTCTAACTCTTGCCGTTTTCGCCCTTGGCATTACCTTTACGCCGTCCACTCCTCTTCAAATGGTGGAATTCTGGGGAGGCGGATTTTGGGGCCTGCTCAGTTTTGCGATGCAGATGGTACTCGTTCTTGTAACAGGACATGTACTTGCAAGCAGCCCGCTTTTTAAAAAGGGGCTCAGCGCAATGGCTTCCGCTGCAAAAACACCCGGTCAGGCGATCGTTTATGTAACGACGGTCTCTATGATCGCAAGCTTTATCAACTGGGGTTTCGGACTTGTCATCGGAGCGCTTTTTGCAAAGGAACTTGCGAAAAAAGTAACAAATGTTGACTATCGTCTGCTGATAGCGAGTGCATACAGCGGATTTGTTATTTGGCATGGGGGAATATCAGGTTCAGTTCCGCTGACGATTGCAACAGAAGGCCATTTTGCACAGGATCTGATTGGGCTGATTCCGACATCCGAAACCATTTTTGCCCCATTCAACCTAATCATTGTGGCAGTGTTGTTTATCGCGCTTCCGCTTGTTAACAGAATGATGATGCCGGTTAAAGAGGAGACCATATCAATTGATCCTGCTCTTTTGAATGAGACAGGCTCTGAAGCTGCTTCGCTTGAGTTTGCGTCTCACACTCCGGCTGAAAAGGCTGAAAACAGCAAAATCATCTCAATGGTCATTGGAATAATGGGCCTGATCTACCTTATTTCTTATTTTATGAAGAATGGATTTCTGCTGAACCTGGATGTAGTAAATTTCATGTTTTTATTTTTGGGCATCTTGTTCCACGGCACTCCGAGGAATTTCCTGAATGCTGTGGCAGAAGCCATTAAGGGTACTTCGGGAATTATCATTCAGTTTCCGTTTTATGCAGGCATAATGGGGATGATGGTCACATCCGGACTCGCTGCGGTCATTTCAGAAGGCTTCGTTTCCATTTCAAATCAGCAGACATTCCCGGTCCTTGCCTTCTGGAGCGCCGGACTTGTCAATATCTTTGTCCCATCAGGCGGCGGACAATGGGCGGTTCAGGCACCCGTTATGATTGAAGCTGCCAAAGCACTCGATGTATCCATGCCGAAGACGGCGATGGCCGTTGCCTGGGGTGATGCATGGACGAATATGATTCAGCCGTTCTGGGCGCTTCCCGCCCTTGCCATAGCAGGTTTAAAAGCAAAAGACATCATGGGCTACTGTGTTTTTGTGCTCCTTATCAGCGGTGTCATCATTTCACTCGGATTTTTCTTTCTATAAGGTTTCGACCGTTCAAATGGCGATACACATTTTTCACAGCATATGATTTTATGTATAATGAATGGTGGAGTCTGTTCTTACCCAGTTAAGGAGATGTTCGCATTGCTGAAATGGATGAAACGCAGAATAGTCCTACTTTTATGCCTTGCCGGTTTTGCTTCGCCATTTATCTTTATTCAATTAACAGATTGGTTTTATTACAGCTCGCTCATTGGCTGGATTCTTGGCTTTATCTGCATTTCATCCGCTTACGTCATTGTAAGCAGACGGCCGGATGAAGAACCGGCCGGAGAACAGTAGTTGGTCGGAACAAAAGCGCAAGCGCCAAGACCCGCTCCGATAGGCAAATATGAATCCGGCGGAAAAGTCCGGTTCCCGCCTTTTTTGACGGATTTATTCTGACAGAGGATCTAGGCGCTTCCGCTTGCCGATGATAACTTTGTTATGTTATCCACAGTCTTTTATTCTTTATGATTTTCTGAACGACAAAAAAACGGACGAAAGCATTTCGTCCGTTTTTTCATGCCTTCAAAAGGCGAAGTCCATTTAATATAACCAGGATCGTGCTGCCTTCATGTCCTATGACGCCAAGGGGCAAATCAAGGATTTGAAGGAAGTTTGAACAAATAAGCAGGGCGATGACAGACATGGAGAAGACAATGTTCTGCTTTACGATACGGTCCATTTTTTTTGAAAGCTCAATCGCTTTTTTCAGCTTTGTCAGGTCATTTTTCATCAGAACAACATCTGCTGTTTCAAGAGCCACATCCGTTCCTTCTCCCATTGCAATGCCGACATTGGCAGCGGCAAGAGCAGGGGCATCATTAATGCCGTCGCCGATCATGGCGGTCTGTCCGTATGTTTTTCCGAGGTTTTTCACTTCGTTCACCTTATCATCAGGCAGACATTCTGCCACATACTGATCCACATTTGCAGCTTCAGCAATTGATTTTGCCGTAGATTCATTATCTCCTGTAAGCATAACCGTATGGATTCCTGCTTCTTTCAGTTCCCGTATAGCCGATACAGCGTCATGTCTTAAGCCATCCTGAAGACAAAGAACGGCTGCAAGAGTCTGCTCTTTTTTTACATAAACGACTGTTTTCCCTTCTTGTGCCTTTTTCAGTCCGAATTCAGTCAGCTGATTTTGCGGTTCATTCTGATCTGGCTTTCCAATACTCCATTTATCACCTTTCCATACAGCGCTCACACCAAAGCCGGATTGCTCCTGAACTTCGGCCATTCCAGTCACCACATGAGGATATTCTTTTTCAACATGCTTGACAATCGCTTTTGCCAGGGGATGATTTGACTGCTTTTCAATAGAAGCTGCGGCAGACAGAACATCTGCCTCATTCAGCTCTTCAAGGATCAGCACATCTGTTACTTGCGGTTCTCCCTTCGTCAAAGTCCCTGTCTTATCAAAAGCGATGACCTTCAGTTTGCTCAGGCGCTCTAAGTGAACGCCTCCTTTGAAGAGAAGTCCGTTTCTGGCTCCATTGGAAATGGCAGACAGCGTTGCCGGTGTAATGGATGCAACAAGTGCACACGGGGACGCAACAACCATCAGGACCATGGCGCGGTAAAAGCTTTCGCTGAAGCTCCAGTCAAGCAGGTAGTGGGGCACAAACATCATGAGGGCAACTGCTGCTAGAACCCCTTTTACATACGTTCCTTCAAATCGTTCAATAAAAAGCTGGGATGGTGACTTTTCAGACTGTGCGGATTGCACAAGCTCAATAATTTTCTTAAAAAGCGTTTCATCGCTGTTTTTTGTAACAGCAACTGTGATGGAACCGCTCAAGTTCACGGTCCCTGCATAGACGGTATCCTCCGTCTTTTTCTCGACAGGAATGGATTCTCCAGTTATCGCTGCCTGATCGATGCTTGTTGTTCCTGAGACCACTTCCCCGTCTGTTGCTATCCGCTCACCGGGTCTTACAACAATTCTGTTTCCCACTTTGAGTTCTGATACATGAACTCTTATTTCTCTGCCGTCTTTCAGCAGTGACGCTTCTTCAGGCTGAAGCTCCATGAGGGCAGATAGCTCTCTTTCACTTTTATTCATTGTAAACGTTTCGAGAGCACCGCTCAGCGCGAAGATGAAAATTAAAATCGCTCCCTCTACCCAATAGCCGATAACGGCTGAACCGATTGCTGCAAACACCATGAGGAGTTCAACATTAAGCTTGCGGTCTTCAATCGTTTCTTCAATGCCTTCTTTGGCTTTAGCATATCCTCCTATAATGAATGCCGATATGAACAGGGCAGCCGTAAAAGGGGTATCTCCCTGCTGTGTCTGCAGAAGCCATCCACAAAGGATCAGCAATCCCGATAGAAGTGCTGCTATAAGTTCGCCGTATTCTTTTATTCTATCAATCATTGATTTCCCGCCATGTGCGAGCGCATTTTCATTTAAGCTCATTGTAAGCCTCCTTAATTGAGAATCATAATCATCATCATTCTCTTGTATAAAACACAAATGCTGCCCTCTGAGCAGCAGTATCCGCCAATAAATAAAGATTTCAACTAGTGTATGTTTTATTATAACAAAATGTCACCGAAACTCAACTAAAAATTATTATAATTTCTTTTTAATAATAATTATCATTTAGGTTGTGTTTCCACCGAAAGTCCATTCATACAAATTGTTCCGGTAACCGGCCTTTTTTTAAAAAAAAATCCACTTTGGAAAAGGATTCCATTAAAACATGGAGAAAAAAGGAAGTAAGGAGGTGGGATAATTGTATGATTCAAGGGGAAAATGTCCTTCTCAGAAGGCTGAACCATGATGATATCCCTATATTATGGGAGTTTATATACGGTGAAAAAGATCCGGAGTGGAAGAAATGGGATGCTCCCTATTTCCCTGTCGGCTTTATGACAAGAAGAGATTTTGAAAAGGAGAAAAAAAGAGAAGCAAAAGATTTGTATTCAAATAAAATGTATATTGAAGCAAACGGACGCCTTATTGGAATGGTGACATACTACTGGGAGCACCAGCCTTCTAACTGGCTTGAGGTGGGGATTGTCATTTACGAGCCGTCCAACTGGCACAAGGGAGCAGGCACAGAGGCCTTAAAGCTCTGGATCCGGCATTTATTTGAAAAATACAAGCTCATCAGGATCGGCTTATCCACCTGGTCGGGCAATACAAGGATGATCAGGGTTGCAGAAAAAACAGGCATGCGGGAAGAAGGCAGGATCAGAAAGTGCCGATTTTACAATGGCGTTTATTATGATGCCATTAAGATGGGCATGCTGCGGGAAGAATGGCTGTCTTTTTCATTAAAAAATGTATAATCCCTCTTCATGAGTCCCAAAATAGATAGTGGTTTCTATCTATTTTCTTGGCGAGGTGAACGCTTGATGGCATTAGTTGTTATTTGCAGAAGCTGCAGCGGGTCAGGCAAGGTGAAGATAAATTCCGTTCTTCCCTTATCCCGGACATGCCGTTCATGCAGCGGATCAGGCAAGCTTCAGGAATTCACATACAAAAGCTGAACACTAAAAGTGGCTGGGACAGAAAAAAAAAGGGTGAATTTGATTATAGACTAGTCAAATTCATCCTTTTTTGATTTCATTTGTGTTTATTTATGCAAGATGATTTTATAATCTGATACCAGATCTCAATAGCGTACGATTGGCCTGCTTTGTAGGGTATAATCATCGGCCGTTATAAAAATAGCATAAGATAGATGCGTTATCATACGGTATAATTTCCAACCGGTTTTCAAACAGCATAAGATACACGCCTTTTTGTTTCACAGATTTCAACATGTTCTATGTTTTGTCCGAGTCTTTTTCCATGCTACTTTAAATTGACCAGCACATTCCATACAAAGAATAACAAACCCGCGACAACTGCAAAGGAGCCGGAAATGGTCAGGAAAAGAAGGCTTCTGTTTCCTGATACAGCAAACACAAGGCCAATCATCATACAAGGCAGGCCGATGTTATGCAGCCAAAAATGTGCTTTTGCCAGAAAATGATCCGTCAGCTCAGGAAATAAATAATACAGAATACCCGCAATGGTCAGAGTCGTCCAACCGAGAAGATTCACGTGTGCATGAACCGGCGCAAGCACATAGTCATGGGCCATAGACATGTACAAACCGAGGAACAGCCCGGCAGCCAGGTACAGCGCTGAAATTTTAATGGTTCTGATTCCCATATTAAAACCTCCCGCCTGGAATTTCTTCTCCCTAACTTTACGCGTCTTTTTCCTCTTTAGAAATTGTCCTATTCATTTTTTACATGAACATGCCCACAAACGCAGCTGTAATGAAGCTTGCGAGGGTCCCGCCGATAATTGCCTTGAATCCGAGCTTTGAAACGAGCGGGCGTTTTGACGGTTCGAGCGAGCCCAGTCCGACAATCAGCTGTCCAATTGAGGAAAGATTGGCAAAGTTGCATAGCGCAATTGACAGAATGGCCGTTGTTTTAGGAGAAAGCTCATCCATCGACTTGCTTAAATCCATGAAGGCAACAAATTCATTGACTGACAGCTTTGTTCCAATAATGGAAGCCGCTTTAAAGGCATCATCAAACGGAACGCCTATCATCAGGGCAAGCGGATAAAATACGTACCCGAAAATTTCGGACAGATCCGTTCCAAGAAGTCCAAGTCCCCCGTTGACAAGGGCCAGAATACTGATAAAAGCGATAAGCAGTCCCCCGATATTAAGTGCGAGCGACACCCCGCTCACTGCACCTTCTGCAATGGCCTCAAACACGTTGGCATGCTTCGTTTTTTCCATCATCACATTGTCATTTGTTTTTGAAACTTCTGTCTCAGGTTCAAGAAGTTTTGCTGTAATCAAGGAAACAAACGGAACACTGAAAACCGAAATCAGCAAATACTTCATCTCAATGCCCATCAACGAATAACCGACAAGGATGGCTCCGCTGGCCGATGCGGTTCCGCCTACCATGACTGCAAACAGCTCCGAACGGGTCAGATCCTTCAAATAAGGACGGACAAGAAGCGGTGCTTCGACAAGGCCAAGAAATGAATTGCCGACAGCGCTGAACGTCTCAACCTTTGTTGTCCCAAGCAGTCTGCCGATTGAAAGGCCGATGATTCTTACGACAAAAGGAATAATTCTCATATAATAAAGGGCCGATATCAGTGCAGAAATAAAAATGATGACCGCTAAAACATTAATGGCAAAAACAAACGTAATGTTCGTTTCTTCCCCGTAGAATCCCCCGAATACAAATTGAATTCCCTCAGAGCTGAAATCAATCATTTTCTGAACGCCTAAAGCTGTTTTTTCGAGGATAAAGGCCCCTGCTTCTACTTTAAGGACAAACAGGATAAAAACAGTCTGAAGCAATAGTCCGATGCCGATTGTTTTCCAGTTAATGCTTTTGCGGCTGCTGCTGAGGAGCCAGCCAAGAAACAAAATGCCTGCAAGTGATAGTATTCCATATAAAATGCTCAAGTTGTATGCCCCCATTTTTCGTAATCATCAGCCGTTTTCCTTAGTAAATCATTTTGGCGGTCGGATGTCTGACCTCTTTACTGCCGAAAAAAAAGAGACCGCAGTTCATCTCTCTACAAAGAAAGCTTGAACAATGGCCTCTGAAACTGGACGATCCGTTCGTACTTTCCCTATAGTCCGGCACTTTAAGGCTGCCAGGTAGAAACTTATGGACCATATCTCCATGATTATATAAGGAAAACGTATGAAGTTATTTCTGTATTTTACGTTGGACAAAGGACTTTTTCAACCCGCTCCGTTATTTGCAGACTAGAAAGTTTATTTTGAATCATCGGTAAACATTGTCTCTCCTTTTTGTCAGCCATACGGTAATGCCTATTTTCTGGCAGATTGTAAAATAGTGCATAAACGTCAGGAGCACAATGCCCGTGTTCATGCCAAGTATAATGCCGGTCATGTGAAGCGACTCTCTCGAACCAAGGAAAAACATCATCGCAAACGAAACGATATGCGACCAGAGCGTATGATAAAAAGCATCTTTTACAAGCCCGAGACCTATTAAATAAGCCTGCATGGGGATGACGAAGAAGTGAAACAGAAAATACGGCCAGAGCAGTTTCAAATAAAAGGCTGCCTGATCAGATGAAAAGAAAAGACTTGTCAGAGGCTCAGCAAACAAATAAATAATGAAAACCGCCGGAACCCCGTAAAGCATAGTAAAGGACATGGACTGCTGCAGAAGATTGCGCAATGTTTTTATATCCTTTTGAGCATAAGCATCCGATACTGTCGGTATAAGCATGATCATGAGAGAGTGAGCGATAAATGCAGGAAAAAAACCAATGGACATCGCAACGCCTGTCAGCATGCCGAAATGCTCTGTTGCGGCGGCTGCCCCGAATCCGGCGGCCACAAGAGCTGTCTGGATCAGAAAAGGCTGGATGGCATTTGTTATCGCATGAAAAATTCTCAGTCCGGTTGTCGGCAGGGAGACAGAAAGCAGTTTTTTCCGGGCTTCTGTTCCTGTAATTGGAGTAAAGCTCCCCCGCCTGAGTGCGTGCATGTGAATCATGAACATGCTTGTCAGGTAGAGAAAAACAATCAGTTCGCTGCCTATAAAGGCACACAGAGCAATTAGAAGAGCCTGCTGGCTAAAGTTAAATACAGAGAAAACACAAAGCAGTACGGTGAATTGGACGGCTTTTCTCAGGAAATTGGACACCGCAATCTTTCCCATCTGCTGCACACCCATAAAGTATCCGCGGGCAATGGATGAAAATGAGGCAATCGGGATGAGCCCTATAAACAGCCATTTGACTGCGGGATGAAAGCCATCCAGCAGCGGTGTGGCCGTAAAAAGGATATAAGTCCCTGCCAAAACAGTGAATGTGACGGCAGCCGTCATTTTCAGGGCATGCTGCAGCATGCTGTAGTGAAGAACTTTCTTATTTTCTGCTATGTATTTTGAAATTGAAATGGGAAGCTCAAGACTTGCCAGTACAATAACCAAAAAGATAACAGGCAAAATGGACATATACCTTCCCATGCCCTCTTCTCCAAGTTCTCTCGCAAGAATCATGTTGACGAAGAATTCGATGCATTCACTGAAAAAGGCTGCGACGATTAATAACAATGTTCCTTTAAAAAAAGAATTCATGCTGCTCCCCCCTGCTAACAGGATATGAGACAAGGCATGAAATTATTTTAGTATTTAGGACACTTATTCAATCACGCCTGTTTCTGTGATGGTGACAGAGGGCTTAATTTTCACAGAAAGCTCAGGATAGGTCTCTTTCCAGTCTTTTTGAGTAAATCCTCTTACTTTGCTTTTGATAATATCGTGCATTCCTAACGGATCGACATTCTGTTCCTTAAATTGCTCAATAAGCTCTAGCGACTCTTCAGCAACAACCTTCTCGAACGCTTTTTCCATCTCATTTTTAATTTTTGGCGTAATCATTTTGCCGGTATACTGCTGGACAAAGCCGTTAATTTTCACTTCTATCGTAATCTTTGAAGGGTCACCTTTATCAAGCCTTACTTTTCTGTCTGAAGAAATCGTTTTTATGGCTACCTGGTTTTTGTCAGGAAGCTTTAAGGCATAGGAGCCCTCTGTAAATTTATCAGCAATCAATTTAAAGAAAAACAATTTTTCATTAGGAATTTCACCTATCATTTTGTCGTCTTTAAACAGGGCAAGTCCATCAATTTCAACAGAACCTGCTTCGTTTTTCTTTAAAATCGGCAAATACGGATCAGAGTCATTGGAATACAGATCATAAAGAAAAATATGAAGATTTGTTTTGGGGACATCCCGGTTTTCAATGTTATGCTTGATCAAATTTGAGATATACGGAGCCGCTCCTCTGTTTCCAAATTCAGATTCCATAATTTCATTTGCATTTTCACGGCCCACGGTGAGATAGACTCTTGATCCTACGCTGGCATCCCTTTGAAGCGTGTCCACAAGATTTGTAATCCCTTTTTTTGCAACCTCTTCTGAATAAATAACGACAGATATCTTTCCGAGCACAAGCGGATCAGAAGATTTCCGCTGGAGATGGGTCAAAATGTCTTTGCTCACTTCTGTTGAGGACGTATCTTCAATAATCTCGCTTTCGACGGGGGCATCCTGTGTGTAAACAGGAATAATGACCGTGCCCTTCATCATGTCTGAGCTCTCCATGTCATACCCGACAACTGTAATAATGTTCACATCATCAAGAATTTCTTTTTCAAGGCATCCTGTAAGGAACAGAGGAATAAGGACAATCAGCCATTTACGCTTTTTCACTTTTTTTGCCCCCTTTTTTTAGTTTCCTGTATATAAGAGTGCATAAATAAAGCATTGGAATATAGCCTATAAAAACGTAAAATCCTACTTCCCCCAGAAATGAATTCAGCGTATTGATCTGCTCACGGCTATTCATGAAGTTGATACCGGCATAGCTGACAGCAAGAACAATCAAAATGGTGTATTTTTGCTTAACTTTCAACAGCTGTTTCATCCCTCTGCTTGCACACCATAACGTCAGACAGACATTTGGAAGAATGACGAGATTCCAGTTGGCAATACCAATATACTCAAACCTCTCTACAAAAGGCATCTCGACAATTTTCCAGATTGTAAGGGTTGCCCACACATTTTTCTGCAGCTGCTCTTCACTGAAGTAGATGATGCTGAACAGCATAATGATCAAATAAAGAAGAGTCGTGACAGCCACACCCGCATGAGCCCACTTTATTGATTTTTCAGGTTTTTTTATAAATGGATAGTACATGAACAGTGCTTCGAAACCAATAACAGTTAGAGACATGTTTTTCGTGCTTTTTAAAAGATCCGTTATGGAATGGTCAAAAACCGGCATCAAATTGTTGAAATTGGCAAATTTCAGTGTGAAAAGATAAGTCAATATTAAATAACTCGGAAGAACGACTCCAAAAAAAGCGATGCCTGCCACCACCCTGAATCCGCCACTTAATATGTAATAAGCGAGGACGAGAAAGAGGAAGCTGTAGAGCCAGACATTTAAGTCAGGAAACATCCACACCTGGATGACTTCAATAAACGTTCTTAATACATTGGTGGCAAGACAGGTAAAGTAAATGATAACCACAGCATTGAGAGCATTTCCAATCCATTTCCCAAAAAGCTTTTTCTGCACATCAAGAATGTTGCCTTCTTGATCTTTAAGTATCTGATAGATCAAAAACACTGCGATATGGACTGCAAGCCCTGATCCAAGGACAGCAATCCAGGCGTCGTGCCCGGAATCAAGAGAAATAAAGCGCTGAAATCCGAGTACACCTACACCGAATTGCAGGGCGTGTATCAGGTAGAAAACCATATATGGCGAAACCTGATAGCGTTCGGCAATTTTTTTCAAGTCCGGGACACCTCCTTTATGCAGCCTACTCGTCAATGTCGTGTTTCTGATTGGCTTGTTTTGATGAAAATTTATCCGGCTTTTTCGTTCTGAGAGCAAGCGGTCTTTTGCTTAATGTTGAAAATGGAAACCTGATAATGGCATCCTTCAGATCCCTTGCTCTTGCCGGGAAAATCGGCACCAGAAACGGGCGGCCAAGTGATGTAAGCCTGAGAAGATGGGCGGCCAGAAAACAAAAGCATAAAACAATGCCCAGGAGACCATATACTTGGGCAAACAGTAAAAACGGAAATCTGAGCAGCCGGATTGTATTGCCCATTTTATAAACGGGCGTCGTGAAAGAAGCAAGGGCTGCCAGGGCAACGATAATAAGCAGGACATTACTTGTCAGGCCCGCTTCTACTGAAGCCGTCCCAATAACAATCCCTCCAACGATGCCGATTGTCTGGCCGACTTTTGTAGGGAGCCTTGCTCCAGCTTCCCTAAGCAGTTCAATCGTCAGCTCGAGAAAGAGAGCTTCCAGTATAGGAGGCAGCGGAATCTCCCTCCTGGATGTTACTAGTGTGCTGAGCAAATCTTTCGGAATCAGTTCATAATGAAAGGTCAGAGTTGCTACATATACCGGTGTAACCAATATGGAGAAGGCAACTGCAAAAACTCTTATAAGCCTGAAGAAGGATGAAAGAACCCAGTTTAAATAATAATCTTCAAAGGATGAGAAAAATTCTATAAGCGTCGTCGGTCCAATCAGAACCTGAGGAGATCCGTCGACAACTACAGCTACCTTCCCTTCAGAGAGTACGGCTGCAACCCGGTCAGGCCGTTCAGAATCAAGCACCTGAGGAAACGGCGAGTTATGGTTGTCAGATATGAACTGCGCCACATATCCGCTGTCGCCAATCTGATCATAATGGATGTTTTTCAGTCTTTGTATAACCGTGTTGACGTTTTCTTCATCTGCAATATTATCAATATAAAGAACCGCTGTTTTTGTTTTTGACAAGTCACCTATTTGCAGTTCCTTGACCCGAAGCTGCGGTACCTGTATCCGTTTTCGAATAAGATTAATATTAAATTCAAGTGCCTCGACAAATGCCTCCTTAGGCCCAACTACGCTGAACTCTACTTCAGGAAGAGAGATGTCCCGTGCTTTATTCAAGGTTGATCTGAGAAGAGCACAGGGCGTGCCGTATTCAGTCATGGAAATAATGACGTATCCTTCAAGCAGTTTTTCTGATATAACATCTGTGTCAATTGTTAGGATGACTTCTTCAATCGGCACAACCTCTTTAATCTGCTGCAGACTCGTCCATTTTTCCTTAAGCAGCGGCCCTATTATGCTTTCATGTAAAAGCGTTGGATCTACAACTGTCCTAATGTAGGAAATCCAGAATCTCAGCTCTTTTGCATCGTGCTCATATTGAACAAAATCTGACGACGATTTAAAGCAGGTAATCAGTTCAGCCATTGACTGTTTCGGTTTTCCGTTTTCCTTCATCATCTCGTTCATTCGTTTCACCACGTTTCATGCTCATACTTTCCCTTATATTTCCTCCCTCGGCAGGATTTATTCTAATGCGCAAAAAAACTCCTTTCCGCTTAGGAAAGGAGTGGAGAAAATTTATTTTGCAAAGACGTGATCACCAATTGTAAGCGTAATTTCTCTTGAACGGATCCAGTCACTTTCGGCCGTAACAGGGTTGTAGAAGTAGACAGCTTCATTGTCCATTCCCTGATAAGCCAGCGCTTCCTGAACGGCTTCTTTAGATTCTTCATCTGCAGGCTCATTGATTGCACCGTTTTCTACAGGTGAGAAAGCATAAATGCCTGATACCTTCTGATAGATAACATCTGTGACAGTATCCGGGAATCGCTCATCTTCTACCCGGTTTAATACAACAGTTGCAACTGCCACTTTGCCTGCATACGGTTCTCCTTTTGCTTCAGCATGAACAATGCGTGCAAGCAGATCCTTCTCTTTATCTGAGATTGATTGAGGAATCTGAAGCTCTTCTCCAACGTATAATAAATGTCCGCTTTTATGATTTAAAGACTGAATATCTTTAACAGAAACACCGTGTTTTTTTCCAATCAGCCAAAGAGTATCGCCGTGCTGCACTTTATGGCCTTCTGCAGCCTGTGCCTTTTCAAAGCCGAATAGAGAAACAGTCATCGCTGAGATTATAGTAAAGAAAGCTAATTTTTTCATATGATGTAAACCTCCAGTTGTATTGCATCCATACTTGCCGGATGAACATTTTACTCTGTGAAGCACATATATAAGCCTAACAGGTTTATTCACGCTCTTCATTGACAAAAAACTGGAAATTTCACTCCGGATCTAAATACGGCTATTTCGGCAGTATTCCTGATTATTTCTCATCCATTTGTCATAAACCCTTAAAAGAAAACGGCGAACATACTGCATTTGACTCTCATGATTTTACTCTTATCAGCATTTTACCGGACAGCCGCCATTTCCTATGATGAAGATACCGCGGAATACACTTGAGAGAGCGCTCCCTTCAGAAACGGATGAAACGATGGACGATGTTACATTTACAGAGCTGGAAAAACGATATCAGCGCATGATTTACCACAATCTAAAGAAGCTTTGCATCACCCGAAATCAAGATGAGTATTATCAGGCTGGCCTGATTGCCATCTGGAAAGCTTCAAAGACCTATGACCCTTCAAAGGGATCGTTTGAAACGTACCTTTATAAAAGCATTAAAGGCCATATGCTGAATGAAATGAATAAACAAAATAAAAACAGGGACATGCCGGATGTGATGGAGCATATCCTGATCTCAGAAGACCCAACTGCCCTGAAGGATATGGAAGACATGATCAAAGCGAACTGCGACATCCTCACCAAACATCAGCAGATCTGGATGATTTCCTATTGCCTGAAAGAAAAAACAATCAGTGAAATTGCCGAAAGTGAACAGACAACTCCCGCCAGTGTCAAATCATGGAGAAGAGGCGCACTTAAGAAGCTCAGATCTTTGAGCGCTGAAGAGTGGAAAGAGAGATTTTGGTTGCAGCCATGAACAAAAGCGGAAGCGCCTTGGTAAAATCCGAGAGGCAGATAAGAATCCGACGGAAAAGTCCGGTTCCCGCCTTTTTTGACGGATTTGTTCTGACAGAGGATCTAGGCGCTTCCGCTTGCCGATGATAACTTTGTATTATCCAAAGCCTTTTATTCTTATAATTTCGCTTAACAACAAAAAAAAGCCGTCTGTCGTGACGGCTTTTTCAGCTTCTTGGGGTCTCGAGATATTTGTATACAACACTTCCGCCCTGCTGGGCAATGCCGCGGAAATGCTTGAAATCGTCCCGTTCTACAAGAACTTCGCGAAAAGGGAGAAATGAATCCTTTTGTACATGGTATTCATTCATTTCCCCGCTTTTTAACGAGTCAAGGACTTCATTTGCGAGCTGCTTATCCATAAGAACCTGATTCCTCCTGTTCGTTTATCACTGCAAGTTTACTAAGGAGGAGGGTGCTTGTCCAGCATCTTTACGAATAGACTTTTGACAGAGCTTCATCAATCTCCGTTTCCCCTGAGAGGATTTCAAATGTCTTATTTTTAAGTTCGTCTTTTGTAAGGGCTGCAATGAGGACAGCTGCCACGTCTTCTCTTGAAATGCTTCTTCCTTCTGTTTGGTTAATTTTATCCGCAGCTTCAATTTTGCCTGTGCCGCGTTCATCAGTAAGGGCTCCGGGCCTTACGATTGTATAGGACAAATCTGAACCTCGCAGGTACTCATCCGCTATCGCTTTAGCCATGAAATACTGCTCCATATCTGATGGTCCTGCAGCCGGGTTGTCTGTACCCATTGAACTAAGCATGACAAAATGTTTGATTCCATGTTTTTTAGCTTCATCAATCAGGTTTTTGGCTCCTTCCTGATCGACTGAGATTGTTTTATCAGGTCCTGTTTTTGACCCTGAGCCCGCTGCAAAAATAACCGCATCGGCAAGATGTACGGCGTGGGAAACGTCTCCTTCAAGGTCACCGACAACCGTTTGGGCACCCAGCTTTTCAAGCTCCGGCTCCTGTTTTGGATCGCGCACCATGGCAATCGCCCGATGCTCGCCTTCTTTTGCAATTTGTTCGATTAGAAGTCTTCCTGTTGTTCCATTTGCTCCAGCTATAAGTACATTCATTTCAACCAACACCTTTATAAGTAGTATGCTTGTACTTTTCCCGGGTATAAGGAGGTTTAAACAATGAAACTGTTCAGACAAGAACGTGATGGGGTTTAAGCCAGTCCGTCAGCTGCTCAAACTGAGTTTCGGCATCCCTAATTCCCTGATTGTAAAGTCGTTCGAGCTTGACAGGGTTACGCTCGATTCTATCCACTTCAAGTTTTTGGGATGGCCGGATTACAAATACGTTCCCCTTTTGCTCTTGTTCTTCAATATAGTCAAGGGTGCTGTTGTATTGCTTGTAGCGTGCCAGCATAGCATCTGCAAGGAGCGGGTACTGTTTAAACGTCCGTCTGACCATCCACTCCATGCTGCTTTTTTTCTTCCGGTAATCTGCATTTCTCGTAAGGATGACAACATTCCTCACATTTCCGTCCTCTTCAGACTTTTTAACCGGAATGGAGTCGGCAATTCCTCCGTCAAGCAGCTTTCTTCCTTTGTACTCAATCATGGGAGCTATAAACGGAAGAGAGCTGGATGCCCGCAGCAGCTTCAGAATATCCATTCCGACGTCATTTTTCTCATAGTAGACAGCCTCTCCTGTGACACAATCAGTCGTTCCCACTTTAAATGTCTGATCACTTTTTAAAAAAGCATCATAATGAAAAGGAACGAGTTTATTTGGAATTTCATCGAATATAAAATCCATCCCAAACAGCTGCTTATGTCTGATATAGTTTCCAAGGGACAAATACTGAGGGTGGCTGACGTATTCGATGTTTACGGTTTTGTTTCTTCCTTTTTGCCTCGAAACGTAAGAAGCCCCCATGCATGCCCCTGCCGAGACTCCAATAACATAAGGAAAATATAATTCTTTTTCCATAAAATATTCAAGGACGCCAGCGGTATAGACGCCGCGCATGCCTCCTCCTTCTAGGACAAGTCCTGATGAGACCAAGATGATCCGCCTCTTTCTCTGCTAATTTTATCCTACTATAACATGTTCCAGACACGTTATTCATCCATTCTGCCTGCCTGTTTTTTCGAAATTCTTGCACAATTTTGTCTGAAAGCCTTTACTTACCTGTAAAAATAATGTTAAATAGTCCTAATGGGGGATCTGTATAGAGAAGGAGAGAGGAAATGAAAATCGCTAAAGTAGGCAATGTGATTGAATTCAGAGACGGTTTACGCGGGATCGTAGAGAAAGTTAATGAAAATTCAGTGATTGTAGACTTGACGTATATGGAGAATTTCCGTGATTTGGATCTTGAAAGACGTACGGTCGTCAATCATAAAAATTATAAAATCGTGAAAGAACAGCTTCACTGAGAAAAGCTGAAGAGCCTTGCTCAGCTCCGAAGGACAGAAAAGGATCCGGCGAAAAAAGCCGGGTTTGCTTTTTACCGGATCTGTTCTGGCCGAGGAGTTAGGCGCTGGAGCTGGATATCAGGAAAAAAATGATAATCTTTCTTACCTTATTAAAAAGATCAGCCTGGAAGAGTTTAATCTTTCAGGCTGTTTTTTACGTTGGAGCTCATGAGGAACCGCTTTTTAACCAATACTAGTCTGTAACGACTAAATGAGGTGACCGCCATGGATTTCCGTTTGCTGACAGTGGAAGACACTGAACAATACAGACGTTTGCGTCTGCAGGCACTGGAGGAGCTTCCCTTTCATTTTGCCTCTGCCTATGAAATTGAAAAGAAAAAATCAATTGAAGAGCTCCTGGAGGAAATCAGGCCATCCGCCTCTCAGTTCATTGCCGGAGCGTTTACAGGCAGGGAGCTGGCCGGCATAACCGCGTTCAAGCAGGAGCCTCTTCACAAAATGAAACACAGAGGACAGATCCTGAGCATGTACATATCCCCTCCTTCCAGAGGAAACGGCGCGGGAAAAAGCCTGCTTACGTATCTTTTGGACCGGATCAGAGAAAATCCTGCTATCGAAAAAGCAGACCTTGCAGTGGGAGCTGAAAACAAAGGGGCCATCGCCTTGTACCGGTCTCTCGGTTTTGTCCAGTACGGAGAGTATGCGAGTGCTTTAAAAGTAGATGGAGAATACGTAGATGAGCTTTATATGACACTCGCGTTTAAAACAGAAAAAACCCGCTGAAAGCAGCGGATTTTTTTATGTAGGTTAAATAGCACAAAGTTTTTAGCTTGATGTCTATGTCTAGCTCCAGCACTCAGGCTCCTCTGTCAGAACAAAATCCCCCCAAAAGTCAAGTTCGGACTTTTCGTGTGATTTCTTATCTGCCTATCGGAGCTAAACGGGCGCTTCCGCTTTTCTAATTATTGATATACCCTAATTTTCACTGTTTTTCTTCCCCAGTTAACAGCACTGCTCTGACTGGCGATGAATACATCGATTTTATTTCCGTCAATCGCGCCTCCGATATCAGCGGCGATTGCTTTTCCGTAGCCTTCAACTTCGACAGTCGAGCCGATAGGTATCACATTAGGGTCAACGGCGATTACTTTAGCCTCCGGATATTTGTTCAGGTCCACGCCCATCTTAGTGACGCCTGAGCAGCCTTCACACGATGCAGTATATGCTGTACTTGTAACTGAGAGTTCCTTTACTGTTCCGGAAACACTGCTTGATCTCTGTTTCAGTTTTGCAAAAGTTTGCATTCCTGCTATTCCATCGCTTGCAAGTCCGTATTTCTGCTGGAAGCTTGCCACTGCATTTTTGGTTCCGTTTCCATACATGCCGTCAACGATACCGGAGTATAATCCCCATTCTTTCAATAACAGCTGAAGATCTGTAACCGGTTTTCCCATATCGCCGTAGCGGAGCACCTTTATTTTCTGCAGCGTTTGCGGACCGGCAATTCCGTCCACTTTGATTCTGCTTTTCTCCTGAAAATCTTTTACCGCTTCTCTAGTGATCGGGCCATAGTAGCCTGTTTCCTCAAAGTAAGGATAAACACTCTTAGATAAAAGATGCTCCTGAAGCTCTTTCACATCTGAATGGCTCATTCCTTCTGAAAGGGTTCTGTCACCAAGTGCAGTTTCCCCGCTCAGCGGAAACATAACACTGACGCCAAGTACCGATGCTCCAATTAATCCCATAAGCTTTTTCCTCATTGTGTTCCTCCTCGAAAAGTGATTATACATAACACTATTCGACAAAAACCTGGAATTGCAGGTGCAATGAGGGAAAAACAAAGCATTTGAACTAGAAAAATGGCAATGATTAGTGCCTATTTCGACAAATGTCTCATAAATGTCTGAGGTATCGTTCAGGTGCGTTCAGAAAATCTCTTGTCATTTTCACATGCTCCAATTCATCGTAGGAAACGCTTGAAACCGGGTACTCATCAAGCGAGTAAAGAATGGCCCCGGGGAACGCCATTAAGATCGGGGAATGCGTGGCAATAATAAACTGAGACCCCTCCTCCGTCATATCCTTCAGCATACTGATGAAGCTGAGCTGTTTCATTGGAGACAGCGGCCCTTCAGGCTCATCCAGAAGATAAAAGCCATTCGGCCGGAATCTGGACTGAAAAAAAGATAAAAACCTCTCACCGTGGGACCTGTTATCAAGTCCTCTTCCATATAAGGACTGAATTTCCGCCATCGCTTTTTTGTGAGGTGACGCAGCAAGCTGACGGGCAAGAATGGATTTCCCCCGGTATTCCTCCTCCACTTCTTCAACCCTTTTCTCTGCTTCAGCTCTCATTCTGGACACATTCCGCGCATATGTCAGAAAATCATCTGCTTTCAGATAGAATCCTTTTTTCGTTTTTGCTCTCCAGGTAATCTTAAGGTGGTTAGTGAATGCTCTGATTTCAGCATTCATATCCTGTTCCTCCGCCGATGCAATCCTGATGAGGCCCGCATGCTGGGCGATCGACTCAAGCAGTGTGGATTTACCCGTGCCGTTCTCTCCCGCAAGAATGGTGACCGGTGCTTCAAAGAATAATTCAAAAGATTTATTAAAGAGGGGAAGATGGTAAGGATACCCCTCATTTTGCTTACCCGCAGTATAATGTACTCTTTTCAAGTGGACCATCTGCAATCCCCTCCCGCTCATGCTTTCTTTCATTATACGATAACGGTTTTCTTATTGTCTAAGAGGGAATGATAACGGTATCATTTTCATATAAAAGGAGGCGGTCCCCCATGTGCGGAAGATACACGCTTTTTGCTGAATACGCAGAACTTGTAGATCGATTTCAGATTGGCGCAGCCATAGAGGAAGATCAATATGCCATAAGCTACAACATTGCCCCTTCGCAGCATGTCGCAGCTGTTATTAACGACGGTAAGCAAAACAGAATGGGCTACCTGCGATGGGGTCTTATCCCTCCGTGGGCAAAAGATGAAAAAATCGGCTATAAAACCATCAACGCACGTGCTGAAACGCTGTCAGAGAAACCAAGCTTCAGAAATGCCTTTATGAAAAAAAGATGCCTCATCCCTGCAGACTCATTTTATGAATGGAAGCGTGCAGAAGGGACGAAAACCCCAATGAGGATAAAGCTGAAGTCAGGCGCACCATTCGGGATGGCAGGGCTGTGGGAATCCTGGAAGTCACCGGAGGGCAAAGTCATCCACTCTTGCTCTGTGATCACAACAGAGCCAAACAGTCTCATGAGCACAATCCACGACAGAATGCCCGTGATCCTTAAAGAAGAGGACGAATCTATCTGGCTTAACCCTCTGCATTCTGATCCCGCCTATTTAAGCCAGTTTTTGAAGCCCTTTGATGAAAACCAGATGGAGGCTTTTGAAGTCTCTTCTGAAGTGAACTCCGTTAAGAATAACGGGGCGCATCTGATTCGGGAGATATGCTGAGGTTGCATAAACTTCTCAGATAAGCAAAAAACCAGCTCCTGAGACAGGAACTGGTTTTAATGGTGAAGATAGAAGCCACAATTGCCGTAAGTCACGTAAGAAAGTTTTAAACCACCACTTCTCAAAGTGGGTGTTTGCAGCAGCCTTCCTGTCTTCCTCTGCAAATGGAGGCCTGACATTCCGGGTGCGATGTAAAACTCCCTATTACAGCTTAAAGGTTAAAACTTAATTATCATTACGCACAATGCAGCTTGTAGTAGTATATTACATCATGACAGCCGATTGGTCAACCGGCAAGTTTTTTCGGGGCATTGGGCTTTTAAAAAATGCAAGTCTGCCATGTCGCACGATGCAAATCCGGGTTATAATAGAACTGTGCACGTAATTCTTCTGCATGGGATGGTGATACGCATGAAAAACCGTGATAAGCGCCTGAAGCGCAAACGCGACATGATCAAGGATTACATTAAAAGCAGGCTGAAAAATTTAAAGCCTAAGGCAAACAAGTCACCCGTTTCAAACCACCAGTCAAATAAGCCATAAATCTGCAAGTACCCCGCCCGCATAACGGGCGGATTTTTATTTACCCTATAAAAATGCAAAAAAAAAAAAAACAGCCTCTTGAAAAAGAGGCTGTTTTTATATGTCAGCTTAACAATTAAGCTTTTTGAACGTTAGTTGCTTGAGGTCCGCGTTGACCTTGCTCTACGTCAAAAGTAACTGCTTGGCCTTCGTCTAGAGTTTTGAAACCTTCGCCTTGAATAGCTGAGAAATGAACGAATACGTCTTCTCCGCCTTCGCGCTCGATGAATCCGAAACCTTTTTCTGCGTTAAACCATTTTACTGTACCTTGTTCCATTGTTGTTGCCTCCTCGTATGCTTCAGCATACTTTGTATTACTATCCTTGCTCTTGTGATAACAAAAGGCGAAAAGTTGTAAACTTTGTCTTTCCTTGCGTACCGAACAAAAATAATTCTTTTAAACCATACCATGTATGAAAATAAAAAGCAAATTTTCTCGGTAAATTTTTTATCGGTTATCAATTTTCTCCGGATACATATCGTGGTTCATCATGCGGTGCTCCGCCATTTTCTCGTACTTTGTCCCTGGTTTTCCATAGTTTGTGTACGGGTCGATGGAAATGCCGCCGCGCGGTGTGAACTTGCCCCAGACCTCAATATAGCGGGGTTCCATCAGTTCAATCAGATCATTCATGATGATATTCATGCAGTCTTCATGGAAATCGCCGTGGTTTCTGAAGCTGAACAAATAAAGTTTTAATGATTTGCTCTCTACCATTTTCTGATCAGGAATATAACTGATGTAGATCGTTGCGAAATCAGGCTGACCTGTTTTCGGGCAGAGGCTTGTAAATTCCGGGCAGTTGAATTTAACGAAGTAATCACGGTTCACATGCTTATTATCAAATGACTCTAGGATCTCAGGGCTGTACTCAAACAAATAATTTGTCCCCTGATTTCCGAGCAAAGTTACATCTGTCAGTTCTGAATCTAATCTTCCAGCCATTTTATACGTCCTTTCTATGTTAAACTCCCCTTTTATTTCCCCATACGAGCGTGTGGAGCTGGGGCAGAATACGGGCGCTGTTAAGCTCTTTTTCTTGCGCTGACCGTTCAATCAGCCATTCATATCTGGACAGCAGATGCCCAATCAGCTTGTCGTCGTTGTTTTCCTGAACAAGATCGTTGCCAACTTGAATATAGAATGGAAGCTCTGGATACATTATGTGCACTTTTTTAGCGAATTCAAGGTCTGCTTCATCAAAGACGACCACTTTAAGACTCGCATGATTAAGTCTGTTTTCCTTTTCCAGATAATCGATGATTTCCTTCAGCTTATCGAAATCCGTGCTCATTCCCGAGCTTGGAGGTTTAGGTGAAATGGTCAAATCATCAATTTCGGAAAACCATGGCTGAAGCCGGCTTCCCTGCGTTTCGATGGCAACCTTTATCTCCTTCTTATGCAGCAGGTCAACCAGCTCTGATAAGTGAACGAGCAAAGCCGGGTTACCGCCGGAAATCGTCACATGGGAAAAGAGGTCTCCTCCCAGTTCGTAAAGCTCGTTCCAGATCTCTTCTGCAGTGAGCTGCCTGATGTCATCCTTAGCTGAACCGTCCCATGTGAAAGCAGAATCACACCAGCTGCAGGAATAATCGCATCCCGCCGTTCTGACAAACATCGTCTTCTGGCCGATGACCATTCCTTCTCCCTGAATGGTCGGACCGAAGATCTCCAAAACCGGAAACTTCTTCATCCTTTTTTCACCAGCTTTGGACGATACATGACGTAGCTTGTCGGGGTTTCGCGGACAAATACACCGACACATTTCGGTTTGTGGGAAAGACTGTCCAAATGCTGCTGAATCATTTCGCAGATTGTTCGCGCTACCACTTCTGTCGTAGGGAATTTATTTGGATCTTCATCATTAAAAACGTCATGTTCATTTAAGATCGTGTGATCAAACCGGTCATGCACAAGCTGTTTGATATGGGCAAAATTTATCAAAAAACCCGAGTCATCAAGCTCATCTCCTGCAACCGTCACATTGATGAAGTACGTGTGGCCATGAAGGCGGCGGCATTTGCCCGCTTCTTCTTTAGGCACATAATGTGCTGCTGACAGCTGCATATCTTTGTTCAATTCGAACGTAAAGGGATGAAGTGTCTGGGGATACATTTGCTGGATCATGAAGCCTCTCCCCCTTTGGCTGAGATATACTCGTCAAGCCCTTTTTTGCGGAGGCGGCAGGCTGGACATTCTCCGCACCCGTCTGCGATAATACCGTTGTAGCATGTAAGTGTTTTATCCCTTACATATTCAAGGGCTGAAAGCTCATCTGCAAGCTTCCATGTTTCGGCCTTATCAATCCACATAAGCGGAGTATGAATGACAAACTGATCATCCATGGCAAGATTGATTGTTACATTGCATGACTTTACAAATACATCACGGCAATCGGGATATCCGCTGAAATCCGTTTCGCATACCCCTGTCACAATATGCTTTGCGCCAATTTGCTTGGCAAGCACTGAAGCGAATGTTAAAAAGAGAAGGTTTCTTCCCGGCACAAAAGTAGACGGGAGCTCTCCTTCCTTATGTTCAATGGCAATATCATCTCTTGTAAGGGCGTTTGGAGCCAGCTGGTTTAACAGAGACATATCAAGAAGATGATGGCGCACATCAAGCTCTTTTGCGATTTGTTCGGCCACATCAATTTCCAGTTTGTGACGCTGGTTGTAATTGAAGGTTACGGCCTCGACTTCTTTAAACTGCTTCTTCGCCCAGAACAGGCAAGTCGTACTGTCCTGTCCTCCGCTGAAGACAACAAGCGCTTTTTCATTTTTCATCATATTCTGCCTCCTCATAATAGAAGAGAGCATTCTTTCACAACCCGGATTCCTAAAAATCGGCATAAGAAAAGACACCCTGAGTGTTCAGAAGTGTCCAGCATGTAAGTCCTCAACTAAAAAACAGCAGATTTGGCTGTTTGATCTTAGTTTTTTATAGAGGGTTGTGCTAGAACCTCTCCCGCACGCACATGCGCGGAATTTATCATTCTTTTTACCGTTCATACTATATCACGAACAGTCTGTTACATCAATCTATTTTAATGGAGGAAATGCCGTGCCGCTCAAACCTGCTCTTGTAAAAGTAAAATCAAACTTCTGGATAACGCCTGCCGCCTATGCCTTCCTTTTTTTCATCCTTGCCATCCTCAGCATGTGGGCTGACAGATTTCTCGCTTCACATGGATATTTCAGCTATGTTCCTTCTGTTTTTTTAACTGATAAAGAGCTTTCCCACACGATCCTGAGCGCAACTTCCACTTCGCTGCTTACAATGACAACCATCACCTTTTCATCTGTCCTTGTCGTTCTTACCACCTTTTTGGCTAATTTTTCGCCAAGAACCATGCACAATTTCAATACCGATTCAAAAATCCAGCGGGTACTTGGCGTCTTCGTCGGAGGGTATATCTATTCTCTCGTTCTTCTAAACCAGGTGAGAGAAAATGAGACAAGCAATGACTTCATTGTACCAAGCCTTGCAATCCTTGTAGCTTTCTTGTGTGTGGGCATGTTCGTTTTCCTGATTCACCATATGACTGAGTGGATTAAAGTTGGAAACGTGATTTCAAACATCACGAAAGAAACACTTGCCTCGATCGATGATAAAAAAAGACCGGAAGAAAAAAGAACAGATGATGAGCCTTCATTTGATCAAGGATTGGAAATTAAAAGCAAGCATGAAGGGTATATCGAAGACATCGCGGTTGATGAACTTGTTTCATTTGCCGCAAAACACGAAGCAGCCGTAAAGTTCCACAGGGATCAGGGAGCGTATGCAGATGAAGATACCCCTCTCTTGACACTCATTTCTGATAATAAAGAAATCCAACGGGAAGATGTCTTGAAGTTCATCACAATTAGTGCCGATCATGAATCAAAAAACGACATTGAATTCGGTATTCAGAAGCTTGCTGAAATTGCTTTGCGGGGCATCGCACCAGGAAAAAACGACCCGGAAACAGCCATTGCATGCATTGAGCACCTTACTCAGATCCTCATCAAAATCGGGAAACATCATTCCCCTTCCCCCTACCACAGGGACAGCGAAGGTAAGATTAGAGTGATTCTTCCAAAACCGGATTTTCATGACTATCTGTATACAAGCTTTTATCAGATCCGTCACTATGGCAAAGAAGATGTTTCCGTCATGGCCTCCATTTTAAAAGCGCTTTGCCTGATTGCCGAAACAAACCGGAAGGAAATGAAAGAAGATATTTGGTCTTTTTCTCACTACATTTATGAAGGACTGGATACGATAGACTGGCTGAGCCTTGATAAGAAGTTTCTGAACCGGGAGCTTGCAGCTATTGCGCTGGCATGCGGCAAAGATGATTCATCGCTTCAGCTTTAAATCAGAAGAAAAGGAATCCGTTCAATGGATTCCTTTTTGCGTTACTGCTTTTTTTGAGTTCCTTCTTGTTCAAGTTCTTTAAAAGATTTTACTTTTCCGTGTTCATTTTGAGATTCCTTCCGGATGTCCCATTGACGCTGTTTTTGTCCTTTTGACTGAGTCATCTTTCGCCACTCCTTTGCTGAATAGATTTCATATTTTATTTTGCCCTGACAACAAAAAAAGATGCCGAAGCATCTTTACTGGGTGGCAGCGATCCCGTCCTGTATGACAGGCACGCTAGCTTCCTTTTTTTTTCGGATCATTTCCAGATAGCGGATATGGTGATTTTCCATATCTTTCACCCTAAATGAGTAAGAGCCGAGTTCAACAAGCTCGCCTTTTTGGATATCGTATTTCTCAGTCAGCATCCATCCGCCAATAGTATCGACATCTGAATCATCAAGCTCAAGGCCGAAAAGATCGTTTAATTCACTGATCAGGACTTTGCCGTCAATGATATAATGATCTTCATTGATCTTTTGAACGAGCGGCACTTCATCCGCATCGAACTCATCGCGGATCTCTCCAACGATCTCCTCAAGAATGTCCTCCACTGTGACAAGCCCTGCAGTCCCTCCATACTCGTCAATAAGAATCGCCATATGAATATGCTCTCTCTGCATTTTTAAAAGCAGCTCCTGCACAGGTACAGACTGAGTGACCTGAATAACCGGCCGTATATAAGTTCTTAGGGAGAACTGTTCGAGTTTTTTTGACTGAAACAAATCGGTGAAAATTTCTTTAATATTGACCATCCCGATAATATGGTCTTTATCTCCATCAACAACAGGGTATCTTGTATATTTTTCGCTTTTAATGATTTTCAGGTGCGCCTGAAGCGGTTCATCGCTGTCGAGTGAAATAATCTGTGTGCGCGGTACCATAATTTCTTTAGCAATGCGGTCATCAAACTTAAAAATCTTATTTACATATTTATATTCCGACTGATTGATCTCCCCGCTTTCATAGCTTTCCGACAGCAGGATCCTCAGCTCTTCTTCGCTGTGAGCGAGTTCATGTTCTGATACCCGTTTTAATCCAAAGGCTTGAGTGAGCATGCGTGCAGAGCCGTTCAAAAGCCAGATCGCCGGAAACATCAGCCTGTAAAATGCAATCAGCGGTTTTGAAAAAGCCAGGGTGACCCTCTCTGCTTTTTGGATCGCAATTGTTTTCGGAGCAAGTTCTCCGACAACTACGTGCAGGAAGGTAATAATGGCAAAAGCAAAAGCAATCGCCAAAAAGTGTGCAGCAGCACTTGGGAGATTCAGCTTTTCAAAAACTGGCTGAAGAAGCTTCCCTACAGCAGGTTCTCCGAGCCACCCAAGTCCAAGTGCGGTAATCGTGATTCCCAGCTGACAGGCTGATAAATATTCATCCAGATTATCCGTCACCCGCTTTGCTGAGAGCGCCTGTTTGCTGCCTTCTTCAATAAGCTGATTCAGGCGGGAACTCCGGATTTTTACAATTGCAAACTCAGACGCTACAAAAAAGGCAGTCGCAGCAATTAAAACCGCAATTATGAACAAATTGACTATGTCCAAATAAATTCCCTTTTTCGCAGAAACGAAAAAGGAGTCACCTCCCGGAAAAGTTCAATCTTTAAATAAAAGATGGTGAAACCCTGTCATGAAGGTATTACCCCATCAATCACCTCTCCCGAAAAAATATATAAAATTCTGAATATATTCCATCATAATATGAAGCCTGTCACCAGTCAAACAATCCTTCGCATTGTTTTCTTCATAAATATGACCAAAATCAAGCTATTATGTTTTAATTATTTCATTATTCTGATTTTTTAAAATTTGTTTTCATTCCCGGAAGGAGGAGCTTTTCTGACCATCAGCAGGAGGAGAAAGATGAGGCTCATGTAACCAAAAACCGGGTACAAAACTGCAATTAACGAGCTGTAGTCAATCAGGCTGATAAAAAACGCACCGCACAGCAGCATGGCAATAATCAGCATGCCAGGAAGTGGAACGACGCGTATAAGATGGCGCTCGAGCCCGAACAGGTTCCCGATTACAGATGTAAACACTTCCCCATAGATGACAAGAATATAAATGATAAAAAACGAAAACACAGATGCCTTCATGACTTCTGCCATCGGGATATCATAGGAGATGACATCACGCAATGAGGACAGCGCAAAATGACTGCTGAGCAAAATAAACGTGAGGATGGCACCGCCTGCAATCCCGCCCCATTTTGCCGTTCGCTCATCCTCTATTTCCTTTGCAAGCGGGACAAGCACGGCCTCCGCCATCGCAAGATTAAACGCCGCGTAGGAAACCGCAGAGATGATCCACTTAAAGGATGAATGACCGGACATGAGACTCTTTGCCGAATGAGCATCAAAAGATGAAGCAGCCACAAGCACACTGAACAAAATCAGCATCGGCACAACAATAATGTTCACACTGAAAAGGCCCTTTGATCCAAATGACATGGCAATAAGCGTCAGCGCAATCGTCAAAACAACGCCAAACCGGCTTGAAAGGTGAAGCTGCTCTTCAAAAATGGCACCCGCCCCTGAAAGCATGACAGACGTAACACCGAACAAAACGACAAGCATAAACAGATTGACGACCGTACCGCATGATTTTCCGAACAAAAAAAGATTGAGATCCTGATAAGAATTTGCACCTATCCTTTTTGAAATAATCATCATTTTGGACCCAAGATGCATAAAAAAATAACCGCATATAAGAATGCCAAACATTCCAAAAACGCCATACTGCGTAAAAAATTCAACAATCTCCCTGCCGGTGGCAAATCCTGCCCCCACTACCGTGCCCACATATACAGCTGCTATCTGCACTACCTGAAACCATTGTTTCTTCATTGTTTTGCCTCCGATACGAACCCTGGTCTTTTCATATGTATATGAGACAAGGTGCCAGGAAAGAAGGACAGATTGTCACTGTTTGAGTAAAGGAATCGTTCTTTCCTGAAAAGATAAAAAAGGTAAAACAAAATACTTGAAAGTCAAAATAGGTCAAACTATAATAAGAATCAAGATCATCCACTCGAGATGATTTTTCTTTCAATCAAAAGTCAAAGATAGTCAAAGTCAAACATAAACATAAATTTATTATATGGAGGTTTTCACTATGCTATGTCAAAACTGCCAAGCTAAGAAAGCATCTGTTCATTTAACTATGCAAATCAACCATGAGCGCCATCAAGTCATGATCTGCTCTGACTGTTATGCCAAGTACAGAAGTTCAGTTCCAAGCGGAGGGTTCGGTCATGTCCCGCCATCACAGCCATTTGGTCCTAATGCTGAACAAACGGCACAAAAACAAGGCCGAAACGGACTCCTTGATCAGCTGGCACGCAACCTGACACATGCTGCAAAAGCCGGCGTCATTGATCCTGTCATCGGCAGAGATGCGGAAGTTGAACGATTAATAGAGATACTGAACAGAAGAAACAAAAACAACCCTGTTCTTATCGGAGAGCCTGGTGTCGGGAAAACGGCTGTAGTAGAGGGCTTTGCTCTTAAAATTGCAGAGGGGGATGTTCCGGCTAAACTGAAGAATAAAGAAGTTTATCTGCTGGATGTTGCGTCACTTGTTGCAAATACCGGGGTCAGAGGACAATTTGAAGAGAGAATGAAGCAGCTGATCTCAGAACTTCATCAAAAGAAAAACATCATTCTGTTTATAGATGAAATTCATCAGCTTGTAGGCGCAGGCTCAGCAGAAGGCTCCATGGACGCAGGCAACATTCTAAAACCGGCGCTTGCACGCGGAGAGCTCCAGGTTGTCGGAGCCACTACTCTGAAAGAATACCGTCAGATTGAAAAAGATGCAGCACTTGAACGCCGCTTCCAGCCTGTCATGGTCACTGAGCCTTCTCTGGAAAAAGCGATTGAAATCCTGAAAGGCATTCAGGACAAATACGAAAAATATCATGAAGTGTCTTATTCGGAAGATGCGATTAAAGCAACTGTTATGCTTTCACACCGCTACATCCAGGACCGTTATCTGCCAGATAAAGCCATTGATCTTCTTGATGAAGCGGGATCAAAAAAGAACCTGCAGTCAGGCGGCGGTGAAGATATCAGCGGGAAACTGGCTGAGATTGCACGAAAGAAAGCACAGGCTACAAAAGAAGAAAACTATGAGCTTGCTGCTAAGCTGCGTGACGAGGAACTAAAGCTTGAAAGCATGCAGTCAACATCCCATGCAACAGTGGAAGCAGAAGATATTGCAGCCATTATCGAAAAGAAAACAGGCATTCCGGTAGGCAAGTTACAGGAAGATGAGCAGGCTCAAATGAAAAATCTTGAAAGCAAACTTTCCAGTAAAGTCATCGGTCAGGAAGAAGCCGTTAAGAAAGTGGCAAAGGCCATCCGAAGAAGCCGTGCAGGGCTAAAATCAAAACAGCGTCCAATCGGTTCATTCCTGTTCGTCGGCCCTACAGGAGTCGGAAAAACGGAATTGACCAAAACCCTTGCATCCGAGCTGTTTGGTACGCGTGATTCACTGATCCGCCTGGACATGAGTGAATATATGGAAAAACACTCTGTCTCGAAGATTATCGGATCACCTCCGGGCTATGTCGGTCACGAGGAAGCAGGACAGCTATCCGAAAAAGTCCGCCGGAACCCGTACAGCATCATCCTGCTTGATGAAATTGAAAAAGCTCATCCAGATGTGCAGCATATGTTCCTACAAGTCATGGAGGATGGCCGCCTGACAGACAGCCAGGGCAGAACGGTAAGTTTCAAAGACACCGTCATTATCATGACAAGCAATGCCGGTGCCGGACACAAGAAAGTCACAGTCGGCTTCGGAAACAGCGAAGCACTGAACGAAAGCTCATTGCTTGAGTCACTTGGTTCATTCTTTAAGCCTGAATTTCTGAACCGTTTTGACAGCATCATCGAATTTAAGTCTCTCGAAAAAACGGATCTGCTGCAAATCGTAGACATTATGCTTGGTGAGCTTCAGGAAACGCTCAATGAACAGCACATTAAGCTGAACATCACAGATGAAGCAAAAGAAAAAATAGCAGAGCTCGGCTATCATCCTGCCTTTGGAGCACGTCCGCTCCGCAGAGTGATACAAGAGCATGTTGAAGATGCCATTGCCGATGTTCTTCTGGATGGCAGCCAAATCTCCGAACTTACTGTATCGCTTGTTGATGATACACTGACAGTAAAGCAAGGTTAAACTTGGAAAAGAGCTGAATTCATAGGAATTCAGCTCTTTTTTTTTTGCCTTAATCTTATATGGATAGACCGGGTGAACAAATTCAATTTCTGTCTGGTCCTCTGCTTCAATTGCCAGCGGGTGAATTTCTGCCCCTCTTTGTGTAGGGAACCACGGCCTCCCCTGATTCACAAGAACAAGTGAACCGTGATGATCCCCGTAAAATGAAAACATGCTATCTTCCCCGTTATGGATATCCCTTAAAAAATTCAAATCCTTCCGCATGCTCTTGACACTGGTGCAGGGCAGACCTACTTCAAAGACATCAAACCAGCCAGTCAGTTTTTCAGCCTCTCTCCTGACAATCATTTCGAGGATGTTACCTTCAGAATCGTAAAAGTATGCCTGTTTGCCTTTCCAGTCCATAATTTTCTCGCCTTGTTCATTTGAGAGCAAAGGCAGCCTACCTGCCATCATGTCAAAAAAGAACTCATTCACCCTAAAGCAGAGATGGTAATATGCGGACTCCTCTGACTGTCTGAACGTCAAAAGAGTTTTTCCTGACTGAACAGTAAAGGAGTCCGAGTCTTCGGAGATTATGTTCATACTCAGCGATTCTGTGTAAAATTTTTTGAGCTTCAGAAGGTTTTTTGCGTGCATTTGGATGTGGAGAAATTTCATTTGAACCACCTATTCTCTTATTTGTACTGGATTTTTTCCGGTTGCTGCTGCCGGCTGATCGATCCCTTTTCAAGTATAGGTTTTTTGGTTTCATCTTTGCTCAGTCTTTGTGCTGAAATTCACTTCATTCATTGGACTAAAAAACCGCCAGCATACCGCTGACGGTTTAAAGATTACAGCTTTGTATCATCTACCTTTTCAAGCCACTCCCTGATCTCTCCTGTAACAGACTGAACGCAGCCATCTTCAAACGGAGAAATCAAATGCGCTGTCTCCACGAGCTCAAGGAAAGATTTGCTTCCGCCCTGCTTGCAGAGATGAAGGTAATCTGCCCATGCCGCGTCTTTATCTTCGTGCATTTTCTTCCAGAATTGAAGAGCGCAGATTTGAGCAAGCGTATAATCGATGTAGTAAAATGGCGAGTTGTAAATATGGCCCTGACGCTGCCAGAAGCCTCCGCCTTCTAAAAATTCGTTGTCCCCGTAATCACGGTGCGGCAAATACTTCCGCTCCATTTCTCTCCAGGCAAGTTTGCGTTCCTGCGGAGAAGCTTCCGGATTTTCATAGATAAAGTGCTGGAACTCATCTACAGCTACACCGTATGGAAGGAACTGAAGAGCTGCACTCAAGTGGCTGAACTTATACTTCTCCGCATCTTCCTTAAAGAAGGATTCCATCCATGGCCACGTGAAGAACTCCATGCTCATGGAATGAATTTCGCACGCTTCATAGGTTGGGAAATGGTACTCCGACAAATTGAAATGACGGCTCATATAAACCTGGAATGCATGGCCCGCTTCATGCGTGAGCACATCGATATCCCCGCTTGTCCCGTTGAAATTCGCGAAAATATACGGGGACTTGTAATCTTCTATATACGTGCAATATCCGCCTCCGGCTTTGCCTTTTTGGGCAAGCAGATCCATCAGGTTTTTCTCAATCATAAAATCAAAAAACTCATTTGTTTCAGGTGATAATTCCTCATACATTTTCTTTCCATTAGAAATGATCCATTCTGCATCGCCTTTTGGCGCTGCATTTCCTGTTGTGAAGGCAAGTTTTTCATCTGCAAACTCAAGCTTGTCCAAACCAAGCCGTTTTTGCTGCCTTTTGCGGAGATCTGTTGCAATCGGAACAATATATTCCTTGATCTGATCACGGAAGTTTTTCACCATTTCAGCATTATAATCTACACGCTGCATGCGCTGATACCCTAGCTCTGTAAAATTGGAAAAGCCAAGTTTTTTGGCAATCGACGTACGGACTTTAACCAATTTATCGAAAATGTCATCGAACTTTTCGCCGTTCTCCGCGAAAAATCCGAAATAGGCATCAGAAGCGCGCTTTCTCGTCTCCCTCTCCTTTGCTTCGAGAAGCGGTTCAATTTGTGCAAGTGTATACTCTTTGCCGTCAAAATCAATTTTTGCAGAGGCAACAAGTTTTGTATATTCCGTCACCAGTTTATTTTCCTGCTGAAGATCTGCAAGCACTTCAGGGGAGAATGTTTTCAGCTGGGCATCAGCAAGAAGGAACAGCTGTCTGCCGTACTTTTCTTCAAGACTGTTTCTGAATTTAGAACCTGTAAGAGCTTTGTAAAACTCTGTTTCCAAAGCTTTAATATGAGGATCCAGCTCATCCAGATAGTCCTGTTCTTCCTTGTAGAACTCATCATTCGTATCAATCGTATGACGGATGGAACAGAGGTTGAATGCCGTTGAAACATGTCCCCTGATTTCTCCTATTTTCTCAAGTGCTTTCTCCTGCTTCTCCAGTGTTTCCGCCTGTTTGAACAGCTCCAGCGCTTCGCGGAAGGAAGCTTCTATTTCTTCTTTCACAGGACGGCTGTATGTATAATCCTGAAATTTCATATGTATGGTCCCCGCTTTCATCTATTAATTATTGCCTGCCAAGGTTTACTATTCGCGAAAAAAGTGCTGAATCCTTTCTATCTCTTTTTGAAACTTACCTAAAAGTTAAAGAAAAACAGACGATATTACTTATAAGAACTAGTTTCTAAAAAGGATTTGGTGAATTCTATGGATAAAACGTCCCTCATTGGATTATTGTTAGGCATTATCGCAGTCGGCGTCGGCATGTTCATGAAAGGGGTCAGTCCTGCTGTACTCCTCAATCCGGCAGCTCTGCTCATCATCATTGCAGGAACAATTGCAACGGTTGTCACTGCTTTTCCGACAAGCGAGATTAAAAGAGTTCCAAAGCTCTTTGGAGTTATTTTCAAAGAACAGCAATCGCTCAGCATTCAGGAACTGGTTCCTATGTTTTCTGAATGGGCCCAAGTAGCAAGGCGCGAAGGATTGCTAGCCCTTGAAGCAAAAATTGCAGATGTGGAAGATCCGTTTCTGAAAAATGGACTGAGCATGGCTGTAGACGGTCAGAACGCGGAGTTTATCCGTGATGTGATGACGGAAGAAATTGATGCTATGGAAGAAAGGCATCTCGCCGGCGCGTCGATTTTTTCCCAGGCAGGCACGTACGCACCTACGCTCGGAGTGCTCGGAGCAGTTGTCGGCCTCATTGCCGCACTGTCCCATATGGATAATACAGATGAGCTTGGAAAAGCAATCGGAGCTGCGTTTGTTGCAACCTTAATGGGGATTTTTACAGGCTATGTCCTCTGGCATCCATTTGCAAATAAACTTAAGAGAAAATCAAAGCAGGAAGCAAAAGTAAAGCACGTCATGATTGAAGGGGTGCTGTCAGTGCTTGAAGGACAGGCTCCAAAAGCGATTGAGCAAAAACTCGCAACCTACCTTCCAGCTCACGAAAGGGACGGGCTGCTCGCTGAGGGAGAGAAGCTCGATGGCTAGAAAGAAAAAAAAGAAGCACGAAGAAGAGCATGTCGATGAATCCTGGCTGCTGCCATATGCAGACCTGCTGACCCTCCTCCTTGCCCTATTCATTGTCCTGTTTGCCATGAGCTCCGTTGATGCACAGAAATTCCAGATGCTTGCCCGAGCATTCAACAGCACATTTACAGGCGGAACAGGCGTCCTTGAATATCCAAGCCCGGTGCCGGACGGGGATATGGAACAGCTTGATGATAAAAAAGAAGAAAAAGCAGATCAGGAAGAAGCCCAGAAAGAACTGGAACAGCAAAAGCTTAAAAAAATTCAGGAAAAAGTAAATGCCTACATTAAAACGAATAATCTCGAGAGCCAGCTCAAAACCACCCTTACAGATGAAGGTCTGCTGATTACGATTCTGAACGATATCTTTTTTGATTCAGGCGAATCAGCCATCAGAGACAAAGATGAGAAACTGGCAAAAGAAATTTCAAATCTGCTCGTCATGAATCCTCCGAGAAATATTATCGTGAGCGGCCATACCGACAATGTTCCAATCTCAAATGCCGACTATGATTCTAACTGGCATTTGAGCGTAATGAGAGCCGTTAATTTTATGAAGCTCTTGCTCGAAAATGGAAAGCTTGACCCGAGAGCCTTTTCAGCCAAAGGATTTGGTGAATATAACCCCGTTGCCGACAATGCAACAGAAGCCGGCCAGCAAAAAAACCGACGTGTTGAAATTCTCATTCTTCCAATTGAACAAAACCAGTAAGAAGCGCCTGCTTGCAGGCGTTTTTTGTTTCACGTTTTGGGCAAAAGAAAAAACACTTTCATCCAGAAAGTGTTTCACTCATGACTGTCCCGGGCATGATATCCGACTTTTTTCATAAGGTCGATGACAGTCTGCTTTTCCTCTTCCGATAAAATGCCGACAATCTCATTCAATCTTTCCTGATGAGCAGGAAAAATGCGTTCAATCAGCTGTTTTCCGTTTTCGGTGATTTGAGCAAACGTCACACGGCGGTCTTTTTCGCACGCTTTTCTAGTCAGCAGCTGTTTTTGTTCAAGCTTATCGACTACATAGGTGATGCTGCCGCTTGCAAGGAGAATTTTCCCGCCAATTTGCTGAAGGGGCTGTTCGCCTTTGTGATACAGCAGCTCCAGTACGGCAAATTCCGTCGGATTCAGCCCAAAGCTTGTAATCTGTTTATTTACTTGATCGTTAATGGCACGGTGAGCACGTGACAGCACGATAAAAAGCTTTAGTGACTGTTCAATATCTGTTTGTGTATTTTCCACTTTTCATCAATCCTTCGATAACTAAATATCTTGAATTCTAACTATTAATAATACAGACTTTGTTTTCTGCTGTCAAGAAGAGCAAAGTGCACTGTGTTTAGAATGGGAAAATTAATAGAATAGCTTCATTCATAAACGGCTGCAATATTCATCTCTTCCCTTTTCTTTCCATCATACATAAAAAGTCCTATTTCTTCAAGAGATGGTTTCAAGGCTGGCACAACGCTTTTCCCGATTCTACCTTCCTAGTAGAAAACATGTAAATGGTATATAATTGAAAGTATGCCTAATCGGCAATATCAAACTGGGGCGATTACCTTGCTGAAAGATTCTGCACACTACAGAAAAGCTGCCGTCTATTTTATTATCGTGCTTATCCCCTCTCTTTTGATCAACACAGGCATTTACCTGTATCAAAAGGATAAAATCATGGATGAACACAGGGAAGAGGCAGCGTTTTTAATTACCATTCATAAAAATCAAATTGATAATCTAATACAGGATACAAAAGCGAGGCTTGAGACGATGTCCCTCGTTCTTGAAGAAGAATCGGACACAGCAAAAATCCAGCGCATTCTGAATGAAGCGCACAGCCAGGAACCCCGCTTCTCGGGCCTTTACTATGTGAAAAAGAATGGAGATATAACAGCCGGCACATCAAAACGGATGAAATCTGTCAACATATCAAACCGCGCTTTTTTCCAAAGTGCTCTGGCAACAAAACAGTCGAAAGTTTCGGATGCTTATTTTGGAAACATAACAGGTGATTATATCGTTTCAATCGGAACTCCGGTAATGGATGATGAAGGGGAAGTCAGAAGTCTGCTTGTGGCAGCGGTTAAAGTCGATTATCTCCAGAACATTATGAACGTGATCAGTCCAAGACTTACGATAAGTGTCCTAAATGGCAGCGATCACACAATTTTCACTGCCGGCCGCTCAGAGCCAACCGGCAGCATCGAACCTGTACGCGTTTATTTAGATCAGATTCCCTGGAAACTTGAAGGCTTTCCTGAAACCGTCATCACCGCTGATCATACGAAAGACATTGCCGTCTACATGCTGATTGTATTCGGTCTGATGAACATCATTTACATTCTCATTCAGAATTACTTACTGAAGAGGCGCGCGCTTCTGGAGCAAAGCCAGATTGATGCACAGAAAGTCGAGCTTGTCGGAACACTCGCTGCAAGCACCGCACATGAGATCCGAAATCCTCTGACCGGAATAAAAGGGTTTATCCAGCTGCTTCAGGAAAAATATAAAGATTCAGAGGATCAATATTACTTTTCTGTCATTGACATCGAAATTCAGCGCATCAATGAAATTGTAAGTGAATTTTTAGTCCTTGGAAAACCAACAGCCCATCACCATGCTGTATACGATCTGAATGCGATCATCCTGGAATTATCTCCGCTCCTTGGATCAGAAGCCAATTTATACAACACAGAACTGGATTTAAAGCTGAATAAAGAACCGCTTCACATTTTCTGTACAAAAGATCACATAAAGCAAGTCCTTCTGAATCTTGTAAAAAACGCTCTGGAGGCGATAGATAAGCAGGAAGGAAAGGTGACAATAGAGGTCAGAAAGCTGGATGGCAATGCGGTGATTAATGTAACTGATACAGGCAAAGGCATTCCGCATGAAGTTCAGTCCAAACTGTTCCACCCTTTCTTTACGATGAAAGATACAGGAACAGGGCTTGGTCTTGTCGTATGCAAACGCATCGTCACCCTGTACAAAGGCACGATTTCGATTAAGAGTGAATCAAACAAGGGCACTGAAGTAACAATCATACTCCCTCTGACAGAGCCTAAAGCCTGAGGCATTTTTATAAACCTAAAGAAAGAGTGACAGACAATCCTGTCACTCTCATTTGTATTTGCCTATGTATCCTGTCAGCTTGTAATGATTTCCTCAATCCTCTGCAGGGTGCTGTAGCCTAAAGCTACATCCGATGCTTTTGCATTTTCAGCGATCTGATCGGGATGAGATGCACCGACAAGGGTGCTGGCGACGTTATGCTGGCGAAGGGTCCATGCAAGGGCAAGCTGGGCAAGTGTGATGTCATTCTCTTTTGCAAGCTGATCGAGCAGCTCTACTTTGCGGTTAACCATATCATTTAAAATTTGCTTCATCCATGAATTGACGTTTTCCCCTGAAGCACGGCTGCCTTTGGGGATCAGCCCCTCTTTATACTTTCCTGTCAGGATGCCCTGAGCAAGCGGTGACCAGACAACCTGTGAAACACCTGCATTTTCGCACATAGGAATGATTTCTTCTTCAATATCCCGGTGAAACATATTATATTGAGGCTGATTGACGACGATCCTGTCAAGAAGATAGCGGTCTGATACACTGAGCGCTTCCTGGATTTGCGCAGCCGTCCACTCGCTGACACCTGCATAGAGAACTTTACCCTGGCGGATCAAGTCGTCTATTGCCCTCAGCGTTTCATCAAGAGGTGTTTCCTGGTCATAGCGGTGGCAATAAAAAATATCAACATACTCAAGGTCCATTCTCTTTAGACTCGCATGAACCTGTTCCATAATATGCTTTCTTGAAAGTCCTCTGTCGTTCGGCCCGTCTCCCATCGGCCAAAACGCTTTTGTCGTAAGTACATAAGAATCGCGCGGAAATGATTTAAGCGCCCTTGACATGACGATTTCTGCTTTCCCGCGTTCATATACGTTGGCACTGTCAAAAAAATTGATGCCCGCTTCATAGGCCTTGTGGATAATTTCGGATGCTGCCCGCTCATCTACTGTTTTCCCAAATGTAAGCCAGCTTCCAAGACTGATTTCACTAACTTTTAATCCCGATCTCCCAAGCCTCCGGTACTGCATCTCCATTCCCCCTGTTGTGCATGATCAATATCGTTATCTTTAACTTATCAGAAATTTCAAATATCGTAAAGAGAGAGAATCGCCGTCCTTGCGACACAATTTGACACCGCCCCTCCCGAAATCAATAAACTCACCTTCATTTTTCTCTGCTTCATCATCAAACAGGTGCAAAGTCTATCTTTTCACTGCCAAAATCAGCTATAATATGGCTAACATAGATCCGTTTAAAAAAGGAGCCGTAACATGACAGAAGTTTTACTCGGCAGCACACTGTCTGCCCTTGCTACAGGACTCGGGGCTCTTCCTATCCTGTTCCTGCAAAATACGATTACACACAGGTGGAGAGATATTCTGCTTGCTTTTACCGCGGGCATCATGATGGCCGCAACCATGATGAGCCTGCTTCCTGAAGCGCTGAATCAGGGAGGGTTTCTTGAAGTCTTTGCCGGACTCTTTCTAGGAGTTTTAGTGCTGACGACGCTTGAAAAAAAAATCCCCCATATAGACCTTGAGCACTCAAGATACGGCATGCAATTCGACGAAAAGGCGTTCCTGATTATCGCTGCGATCACGATGCATAATCTGCCGGAAGGACTTTCTGTAGGTGTAAGCTATGCATCAGAGCAGTCAGAGACAGGAAATTTAATTGCTTTCGCCATTGGTCTGCAGAACGCTCCGGAAGGATTTCTTGTTGCCTTGTTCCTGTTTAATCAGAACATCGGCAAATTTAAAGCCCTGATCATAGCAACGATGACAGGCGCTGTTGAAATCATAACTTCTCTTCTGGGATTTTATTTGACGTCATTCGCAGACAATCTCGTTCCGTACGGCCTGTCCTTTGCAGCCGGAGCCATGCTGTTCATTATTTATAAAGAACTGATTCCTGAAAGCCATGGGGACGGAAATGAACGAAATGCAACCTACTCCTTCATTTTAGGAATATTGTTTATGATTCTCCTCATAGAGACTTTCGGCTAAATAAAGCGTAAAAAAAAAACGGCTGAGCTGCGGGCTCTGCCGTTTTTGATTTTATATAGTAAGTCCTTCCCGATCTGTCCATTTTTTCATAGAATGAATAAACCGCATAAAAGGGGGGGTTGTCCGGTTTTCCTCTTCAAAAACAATCTGCTGGTATTGGTTTAACAGCATGTCCAGTTCCTGGCTGCACTTCACGGCCTCGCTGCTCGTATATCCTCCGGCCCTTGCAGAGTCCATCATTTCTTTCCTTTTTGAATCGATGCTCTCAAGCAGCTGGGTCTTATCTGATACAGTTGACATTTTCTTCCCTCCGCCTCATCCAAAAATATCTGTAATGGGAATAAATATTCAAGTAAATTATTACAGATACTTCTAAACTTGTAAATAGATTAGCAAAATCCGACAGCTTTTTTACAGGACTTTTTGACAATTCTGTTAACACACCTGGATGAACCGGCTCATTTGCTTTTCTTTTCCCATATTCCCCCACTTTTAAACCTTTATTTCCAATTTTTTTAAAAATAAAAAGAACCGGAATTACCGGTTCTGCAGTTATTTCATCAGTACTTTCTCACTTTTGTTTACATCATCCACTGCGGTCACTCTGAAATCTTTTTCTTCGAGTTTTTTGATGATTTTATGAAGCTTTTTTTCTGAAATATCATGGGACAGATTTACGATGATCCGTCTTAAATATGTATCTCCATTATCCAGTGTGAGCAGCCCTTCGATATTTACATCTTTGATGGCAGAGACGAGCTCCTTGATGGCACCCTTGTGTTCTTTAGTGCCGACAGTCAGGATATAACCTCCTGTTTTCATGCCGAATGAATCTTCAAGAACATCCATGATGTTTCCATGTGTAATGATTCCGGAAAATTCATCTTTTTCATTCAGGACAGCCAAAAATGGAAGCCTTCTGATTGTCAGAAACGTTTTAAAAAACGAATCCTCCTCGTAAACAAATGCATCCTTATCTGCAATCAAAGATTCAATTGAATCCTCATCCTTGCCCTGCTTTTCTACATAATAATCGAGCAGATCAACTTTATAGATCAAACCTGCGAAAACTGTTCCGTTGTCTTTCAGAACAGGAATGCTGCGGTAGCCTGATTCTTTCAGTAATTCGTAAGCTTCTTTTACAGTGCTCTCCGCCTTGCAGTACCTGACATCTTCTTTTTTAACAAAATTGTAGCGAATTTTCATGCTGACAATCCTCCCCTCTCTATATTGTTGAAAATTTACCATAGAACAGGACAAGAGTAAAGAAAATTCGTATTATTTCGTCTAATAGCCAGAACAAAAGCGGAAGCGCCAAGCCCCTCTCCGATAGGCAGATAAGATTTCCGCGGAAAAGTCCGGGTCGTTCTGACAGAGGATTTAGGCGCTTACCCTTGCCGATGATAACTTTGTTATGTTATCCACAACCTTTTACTCTTTATAATTTTCCTAAACACAAGAAACCCCCTTTCTGAAAGTGAAGGGGGTTTAAGACCGTTTAAGCCTGCTGCTGTTCTTTTTCGTAGATAGGTACCCATCCTTCTGTCGTTACAAAAATGCGGACTGCTACTACTTTGCGGTCTTCCTGCAGTGTAAAGTAGTGGCGGATGTTCGGAGGAACAGAGATCAGGTCGCCTGGATCCAGTTCAACATCAAAAAATGAGCCGTCTTTTGCCTGGATAATAAAAATACCGTGGCCGCTGACAATAAAGCGGACTTCGTCATCTGTGTGATGGTGCTCCTGCTGGAAATTTTGAAGAAGCTGTTCAAGATTCGGCGTGCTTTCAGACAAAGAAATAACGTCCTGCGCCTTGTAGCCGCGGCGTTCCGAGATATCCGCAATTTCATTTGTGAACACCTGAAGAATTTCTTCTTTTTGTTCATCAGAAAGACTGAAGTTTTCTCTCAATGCCTCAGGCAGCTTCTCTATATCCCATTGCTCATAAATAACCTCCTGCGCATTAAGAAAAGCTGAAACTTCCTTTTGATCTGTTAATCTTTCATTCGTTTCTTGAAGTCGGATCGTCGCCATCCTTCATTCCTCCTGTATGTTAAATTTATCGCACAAGCGATTTTGCCTGTTTAAGAGCAAGTAATTTCACTTGATAAGAAAATAAAAATTCGCACGCTTCCAGCACTTTTTTGGCTTCAAAAGCGTTTTTTCCCCATACCGTAATGCCGTGGTTCCGGATGAGAACGGCACCAGAGCTGCCTTTTGCATACTGACCAAAATCAGCAGCAAGAGCAGGAATATCCGCAGGGTTTTCGATGATTGGAATATGCCATTCCGCATCCTCTTCCCACAGCCCGAAAGCTTTAATAATCTCCTGCCCTTTGAAAGTGATTCCGCCTTCATCGCCATATATTTCAGAAATCACATTATTGTCTACGGTGTGGACATGGAGGCTGCAGCCGGCACTGGTCCGCTTATAGATTTCAACGTGCAGAAGGGTTTCCGCTGAAGGCCTTTGAGCTGTGTCTTCAAGGGGTGTTCCAGCACCGTCCACAAGCAGAAAATCTTCATCTGTTTCAAGTCTCTTATCTTTTCCGCTTGATGTGACCAGAAATGAAAGAGGGTCGGAATGTACTTTTATCGCAAGATTTCCGCTTGTACCCGGGAACCAGTCCCGTTCCGCCAGTTCCCTTTTCACAGCTGCAAGCTCACTCCAGCGCTGTTTATATAAGCTCATACTGCTGCCTCCTGCCTTGTCTTCAGCCCTTCAATTACGTCATAAAAGCTTGAAAAAGCCTGATGGCGCAGCTTTAGTGCATCGCATTTTTCAAGAAGATAATCCCGGGCAAATACAAAATCTGCAAGCTTGGCCGCTTCAAGATCTGTCACCGAATCTCCGATCACAATGACCTCCTGATCAGAGGCAGCAAGCTTCCTGATGATGCTCGGCTTACAGCATCCGCAGTCATTTGTGCACCTGTCATCACATGAGTTCGGCCAGAGGATTTGAACATATTCCCCGCTGAAATCTGATTCATTACAGTAGACACGGTCATGCTCTACAAGACCGTTTAACAGCGGATAGACAAAAAAATCAATGCCTCCGCTCACAACGTACAGCGGTATTTCATTGTCTTTTGCAAATTGAACAAAGTCACTGAATCCGTCCCGGATTTGTGCGGTAAACAGCAAATGCTGAATCATATCCCCCTTGAGATGTGACGGGATCAGCTCAAACATCCTGCCGACTCCTTCACGGACTGAGATGCGCTGGCTTAAAACGTCATCTTTCAGAGAGTTCCACTCAGAAGGTGCAAATTGTTTCATGAGCGCGATAATATTGTCATTGTTTGTTATCGTGCCGTCAAAATCGCAGATAATAACCGGTTTGCTCATCGGTTCACCTCCACCTGACCCCATAGATCCAGTGCAAGCTGAAGGTCGCGTTCACTTTTAGCTTTTTCAGATAATGAGATGCCTTCAAGCACAGCATCGATTGCAGAGCGGAAAGCTCTTCCGCCCGCCTGCGCACCGTCTGGATGCCCGTGTACGCCTCCGCCGGCATTAATGACGCTGTCGATGCCAAAATCCTGGATCAAAACAGGCACAAGACCCGGATGAATTCCTGCTGATGGAACCGGAAACGTTTCTTTTAACCCAGTGCTCTCTTTGCACGCTGCACCGATAGACAGTGCGGCATCCCTTTCAAGTGCCACACTGCCGTATGGCGACGGGAAGAGGGAAAAGTCAGCTCCGCACTGGCGAAGCAATTTTCCAAGCAGCAGAGAATGTGAAATCCCATAAAGGGCGGAAGAAGACAAAGCACCGCTTACAGCAGGGTGCGCCATGATCGGGACATGAATCTCCCTGTCTTCTGCAAGCTCCTGCAAAACGTCAAGACCATAAGCGAAAACATTAAAAAGAATGGCGTCCGCCCCAAGCTCTGAAGCGCGTCTTGCCTTCTCTTTGAGACTGAATGTCTTTCCGGTTAAGTTAACAGCGTACATCGCTTTGTGGCCGGTCTCCTCATACACCCTGCCGAGCAATTCTTTTCCTGCTGTGATTCTTTGTTCAAACGGCGTAAGCGGATTGTCAAACAGGATTTCGTCATCCTTTACAAGATCAACGCCGCCAAGCACCTGATTTCTTAGCTGTTCTTTTAAAAACGATAAATCACGTCCGATGACTCCTTTGAAAATGCTCATGAGAAGAGGCCGGTTATAGACTCCGAGTTTTTCCCTGATGCCGCTTATGCCGAATGCAGGTCCCTGAAAAGAAGAAAGAAGATCTCCTGTAAACTCCAAATCAAGCAGTTTCACTTCCCCGTCAAGAGATAGCTTTCCGAAAACCGTCGTCAGGACCGCAGGCAGGTCATGAGAATAGTTCACGCCGGGATAGAATATTTTCACAATACCTTTTTTCACTTTTTTTCCGAGAAACTCGGAAATGCGTTCTTCAGCATCTGTTTCTTCAACGGAAACAACTTGACCCTTATGCTGTTTCAGCTGCTGCTGTGTAAGCTCCGGAAGGTCCGTCCATGAGCCGACCGTAAGGCTGGTGGCAATTCCTTCTGCTTTTTTTTGGATGCTGTACTGATCATAGATGAGATAGGTTGCTGTAACGCCGCTCATGATTGTACCTGCCTTTCGCATTTAAATAAAAAAGGTCCCCTCCGCTGACGGAAGAGACCTTATCTGAAATGGGTAAGATCCTTATCTGCCAGCAATAGCTGCAAGATTTAGCACCGTGCTTAAACACTGTTTAAGTCGGTTGCCGGGCTTCATCGGGCCAGTCCCTCCACCTGCTCTTGATAAGAATTGTATATGTTCTGAATAACCTGAAATTAATTTGGATTATGACAGCTTTTCCCTCAGCTGTCAACCGGCAATGAAAAGAGATTTAAAGATTTTATTCTATCTGCGGCTTCTCTTAATCTCTCTTCAGAGGTTAAGAGTCCGGCACGGACATATCCCTCACCAAACGTCCCGAATCCAATGCCCGGCGCCACGCATACATGAGCGTGTTCCAGCAGATAGTCAGCGAAGGATTCCGATGTGAATCCCTCGGGTACAGGCAGCCATGCAAAGAATGATCCAGGCGGGGCCTCCACTTTCCAGCCGATGCGGTTCAGCGCGTTTATAAACGCCGCACGTCTGCTTTCATAGCGTGCGACAAGCTCGCTGACACAGTCCTGCGGGGCAAGAAGAGCAACAGCCGCAGCTTCCTGTATTCCGCTGAATACACTGACAAACATGTGATCCTGCAAAAGATTAATCGACTCTATGACACTTTTATTGCCTACTGCAAAACCGATCCTCCACCCTGCCATGTTATACGTCTTAGAAAGCGTATAAATTTCGATTCCAGTCTCTTTTGCTCCATCTGATTCTAGAAAGCTGATTGGCTTTCTGCCGTCAAAACCGATGCCTCCATAAGCAAAATCATGGACGACGCATATATCATTTTCTTCTGCAAACGCAACCGTTTCATCGAAAAAGCTCCTGCTGGCCACTGCCCCTGTAGGGTTGTTCGGATAGTTTAAAAACATGAGCTTTGCATCCGCCTTCGCTTTTTCTGAGAGCTTAGAGTAGTCAGGCAAAAACTCATTTTCCTTCAAAAGAGGCATATATTCCATACGGGCCCTCGCAAGCTCCACTCCTGACCAATAATCCGGATAGCCCGGATCGGGAACTAGAACTGTCTCACCGGGATTAAGGAGACACTGCGGAATTTCCACAAGACCTGCCTTTCCCCCAAAAAGAATGGCCACTTCTGTGTCAGGATCCAGTGTGACGCTATATTCCCTTTGATAAAATTCTGCTATCGCCGTTTTTAAAAAGCGCTGTCCTCTAAACGGTGAATATTTGTGATAGTCCGGTTTGCCTGCCGCTTCCTGCAGAGCTTTTACAATATGAGGCGGCGTCGGCTGATCGGGATTCCCCTGGCCAAGATTAATGACATCATGCCCGGCCTCAATACTCGCATTTACTTTTGCAACGAGACTTGCAAAAAATTGTTTCGGAAGATTATTCAATAGCGTTGATTGCTCAAACTTTTTCATCTTTGCACCTTCTTGTGAAAATTCTTGAAATTCTAGTCAAAAATCATATATTGTTATAGTCAGCTTGTAAAGGAAAATATTTTTTAGCGGAGATGACGTATATGAAACTTAAAATCGCCTGCCTGCAGACAGACATTGCATTCGGAAAACCGGAAGAAAACATTGCAGCAGCGGAAAAAAAGATAAAATCCATCATGCTCAGCGACAATCCTGATGTTATTGTCCTGCCGGAATTATGGACGACCGGATATGACCTGACACGTCTTGATGTGCTGGCAGATGAAGAAGGAAAACGCACCCTTTCCCTGATGAGCGGCCTTTCAAAAAACTGCTCGGTTAATATCATAGCAGGGTCTGTAGCTAAAAGAACAGAAGCAGGAGTAACAAACACCATGTATGTGTTTAACACCCAGGGTGAACTCCTGCACGAATACAGCAAACTGCACCTTTTCAAACTGATGGATGAACACTTGTATCTTAACGGCGGCACAGAAAAAGGACTTTTTAAGCTTGAAGGAATTCAAAGTGCCGGAGTCATTTGCTATGACATCCGTTTTCCTGAATGGATCCGCGCTCATACGGTTAATGGAGCTGAAATCCTGTTCGTTGTTGCGGAGTGGCCGCTTCCGAGACTTAATCACTGGAAAACCATGCTGCTCAGCCGCGCAATTGAAAATCAGTGCTACGTTGTTGCTTGCAACCGGGCGGGCAGCGATCCTGCAAACGTCTTTGCCGGCCATTCTATGATCATTGATCCATGGGGAGAAATTCTTGCTGAAGCAGGAACAGAGGAAGCCGTCCTTACAGCAGAAATCGACCTGGAAAAGGTAAAAGAAATCCGTAAACAAATTCCCGTTTTTGAAGACAGACTTCCGCATTTTTATTTGTAACTTTCTAAAAAAAGCATTGACATATTTCTTTTAAACCTGTTAACATTCAGAACAAGTGATTAATTGTGAATTATTCGAAAACAAAACCTAATAGAATCTCTTATCAAGAGCAGGCGGAGGGATTTGGCCCTATGATGCCCAGCAACCGACCGTAAAACCATTGCGAAATGGGGCGCAGCTTTTTGCGCCGGAAGACATCTTCCACAAGGCACGGTGCTAATTCCAGCAGAAAGACATCTTTCTGGCAGATAAGAGGTGCGAAGCCTGCGCCTTCAAGCCTCTTTCCCTGTGAAAGAGGCTTTTTTACATGTGCACAGCCTCTTTCTCAGACGACATGTTCCTGCTGCTGGCAGTAAAAGTCCATATGAAACCGGAGGAAAAACCCATGTCAAACTATCAATCATATCAACCATTAACAGAAAGCGCTGCCGTCACTCTTGCCCTCAGGCTTGGATTATTTGAGGAAAAAAGTGTGCTTTCATGCACGGAAATAGGAGACGGCAACTTAAATCTCGTTTTCCGCATAACCGACCAATCAAATAAAGGTCTGATCATTAAACAGGCTCTTCCATATGCAAAGGTTATTGGCGAGAGCTGGCCGCTTACGCTTGACCGCGCAAGAATTGAAAGCAGCGCCATGCTCAAGCAGGCTGATACGGCAGGAGAATACGTGCCGAAGATCTATTACTCAGATGAAACACTTGCCATAACAGCCATGGAGGACCTATCCCATCTTCAGATTGCACGCGCTGGGTTGATCGAAGGCAAAGACTTCCCTCTTCTCGGGCGCCACATTGGTGAATTTCTTGGAAAAACCCTTTTCTACAGCTCGGATTTCGCTTTAAATCCGCAGACAAAAAAGCAGCTGGTAAAGCAGTTTTCAAACCCTGAGCTCTGCAAAATAACGGAAGATTTCGTTTTTACAGATCCCTTTTTTGATGTGGAATCAAACAGTTTTGAAGATGAACTGAGACCTGCAGCAGAAGCCATTTGGAACGACACGGAACTAAAGCTTGAAGTTGCCAAGCTGAAGCATAAATTTTTAACAGAAGCCGAGACCCTTGTTCACGGAGATCTTCATACAGGAAGTATTTTTGCAGATGATGAAACAACAAAAGTCATTGATCCCGAATTTGCTTATTATGGACCAATTGGTTTTGACTACGGGCATTTCACGGCAAATTTATTGATGAATGCCATTTCGCGTGAGGAAGCAAAACAGCAGGTCCTCCTGGATCATATTGAAACGGCCTGGACTGTATTTGCCGGGGAGTTTTCTAAAGCATGGGAGAAAGACGGCCTTGAGGTTTACACAGAAGTCGACGGCTATCTTTCCTTCATCCTGGAAAAAACGTTTGAAGATGCGGTTGGCTTTGCCGGTGTGGAAATTATCAGAAGGACAATCGGGCTTGCGCACGTTGCAGACCTTGATTTGGTAGAGCCGCATGACAGAAAGATTGAAGCGAAAATCCGCGCGCTTGAACTTGGAAAAAAACTCGTTAAGAACCGCGGCAGCATCAAAACACCTGCACAAATTGCAGACTATTTCAAACAAGTACCTGTCAGATAAGGAGCATTCATCATGACATATCAGCAATCCATCATACCCCGTTCTGTCGAATGGAAAGAATTCTATATCCGCCTTCTTGATCAGCAGAAACTGCCTGCTGTGAGTGAATACCTGCACCTCGAAACGATTGAGGAGGTCTGGGATGCCATCAAAACCCTTAAAGTGCGCGGAGCCCCTGCAATCGGCATTGCAGCTGCTTTCGGGCTCGCGCTCGCGGCAAAAAAATATGAAACAGATGATATTTCGGAATTTCAAAAATGGCTTTCCCGCGACCATGATTATCTTGCCAGTTCAAGACCGACTGCCGTCAACCTTTTCTGGGCTCTCAGCCGCTTGAAAAACAGTGTGCAGCATGCCCGGTCCACAGAAGAAGCAAAAACAGTTCTGCTGCATGAAGCGATTCAAATTCAAGTTGAAGATGAAGAAACGTGCAGGAAAATCGGCGAACATGCCCTGCCTCTTTTTAGTGCAGGTGACGCTGTTATGACCATATGCAATGCAGGCTCTATTGCGACAGCAAGATACGGAACGGCCCTATCGCCTTTTTATCTCGCAAAAGAAAGAGGAATCCCATTGAGTGTATACGCCTGTGAAACACGTCCCGTACTGCAGGGATCAAGACTGACAACATGGGAGCTAATGCAGGCAGGCGTTGATGTAACGCTCATAACAGACAGTATGGCTGCCCATACGATCCGCACAAAACAGATTTCAGCCATCATTGTCGGAGCTGACCGGATTGCTGCAAATGGAGATACAGCCAATAAAATCGGCACATACGGCCTTGCCCTTCTTGCACATGCTTTCCAGATTCCGTTTTATGTAGCTGCGCCTCTTTCGACGTTTGATCCTGAGACAGGGAGCGGGGATGACATCCCAATAGAAGAACGTGATGCGGAAGAAATCACTCATATAGCGGGCTGCCGTGTTGCACCTGAAGGAGTGCATGTCTTTAATCCGGCATTTGATGTAACGCCTCACGAATTGATCACAGGCATTATTACAGAGGAAGGTGTTTTATCCGGAGACTACCTGCTGGAAATAGAAAGCCTCTTTCAAAAAGTCAAAAAGTAGAGCCATCCGGCTCTACTTGATTTGTTTTGCGAAGTGGATGATGGGCTTTCCTTTGTACACTCCCTCTTTAAAAGCAGAATACCCCATCTTCATCCAAAACTTCCTGCCCCGCTCATTTTCTGTCAGGACTCCAAGCCTCATTTCGGTAAACCCGTCTTGCTGAAGCAGCTTTTCTGCTGTCTCATATACTGCAGCGGCATATCCTTTTCCTTGGCAGGAACGGTGAAGAATAAACAAGCCGATCCATGGTTTTTTATCACTCGGATTAAGCGGGCAATATTCAAAAATGCCTGCAGGAACATCGCCGTCCATGATTAAAAATCGTTTGGCACTGACTGCTTTTCCTTCCTCCCTGTCTTCTGCTATGTCCTGCTTGTTAAGCATTTCCCTGTCTTCAGAAATCAAATTATAAGCAGGATTCGAGTTCATGATACAGAGTTCTGCATCAAGAAGATGTTCATTTTGCACCGGTACAAACGTCAGCATACAAACCCCCCCTATTCAATTTTTGCCCACAGCTCTTTGGGGTTCAGTTCATAGATGCTGTTCTCGCGGTACATCATATGATTCACTATCAATTCCCGCCTGATCGTCGCAAAATCTTCGTGATATTTTTTAATGATGTCATTGATTTCTTTTTCCGGATATTTTCTTCCCGGCTCAAACTCTTTAGCTAAGTGATATAAAACAATAAGCCTTCTTTTTCGCTGCGGCGGAATGGTTTTTAATTTTCCATCCTTTGTTAAATAATTCCCCAGAATTTTCGCATGTTCACCCGTTTTTTCCTGATTCATCTCAAGCTCCCCTTTTCCAGTGACAATTTCCATCATCCCAAGCGAAAGCTGCTGCAGCAGCTTTTCGTTCACCTGAAAATAGACGGTGTTTTTTACCCGTTTTTCAGTGACAAGGCCAATCTCTCTAAGTTTCGTTAAATGATGTGTGATGGTAGGCGGCGTCAGGCCCAGTATTCCGGCAAGCGCCTGCCCGTTTTTAGGGCTTTTCGCCAAAAGAGCCAGTATCCGGATGCGCGTAGCATCTCCCATTACTTTGTGAAATGTGACAAGTTTGCCGAGCTGTATGATTGTTCCCCTCCATCTAATTCGATTGCTATCTAATTAGATGATAATCAAATTAGATAATTCTGTCAATCAGGTTTTTGAAAATCTTGCGGCCTTGCCGGGGAGGAGGGTAAGTGCACTTAAACGATGTTTACAACAAGAACTACCATTCACAGCAAGTCGAAAGTGTTCTTAAACGATGTTTGCAACAAGAACTACCATTCACTTCGATACAAAAGTGTTCTTAAACGATGTTTGCAACAAGAACTCGCATTCACAGCAAGACGAAAGTGCTCTTAAACGATGTTTGCAACAAGAACTCCGATTCACAGCAAGACGAAAGTGCTCTTAAACGATGTTTGCAACAAGAACTACCATTCACAGCAAGACCAAAGTGTTCTTAAACGATGTTTGCAACAAGAATTCCGATTCACATCAATACGAAAGTGCTCTTAAACGATGTTTGCACCACCAATTGTGAGTGGCACCGGCGCGCAAGTGTTCTTAACCAACTTTTTCAACAAGAACTACATTTAGCCCGGACCCATAAGTGCTCTTAAACGATGCCTACAGCACAACCGCAAATAAAAAAATCCCAAGCATTCAGCTTGGGACCATGTCATCATAATTTTGTCCGGATATCCCACAGTTCGGGGAAAAAACGGTGATCGAGTACTTTTTTTAAGTAGGTGACACCTGAAGAGCCGCCTGTTCCTTTTTTAAATCCAATGATTCGTTCGACTGTTTTCATGTGGCGGAAACGCCATTGCTGAAGCCAGTCCTCAATATCAATCAATTTCTCAGCAAGCTCATATAAATCCCAGTAGGTACCGGGGTTCCGGTATACTTCCAGCCATGCTTCCTCTACGGATGCATCACCTTTATAGGTCAGTGAATGATCCCTGTTCAGAATCTCATCTTTAATTGGAAGCCCTGCTTTAGCAAGTGCCTGAATGGATACATCGTAAATGCTTGGGCTTTTAAGGGCTCTTGACAGCTCGCTGTGCAGCTCTTGATCTTTTTTGTAAATTTCCAGAACATGCGTGGTTTTATAGCCGAGGGCAAATTCAATCAGTCTGTACTGATGGGACTGAAATCCTGAAGCCTGACCGAGCTTGTCCCGGAACTGCACATATTCAGAAGGCGTTAATGTAGAAAGCACGTCCCATGCTGCAATAATCTGTGACTGGATTTTTGACACGCGGGCAAGCATTTTGAATGCCATTGACAGATTTCCCTCTTCGATTGCCTGTATGCTCGCCTGAAGCTCATGCAGGATGAGCTTCATCCATAGTTCGCTGACTTGATGGATAATAATAAACAGCATTTCATCATGATGGCCTGACAGGCGGTTTTGACTGTCAAGCAGATGTCCTAGACTCAAGTATTCCCCGTACGTCATCCGGCTGCTGAAATCGGTATGTATCCCTTTTTCGTCTTTTGGATCTTTCATGACTCTCCCCCGCTCCATTTCTCCTCATGCAAAAGGAGTTCAGCGCTTGAACTCCATTTCCCTTTATCTGTTCTTATCAGTTAAAATCAGCTTTTTCTGTTCTTCTGTCAGCACATGCATGGCAGTCAGGAGACTCGTATAAAATGCAAGTTTATTCGGCCTTTTCCACATTTCAAGCCCGCCCTTCCAATTTGCCCTTGAGCAACTTTTTTACCCTTACCAAATGATATGTCGCGAAGGCTAAAAAGTGACAAGCAAACCTACATTTTATACGGTATTTTTTCCAGGTCCAGCAGCACTTGCTTTAAATGGACATTCGCTCCAGCATACCCCGTCATACGACCGTTTGCTCCAATTACCCGGTGACACGGCACAATGATGGGAAGATTATTTTTTCTGTTGGCCTGGCCGACTGCGCGGACAGCTTTTGGGTTGCCGGTCTTTAGAGCGATGGCCTGATACGTGCAGGATGTGCCATACGGAATTTCAGTGAGCGCCTGCCACACCTTTTCCTGAAATGCTGTTCCCTTTTGCTTCAGCGGCAGACTGAAATCTTTTCTTGCGCCTGCAAAATATTCATTGAGCTGCTTCTCTGCTTCATTGAGCAGAGCGTCTTCACTGCTTTCCTGCACTTGATTTTTTTCCATATATTCATGTAAGTGTTCTTCTTTTAAAAAAAGATTCGTTATATACGTTCCGTCTGATGCTATGCGGAGAATCCCCATTGGCGTGCTGACTGATTTATATGCGTTCATGATGTCTTCCTTTCAGCATGATGTCTGATGAAGCGGCAGGCTGATATGAAAAGCTGTGCCTTTTCCGACTTCGCTCTCAACCTCCACTTTTCCGCAGTGCTCTTCGATAATTTTATAGCTCACCATAAGGCCGAGTCCTGTGCCCCTGTCTTTTGTTGTATAAAAAGGTTCCCCGAGGCGTTTGATTTTGTCTTCAGGAATGCCTGACCCTTCGTCAATAATTGAAATATGAAGTTCATCTTCGTTTTTCAGGGAAATATTGACCTGGATAGTACCGCCTGACGGCATAACCTCAATCGCATTTTTTAAAATATTGATAAAGACTTGCTTGAGCTGATTCGGCTCACAGTATACATGGGGCACACAGCCATTATGAAAAAGCTCAATCTGCACATTGACCAATATAGCCTGCGCGTTTAAAAGATCAATTGTTTCCTTCATGATGGTCACGACATCTTTTTCCTGATAAGAAATGGCCTGCGGCTTTGCGAGTATGAGAAATTCTGTAATGATGGATTCAATCCGGCTCAGTTCTGATGTAATCACGTTAAAATACATGGAAAAGTCTTCTTGTACATTCGCTTCGAGCAGCTGGATAAAACCTTTTAATGCTGTCATCGGATTTCGGATTTCGTGCGCAATGCCTGCTGCAAGCTCTCCGACAACGCTGAGCGTGTCGGATTTGCGGAGCCGTTCTTCAAGCTCCTTCTTCTCCGTAACGTCTCTGAAAATAGCCAGGTTCATGTTTTCGATAATATGCCGTTTTAATGAAAATTCGAGGATTTTTTCTTTGTCGTTCTGCAGTTTAAATGGAATTTCCTCTGTCATTTCGTCCATAAGATACATGGCGCTGCCTTCCATTTTATCATAGGAAATCAGCTCATGCAGATTGTACTTATGGATGTCCTCAAGAGGAATCTCAAGGATTTTTCCAGCTGCCTGATTGGCGTCAATAATCGTGTAATTGTCATCAATCAGTACAATGCCGTCCATCGCCCCGTTGAAAATTTTTCTGAATTTCTGTTCGCTTTCCCTTAATTCTTTTTCCATCTGCTTCCGGTCGCTTACGTTCCGGAGAATGGTCAGATGGTGCCCGTCTGTTACGTCCATTTTAGATGTGAATTCCAGCTGTTTGCACTGGCCGTTCGGCATATAAAACAAGAGCTCCTCGCGAATAGCTCCTGATTTTACATATTTCTTTTTGACTGTCCTGAATTTGGATTCACTGGCATCCATAAAATCAAAGATGCTGCTGCTGATCAGATTTTCCATTGAAAGCTCAAACGTTCTGCAGGCTGACTGATTGGCGCTGATGATCCGCCCGTCATTGTTCCAGATAATGATGGCATCTATGGCATTTTCAAATATTTCCCTGAAACGTTCCTCGCTTTTGAACAGTTTCATTTCCATATTCCTTTTTTCCGTAATGTCTCTCATAATGGCCATGTTGAATCCGCTGAGCACATTGGAGGTGGATGTAAATTCAAATACTTTTCTGCGCCCTGATAAAAGCGTCACGGGCATTTCCCCTTTTGCTCTGCCTCCTTCATTCAAAATAGACCATAGTTTATCGAGTTTAAACTGGTTCTCGTGCTCAACAAAATCCTCAAGCTTAAATGAGCCAAGACTGTTTTTATCTATTTCAAAATTCAGACAAAACGAGCCGTTCGCATCTATAAACTGGCCGCTCCCGTCAAAAATGACGATGCCGTCAACCGCCCTGTGAAACAGATCTTTAAAGAGCTGTTCATTGATTGTCCGTTCCCGCTCAAGCATTTTATTGGAGGAAATATCCCTCATAAGAGCAAGATGCCGGGTTCCGAGCGCATTTTTCTTAATGGAAAGTTCAATAAATTTCACCTGGCCATTGTCTAGCTTGATAATCAGTTCATCTTCTATTTGATCCCTGTCACGAAGCTCGTCCACTTGATTCAGCAGCTGCTGATGGGGAACAAGCGAAAGAAAATCACACATCTTTCTCTTGCCCATTTCAAGCTTATCCAGCTGAAAAAGGTGACAGGCAGATTTGTTGCAATCTATAAAATGAAACGATTCATCAAGAATAATGATCGCTTCCATCGCACTTTCAATAATCAATTCCTGCTGACGGCTCTTTTCTGCAAGCCGCTTATTTTCTTCTTTTAATATCGTGATCTGCTCCTGCAATGACGTCACTTCACATTCATTCATTACTTTGCTCATGCATCATTCCGCTCCTTGCCGACGGGCAAATTTTCATCTCCCCTGTAATTCTACAGAATGCTGAATAGTCCTTCACCGTTTTACCGGATTTGACAATTTTATTGCTAAGGACCTATGCAAAAGGGAGCAATCGTGAATAAGTGCAAAAATTCATTCTTTTTACACGCACCTAACAACTTCTTTACAATCCCTTTAAAAACGGCTATATTGCTATTTGACTGTTTTAAACTCTTTTAAGAAAGGGTAAAAAGGGTAGTAATATCCCTTATGGGAAAACTAACTGCAGGAGCCTTTAATGACTTCTGTGAAAATGGGTGATACTGTGAAAAATCGTGAAAGCTATTTCGATAATGCGAAATTCATTTTGATCATTCTTGTTGTGTTTGGTCATGTTATTCGCTCATTTATTGATGATAACGAATTTATGCTGAATGTCTATAAATTTGTGTACACCTTTCATATGCCTGCCTTCATTTTAATATCAGGCTTCTTTGCAAAAGGGTACAATAAAAAAGGCTATGTACAAAAAATCTTTAAAAAACTGATTATCCCGTATTTGATTTTCCAGGGAATTTACTCAGTTTATTACTTCCTTGTTGAATCCGAAAGCGCTCTTGCCGTCAATCCGCTCGACCCGCACTGGTCACTTTGGTTCCTGATGAGCTTGTTTTTCTGGAATCTCTTCTTGTTTGCCTATACGAAGCTTGATAAAAGAACGGCCATTCTTGTTGCCATCGCACTTGGCGTAGGGATTGGCTATGTGGATTCGGCAAGCAATTACTTGAGTGTGTCTAGGACATTTGTCTTCTTCCCGCTGTTTTTAGTCGGGTTCTATCTGGATAAATCACACTTCAAGCGACTGACCGGAGTAAAAGTGCGCCTTGCGTCAACCGCTATGCTGATGGCCGTTTTCGCCGCCTATTTTTTTCTTGATTTTGACTACGAATGGCTGTTTGGTTCGAAACCCTACTCTCAGTTTGGCGGAGTCGGCATTGAAGACGGCCTGATCCGTCTCGGATTTTACACACTGACATTTGTCCTGACATTCAGTTTTCTTTCCCTGATTCCTAAAAGCCGCTTTTTCTTTACACATTGGGGAACACGGACATTTTACGTTTACCTGCTGCACGGATTCATTGTCAGATCCTTGAGAAACAGCGAGGCTCTCGAATGGCTTAAAGATTATCAAAGCGTCACCCTGATTGTTCTTCTGTCCATTCTTCTGACATTCATCTTGTCTACAAATGCTGTTAAAACTGTTACACAGCCGATTATTGAGCTGAAAGCAACAAATCTGCGCAAATTCTTCAAAAACAGAGAAGAAAAGGTGCAGTACCGCTAAGAATAGAACCCGCTGCTTGTGCAGCGGGTTTTTCCATGTTTTTAGGTCGCTTTATTATGGATAAAATGTGATAGAATAGATAGGATTAAAAATTATGTTAGAAGTGGTGTTAATAAATGAACGTTGTACTAAGTACGCTGAACGCAAAATATATCCACACAAGTCTTGCCCTGCGCTGCCTGAAAGCTCATGCCCAGCCTGACTTTGAAGTGGCCATTGCTGAATATACAATTAAAGATCCGGCGATGAATGTTGTGACCGATCTGTTTCGCATGAAACCTGATGTCGTTGGTTTCAGCTGCTATATTTGGAATATCGAAGAAACCATTAAGATCATGAAAATGATGAAAAAAATCAACCCTTCCCTCATTATCGTGCTCGGCGGTCCTGAGGTGACGTACGACACAAGAGAATGGATGGAATCCATACCTGAAGCGGATTATATTGTCATTGGCGAAGGTGAAGAGACATTCAAGCAATTTTTGGCTGCCCTTCAATCAGACAAAAACATGAAGCAAGTCTCCGGAATTGCCTACAGAGATCATGGCGAGGTTATGATCAATCCTCAGCGGAATAAGATCAATCTGGCTGAACTTGCTTCTCCTTTTCGTTTTGAAGAGGATATCCCCCACCTTTCAAAGCGGGTTACCTATATTGAAACAAGCAGAGGGTGTCCGTTCAGCTGCCAGTTCTGTCTGTCTTCCATTGAGGTCGGGGTCCGTTATTTTGACCGTGAAAAAGTTAAAGATGACATCCGCTACCTGATGCAAAACGGCGCCAAAACCATTAAGTTTGTTGACAGGACGTTCAACATCAGCAGAAGCTATGCGATGGAAATGTTTCAGTTTCTTATCGATGAGCATCTGCCCGGAACGGTTTTTCAATTCGAAATAACCGCTGACATTATGCGGCCAGAAGTCATCCAGTTTTTAAATGACAATGCCCCAAAAGGTCTTTTCCGTTTTGAAATCGGAGTGCAGTCCACAAATGATGCAACAAATGATCTTGTGATGAGACGCCAGAATTTCAGCAAGCTTACGAGGACTGTCACAATGGTTAAAGAAGGCGGAAAGATCGACCAGCATCTTGATTTGATAGCGGGGCTGCCTGAGGAGGACTATACATCGTTTAAAAAGACATTTAACGATGTATTTGAAATGCGTCCGGAAGAACTGCAGCTCGGCTTCTTAAAAATGCTTCGCGGAACCGGACTGCGTCTGCGCGCTGCAGACCATGATTATGTCTATATGGACCACTCGCCTTATGAAATTCTGAAAAATAATGTTCTTTCCTTTGAAGATATCGTGAAGATTAAGCAAGTTGAAGATGTACTTGAGAAGTACTGGAATGATCACCGGATGGATGCAACGGTAGAATTTCTTATCAAGAGTGTGTTTGAAACCCCGTTTGATTTTTTCCAGCAATTCGGCACCTACTGGGACGAACAGGGCTGGGTCCGCATCGGTCATCAGCTTGAAGATTTATTTAAACGCCTTTATGAGTTCCTGTCTGTCCATCACAAAGAACAGGCTGACATGGCAGAAGGATTTATGAAATACGACTATCTGTCTTCTCAAAAACATAAACCGCGCAAGCCATGGTGGAATGATATGCTGACGAAGTCAGAACGCAGCACCATTTATCAGGCGATTCTTTCTCAGCCGTCATTGCTTGGAAAAGAATTCGAAGCAAAAGCTTTTACTGAAAAAGATCTTTATAAGCATACAATTCTTGATAAGGTGCCGTTTGATATGGATGCATATATAAGAACCGGAGAAGTGTTGCCCGGCGAGAGCATTCTGCTTGTTCATTATGATCCAGTTACACGCACTGCAAGCTCCTATGCTGTAAAAGAGAATAGACTGCATAATAAAGTAAGCTGACAAACAAAGAAGAACCGCCCCCTGAGCGGTTCTTCTTTTATTTGCATGTCTTCTTTTTGGATGATGCCGCCTCCAGAAACTTCGCTGAATTATAATCGCCCATTTCTGTGCCGAACTCTTCTTTCAGCAGATCAGGATCCATCTGCTTTTTATGCTGTCCGCTCTCTTTGCTTTTGTGTGTTTTCTTTGTCATGAGAATGACCCTCCTGAACGTCCCTTGCTGCCGTTTTTACTGTTGCGGTTTGCACCCTTGGCAGGATTTTCGCTGCTGTAGACCGCTTCTGCAGCAAATTCAGTATCGGCCATGCTTTCTTTTGGTGTTGTATTATTTTTCACTGCCTGATTTCTAGCGGCTTTTCTTTTCATCTTCATACCCCCCTGAAAGTTCGTGAGAAGCACCTCACTGTTTATAGTGTTAGGCGAATCCGGATCATTCATTAGAGGGAAAACGAGTCAGTTTTGCTGTTTATTGTGTTTGTAGGCAATTAGTACAATCTCTTCGCCTGTTTGATCTCTCAGTTCACTTTCCATCTTTTTCACTTTTTCAAGAAACTGATCCTGAAGAGCTGCAACCGGAAATTCCTTGTTCATATCCTTTTCCTCCTTAAAGATGTCTCTTTCATATCCTGCCAAAAAGCAGACAATACTACTACAGAGGTGATGAATATGAGTGAAAAAGATGAATTTACGATGGATGAAACGATGCCTCATCAGGCAAGTGCCCCGTCCTTTAAAGGAACAGGCATAACCATGAAAAAACCCTTTATCAATGAATACGGCGTTTTAATCGGAGACAGTTTTTATGACTCCAAACAGTCTCCCTTAAATCAGTGGAGCGATGATGTCGACCCTTCCATCATGGCGGGCGATCAATGGGTACATCCTACAAACGACATTGGCTGGAACACACCTGAAAACCGGGAGCTTTTAGAAAGCAAAAAAAAGCCTGATGGCTTTCCGTTTACTCATCCTGATAAAGATGCAGGCTATGGACAGGATTAGAAATTAGCCCTGTTTTCCCCAAAGGCGCAGCCATTGGGGATCTTGTTCCGCAGAAGCTATTAATGAAATTTTTCGACAAGATATTCAGACAGCACATCTGAAAGTTCCGGTCCTTTTTGAATGATTTCCCCTGATTTAAATGCCTCAAAGCCATCTCCGCCTGATGCAAGGTAATTGCTTGCAGCCGCACGATACATTTTTTGATCTTCAATAACTTCTCCATTTTCTGTCTTTAATGCTTTTATCCGCTCTCCCTTTGGCGCACTCCGGTCGATCTCAAAGGTCAGTCCTTTCGTTTGAAGCAAGTTCTCTGCTTTTAAACTCCACTGCTGTTCAAGAATCTCTCTTATTTGTTTTCCAGATAGAGAAATTTCTGCTGCGTAATGATTAAAAGGGAGCGCGGCAATGACGTGCTGTTTTGTCACAGGCCCTCTCTTCAGGCTTTCCCTGATGCCGCCATGATGAACGAAAGCAATATCAGTATTCATTTCTTTCATCATAGATTCTGTCAGGAGTGCGGCAAGAGGGGAATGGCCCTGATGATTCTTTTTTCTGGATAAATCGTGGGGAAGACTCCCTATTTCCTTGCTGTATTCGGCTCCGACCCGCTTCTTATATTTTTCAATAAGCTTCAGAGAACCTTCATCGGGTGGTGCCTGAGTGTGGTCTGTCAGAATAATTTGTGCTTCCTTCTGAATAATTTCCTTCTGGTCGCGGTCAATGAGAAGCGTTACATCAGAAAAGGCTTTCCCGTAAGAATAGCTCTGGACAATCATCTTGTTTCCAACTCTGGTATTTGCACGCTTATGGCTGTGAGCCCCGAATATGACATCTACTTCATCGGTGATTTTCGGAGCCATCTCGATCAGTTCTTCTCCTGCATGTTCACCGAATTTATCTGATGATGCAGCTGCATGCGCCAAAACGATGATTGACTCAACACCAAGCTTTTTCATCTGTGAAGTTGCCTCGTTGATTGCCTCAGACTCATCCGTTATTTCAATCTGCTCCCGGTTTTCAGGCAGCAGAAATTGATTGGTTTCTTTCGTTACAACACCGATTATGCCTATCTGTACGCCGTCAATTTTTTTAATTGTGTATGCTGGAAAAATCGGCTTTCCTGTCTGTTTATCAATCACATTGGCTGAAACATAATCAAAATCGGCACCTTTAAAGTATCCTGTACTACTATGATACCCTCCATTTATCAGTCTTTTAAGCTCGCCGATTCCTCTGTCAAATTCGTGATTTCCCGGTGTACCGGCATCAAACTTAAGCTGATTCATAAACTCAATGGTCGGTTCATCAAGAAACAAGGATGACAGCGGCGGACTTCCTCCTGTCATATCACCCGCATGCAAGAGCAGCGAATGTTCATGCATCTCTCTCCGTTTGTTAAGATGAGAAGCAAGATATTCGGCTCCGCCAACCTTTTTGCCAGATTGAACAGAATGAGTGTCCAGCTGTCCATGAAAATCATTCACACCAAGCAGATGAATTTCTGTGAGTTTGTTATCATCTGTGCCTGCCCGCCCTTGACTTTCTCCAAAAACAGATGCAAAAAATAAAAATAAGACAATCATGAATAAAATGCCTGCTGTTTTTACAGAATGCTTCATTGGCCTTCCCTCCCTCTGATGCTTCTAACGTATCATGCCAGAATGAAGGCCATCTAAAGTGAAGGTAAAGGATTATTAAGAATTGTTAAGAAGCAGATAAAAGCTTTTACACAAAAAAAAGATGGATAGGTATAAAAAAAGAAGCTGCGCTGGCAGCTTCTTTTTTGTTCATTGCTTAAGATAAGCGGAAAATGCCTGTTTTACTTTAGGCACCACATAGTGGCTTCCGCCTCTGTCTTTTACATCCTCAATCATCATGGCAATCAGCAGGCTTGGCTGATCCGTATTCACAGCCACAAACCAGCCGTTTTCCTGTCCTATTTCTCCTTTGGCCTGTTTCAGTTCGGCTGTGCCGGTTTTTCCCGCCAGATTCAGACCCGGCACGACAGGCTTATGGCCGGTACCGCTCGGGTCATCCACGACGCTGATTAAGTGATTCAAAAGGAAAGAACTCTGCTCCGGCGTTATAATGCTTTCCTTCCAAATTTCAGGAGCAGGCTCATCTTTTTTCACAAGATAAGGCATTAACATGCTGCCGTTATTGACAAATGCGGTATAGGCTGCTGCGATATGAACAGGGCTCATCAGGACCTCTCCCTGCCCGTATCCTGAGTCAGCCAGAAGAACTTCCTTTTCAGCTAGGTCAGACGCTGCGACTGATGAGTCCGCAGTCGGGAAGTCAAACTCAAATCGTTCACCAAGCCCAAACGCAGCTGCTCCTTCTTTAAAAGCATCTGCACCCATTTCGAGCGCTGCCTGTGCGAAATAAATGTTGTCAGATGAAACAAGAGCCCTTTTAAGGTCAACCGCTGAATAGGCGTCCGTTACTCTTGTGACAGAGTAGTTCCCCCACTCAGGCCCTTTCTTCCAGGTTAAACCCGCAATGGTTTTGACTTCATCCGGATTCAGTGTACCCGCTTTTAAACCCGCTGCGGCTGTCAGAGGCTTAAACACAGACCCCGGAGAGAATGTCTTGTTGAATTTGGCGCTCAGCGGCTTACCGGGCTGCTCTGTAAGAGCCTGATAAGCCTCACCTGACATTCCAAATACAAAGCTGTTCGGATTGTAAGCAGGGCTGCTGACAAGCGCAAGTGTTTCCCCCGTCATCGGATGAACAGCTGCAGCTGTGCCTGAATCACCTTTCAGCTGATTGTAAAGCACTGTTTGAAGAGCAGAGTCGATCGTTACAGTGATGTCCTTGCCATCTTCTGCAGGCTGCTCGGCAATGGTTTCGTTTGAAGGATCTGTATAGATGCGGAATCCGGATTTCCCCCGGAGCTCGTTCTCGTATACTTCTTCAAGCCCTGCTTTTCCAAGCTGCGATGTACTTGTATATCCTTTCCCTTTCAGCTCTTGGAGTTCCTCACCGGAAATATTGCCTATGTATCCGGTTAAATGGGCAGCATTCTCACCCAGCGGGTAGTACCTGGATGAAACATCTGCCTTTTGGAAACCGGGAAGGGATGTCACTTTTTTTACCAGTTCGGTTTCTGATGGGTCCACTTTTGCGACCGGCACGGACATATCAGGCTTAACCCAGCTTGCAGACAGCTTTTTATCTATGTCTTCAACTGTCAGATTCAAAAGCTTTGCTGCTTCTTTTGCGGCTTCAGGATCGCTTCCGAGCTTTTCGGGAACTGCCTGAATTTCAGGAACGACGGCATTTACAGCCAGACCTTTTCCGTTCTTATCCAAGATGCTTCCTCTTTCCGGCTTATCTTCCGAAATTCTGACTGCATCTCCTTCCTTCAGCTGCGGAAAAATCATCGATGAATTCCAAGAGACGAACCAGTTGTCTCCATCATCCGTCTCTTCCTGAACGAGTGACGCCTGATGTTCAAATGCAACAGGTCCTGCCAGAGTATCCATTTTTAACGAAAACGGCAAGGAAGCTTTTTTCTCATCTTTTCTCTCTTCGGGCTCCTCCGGCTTCTCATAGCTGATGCTCAGATTTTCCGTCTCGATTGACTCATAAATCTGCTGATATCGTTCTGTGAATTCCTGCTCTGTTATGCTTTTTTTAGCATCTGAAGATAAATAATCATACATTCCGCTGAAATTCTGGTCATTCCACAGGCTGACATATTTCTGGAATCGTTCTTCAGGCTGCGGTCCCTTTGAACATGCCGAAAGAATCACAAGCGTTAGCATACAAAAAAGTACTGCCGTCCATTTCTTCACTTTATCTGACCTCTCCCAATACGTATTAGCTAAAGTATAGCACAGGCAAGGGAAGATTTTCCTGAACTGTGCGTTGTAAACAGCAAAAAGCAGACAGTCTCCCTGTCTGCTTCATCCTTCGTCACCCGATAATAACACGTTCTTTCGGATAGTGATAATTTGGTTTTGATGCTTTTGATCCGATAATGTAAATGAACGTAACAATCCCAATCCGTCCGATAAACATTAAGATCATAATGATGCATTTTCCTATTGTGCTCAGCTCTGCTGTAATTCCCATCGATAACCCTGTTGTTCCGAATGCCGAACAAACTTCAAAAATGATTTCAATGAGCGTGAATTTTTCTGTGATTGAAAGAATAAACACGGAACCAAAACAAAGGACAAAGGCCATCAGCGTGACGACGAGTGATTTTTTCACATCATCTTCATGAAGTTCGCGTTTAAAGATCTTAATGGTTTTGTTGCCTTTGGCAAAGTGATAAAGAGCAAGCAAATTTAAAGCAAATGTCGTTGTCCTGATCCCGCCCCCAACAGAGCTTGGGGAAGCCCCGATAAACATCAGCGCACACATGACGAGCAGCGTGGCTTCAGAAAACAGGCTGACATCCATCGTTGCGAGTCCCCCGCTTCGTGTGGCGGTTGACTGGAACAAGGAATAAAAAAAGCTTTCGTGCCAGCTTTTCCCGCTGAAAAAAAACTGATACTCAAGCAGAGCGATCATAATCGTTCCGCCGATAACGAGCAAGGTATATGTAACAGTCGTCAGCTTTGTAAAAAGAGTAAATCTGTATTTGCCTTTTTTGCTGAAAAGAAAGGTTTTCACTTCTATCAGCACAGGAAATCCAATCGCTCCAAGCGTAATTAAAAGGATGATGACAAACTGAATGAAATAATCGTCTGCATATGGAATCATGGATGCTCCTGTAATATCAAAGCCTCCGTTTGTAGTAGCACTGACAGAATTAAAAAAACCGTGCAAATACGCCTCCTGCCAAGTCGGGTAGTATTTTAAAAAGTAGGTTCCAAGAATCATGCCGCCGCAAAACTCAATAATCAATATTAAAAACAGGACCTGCTTCATCAAGTTGACGATTCCCGAAAGAGAATACTGATTTTGATCAGCCATGATCAGTCTTCTTTCTCTCAGGCCAATGCGTTTTCCGACAATCAGCCAGACAAATGTTCCAAGTGTCATGACGCCAATCCCCCCGAACTGCAGCACAAACATCAGAATAAAAATGCCGGGGACAGTCAGGGTATCTGCTACCGTTATGACACTGAGGCCTGTCACGCTTACAGCACTTACAGCTGTAAACAGACCGTCCATAAACGTCCATTGCACTCCCTCCTGGTGGGCAACAGGCAGGCTCAGCAAACCAACTGAAACGGAGACGGCTATGGCATAATAAGCTACAATCAGCTGAAAAGGCGTTAATGATTGGAAAAAGGTTCTAGTTCGGGTCATGGATATCGTTCCTTAAATTTTTAGGGTGAACTGCATGTTCTCTATCATAATGAAAACCCGGCCGAATGAAAAGGGGTTGTCCAAAATTTATCTTGCCTGCTTTCATTTTCAACATGTGAAGACAAAAACATACTTTGCGGTTGAGTAAACAAAAAAAAGAGGAGACAGCATCTCCTCAGATTCATACCCAGGTTATTTTGCTTCTAAACGGCGGATTCTCTCATCAAGGTCAGGATGGGTTGAAAAGAGGGCAAGCCCGCGTTTCCCGCTTATCTTCAATGATGCAACAGAAGATTGATCGCTGCTGATCCGCTGCGTGTATCCTTTCAGCATACGCAGAGCGTGCACCATTTTGTCCTTGCCTGCCAAATCGGCTCCTCCCTTGTCCGCGTGGAATTCTCTGTGGCGGGAGAAAGCAAAAACGACGAGGCTTCCAAGAATGGAAAACAGGATTTGGAACACTAAAACCGCAATAAAATGAACAATTGGCGCCATGTCCTCTCTAACAAACCTGGAGGCAACCCAAGCCGCAATTCTTGCCAGGAAGACTACGAATGTATTGACGATACCCTGCAGCAGAGTCATTGTTACCATATCGCCATTTGAGATATGGGCAACTTCATGGGCAAGAACGCCATCAACTGCAGCGTCATCCATTTCTTCAAGCAGTCCGGTGGAAACGGCAACGAGAGAATTATTTTTAGATGGACCCGTTGCAAACGCATTGACCTCACGTGACTGATAGATGCCTACTTCAGGCATTTTTCTGATGCCTGCAGCTCTTGCAAGTCTGTGAACGCGTTCTACGAGGTTTCGCTCATATGCCGATAAATTTTGATCCGGTTTCAGAACCTTTACGCCCATCATCATTTTTGCCATCCACTTTGACATTAACAGAGATATAAATGAGCCGGAGAAACCTACAACAGCACTGAATACGAGCAGGCTGATGAGATCGATTCCACCTCCAGCCGTTACATAGGAGCCAACTCCAAGAATAGATAAGACAATTCCTATTGTTGTCAATACGAGAATATTTGTTAAAAGGAACAAAAAGATACGTTTTGCCATCTTGCACCCCCAAAGATTTTGAGTTCATTTGAACTTATATTATAATTTATAGTATAAAGAATGAAGAGGGATAATCGCAAATACTAAGCACTTGGTAATGTTATGCAGCACGATCGAAAAATGACTGCTTACTGAACAGAACTTAAATGACAAAGAGGTGATGCCCATGAAAATACAGCTGAAACGCTCAGAAATGGCCAAACTGCTTTTCACTCTGCAGGGCGAAAGCGATGCGGCTCCGGCATCTGTCCTGAAAGAAATCGGGATCGACCCGTCTGATTTTCCTGATTTCATCAGAAGCTCCAAGCCTCTTCCAAGAGGACTTTCATCAAATGAAATTGTTTCACTTGCAAAACTGTGCGAACTGACTTCTTTAAAGTCCACATCGATTCAGAATTGGATAAAGAGGGATATGAAAGAGCTGATCGGTTCACCTGAACACGGCAAAAAATATTCAATCGAACAAGCAGCGATCCTCCTCATTGTGAGAGACCTGAAATCAGCATTTGATTTTGATACGATCAGGCATTTGCTGAAGCTTCTGTTTAATACATTATCGGACCGAAGTGATGATTTGATTTCGCCCTTGCGTTATTACTCGGCTTACGGGACAATTCTTGAACGTATGGAATCGATCACGGTATTCTCGCTTTCTGAACATGAGCTCGAAAAGGATGTTCAGGATCAAATACAGGCGGCTCATGACCTTTTTCAGGATCTTCCGGAAGATGACTGGAATCAGGTAAAGGATATTTTAACGATTACCGTGCTTTCCGTCATCACATCCTATCTTCAGAAACGAACCCGCCTGTTTCTGCAGGAGCATTTTTAAATAAATGTCATTTACTCAACCCCTTCACCTCATATCATAGGGCACAATTGCCAGTATAGATTGTCCGTTTGAAACAAGACTATAAACACAGCCCTATGGCTGCAAACTTTTATGAAGGAGTTGAGGATAATGGCACGCAGCAGCAATAAATTGCTTGTTCCTGGGATTGAACAGGCCCTGGATCAAATTAAATATGAAATTGCGCAGGAATTCGGCGTTACGCTTGGTTCTGATACAGTTGCACGCTCTAACGGTTCTGTTGGAGGAGAAATCACGAAGCGCCTGGTCGCACAAGCACAGGCAGGTCTTGGAGGACAAGCTTCTAAAACTGAATAATATGGCAAAAACCGCAGGAATCCTCCTGCGGTTATCTTCTTTCTATGTATGTAGCAGGTGCCTATCCGGTCCGTTTCGCTTTCGCGGCACCCTATGTTTCAATCACGATCAGATCTTGACCCCTCATTATCGTCATCGTCATTGTCGTTGTCTTCATCTTCCTCGCGGTCATCATCCCGGTCGCGGCTGTCGCCGTCTCTCTCGTCATCATCGTCTTCACGGGATTTTTCTTCATTCCGCTTTTTTTCTTTCTCTCTTTCTTTACTTGCTTTATCTGCTTCTTTTCTTGCTTTTTCAGCTTCTTTTCTTGCTTTTTCAGCTTCGGCTTTTGCTTTAGCTGCCTGTTTATTTGTGTTCATCGATGTTTCTTTTTCTTTAGGCGGATCTGGCACAGCGGGCTTTTTGTTGATTTCCTTCTCTTTGTTCTCTTTCAAAGCGGGCGGTTCCTGATCCTTTTTTGTCGGAGGTGCTGGCTCTTTAACAGGAGGAACTGTTTCAGCAGATTCCGGTTTGGCTGGTTCTGTCTCTTTATCAGCCTTTTCCTCTTCATTGCGCTTTTCCGCATCTTCTTTTTCTGCAGGATCAGCTTCTTCTGTTTTTTGCAGTTTTACATATTTACCAGTAGAAATCCCTTGTTCCACTGCTTTATTGCGTGTTTCAACATCTGTCTCTACCGCCTGAACATTCAGGCTTTGTTCCTTGTATGACTCTTTCAGGCGCACAACATCTGCAAGCATTTTCTTTTTTGTCTCTTCATGCTTGTCATCTGCTGTTACCGTCGTCACAAAGATCTCCTTATCGTCTGTTAAATAGCCGAGAGATCTGCTTTTGTCCACAATGGTTGAAAAGACATCTGATACACTGCTTTTATTCATGTCTTTCAGTTCGGCAAGCATAGCCTTCCCATCTTCATTCATGGGTTCAATCCTTATGACTTTAAGCTCTTCGTTTAATTGAAGCTCAAAGCTTGGATTGATATCAATCGTCATATAAGCATATACCCTGTCGTCATTCAAAACGGGCAGCAAGGTAAAAAAGATAAGAATAAGAGCTGCCACTGCGATTAACCCGTTTCGAATTCCGCGCAGATTAAAAATACTTACTGATTTTGATGCTCTTTCGCTTGTATCTGAAAGCTGAAAAAAAGTAATTTCCTCACCCAGCTCGTATGAACGTTTTTGTTTTGCTGCTTTCAAAAATTGTCCATCAGGGGTAAGCAATGTAACATAATCATCATTACGGTCAACGACGATCCCTTTTTTCATGATTGAAGCACCCCTCTTATATAGTCTTTCAGATAAACGTAATCCCCCGATAAAATTATTGTCATGGCAATAATATATTTTCTGTTTCTCTCTATTGTTTTGCGGCTGACAGATACAAGCGATTCAAGCTGTTTAACAGGAAGCTGTTTTTTGGCAAACAGAATCCGCCTCAGCTCATCGTGCTCAATCAGAACTTGAGCTACTTTTATTGCATTTTGCCTTGCGTCCATATGTTTTGGAGAATTCTCCATCAGCTCTGAAAAAGAAAGGCCGAATTCCTGGAGCACTTTATGGAAATACACAATCTCTTCCCTTCGCTGCTCCTGTTCAATGAGCTTTTGATGCTCTTCAACGGACAGCTCCGCTTCAATCTTGCTCTGCGAAGCCTCGCCTTCTTCGTGTTCCTGAAGATCAATATTTACTGTCTGGGCGTTTCTTGCTTCTTTCCGAATATAGTCAATGACTTTTCTCTTTATAATCAATTCGGCAAAAGCAAGCAGCGAACTTCCCTTTTCAGTTGAATATTTTTCAATGGCCTCATTAAAGGCAATTAATCCAATGCTGAATTCATCGTCTTTTTCATCAATATACCTTTTGCAGACCGAAGAAACGGTTTTTGCCACGAAAGGTTTATACTGGTCAATTAATGTGTTCTGCAATTGTGTGTCGCCGTCCTGGATCTGCAGGACGGTTTCTTCTAAAGTTGGTTTCTTTTTGCCAAGTTTAAACAACAGGCTAAGCACCGGTTCTCACCTCAGTTCTCCCATATTACTTCGTATAATCATAGCTAATTTGCCCTGAGAGCGCAAAGGAAGAAATTTGGAATCGTGAGAGCCATGAGGTAAAGATGAACCTATCAGGCGTTGATGAAGCAGCAGATGAAGAATCTATTATGATTGTTCTCCTTTCTTTTTTCTTACTAAACAGCTACGAAGCAAGTTTGGGTTTTGAGGGTGTAATATTAGTTTTTTTACAAAAAGGTTACAGACAAGGGAGGAAATCCAGGGTAAAAGTTGATTAATTGTAAAAATTTTAATATAAAACGTCTATTATATCCACAAAATGTCATTTTTCATCAATAAAAAAACACCCCGTTAAGGGTGCTTAATCAAGGCGGTCTTCAGCTTTTTCTACAAGCTTCTCTTCTTCTGTTTCCGGGCGGCTGCTTTCATCTTTGGACAGAAACCATCCGGCAACAGCAATTCCTGCAAGTACAATCCAGAAGATAAGCTTCCATGTTGCAGATTCAATGAAATGTTTATCAATAATATTAATATCCGGGTGAGCGAGCGTGTACAAAGCAAGCTTCACTCCTACCCAGCCCACAATCACAAACGCAGCGGTTTCTAAACTCGGACGTTTTTGGAGCAGGGCGACAAAATAGCTCGCTGCAAATCTCATGATAATCAGGCCGATGATGCCCCCGGCCAAAATGACGGCAAACTGGCCGCCATCCAGACCTCCGATTTCCGGCAGACCCGTTGCAGGCAGTGTTACTGCCAGTGCGACTGCCGCAAGGATGGAATCGACCGCAAACGCAATGTCTGCAAGTTCCACTTTAAGAACCGTCATCCAAAACCCTGATTCTTTTCTGTCCTTATCATCATGAGAATCTTTCTTTAAAATAAATTTCTTCACTAAATGATTTATGGCAATAAACAGCAGATAAACAGCCCCTATTGCCTGTACCTGCCAGACATCGACCAAAAAAGAAATTAAAAAAAGCGAGCCGAACCTCAGGACAAACGCTCCTGCAAGCCCGTAAAACAGAGCTTTCTTCCTTTGATCATCCGGAAGGTGCTTAACCATGACGGCCATAACAAGAGCATTGTCTGCCGCAAGAATTCCTTCCAGTGCAATTAAAACAAGCAATACCCACCCGTATTCAAGCAAAAGGGCAACATCCATTCAACATTCCTCCTATATCTGTATTTTCTCTATATACCCAATTTCCTATCACTCTTATCAAAAAAAACATCTTTTCCTTATGCTGGAAAAGATGTTTTAGGAAATCCATGTCAGGATGCAGCAAGTTTTTCAGCTGATTTTCTTATCCTGTGAAATTGCTGAGGGCTTGACCGCTTTTCGTGTGAAGAATTTGTACAAAATAAAAGCAGCTACGACTACTGCAGCGGCAGGAAGCAAATAATCGTTGGCCATTCCGCCTACCTGTTCCCATTTATCCCCAAGTTTAAATCCGAGATAAACATACAGGAATGTGATCGGCAGCATGGCTGCAAAGGTATAGATGGAAAATACCCAGACGTTCATTTTTGCCATGCCGCACGGAATGGAGATCAGCGTTCGGACCCCTGGCAGAAACCTTGCCGTAAAAGCTACCATAGCTCCGTTTTTCTCAAAGAACAAATCGGCCTTAGCGAGATTTTCTTCGTTGATAAACATGTATTTTCCATATTTAATCAGAAAAGGTCTTCCACCATAGCGGCCAAGTGCATAAAGGGTAAGCGGACCGATTGTTCCGCCGATCGTGCCGGCAAGCACAGTGCCCCACAGCAGCATATCTCCCTGATACACCCAGTATCCGGCGAGCGGAAGAACAATCTCGGCAGGCACAAATTCAAAACATAGAGCAAAAAGCACCCCAAAATAGGAGAGGTCTTTAAAGTACTCAATAAAAGCAAGTATGTAATGTTCCATATTCAGTTCCAGACTCCTTTATTACAGGCATCGATTACGCACAGTACTTTCCTTCTTATCAGAAGCAGCCGCACAAATCAGCCTTTCAGTTCTACAAGTTATCATACTATACATACCATTAAAAAGGGACAACTTTACAATACTTTTATTTTGCATTTTTATGAACGCTTATTTTACAGGGGTGATGAAAATGGACTGGATACAGGCATTTATTTTGGGCGTCATTCAGGGACTGACGGAATTTCTTCCCATCAGTTCAACTGGTCATCTTTACTTGGGCAGAATGCTTTTTGGCATGAAGGACGGCGGGATCTTTCTCGATACGATGCTTCACATTGGCACATTTATTGCTCTGATCGTCTTTTACAAAGATATATTATGGAGGCTTTTGAAACAGCCATTCAGCAAATTAACTCTCTTACTTGTTGCGGGAACATTGCCTGCGGTGGCGGCGGGTGTTTTCATCAGCGATTTTTTTGACGGCATCAGCAAATCAGGGGCAACGATCGGATGGGAGTTTCTTATTACCGGAGCATTTTTATGGTTTGCTGATTCCATAAAAAAAGGAGCAAAAAAACTCGATGACCTCACCATTTTTGATGCCTTTTTTATCGGTTCCTTTCAGGCTCTCGCCATCTTCCCTGCCATTTCAAGATCAGGAATGACGATCGTCGGGGCTCTTATGAGAGGAATTGACAAAGAAACAGCTGCTTATTTTTCGTTTCTGCTGTCGATTCCGGCTATATTCGGAGCTATTCTTTTTCAGGCATCCGATTTATTTTCCGGAGAGGCGGCGACTATTGGCTTCTTCCCTCTTTTCGTTGCTACGCTTAGTGCTGCCCTGACAGGATATGTGGCTGTTAAGTGGATGATCCAATTTGTGAAGAAACATTCTTTGAGGGGCTTTGCGGTTTACGTTTGGATATTAGGAGCGGTCATTCTGTTCATTCAGTTTAAGGGATAAGAACAAAAGCGCAAGCGCCAAGGCCCGCTCCGATAGGCAGATAAAAATCCGGCGGAAGAGTCCGGTTCCCGCCTTTTTTGACGGATTGGTTCTGACAGAGGATTTAGGAGCTTACGCTTGCCGAAGATAAATTTGTTATGCTATCCACAGTCTTTTATTCTTTATAATTTCCTTACAAACAGAAAAAAACAGCGGAGGTTCTCCCGCTGTTTTTTAGCGTGACTTTCTGTTTCTTTTCCTGCCGTAGAGCATCTTTAAAAGCGACTTTACTTTGTTATACTTGTTTTTATACGGATACCACTGCATCTCTGTCTTTTTTCTGCCACTGTCCACCATGACAGATTTTTCATGGCAAAAGCGGCGGATTCCGTCCTTGCCGTGATACTTTCCGATTCCGCTTTGTTTCACTCCTCCAAACGGGAGATGCTGGTTGGCTATGGACATCATCACATCATTAATAACGGCGTTTCCAGTTTCAAGTCTTGAAGTAACACGCTTAGCTTTTTCAAGATCTTTGCTCCAGACGCTTGCATTCAGCCCGTAGACTGAATCATTCGCGAGAGCAATGGCCTCATCTTCAGATTGAAACGGCATGACAGCTGCAACAGGCCCAAAGGTTTCTTCCTGCATGATTTTCATATGCTGCTTTACGTCTGCAAAAACCATCGGATTGATAAACAGGCCTTCAGACAGCTTCCAGTTTTCAGGAAGTTCCCCTGCAATGAGTCGTGCCCCTCCCGCAACAGCATCTTCCACATGGTCCTTTATAACTGAAAGCTGCGACGGATGTGTCATCGCTCCGATATCATCATCCTCACCACGCCCCTGCTTCAGCTTGACTGTTTCAGAAACGAGCAGGTCAAGAAATGTTTCATACACATCCTCCTGCACATAAATTCTCTCTGTACTCATGCAGACCTGCCCGCTGTTTGTGAAGGAACCCCATGCAGCTGCCTTAGCTGCTCTTTCAAGATTTGCATCTTCAAAAACAATGAAGGGGTCCTTTCCTCCGAGCTCCAATGTAACGGGAATGAGGGTCTTTGCGGCTTCTTCCTGAATCTTCTTGCCTGCAGCAGCAGATCCTGTAAAAAAGATAAAATCCGGTTTAGCTTTAACTAGCGCCTGCCCGGTTTCCTTTCCTCCATGAACCACCTGAATGACTCCATCCGGAAAACCTGCGAGCTGAACGGTTTTTTCAATAAACAATCCTGTTTCAGCGGTAATTTCCGAAGGCTTCAAAATAACAGTATTTCCTGCTGCAAGAGCATTTACGACTGGCACGAGTGCGAGCTGGAGGGGATAATTCCAGGGAGAGATAATCAGAGCGGCTCCTCTTGGCATATATTCAATGTAGCTTTTTTTCCCGATAAAGTGGATCGGCGTCTTAACACGCCTCGCCTTCAAACTTTTTTCAGCATTTTTTTCAAGAAAGGATAATGTGTCAAGGACGGGCATCAAATCTGCTGTAACCGCTTCTATTTTTACTTTTCCGGTGTCTGCTGCGAGAACCTCAATGCATTCGTCCATATGGTCAATCAGAACGTGTTTCAGCTTTTTCAGATAAGATAGCCGTTCTCCTGCACTTTTCTCTCTCCAAGAGGCAAACGCTCTTCTAGAAGAATTCATGATTTGGCTGATGCGGAAATCAGATGTCTGATCAATGGCTCCTGCCCCTGCAATTCCAGCCGGGTTTAAGTCTGCCGCAGTTTTGCTTTGCTCCATGGCTTCCCCTCCTGTTCTTTTCTAGAAATATTCCCATTTAAAAAGATCATAAACAATAAACAGCTGTATGGAACCTGCACATTATCACAGAAATTCTGGCAAACCTAATGATATATCATCAAGGAAAGCAGGAGATCTGACATGCACACGATGTGGAAAGGATCCATCAGTTTTGGACTGGTCAATATACCGGTTAAATTATATGCCGCTACTGAAGATAAAGATGTGAAGCTGAGGAATTTGCACAGTAAATGCCATACGCCCATTCAATATGAAAAGAAATGCCCGAACTGTGATGAAGCAGTCGGAAATGATGAGATTGTAAAAGGCTACGAATACGTAAAAGGAAAATTTGTCATCCTGGAAGAAGACGAACTCAAACAGCTCAAGCAGGAGCTTGAGGATAAAGCGGTTGAAATCATCGATTTTGTCAACCTTGATGAAATTGATCCGATTTACTTTAATCGCTCCTATTTTATCGGCCCCGGTGAAAATGGAGCAAAAGCCTATTCTCTTCTGCGCGAGGCCCTGCTGAAATCAGGTAAAATCGGTGTTGCAGAAATGACCATCCGTTCAAAACAGCAGCTCGCCGTTCTGAGGGTATACCAGAATACGATTGTGATGGAGACCATTCATTATCCGGACGAAGTCAGAAAAGCATCAGATGTGCCAAGTGTTCCGGAGAAGACAGATATTGGGGAAAAGGAACTTGATACAGCGATCATGCTCATTGACCAGCTGACAACCTCTTTCAGCCCAGAATCTTATAAAGATGACTACCGGGAAGCGCTTCTGAATTTGATTCAGAAAAAAGCCGGCAAAAATGAGGGCAAAACACCTGCAGATGCTCCCCGTGAAAATGTCGTTGACTTGATGAGCGCCCTTCAGGCAAGCATCGACAAATCCAAGGAAAAACCGGCAGCAAAAGAAACAGCTGCAAAAACGAAGAAAAAAGCGGCAGCCGGCAAAAAAACAAAAACTGCCAGAAAAAAAGCGTAAGGACAGTCCCGCTGAGCGATCAGCGGGATTCCTGCTGTCTTCCAATCCATTTAGCGGCATCCAGCAGAGAAGGAAAAGTCATATCCGCACCATGATCAGATGAGCCAACCAAAATTGTTTTGGTTCCCGCTCTTTTTCCGGCCATTATATCCACATCCCTGTCACCGATCATGTAACTTTCTTCTATTGTAAGACCATGCCGTTCAGCAAGATCTGTAATCATGAGGGACCCGGGCTTTCTGCACTCGCAGCCGGCATGCGGGGAATGTGCACAATAGGCGACTTCTTCGATTCTCCCCCCTGCTTTTTCAATCTCTTCAACCATTTTCCGGTGGATATCTTTTAGGACAGCCTCTTTCATATACCCAAGTCCAACTCCTCCCTGATTAGTGACGACAAACACTTTATAGCCCTTATCACAAAGGATCCTTATTCCCTCTGCAGCACCGTCGAGCAGGTAAAGCTGAGAGGGATTGTTCACAAAGCGGACCCTTTCCGTAAGCACTTCGTTTATCACACCATCACGGTCCAAAAATACGGCTTTCATCATTAGAACATCCTTTCATAAACGAATCGTTAATAAGAAATAGTAAGAGTAATAAAAAGCAAAGGAAGTCTGCTTATGTATGTAAAACCAATGCTTCCATCCCTTTCTGTAAAGAGGCCTGAAGGAAGCCAGTGGAGCTTTGAAATAAAATATGACGGATTCAGAGCCCTGCTTTCCATCTCAGAATCAGCCATTTCCTTTACAAGCCGAAACGGAAAAGACCTTGCTCCTCTTTTCCCCGAAATCATAGAAGCTGTCCGTTCAAGCTTTTCCAAGTTTCAGCCGTTTATGCCTTGTACACTTGACGGGGAACTTACCATTTTGCAAAGTTCACACAAAGCATCTTTTGAGAAGATTCAAAAGCGGGGAAGGCTGAAAAAAGAAGAGAATATCCAGCGTGCAGTACATACTGATCCGTGTACGTTTTTAGTGTTTGATCTTGTAGAGTGCGCAGGTGAAAACTTTTCGGCCTCCCCTCTCAGGATCAGAAAGGAGAAACTGTCCTCTCTGTCGGAAGCATGCGGTTTTCCGCTTACCCCTGCACCCGGGGAAGGCCGCATACAATATGTCCCCTCTTTCTCAGACGGAGATGCCCTGTTTAAGGATGCCATACGCCACGATTCAGAAGGAATTCTGGCGAAAGATCTAAACAGCAGGTGGAAGGCAGGCATCCGCACGAAAAACTGGCTCAAAATAAAAAACTATAAATATGGCCATGTATTTATTATCGGATATGACAAGAAAAACGGCTACTTTAAAGCAGGCACTTACGATCAAGGCACGATTAAGGAAGCCGGTGTGTTTTCCCACGGGCTTGAGGGTGAGGAAAGAGAATCCCTTGTGGAGATTCTCAGACAAAATAAAGAAAAGGAAGATTCCCAATGGATTACTATTGCTCCAGCAATCTGTGTGGAACTTCAATTTCTCGGACTGTACAAAAATCAGCTGCGGGAGCCTTCATTTCATGCGTTCAGATTTGACCTTGCTCCTGAACTCTGCACATGGTCACAGCTTAAAGTACATGCGGTTTCCGTTCATGAAGACGTTCAGCTTACTCACCCAGACAAGCCTCTTTGGAACAATCCGGTAAGATCAAAGGAAGATTATCTTGCTTACTTGCTTGATGTTTCTGAAAGCATGCTCCCCTTTCTTGAGAATAAACATTTGACTGTCATCCGCTATCCGCACGGCACTTCTGATGAAGCTTTTTATCAGAAAAACTGCCCTGACTACGCGCCGGATTTTATTCAAACATCCTTACATGAAGGAATCCAGTACATTCTCTGCAATGACCCCTCCACTTTATTGTGGCTGGGCAACCAGGGTGCCATCGAATTTCACGTTCCCTTTCAGACCCGGAAATCCCATCAGCCAAATGAAATCGTATTTGACCTAGACCCTCCTTCAAGAAATGAATTTGGACTTGCTGTAAAAGCGGCTCTTGAAATGCATAAACTATTTGAATCATTCTCTCTTAAGTCTTTTCCAAAGCTTTCAGGAGGAAAAGGCATTCAGATTCACATCCCCATAACGGAGGGGACATTTTCCTACGAGCAGACGAGAAGCTTTACAGAATTTATTGCTTCTTATCTTGTACAGGTATTTCCTGATGCATTTACGGTTGAACGCCTGAAGAAAAAGCGCGGAAACAGGCTGTATATCGATTATATTCAGCATGCTGAAGGCAAGACCATCATTTCACCTTATTCTCTCAGGGGCAATCCTGCAGGAGCCTTTGCAGCAGCACCGCTCTATTGGGAGGAAGTAAAGGACGGTCTGAAGCCTGACTGGTATACAATGAACACAGTTGCCGATCGCCTGCAGGATATGTCCTGTCCCTTTGCAGACTTCTTTTCCTCTCCGCAGGATAAAGTGATAAAGCAAATCCTGCATTTTATTGAGGAGCAAAAATCAAAAGGATAACAGCGTCATCATTCCGAATCTGTTAATCCAAACATAATTCACCTGGAGAATGACAAAAATAAGTCATACTCTTATATAAATGAGGCCTGACCTATGCCGAATTTTTTTTGGTTCTTTCTCCTTTTCACAGCAACCGCAGCGCTTGCTTATGCAAATGCACAAAAAGACCGTCCCATGCTCGTTCCTCTATGGCTGTTAAATGCGGGGCTTGCGATTATTTTTGAAGTTTTCATCTTTGTTTTCTTACATTCTTATACATATAAACCGGAAGTTTTCAGCGACCCTTTCTCAGACAGCTCATTTGGTTCTATTTTCAGCCAGCTCATGATTGTCCCGATGATTGGTGTCACAGCCGCATTTTACAGGCTCACCTTTCCGGTGATGCTGCTGATCAGTTTTGGCATGTCAGCTGTGGAAGTTTCCTTTTTGCATTTGGGGATTTATGAACATCACTGGTGGAAAGTTTACTATACAACTTTGCTGCTTCCTGCCGCCTTTCTCATTTCATCCTGGTGGTACAGGCTGCTGAAAAAAAATAACCGCCCCGCTGCCAAACTGGGCCTTTACTTTATGAATTTGAGCATATCCTTAACACTCACATGGGCAGCAACCGTTCCGCTTACCATGTATTTGTTTCAGCCGGGCTTGTTTGATAATCCCGTCCGTGATCATCTTGCAGCAAACTCTGTCTTTTTCAGCATTGCGTGCGTTTTTTACACACTGATTGTCCTTATCCGCCGCAGAGTCATCAAGCTGCTGCTTTTTCTTATCCTTCTCTGCATACACTATTTCCTGCTGGAAAATGGATTATTTTCCTATCACACCGGCTTCGCCTCGTTCGCAGCGCTCCACCTGTTCTTTATCGCAGTGAGCTGCCTGATGTGGAAATGGACACAGAATGCTGTCAGATCCCACGCAGGCTGATTAAGGCATACAGCCAAAATAAAAAATCCCGATTTTCGGGATTTTTTATCTGAAAAGCAGATGCTGACTGTGTACGCCTGCTTTTTTCAGCAAAGCCATCAGCTGCTGCTGTTCGTCGATGGACAGGCCGGAGAAAGCCCGGGCCATTCGCAATGTATGTACCGGATAGATCTCATCCAGGTAGGTTCTTCCTTTTTCAGTAAGATTGGCATAAACAGAACGCTTGTCTTTTGGATCCTGCTCCCTGTATATAAATTCATTCTTTTCAAGCTTATCGATCACATAGGTAACATTCCCGCTGACAAGCAGAAGACGCGAGCCAATTTGCTGAAGCTTCTGGGGACCTTTCGTATAAAGAAGTTCAAGCACCGAAAATTCTGTCGGATTAAACCCATGTTCCTTGCTGTCACGGATTGAATGTTCGGAAACACTCTTAAATGCCCTTGCAAACGTTTTAAAAAGATTCAGTGCAAGTTCAAGTTCTTCATTTGTATAAGACTTCATTCTCATCGCCCTCTTACCTTAACATTGTAAAGATATCTAAAAATTCAAAAAACCATATGGATTATTTTACTATGAAAACACTGTTTTTTAAAGGCTTCTTTCCTGCTGGAACTTTGGCTCATTCAATAAGGCCAGATCCTCTTTTTTATTGATATTTGCAAATCGGTCAGGCCGGTCAAAATGCGATTGATCGAGCATGAGCGGCTCGGCTGCATGCAGCAGTGACATCATTTTCAGTTCTCTGTCCTCAAGCTGTTTCTGCAGCACGGGAAGCAGCGAGCGATGGTACATTGCACAAAGCGGATGAACCTTTCCGTGAATAACAGGTACAACAGCTGAATGTCCGGCGGTTTGTAACCCTGTAAAGACAGAGAGAGTCTGCCGGTCAATCAGCGGCATGTCACAAGCAAGGACAAGGTACCATTCAGATTTTACTATTTTCATAGCCGAGTAAATTCCGGCAAGCGGTCCAAGTCCCTTAAATGGAGGAATGTCTTCAAAACTTGTGATCTCAGGATGTTTCAATTTTCGTCCGGAGACTGCAGCAACATCTGATACCGCTTTCAATTCCGAATAAACATGCGTGAGGAATGTGCCGTTTTTGTATGGTTCACATGCCTTATCAGACTGAAAGCGCCGCGACATTCCTCCGGCCAGCACAATACCTGCAACTGTCATAAATTCCCCCGCAGTCTTCTTTTAATCATCTTACCACAATTTCGTATCTCGAGGCTATCTTCTCTTTTCCCTCTGTTCCTGCACCGCGCGTTTTCCAGACAGCAAAAAAAGCCGGAGAACATCTCGGCTTTTGGCGGGATTTCATGAGGAAGGCTGATTAGAAGAATGGCATCGTTTTTGCAATTTTTGCCCGCCATGAAGAGTATAAACCGGGATTCTACGGCTGCACAGGTTTTTTATGGGTGAGTTTCATAAAAGGCACACTGCTGTAAAAATACTGATATTCCTTTTTTAATTCAGACAGCGTCATGCTGCTCAGCACCTCTTCATCGTATATGCCAAGCGAGTTCAATTTCCTGCTGTAAAAAACCCTTTGATCTTCAAGAGCTTTCCGGAACAATTTGCTCATTTTTCACTTCTCCTTTCAAACTGTCTAGTTATCACTCTACCCGCTGATTGTTAGTCCACGGTTAAGCCAGTGTAAAAGTTCAGCTGAATGTGTTAAAAAGCCGTAAACGGTCAAGACTAGTCTCAAAGTATTACATGGAGGAGGCTTGACAATGAATCATATCCGACCGATTGCTTATCGGACACGTGATGAACTGCATCAAATCTATTTTCTGAATACACGTGAACCGAAGAATGAGCAGCTGTATACTGCTGAATTCAAATCCGGGAAACTGCTGCTTTTATGTGCTTATGAACACAGATATGACCGCTTCGGCGATGTAACCTCAATGTTTACAGAAGACTATCTTTTTGAGCTCAGTCACTTTTTAACGAACTTTCTTCCTTCCCGAATGGCCAGAAAATCAGGATGATTTTTTCAGGCATGAGTTTTGCATGTACCGCAGAAATTCATGCGCATCTTTTCCGATTTCATTCTGCAGATCCTCAAGCATTTCATCCCTCCTTACATCCAGTTCTACAATCTTCCTGGCAATTTCAGCTGCCTTCTTCAAATCCATGCTGTCTCCTCCTTCAATCTGTTAATCCAAGTGTAATGAGAAAAGATTCATAAATCATCATTGTTGTTAAATAAACTCACAATGTTTTTTATAAACCTGACAATTCATGTTAGATTTTCTAACAAAAGTGCACTTCAACTCATTTCCATAAGGTATAATTGGAAAAAGAAATGAAAGTGCGGGGTGGAAAAATGGAACAGCAAGACCACTCATATAAAGATAAAAAAGTGATTTCAATCGGGATTGTAAGCGAGCTTACCGGCTTATCTCTGCGCCAGATCCGCTATTACGAAGAGAGGCATCTGATTTCTCCGCAGAGGACCTCAAGAGGCACAAGAAAGTATTCTTTTTCGGATGTAGAACGATTAATGGACATTGCCAACAAACGTGAAGACGGCGTGCAGACGAATGAAATCCTGAAAGAAATGCGCAAGAAGGAAATGCGTTCAAATCCTGATTACCGCAAAAAAATGCTTGAAGGCCAGCTAAACGCTCAGTTTCATTTCCGCAATAAAAAATGAGGCGCATGCTGCGCCTCATTTTTTTATAGTTTAAACCGGTTTACAAGCTGTGTAAGTCTTGTTGAGACGGCAGCCAGTGAATCAGCATGTCCTGATATCTCTTCCATGGACTGGCTTGACTGTTCAGCAGAAGCAGCAGTCTGCTCAATCCCTGCCGCAGCCTCCTCTGAAACTGACGCAATACTCGAAATGGAATCATTCATGACTTCGCTGCTTTTCATAATACGGTTTAAATCCCTTTGAATGGTCGTGATTCTTCCCGACATCTCTTCAATATACTCTTTTATCTCGGTAAAGCTCTCTCCTGTCCGACTGATGGATGCTGATCCTTTTATAATTTGCTTATATCCATCCTTCAGATTTTCAGCTACCTCTTCTGTTTCTTTACGGACATTGCTGACAATCTTGTTAATATCAACAACTGAGCTTGAAACCTGTTCAGCAAGTTTTCTAACCTCATCTGCCACAACCGCAAACCCTCTGCCGTGCTCCCCTGCTCTGGCAGCTTCAATCGCTGCGTTAAGAGCAAGAAGATTTGTCTGATCTGCGATGCTCTGAATGACATCCACCAAAGTGGAAATTTTCTCTGACTGCTCATCCAGATGCTCTACTTTTTCAACAGTTGTTTCCATAAGTCCATTAATGCGGTTCATCTGATTGACAGATTCATTCATGAGTTCATACCCCGTATACGAATGAGTGAGAACTTCAGCAGATGCTTTTGCAACAGCCTCCCCGCTTTGATTCGCGACATAAATGGATTCCATCAGTTCACCCATCGTTTCAGAAAGATCGGAAGCGGAAGAAGCCTGCGTCTCAGCTCCCGATGAAAGCTCCTGCATCGTTGACGCAATTTGTTCGCTTCCAGCTTTTAACTCTTTTGAAGAAGCCTGCAGCTGACCGCTTTGCGATGAAACAACAACCGATGCTTCCGAAATGTCCCGGACAATTCCGCTCAGCTGCACATTCATTTCATTTACAGATGCGACAAGACTGCCAATTTCATCTTTCGAATCAAGGGACATAGGCTCATGATTCAGCTGTCCTTTTGAAATATCCTCCATCCTTTTTGCTATGGAATGAATTGGTTTCGTCAAGGCATTTGAAATCCGGACAGAAAGAAAAATACCCGCTCCGATAATAAGCAAAGACAAAACAATTCCAAGAAGATTGATCAATCTTCCCTGACTGATGATGGCGTCACCATCTCTTACAATCGATTTTTCACGCTCTGCAGCCAGGGCGTCAAAGCCATTTGTAAGCTCATCCGCAAGATTCTGAACATCGCCTCTCAACGTCTGATTGGCTGTCACTCTCATCCCGGAATCAAAGCTTTTAATCACATCTTCCTCAACCATCTTCTCCCACTCTGAACTCTTTTCCATAAGCTCCCTGCTTTTAGGATTCACACTCCGTTCAAGCAGGTTTTTCTGGAGAGATTTGCTTTCTTCCGTCAATTCATAATACTGATCTTTGTATTCATCTTTTCCATAAATGAAATATGCCCTGATTAGAGAAACCCGCTGTGTGATATTGTCCCTGAGCTTGCCTTCTGCAAGCAGCGACCGCATATCCTCCTGCACAATTTTCTTCGTCTGGCTGTTGACCATAGTGAACCCGGCAATCGTAAATCCTGCCATCAGCAGGCTGAGCACCATGATGATCGAAAAACTCCCCAGCAGCTTTCCCTTCAATGTAAGGTTTGACCTCTTGTTAAAATTCCATCTTTTTCTCTTTCTCATATCCAGACCCTCCTTTTTAACCAAATCTGCCAAGTATGTATGTGTGCAAAAAGACTTATACACCATACATCGGCCATTTTGGCAGAATATTTAGCAAATCGGCAGGTCAAAAGAATGAATAGAGCTGTTGATGGGGGATGAGGACTGGGTGAAGTGCTGTTAAGGGCGGGTTAAGAGCACTTACTGGGTTCATAGGTTGAGGGTAAGTGTTGTTAACGGCGGATTAGAACATTTACATGAATCAATCGGCGAGGGTTCGTGTTGTTAACGGCGGATTAGAGCATTTACTTGGCTCAATCGGCGAGGGTTAGTGTTGTTAAAGGCGGATTAGAGCATTTACTTGGCTCGATCGGCGAGGGTTCGTGTTGTCAACGGCGGGTTAGAGCAGGATGAGGGAAAGTGCTGTTAGAGGATAACGAGCCACTATCGAGGTTCCATCTCCGATAAAAGTCGCAGCACTTCAGCGAATGACGCCACAAACCAGGAGCCATTTCCAATAAAAGTCGCACCACTCCAACGATTGACGCCATAAACCAGGAGCCATCTCCTTTAAAAGTGGCAGCAATCCAACGATTGACGCCATAAACCAGGAGCCATCTCCTTTAAAAGTGGCAGCACTACGAAGGATGACGCCATAAAAGAGGATCCTTTTCAATAAAATCGGCAGCACTAGTAGAAAAACACACAAATACGAATCCATTCATAGGCTTTAAACATAAAAAAAACCAAACTAGCTACCCTAGTTCGGTTTTTCATGACTAAAATGGTATCAAGCCAGACTCGCTGGCCAAAGTCTATGTTTGTCAATTAAACAATTTTAGGATGATCCGGCTCCGAAACAATCTTCGGGTGATCAGGTTCAGAAACAATTTTCGGATGGTCAGGTTCTGAGAAAAGTCCAACTCCCGCTGCAAACGCCAGAGAGAATACGCCAGTGGTTAATCCAACTAATAGTCTCTTCATAAATCATTCTCCTCTTTTCCTAATTTGAATAAGCTCTTTTTAAAGCATTACATACGATTTGATAGTAGTGTGCCGCTGATTTATATTTGTGGCGCTCTTCGAAGTAAGAGGCCATGAGCTCCGAGTATTCAATAATATATTGCTGCTTTTCATGTTCAATAAAGTACGGAATGACCACTTCCAGCATAAAGAATTCAAATTCAGCTGAAAGATTGCCTTTGAGCAGAGAATCATAGACTTTAAAATGATAATCATATTCCTGATTAGGATTCTGTTTTAAAATGGTTTGGCCTTCAAGAATCCACTTTTCTGCATCCTCTTTCTTGTCCAGCTGGTAATACGCGTAGAGAATGGAGAAAATCGTGCTTAATGCTTCATGTTTATTTTTGTACTTCAAAGCCTCGTTATAATGATCAATTGCCTGTTCATATTTTTTGGTGATAGAACTTAAATACCCCATGTTATGGCAGATCATGCCTAGTAAACTTTTATCATTCAGCTGTTCGGCTATTTTTCGGGCGAGCTGATAGCTTTCCTCTGACCTGCTGTACTCCTCACACCTCAAATAATTAATCCCAAGCAGGATCTGGCATTCGGCACATCTCATTAAATCATATCTTGACTGGTAGATATTTAATGCGAAGTGAGTATATTGAATGACCAGGGCTGCCTTCCGCAGCTGGCTGAGGGTAAGGGCGATTGAATAATAGAGATCCGCTTCTTCCCATTTTTCAAAGGGGAGATGCTTCGTCAAAAACCGTTCAGCTCCCTTAAGATGCATAAGGGCTGAGGAATATTTGCTCTGAAGGTAGTGATGAAGACCGATGAATTTCTCGTAATAGTACGTCATTTTTTCTTCAAAGATATCTTTATAGAGGCTGATTTTCTCAAGCTTTGCTTCTGCTTCTGCAAAATCTCTTTCTGTGAGCAAGTATCTGAACTCAAAAAGAACAAAGTACAGCATGGCTGTTGTGTCGCTTGTGGAATGGATTTTCTCCCGGAGCTCTTCATATCTTTTTCTGAGAGTATCCTGCCGGCGGTGAACGATATCATGGTACCAGTCAAAAAGGGACTTCATGAGCGGAATTTCTTCTTCTTCGATGAGGTTGATCTTAAGTCTGCTGCAGAGGAAATCCAATACCTCGATGCTTGCTGTGGTCTGGTTATTTTCAATTTTCGATAAGTATGAAGTGGAAATGATGCCTCTAGACAGTTCCTCCTGGGTCATATTCTGCTGTATGCGATAGAACCTTATCCGACTTCCGATTTCCATGGGCAGCACCTCATCTACTAATCTGTATATGTCATTCTCTCTTTATTATGACGATTCCTTGTCGTTTCGTATTGGGAAAATAGACTTAATTTTCCGAAATTAAATGAAAAAATACAACCTTATTTCCCAATATTAAAAGTTGTAAGGAAACACCCCTCTGCTTTTCTGCATTAAACGGTGAAAAAAGGCTCATTTTTCCCAATACAAGACCTTCTATTAAAATGGTAGCATAATTAATAGAATAGTCAATCTATTCAATTATTTCTACCTAGGGGGTATTTGATGAAAAAGAAAAAGATTTTCAGTCTGCTTCTTGCTGCTATTCTAGCATTCACAATGGCATTTTCCATACAGCCGGCAGAAGCGGAAACGGTAAAGAAAGATTACCTCATCGGAATGAAACCAACTGTTAAAGATTCTAAAATGAAAGCATTGATCATCTCCGGTTTCGGGGGCAAGGTCAAGCATCAATATAAATATATGAATGTTGTTCACGCCTCCCTGCCGGATCAGGCAGCGGCAGCGCTCGAGAAAAACCCGAACGTTCTGTTTGTTGAAGAAGATTTCGAAGCAAAAGCTATTGGACAATCTGTGCCTTATGGAATTACACAAATTAAAGCAGACGCCGTTCAGTCGACAGGAGTAAAAGGAAGCGGTGTAAAGGTTGCCATTCTCGATTCCGGAATTGACGCTTCCCATGAAGATCTGAATGTTTCAGGCGGAGCAAGCTTTATCCCAAATGAGCCTGATCCATTTGTTGATGGCGACAGTCACGGGACTCATGTAGCCGGCACTGTGGCAGCATTAAATAATACAGTTGGGGTGCTCGGTACTGCACCGGACGTTTCTCTTTATGCAGTAAAGGTTCTGGATTCAACAGGAAGCGGCAGCTACAGCGGAATCGCACAGGGAATTGAATGGGCTGTTGCTAATGGTATGGATGTTATTAACATGAGCCTCGGCGGCAGTCAGGATTCAACAGCTCTTAAACAGGCCGTAGACCTAGCTTACAACAGAGGAGCAGTGGTTGTTGCTGCTGCAGGAAACAGCGGATCAAAGGGCAAACGGAATACAATTGGCTACCCTGCCAAATACAGTTCTGTCATTGCTGTTGGAGCCGTTGATTCAGCAAATGCCAGAGCTTCATTTTCAAGTGTCGGCAGCGAACTTGAAGTGATGGCTCCAGGTGTAAATATTTTAAGTTCGGTTCCCGGAAATAAGTATGCATCATTTAATGGAACTTCAATGGCTTCTCCTCATGTTGCTGGTGCTGCAGCACTTATTTTGTCAAAATACCCATCCATGTCCAATACAGAAGTCCGAAGCAGGCTGAAAAACACTGCTCTGCCTTTGGGCGACCCATTTTATTATGGTGCGGGATTAATTAATGTCCAGGCCGCCATCCAATAATGCAAAAGAGCTCACGTCATAAACGTGAGCTCTTTTCCATCTTTAAACAATTTTTAATTCAACTTCAATATTCCCTTTGACCGCTTTTGAATACGGGCATACGCCGTGAGCCTTGTGAACAAGCTCCATTGCGCGTTCTTCTGACACATCCGGGATATGAACTTCCAGGACAACAGACAGTCCGAAGCCCGAGTCATCTTTTCCGATCGAAACGTGGGAAGTGACTTTTGTCTGGCCAATTTTCTCACGCTCAGTACGGGCAACAAGGTTCAGCGCACTGTCAAAACATGCTGCATACCCTGCCGCAAACAGCTGTTCCGGGTTCGTCCCTTCTCCGCCGCGTCCTCCCAGCGCTTTCGGCATTTCAATTGCAAGATCCAGGAAATTGTCAGCGGTCTGCACCCGTCCTTCTCTGCCGCCAATGGCTGATGCTGTTGCAGTGTATAGCTTTTGCATGTGAATCTCTCCTTTAGTTTCGTATAATTTAATTGTGCACAATTTATTTTTGCAAAACTAATATAACAAGAGTATACTGGTCTTGTCAAATAAGAAATGTCAGGAGAATGTATGATGGCTATAGAGCAATCTCTCAGACTGGAGCAGCAGCTTTGTTTTTCTATTTACGCATGCTCGAGGGAAATGACTAAGTTGTACAGGCCCATCCTGCAGGAGCTTAAGCTGACTTATCCTCAGTACCTGGTCATGCTAGTGTTATGGGAGCAGGAAGAGATGAGTGTAAATGCACTTGGAAAAGAACTGTTTCTTGATTCCGGCACTCTGACACCTCTTTTAAAAAGGCTTGAAGAAGCGGGACTCGTTCAGAGGAACCGGTCAAAAGCAGACGAACGAAAAGTGAACATTTGTCTGACAGAACAAGGACGGAACCTGCAGGCGGATGCCTCACGCGTCCCCGAGTACATGGCTGCAGCAAGCGGACTTACAATAGAGGATTATGAGCGGCTGAACAAGGAGTTCAGGCATTTATTAAAAAAACTTACCTCCTCCCAGAAAAAGGTTTAAAATAGGGAAAATCGGCCGATAGTTAAACTATAAACACATGCGGGAAAGCGGTGATGGTTTTGAGCCGAGTAGATCTATTAATTGAAAAGTACCGTCAGAAAATGCTTGAGAGTGCAAGACGAGAGGGACTCAGTTCCCCTTCTACTATCAGGGCGAGCCAGCAGCTTGACCGCCTCTTAAACATTGGCGTCAGAATGCAGGAAGCGTCTAATTGAATTCATGCAAAAACAAAGCCGAGTGAAACCAATCAGGTATCACCCGGCTTTGTTTTTGTTCCTTTTCCGGATTGGATAAAAAACTTAAAATTGGAATTTTTTATATAATAAAGAGGGAAATTATGTCATAATGGAGAATGGATTCGGCCTAGCTATTCATGTTGACCGGTTTCGGTTTTGGATAGTCAACACCCGCATCAGGATTTTACTGGATGGTAAGGAGGATATTACAAATGCAAAAGGCATCAATGCTATTTTTACTTCTTGGACTGCTGGCATTGCTTGGAGGATGCACCGAAGATACTGCCAAACCAGAGGATTCCACGAAAAAAAGCCCGCCTGCAGCATCAGCAGAGAACACTTCCGATGACGAAGATGTAAGCACGGCTTCAAATGAAACGGAAGAATCCCTTCCTCAGGAAACAGCTTCAACAGCTGAAAAAAGCGGCCATGCCCAATCCAAAGAAGGAAGCAGTTCCAAATCTGAAGAAAGCAGCCCCCAAACTGAAGAAAAGAGCGGGACTGATGATGACAGCTCCAGGCAGACAAATGATCCGCTGGCCAGCTACTCGAGTGAAGAAATTGAGTATGCCAGGGTCTGGGCGCAGCTCGGCCCGAATCAGGAGCTTGATGAATTGAACATCAGGCATATCCCAAAGGGCGAGCCGGTCAATCCCAATATCGACAGCAGTGCCGTCTATCCGGACGGGGTTATTCAATTATTCGGCTCCCGTTTAATTGACGGATCGGTTACATATCGAGGGAACGGCGACGGAACAGTTCATATTTACGAGACTCAGATGCGCTGGGAAGCCCCCCCTCCTGGTGTTGATGAAAAAGAACTTCGAAAAGTTACAGAAAATATTCTGAACAACACAAAGCTTGTTTCTATTGAACCAAGAGATGGCCAGGAGATTATCAGCTTGATCAAATTGCTAAAGTTTCGCTGATTTCCGTTCAAAAAAACCAGGCTCAAAATGTGAGCCTGGTTTTTTCAGTGATTTCATTTGCCGACGCCGCTTCTATTCGCATCACTCTTGTTTCTTTTCCGTTATCTGATCAACAAAATCAACAATGATCCGGTCATCTTCCGTTTCCCTGACGCGAAGAACAATCGCTTTTCTCTCCCTCTGGTCAACCTCGTCATAATAGGCGCGGTAAACGTAAAAGCTTTCTTCCTGAAGATTAAAATCCTTCAGTTCCAGCTTGTCAATTCCCCACTTTTTCTTAAGGGAAATTAATTCTTCGGGTGTATGATAAGCCCCTTTGAGGTAAAGGGCTTTCATCTCCCTTTCATCTTCTTCTATTATTGCCTCTAACATATCTTCTGCTGCAACAAGCCTCCGGTCTCTTCCTTCGTCTTCGTCCTTGCAGCCTGACAGAAGAAAAGCAAATATGGCTGTCATGAGAAAGAGCGTAACTTTTTTCACTATAGTCCTCCTGCATGGTGCAAACGACACGTCTCCTGCGTCAGCTTGATAATGTGGACATGTGATCCGGCAGGCTGAACGTAATTTTCTGCATGGCTTCGTTCCAGTCTATTTTCAGCTTCTCGCCAACATCAATATCACAGAGATTTCTTATTTCGCTTGGTATGGTCACGGTTCCTTTGCTGCTTATAATGGTTTCGTTTTCAAATGTGCTGCTGTCATTTTTCATCAGCTGTATCATTCTGCCGTCTGTTTGTACAATGACACGCTCACCTGACTGAATGTTTAGTTTTTTGCGTATATAGGAAGGAATCATCACTTGACCATTTGACCAAATTTTCACGAAAAATGGGCCTTTTTTCAACGATCTCACTCCATTCCTTATAAAGATGCCTCTTATTATATCATAAAAAGAGCTTTGTTTCTCCTTCTGGCTATGCTGTTTAAAGCTGCCTCCGGGCTGTTGAGCTTCTCAGAACAAGTTCAGTCGGCAGCAAATAATCCCTGCCTTCTATCCCTTCATTCAGCGCCTGGTAAATCAAATGGGCCGCAAGAGACCCGATTTCGTAGTTGGACTGCTTAACGGTTGATAGCGGCGGAGAGATATACTGCGAGATTTCAATGTCGTCAAATCCAATGATAGAGAGATCATGCGGTATTTTTAAACCCGCTTCCTTAAAGGCTTTGATCGCACCTACAGCCATTTCGTCATTTGCGCAGAAAACAGCAGACGGGGCGTTCCCCTGCATCATGAGAATTTTGCCCGCAGAGTATCCGCCTTCACGTGTATACTGGCCTTGAAGAATCCAGCTTGGATGGAGATGAATTCCTGAATCTTTCAGAGCCTGCTTATAGCCTTCAAAACGGAGCTGATTGTCCCGGTTATGCGACGGTCCCCCAATGTAGGCAAGCTCTTTATGGCCAAGATCGATAAGATGCTGCGTTGCCTGATACCCGCCTGAAAAATTATCGACGAGGACATGAATGATGCTGTCACTGTCAAGCTTCCGGTCAAGAACAATAATCGGAAAATCTTCCCTGACGGACTGCAGAATCAGCTCATCCGGAAGGCTTTCAGCAAGAATGATGACTCCGTCCACTCTTCGTTCTCTTAAAAATTTTGTCGCAGTGGTTACATTTCCGCCGATGGCGCTGCAGGCAATCAGCCCGTATTTGTGAGTGAGGAGAGTATCCTGTGCGCCTCTCATCAGTTCTGAATAAAAAGGGCCGGACAGGTCCTGGACAATGATGCCGATTGTTTCTGTTTTGCTTCGCTTTAGGTCCCTTGCTATCCCGTTTTTCTGATAGTTCAGGGTTTTGGCAGCTTCCAGAACACGTTTTGCCGTTTCTGAATTCACTCTTGAATTATTGTTTAATGCATAGGATGCTGTGGAAACAGCAACACCGGCCAATTTTGCAACATCTTTGATTGTGGCCATTCTTCTCCACCTTACTTTCATGGCTTCTTCTGAATTGCTCCAACAGAGTTTTGTGCGCGGGATGCTTGGGGTGAATAAAGAGAGGAAATGGTTCTTTGGAAATAATCCGTACAAGCAGGTGTCAAACCCGCCTGTACGGTGTATCCCATAAAGAAGTTCTTATGCCCACCACATATTTGCAGGCTGTTCTTTAATCAGTACGCTCTTTAAGTTTGATACTGCGCGCTGGAAGCCTTCTTCAATCGACATGATCGGATCTTCATGTTCAATGCTTACAACATAGTCATAGCCGTATGTTCTAAGCGCACTGATCATATCTGACCACTCCTGCATGCTGTGTCCGCAGCCGACTGAACGGAAATTCCATGCTCTTGACTGAATCTCTCCGTATGGCTGCATGTCTGTCAGACCATACATGTTGATGTTGTCCTGGTCAAGATACGTATCTTTAGCGTGGAAATGATGAATCGCTCCCGCTTTTCCAAGGATTTTAATCGCTCCAACAGGATCAATTCCCTGCCACCATAAGTGACTTGGATCAAGGTTGGCCCCGATGGCTTCACATGTTTCCTCGCGCAATTTCAGCAGCGTGTAAGGAGTGTGAACCAGGAACCCTCCGTGAAGCTCTAATCCGATTTTCACGTTCAGGCTTTGAGCAAGCTCGCCGACTTCCTTCCAGTAAGGAATCAGCTTTTGCTCCCATTGCCACTTCAGAATGTCGCCATATTCGTTCGGCCAAGGGGCAACCGGCCAGTTTGGATATTTAGCATTTTCGTGGTCACCTGCAGTACCTGAAAAGCAGTTGACGACCGGAACGTTCATTTCGTTTGCAAGCTTGATCGTTTTGACAAGTGTTTCATGAGACTCAGCAGCAAAAGCCGAGTCAGGTGAAATCGGATTTCCGTGGCAGCTGAATGCGCTGATTGTCAGTCCGCGTGAAGTAACTTTCTCCAAATACTCATTTTGCTTTTCCTTGTTGCCAAGAAGCTCTTCTAAAGAACAATGTGCATTTCCAGGATAGCATCCTGTTCCAATCTCAACAGCTTCAACACCTGATGCTTTCACATAATCCAGCATTTCATCGAGGTTTTTATCTGAAAATAAAACCGTGAATACCCCTAGTTTCATCTTGATCTTCCTTTCTATGCTTTTAATAGTTCGTCCATTTTTTTTGAATTAAGCGCAACGGCTTCCATTAACTCGCCTTCAAAATGCTCCTGCTCAGCAATGAACCATGGCAGTTCAAGGTCTTTTCCAAGAGTCAGCAGCCCTTTCATATCAAGGGTTCCTTCGCCAATGACTGTACTGTGCTTAACACCGTTTGTTTCTTTCATATCTTTAATATGGAGGCTCGCAACACGGTCCCGCTGTTCTTTAATCAGGGAAAGCGGGTCATAGCCGGCATAAGTCACCCAGTAGCAGTCAAGCTCAAACTTGACCAGATTGCGGTCTGTTTCCTGAAGCAGGACGTCAAATGGCGTCTGCTCTCCAAATGAATGAAATTCAAAATCGTGGTTATGGTACGCAAGCTGCAGGCCCTGCTGTTTAATCACTTCTCCTGCTTTGTTCAGTTCCTGCGCAACGTGTTTATATGCATCAAGGTCCGTGCGCTGCTCTTCTGTTAAATAAGGAACAATAATTAAATCATTGCCGATTTCTTTATTGTAGGAAATGACTTGGCTGAGCCCGTCCCCTGTCACTTGTTCATAAGGCACATGACTCCCCGCTGCCTTCAGTCCATACTCGTTTAATGCTTCTGTCAGACGGTCTGCCGGCGTGTCGTAATAGCCTGCAAACTGCACCCCTTCGTACCCGTACTCGGCAACTTGTTTTAATGTGCCGAAAAAATCCTTTTCGAGCAGCGTTCTGATTGTATAGAGCTGAAGTCCTTTTTTCGTCATGACATAATCCCCCTTATGATTATAGTTTTACAATCGTTTTCGTTTCGTTCGACTCTAATGCACCAAGTACGATTTTCAGAGATTTGTAGCCTTCTTCCCCTGATACTGCTGGCTCTGTATTGCCGATGATGCTGTCGACAAATTTATCAATCACTTTAGATGAGGTTTGTCCCCCTTCATCATTTGACTGAATTTTGCCAAGCTCGTAGTTTACTACTTCACCAGTCGTATATTGTGCGATTAAAGAGAATTGAGGGTGATCTTCTAAACGAAGCACTCCTTTTTCACCATAGATAACCGTCGCATTATCTTCCCTGCTGTATGACCAGCTTGCAGCAAGCGTTCCCATGATGCCGCTTTCTGTTTTAACCACGCAGACAGCGTTATCATCAACGTCTGCTCCCTCTTTTGCAACCGTATCTACAAATGCTGCTACTTCTGTCACTTCTTCGCCGAGTATGTAGCGCATTAAATCAGCTTTATGAACACCAAGGTCTCCCATAGCGCCGATAAACGCATCTTCTTTCTTGAAGAACCAGCTGTCGCGTCCATCAGCACTCCAGCCTTCCGGACCGCCGTGGCCAAATGCTGTGCGGAAAGAAAATACTTTTCCGATATGTCCATTTTTGATCAGCTCTCTTGCTTTCTCATGAGAAGGCACAAAACGCTGGTTGTGGCCGATCATAAGCTTGCGGTTGTTTTTTTCAGCCGCTTGAATCATTGCTTCTGCTTCTTCTTTTGAAGTAGCCATCGGCTTTTCGCAAAGAACATGCTTGCCTGCATTCAGCGCATCAATTGACATTGGCGCATGAAGGGCATTCGGCGTACAAACGCTTACAGCGTCGATCTCTTCAAGGGCAAGAAGCTCTCTGTAATCGGTAAATGCTTTTGCATTGTACTGCTGTGCAGTAAGGTTTGCACGGTCTTCGTTAATGTCGCAGACAGCAACGATCTCAGCAAATTTGTTTCCAGCCCATTCAGGCAGATGTCTGTGTTTTGAAATGCTTCCGCATCCGATAATTCCGATTTTTAGCGTTTTCATGTTTCTCTTCCTCCTAGTAGTTAAAAAGATGAAATCGATTCCTGCTGCAGAAATCTCTTATTTTTTCTCAAAGTATACCGGTTCGCCGGTTTCGGACGATTTATAAATCGCTTCCAAAATTTCCGTTACAATCAGGGCCTGTTCAGGCTTAACAACCGGATCTTTATCCTCGACAATTGCTTCAATCCAAAGCCGCGCTTCAATATCTGCTTCGCTTTCGAGTTTTCCGTCCACAACAGATGCTCCGGATTCATCCAGATCAACGTTTGTCGTATAAAGCTTTCCGCGGCGCTCTCCGTTAATGCGGAGGCCGCTGTCCATATCTGCTCCGCCTTCTGTTCCCATCAGCGTGCACTTGCTTTCGCCGATATTAACGGTATTCAATGCCCAGCTTGACTCGAGAAAGATGGTTGCACCGTTTTGCATCGTAATATAGGCAAACGCTGAATCTTCCACCTGAAACTTTTCAGGATCCCATGGTCCCCAGAGGTTTGCCGCATTTTCCTTAGGTCCAAGCTTATGAAAAGCTGTTCCGACAACCATTTTCGGCTCGTAATTATCCATCATCCAAAGTGTCAGATCCAGGGCATGAGTGCCGATGTCAATCAGCGGTCCGCCTCCCTGTTTCTCCTTATCAAGGAACACTCCCCAAGTCGGCACTGCACGTCTTCTGACTGCATGGGCCTTCGCAAAATAAATGTCGCCAAGCTCCCCTTCTTCGCAGAGATTTTTCAGGTGCAGGCTGTCTGCGCGGTAGCGGTTCTGATAAGCAACAGAGAGCTTCTTACCAGTGCGTCTCGCTGCCTCAAGCATTTTTCTGGCTTCAGCAGCTGAAGTTGCCATCGGCTTTTCACACATAACATGCTTGCCTGCCTCAAGGGCTGCAATTGAAATATCTGAATGGGAATCATTCGGTGTGCAGACATGAACGACATCAATACCCGGATTTGCAAGCAATTCCTTATAATCTGTGTAATGTTCAGCCATCTCTGAACCAAACTGCATTTTTGCTTCGATGGCTCTTTCTTCCACAAGATCAAAGAATGCCACCATCTGAACATTCTTCAGGCGTGCGAGAGCAGGCATATGCTTGCCGGTTGCAATTCCTCCGCACCCGATAATTCCAACTCGAACAATCGTACTCATTGTCCACCTCCGGGTTCATTCCGGCCCATTGTCAGGACCCGTTCTGGAAGCGTGCTTAAGCCGCTGCCGTATTTATAAGTGATTTGAAACGTTTCACAAGATATGGGGGCAATTATGTATAAATCCCTTATTCCTGTTCTTTTAAATCAATGTGAAACGTTTCGACAAACCCATTTTAACATGAAAGCGCTTTTAATCAAACAAAAATTTAAAAAATATTTATCTCTCACAATTGTTTTCTTGTAAGCTAAAAAAAGAATGAAAATTGAAAACTTTTTCAGACGTTTGAAGTCTAATGAATAAAGAGGAAAAAGCTTTCACACAAAACTGCGTTCATGACAAACTTGCTTTTTTATAAACAGGATATATGACCCCATCAAGGAGGAATCCCCATTGACAGATCCCACTCTCGCTCAGGCAGCGATCAGGGGCGATGACCGGGCCTTTCTGCTCGTAATGAAACAGCATAAAGAACAGCTTTACCGGACCGCCTATTTGTATTTGAAAAATGAAAACGATGCGATTGAAGCTGTTCAGGAAGTAACGTACCGTGCGTATAAATCACTCAAAAAAGTGAAGGAGCCGTCTTATTTTACAACGTACCTGGTCCGGATCATGATGAACTACTGCCATGATCAGCTGAAGCGTCAAAAGAAAGTGAAGCTTGACGAAAAGCTTGCCTCATCCGGTACGGCTGCAGATTCCCTTCATTCCGTGGAAATTCAGGAGGCGCTAAGCAGTCTCAGTGAAAAATATCAGATTGTCATCGTCATGAAATATTTTCAGGATCTGAAAATAATAGAAATAGCCGATCAGTTAAACTGTCCGGAAAGCACTGTGAAAACAAGACTGAAAAAAGCGCTTGCCCTGCTTAGACAGCAGCTGGAAGAAAACGGAGGTGATGGTCATGTTTGAAAAGGAAGAATATAAGCTGAAGCAGATCAGGACGAAAACAGACATGATTGCCGTTCCTTTTGACGAACTCGATGATGCCATCACGGCCGGATATCAGAAAGCGAAAACGGAAAAAAGGCCGTATTCATTTAAATGGGCCGCTATAGCTGCTTCACTATTCATTTTTACGTTTATCACCTTAATCAGAGTTTCTCCAGCATTTGCTTCCTATGTCAGTTCAATCCCCGGCATGGAACATGTGGTTGAAATCATCAGATACAATAAAGGGTTAATGTCGGCCGCAGAAAATGATTTTGTACAGGAAATCGGTGTGTCTGATGAGAAAAACGGCATAGTAATCACCCTGAACTCGGCCATTGTCGACCAGAGAAAGCTCCGTATCTTCTATACAGTTCAAAACAAGTCTGAAAAAGCGGAAATTGGATTGGAGAAGGTCAAACTAACATCGGGAACAAACAATCTTAACGAAAATGCAATGATCAGTTATGGACATACCGATGAAATGATCGCTCATAATGAAAGCGAACATTCGTCGATTGACTACGACTTTGTTGACCCGATGAATCATGAGGATTTTAAGCTGGATCTTGTGGTTAAGACACAAAGACCTCTGTCAAGGACCGCAGAAGATACGTTTCAATTTGAGTTTAAACTGGATCAGGATCTCGTAAAAGAAAAGATGAGAGAAATTGACTTGAACAAAACCGTTTCAGTAGAAAACCAAAAAATCACATTCAGAAAACTTGAAATTACTCCTCTCTCTGCAGCCCTATACGTGGAATATGATAAAGAAAATACGATGGAGCTATTCGCCTTCGATGATATCAGGCTTACAGATGAAAAAGGCGAGCCGTGGTCTCTTTTCCATAATGGATTAGTGGGATCGGAAATCAGCGCCACAGAAGATGTGATTTATCTGGAGAGCAATTACTTTGAAACACCTAAAGAACTGTATTTGGAATTCAGCAGGATACGGGGAGTGAGTAAAAATGATCTGGAGGTTATCATCGATCCTGTCAAAAAGACAGTAGTGAAACAGCCGCAAGACAATGTTTTCAGCCTTATAGAAGTTTCTGAAAATGAAGTTTCCTTCACCTATACCGAAGATAGAGAAATGTCCAGTATGCTGATTAATGACGTAATAGATGCAAATGGAGAAAGCGTCTATGTCCAGTCTTCCAATGGAGAATTCGGCAACGGCAAGAAACGGTTCTCTGTTCAATTTGACCGCCGGAAAGCAGGCAGCGGCCCACTGACTATGAAGTTTATCGACTACCCCGGCTTTATTAAGGAAAAAACAACAATCAAAATTCAATAAAAAATGCCCGCTCAAAGTGAGCGGGCATTCCTGGTTAGTTGCGGCGCAGTTTTGCAAGCAGGCGCAATATCTCAAGATACAGCCAGACAAGCGTGACCAGAAGTGCAAAGCCTGCATACCATTCCATGTACTTCGGAAGCCCTGCATTCGACCCATTTTCAATAAAATCAAAATCCAAAACAAGGTTAAGCGATGCGACAATCACGATCGCAACTGAAATGAGGATTCCAACCGGACTTGCATCATGCAGGAACGGAATGGCTACACCGAAAAACCCAAGAATAAACGACAGCAAATACATAATTAAAATGCCAAAGGTTGCGGCAAAGACACCCAGCCTGAAGTTGCGCGTCACTTTAATCAGTCTAAAGCGATAAGCCAGCAGCAAAGCTAAAAACACACTTGCCGTCAAAAGGACCGCCTGCATCACAATCCCTTCGTAGAGGGATGCGTAATAGGCTGAGATGCCCCCTACAAACATTCCTTCAAGGACCGCATACACGGGCGCGAGCACCGGCGCCGTTTTCGGAACAAAGCTTACAATCAGTGCAATGACAAACCCGCCGATCGCCCCTCCGATCATGATGGCAGATACGTCCTGCCCCTGTGCACTGTAATACCAGGCAGCTCCTGCGGCCGTTATTAAAATAAACAGCAGCAGAAACGATTTATTTATGGCACCCATCAGCGTCATCGGCTGGCTGGAATAAGAACCTTCCCGTTTTGCAAAAGCTTTCAAAGCAGGATTCGATGTTCTCATAAGATCAACTCCTTTTTCTCAACTTGTAGTACGTACAGATGCGGAAAAAGTTTCACAGTGAACGCAACTTACTAGTTTCATTATATCGCAATGATCTCTTATTATGAAAATCTTCTGCCGCAAAGTTCTTCAAGGGGTCTTAGAGGTGTTCCATCACAAAAACAAGGAGACCGCATGCGGTCTCCTTATTGCTTCAGCTTCAGAATGTGCCCGATATTTGCCATTGTTTGCTCTACATACTGAGGACCCTTTCTCAGCGCTTCTTCGAGTGTGACTATGCCTGGCACAATAGAAAATACAGATCCAATCCCAGCTTCATAAACAGATTCATATCCTTCTCCAATTGAACCGGTAAGAGCTATTACAGGAATTCCGTGTTCCTTCGCAAGCTTTGATACGCCTGCAGGAGTCTTGCCATGGATGGTCTGCCCGTCAATTCTGCCTTCCCCGGTGATGACAAGGTCTGCATCTGACATGTGCTGTTTAAGATTCACTGCAGTTAATACAATATCCACTCCACTTTTAAGTTCAGCGTTCAAGAAGGCCATCAGTCCCGCTCCCAGCCCTCCGGCAGCGCCAGCTCCCTTTGTTTGCGCCACATCTGCCCCGGTTGTCTGTTTTAAAAGGGATGCGAAATGCGCAAGATTGCGGTCAAGTACAGCAACCGATTCAGCCGTTGCCCCCTTTTGCGGGCCGAATATGGCAGATGCACCATTTGGCCCTGTTAAAGGATTGTCCACATCGCACGCTACTTCTATTTTCACTTTTGAAAGTTCAGGCATTATGCCGGAAACATCAATTTCCGCAAGCTCCGCCAATGCCCCTCCGCCATGTCCTATTTCCTTTTTCTTATTATCCAGAAAGAGAACTCCGAGTGCTCTTGCCATCCCCATTCCGCCGTCATTTGTTGCACTGCCGCCGATGCCGATGATGATATGCTCTGCTCCCTTTTTGACCGCATCCCTGATCAGCTCTCCAGTTCCAGCCGTTGTCGTTATAAGAGGGTTTCTCCGTTCTGCCGGCACTAAATGCAGGCCGGAGGCAGATGACATTTCGATAACAGCCGTTTTTCCGTCACCAAGCCAGCCGTACTCCGCATCTGCAGGATGGCCAAGCGGCCCTGTAACAGACAGTTTCGTCATCGTGCCGTTCGTGGCATCAACAAGCGCCTGCACCGTCCCCTCTCCGCCGTCTGCAACAGGCACTTTTACAATTTCTGCCCCGGGAAACGTCTGTTTAAGACCTCTTTCAGCTGCTTCGCATACTTCAAGGGCCGTCATGCTTTCTTTAAAAGAATCAGGTGCGATGACAATCTTCATCTCGAACATCTCCTATCCAAACAGTTTAAACACACCAAAAATCAGGGTAGAAATCACTGCCAGTGTCAGCCCGACAAGTGATTCATAAGGAATAAGCTTCATTCTCTCCTTCATTCCCATAAACACACTGCCTCCTGTCGCATGGAAGAAGCTTCCGTGCGGAAGGTGATCAAGTACTGTTGCGCCCGCATGTACCATAGCCGCACCTGCAAGTGCAGGTATTCCAATCTCCAAGATCGCCGGAGCAAACACACTGCTCGCAACAGCTGTTCCTGCTGTTGTAGAGGCTGTTGCTGCTGACATTAAAATCCCGGAGGCAGGCGCCAAAATATAGGCAGGCAGACCGGAAGCATTGAGCCCTGCAACAATGACATCTTTCAGACCGGAATTTGCGATGATGCCTGCCAGTGTACCGGTTCCAATCAGCATGATCGCAACACCTGACATTTTCAGTAACCCGGATGCTGCAAACTCTGTTAAATGAGTCATATTTTTTGTAGCAATTGCACCGATCAGCCCTCCTGCAGGCAATGCAATAATCGGATCTATGGCTATATCAAAGGCAGGCCGCAGGGAAAGAAGCAGAATTGCTGCAGCCGGCCCGCTGACAGCTGCCGCAAATGATGGAAGGCTGCCTCCATCATTTGAAATGATTTCTTCCGACTTGATCTGCTCGCCTTTTCTCACCATTCTCTTAGCAAGCACATATGTGACGGCCACACCGAAAATGGCAGGAATGGCACCTGCCGCCATGACCGATGTTAAAGGAACATTAAACGCATCAGAAGCTGCTATCGTATTCGGATTCGGCGACATAATATTTCCCGCTTTGCCTCCTCCAATCATGGCAAGGAGTATCGCAGGCTTTGACAGCTTCGCTTTATATGCGATGGCCAGGGCAATCGGTGCCACTGTAATGACGGCCACATCCACGAACACACCAACCATAGTAAGCAGCATGGTTGATAAGACCAGAGCAAGAAGCGAACGCTTCTCTCCGATTTTTTTTATAATTGTATCAGCAATCACCGAGGCAGATCCTGATTCAATCAGTACTCCAGCCAGTACTCCTGCAGCCAGAATTCTAAGAACCGCGGGGGTAATATCTTTTGCTCCCGCAATCATCAGCTCAACGGTTTCTGTCAGATTTACTCCGCCCAGAAGCCCCCCAATAAGAGCTCCTGCCATCATTCCATACGCGGGAGGAACTTTTTTCAGAATGAGAAAAATGGCTGCAATGAGTGCGCATAACGCCCCGAAAGCGCTTACTTGAATATCCATCGTGATTTCCTCCTTCTCTCTTTTGGTCCTTTTATTGTAACCGCTTACTTTTATGAAATCATTATCCATACAGACAAAAAAAGACGGCCTGCCAGCGCCTCTTTTTTGTGCATATGCACAATCAGACAACCAGCAAAGCCGTATACAGCGTCAGTAAGTCTTTCATTTTCCTTGGATTCAGAGAGGTCGATTCTTCTATTTTATCAAGCCTGTATCTCAGTGTATTTCGATGAATAAACAGCTCTTCTGCTGTATGGTTCATATCTCCGTTCTGATTGAAAAATAATTGCAGGGTGTCAAGAAGCTCACCGTTTTTGTCCATTTCATCAAAAGCATTCTTAATATCCTGTAAGTAAACATCCTTTTGTCTGTCATATCCCCTGCGAATTAATACAGGCAGCGCCATTTCTTTATACTGAATAAATGAACCTTCTCCCGCTCCTCCTGAAGCTAGGGCATCCTTTGCACTTTCATACGACAGGGCAGGACCGTTAAACCCTTTATAAACGTACCCCGCTGCCCCTCTATGCGCGTACTGCTGCGAAAGTTCCGCCATTTTCATTAAAAATGCAGGGCTTTGACTTGAGCGGCAGTCTTTAAGAAGGACAATTTCCGCAGCACCCGGAATGACAATCAAGCCATCTGCATCTGCAGCGTCTTCAAGCTGTTTTAAGAAGAGATTCCGCTTCTTTAAATTCATATCCTCTTTTAGAACAAAGACAATTGCCTGCCTTTCAATGTCCAGATTAATCCGCAGCCTTTGGGCGCGTTGTGCAAATTCTCTCCTGTCGATTATTTCTCCTTTTATCAGCTGGATCAGTGTTTCCTGCCTCAACGTTTCATTCCAACGTATTTGATCTGACAAATAAGCCTGCTCAATGGTCAGTTCTGCCGCCATTCTCACAAGTTCTCCAAGCGGTCCTACCACATCCGGATCTCCGGTAATGCCAATGACACCAATTAATTCATGATGAAAATAGATTGGCAGGTTTACTCCTTTTTTCATCCGTTTCTTGCCGTCTTCTTCTGACACAACGGCTTTTTTCCCGGTTTGAATGACACTTATTGCACCGATATGCATGTCCCCAAGCCTTTTTTTATCTCCTGAACCAATGATTGTGCCGTCTTTGTCCATGACATTTATGTTATATGGAATGATGGACATTGTCCTTGATACGATGTCATTTGCGAGTTTTTCATTCATTGTTTGTCACCTGCTGATTTTGATTTATCTTACCATAGCTCCATTATTCGGAATTAATGAAACTTTCTGTCAAGTGGAGCGTATTACTGATTGAAGGCCTATTCCTTTTCTTCCGCAGTTTAAAACGGTCAGGGGGTGATCACCATTTCAGTTCATACTATTGATGCCATTTACCTTGGAGGACTCATTATTGCCGGTGTTCTGACTCTTATCTTCGTCTTTTTCGGAGACATCTTTGAAGGAATCAGCGAAGCCGTCCCTTTTTTCAGTCCCACACTTGTTCTCGCTTTTATCACATTCTTTTGTGCGGGCGGATACATCTTTGAAGTAACCGGCATTTTCTCTTCCATATTATCTGCTTTTCTTTCCGTTATGGCATCCGGTGTCCTTGTTGCTCTTCTTCATTTTTTCGTCCTCGTGCCTTTGTCATCTGCAGAAGAGTCTCTTTCTTATCATGAATCGGATTTAAAAGGCCGAACAGGACAGGTCATTACATCTATTCCTGCAGACGGCTTTGGAGAAGTGCTGCTTACAAGCAGCGTGGGGTCCATTTCAAAAACGGCCTCAAGCTTTGATCATACACCAATTGCCGGAGGCACGAAAATACTGGTGATTGAAAGCAAAAACAGCATCGTCTATGTAGCACCCTATCAGCCATTCGAAGAAACTCTTTAGGAGGTATTTTTATGTTAACTACTATCATTGTCATTGCCGGAATTGCTCTATTTGTCCTAATCGCTCTGCTTGCAGTTTTTGTTGCCAAGTACCGTACTGCAGGACCTGATGAAGCATTGATCGTTACCGGAAGCTATCTGGGCAGCAAGAATGTTCACATGGATGAAAACAGCAATAAAATTAAAATTGTACGCGGAGGCGGAACGTTCGTACTGCCTGTCTTTCAGCAGGCTGAACCGCTGAGCCTCCTGTCAAGCAAGCTTGATGTATCAACTCCGGAAGTGTATACAGAACAAGGGGTTCCTGTGATGGCAGACGGCACCGCCATTATTAAAATCGGAGGTTCTATAGGCGAGATCGCAACTGCTGCCGAACAATTTCTCGGGAAATCAAAAACAGACAGAGAGCAGGAGGCACGTGAAGTTCTTGAAGGGCATCTGCGCTCCATTCTTGGCTCTATGACGGTAGAGGAAATCTACAAAAACAGGGAAAAGTTTTCACAGGAAGTACAGCGGGTCGCTTCTCAGGACCTGGCAAAAATGGGTCTTGTCATTGTCTCCTTTACCATTAAAGATGTCCGGGACAAAAACGGGTATCTCGATTCGCTTGGAAAGCCCCGTATCGCACAGGTGAAGCGGGACGCAGATATTGCAACAGCGGAAGCCGAGAAAGAAACGCGCATTAAACGTGCTGAGGCAGCAAAAGAAGCGAAAAAATCAGAGCTTGAGAGAGCAACAGAAATTGCAGAAGCTGAAAAAATGAATCAGCTGAAAATGGCAGAGTACAGAAGAGACCAGGATACTGCTAAAGCAAACGCTGACCAAGCCTATGATCTTGAAGCCGCAAAAGCAAGACAGAAGGTCACTGAACAGGAAATGCAGGTCAAAATCATTGAACGCCAGAAGCAGATCGAGCTTGAAGAAAGAGAAATCCTGCGCCGCGAGCTTCAATACGATTCTGAAGTAAAGAAAAAAGCAGACGCTGACCGTTATTCAGTAGAACAAGCCGCTGCAGCAGAAAAAGCGAAACAGCTTGCAGATGCTGACGCGAATCAATACCGCATTGAGGCACTTGCAAGAGCAGAAGCTGAACGAATCCGCATGGACGGTCTCGCAAAGGCTGAAGCTGAACGTGCTCAAGGGGAAACAGAAGCTGAAATCATCCGCCTCAAAGGACTTGCAGAAGCTGAAGCTAAGGAAAAAATTGCAGAAGCCTTTGAACAATACGGCAAGGCAGCCGTACTCGATATGATCGTGAAAATGCTTCCTGAATATGCCAAGCAAGTAGCTGCACCCCTGTCCAATATTGATAAAATTACTGTCGTGGACACTGGAGGCGCCGGAGAAAACAGCGGAGCAAATAAAATCACAGGCTATGCTACAAATCTCATGAGCTCACTGCAGGAAACACTGAAGGCATCATCCGGCATTGATATGAAAGAACTGATAGAAAACTACTCCGGCAAAGGGAATATCAGACAAAGCATCGATCAGCTTTCATTGAGACAACAAGATGCAGATCAAGCTGAATAATTGCCGTGAAAAAAGCGCATGCCGGTGTCAGCATGCGCAAGCAGGAAGAGGTGTCTTACAAACATGAGGCTTATGAGAAAAAATATTTTCTCATAGCATATCCTATTCAGCGTACAGGAGATTGCTATGTGGAATTTGTCCATTTTTAACAAATTCCGCCAAAAATCAGCAATTGCCTTTATGTGCAATGGCAACCTCCGCACCAAAGCTGCAGCCTGTCAGAAAACATAAAAAGAAGCTGCTGATCTACTCATCAGCAGCTCCTCTTTATCATGTTCAGTTTAGTTAAAGTATGAAGCTCCAACAATGATCAAAAGAATAAACAATACAACCACTAGCGCAAAGCCATTTCCATAACCGCGTCCTTCAGACATGTCTCTTCCTCCATTTCACCTCTTATTCACTTTCCTTATCAAAATATGTAGAATGATAGAGATTGATATAGGACAAGAGTGGAGATTTGAGAAAATCCCTCAAACGCCCTGAGGGCACCCTGAGGGAAACTTGTATTAGTCTTCATCTTCCCATTCCGTTTTTACCGTTTCTCCGCTTTCAGCTGAAATTTCAACTTCAGCTTCTCTGCCGTCTTCTGCCATGATCTCAAACTTGTAGACAGCCTGGCCGTCATCATTTTCAAGCTCCGCTTCATTGACCTCGCCTTTCACTTCTTTTAAAGCGAGCTTTTTCGCCTCTTCCATCGTCACTTTAACCCTATCCTGATTTACCTTGGCGTCATCGCTGCTGTCATCATCCTCTTGCATTTCTGTCACTTCGCCGGTACCTGCGTTAATGGTAAAATCGTAGTCTTTTCCTTTTGACTTCACTTCGGCTTCATAAACCCATCCGTCTGCCCCCTGCTCAAGCTCCATCTCTGAAATACTGCCTTTTTTCTCCTTCAGAACGATTTCTTTTGCTTTTTCATAGCTGATTTTCAAATTTTGTTCTTCTGCTGTTTTTTCAGCCTGCGCTTTATCTCCAGGCGTTATAAACTGTGAACCTATTCCAATTCCTCCGACAAGTAATGCTCCAGTTAAAATAGCTGCTGTTTTTTTCATCTGAATTCCTCCTTGATTTGTATACATTTATCCTACATCTGAAAAATGAAAAACAAGAGAGAGAAACATTAGAAATTGATGAGAAATTGATTAGTTTACGGTGTAAATTCATATTGGCGATAAAAAAAGAACCTTTTGCTTACAAAAGGTTCTCTTTTAATCTTCAACAGATACGGAAAGGACAGCGCCTGTAAAAGCATCGACTTGAACGGTTGTCTCATTCTCGCCATTTTCAATTTCAATCTCGTAATAAAGCCTGCCGTCCTCCTCTTCAAGGTCAAGATCACCAACCTCACCCTTTGCTTCTTTCCTTGCAATTTCAATCGCCTGTTCTTCTGTCAGCTTCACCTTCGGATTGGAACCTATTGTTTTCCGGTTTTCAGATAATATCTTCCCGCTTGAGGAATCAATCTTCAGCGAAATTTCTTCCTTTCCGGATACAAGCCGGATGCTGTATGCCTGTTCCGATTCAACGTAGAACAATGATTCTATCTCTCCTTGATACTGCTCCTCAGCGATTTTTTTCGCCTCTGTTTTTGTAACAGAAACGCTTCTTTTCTCATCAAAATCTTTTATTTTTTTCAGTTCCTTAATTTTTCCTGCCTCAGCATCGACGGACAGCGAGTACAAGGCTCCCTTTTCCTCAAGTTCGGCAATGAAAAGATGCTCTCCGTCTGCCCGTGTCTCTTTTAGTGAGGTGATCGTTCCAGAGTACTGGCTGTTAACAAGGGTTCTTGCCTCTGCTTCAGTAAGAGGATCATCCTTGAAAAAAACCAAAACAGCCAATGATGCTGCACCTGCTAAAAGAACCAAAATTATCAGCACCGTCCACTTGTTTGGCATGAGCTCCCCCCTTATGTGAATATATGTTCAGCATAACCCGCAAACATTAAAACTTTATGAGAAAGCAGGGAGATACACATGAACTTCTGTCCCCAGCCCTTCTGAACTGTCAATCCGAATCTCGCCGTCATGTGCAGTGACAATTTTCCGGGCAATCGACAGGCCCAGGCCAGTTCCTCCAGTTCCCCTTGTACGTGCTTTATCCACTCTGAAAAACCGGTCAAACACAAAGGGGAGATCTTCTTTGGGGATGCCGATCCCGCGGTCTCTGATGCATAAATGAATCATGTTCCCCTTTTGATCTATTGTGCATTCAATTTCTTCTTCGCTGTATTTAAATGCATTATCAAGTAAGATAAAGAGCAGCTGTTTTAGCTTTAACTCATCTGCAGACACCATCACTTCCGGCTTGAAAAAGTGATAGACCACTCTTCTTTGATACACCTGTTCCAGGCTTTTCCCTGTTTGTCTGCATAGAGCTGCTGCATCTGTTTTTCTCGTTTCAGCCTGCATATGTGCGTCGTTTTCTGCAAGCAGGAGGAGCTGAGCTGTCATCTCTTTCATTCTTACCGCTTCGGAATAAATGGCTTCTACTGCTTCTTCAAGCACTTCGGGCTTTTTAGAGCCCCATCGTTTCAGCAGGTTAGCGTAGCTTTCAATGACCGTCAGAGGAGTCTTCAGTTCATGACTTGCATCAGACACAAACTGCTGCTGTTTTTCAAAATTCGTCTGAATCAGCCCGATCATTTTATTGAACGTTTCGGTCATTTGATGAAGTTCATCTTTTTTTGAACCGCTGTTTGTCTCTATTTTTTTAAACGTTTCTTTCTTTTGAATTTCTTCCATCGTTTGTATTAGCGTGTGGATGGGTTTCAGGATGATTCTGCTTAATGTGCTGCCCGCAGCAAAGATCGGCAGCAGCATAAAAAGCGAAGCCAGGGCAAGGACGACCTTCAGCCGGTCCATATCCTCATCAACATGCGAGAGGTTTTCTGTCACCTCAAGCTGGACAACTTCTCCGTCCGTCCAGATGAGAGGAATGGCCGCCCGGGAGAAGGTATCACCACCGGATTTGACAGTGCCGCTTATTTCAGAAGCTGAGTAATCCGGATCAAAATTTGAACGGTATTCTCCTTTTTTAGAAACAGCGGCAAGCTGCCCCGACGATTCGTCAATGATTCGGATCATTCCATCTGCCGGTAAATACGCTATTAAAAGATTCGTTGTGTTCATCGTTCTGCCGTCTTCTTCCTTCAAAGCTGCTGCAACGGCATGAGCCTGATTCTCGGTTCGTTCAACCTCGCGATCAAGAGTGATTGTTAAAAAAAGAAAATAGATGGCCGCATGAATGCCAAGGACAATAATCAGCATCCATACCGTTGAAAACAGCTGGATTTTATGGCTGATTTTCATACTGCAGGCTCCTTGATGGAATACCCGACTCCTCTTGAAGTGTGGATGAGAGGCTGATGATAGCTGCTGTCGATTTTCTTCCTCAGATAACGTATGTACACATCAACAACATTTGTGTCACCGTAGTAATCAAATCCCCACACTGCGTTTAGAATCTGCTCCCTGTTTAAAACCTGATTTTTATGTGAAAGCAAGTACACAAGAAGATCGAATTCACGCGGCGTTAATTCAATTGAGTCATCACCTCGTGTTACGTCCCTCGTTTTTATATTCACCATAAGATTTCCCGCCTTTAGAATGTCTGCTTCCTTCAGAACATTTGCAGGCTTCGCTGCACGAAGGCATACTCTGATCCTTGCAAGGAGTTCTTCAATCTGAAAAGGCTTTGTTATATAATCATTTGCTCCCTGATCAAGTCCGCTCACTTTATCCGGCAGGGTATCACGGGCTGTCAAAAGAATTACCGGTGTTTGTCCATCCTGTGCCCTGAGCCGTCTCAGCACTTCTAAACCAGTAACCCCGGGCAGCATGACATCAAGAAGGATGCAGTCCCATGAAGAAGAACGGATTTCCTCGAGCGCTTCAAGGCCGTCATGTACAGAATGGACGCTGTACCCTTCAAATTCCAGCTCAAGCTTCAGAACACGCGCAATTTTCACTTCATCTTCCACGACCAAAATTTTTTCCATACTAACTCCCCTGTATTTTTTTACTTGCAGTATATCACAGTTCCATGATAACTCTTACCGTCCAGCTGGCAAACATTCCTAAACTGGGGTACTATAAAAAGACAAGCTTGAACGGGAGGGACAGATTTATGGAAACAATTGTGATTGCTGCTGCAGTCATTTTACTGGCAGTTATTTATTTCATAAAAAAGACTTCACACCGCGGGCAAGCAAAATCAATGCTGACAATTGCCCACAGGGGAGCTTCGGGATATGCACCCGAGAACACCCTGGCATCCTTTGACAAGGCGATGGACATGAAAGCCGACTTTATCGAAATTGATCTCCAGCTGAGCAAAGACGGAAGACTGATGGTGATTCACGACGATTCTGTCGAGCGGACAACAAACGGCAAAGGCAATGTGCGCGACTTGACCAGCCAGGAACTTCAGGCTCTGGATGCAGGGAGCTGGTTTGATTCCGTTTTTGCAGGAGAGCGCATACCAACGTTTGATGAAGTTCTCGACCGGTATCCTCAAAAATGCGGATTGCTGATTGAACTCAAAAGCCCTGCCCTTTATCCCGGAATTGAGCAGAAAGTCTATGACGCCCTTGCAAGCAGGGGGCTCATTGAAAACCGGGAACCCAAAATCATCGTTCAGTCGTTTGATACAAATTCAATGAAACTGTTCCATGATATCGCTCCAACTGTTCCAATTGGCGTACTTGTAAAATTCACACCAAAGGGAATATCAAATGCTCAGCTGGAAGAGTTCAAAAAATATGCAAACTATGTAAATCCAAACAAACGTCTGGTGACAAAAAAGCTGATTTCCCGTATTCACGCACATGACATGAAAATCATTCCCTACACCATACGTGACAGAAGATCTGCAAATGCGTTTCTTCAGCTTGATCTGGACGGCATTACAACCGATTTTCCGGATTATATAAAACCAGCAAAAGCATGAAGCCGCGGCTTCATGCTTTTAAAGTTACACTCATTTGCGGTTCAGAGAAAAGCCGATATGACTTAAAATCCCCTCAACATCTCCTCCAATCAGGACATTATCCAAATCAAGATTCAGCTGAACAGCCTTCATCGCAAGATCCGGCCGAATCCCTGTCAGGGCAGGTGTCACCCCGATCAGCTCAAGCATTCTGACAAGGTTAAGCAAATGAAAGCTCACATCGTCATTTATTTGAAGAATCCCTGATAAGTCGATAATCAGGTAGCTTAATGACAAATCTGTACTTGAGGTAAGTGCCGTATGTATAATCTTTTCTGCACGGTATTCGCTGATATCACCAATGATCGGAAGAATAGCCACCCCTTTGGTGATTGGGACAATCGGAGCTGACAAGTGAATGATCTCTTTGTTCGCCCGGTCAAGCTCAAGTACATACGAAAGCAGGGTTGCCATTGTTTCAAAGAGCTCAACATGCTTATCTGTAAAAGGAAAAGACCTTGTATCGAGTCCGCATATTGTTCCGTAATTCTCTCCGTTTTCATAGTAAATCGGAATACCGATAAAACATCCTCCGCCTAAATTTTTCGTCACATCCAGATCTTTCGTCAAGCTGCTGCCTGCCAAATCGGGAATAATCAGAACCTCTCTCCCCTGATCGACGCTCAGCTTGCAGAATGTTTCCCTGAATGGAAGCTCAGAGCCTTCCTCAAGCAAAACGGAATCCTGATTCAAAACTTTCACAATTTCATTATGCTGCTGATCATTTTTTGCAATAAATAAGGTGTTAATTTCAATGAACTTGCTCATCATTTGAAGAATGCTTTCAGAAGCTTCATCAAAATTTGAATATTTCTTTATCGGCTTGCTCAAACCTAAAAGCGTGTCTGTCACTTCTGTTCACCAGCCCTTCTGAAAGTCGTCGTTTGTTTGTGCCCGTCCCACATAACCTATAACCAATACCCATTGCATTAACCAATCAAACATGATTTTTGACTATTTATCAGGCCCGTCTGCGTGCAGTTAACCAATAAATTTTCATAACATTTCCATTTTTCAATAACAAATGGTTTTCGAATATCTTCATGTATAATGAATTTTATCATCTATAGAAGGAGTCGTACGGAAAGCATGCACATTGTTATTCGCTGGATCAGCATCATCACCGGCTGTTTTGCCGTGTCGCTCGGCGTTCACCTGCTTTCATCCTCAGAGCTTGTCATCGGCGGAACTGCAGGGATGGGAATCATAGCACAGCACCTTACAGCTTACTCATTTGGAACTCTGTTTTTTGTCATTAACTTGCCTTTTTATGCACTTGCCGTCACACAGCTGGGCATAGCCTTTACCCTAAGGACGTTTATCAGCGTCAGCATCTTGTCCATCACCTCAGAATTTCTGCAGCAATCTTTCATTGTCCATTTTCCTCACCCTGTCATCACAGCCATACTTGGAGGAATCTCCATCGGAATCGGTCTGATCTTCTTATTCAGAAACGGATCGTCACTTGGCGGCATGAACATTCTCTGTATTTTTCTCGAGAAGAAATTTGGATTTAACCCAGGCAGAACGATGCTTATCACCGACCTGATGATTGTCGGATCAGCGCTGCTTGTTTTCGGTCCCCTGCAAATTGTCTACTCAGCCATTGCCATCTTCGTCATGACGGCAATTCTTGGAAGATACCATAAAAAAGCTCCGCTTGAGCGTGAAAGCGGTCATGCTGAAGCAGAAGAGAACAGCGTTTCGGCAACAGCGTGAAAAACAAAAAAGGAACCGGGTTTTAATCCGGTTCCTTTTTGTGTTCATCCAAACAGCCACTGATAAATAATAACTCCAGCAATGCTCCCAAAGACTATGAATCCCACTATTGTCGGACTCCCGTAAAACGTCCGGTTCCAGGCATCGTCTCTCACCTTTGTTTTTTCATCTTCATTATTCACCGAATTACTCCTACCTCCTATCAAAGGATATATTAGTATATGTCTAAGAAGGTTGGACTACATTCAATGCACAGCTTTCAATAAAATTTCCAGGAGCGGCTATCATTTTACTCCAAGTTAAATTCGATAATTGAGTTTGCGGGAACTCCTGTATACGGCTCGCTGTATTCTTTAAATTTAAAGGTAGTTCCTGAAAGATCATCAGGCAATGGAGGGGAAACTGTAAACTGATAAGCGAGATGTCCGTCTGATCCTCCTCCGCTTTTTATACGGCAGTCATATGCTTCATCAATATACAACTCCCAGTATCTATGCATATGCATGCGTTCTTCCATCTCCATGCTCGTCAATTCCCAGTCAATTTGAAAAGAGACAACACTGGCATTTTCATATTGCCTGATAAATGGAATTGTATATAAAAACTCTCCTTTTTCGGCAGTTTTTAATACTCGGACGTTTTTAATAAAACCTTGAGGCACTACCTGAGGGCGGCATTCATCTTCATTTCTCAGCAAACCGAACAAAGCTTCCAGCAAATCTTCATATATATCATATTGTTTTGCCCATGAAGAAATCATCTCCTGTGGAGGGTAAACCGGATTCTTGTTTGCAGCTTTCCTTCTTTCAATAAGCAACTGGCATATTCGTTCATCTATCTGCTGGATATTTTCAAAATAGTAATGGTCGGAACTATTATTTTGAAGTCTTTTCAAATGTATCCCACCGCCTTATTAATAATTGTTCGCCTACTTATATAATATCCTCGGATTTTCCTTTTGGCTGCATGACTCCAAAGCATACAGCGACTGCTGTGCCCCAAAGCGCAGCAGTTTGCGTTCAAGCTTCATGCCGATCTTCTCAAGCATTTTGCAAGATGCCAGATTGGCTGTCTGCGTTTCAGCAAGGATCACCGGAAGATTCATCTCTTCGAAAGCATACGTTATCACGGCACGGACTATTTCAGAAGCATACCCCGCTCCCCACCATTTCGGCAGGAACTGATAGGAGATTTCTGTATGTACGCCTTCATGGTGAACATCAAGAGAGACAGTACCCATGAACTGCTGCGTCATTTTTTCCCTTACAACCCAATAAGGCAGCTGGCCTTCTGCGACCTTTACAGCTTCAATCATTGGTGCAAGCGACTCTTCATCACACACTCCTCCAAGATATTTGCGAACTTCCGGGTTTAAATAGAGCTGTTTTACTTCTTCTATATCTGTTATTCGGATTCGGGACGCCTGACACCTCTTCGTTTCAATCAACATGTCCACCGCTTTTCCATTTTATTCTTGCTACTATACGAGATACTGATGAAAAAATAAAAAAGCAAAAAGCAAGAAGATGGAAAGAACCGCGGCTGCCCCCGAGCATTTCCTTATTTTCTGCTGCCTTCTTTTTCTTTCTTTCGCGATATGATTGCTGCACTGCCCTCATAGTTACCTGTTTTCTCATAAAATGTCTCCCTTTACAGCAACGTTGAAAAGGAATTCTGTTTACTTAACTAAAACATTCTCTGTATTCCATATATATCCTGCAACCTGTGATTATTTATTTGGATAGCAGCTTGATTGGGTGATCAACAAAACAAGCTTAAAGAAGTACAGGTTCCGCTTTAACTTACGCTGCCAAATTGTTTTACGGTTTTGCTGGGTACAATTCACGACTTTGCTTAATCTCCCAAATCGTTTTTCGGTTTTAGAGGGTACGATTCAGGCTTTTGCTTACCCTCCCAAATCGTTTTACGGTTTTGCAGGGTACGGTTCCGGCTTTTACTTACCCTCCCAAAATCGTTTTTCGGTTTTAGAGGGGTACGATTCACGCTGTTGCTTACCCTCCCACTCCTTTTACCAGTACTTGAGGGCAACAAAAAAGATGAAATCCGAAGATTCCATCCTTTTCGTGCTTACTTATAAATCAAATATTCTTTTCGTACTTTTTTGAATGCATCAAGGTCTTTTTTGTATTTGTCTGTGATATCAGAGACAGCTGCTCCTTCAAGGATCATCGGTCTTGTCCATGTGTTGCCGATCAGCTTGTCGAAGAAATTGTTTGACAAGAACTGAAAATCTTCCGGATACATGTCATGGACGGTTTTGATGATGTGCAGTCCTGTCGGCACCGCATCAAATTCTTCTCTGTCGGTCACATAGACTTCTACTCCGTGGCTGAGTTTGCCTGCATGTTTAGAGAACATCGGTGTAAATGATGCAGCCCGGAATTTCACGCCCGGCAGGCTGAGTGCGTTCAGCTCCGCAGCAAGGTCTGTGCTGTTAATGAATGGTGCTCCAATCAGCTCAAATGGTTTTGTAGTACCGCGTCCTTCAGACAGGTTTGTTCCTTCAATCAGACCTGTTGCAGGATAGACAAATGCTGTAGAGACAGTCGGCATGTTTGGCGAAGGCAGAACAAACGGAAGGCCCGTGTCATCATAATCCATGGAGCGTTTCCAGCCTTTCATTTTCACGACTGTGAGATCGGCTCCAATGTTGAATTCTTCATTAAAGAGCGATGCAAGCTCTCCAACCGTCATGCCGTGCTTGGTCGGAATCGGGTAAAGTCCGATAAAGGACGAAGCTTCAGGTTCAAGGACAGGTCCGTCGACACTGTCCCCTCCCTGCGGATTCGGGCGGTCGAGCACGACAATCGGAATGTTGTTTTCTTTTGCTGCTTCCATAGCATAAGCCATTGTGTAAATGTAAGTGTAGTAGCGCGTTCCGACATCCTGGATGTCAAAAAGAAGAATCTCTACGTTCTCAAGCATTTCAGGAGTCGGTTTTTTCGTCGCTCCGTACAGGCTGTAAACAGGCAGCCCTGTTTTTTCATCAATGTAAAACTCGACGTACGATCCGGCCTGAGCATCTCCGCGGACGCCGTGCTCAGGGCCGAAAAGGGCCGTTAGTTCGATTTCAGGATCGTTATGCAGCTGGTCAACGATGCTGTTCAGTTTTGAATCAATTCCCGTCGGATTTGTAATCAGCCCGACTTTTTTACCTTTAAGAAGTTCTTTCTCATCCTTCAGCAATACTTCAACACCCGGTGTGACTTTGTTTTTCTTTTTCTCTTTATGGGCAGAAACATCTTTTTCAGCCGGCCACGCACTGAGTGCAAGCATCAGTACCGTTATGAGCACAAGTATTCGTTTCATTTCAGCCTCTCCCTTACATCAAATTATTTAAGCTGTTTGCCTGAGCGGATGTCAAGTCCATATCCGAACGGATACAGCGTTTCTTCTGGATTTGTGACGGATGGAATGTCAACAGGAAGCTTACCTTTTGGATTTGACTCTCCGAAAATTGTTCTGATTCCGGCCGGGATGTTTGGCTGTCTGTATGCGCCGTTTGAATAGCCTTTGAAGCCGTAAACGGCCATAACAGCTTTTGCTTCTTCAAAATTTGCTGCGTCATACGGATTGCGCAGGCTCATAAGAACAAAATCTTTGCCTTTTGACTGTGCATCTTTCATGACTGCTCTCGGGAAAGCCGTTGCCCATTTGCTTGAATCCTGAACCGAGTCGTCAATGACGCCGTCGTTTACAGCAGGGTCGTTTTTCACCACATAGGAACCGGTGATGACATAGTCAGCCTGATCGATCATAGCAGCTGTTTCAGGACCGAATGTTTTTCCCGAGAAAGCATAGCCTGAGACTTCAACATCTTTTTTCTTGCCTTTTAATTCTTTGATGCTGCGTGTCATCGCTTCTACTTGATCTGCAAACGGTGCAAGCACCAATACTTTTTCGCCTTTTTTCGGCTTGAAAGGAAGTGTTTTGTCTTCGTTTTTCAAAAGTGTGACAGCATCTTCTGCCATTTTCTTTTCTTTTTTCAGGTGATCTTTGTTTCCGACCACTTCAAGTGCATTTTCTACTTTTTCCTCAATTGGAGTTGAATCAGGTGTTAAGATGCCGCGTTTTTCCTTCAGTGTAAGAATTCGTTCAACAGATGCATCTACTTGTTCAATCGGAAGTTCCCCTTCTGATATTGCTGCTTTCACGGCATTGAAGACTGATGCTAGATTTTTTTCCATGTCAAGCGAGTTTACCTGAGCAGGCATTAATGCGATATCCACACCGGATTTCAGTGCAAGAACGACGGCTTCTTCCTGGCCGAAGTTTTCCGCGATTGCTTTCATATTCAGAGCGTCTGTAATGATGACACCTTCAAAGCCCATTTCCTCGCGAAGCAGTCCTGTAAGAACCTTTTTGGAAAGGGTTGCCGGAACAAGGATTTCCTGTCCGTCTTTTTTACTGATGTACGTTGTATCATCGAATGCCGGGAATTGAACATGAGCCGTCATGACCATGTCAACGCCTTCATCGATGGCTTTTTGGAAAGGAGCGAGCTCAACAGCACGAAGTCTTTCTTTATCATGGGTCACTACAGGAAGTCCATAATGGCTGTCTGTCGCTGTATCGCCATGGCCCGGAAAATGCTTTGTTGTTGCGGCCATATTTTGGCTTTGAAGTCCTTTAATTGTCTGGATGCCAAGCTTTGAAACAAGTTCAGGATTAGAACTGAACGAACGGACGCCGATTACCGGATTCCCCGGATTATTGTTCACATCAACCGACGGACCAAAGTTAACATTCACTCCCAGAGAGGAAAGTTCTTTGCCGACTATTTCACCTGTCTGATAGGCATATTTCTCACTTCTTGCAGCACCGAGGGCCATATTGCCTGGAAGGTTTGTCCCTGTCTGGAGACGCGTGACAATCCCGCCTTCCTGATCGATTGTAATGAAGAGCGGAATATCCGGGCTTGCCTGCTGAAGGCCGTCCGTTAACCGTGCTGTCTGTTCGGTCCCGACAACGTTTTCTGCGAAGAGAATGACTCCCCCAAGGTGATATTTCTGAATGATGCCGCCGACTTCATCGTTCATGACCGTAAAGCCAGTCATTTTGCTTTCCCCTTCTTTTTTCCAGTTGCGGAAATCAGGCATCAGCATCTGTCCGATTTTTTCATCAACGGACATATTTTCTACAATGGCTTTCACATCAGTTTCTGCCGATGCTTTCGCCGGCTTTATTCCCGCTAAAGCTGATACTGACAGGACCGCTGCAAGAGCGGCGGATATCCATTTCTTTTTCCCCATGTTACCCATCCCCTTATTTTTAATTGGTTTCCATAGCTTCATAAACAGCGGTTACTACACTTCCATAGCTGCCTGTTGTAAACAGATCGCCGAAAAATTGATTGGAATTGGCAGCCGGATTCACAAGCGGAGAGTGCTTTTTGTTTGTTAAAAGAACGATGCCAAGGTCATACTCAGGATCAATGATCGTGACAGTGCCTGTCCAGCCTGTATGACCATATGCGCTGTCGCTTGCATATTCGCTGAACATCCAGTCCATGCTGTCGTTTCCATTTAATCTCCACCCGAGTCCGTACGTGCCGTTCATGTCCGAAGGCTCTACGAATTCTTCAATAACCTTTCTGTCAAAAAGCTTCTCGTTTCCGTAGCCTCCGCCATTAAGCATCACTTGAAGAAGAACGGCAAGGTCCTGTGTGGTTGAAAACAAACCTGCGTGTCCTGATACACCTTCCATAGAATAGAAGGCTTTTTCATCATGAACTTCCCCCTGAAGCGTATATGTTCTGATGTTCGGGAAGCTGATGACGCCGTCACGGGTGTTGCCCATCAGTTCTGTTGCTGCGATTTCCTTCTGTTTAAAACCTTTTTGCAGCGGATTAAAAACTGTATCCTTCAATTTCAAAGGCTTGTACAATTCGTTTTCAACGTATTGATCAAGCTTTTGGCCGGTAATTTTTTCAACGATTGTGCCAAGAAGCATATAATCTACATCGCTGTAAATATTCTTTGTTCCCGGTTCATATGTAAGAGGCGTCTTGTTGATATTGGCGATTGTTTTTTCCCGCTCCTGCGAATACAGTTCCTTTGATACTGCAGGGTTATGATATTGCGGGTCAGGCTTAAATCCTGCTGTGTGATGGAGGACATCAATAATGCGCATCGTATCCTTGCCTTTTATCACATCAGACTCTGAATCCTTAAATTCCGGAATGTACGTTTGAACTTTGTCGTAAACATCCAGTTTCCCTTCGCTTGCCAGTTTTTGAAGAGCAAAGTTTGCAGCATACATTTTTGTATTGGAGGCGAGGTCAAATAATGTATCGTTCTCCATCTTCAAGAATTTATTGAGCGGTGTATGTCCGTCAAATTTTTGTTTGTAGCCGTAGCTTTCATTTTTTACGATTTTGCCGTCTTTTATGACAATCAGAGCGGCTCCGGGAAACCCGGCTGCGACTTCTTTTTCAATCAGCTGGTCTACTTTTTCAAGTTTTTCAGAAGAGAAACCCGCTTCTTCAGGTTTTTTTGCTTTCGTCAGAACTGTGTACTCGGTTTTAGCTTTAGGCGAGGCTTTTTCAGCGATTTCTGCAAACGATGCAGATGGTGCGATAAGCGATAGAGCAAGAACTGAACTAAGTGCGCTGGCTGTCCATTTTTTCATACGTTTCCCCTTTGTTTTCCGTATTTTTTTAAACCGCGTCGATCTTCACTTTTTGACCAGGCAGGGCAAGATTCAAAAGCGGCAAATCCTCATCTATCACTCTCCCGATGACATTCACTCTTTCATCTGCCGCTAACACCCGCCTGCAAATCTGGACTTCTCCCCTGTAGCGGCCGTATCCGCTGTTATCCATCGTAATCATTCCTATTTGCCGTTCGATCGTATTGCATGGTTTTACCTCTTCAGCCAATCGCGTATCTTTTAGTCTGAAAACATCTCTTGATGCATCTGGCCGAAACTGATAAAAGCCGCCTGTAAACTGGTCTGAAAGTATCCTTAGAGAGAGAATATTCTGTTTTTTATAAAGAGATAATTTTTCAATCAGGCTGTCTTCTGTACCCGGGTCGCCTACATAGACGTGATTGACCTTTAGAAGCAGTTCGACACCGGCTGCATAGGAGGATATGTTTCTATGTTTCTCTAAAGTTGGCAGTCCATCATACAGCGGTCCTCTTTTTGTCCCTGCACCTGGAATGAAAGCTGCTGTCTCAATGCCGTATTTTTTGAACAGCTCATTTTGAGAATGAAAGAATTCTTCGTCTAAACCGGTTTCTCTTCTCGGATAGAAATTGTGCCATGCGATGATTTTTTGGGGTTCCAAGCCGTTTTCCAGCAAAGCTGAAAGCTCAGACTCTGTGACTGTGCTCGCATTAATAGAGAGGGAAAAAACGGATGAAAGTGACTTAATCGCGGCTTCATCGAATCCGTCGTCTAGTCTGATTCCCCTGACTCCAAATGCAGAAAGCTCTTCGAATTTATGTATGTCAAGATGCTTTAGTGTGGAAGGTGATACATCGGCGTGGATCTCAATGTCATGTTTTTCTGCAAGTTCCAGCAGCTCTTTTGCCCTCTGCTTCAGGTTTCCCTTTTCTTCAGGAATGTGAAGCGAGGTAAACGCCCGCTTCACGCCTGATGCTGCCGCATGCAGAATCTGCTGTTCTGCATGCGGGTCCTGAAGATAAAATGATATGCCAATCACTTGAATTCAGCTGCCATTTCGTCTTTAAATCCGAATAGATACGTAAAGATGAAACCTGCAGCGTAAGAGATGGCGAGTCCGGCAAGGTAAAGAATAATCTGGTTTGTGTGAACCAGGAATGTCAGCGGCAGGCCGGATACACCGACTGCAATTGTCGCAATATCAAAGTGGGCCTGGAAGGCTCCCCCTACTCCTGCTCCAAGACATGCTGTCAGGAACGGACGGCCAAGAGGCAGTGTGACACCGAAGATCAGCGGTTCGCCGATGCCGAGCATTCCTGATGGAAGTCCGCCGCCAATTGCGCGCTTAAGACTTTTCTTCTTTGTTTTAAAGTAGATGGCAAAGGCTGCCCCTACCTGACCTGCGCCTCCCATTGCAAGAATCGGAAGAAGCGGATCATCGCCGATTGAATTAATCAGCTCAAGATGTACAGGTGTCAGACCCTGATGAAGGCCTGTTACAACAAGCGGAAGGAACGTAGCTCCAAGGACAAAGCCGGCTACTACTCCTCCAAGGTCAAGGACACTCAGAAGTCCTTTTGTGATCGTATCCGATACAAAACCTCCAACAGGCATGAAAACGATATAAGTTACGATCCCTGTAATTAAAAGTGCAATTGTAGGTGTAATAATAATATCAAGAGACTGAGGAACAAATTTGCGCACCTGCTTTTCAACGAAAGCGATAAAGATGGCAGCGAAAAGGACTCCGATTAAGCCGCCGCGTCCAGGAAGAAGATTTTCTCCGAACAGGGCAATATCGCCAACTGCGGGGTTAATGACCAGAATTCCTGCGAGTGCGCCAAGCGCCGGCGAACCGCCAAATTCTTTTGCCGCGTTTGTACCGACTAAAATTCCAAGGTAAGCGAACAGTCCTGAACCGATAACCGTTAAAATAATGGCCAGCTGCGAATCGGCTGCAAGCCACTCTGCCTGGACAACCGCTTTCGTAATACCGGTAATCAAACCTGAGGCGACAAGTGCCGGAATCAGCGGAATGAAGATGCTTGCAATTCTTCTGAGAAACAGTTTAAACGGCTTTGCATTCTTTTTATCAATTTCAGATTTATTTTTCGATGCGGCATCCTTTAAGTCGAATCCATCCGCTGCTGCAAGCAGCTTTTCAAACTCGGCCGAAACTTTGTTGACAGCTCCGGGTCCAAGGATAATCTGAATCGTCTCTTCCTCTACAACCCCAAGAACACCGTCTGTTTTTTTAATGGCATCCATATTTACTTTTGATTTGTCATGCGGAGAAACTCTCAGCCTCGTCATGCAGTGTGTAGAAGCACTGACGTTTTCTGCTCCTCCCAGATGCTCAAGCAGCTGCTCGGCAATGAGTAAGTTTCTGTTATTCCCCTTAGCCATCCTGTAATCCCCCTTTTGTAGTGCCTATTTCATTTTTTCTGTCATTGATTTGATCGCCGCTCTTGTATTATCAATATATTGAACGGTCTTATCATACTGCTCGGTCGCCATTCCGAGGAACAAAATATCAATCATATACAGCTGCGCAAGCCGTGATGACGTCGCAGCACTCCTGAAAGGAGCTTCATTTGAGAAAGAAGTATGAAGCGAAACATCGCTGAGTGAGGAAACGGTCGTCTGCCCGAAATGGGTAAGTCCAATCGTTTTCACTCCTCTTTCTCTTGCAAGTTTCATCACATTGACGATTTCCTTCGTTTCACCCGAAAACGAAATGGCGAAAAGCACATCGTCCGGCTGTGCATTTGCTATTAATGTTGCAACAAGATGCATATCTGTAAAGGCAGTTGCTCCTTTGTTGATGCGGATCAGCTTTTGCTGGGCATCCTGCGCGACGATGTTTGATGCGCCTACTCCGCAGAAGTGAACGTTTTTCGCCTTCATGAGCATGCTGATTGCTGCTCTCAGATTTTCATAGTCGATGATTTCTGCTGTATCCCTTATGATCTGAATCGTATTGCTTGTCGTTTTCTCAACAACTCTGTAAAGAGATTCACCAGGCTCAATATCACGGTAGCCTTGTTCAACAGACTTCATCAGGTCGCCGGCAATTCTCATTTTCAGATCCTGAAATCCTTTGAGTCCAAGTGATTTGCAGAGCCTGACAACAGCTGCGCCGCTTGACTTTGCCGATGTGCTGAGCTCGCTTACAGTGCTGTTTACCACTTCATGCGGGTGTTTGAGAATATATTCGGCAAGCTTTTGTTCAGATTGCGGCAGCTTGGAAAGCATCGTTTGGATAATGGAGAGAGCTCCGGTTGTCATAGCTTCCGCTCCTTACCCTTCATGATGTGAGATGGCTTTTCGGACATCTCCGTCTGCGCGAAGCAATAAATCAGATGCATCGTCATACGCGACTTTCGCTTTAATCATGACAATGGACGGCTTCACTTTTAGCTCCGCTTTTTCAAGTGTCTCTTTCGCCGTCTCATAATCTGCTCCAGTTAACGTCTGAATAATGCTTACTGCACGTTCTTTCAGCTTGTAGTTGCTCACATTTACATCAACCATCAGATTTTCATACACTTTTCCGATTTTGATCATGGATGCTGTTGAGATCATGTTTAAAACCATTTTGTGGGCAGTAGCCGCTTTCATTCTTGTTGAACCCGTTATAACTTCAGGGCCTACAATCACTTCTATGCCGACTTCCGCTGCCTCCGAAATTTTCGCATCTTTGTTGCATGAAAGAGCGACTGTTTTAGCCCCGATGCTTTTAGCATATTGAAGGCCTCCGTAAACATATGGCGTTCTTCCGCTCGCGGCAATGCCAACTACAGTATCATTAGCTGTAAGCTGGATGGATTTTAAATCATTCACTCCAAAATCTTCTCTGTCTTCTGCTCCTTCTACCGCTTTAACGAAAGCACGTTCCCCCCCGGCAATCAGTCCGATGACTGTATCCGGAGATGTACTGAAGGTTGGCGGGCATTCGACAGCGTCGAGGACTCCGAGCCTGCCGCTTGTGCCTGCGCCAATATAAATGATTCTTCCTCCCTTTTTCAGAGATTCATAGGCAAACTCTACGGCCGCTTTCACTTCAGGAAGCACCTCTTGTACTGCCGCCGCTACTTTCATATCCTCATTATTCATGATTGAGAGGATTTCAAGCGTGCTTGCGCTGTCGATCTTCATTGTTTGTTCATTTCTCAATTCTGTCGTTAATGAACGCAGCTGTTTTTCCATAAAAGGATGTTGCCTCCTAACAAAATTCTTACTATTCAGTATATTTTAACCTAAACATAATTTCAATTTAAACTTAACTATTTTGAAATTACATTTCAGATTATACGTCCATGATAGCGCTTTTATGACTAGACAGCAAGAGGTGCCGGCCTGTTTTTTATATTGAAAATTATGTAATAGCCCGCTTTTTTTGGGTCGTTTGATTCAATTAGTGAGAACCTTGCATGAAAAAAGATTGGTTTCTTTGCCGATTTGCTCATACAAACAGGAAAAAGGAATGATTTTTCAAAAAAAGCATCTTTGCACACAAAAAAAGGCCACAGGATTTAGCCCTGCAGCCTCAAGTTTACAATACTCGTTTGTCCTTTGCTTCTTTGATCCAGTCCGGAAACTCATTCAGCAAGCGGTCATACAGCTCTTCATCTGTCATTGCATCGATGTTCTGCACATGGAAGAAGTTTGCGTTGTCGATGAACCTGCCTTCCATTGTGTCAAGATTTTCAAGCACTTTAAAATTGGAATCTCCAATCCCGACAAACTGCCAGAAAAGCGGCTTATCAGAAGATGAGACAACTGGTTTTTTAATGGTGCTTTTGCAGCCTCCGTCGTTGATAAAAACGATAAACGCAGGATCTCTGCTTGGCTCTTCCTTTAAATATTTTGTCATGACATCAAACATGACCGGCGGTTCATCGTTGCGCCCGAATTTATGTATAGAATCGTTAAAGAGAATCTCTCTGTTCACATAGTTTTCGAAATCTCTTTCTGTGACTGAAGGAAGTCTTGTAAATTCATTGTCGTACACCCAGACGTCAAGCATCCCGTCATCATCAAACTGGCTTGCCACTGCAAGAATTCTCTCAACTACTTTTTGCACGGTTCCATCCTTGTAGAGGGTCCGCATTGAACCGGAAATATCAAGAACAAGGCCTACCCGGGCGACGACTCCGGTGAGCTTTTTCTTCTCAAGTACGATTCCCGCTGTTTTTTTCATCAAGTTGATCGAGCTCATTTTAAAGTCTCCTCTCAGACATCAAGTCCATAGTTTCGGCATAACGCACCAAGTCCTCCGGAGAAACCGCTGCCGATGGCATTGAACTTCCAGTCCTGGCCGTGCTTGTACAATTCGCAGACGACAACTGCTGTTTCTACCGAAAAGTCTTCTCCAAGATCATAGCGGAGAACTTCCTCAGAGGTATCGGCATTCACAACACGTACAAATGCGTTTGAAACCTGTCCGAAATTCTGGCTTCGTGCATCTGCGTCATGGATGGTTACGGTAATACCTATTTTCTCAACATGGGACGGCATCAGGGAAAAATCGATGATCATCTGCTCATCATCTCCGTCTCCTTCGCCTGTTCGGTTGTCGCCAGTATGTTCGACTGCTCCTTCCGGACTCTTGAGATTGTTGTAAAAAATAAATTCGTGATCGTTTTGAACCTTTCCGCCTGCATCTGCCATAAATGCCGAGGCATCCAAATCAAAATCTCTGCCGCCTGAATATTTATTCGTATCCCAGCCCAGTCCGATTATGACTTTTGTTAATCCCGGATTTGTCTTTGTAAGATCAATGCGCTGTCCTTTTGATAATGAAATTGACAAGTAAATCACCCCTAAAAGTATTTTCCAATAAAGGAATTCCGCTTCTATTGTACTACGAATCTAACACAATAAAGTTTCAATTTCCATTTTTTCGCTGCACATTCCCCGTGCTGATGATGTTTAAAGAAAAAGCGTGAGTGGAACAGTTTAGAAGAATGATAGAAGGAGGCCAATCATGAAGACACATAAATTATATATTAATGGTGAATACATCGATTCCACATCAAAGGAAACAATCGAGGTCGTCAATCCGGCGACAGAGGAAGTCATTTCGTCCATTTTTGCAGGAACAGAGGAAGATGCGAATAAGGCAATTGAAGCAGCTTTTGAAGCACAGAAGAAATGGGAAAAGGTTCCTTCTGCAGAAAGAGGGAAAATTGTAAGAGCTCTTGGAGACAGAGTAAAAGACCGCCGCGATACCTTTATAGAGCTGCTGATGGAAGAACAGGGCAAGCCTTATGAACAGGCCAGCGGAGAAATCGACACGGCCATTGATTATTTTTACTATATGTCCGAATGGGCAAGGCGAATAGAGGGAGAAATTATCCCAAGTGATCGTGCGAATGAGAACATTCTGATGTTCAGAAAGCCGATAGGGGTTGTGGCAGGAATTGTTCCCTGGAACTTCCCGGTCTTTATTCTGGCAAGAAAGGTCGCAACCGCTCTGATTACAGGATGCTCAATCGTCCTTAAGCCAAGTCAGCAGACACCAAATACGGCGGCAGAATTCACAAAAATCATCGATGAAATGAAGGACATTCCGACGGGAGTTTATAATTTCATCACTGGTAAAGGTTCAACAATCGGCAATGTGATGGCCTCCCACCCCAAAGTCGGCATCATTACCATGACAGGAAGTGTAAAAGCAGGAACAAAGGTGATGGAAGCCGCTGCTAAAAACATTACCAAGGTCAACCTTGAACTTGGAGGAAAAGCACCTGCCATCGTTACGAAGCATGCCAATTTGGATACTGCCGTAAAGAGCATCAAAACATCGAGAATCACAAATTCCGGACAGGCCTGCACAAATGCTGAACGTGTGTATGTTCATGAAGACGTAGCTGAGGAATTCATCGAGAAGATGACACAGGCAATGAAGGATACGAAGGTTGGAATGCCTGCAGACAGGGAGTCTGAAATGGGACCGCTCGTCAGTATGGACCGTCTGGAAACAGTTGAAAAAATGGTTCAGAACGCTGTTGCGGGCGGTGCTAAAATTCTTACAGGCGGCAAACGCGCAGAGATGACTTCAGGTTTCTTTTATGAACCTACAGTCATTACGAACGTGAGTCAGGACTCAGAAATCATTCAGGAAGAGATCTTCGGTCCGGTGCTCCCGATTATGACCTACAAAACCCTTGATGAAGCCATTGAGCTTGCAAATGATTCAGATTATGGTCTTTCATCTTCCATCTATACAGATAATGTCCACGAAGCCATGCGGGCTGCGAATGAACTGAAGTTCGGCGAGACCTTCATAAACCGTGAAAATTTCGAAGCCATTCAAGGCTATCATGCCGGCCTCCGCAAATCAGGGCTTGGCGGAGCCGACGGCAAACACGGGATTGAGGACTTTACCGTCACACACGCCGTTTACATGCAGTATGACGACAAAAAAGCATAACAAAAAAAACGTTCAGGCAATTGCCTGGACGTTTTTTCATAATTTCTCCCCCATTCGAGCATGATGAATAACAGGAGGGATTTTTTGTGACTTATTCAAAACCGATCAGAATCATCATTCTTATTCTTTCCTGGGGAAGCCTGTTTTTATTAAAGCCAGCTTCTATCCTTCGCTTTTCTCCTGCCTCTTTTCTGGTCTCATTGCTTTTGGCAGTTGAGACAATGATTGCAGGACCTTATCAGCTGTGGACAATTAGAGGCGGCAGTAAGAACCGCTTATGGGGAGATCTGAGCTTTATATTCGGCCCGTTCATTTCAGGAACCCTCTGGATATTCCACCTTACATACGGAAAATTTTGGAGGTTTATGCTGCTCAATGCGGCCATGGATTTCCTATTGGCCTATCCTCTGACTTACCTTTTCGAAAAAACAGGTTTATATAAGCTTAAGAAATTAAATAAGCACAGCCTCTTTGCACTTTCCGTTTCCTATGCAGCTCTGATTTACGGCTATCAGAAGATACTGGAAGGAAGTTTTAAAAAAGAATCATCATAGGGACTTGGTCAAAACATGTTATTTAGAATAGTCAGGAAGTTCAATTAAAAAAATTCGTAAAACGATGCTGCTCCACTGCATGGCGCCACTAAGCCGAGTGATGCCGCTAATGAGGTTCTTTTATAAAAAAATTCCGCCACTCTCCCTAATCACGCCACTATTTAGGTTTCTTTTCTGATAAAAGTGGCAGCACTAACGCAATTGATGCCTCTTTTTCTAATCCTTTAATATGAAAAAAAACCGAACCAGTATATACCCTGGTTCGGTGTTTTTCATGGCTGAAATCGTTAGGTCTCAGCATCACTTTCTTTATTTCCGAAGCTTCTGAATGAGTTTTAACAGAACAGCCGCTGCAATCACAATCAAGGTTATGACAACGGTTCTTTTTATTGCAGCCGGATCCTGCATAACATAAATGGCAATGTACGCCCAGATGAAGACAAGCGGGTAGTAGACATCATCATTTTTAAATGTAAACCAGACAGCAAGCCCTGCACCGACAATCAGCATAATAACTGCCCACGCAAGCTCGTTCAAGCCAAGGAATGATTCGATGCCGGCCGTATAAAAGAAAATGAAAAAGTTTACGATTGTGGCAACTGATATCCAACCTAGATAAATTGAAAACGGTGTTCTCATCAGCCATTTCCGTTCTGGAAGACGCTGAATGCGTGTATACACGACAATCAGGGAAATCAGCAGTGCCAGCATGACAAGCAGCGAGACCGGAAACAGTTCATAATGGAAAGCAAAGAGCCATAGGCTGTTAAAGATGCAGCTAAGGAAAAACCAAATGCCAATCTTCGCATAGTTCATGCGTTCTTCTTCATTCACAAAAAATTGTCTTGCCGTCCAAATTCCAAGCAGCAGGTAAATCAGTCCCCAGATGGAAAATGCATAGCCTGCAGGCGTGAATAAAACCGGAATACCGGCAGACACTTCAGCTGATGTCTGTCCATTGAGCGGCAGGGCATTTGCGAGATAGTTAACGACAATGACGAGAACATATCCCGCCGCATTCAGAAGGGCAAAACCGGAAAATCTCTTCATGATGACCTCCTCCTTTTCACAATTAGTGTATTTTGCTTGTCTTTTTTTCATACCCTTTATTAGTCAAATTAAAATAATCAAAACACATTTGGGAGTTTTGAACGAGTCATGAGTTTCTTCTGATCATTCATCATGCTTTTGCTCACGCTATCATATATCTAAAGCATTACGAGTAAAGGAGAGGGAGAGATGAGAGGACAAGTAAGGCTGCTCCCCCATAAATATGGCCCGATCGTTAAAAATGTGAAAACCAATTCAGAAGGTGTTCAAATGATCCAAGCCCCAAAGCTTTGGGAAAAGGGAATCCGCGGAAGGGGCATCATCATCGCAGTGCTCGATACCGGCTGTGACATCAATCACCCTGATCTGCGCGGCAATATAGCAGGCGCGCGGAATTTTACGACCGATGACAATGGGGACCAAAACCGGGTGACTGATTACCACGGCCACGGTACTCATGTCGCAGGAACAATAGCCGCATCAAGATATGTGGGTGTTGCCCCGCAGGCAAAAATTCTCGTTGTAAAAGTACTCGCAGGAGACACGGGAAGCGGTGAGTACGACTGGATTGTAAAAGGCATTCTTTACGCCATTGAACAGAAAGTGGATGTTATTTCCATGTCACTTGGAGGACCGTCTGATCATTCTGAGCTTCGCAAAGCGGTAAAAAAAGCCGCTGCGAATCAGATTTCCATCGTCTGTGCTGCGGGAAATGAAGGAGACCAGGACGGCGGAACATCGGAATATTCTTATCCAGGCTCATATAATGAAGTGATTTCGGTTGGCTCAGTTGGATTTAACAGGGTGTCTTCCCCTTTTTCCAATTCAAACAATGAACTGGATTTAGTTGCACCGGGTGAGCGGATTGTTTCTACTATACCCGGAGGTGAATATGCTGCATTCAGCGGGACTTCTATGGCCACCCCGCACGTTTCAGGTGCACTTGCTTTAATAAAAGAGCTTGAAGAAAAAGAATTTGACAGGACGCTGACTGAAGCTGAAGTTTACGCTCAGCTGATTAAGCGCACGGTTCCGCATGGCAATCCAAAAACGCTGGAAGGCAATGGGCTGCTCTACTTGACAGCGCCTGACCTGCTCCGCGATGCCGCCGAAGGAGCTTCAGAAGAATAAGAAAGAGCCATCATCCGCATAAGATGATGGCTCTTTTTGTATGATCTCAAGTACTCATCTGAAAAAATCCGCTCAAACAAATTGATTGTTCCTCCTGAACTTCTCTATAAGCGCTTTAGCGAAGTCATTAGCCTTTATCAAATCGCCCTTTTCCATGTAATAATCAAACAGCAATAAACCGTAATGCTGTGCCGGAAGAACATATCCAAGTTCTTTAAAATGCGGATAGGCATGATTTTCTATGTACTCATAGTAGGATTCGATTTCCCCGTTTATTTTGAATAGGTGCATCGTAAAGAAATGAATAAAAGTCCGATTGTCGTCTTTTTCGGCGAGTGACAGACCCTTTTCTGCAAGGGCTGCCAGTTCTTCCTTCTTTGTCAGCCCCTCTTTGAACAGAGCATTCACATATCCTTCAAAAGAACCAAGGTAATTGGGATCTCCGGGCTGCCGTTTATCGGCAGATTTTTTGTAGTATTCTGCAGCAGCTGTAAATTCCCCCTGCCTGAGCTGATGATATCCGAAATTATGGTGCAGCAGCGCCTGCTGATGATCCAGCCCGTAATCTCCTGACATCTCTATGAGACGCTGATATTCTTTGTTTTGAAAAACAGCATCATCTGATTGCTCCAGCTGAATCAGCATAAGCATTTCCGTTTCAATTATTCGTGACAGGCTTCTGTTTTCTGTAAAGAACTGCAGGGCTTTGCCCGCATAAAAATACGCAAGGACATTCGAATGGATGGAATGGTAAGCCAGTGCCAGGTCGTAATAATATTCACGGTTAGAATATTCTGCAAGATTAATTTCTTTTAACACGGCAATAGCTTTAAAGTAGTCATTTTGGGCTCTCAAATGATAATTCCCCTGGATATGCAGCAGAAGATTTTGTTCATATGGGGACAGGCCGCTCCAAAGGCGCATCTCGTTTAAAAGGGCACATGCTTCTTCATTTTTAGAAGATGAAAGATAGTATCTGGCTAAAATAAGCGTATATGTACGGTGAAAGTCCTGAATCTGAAGCAGGCGGCTGCTTTCCAGCTGCTGTTTAACCGCTTCGGTTTTTGAATGGCTTTTGTGGATGATGGCTTCATGCCATTCATTAAGAAGTTTTTTAATCTTATGGTAGTTCTCAATTTCTGATTCGATGCTGATCCCAAGCCGCTCACAGAGCAGTTGAATGGTTTCTTTCGATACCTCTGTCAGCCCGCGTTCTATTTTGCTGATGTGCGTTGCTGAACAGATTGCATCCCCAAGGTCCTTTTGCTTAATGTTGTAGAGTTCACGGTAAAATTTTATGATTTTCCCTTCCAGCATGGTGTGTCATCCCCCTAAGCATCTCTATAAAATTATTATAACGGCATGCCCAATTGATTGGTTCGTGTTCAGGAAGAATATTTTTTTTGACACCAAAAATACCCCCGGCAGCCCGGAGGTATTCATTTTCATTATTTTGAAAGAACGTGCAGAATCATTTCTGCATCTTTTTCATCCACATTCATTTCATCAGCCAGCTTCAAAGGATCTTCTGCAAGGCCGGGCTTTCTTTTCAAAGCATATAAAGCCTGATAGCAAAGGCTTATCGGTGTTTTTTCAATGCGGGTGGTGATAATTCTGCACACACCCTGCCTTTCTGTCTGAATGGCCCCAAACTGCTCAAGCTGCTGCATTCTGAGAATAGCGGTCCGCTTTGACAATCCAAGTTCATCCGACAGATCACTGATGTCATATGAGACATTTCCGTCGGCATCGCGATGAACCAGCAAATACCCCAATATCTTTGAATAGATGCCCGATAGATGTACTAATGCTCTCTCATTTATGTTCATTTCTATGCCACCTAATCCAATCTGTTACAATTCAGTATACATATTGTCTTAGGCCCAATGTTTCATATCATCATTTTGTAATATAGTTTTTACCCGTTTGTTATATATCTGTGAATTTTTAGGAGTTTATTTATTTTCATCGTCAAAATCAATCATCTTATCTGAAAAACCAAACAGCCACGTCAGGACAAATGCCGCTGCGACTGCAAGAAAATTCACAGCCAGGTACATGATAATCTGGCCATTTAGATACAGCAGGACTCCCGGGATTGCCGTTATCGCCATTCCTGTCGCTTTAAGGCCTGCAAGAGATGCAGCAAACCCTCCGATGCCGCCTCCGATCAGCGCCATGATAAACGGTTTAATATAGCGGAGGTTCACACCGAAGATGGCAGGTTCTGTAATTCCAAGCAAAGCAGAAAAAGAAGACGGCAGCGCAATGGCCTTCAGTTTTTTCGACTTGGTTTTCAGGCCTACAGCAAGCGCCGCTCCCCCCTGCGCAACGACAGAACACGTAATAATCGCATTGTACTGATTGTATCCGAAGCGCTCGAGCAGCTGTATCTCAAGCAGGTTAAACACGTGATGGACGCCTGTTACAACGATCAGCTGATTTAATGAACCTATGATGAGACCGCTTATGCCAAATGGCCAGTTTAAAATGGCTACTGTGCTGTTCAGGATAACCTCTTCAACTGTATGAAAAACAGGTCCTATTATAAAAAGAGAAAGTATGATCATGAATAAAAGCGTTAAAAACGGAGTCAAAATCAAATCAAGCGATTCTCTTGTATGTTTTCTGATCGATCGCTCAAGTTTTGCTCCTATGAGTCCTGCGATAAATGCAGGTAGGACAGAACCCTGATAGCCAAGAACCGGTATAAAACCGAAAAATGTCAGAGCCTCGGCTTTGTCTGCCGCCACATCGTAGGCATTTGGAAGGGCAGGACTTACAAGCATTAAACCAAGCACCATTCCAATGACCGGATTCCCCCCGAAAACCCTGAACGCAGACCATGCAACGAGTGCTGGAAGAAAAGCAAAGGCTGTATCCGTCAGCACCTCTGAAAACGTAATGACATTTTGCGGAATCTGTTCAGGTTTCATACCGAAAAAGGCAAGCACCTGCTCTTGGAGGATAAGTCCTCTAATCCCCATAAAAAGCCCTGTAGCAACGAGAATTGGAATGATTGGAACAAATACATCCCCGAACGTGCGGACGGCTCTTTGAAACAAGTTGCCGCTTCTTGCTGCTGCCTCTTTCTGTTCAGCCTTTTCAGACCCCGTTACACCAAGAGCAGCAATCTCTTCATAGATGCGGTTCACCGTTCCTGTTCCGAAAATCAGCTGATATTGCCCTGAATTAAAAAAAGCTCCCTTTACTTTATCAATGGACTCCGCTTTTTTTTGATCGATGCCTTCTTTCCTTTTTACCATTACGCGAAGCCTTGTGGCACAGTGCGACACAGATATGATATTTTCACGGCCTCCTAGTGCCTCGATGACTTCTTCGGCAATTTTCCGGGTGTCTGACATGGAATCCTCCTGGATGTATTTGACATACCTGTAATTTCCCTCATTTTATCTTCTTTTAAACAGAAAAAATAGCTGAAATTTCAATCAAATCAGAAAATAATGATTGTCGAAACAAAATCTTGCGGTATAATTTAATGAATAAAAGCATAAAAGCGTAAAAGCAAATAAAACGGGGGAATGTCTAATGAACTGGAAAAACATCGGAATGGGAATTGCACTGTCAAGCATGATGATAGCTGCAGGCTGCGGAAGTAAAGAAACGGCCGGAAACAGCGGCGAAAAGACTTATCAGGTGGGTGTCACTCAAATTGTCGAGCATCCTTCTCTTGATGCTGCTTTAAAAGGGTTTCAAAAAGCTCTGAAAGATGAAGGTCTCAAGGTTGACTATGACGTCCAGATTGCAGGCGGCGATCAGAATAATAATCAGACCATTGCAAGCAACTTTGTCGGCGACGGCGTTGATCTGATTTTTGCCAACTCCACACCAAGTGCTCTAAGCGCACTCAATGCAACAAAAGATATACCGATTGTTTTCACTTCAGTCACGGATCCAATTGGGGCGGGCCTTGTCGAAAGCTTTGAAAAACCGGGTGCAAACATTACCGGAACGACAGATACTCACCCTGATGCCATTCCAAATACGGTCAAATTTATAGATGAAAATGTGGACGGCAATAAGATTGGAATGATTTATAACTCCGGTGAGCAAAATTCGGCTGCTCAAATTGATCTTGTTAAAAAAGCAGCAAAGGGAACAGACCTTGAAATTGTTGAAGCTTCTGTTTCAACTTCGGCTGAAGTGAAGCAGGCCGCTGAAAGCTTAGTCGGAAAAGTAGATTCTTTCTATATTATTACTGATAATACAGTTGTATCCGCGCTGGAGTCTGTTATTTCTGTTGCAGGGGATGAAGACCTGCCATTGTTTGTAGGGGAGCTTGATTCTGTAGCAAGAGGCGGTTTTGCAGCTTACGGATTTGACTACGGGGATATCGGATATGAAGCAGGCTTAAAGGCAGCTGACATCCTAAAAGGAGAAAAAGAAGCGGGAGAAATCCCTGTTGATTACCCTCAGAAATTAAAACTGCAGGTCAGCAAAAAAGCGGCTGAAGCGATGAATGTTGACATAAAAGAGGACTGGAAAGACGCTGAATTAATCGATTAAGGAGGACACACCATGTTTACTGCCCTATTCTCTTCTGTTGAATCCGGACTGATCTACGCCATCATGGCTCTTGGTGTGTATCTTTCCTTCAGGATTCTCGATTTTCCCGATCTCACCGTCGACGGCAGCTTTGTCACAGGTGCAGCTGTATGTGCTGCATTGATTGTAAATGGCGTTAACCCTTTTATCGCAACTCTGGCGGCCCTTGCCGCCGGATTTGTTGCAGGGTGTCTTACGGGAATTCTTCACACGAAAGGGAAAATCAATCCCCTGCTTGCAGGGATCCTGATGATGATTGCCTTATATTCGATTAATCTGCGGATTATGGGCCAGTCAAACGTCCCTCTGCTTCAGGAAAGCACCGTCTTTTCTGTTTTGCTTGATGGCTGGAACGAGCTTGGAATTGACGCATTTATACAGTCTGTTTTTGTATCAGCAGGTCTTGAAGCATTTATCCCGAAAACATGGTCGGTTCTCGCAGCCATGTGCGGCCTTATTGTCCTTATAAAGCTTTCGCTTGATTATTTCCTTAAAACAGAGATCGGCATTGCCATCCGTGCTGTCGGTGATAATGAAAAAATGATTTCAAGCTTTTCAGCCAATACGGATCTTCTGAAAATTATCGGTCTCGGTATCTCCAATGCACTTGTTGCCTTTTCAGGTGCTTTCATCGCCCAATTTTCGGGATTCAGCGATATTGGCATGGGGATCGGGATGATCATTATTGGCCTTGCATCTGTCATTATCGGGGAAGCCCTCGTCGGAACAAAAACGATTATCCGGGCAACTCTCGCTGTCATCATTGGAGCCATCCTCTACCGCATTATTATTGCGCTTGCGCTCAGAGCAGACTTCCTTGAGACAGGCGATATGAAGATGATTACGGCAGCCATCGTCATCGCGGCGCTCGTCGTGCCGCAGCTTCTTGCAAAACAGAAAGAAAAAAGGAAAAAACTTCTCAGGAGAAAGGGAGATGTTCACATTGCTTGAGCTGAAGCAGATTGAAAAAGTGTTTAATGAAGGTTCTCCCGATGAGAAAAAAGCTTTGAACGGGCTTTCCCTTTCTCTAAAAAAAGGAGATTTCGTCACGGTGATCGGCAGCAATGGAGCAGGTAAATCCACATTGCTGAACGTTATATCAGGCAGACTTTTTCCTGATTACGGAGACGTGCTGATCGATGGAAAAGCAATCACAAACATGCGCGAGCACAAGCGTGCAAAATACCTCGGCCGCGTTTTTCAGGATCCGATGGCCGGAACAGCACCAGCGCTCACGATAGAAGAAAATCTCGCCATCGCCTATGCGCGTGTCCATAAACGCACACTGAGACCCGGCGTTACTGCCAGGAGAAAAGCATTTTTCAAGGAAAAGCTAACGACGCTCGGCCTTGGACTCGAAGACAGACTCTCTGCAAAAGTCGGGCTGCTTTCAGGCGGCGAACGGCAGGCGCTGTCCCTCTTAATGGCCACGTTCACGAATCCTGGAATTCTCTTGCTTGATGAACATACAGCTGCACTAGATCCTTCACGGGCAGACCTCATTACAAACCTGACGGAAAAGCTCGTTTCAGAAGGTCAGTTAACAACTCTGATGATCACTCACAATATGCAGCAGGCAGTCGATCTTGGCAATCGCCTTGTCATGATGGACGGCGGACGAATAATCTTTCAGGCAGAAGGGGAACAAAAGAAAAAACTGACTGTAGCCTCCCTGCTGAACGAATTCTCAAAAATAAAAGGCGGAAGCTCTCTGTCAGACAAGGTCATGCTGAGTTAATAGAGGGTTATATTTATCCGATTAGTGGTAAAGAAAGACAAATCACTAAAAGGAGATGGATAGGATGAATCTAGAAAAACAAACGTACTATATTGACGTCGCAAGCGGAGAAATTCTTCAGAATCCTGCAGAATCAAGTCCCAGCTTCAAACTGTACGCCACTCCGGCTGAAATTGATCAGCTGAAGTCCTATTACAGCGAGAACAGCTCGGCTGACTTTCAAACCTTTCAGCGCGCGCAGGTTCCGTTCCGCGAATATCATCATGATGCTGAAAATAAAGCCTATGACGATTCGATGAGAAAAATATACGGCATGATTTATTTGCTTGGCGATGAAGAAGCTAAACGTCATATTGAAGAAAATGGCATTTTGAAAGACAATCATTCAGATAACCCTGAACGTGTGGAAAATTTCAAGTAGTCCAATAAAAAGAACCCATTGCGCACCGGCAATGGATTCTTTTTTTTGTTCATTCTGCATTCTCAAGCTCTAGATAGAGACATTCAATTTCTCTTTCTATTTCTTCTTTCCTGCAATTAAGAAGGAGTAACTCGTTTAGTTCGCTCTGTTTATTCATGTTCTGTTCAATTTCATACACATCATTTTCAAGCTTTTCAATTTTATTAAGGACGTTCTCTTCATTTACATGCACTGGTGTTTCAGGTTGTTTCGTTTTAAGAATTGAAGGCTGCTTTTCTCTTATGCCTTTTTCAGACTGATTCATCACAGGCTGCATTTTCCCACGCGCCCACGTATAATTTCCTTCAAAGGAGAAGAGCTTTTGCTGATGAATCCAGCATGTCTTTGTAAAAAGCTTATTGAGGAAAAACCGGTCATGGGAAACTGCCAGGATCGTTCCCTCAAACTGTTCAATCGCATCTTCAAGCACTTCCCTTGAATCTATATCCAGATGATTTGTCGGCTCATCTAAAATAAGCACGTTCAAATCCTGCTGCATAAGCTTTGCAAGCTGAATTCTCATCCGTTCACCGCCGCTTGTATGTTTCATTTTTTTAAAAACTGCGGGACCGTAAAACATAAATCCTGCAAGAATGTGACGGGCTTCTTCCTCAGATGCATTCACATCCTCTCTGAAAAAATCAATAATAGACATGTCTGTATCACCAAGCATAAGCTGCTGGGAAAGATAGCCGATTTTAACGCTGCTGCCTATTTTCACAGCCCCGCTGTCAGGTTCAATTTGACCCATGACCATCTTCAGCAACGTCGATTTACCTGACCCGTTTTCGCCGACAATGGCGGTTCTGTCCTTGTACTGAATATCCAGTGAAATCTCTTCCAGAATGGTCCGATCTCCAAATGCTTTTGAAGCACCATTAAGACTTACGACTCTTTTTCCGCTTCTGTCAGTCCCTTCAAAGGACAGGTCCATTTTTTTATGCTGAAGGACAGGCCGTTTCAGCTTCTCCATTCTCATGAGCGCGCGCTCCATATTTCTTGCCCGCTTGTGAAGGCCTTCATTCGGCGGATTAGCCTGATTCGCCCACTCTTTCAGCCTTTTAATCGCTTCTTTCATTTTTTTGATTTTTTTCTGCTGATCCTGGTATGCCTGAAATTCCGCCAGCAGCTTTTTTTGTTTTTGGATGATGAAACCTGAATAGTTATGGTGGTAGACAGTCACTTCCCCGCCTTCGAGATCAAGGATTTTACCTGCTACCTCATCCAGAAATGCGCGGTCATGTGATATTACGACAACGGTCCCTTTATATTCTTTAAGATAGGTTTCAAGCCATTCTACAGCTGCAATATCCAAGTGGTTGGTCGGTTCATCAAGCAGCAGAATATCCGGCTGCTTTAAAAGGATCATGCCAAGTGAAACTTTCGTCTTTTCTCCGCCGCTTATCGCCTGGAATTTTTCATTCAGAAGTTCCTGAAGCTTCAGGCCGCAGGCAACCGCCTGCACCTTCGCATCCATTTCGTAGCCTCCGAGCAATTCAAATTGCTGTCTGCAGCTGCCGTAACGCTCCATCACCCGTTCAAGCAGATGAGGATCTTTTGCCTCAGCCATTTTCATCTCAAGGTCAGATAGCTCAGCTGCCAGCTCTGTCAGTTCCGAGAACCCCTCTCTCAACACATCTTCCACAGTCGCACCGTCATGAAAAACAGGTATTTGAGCCAGATAGCCTATCTTTTTTCCTTTTTTAATCGCGATTGTGCCTTCATCAGGCTGTTCAATTCCTGACAGACACTTAAAGATCGTCGTTTTCCCTGTCCCATTTCTGCCTGTAAACCCAATCTTTTCGCCTTCATTTATTTCAAAGCTCAGCTTTTCAAAAATCAGCTGGCTTCCGTATGATTTTGTTAATCCCTGAACCGAACAAATCGTCATAAGTAAAAACCCCTTTGAAATATAAAAAAAAACCAGAATAAGCAGTTTCCTGCTTATCCCGGTTCTTCAGCGAGTTTATCTGAATTCGCCAAAACAAAAAATACGGAGGGCTAATAAGCCCTCCGCATCACTTGTGGATAAGAGAATCTTCTTAACGTTTGAATGTGTCTATGCAGTTGCTGAAAAAGGGCATACGTATCCCGTTAAAAGCAATTGCATGAAAAATTGCACGACATAAATAAAGGTATGATAACTCTTTACCGTGCAGCACATTCAAACTGTTCATCTCTCATCCACCTCCGTTCTTTAAAGTACTTCTATTATAACCCGCCGCTTTCAGAATTATCAATGCATTCTTCCAAATACATGTATTTTTGCCATAAGGTTACCCTAAGGGTGACTCAGGAGGAGGATTACATATGGAAAATATAAACTCAAAACTGCCCCGGTTTCCGGAACCTTACTGGAGAGACACCTCAAGTCTTCCCGATTTCCCTAAACTTTCAAAGCACATAACGGTTGATGCAGCTGTAGTCGGCGGGGGGATTACCGGCATAACTTCAGCCTACCTTCTTGCGAAAAAAGGACTTAAGGTCGCACTGATTGACTCTGATTGTCTGCTCAATGGCACGACCGGCCACACGACTGCTAAAGTTACCATTCAGCATGATCTTATTTATCACGAACTGACCCAGCATGTCGGAACAGATGGCGCCAAACACTATTATGAAGCGAACCAGGCAGGACTTGATTTTATAAGAAAAACCGTTGAAGAAAAAAACATCCCATGTGATTTCAGCAATCAGGATGCCATTCTCTATGCTGTTTCTGATGAATCTCTGGACAAACTTCTAAAAGAAAAAGATGCTTATGATGCCATTGGGATTCCTTATGAATACATTGATCAGATCCCGTTGGATATCGAGATTAAAGGAGCACTGCGTGTTAAAAATCAGGCTCAGTTTCATCCGCTGAATTATTTGCAGGCCCTGCTTGAAGAAATGATGCAGGCAGGTGTACAGATTTATGAAAACACAGCAGTAATTGACGTGAAAGGAACAAAAGAAGAGCCTGTACTGCTTTCAAATGAAGGATTTGAGATTACTTGTGAACATGTCATTGCGGCGACTCATTTTCCTTTTTATGACGGAAACGGCTTCTATTTTGCCAGAATGTATGCCGATCGTTCCTATGTCATTAGTGCAAAAACTTCAAAACCGTATCCCGGCGGCATGTATTTAAGTGTCGATGAGCCTAAACGTTCGCTCAGATCAGCATCCTCCAGCGGTCAGGATGTCGTCTTAATCGGAGGCGAGGGCCATAAAGCTGGCCAGGAGAAAGATACCCACAAGCTGTATGAAAAGCTCGAAGGTTTTGGAGAAGAGATTTTTGGCCTGGAGGAAATTACACACAGGTGGTCTGCACAGGACTTATTTACATTGGATAAAATCCCTTACATCGGCCCCCTTACATCAAGCAACCCCAATATCTATGCAGCTACAGGCTTTCATAAATGGGGCATGACAAACGGCACGTTTGCTGCACATATGCTCAGGGATTTAATTGTAATGAAAGAATCACGCTATCTTGATCTTTTCACACCGAGCCGCTTTCACTCTGACCCTGGTGTAAAAGAATTTCTGAAAGCAAATGCAGATGTGGCAAAGCACCTAATAGCAGGTAAAATCAAGCGTCCATCAAAGACACCCAAGGATCTTCATGCTGATGAAGGCTGTGCGGTGATGGTAAACGGGAAAAAAGCCGGAGGGTATAAAGACGAACAAGGTGTGCTTCACCTTGTGGATATGACCTGCACCCACCTTGGCTGCGAAGTGGAATGGAACAGCGGAGACCGCTCTTGGGACTGCCCGTGTCATGGATCAAGGTTTTCTTATAAGGGTGATGTAATAGAAGGGCCGGCTGATAAGCCGCTGAAGGTGATAAAGGAAGAGTAAGTTTTGGAGGGGTGAGACTCGGGGGCGTTTGCTTATCCTCTCCGATTGTTTTACGGTTTTGCAGGGTACGATTCAGGCTTTTGCTTACCCTCCCACATCGTTTTACGGTTTTGGAGGGTACGATTCACTCGCTTGCTTACCCTCCCAGATCGTTTTACGGTTTCGGAGGGTAGGATTTCACCGTTTGCTTACCCTCCCACATCGTTTTACTGTTTTGGAGGGTACGATTCAAGCACTTGCTTACCCTCCCACATCGTTTTACGGTTTTGGAGGGTACGATTCAAGCACTTGCTTACCCTCCCACATCGTTTTACGGTTTTGGAGGGTACGATTCACTCGCTTGCTTACCCTCCCAGATCGTTTTACGGTTTCGGAGGGTAGGATTTCACCGTTTGCTTACCCTCCCACATCGTTTTACGGTTTTGGAGGGTACGATTCAAGCACTTGCTTACCCTCCCACATCGTCTTACGGTTTCAGAGGGTACGATTCCGCCGCTTGCCGTGATTTAAATGTGCTCCACTCCCCCAAATACACAAAAAAAGACTCCTTTACAGGAGTCTTTTTCAGTCATTACTTTTGAACGTTAGCAGCTTGTGGTCCACGAGCGCCTTCAACGATTTCGAAAGTAACTTCTTGGCCTTCTTCTAAAGATTTAAAACCTTCGCCTTGAATAGCAGAGAAATGTACGAATACGTCTTCTTGACCTTCTGCTTCGATGAAACCGAAACCTTTTTCTGCGTTAAACCATTTAACTTTACCTTGTAACATGTGTGTATCCTCCTCGTGCGCCGAGCGCACAATTGTATTACTATCCCTGCTCTAAATAATATTCTTCAAGACGAGTGCCTTTTTAATCATATTACGAACAAAAATAAGTACTTTCATTATAACAAAAGCCGAAAGGACCCGCAACCGTTTCTAGTATCTTTTTAAAGTATGAATCTATCTGACTGTGTGCGTATTCTCAGCAGCGCACGTGTCAGTTCTTCTGTGCCTTGAGACCGCCTCTCAATTGTGACACTTTTCTTACAATTGGCCTATTTATATACTTTTTGCTCTTCAATCATATTAAGATATAAGTTCCTATGAACCTATAATCTTAACAGATGGCAGGTGTTACACATTTTATATTACAGAACCATGAAACTTCACGAGAAAAAGCCGTGGGTTACCTTTATTCATGGTGCAGGCGGAAGCTCGGCAATTTGGTACAAGCAAATAAGGGAATTTAAAAAGCATTTCAACATCCTGCTCATTGATCTTCGCGGACATGGAAGATCCGCAAAGGGGCTTTGGAAAGACGGCGATGATTTTTCAGAAATTGCTGAAGAAGTCATCCATGTTCATGATCGGCTGAAAATAGCTTCTTCTCATTTTGTCGGGATTTCACTTGGCACGATTGTTATTCAAACCATTGCGAAGATCAGGCCGAGGCTTCTTTCTTCCATGGTTCTGGGCGGGGCCATCACAAAATTGAACGTATTTACGAGAATGCTGCTTGTTATTGGCAACCTCGGCAAAAGGATTCTCCCCTATATGTGGCTTTATTCTTTGTTTGCCTGGATCATAATGCCTTATGCAACTCATAAAGAATCCCGCACGATGTTCATCAGCCAGGCAAAGAAGATGTGCCAAAAAGAGTTTATTCAATGGTTTTCACTTACTCGTTTTGTAAATCCGTACTTGATAGAGCTTCAAAAAGACTTTTACAAGATTCCTGTCTTGTTTTTAATGGGAGAACAAGACCATTTATTTTTAAAGCCGGTAAAAGAGATTGCCGCGGAAAACAAGGACGTACAGGCCGTGTATATAGCTGATTCCGGTCACGTCTGCAATATTGATCAGCCTGACAGGTTTAATCATCATGCTGTCTCATTTATAAAAAAGATTGAAACAGACCGCTTTTCTGTCCGCACAAAAAATGCCTGAATCAGGAGATGATTCAGGCATTCTTCTTTATTTCAGTTTTTTCAGCTCATTGGATACAAACTCAACGTCTGTTCCGACGATCACCTGTACATCTGTTTTCGTCAGCTTGATAACGCCTCTTGCACCAGCTTGTTTAAGTGCTTTTTCATCGATTGCTCCTGCGTCCTTCACTTTAAGACGAAGGCGCGTGACACAGTTATCAATCTCTGTCAGATTGTCGCTGCCGCCAAGACCTGCCATATATTTAGCAGCCATCGCAGCATATTTGTCTCCGCCTGCAGCCGTCTCGTCAATTGCTTCCTCATCTGTCTCATCCTCGCGGCCAGGCGTTTTCAGATCAAACTTTTTGATCAGGAAGTAGAACAGGAAGAAATAGATTGCTGCATACACAGCTCCCATGACAAGGAGCAGCCATGCATTTTTCGCAGCCGGAGCATTAAAGTTCAGTACATAGTCGATCGCTCCTGCAGAGAATGTGAATCCAAGGTGAATATCAAGCATTTGCGCTATTGCCATAGACGCACCTGTTAAAACAGCATGAATCACATACAGCAATGGAGATAAGAACATGAACATAAATTCAATTGGTTCTGTAATACCAGTTAAAAATGATGTAAAAGCAACACCGATCAGCAAACCTGATACAGCTTTCCGGCGCTCCTTCTTAGCAGCCATAATCATAGCAGCTGCAGCTGCAGGAAGGCCGAACATCATAATCGGGAACATACCTGACATGAAAAATCCTGCACTTGGATCACCGGCGAAGAACCGGTTAAGATCACCAGTCGCTCCGTTATATTCACCGAATACAAACCATACCAAACTATTAATAAACTGATGAAGTCCTACTGGAATTAAAATTCGGTTTAAGAATCCATAGATGGCTACACCTGCGGCACCTGCCTCAGTCAGCCAGACACCCACATTGTTGATCCCTTCCTGCACAGGTCCCCAAAGATAGCCGAATGCAAGAGAAAGAATGAGCATCACGGCAGCCGTAATAATAGGAACAAACCTGCGCCCTCCAAAGAATGCAAGCCATTCAGGCAGTTTTATCTCTGAAAAACGATTATATAAGAGACCCGCTATGATACCTGCTATAATCCCCCCAAGAACGGACAGCTTAATATCCGGATTGATGACTTCAATCCCCTTCGTTAATACCAGGTACCCAATTGTACCTGCAAGTGCGGCCGAACCATGCCCATCCTTCGATAAGCCGATTGCAACCCCAATGGCAAAGATAAGAGCCAGATTTGCAAAAATGAAATCGCCTGTCTGCGCCAATAACGGAATGCCGAGCAGGTCATCCTGTCCAAGGCGCAGCATAAGCCCGGCTGCCGGAAGTACGGCAATCGGAAGTTGCAGTGATTTCCCTATTTTCTGTAAAAACCCCAACATGATAATTCCCCCTTACTTGTTTTTATTATCGAAAAAGCGATGAATCGCTTGTTTCAATCTCCCTTGCGCCTCCTGAATATAGAGGCCTGCTTCTTCTTCGGAAGCATGTGTAACCGTCATGAAAATGGCTTCTTTAAGATTGTACTGTGTTTTTTCCATAGTTAGTCCTGCTGATTCCTCATCAATGCCTGTCGTTTCCGCCAAAATCATTTCTGCCCGCTTTTTCAGTTTGCGGTTGATCAGTTTCATGTCGACCATTTCGTTTCCATATACTTTCCCAAGCTGTATCATGACACTTGTTGAGATCATGTTTAAAGCCATTTTTTGAGAAGTTCCCGCTTTTAATCTTGTGGACCCCCGTATGACTTCAGGGCCAGTTATAAGTTCGATGGCAACATCAGCCAGTTCGGAAATGACTGAGTGTTCATTGTTGCTGATCGATATTGTACAGGCACCCTTCTGATTCGCATATTCAAGGCCGCTTACTGCAAACGGAGTTGAACCGCTGGCTGTTATGCCGATGACACAATCCTGCTCAGCGAGTGAATGGGATTTCAAATTCTCCCTGATGGCGCTTTCATCGTCTTCAGTCTCCTCAAGCGGCATCCACATCGCTTCATTTCCGCCGGATACAAGTGCCGTCCATCTGTCTTCCTCTACAGAAAAAGTCGGTCCGAGCTCCACTGCATCAAGCATGCCTACTCTTCCGCTGGTGCCTGCTCCAATCACAAACACTCTTCCGCCCGTCTTCCATCGTGCGACAATTTCATCAGCCGCTTCAGCAATTTGCGGAAGTGCTTTCTCCACAGCAGCAGATATCGCCGCGTCCTCCTGGTGCATAAGTTTTGCCATCTCATAGGAATTCATTTCATCAATAGCAGACGTCCGGATGTTTTTTTGTTCTGTTGCCCGCTTTTTCATGACAATCGCTCCATATCAATCGTGAATTTATAACGGTCCGCCCGGTAAACAGACTTTACAACTTCTAGCGGTTTATTTGATTCAAGCGTGCTTCTCCGCTCAATCATCAGGACCGGGGCACCTTCTTCAACCTGGAGCATTTCCGCTTCTGTTCTTCTGGCAATAGAGGCCTCAAGAACCTGTCGTCCATGGTGAATCTTCAGGCCCAGTTTATTTTCCACGTATTCATAGATAGAAGATTGAGCGATTTCTTCGGTCAAATCGGGTGCCGTTTCTTTTGAAATGTACAGCATTTCATAGGCCATCGGCAGCTGGTCTGCAAGCCGGATCCGTTTTAATTCAAAAAGGGACGTTCCCGCTTCCACCTCGAGCTTAGAAGCAAGATCATGACTTGCAGGCACTTCCTTAAAGCTGATGACCCGCGTACTTGGTTCAAGGCCGCGTGACCTCATATCCTCAGAAAAACTGGTCAGGCCTTGAAGCGGCTGTTCAATTTTCTGGTGGGCGACAAACGTTCCCTTCCCTCTCTGTCTGTAAAGGAAGCCGTCATTTACAAGGTTTGAAAGAGCTTGCCTGACAGTCATTCTGCTGATTCCGTACTTTTCCGCATATTCTCTTTCAGATGGAATCATCTGGCCTGGTGTCAGCTCTTGATTTTGTATTGCTTCTTTGATGGCCTCTTCGAGCTGATAGTAGATTGGCAGGGGTGAGTTCTTTTGAATCATCTGGCAAACATCTTCCTTTCTTCCGGCTGAAGCTTCGAAAGTGCATCCCTGTCTGCAATAATTACGGCATTCGGATGGTTTCTGAGGACAGTCGCCGGAATTTCTTCAGATACATCTGCATGAAAAAGATCATTTAATATGGCTGCTTTTTGAACACCTGATGCAAGAAGAAGAATTTTTTTGCTTCTCATGATTGAAGCGATTCCCATCGTCACCGCATGTTTCGGTACATCCTCAATCGTGTTGAAATACCTTGCATTTGCCTGACGGGTTGATTCTTCCAGTTTTACAAGGTGGGTGTTTGATTCAAATGAACTGCCTGGTTCGTTAAACCCGATGTGCCCGTTTTGACCGATCCCCAAAAGCTGCAGGTCAATGCCCCCGCTTTCGCTGATCCGCCTGTCGTAATCCCTGCACTCATTCTCTAAATCGGATGCTTCTCCGTCAGGAAGGTGGGTATTTGCAGCAGAGACATTGACGCTGTCAAAAAAGTGCTTTTTCATGTACGTATGATAGCTGTTTTCATCATCTTTGTGGAGACCGGCATATTCATCCAGATTAAAGGTTTTTACTTCAGAGTAGTCCGTTCCGTTCTCCTGATGGTCAAGGATCAGCTGCTGATAGGTGCCTAAAACCGTTCCGCCCGTTGCAAGTCCTAGCACTGAGTCTTTTTTGGACCGGACCTGCTCTGAAATCATTCTTGAAGCAAGCATGCTCATTTCCTTGTAATCCTTCGCTTCAATCAGCTTCATTTGTCAGCACTCCCTGTAAAAGATATCGTTCCTCTGCAGATCGTCATCATCACATTCAATTGGTCATCGAGCACGGCAATGTCTGCATCTTTTCCCTTCTCAAGGCTGCCTTTTCTGTCGTAGACCCCAATTTGTTTAGCAGGATTAACAGATGACATCGTGACAGCATCCTGGAGGGAGCATCCCGTGAATGACATCGCGTTGACGATTGCATCTCTAAATGTAAGAATACTTCCTGCAAGTGTCCCATCAGCGAGTGTCGCCCGCTCCCCGTCAACTGTTACTTCCTGTCCGCCAAGATCGTAAGTGCCTGGACCGAGCCCTTTGGCACGCATAGCATCAGTTATAAGAATGGACCTTTCACTGCCTTTCATCCTATAAGCAAACTTGACCATTTCAGGTGCAATATGAATGCCGTCGACAATCATTTCCGTCATCACTTCATCCTTCATCAGAACAGCGCCTGCAGTGCCTGCGTCGCGGTGATGAATCCCTCTCATCCCATTAAAAAGATGTGTCGCATGATGGACTCCGCTTGCAATCGCCGTCTCCACTTCCTGATATACAGCATCACTGTGGCCTATAGACGGGACAATGGACAAACTCTTTAAATGGCCGGCAAGCTCATACCCGCCTTCGCGCTCCGGTGCAAGTGTCACAAGTTTAATGCTTCCGCCTGACTCTTCATGCCACCTGTCAAAAAGGGCAATTGAGGGTTCAATAATATTTCCGGGTGCCTGAGCCCCTGCACGTTTCGGATTTAAAAATGGACCTTCAAGATGAATGCCAAGAATCTCTGCACCGGTTTGATTTTTTTCTTTTAAGTATGCGGCCGCATTGACAAGAGCTTCAGAAATTTGTTCTTTACTTGAAGTCATTGTAGTTGCCAGAAAACTTGTTGTTCCTTCAAATGGAAGCTTTGAAGTCATTATTTGCAGCGCTTCTAGAGAAGCATCCATTACATCCGCACCGTGTGCTCCGTGGATATGGAGATCAATAAAGCCCGGAACGATTCTTGCAGCGTGGTTTAAATCAATTACGCGCTCAAATCCGCTCTGCTCCTGATAACCCTCCATCTTCCCGACTTGTTTTATTTTTTCATCTTCTATTAAAACGTACCCACTCTCAATGATGGATTCGCCAGTATAAATTTCCGCATTCAATAAGCATATTTTTGCCATCATTACAGCTCCTTGCATCCGTTTTCACACATACTATAACATCTATTCAACTAGTTGTCTATACCAGTCTATATCAGCTATTTTAAATCATTCCCGTATTCCTGCTTCCCCGTAACAGGAACGTGCTTCCAATAAGAACAAACGAAATTTATCCGTCAATAAAAAGGGAAAATATGCTAAAATTTATGTAAGGAGGTCTGTCATGACGTTTAAAGTAAAGCGAAACCCAATCCTTGTATGTATCGTCGTTTTTTTGATTGTTTTCCCGTTTTTTCTTCTGTATCAGGGTGAACCTGCGGCACCTCTTGTTTTCCCTTTTTTAATTGCAGCCTTTCTTGCACATGCTCTTCTTAACTCGTATTTTGTCATCGCCGATCAGAAACTGAAAATTGTATTCGGACTTATCAGAAAAGAAATTTTTATCAGAGACATTAAAGAAGTGCACTATTCAATGAATCCACTATCTTCACCGGCTTGGACATTCAAGCGCCTTAAAATCGTGTACACAGGTTCTTTTTCATCCAGCCGCCCCGTCTATTCAAAATTTGCGCTTGTTTCGCTGCCAAAAGATGAAAAGCTTTTCTTCAGGGAACTGTCTGCAGTTAATCCGTCTGTTTCCACCCCATGAATGCCTCTCAGCGGGAGGCATTTGCGTGTCCGCCAACACTCCACTTACATGTTTCAAGATAAGAAAATGAAGGAATACATACATTATTACGTATAAAGGAGATGTTACCATGGACAAGCAGACACTGAATCAAGAGGTCCTTCAGGTACTTGAAAAACATAAAGTAGGGACACTGTCTACCGTAGTGGACAATAAACCCCACTCCCGTTATATGACCTTTTCCAATGATGAACTCATGCTCTACACCCCGACTAATGTTCACACGCACAAAGCAGAGGAAATTGATAAAAATCCGAACGTACATATCCTGCTGGGCTATGAAGGCGAAGGATACGGGGACTCCTATGTAGAGTTCGAGGGAACAGCGGAAATCAGCAGCGACCAGGAACTGAAAGACCGGATCTGGAATGAGCATATGAAAAATTGGTTCAAGGGTCCTGATGACCCGGACTATATTGTTCTTGCCATTAAACCGAACAAAATCCGCCTGATGAACAGCGGACAGAAAACACCTCAGACACTGGATGTCTGATCCGCTTATGCCAATTCCTTGTTTTCATCCGGCTGTCGTGAGAAAATAAGGGACGAAAGAACGCATAAAGGGTGATTTCATGTACTATGTGGTAGTTGATATAGGCTGCTCCGACTGCGGAGAGGCATCAAACGTAGTTGGTGTCTTTACAGAGGAACATAAAGCTCGCACAGCATTAGAGCATTATAAAAAAGCAAACAAGCTTGACTTGTATGGCGACGACCACCAGTTTTTAATTTACGGGGTTAAGGAACTGAACCATATCCACAATGACAGCTTTGAACATTGTATTTATGACAGTCAAGAAGAGTAGCATCCGGCGCCTGTACTGGCGCCGTTTTTTAGTAAGCAACTCCTTCCAATTCGAGCAAAACGGTTGATGCTTTTGCCGCAGTCCAGTAAAATAGATAATTGTGTTTTACGTACGGACTACTATATAGGAAGGAGATCAGTATGTATCAATCTGTACTTACCGGCGAAAATCAGGCACCTGTGGATGCGGAAGAACTGCAGTTTCAGCTCTTTAGAATGCAGGATAATCTCAAGGAAATAGCCAAGAGGTGGAAAGTTGTCGGAATTGATCAGACGAAAGAAGACAAATGGGTCGTTGTTTATGCACAAAATGACGGTGATTCATGCAAAGTGATGCTGAATGATTGCGAAACAGCCTATAGGGGGAAATGGGATTTTTCCATTCATGCCACCTTTTCAGACGATCATGCCATTCATATTGGCGACATTAAAGGACCTGCCAACAAAGGCTACGGATCAATTTGCATGAATTATTTAAAAGAAATCGCAAAAGACCAGAACATCCCGACTATTACCGGAGATATCGCCAAGAGAGACTGGGATCATGTCGACCGTCTTGTGCACTTTTACGAAAAGCACGACTTTAAAGTAAACATTGATTATGAAGAGCAGGCAGGAGAAATTGAATGGAATGCTATGCAGTAGAAGCAGCTATACAGCTGCTTCTTTTTTTACGCAAGTTTACATTTTCCTTTTCTAAAAAATTCTAAAAAATACGATTACAGTAAGTAAGATAAGGGTATGTACAACTAGCGCATTTTTTCCTGTTTACCATAATCATTCATACCATTCAGAAAGGAGACTTGGAGCATCTTATGAAAAAACAAGTATATCTTATGATCCTTGTTCTATTAACAGGTGTTTTTTTATCAGCCTGTGCCGAGAAAGAAAAGTTGTCAGACGGAACAGAATTGATTGACAAGGATGAATTCGTCTTTGCTGCATCAGGTGAATTCAAACCCTTCAGCTATGTGAAGGATGATATGACAATGACCGGGTTTGATGTCGCCGTCGGAGAAGCGATTGCCAAGGAGCTTGGACTGAAGCCTGTTCAAAAACGGATTAAATTCAAAGGGATTGTTGAAGGTGTTAAAACCGGCCGGGCCGACGCGGCGGTGGCAAGCCACACCATCAATGACCAGCGGGCAAAGCACGTGTCCTTTTCCACACCCTACTACTATTCAGGACCTCAAATTTTCACGCGCACAGACAGCAGCATCAAAACAGTTGAAGATCTCAAAGGAAAAGAAGTCGCTGTAGCCAAAGGCTCTACATATGCTGCAACCGCAGAGAAATATACAAACAACATAAAGATGTACGACAGCGATATCACTGCCCTTAAAGCGCTGAGTACAGGCCGCCACGACGCGGTGATCACGGATTTTGTAACAGGAAAAAGTGCAGCCAAAGGCGGTTTTGAAATTACCGGACAGCAGCTGATTGAACGAAGTGAACAGGCTGTTGTCATTCCGCAGGACAACCCCGAACTCTTGAAACGTGTTAATGAAGCGCTCGAAAATCTGCGCAAAGACGGAACACTTAAAAAAATCAGCATTGAGTATTTTGGAGAAGACATTACAGTAAAACCGGAATAATCACTGCCTGTACAGAAAGGATGCTGTTTATATTGCCCAGCTTTTCACATTTTTTTGATTCACTCATAGCCAGCAGAGGTGTATTTTTTGATGCAATGCTCGTCACTCTTCAACTGACGGTTGTGTCTATCTTAATTGGAATTATCATCGGCCTCTTTTTCGCATTGCTGAAAATATCCAAACTGAAGGTGCTCGGCTGGATTTCAGATGCTTATATCTACCTTGTACGAGGTACACCATTGATTGTTCAGATTTTCATCCTGTACTTCGGTTTCAGCGGATTGTTTCTCATCCCTGACTTCTGGGCTGCATCACTTGCTCTCGCCTTCCACAATGGTGCTTATATTGCCGAAATTTTCAGAGGCACCATCCAGTCCATAGACAAAGGTCAAATGGAAGCAGGCCGTTCTCTCGGAATGACCAGAGGTCTGACAATGAGGCGGATCATCATGCCGCAGGCGTTCAGACGCGCCCTGCCTCCGCTTGGAAACCAGATGATTATCGGCTTAAAGGATTCTTCTCTGGCAGCCTTTATTTCCATCAATGAATTATTTAACGTGGCGACCACTCTCGGTTCAAACAACTTTGATGAGATGACATTCCTGCTCATTGTTGCCGTTTACTACTTAATACTAGTTGCAATCCTGACACTCGTTGTAAATGGACTTGAAAAGAAAATGTCCATCAGTGACCGCTAAAGGAGGGAATCTTTTTGGAATCAAAAGAAATGATCAAAGTAGAAAAGCTGAATAAATCATTCGGCGACCTGCATGTCTTAAAAGATATTGATATGAAAGTCAATGAGAGCGATGTTGTATGTTTGATCGGATCAAGCGGATCCGGAAAAAGCACCCTTCTCAGGTGCCTCAACTTTCTTGAGAAAAAAGATAACGGAAAAATCATCATAAACGGTGAAGAAGTCACACAGGCAACTCATGATATCAACGAAGTCCGGCAAAAAGTCGGCATGGTGTTTCAGCATTTCCAGCTGTTCCCTCATAAAACAGTGATTGAAAACATTATGGAAGCACCGCTGATGGTAAAGAAAATGAAAAAGAACCAGGCTGAAGCTGAAGCACGGGCTCTCCTTGAAAAAGTAGGGCTTTCCGACAAAGCAGATGTCTACCCGAACAAATTGTCAGGCGGGCAAAAGCAGCGGGTTGCCATTGCCCGGGCACTTGCGATGAAGCCTGAAATCATGCTGTTTGACGAACCTACATCCGCTCTTGATCCGGAACTTGTCGGAGAAGTTCTCGCCACCATGAAAGAACTTGCTGAAGAAGGAATGACAATGGTTGTCGTCACGCATGAGATGCAGTTTGCAAGAGAGGTTGCTGACTGGATTGTGTATATGAACGAAGGAAGAGTTGTTGAGATCGGACACCCGGAAGAATTCTTTTCTAATCCAAAAGAAGAACGGACAAAAGAGTTTCTAAAGACCACTCAGCTCAGCTGAGTAAAAGCCGCAGAACATGGATTCTGCGGTTTTTTTCATGGATCCTTCTTCCACTATAATTTTTCTTGCCAAAACGGCCAATATTAGATATGATGAAAACGAATTCAAGAGGTCTGACGACTAACAACTAATAACTCCACCTGAGAGGGGACACTATATGAAAGAAAGAATACTGTTTTTCATGACAGGCTTACTGGCTCTTACGCTCGGTGTAGCCCTGATTATCAAATCAGGTCTTGGCGCATCCTCGTGGGACGCACTTGCAGTAGGAGAATCCAATCTTTTTGGACTCACTGTCGGTACCTGTATCTTTATAAATGGAATCGTTTTAATTTTTATTAACTCATTTTTGATGAAGAAAAAACCTGAACTGCTCGCAGCAGGAAGCATTCTCTTAATTGGAGCTTTGATTGATTTCTGGCTTCTAGTCGTTTTAAAACATTATTCCCCTGCCGATTTGTTCTTTCAGGCATCTGCTCTAATTGCCGGAATACTCACCATGGGCATCGGAGTAGCTGTTTATCTGCAGGCAAAATTCCCTGCCAGTCCGATGGATACACTGATGGTTGCCATTCATACCCGTTTCGGTTTAAATTTAAGAAATTCAAGGATCATCAGTGAAACCTTTGCGCTGCTTCTCGCTTTTGCTTTTCAGGGAGCAATCGGCATCGGCACATTTGTCGTGACATTGACACTTGGTTTTGTTGTTCAATATTTCCATCCTAAATTTGAAGGGTTATTGCTGCGAATGAGCAGCAGCCGATTATCCTTTAAATAGCAAAAATTTATTGTTGCTTTGTTCCTATAAATCTATTATAGTTGAATACGTCAGAGGTCAGACATCTGATCATACTGACTCTCTTTTTTGAAGAGGATGAAAGCGTATACAGTGTCTTTCAAAAATTGTTTTATAATCCCATCACAGAGGTGAATGAAATGAAATACCTGATTGCCCTTCTTGGACTTGCCATCGTACTTGGTCTCGCCTGGGTTGCCAGCAGCGACCGCAAGAAAATCAAGTTTAAACCTGTTGCACTGATGATTGTTATACAAATTGCTCTAACGTTCCTATTACTCAACACAAAATTTGGTCTCGTGTTAATTACTGCAATTGCCGACGGATTCGGCAAGCTGCTTGAATATGCAAACGAAGGAATCATGTTTGTTTTTGGCGGACTCGCGAATGATGGACAATCTCCATTTTTCCTGAACGTTCTTCTCCCAATCGTCTTTATCTCTGCTTTAATCGGGATCTTCCAGTACTTTAAGATTCTGCCTTTTGTCATGAAGGGCATCGGTTATGTACTAAGCAAAGTTAACGGCATGGGTAAACTCGAGTCTTACAACGCTGTCGCATCTGCCATCGTTGGTCAATCAGAAGTTTTCATCACCGTTAAAAAACAGCTTGGACAGTTGTCTTCACAGCGTCTGTACACACTTTGCGCATCTGCAATGTCGACTGTATCCATGTCGATTGTTGGAGCATACATGACGATGATCGAGCCGAAGTATGTTGTAACGGCAATCGTCATCAACCTGTTCGGCGGATTTATCATTGCTTCAATCATTAATCCTTACACTGTTTCAGATGAAGAAGATATTCTTGTCATTCAGGAAGAAGAAAAGCAGTCATTCTTTGAAATGCTTGGCGAATACATCATGGACGGTTTCAAAGTAGCCGTTATTGTCGGCGCTATGCTAATTGGTTTCGTTGCCCTGATTGCAGCGGTCAACAACATTTTTGATATGATCTTCGGCATTACATTCCAGGGTATTCTTGGATACATCTTTGCCCCATTCGCCTTTATCATGGGTGTTCCTATGAACGAAGCAGTAGCTGCGGGCGGAATTATGGCAACTAAGCTTGTGACAAACGAATTTGTAGCGATGATGGACCTGGCAAATGTTGCAGATACGTTCAGTGAGCGTACGCTTGGCATCATCTCCGTTTTCCTTGTCTCCTTTGCCAATTTCTCATCCATCGGAATCATTGCCGGTGCGGTGAAGGGTCTGCATGAAAAACAAGGAAACGTAGTTGCACGTTTCGGTTTGAAACTGCTTTACGGTGCTACACTTGTGAGTATCCTGTCAGCGATTATTGTAAGTATCGTACTATAATGGAAAAAAAAGATCCCGTGATTTAGCGGGATCTTTTTTTTTTTGCTTACTTCAGCTTTTTCCCATCAAACATAAACCGGTAAACCGGCAATTCTTCACCAATTTCTGACGGAATATAGCCGAATGTTACATAGCTGTCAATCGACTCGGGCTCAAGGGAGAGAGACAGAAGATTATTTTGCGGCTGAGCAGACAGGAAGATAAACGAGCCTTTCGGGAAAACGACCTCTTTTTTTGTGAGCTCTGTCTCCACTTCAACCAGCTGCTTTCCTTCATACTGTTCTGTCTCTTCTTTGCTTGTTATCTGATAGGCTTCAACAGGGAGTTTCATTTGTTTCGGAAGCTTGAATCCTTTTACTCCCTGATCCATCAGCCTGGCCGCAGCATCACCCTGATCAGGCTGCAGTACATATGCGGTCGGACGATCGCGTGTTAATGTCGGAACAGCTTCTGTTGCACTGAAATAATTAACAGGCACATCCTGAACAGTTCCGCTCTCAATATCAATCATTTCAAGAGTCTGTCCTTCTATCTCCAATGCTTCACTGTTCACATAAACAGGATCATTGTCATTTGGAAGCAGGCCTTTTTTAACTAGCTTTGCGCGTTCAGCTGCAACCGTTACTTTTACTTTACGGGCATTTTCTGCTGTCTGTCTTAAAATGCTTTCATGTGTGGCGATTTGAGCTGCGACCCGGCGTCCAAAGTCCTCCCTGCCAATTTCAATGCCCCTGCTTTCCACAAGGAACGAAAAGGCAGGCTGCAGTCCGAAGGAGTTTCTTCCGATGCGCGGCTCTGTCCCGCCTTCTAAAATATCAATTTCGCCGTTTGTCACAGCGGTTGTATAATAGCGGTCAGCCGAAAATCCCTGATCTTCAAGTGCAGTAAACGCAGGTTCAACATAAAGGCTGTCTGACATCGTTCTGATTTTTTCAGGAATGTTTAAATTTCTGCCTGAGAGCAGAAGGATATCATGATACTTCAGGAGACCGTCTTCCCCAAACCGGTCAAACGAACGGGTGTACGGCGAATATTCATGGGCATCAATGACAACTTCAGGCGTGTACCTATTGTATTCGCGGTGAATAGCCTGCACTTCCGGTGACTCCAGCTTGACATGATCACGGTTGCCGTCAAGGCCATTTTGAAGCTGCCGCTTAAAGTTGTAGGATCCATCCGGATTTACACGTGGAACAATAATAATATTGATATCATCCAGCAGCTCTTTCCCAAGCTCGCCTGTCAGACGATTTGCGATGGCGAGAATGGATTCACCGCTTGCAGGCTCATTTCCGTGAATCTGGCTCTGAATCCAGACCGTCGGCTTACGAGATGCGTAGCTCGGTTTTATGCTCCCGTCCTTTGTAAAGTAAAGTGCAGGAATTGCCATGCCGTTTTGCGATTTGCCGATCTCTTTTACTGATACGTAAGGAGATTTTGATTTGAGTTCTTCTATGTAAGCAAGCATTTCCTCCTGGGTGGTAAAGGCTTCTTCACCTTTTGTAAAAGCCGGTGTTTCATCTGTTGAAGCAACATCGGGAAAAAGCGGCCTTACTTGTTCGGGCTGCGTATACGTTTTTCCATAGTATGGTGTTTCGGCGCTGACTGCAGGGGCAAGAAGGAAGCTCGCTGTCAGCAAAACAGGAATCGCCTTTTTCTTCAAATTTTCCCAACTCCTCTTGTCATTTGCTTACAATCATAGAGGAAAAAGATAATATTATCAAAAAATTCACACTAGTTTCATATTCCTATCTCTTCCTATAGTGTGTTCAATCTGAATCAAAACAGGAACATGGACAGGTTCTGATTCTCCTTATAATAGTAAATAAATACTCGCAGTTTATGGCAGTCTGCCTGATAAGACCGTCTTTTGGCTCAATTTTTCAAAAACCTCTCATTATAAAAAAGAGCCTAAACAAAGCCCTATGCTTCATTTAAGCTCTTTCTTCATTTAGCGGATGCTGTCTCTTTCTTCTCGATGTTCAGTCTTGTTTTCCCCATAAAAAGGACGGTGATCAGGGCAGCTCCAAGCGGAATAAGCGCAAACAGGAACATGGCTGTAATAGAATCTGACATCGCATTTATTACCGGTTTAAGCACCCGGGCAGGAATCTGCTCCCGTACTTCCGGCTGAAAAATCCCCTGAGGATTGATCATATCAAACCCGCTGCCGGCAGATCCGGCGTTTTCAAGCTCTCTTGTGAAGATTTTTGTCTGTATAGCTCCGAATATTGTCACACCGATTGTCATGCCAAGCGATCTGAAAAAGGCATTTGTTGCGTTCGCTGAACCTCTGAACCGAGGATCCAGGTTATGAATGGACGCATTTGGAAGGAGCGAAAAGGAAAATCCGACCCCAAATCCCGATAGAATCATAAACAGCGTCAGCAGCAGCCTTCCCGTATCCGGCGTCATCGTGCTGAGCAGCCCCATTCCGGCAATAAAGGAAGTGATGGAAACGAACATGATGCTGCGGTAGCTTGTTTTTGTCATAAACGCACCTGCAAGTCCGCTGCCGACAACCGACCCTAGCATAAGCGGCATGAGGATGTAACCTGCACTTGTAGCTGATCCCCCGTATACAGCCTGAACAAAAATCGGAATAAAAATCGTAAGTATGATAAACGAAGCCCCGTACAAAAAGGCAAGAATCTGAGAACTTGCAAACAGTCTGCTTTTAAACATCCAAAAAGAAATGATTGGATCTTTTGCTTTTGTTTCGGCAACTAAAAATAAAATCAGAAATAAGACAAAAGAGCCGAACAATGAAAAGGACTGCCAAGAAGTCCAGGAGAACTCTTTTCCTCCAAGCTCCAGTGCAAACATAAGGCTGACAACGCCGGCTACAAGCGTGAGTGCTCCGGCCCAGTCAATTTTCTGGCTTTCAAGCTGTGCTTTTTCATGATAAAACTTACCGACCAGAATCACGGATAAAAGACCGATTGGAATATTCACATAAAAAACCCAGTGCCAGCTGATGTATTCTGTCAAATATGCTCCGATGAGCGGGCCGAAAACAGATGCAGATCCGAACACAGCACCTAAAAGCCCTGTCATTTTCCCGCGTTTTTCCGGCGGGAAAATATCAAAAACAATGGTAAATGCAATGGGCAAAAGCGCACCGCCGCCAACTCCCTGAACAGCCCTGAAGATGCTGAGCTGAGTTATGTTCTGGGCAACCCCGCAAAGGGCAGAACCTGCAAGAAAAATGATGAGTCCAATGATGAAAAACCGTTTTCGCCCGTACATATCAGAAAGCTTGCCAAAAATCGGCATACCCGCAAGCACCGTCACCATATAGGCAGATGTTACCCACACGAACTGATCAAGCCCTCCGAGATCACTGACAATCGATCCAAGGGCAGTTGCAACAATCGTGTTATCAATCGCAGCCATAAAAATACCGAGGAGGAGACCTGCGACAACCAGTCGGGTATGTTGTTGAGATGCGTCCATTTCCTTCACTTCCTTAATAGTTAAGTTGATGAAGCTTCATTTACTATTATAGTCAAATTTGAATAAGATACCAGCATAAACTGCAAATAAGCGGGCCAGTTACAGACCCGCAGCGGCTTTGGATTTTTTTCGTATTTCTTTATATTTCTCAAAATCAAAGCTTTTCAGAAACTGCTGTGCCGAAGAATACCCTGACTGATACAAGTACTCGATTTCCTCTCTATTCAAGTCAAAGTCGGTTGCTGTTATTCCTCCTGTGGGAATTTGCACCGTGCGTCCTTTTGTATCTTCAGTTAAATGCCTCAGATCGTGAGCCTGCAGCATCGTTTTAAAGATATTTTTAAAAAGATGGACCGGTGTCGGTATAACAGCCCCCGCCTTGATTTCTTCTTTAATAAAACGGAATCCGAAGGTTGGAAAGCGCGGTTCTTCTTTCGAATCAAACAGCCAGATCGGAAAATTGCTCAGCAGTCCGCCATCTAATATATAGGAAGTGAACTGGGAAGATGATTTCCATTTTACCGGCCTGAAGAAAAAGGGAATGGATGCGCTCATCATAACCGCTTTAGAGATTTTCAAGTCTGAGCGTTTCATCTTGTATTTGGGCAGATCATCAGGCAGGATAAGAATTTCTCCATTGGATACGTCTGATGCAATAATTTTCAGCTTATCTTCAGGCAAGTCTGCAAATGTATTGATCCCTTTTGCCGAAAGGAGACCGTCTATCCATTCTTCCAGATAGCTGTTTTTGTAAAAACCGAGATGAATCATGAGCTGAAGCAGTCCGCCGATGATTGGGATATAATTCAAAAAGGTTCTCCCTCTGAATTTCTTAAAATCAAGCTCTGTGAGATGCTCTTTGATCTCATAGCTTTTATAGCCGGCTGCCAAAAGGGCGGCAATGACAGCACCCGCAGACGTACCTGCAAGGCGTTCCCATTCAATTTTTTCTTCCTCCATTGCCTGAATAGCACCAGTAAACGCAATACCCCGGACTCCCCCGCCCTCAAATACTCCGTCAGCCTTCATCTGTGCTTCACCTCCGGAATGTTCTTCTATCTTTATTCTTGTTTTTTGTCACTAATCCTTTTTGTTTAGCATATTAATCCAAAAGAAAGAGGCTGGGACAAAACAGATCTTAACCGGGTTCAATTAAAATACCGGAAACATGCTGCCACACCTATGAATGACGCCACAAATGAGCATTCGTCTCCGTAAAAAGTGGCGCCACTACACCGAATGACGCCACAAATGAGCATTCGTCTCTGTAAAAGTGGCGCCACTATGGAAAATGACTCCTACAAATGAAAATCTATTATAGTCCTTTAACATAAAAACCGAACTAGCAGCTATGCCCTAGTCCGGTTTATTCATGGCTGAAATAGTTACGCCCCAGCCTCTTCCCCTTACTTTCCTAACAAGCCTTCTTTACTTAAATACTGCTCAGCAACTTCTGCAGCCGGTTTTCCTTCAACGTTTACCCGATAATTCATTTCTCTCATTTCGTCATCCGTTATTTTTCCTGACAATTGATTCAGTGCTTCCTCAAGCTCAGGATGCTCATCGAGCGTTTCCGTTCTCAGCAGCGGTGCTCCCTGATAGGGAGGAAACAGGTTTTTGTCGTCTTCAAGGACTAAAAGATTATATTGTTTCAGCTCACTGTCTGTCGAATAAGCGTCAATTAAATTGATTTCGCCTGTCTGAATGGCTTCATATCTGAGCTTAGGCTCCATTGTTTTCAAGTTCGCAAAGGTGGTGCCGTAAACTTTCTGGATGCCTTTGTAGCCATCCTCCCGGTCCGAAAACTCAAGAGTGAATCCTGCTTTTATATTCCCTGCAGCCGGTTTAAGGTCTGACATTTTTTCAAGTCCGTATTGCTCTGCAACTTCTTTGGGAACAGCAAGTGTATACGTGTTGTTGAATGACATCGGCTCAAGATACGCCATATCAAATTTCTCAAGCATTCCCGTTTTTGCCTGCTCATACACTTCATTCCGGTCTGTGCTGACGGCCTCTTCTTTCAAAAAGGTCGTAATCGCTGTTCCTGTAAATTCAGGGTAAATATCAATATCCCCTGACTTAAGAGCGTTAAAAACGAATGACGTTTTTCCAAGACCGGGCTTTAATTCAACCTCAAGATCCGTCTCCTGCTCTATCAGCAGCTTGTACATATTGATCAGAATTTCCGGTTCAGAGCCAAGCTTTCCGGCAATGACAATGTCTTTCTTGCCGGTGCCGAACGCAAGCGGCACCGCCACCGCCAGTAGTACGATTAATCCTGCAATGCCGATCACTTTCATTGATCGTCTCGCTGCTGCTTTTTCAACGCCCCGCAGAACGGCATCAAACAAAATAGCAAGCAGGGCAGCAGGAATCGCTCCAAGCAGAATCAGCATGTTGTCGTTTCTGTCGATGCCAAGCAAAATGAGCTTCCCGAGTCCTCCTGCACCAATAAGGGCCGCAAGTGTAGTGGTTCCAACAATCAGCACCATCGCCGTGCGGATACCAGCCATGATGACCGGCATGGCAAGCGGGAGCTCCACTTTAAACAGCCGTTTCATGCTGTTCATCCCCATGGCGCGGGCTGCTTCAATTAAGGAGGAATCCACTTCTTTAATGCCGGTGTACGTATTTCGCAATATCGGAAGCAGGGCATAGATGACCAGTGCAATAATGGCAGGCACTACTCCAATGCCCACGAGAGGAATAAGCAGTCCGAGAAGGGCAAGTGACGGAATCGTCTGCAGGACGGCAGAAACACCAATCACACCTTCTGCGGCTCCTGATTTTCTGGTCAGATAAATGCCGAGCGGAATGGAAATGGCGACCGCGAGCAGCAAAGCAATAAATGAGATCTGGATATGCTCAAGCAAAGCAGCTAAAAGCTCGCTTTGCCGTTCTTTAAATACGTCAATAAATGCCGTCATACTCTCCCTCTTTCTTCCGCATGGCCGGCTAAAAACTGTACCGCGGACTCTCTCGTTATGGTCCCGATAATCTGCCCGTTCCGCTCAACAGGAATCAAGTCTTCTGTCCCCAGTCTCTGGAGGGCTTCCTTTCGGTCAGCCGTAAAAGATATCGGCTTTTTGAGTGGATCTGTTTCCTGCAGAGGCCTGATCCACTGCTCAATTGAACCTTCGAGAATGGCTGCCTGTCCTCTGTTCCCGATAAATTCTTTGACAAAATCATTGGCAGGACGTCTTATGATTGCTTCCGGGCTGTCTATTTGCACGGCTTCCCCGTCTTTCATCACACAAATCCGGTCCCCGAGAGCAAGGGCCTCCTGCATATCATGAGTGACAAACACAATTGTTTTATGAATTCGCTTTTGCAGGTCGATAATATCCTGCTGCAGTTTCTCCCTGCTGATCGGATCAAGTGCACTGAATGGCTCATCCATCAGAATAATGTCCGGGTCTGCAGCCAGCGCTCTGATGACCCCGATTCTCTGCTGCTGACCGCCGGACAGCTCATTCGGTTTTCTTGTTCTGTATGTATCCGGATCAAGCCCCACCATATCCAGAAGTTCATCTGTGCGTTTTCGTATTTTCTCTGCTTTCCATCCCCTCAGTTCAGGAACAACCGCAATGTTTTCTTCAATCGTCATATGAGGAAAAAGCGCAATTTGCTGGAGAACATACCCTATATTCCACCGCAGTTCGTGAATGTCATAATCATGTACATTTTTGCCGTCTATGCTGACAGTGCCGTCTGTTGCATCAATCAGCCTGTTGATCATTTTCATCGTGGTTGTCTTGCCGCAGCCGGATGGCCCGATAAAAACAAAAAATTCACCTTTTTCAATGGTTAAGTCAAGGGCATTTACTGCCTTCGTACCGTCTTTGTATACCTTTGTCACATTCTCAAACCGGATCATCTGCTCACCTGTTTTCTATAGTGTTATCATAGCGCCACCAAATGTATTACCCTTTCCCGGCAAAAGATAAGCTTCTTTTTTTCTGAAGAAAGGAATCTGCACCCAATTAGTGGAATTAGTAGTATCATACTAAAAAAGAGAGGATAAAATCCAATGGTCCAAATCCAGAAAGATTCCATCACAGGCTACAAAGACGGCACTGTTTCCTATTCCCTGTTCAAAAAAGCCTCTCAAGGAAAAACACTTGCTATTATGTTTCCAGGCTACGGGTATACAGCGCAGGGCCCGCTGTTTCACTATTCAACAGGAATTTTCCTGAACCGCGGTGAGGATGTGCTGCATCTTAACTACTCCTATCAGTCACCTTTTTATGAATCGTTTTCAGATAAAGAGCTTGAAGATGCGTTAAAAAGAGATGTCCGGCATGTCGTCGATACCGTATTAAGCGCGCACTCCTATGAACATTTTTACTTGATAGGAAAATCACTCGGCACAATTGCACTTGCTGCTGAACTTGGGAGAACGGCATTTCTCGATGCGAAAATAGTCTGGCTCACGCCTTTGCTGAAAAGGGATGATGTCTTTGAGGGCATGTACACAAGCAAAAAGAGAGGGTTATGCATCATCGGCGATTCAGACCCTTGCTATGATCAGGAGCGCTTTGAGAAGCTTTCTGAAAATCCATTTCTTGAGCGTGTCCTCATAAACGGGGCTGACCACAGTCTGGAAGATTCAGAGGATGCGGTAGGTTCAGTGGATGTGCTGAAGGATGTTATGATGAAAATAAAGAGGTTTTGAATACTTCTAAATTGAAAAGACCGGTGCAGCTAAGCTCACCGGTCTTTCACATGCTATGGCTTTATTCAAAAAGCTGGTCGATTGCTTTTTGAGGGAGAGCTGTCTCTCCTCCGAGGATGTAGTTAATAAATGTTTGTTCCTTGTAATTCTGAACTGTCTGGTAAGTAGATGAGTTGAACTTTGCAGGATTTACAAGAACAACAGGACTTAAGTATTTAGCAGCAAGAGCAGAACCTGCAAGGGCATCCGGATAGTTTGCACCTGTTGCAAAATACATCATAGAAACATCAATTTCGTCAATAAATGTATCAATAATTTTGCTGTTCGTTGCATAACGGTCTGCACCGCTGATGCGTTTTTTGCCAGGCAATGCTTTTACAGAAGCGTCTGTAATTGCGCCGGTTCCGCCGATAATATATGTCCGGTCAACTTCCCAATTCTTAATAAACGTTGAGACAGCTCCAGGCACTGAATCTTTTCTTGTCAGAAGAATCGGCATCTCCATATTTGCCGCAATTGGTGCGATTGAGAGAGCGTCAGCAAAGTTTAAACCTGTTGCAAGTGTGACCGGACCGTACGTGCCGATTTTCTCTGCAATTTTAGCAGAGGTTGCATAGCGGTCAGAACCGCTGATTCTTGAAACTCTCAGTCCCATGCCTTTTAATTCTTTTTCAACATCAGCAGAAACGGCACCTGTTCCTCCGACAATGATGACTTTTGTGACATCAAGACGGGTTAACTCTTTTTTAACAACTCCCGGAAGTGCTCCAGGTCTTGTCAGCAATAAAGGAGCATTTTCACTATAGGCTAGCGGAGTAGCACTTAAAGCATCCGGAAAACTTGTACCGGTTGCAAGAACGGCAGTATCTGTTTCGCCTTCAAACCAGTCTTCCTTCGAAATATTTACAGCGGTTTCGTAGCGGTCTTCACCAGAAATTCTTTGATATTTCTCCATCACGCTATGGGCTAGAAAATATTCTTCACTTGCGGAATTCGAATTAGTCACTTCTAAGTAGTAAGTTCCAGGAGTTATTTGCATCTCAATGTCCTGGGAACCTCCCTCTCCATCTTCACCATAAAACTTGCTTTTAGCTGTTTCTTCTCCATCAGCAGAGAGTAATCGGATATTTAATGTACTGCTTCCAGTTTCAGTAAATCCCAAAAGACTGTAATGTGCTTCACTTTTTACAGTGAACTTATAATAATCAATATCCTTACCGCCTGCTTTACCTTGGATCCAATAATCAGCTTCTATCGGATTTGCTTCTGTTAAAAGATTGTTAGGCTCTTCCTCATAATAGGTTCCTTCTTCTTCATCAAATCCGAGTGCCTTTATTTGGTCTGCTTGAATCTGAGCAGCAGACCATTTCTCTGTCGTTTTTTCTGCTGCAAATCCCTGTACGCCAGGCAAGGCAAGCATTAGCCCGCAGGCGAGCAATAATTCCTTTTTCATAGTATCCCCCTATTTCTATGTATCAAATCTACTAGATTATACATTCTATCAGTGCTGAATGTAATAGGTATTATCTATTATTTCAGCTGATTTTTTTCGACTTTTTTTGACATAAAGAAAGCCCCGGCAAGTGCCAGGGCCTGATTCTTAACCTCTTATTCAAATAATGAAAGAATAGAATCTTCCGGTAAAGCTGTTTCTCCGCCGATGATGTAATACATTGAAGCTGTGTCAGCATAATCAGCTAGTGTATCTTTCGTCGTTTGCTTAGCTCCGGACGGGCTTGTAAGAATCACAGGACTTCCGTTCTTGGCTGCACGGGCAGATCCTGCAAGTGCATCCGGGTAGTTCATTCCTGTAGCGATATATGGTGCAGTCATATTCAGCGTGTCACTGAAGTAAGAGATAATCCTGCTGTTCGTCACGTATCTGTCAGAACCGCCGATTCTGTCAGGCTCAGGGAATGATTTTGCCGTTTTGTCAGAAATCACGCCTGTTCCGCCGATAATGAAAGAAAGTTCAATTCCGCTCTCATCGACAAAGTTTCTGACAACTGACGGCACACTGTTCTTCTTAGTAAGAAGAATCGGCATTTCCAAAGATGCGGCTACAGGTGCAATAGAAAGGGCATCTGCAAAGCTTTCTCCTGTTGCAACTGCTGCGAAGAAAGGCTCCTCTAGCTCTTCTGCAATCTTGACAGAAGTTGCATATCTGTCAGCGCCGCTGATGCGTTTGATTTTCTTTACTCCAAGCTCTTTAAGCTGTTTTTCTACGTTTGCAGAAATAGCTGTTTTTCCTCCGACAAGAATAACCGTTTCAGTTTCCAGTCTTATTAATTCATCCTGCACGATGACTGGAAGCTGATTTGTATCAGTCAAAAGAAGCGGTGCATCGTTTTTATACGCCAGAGGTGTAGCACTCAGGGCATCCGGGAAATTGCGGCCTGTTGCGATAACCGCAGTTTCTGCCGTTTCAAAGCCTTCTTCAGAAAGCTTTACCGCTGTTTCAAAGCGGTTTTCACCCGAAATGCGCGTCCATTCAGTAAAGTTCTTTCCGATTCCGTTGATTGCTGCAGGAGCATCAAGACGGCCCCAGCCGGATACTCTGTCATATCCTGGAATCACTTCTTCTTCCTCATAAGGAATCTCTTCTTCATCTGGGTATTCTTCATAGTTTTCCCACGGATTATCCTGCTCATCAAAAGCGATATCCTGAGCGGTCTTCGTCAGAATTTTTTCAATTTCAGCAGGCGTCAGATCCTGTTTATGTGAAAGGAGGAGACCTGCAACCGCTGCAACATGCGGTGTTGCCATAGACGTACCAGTCATGTTTGTAACGTTCCCGTCAGGCATTAAACTCGGAATGTCTGTACCCGGTGCGACAAGGTCCAGACCTTTTCCATAGTTAGAGTAGTCTGAAACTAGATCAATTCTGTTTGTTCCGCCGACAGAAATAACATACTTAGATGAAGCTGGATAGGACAACTCTTCCATCGCTTCATTTCCGCTGGCAGCAACTACTGTTACTCCTTTGTCATGTGCATATTTTAATGCACTTTCAATAACGCGGCTGTAGCTTCCGCCAAGACTCAGGTTAATTACCTGTGCTCCCTGGTCAACTGCATACCTGATGCCAAAAGCGATTCCTTCGGTGTCACCGCTACCAGCTGAATCAAGGACTTTTACTGGAAGAATTTTTGTGTGCTGATTGATTCCGGCCATTGAGTAATGGTTATCGTTTTCAGCTGCGATAATTCCGGATACATGTGTTCCATGTCCGTTGTCATCCATGGCATCCGTGTTTTTAGATATGAAATTGTAGCCTTTTTCTGTCAGTACTTTTCCGCTTAGGTCTGCAAGAGTATGATCCACTCCCGAGTCCGCAACAGCGATGACTGTTTCTTTGAGGTCTTTGCCTTTCAGAAGCTCCTGAAGCTGTTCGAACTTGATGTCTGCTCCTTCAGTGCCTCCGTCGCGTCCTTCATTTTTAAGGGACCATTGGTAAGGATATTGAGCATCGGCAGTGAATGCCTGATACTGCTGAACCGGTTCTGCGTATTCTACTTCAGGAAGTTTCGAAAGGTTGCTTACTGCGGATTTAACGCTTTTTGCAGAAGCTTTATAGCCTGTGCTGCCTTCAACTTCCATCACATACGTATCTGGGAAAACTGACTTTTGTACTTTCAGCGGTGCAGCTGACTGAATGCCGTAAGCCTTTGTTTTTGACTGAATGCTGCTGAGCTTTTTGCCTTCTTTCAGTTTCACGATGACACGGTTTTCTGTACCGCCTGCTGAAGGGACACTGTAGCCGCCTTTTTGCAGGATGGAAGATACTGTTTTGTCTTTAACATTGCTGATGCCGATGGCATTTCCTGTTTTCTTCATGGATTCCTGAAGGAATGAAGGAACAGAATCAAGGGCTGTCGTGTAAAGACGGTTAATGGCATCCTGATCGTCTTTTGTTACTTTATACGTGCTGCTGCTTCCGTTTTCAGCTACATCCGCAAATAAAGCTTTGAGCTGAACAAGATCCTGGTAGACCTGATCGCGGATCGTTTTGCTGAATACCATTTTTGTGCTTAGGAACGGTGCAACTTTATAATACATGGAAGAAAGTTCTTTTCCGTTTTCGCTTTTGGCAAGAACTCCCTCACGGATTGTTCTCAAATCCTTTAAAATGGATTTGCCGTTTTCTCTTTCCTTTGTGCTCAGCTCTGCCGGGCACTCATCAGAACTAATGTACTCTGAAGGAGGAAGTGTTACTCCGTCATAAGAAAGGGTAAAAGATGCCTGAGGTGCTTCCGTCTCTTCTTCTCCTTCTATGTATTCCTCTTCAGATACAAAGTGCTCCACTTTCACATAGAAAGGGCCAGACCATGCGACCGGAAAATCAATTTGAACCGGTTCTTCTGCAAAGGAGTATCCCATATATCTGTCAAATGCCCGGTTGTCCACTGCATTCTCCAGGCTTGAATATACGGTGATATTCATTTCAAGTTCTGATTGCATTTTCACTCTGAGATGAGTAAAATCCTTTACTTCTGCCGCTGATGGATCAATCATGTACCATTTTGCGGTTTCATCTGCTTCAAAAAGTCCTTCGACAGGTGTTCCAATTGGAAGAAGAGCTTCTTCCTCAGGAACAACCGCTGCGGCTGATGCTGCAGGAGCCTGGCTGAAGAACAGGGAAAAAATCATGGCCAGTGCCATGAGGCTGCTGATGGTTCTTTTCATTCAATTACCTCCGTTACTAGATTCATTGCGAATACACATCTATTAAATCACAGAAACTTCTAATATGGAAAACTTTTCTACTTTTTTAAGGTAGATTTAATATTTTGAAAAGGATTGACAAAAGACCCGGATGAGATCCGGGTCTTTACAGGATTATAGAACCATTTCCGATAGGACGTAATGATAAAGCAGATTTGCCGTGTTCTCAAGTGACTCCATATGAGTCCGTTCATAAGCATGTGATGAATCAATGCCCGGGCCAATCAATCCGTGGATGATGTCATGACCAGCACGGATGGCTGCCGATGCATCTGAACTGTAGTAAGGATAAATGTCGAGCTTATAGTTTATCCCGTTGTCCTGAGCAAGCTTTGTTAAATGCTTTCGCAGTCCGTAATGATAAGGTCCGCTTCCGTCTTTGACACAAATCGAAACGGTATATTCATCGGTTGATTGCCCATCTCCCATTGCCCCCATATCAACCGCCAGATATTCAGCCGTTTCAGGCGTGATATTCGAGTTGCCTCCATATCCGATCTCTTCATTGTTGGAAATGAGAAAATGCGTGGTAAAGGGAAGCTCGATTGCCTCTTCTTTAATTTTCTTCATAAGCTCCAGCAGAAGCGCAACACTTGCTTTATCATCTAAATGACGTGATTTTATGTAGCCGCTGTCCGTGATTTCCACACGCGGTTCAAACGAAACAAAATCTCCGGCTTCAATTCCAAGCTTTCTGACATCCTCTGCATTTTTCACCTTTTCGTCGAGGCGGATTTCCATGTTCGCCTGATTGCGCTCCGCTTTTCCTGCATCGTGATACACGTGCACGGACGTTTGATGCATGAGGATTGTTCCAGTGATTGTTTTTCCTGAAGACGTTTCTATTTTACAGTATTCGCCTTCTATGGAGTTGTAGGTAAACCCTCCAATCCGGTCGAGTGCCAGCCGTCCGCTGCTTCTAATTTCTTTTACCATGGCGCCAAGTGTATCCACATGGGCGGTCAGCATCCGGTGGCGGCTCTGATCTTTTCCTGGAATTGTTGCAATCAGGCCGCCTTTTCGGTTGCGTCTTGTCTCTATGCCGCAGGCGGATAAATAGTTTTCAACATATGTAATGACTTCATTTGTATTTCCCGATGGACTCGGTATGGAGACTAGTTCTTTTATAAGCTGCATTGTATCTTTCACGGCAGACACCTCTTTTGTCTTTTTTTCAAGTATAGCAGGTTCTTTTATCCTTTATATAGAAAAAACCGATATTCCGCACGGAACATCGGTTTTTCAATGCCATTTAAATTTGTGTCAGTATGAAATCATAGCGATTCCGTGCGGATTTAGCTCTATGGATGATCCATTCACTTTTTTTCCTGTCAGCACACATTGTCCGCCAGCTGCTTTTTCAGGCAGACGTGCTGCTGCTTCACGGTCTGTTCCATTTAGAACAAACAATATGGTTTGATCTTCGTATGTTTTTGTATACATAACAACCTCATCCTCTGCTGCCGCTTCCATAAACTGAATTCGCCCTCTGTTTCCGAATGCAGGATTCGTTTTCCGCAGCGAAATCAGCTGTGTAATAAAGCTGAGCAGATCCGTATCCTGCTCTTTTTCATCCCAGACCATGCATTTTCTGCAGCCAGGATCCATTACACCCGTCAGGCCGATTTCATCGCCGTAGTAGATGCACGGTGCTCCCGGGGAGGATAGAAGAAACGTAAAGAGCTGCTTCACTTTTGCCGTGTTCTCTCCGCAGACGGTCGCGATGCGCGGCGTATCATGGCTGCCGAGGAGATTAAAGGCAACTGCTGATATTTGCTCAGGATACATAAGCAAAGCTTCGGATGTACGGTTGATGAACTCGCTTGCCGTTACTTTCCCTTCAGCAAAATATTCAATCGCAACACTTGTATAAGGATAGTTCATGACCGCATCAAACTGATCTCCCTGAAGCCACGGCATTGCGTCGTGCCAAACTTCACCAAGGATATAGACCTCTGGATCAATGGCCTTGATCTCTTTTCGGAATTCCCTCCAGAAATCATGGGACACTTCATTTGCAACATCAAGTCTCCAGCCGTCGATGCCAAATTCCTTCACCCAGTACCGTCCAACTTCAAGGAGATATTCTCTTACTTCAGGATTGCCTGTTCTCAGTTTTGGCATATTTTCAGAAAATCCGAACGTTTCGTACTGTACCTTTCCATCTTTTTCCAGAGGAAAGCTGCTAATGTGGAACCAGTCTTTATATTCCGAATGCTCTCCATTTACAACAACATCCTGAAAAGGCGGGAATTCATAGCCGCAGTGGTTGAAAACTGCATCAAGCATGACTTTAATTCCATTTTCATGACAGATGTCAACCAATCGCTTAAAGGTTTCCTTATCTCCGAACTGCGGATCAATCTCCATATAATCGATCGTGTCATATTTGTGATTGGAGAACGCTTTAAATATAGGTGTAAAATAGATGCCCGTTACGCCAAGCTTAACGAGGTAATCAATGTTCTGAATGACGCCTTCAAAATCCCCGCCAAACGTGTTGTTTGCAGTCGGCTCCGTGCTTCCCCACGGCAAAGCTCCTGCAGGATTCAGCGTCTCATCTCCATTTGCAAATCGTTCAGGAAAAATTTGATACCAGACTGTATCTTTCACCCATGAAGGAGCAGTGAAAATGTCTTCTTCATTAAGATAAGGGAAGGTAAAATAGCCGCCGTTATGTTCAGGTTTCTTTTCAATAAAACCTTGCTCTGTATAAATCAGCTTTTCGCCGCCGGCAATGATTTCAAATCCGTATTTCAGGCGTTTGTGCGGAGGCTTTAAAGCAATTGTCCAAATATCAAACAGTTCTGTCTTTCCAAGCAGCGTCATTTCAGCATGCTCTTCTGATTTCCATTTCCACACACCGTCTTTGTCCTGGTCCCATGTAAATGGATCTCCCCATATCAGGCTCACACTTTCTGCCTCATTTTTTTTAACCTGCAAGCGGATATGCAAAGTGTCTTTATCGTAAGCATAAGCAAAATTGTTTTTTGGACGGTGATAGACTGCTTCTTTAGTTAACATTGTAGATTCCCCCTGTTAATAGCTTAAACGTTTAAGTATCGGTGAAAAAAGAGCAGATTTTACTCTGCTTGAATAGACGTATATTTTTCCAGATGGAGACCGCGGTTGTCTTTCATCAAATCGGACAGAACGTTGAACGCGGCGGCTGCCTTCGTTTCTATAAATTCGACGCAGTTCACTCCTGCCGGCAGAATGGATGGACATCCGGATGTGCATATGACCGTGTCCTTTTCAATATTTCTGTGCCTGCTTATTGAAGAAGCAAGAAATTCATTGAGAATGACCGCAGGTTTGTCCTTCTTTTTGTAAAGGAACGTTAGAAGGTCTAGTTCATCGGAAGTAATATGAATATCATCCTTGTGAAAACCCGAATCCTTCATAATTTTCCCGGTGATTCCTGCATTGTGAAAGGCTTCCATGATTAAAACTGCAGGCTCGGGCGATTTCTTTCTCGCAGCCTGAAATGCAGCCTGATAATCAAAGATGACTTTATAAAAGAGATCATCATCAATGATGCTGTCGACTATGACCAGCGGGACCCCTGATGGAACGGTGGTTGAGATGCTGTAGAAGAAGTCCTCCTTCACATCAACAAGAATGACCCCGTCAAGTTTCCGTTCCGCAATAATTTCAAGATTCGGCTTTTCAACATCGATACTTGAAAGCAGAACATGGTACCCTTGTTTAGTCAGAAGTTTTTCCAGTTCAAAGAGAAATTCTGCCTGATGGGACCGTTTCCATACCCCTTCATCAGCTCCCCTGTTCAAAAGGATGCCGACAAGACCTGTTTTTTGTTTCACGAGTGATCTCGCTGCAAGATTCGGGACATAGTTCAGTTTTTTGGCAATTTCAAGCACCCGTTCCTTCGTTTTTGACGGAATGGTCTGATTTTGCGCGCCGTTCAGTACATAACTGACCGTCGCAACTGACACACCTGCTTCTGCCGCAATATCTTTCATTGTTGCTTTTTTCATTATTTCACCATTTTCACTTAATCGTTTAAGTTGATTATAAAGCATCATTTAGTCAATGTCCAGCTGATCTTCCTTTGACAAAAACCGGCTGGAGTACAGCCGGCTTTTGACCATCATGCCTGAAGTCTTTTTTCAGAAGCTGCCTGGAAATCCGGTTCCGCTTTAACCACATATGTATCTGCCATCATATCATGCAGGGCTCGTTTTCTGTCCGTAAAAGCAGCCATGATGTAGCCAACATAAAAAATACTGCTTACTATGTATCCGAGGTATCTGATCCATGATTGGCCCATGGAAATTTTCCCGCCGGCATTGTTAACGACCTTCAGACCCAGCATCTTTTTTCCAATTGTCCCCTGGAAGGATGTTGCTGGCATCATTCCAAAGTACAGGATTGTCCCTATTAATAGTACAAGGGTTATAAAGCCTACAATTGCTGGAAGGACCCCTTCTGTTTCTCCAGATACCATTAAAAAAATAGTGGGAACGAAAAAAATGATGTTCGTTATCAGCCCATCAATCGTTGCGGCGGCAAACCGAATCCAGAATCCTGCAGGTCTTTGTTCATTCATAAAACCATTCCTCTCTCATATTTTTCTTGAATCTGGAAATCTTTTACCCTTATTTCCCATTTAATAAACAGACTATTTACCTATTCATTTAGAACAGAAAAAACAGCTGCCTGAAGCAGCTGTTTCAATCATACCGTTCTTAAGATGGGCATCGTACAGCATCTGAACGAGCCGCCCGATTTTATAATTTCGGAGATGTCCACTTCGATGACATTAAAGCCCTTTTCCCTCAGCCTGCTGTTTACTTCCTTGTTGACTGGAAGACTGATAACGGTTCTGTTTCCGATGGAAAGGACATTTGTTCCCATTGTAAATTGTTCAGATTCATTTATTTCAATCAGCGTGTATCTTTCCTTAAGCATGTTGAGTTCATTTTCTTCAAAAGCTGGTTTGTAAACAAGTGCCTCATTTTCAGAAAGGACATTAAACACGCAGTCAAGATGGAGATATTTTTCTTTAAAAGGCACTGGTATCACTTGAAACGCCGGCGCTTCCGCCTGAAGTTTTTCGATAGCACTCATGCACGTTCTGCCGCTTACGCCTGCGAAAATGGTTGTGCAGTCAATGATCACATCTCCGCCTTCAATCCGGTGGTCATTAAGGCAAACCATTGGATATCCCTTAACATCCAGCCATTCTCTGAGCACAGTCTCCTCACCTTTTCTAATATCCTGGCCCATTTCGGAAACAAAGACCGTCTTTCCGATCGTAAAGCCTATATCTCTTGTAAAAACCTGCTCTGGATACCGCTCATCAGGCTGAAGCTTTATCACTTCTGCTCCGTTTTCAGTTAAAGCACGGACAAATTGGCGGTGCTGCTCTGCTGCAAGCTTCTCATTGATATTTTCATTGGCATAATGCCTTTGCGTTTCGTTAATGACTTCAGTAATGCGCATATAATGAGGTTCACAAACAAGCACCCTCTTTAAAGAATCATATTCACTGAAGCAAGCTAATGTTTCTTCCGGTTTTCTGATGGCTGTCAAATGAATTCCCCCATAAAAAGTATGCTTTTATGAGATTATTCCCTATTCCTGCAAAATATTAAACTACCTTGTTATAAAATCTTACGCCTATTTTCGCAAACTCTACTGTTAGGAATTGTCAACCAACCCAATATGTTATATAGTCTTATAGGTTAAACTAATTTTTTCCTAATGAGGAAGGTACATGAAACCAGAAAACAAAATTGAAGCTTTGAAAAAAGAAAATCAGATGTTACGGGAACTTCTTGCCGAATGGCCCGCTGCCTTTACATTTGTGAATACGGAGCATGAGCTTTCAGTCAGCAAGACCAAAAAGCACAGCCCTCCCGAAATCCGGACGCTTACATATGAAGATAAGCAGGCTTACACAGAACAGCGCTTCTTCTTATCTGCATCTGAAACCGGTTCTTTTTTACAGACAGAAAAATTCTTATCCGATATTTTTGACCTTGTTGCCCATCATATCGTCTTCATCGACGAATCGGGCATCATTACATTATGCAATCTTCAGGCAGCCAGAGATCATGGCGTTGACAGAGATACAATCGTAGGAAAACATTTGCGCGAGCTCGTCCAGATCCCTGATGAGCAGCTGCTGACCCTTGAAACCGCCCGAACAGGCATTGAGTTTGTTGACCGGGAAGTGCTTGATAAAAATTACGGCATCCTGAACACGCGCATTCTTAGGGACGAAGATGGATCGATCATGCGCGTCATAGGCACCTTTTACTTTTTGAATGCCATTAAAGAAGCAGAAAAGCAGGCAATCGCAGGAAGGATTGCGGCCGGCATAGCCCATGAAATCCGCAACCCCCTTACAACAGTGCGGGGATTTTTGCAGGTGCTGAAGGAATCTGCTGATCCGGACACAAAAGCGCTTTTTCAGTCTGTGCTTATTCCTGAAATCGACCGTGCCAATAAGATCATTACCGATTTTCTAAGTATCTCAAAGCCTGTGGAAATCAGGTCTGAAACCTTTAAAATAGCCGACTTTCTGGAAATTCACCTCGGAAGAATCTTGAAAAGTGAAGCTCTATTATATGGGGTGGAAGTTGAAATTGTCATTGATTCACAGGCAAGAGAAGCGGCAATTCTCGGTAATAAAGATGAACTGCTTCAAGTTTTTCTCAACCTGTTTCAAAATTCTTTTCAGGCAAAAAAGAAAGAAACGCTCATCATACAGCTAACTGCAGCTGTGACCGGCGACCGTCTTCAGGTTGCTTTCAAGGATAACGGCAGCGGCATCATCCCGTCTGCGATCCGCCATATTTTTGATCCTTTTTTCTCTACAAAAGACAGCGGCACAGGCCTTGGACTGTCCGTTTCAAAAAAAATCATTGAGAATCACAAGGGAACAATGTCAGCAGAAAGTGATGAAAACGGAACGGTTTTCTATATGGAATTTCCTGTGGTGACGGAGTAAGTACTCTTTATAACGAAACAACCGGCAGCTGGGTAACAGCTGCCGGTTGTTTTTTCTATGGGCTCATTTTGATTACTGATAGTGGTAATACAGGTCCATTCATTTGGTATCGTGCCGTCAATCCTGTTATCGTGCTCTAACGATAAGCGCCATCAAATCAGGTTTCCCGCCGCTTGATGGTTCCGAACTCCGTGATAAGTGCCATCAAACCAGATTTCACTCCGTTTGATGGTCCTGATCTCACCGATAAGTGCCATCAAACCAGATTTCCCTCCGCTTGATGGTTCCAATCTCACCGATAAGTGCCATCAAAACAGCTTTCCCTCCGCTTGATGGTTCCAATCTCACCGATAAGTGCCATCAAAACAGCTTTCCCTCCGCTTGATGGTCCTGATCTCACCGATAAGTGCCATCAAAACAGATTTCACTCCGTTTGATGGTCCTGATCTCACCGATAAGTGCCATCAAACCAGATTTCACTCCGCTTGATGGTCCTGATCTCACCGATAAGTGCCATCAAACCAGATTTCACTCCGCTTGATAATCCTGATCTCACCGATAAGTGCCATCAAACCAGATTTTCCTCCGCTTGATGGTCCTGATCTCACCGATAAGTGCCATCAAACCAGATTTCCCGCCCCTTGATGGTTCCAATCTCACCGATAAGTGCCATCAAAACAGCTTTCCCGCCCCTTGATGGTTCCAATCATGACTCATCAGCCGTGTCCATCCAGCAGCCTCTCATAAATCAGCTTCCCTATTTCACTGATTGCTTTTCTTCCCCATTCTTTCTGTTCAAGCTGATCGATCATTACAGCAGCATACACGCATAAATCTTTGTACTTTATGATCGCGCAGTCGTGCTCAATTCCGTGAAGTTCTCCTGTTTTGTTCCCTGCGTACATCAGCTCTTTATCCATGCTGTAAGGAAGTTTATCAATAAACTGCTGTTTTTGCAGGATATCAAGCATCTTCTGTCTGCTGTCATCAGAGACAAAGTCACCTTCGTTAATGGCCTGAAGGCATCTCACCATATCTGCCGGTGACGTGAAATTATCAATTCCCGATTCGATGGCATCAAGGTCCATCATTTTCCGGTTAAGCTTCGTATTGACAAGACCAAGCCCCTCAATGGTGTCATTGATTTTAGGCATCCCGATTTTTTCAATCACCCAATTGGTTGCGGCATTGTCAGAAACGATAATCATCAGCGTCAAAAGATCCAGAACAGTTAAGACTGCATCATCTGATAAAGCCTGAAGGACACCGGCACCGCCTGTTTTTTCAACATCACGCAGCTTCACCTTTTCGTTCAAATCCAGATTTCCCTTTTCAGCCTGCCTGAATGCTGTGAGGAGAATCGGCAGCTTGATCAGGCTTGCAGATGAGAAAACCTCCCCGCTGCCGGCTTCGAGCCATTCACCGTTCCACGAGAAACATGCACCGGCCCTTCCAGGACAATTCGATAATATGTCGGCTGCATTCTTTAGAAAATCGTTCATTTTTTTGCAGCTGCAATCTGCTCTGAGCCGCGGCTGCCGACTATGCCGGCATCATATAAATGGCAGGCAACGTAGTGATTTTCTTCCACTTCCTGAAACTCCGGTTTTTTGACAGCACATGCTTCCATCGCATAGGCGCAGCGTGTTCTGAAGACACATCCGCTTGGAGGATTCATTGGACTAGGCAGTTCTCCCTGAAGAATAATCCGCTCCCGCTTATCTTCAACATCAGGATCCGGAATCGGGATGGCCGTCAGGAGTGCCTGAGTGTATGGATGAAGCGGTTTTTTATAAAGGCTGCTGCTTTCCGTAAGCTCGACCATCTGACCAAGATACATAACGCCGATGCGGTTGCTGATCTGTTTCACCATGGACAAATCATGCGCAATGAATACATAAGTCAGTCCTTTTTCCTTTTGCAGGCGTTTCATTAAATTGACAACTTGTGCCTGGACGGAAACATCAAGTGCTGAAATCGGCTCGTCTGCAATGATCAGCTGGGGATCCAGGGCAAGGGCTCTCGCAATTCCGATCCGCTGCCTTTGTCCTCCGCTGAATTCGTGCGGATAGCGGTTGGCATGATCCCGGTTCAGGCCAACATCCTCGAGGAGCTGATGCACTTTTTCTGTCCGCCCTTTTTTGCTGCCGTACATCCCGTGTACTTCCATCGGTTCAGAAATAATCTCAAGAACGGTGGACCTTGGATTCAGTGAGGCATACGGATCCTGAAAAATCATTTGCATTTGGCGGTAAAAGGAAAACTTCTCTTTCCCTTTGAGCTGATGAATGTTCTTTCCGTTAAAAATAACTTCTCCATCTGTCTGATCGTAAAGTCCGAGAATGGTTCTTCCGGCTGTTGATTTGCCGCATCCTGACTCTCCTACGATCCCGAATGTTTCTCCTTTTTTCACCGAAAAGGTAATCCCGTCTACCGCTTTCAGCGTTGCCCCTTTGCCAAGATGAAAATGTTTTTTCAGATTGCGCACTTCAAGCAAATTCTCCACTGTTATCCCTCCGTCTTCTGAAAATAGCGTCTGGCTGCACATAGTTCTTTTTCGTAAATCGTTCCTGCCATTTCAAGGATTTCAATTGTTTTTCCTGTGTTAGGGGAGTGCAGAAGTTTTCCCTCCCCGTAATAGATCCCCACATGATGCAGGCTGCCTTTTCCTTCTTCATAGGCAAAAAACAGCAGGTCCCCGGGCTCAAGCTGATCGAGTTCAACCTTCTCTCCTGATGCTGCCTGATCATGGGCATCGCGGGGGATGATATACCCGTTTGCTTTGCACATCGTATAGCTGAATCCTGAACAGTCAAAGCCAAAACTGCTCATTCCCCCCCAGAGATATGGAAGGCCGAGAAATCGCTCGCCGTCTTTTACAATGTCCTCCCCATTTCCTTTAGGGATCTCCTCAAAGGAACCGAAAATGGATACATCTTCTGCTTTTAAAAGACAGCTGCCAAGAGGTGTATTAACTCTGATCCATTCAGTGTCTTCCTTTTCAACCGGCAGAATCGTCTGAAAGCTCAGCTCGAATAAAGGGGATTTTTCTTTAGAGAACAGCATCGTCTTTTTGCTTTGCACAACGGCGATTGGTCCCGTGCTCTCCTCTTCCGCTACGGCAATTTGGGCGATCGGTATCCAGCCCGGATATCCGCGGTCATCTTTTGAGGAAGCCTGGCTCGGCACGATGACGTGCGCGTAGCCATCTTCTTCTGCAAGAATCAGAACCTCTTCTCCAAAAAGGGCCTGTGTCTGAATCCGGTTTTCATCACATAGCGCAAGTCTTGTTTCATGCGTTAGCCCCTTCAGCCAGCCATCAAGATCGGCTGGATTTGATACGGCTTTTTCATCCAGTTCCCTCGGTGAGTGCTTATCCGTCCAGATGGTTGCTGCTGCAACTGTTACTCTTCCTTTTTTAACTGTCATATTGAGAGCGCCTCCCCGTCATTTATCCATACATCCTTAATGCCAAGGCCATTTCCTTTTGAAAAAGTGATATGCCTGCCGTCATATTTGATGCCGCCTTCTACAATTTCTTTTGCAAGCATCAGCGGCGCATCAAAATCAAAGCGGGTAATGTTTTTCTTTGCTGCGGCAAAATGAGCAGCAGCGGTTATGCCGAGTTTCGTTTCGATCATGCTGCCGGTCATGCATTCTACCCCGCATATTTCTGCAAGCCGGCTGATCATTGACGCCTGGTAGATTCCGCCTGCTTTCATAAGCTTGATGTTGATCATGTCGGCACTTCTCGTTTTCAGCACGTCAAATGCCTGTTTTGGAGTAAACACGCTTTCATCCGCCATAATCGGTGTTTCCACGGCATCTGTTACTTGTTTCAGACCTTCGATATCATGTGCCTTAACCGGCTGCTCCACAAGTTCGATATCAAGACCCAAATCCTCCATTTTCCGAATAACTTTCACAGCTTCTTTCGGCTTCCATCCCTGGTTGGCATCAAGGCGGACCTTAATATCCTGGCCGACCCTGCTGCGTATTTCCTGCACTCTTGCAATGTCGAGACTGCTGTCTCCGAGACCCACTTTAATTTTCAGGACGTTGAAGCCCTTTTGGACGTACGAAACGGCATCCTCGCCCATTTCCTTCACATCATTCACACTTACTGTAAAATCGGTTTCAAGTTCCTGCCTGTATCCGCCGAGATATTGATAGAGAGGAAGCCTGCTGTATTTTGCAAGACAGTCATAAAGAGCGATATCAACTGCTGCTTTTGCACTGGAATTACCTGCAAGAACCGTTTGTATTCCCTGGAAAATACCTTCATAGTTTACTAGATCTTTCCCAAGTAAAAATGGTTTGAGAACGTGATGGATGGCGCCTTCAATACTGCTTGTGCTGTCACCTGTGATGACATGTGTAGGGGGTGCTTCCCCCCACCCGGTTATACCTTCTGAACAAGTCACTTTCACAAGGACGGTTTCAGCAGTGACAACCGTTCTGAGGGCCGTTTTAAAAGGTTTGATGAGAGGCACCGCGGCTTTGAATGTTTCGATTCTTTCAATTTTCATCATCATCATCAGACTCCCGAGATTCCGCTTTGAATGGTTAAGGTTTTCGTTTTTGTATTCATGACAGCTTTCGTTCCGAGCGGCACAGCAATATTGGGACTGCAGTGCCCGATTTTGAACCCTTTCATGGCAGGTTTGCCTGATAGACCAACATAGTGTTCCAGCACTTCGTCAAGCGGAATAGAGCGTTTTCGCTTTTGAGGAACACAATTGTGAAAGTCTGCTATGACAATGCCTGCTGCCTCTGTCAGCTTGCCTGCTGAATAAAGCTGGTTCATCATCCGGTCAATCGCGTAGGGTTCTTCATCAATATCTTCGATTAAAAGCAGTTTTCCGGCAGTATCAATTTCAAAAGGCGTTCCAAGGGAGCTTGCAAGCAGTGAAAGATTGCCTCCCGTAAGCTCCCCGTCAGTCTCCCCTTCTCTCATGATCTCAAGAGGAGAAATCGATTCGTCATATGTGATGCTGCTGCCGTCAAACAGCTGCTGAAAATAGGATTCTGTCAGCGGCAAAACGCCTTTTTCTTCTCCGTAATCAGAACTCAGCATCGGTCCGTGGAAAGTGACCAGTCCCGTCTGTTGCCCGATGGCTGTATGTAAAAACGTAATATCACTGTATCCCCAAAAGATTTTAGGATTCTTCTTTATAAGCTCATAGTCTAAGAGAGAAGCCATTCTCGCTGTTCCAAATCCGCCGCATGCACAAATAATTGCTTGGATGCTTTTGTCTGCAAACATGCTGTTCAAGTCTGCTGCTCTGTCTTCATCTTTTCCTGCAAGATAGCCGTACTCGTCCTGAGCGTGCTTTCCAAACCGGTACGACAGACCGTTTTTTTCCAGAAATGAGAGGGAACGTTTCAGGTTTTCTTTATTCGGGGGACTTGCCGGGGAAATAATTCCGACCGTGTCTCCTTTTTTTAAGGCTTCAGCTTTGATCATCTTTCATTCTCCTTTATAGACAAAAGGGGTGTTCGTGTGAACACCCCTTTTGCACAGCTTACTTCTTATCTGCCCATTTCAGTTCAAGGTATCCGACAGGGTGACGGACGATGCCTGATACATCTTCATTTTGAAGGTACACTTGGTTGTAGAAATGAATTGGAATGATCGGTGCCTCGTCAAATAAGATCTTTTCAGCTTTGTAAAGCATTTCAAAGCGTTTTGTTTCATCTGCCTCATTTTTTGAGTCCTTGATCAACTTATCGTATTCAGGGTTTGTCCAGCCTGTGCGGTTCATGCTGTGGCCAGTCTGGAAGTTCTCAAGGAAGTTCACAGGATCTGCATAGTCAGCCAGGAACGAACTGCGTGACAATTGGAATTTCAGTGCTTTTTGGTCTGTCGCAAATACGTTTGCTTCGAGATTTGCAAGCTTCACGTCCACCCCAAGGTTCTCTTTGAACATTTGCTGCAGGGCTTCAGCGATCTTTTTGTGTGTGTCATCTGTGCTGTACGTAAGTGTTACTTCAGGAAGTGTTTCATAGCCTTCTTCCTTCATGCCTTTTTCTAAAAGGGCTTTTGCCTCAGCTGCGTCCGTTTTGACAAGGTCGCCGCTGACTTCACGGAAATCTTTTCCTGAAGGATCTTTAAATCCAGGAGATACAAAGCCGTAAGCTGCTGTTTCCTGGTTCTTCGTTACAAAATCAACGATTTGTTTTTGGTCAACCGCCATTGCAAAAGCTTTGCGGATGTTTTTATTTTGGAACGGCTCAAGAGTAACGTTCATGCGGTAGAAGTAATCTCCCGCCTGCTCCTCAACATTTGCTTTTCCTTCTTCAAAAAGAGTATCCGCAAGGTCAGCAGGTACATCAGACGTATCTAGCTCACCAGTTTGGTAAAGCTGGTATTCTGTGTTTGTATCTTCTACAATTGCCCAGTGAACGCCGTCAAGCTTCACGTTTTTTGCATCCCAGTACTGATCGTTTTTCTTCATGACAAATTCTTTATCATGCTCCCACGACTCAAGGGTGAAAGGTCCGTTACTTACAAATGAATCGGCTTCTGCGAACCACTCAGGATTTTCAGTTGCCACTTTCTCGTTGACCGGGAAAAAGGCAGGATTTGCAATAACACTAAGGAAATATGCCTGCGGGCTGATTAATGTCACTTCAAATTTTTTCTCGTCAACTGCTTTTACTTTCACATCGTCTGCTGATCCAGTTCCGCTGTTATAAGCTTCTCCGCCTTCAATGAAGTAACCGAGGAAAGCTGCACCAGAGCCAGTTTCAGGGTTTAATAGACGCTTCCAGGCAAAAACGAAATCGTTTGCTGTTAAATCGTCGCCATTTGACCATTTGGCGTCTTCGCGAATGTGGAATGTGTAGGTTTTACCATCTTCCGACACATCCCATTTCTCAGCGATTGCCGCTTCAGGCTCGTGGTCTTTGCCAAGACGGGTAAGACCTTCCATAAGGTTGTTCAGCGCATTCCAGGAAACCGCATCAAATCCGATGACCGGATCAAAGGATGTTGGTTCAGCCCCGTTGTTTAAATGCAAAATTTTCTCTTCGTCTTTTTCTTTTTTGTCTGTTTCTTTTCCTGCACTCTCATTAGCCGTACATGCTGCAAGCACAAATACAAGCATGGCCGTCAGGAACATTGCCAACCACTTTTTCATCATCTTCCCCCTCTTATTGCTTGATTTATATGTTATTTCATTGATGCTGCGGCTAAAGCCCGGCTGTCCTGCAGCCAGCAGTCTACGTGGTGCTCCTTGCTCAGGGCTGACGTATATGGATAAATCCTGTCGCAAACCTCCATCGCATGCTCGCATCTTGCGGAAAACGGGCATCCCTGCGGAGGCAAAAAGAGATCAGGAGGCGAACCCGCAATCGGAATAAGCTCTTCCCCTTCGATATCAAGTCTCGGTATCGAGCGGAGAAGCCCTTTTGTGTACGGGTGCTGCGGCTGATAGAAGATTTCTCTTCTGGATCCTGCCTCCACCACTTTCCCTGCATACATGACCGCCACTCTGTCCGCGACTTGGGCAACAACTCCCAGGTCATGCGTGATCAGGATAATCGAAACACCTGTTTTTTTCTGAATGTCCCTGAACAGGTCCAGGATCTGGGCCTGTATGGTGACATCAAGGGCTGTTGTCGGCTCGTCTGCAATCAGTACCTCAGGTTCGCAGACAAGAGCCATCGCAATGACGATCCGCTGTCTCATCCCTCCGCTGAACTGATGAGGATATTGCTTCAGACGGCTTTCAGGACTTGGTATGCCGACGAGGTTCATCATCTCAAGCGCTTTTTTCTTTGCTTCGCTCTTTGACATGCTCTCATGCTGCATGATGCCTTCCATAATCTGATCACCGATTGTCAGGGTAGGATTCAGCGCTGTCATCGGATCCTGAAAAATCATTGAGATATCAGCGCCCCTTATTTTCCGGAGGTCTTTTTCCTTCAGCTTTGTCAGATCCTTCCCCTTAAAGAGAATAGAACCTGAGTCAATGCTGCCTGGCGGTTCGGGAATCAGACGCATAATGCTTTGGGATGTAACGCTTTTTCCGCAGCCTGATTCTCCGACAATGGCAAGAGTCTCTCCTTTGCGGAGGTCAAATGTTACTCCGCGGACAGCTTTTACAGTGCCTCCATACGTCTGGAACGAAACATGGAGATCATTTACTTCAAGTACTTTCGTCATGCTGCTACCTCCTTAGCTTTGGATCAAGCGCATCCTGCAGTCCGTCTCCAAGCACGTTAAAAGCAAACATCGTCAGGGAGATGCACAGGGCAGGAAAAAAGAGGCGCCACCAATGTCCAGTTAGAATTGTCGAGAGGGCATCACTTGCCATAACGCCCCAGCTCGCAAACGGAGCCTGAATGCCGAGACCGAGAAAGCTTAAAAATGCTTCTGCGAAAATGGCCGACGGGACAGTAAGCGTGATTTGCACAATGATTGGACCCATCGTATTCGGAAGCAGGTTTTTCCTGATGATTCTGCTTGTTTTCGTGCCGAACGATTTTGAAGCATGCACAAATTCATAGTTTTTGATTTGCAGGACCTGTCCCCGCACGATCCGTGCCATGCCGATCCAGCCGGTCACTGTAAGCGCAACGATGATGGTGAAAAGACCGGGACCCATCACAACCATCAGAAGAATGACGACAAGAAGGTACGGAAGCCCGTATAGAACTTCAACCACACGCATCATGTAATGATCCGTTTTTCCGCCTTTGTAGCCTGCAATCCCGCCGTACAGAACTCCGATTGCAAAATCAATCAGAGCAGCAATGGCCGCTACAAACAGGGAGATTCTTGCCCCGTACCACGTTCTTGTAAACACATCGCGGCCAAGCTCGTCTGTACCGAACCAGTATTTCGCAGAAGGCGGCAGGTTTTGATCTGTCAGCACCTGGGTTCTGACGGAGTGAGGTGAGATCAATGGGCCGAAAATGGCCATTAAAGTTATAAAAATCAAAAAGATGAGGCCTGTCATAGCCAGTTTATTTTTCCGGAGCCTTCTCCAGGCATCGTGCCAGTAGGAAAGACTCGGTCTTACAACCGCTTCTGCTGCTTTGCTGTCTTTGCCTTTAGGGGCAAACCATGCATCAGGAATATCCCGGGACAGGTGCGGTTCGTGCTGTTTGTTCAGTTCCATTATCGTCCCCCCCGTTTTGACACTTGAATTCTCGGATCAAGAATTCCGTACGCTATGTCTACTAAAAACAGCATCACGATTAAGATGGTGCTGTAAAAGACTGTCGTTCCCATAATGACGGGATAGTCTCTCGTGCCGATGCTTTCAATGAAATATTTTCCCATACCCGGTATTGCAAAGATTTTTTCGATGACAAATGTTCCTGTTAGTATGCTTGCTGCGAGTGTTCCAAGGACAGTCACAACCGGTAAAAGAGCATTTCTTAAGGCATGCTTGAAAACGATTTTGACTGGAGAAAGTCCTTTGGCCCGCGCTGTTCTTATGTAGTCCTGAGTAAGCACTTCAAGCATGCTTGAGCGCGTCAGACGGGCAATAATCGCCATTGGCCCAGTTGCAAGCGCAAGGGTCGGCAAAATCATATGCAGCGGGCTTGACCACGTAGCAGCAGGAAGGATGTTCCAGTTAACCGCAAAATTTTGAATAAGCAGTGTGGCCATAATGAAGTTTGGAACAGAAATTCCAAGCACCGCTATGGTCATGGCAAGATAATCAATAAATCCGTTATGCCGCAATGCAGCAATCACGCCAAGAGCAATTCCTGAAAAAACGGCAACTGTCAAGGTGACAATTCCAAGCTCAAACGACACCGGAAATCCGCGGCCGAGAAGCTCGTTAACCGTCTGTGACGACTTTTTGATTGAAGGGCCAAAATCAAATGTGACAAGCGACTTCATGTACATCGCATATTGAACCGGCAGCGGCTCATCCAGGTGATAAAAAGCTTCAAGATTACGCTGGACAGCTTCGCTCGTGCCTCTCTCTTCGTTAAAAGGAGAACCCGGGATTGTATGCATCAGAACAAATGTAAGAGTAATAATCAGCCAGATTGTCAAAACCATAGAAATCAGGCGTTTTACAAAGTATGTATTCATGCTATCCCACTTCCTAACAGAATGTCGTTCTCATAGCCAGTTCCGTCATCACAAGCATTGCGCGGTAGGCTTCCAGGATGTCCCTGGCCTGGAACGTGACAATCGTGGTGTTTTCTTTATGCTCTGTTCCCGGCATGAGCGCTGCCCATTCAGCCTGTCCATAATTGGCAAATTCAATGGCCATGAGGGGACGGTCTGGAGGAGTGAGCGGTTTTACATGTTCTCTATTCTTAATGGCAAGTGCCGTCTTCTCTTTTAACAGCTCCTGTGCTCTTTGAGGAGTAAGTGATTTAACAACTGATCGTGAAATCGTCTCCTTTACAATTGCGGTTGTGACGTTCGGAATAAGAGCCTCCGCTTCCTTAGCTGCCTGGTCATCTCCTGCAACCATGATGACCGGAACTCCGTGATAGCCTGCAACATAGGCGTTAAATCCCAGTTCACCAACGGCCACATCATTGATCCAGATTTCTCTCACACCAAAAATCATCGTATGGGACATAACCCCTTTTTTTGAAGCACGTGCATGATAGCCCGTGAAAACAGCTCCGCTGAAACTGCCGTCGAGCCCCTGAACCATACTGTACGGCTTTACATCACCCGTGATTAGCTGTGTATCGGGGTGCAGGTCTTCAATCAGGAGGTTGTTCATTTTCGAGTGGCTGTCATTGACCACGACTTCATTTGCCCCCGATCCAAAAGCCGCTTCTATGACAGCATTCGCTTCCCCTGTCATGATTTTACGGCCTCTTTCATAATTGAGCTTAGATGAATTCACATGTGTCTCATCAGCGAGTCCAGTGATTCCTTCCATGTCAACTGAGACATATACCTTCACCTGTATTCCCCCTGTTTTATATTTCTAATTTTCTTAAAATTATAAATTAAAAATCATTACTTTACAATAACATTTACATAAAAATGCATAGATACGAATGAACTTCCTTGTTCTCCCATAGTTAATAAGTCCCAATTAATTCCTTTTCTACTAAATTCAAACATGAAAACCATCCTATTTCCTCTCCCCTTTGATAGAGTAAAAGAATGAGTTTAAGAGCTGTTCCAAAAAACAATAGTGTTCAAAAAAAGAGAAAGAATCCTTGATAACAAAGGAACTCTTTCTCTTTCCCGCAGAACGAATATCCATTTTAAAGATGAGTGTTTTCCTTTTTCCCATCAGCATACTTTGAATTTAAAGTCTGTTATTTCGGCAGCCGAAAAACAGTCATTTAGACTCCCTGTCTTTTTTCATGTGCATAAATTTCGTCTACCTAATTATTTTCCCCTTCTCTGATCAGCTTGAATGTTCCAGTGCCTTTTGCAAGCAGCTTCCCCTCTGAATCTCTTATTTCACCTTCCATAAAAGCCGTCTTATATCCCAGCTGAAGAATCTTTCCTTCCGCATAGATTTCTCCTCCCGTGCTCGGTGCAAGGTACTGGATGCTGGAATTCATGGTTGCACACCTTGTTTTCGACACAGACCTGAGGAGCATCCCCTGTACATAGTCAAGCATGGTGGCATGTACGCCTCCGTGCAGTGTGCCGTTTGCATTCAGGACATAATCTTTCATCTCAAGTTTGATTTTCACTTCATTTTCCTCAAAGTGCACGATGTCGATTCCCATGTGCTGAAAAAAAGGACTTTCCTCAAAGCTCCGCCTTATTTCTTTCACGTCCATTGCCGTTGCCATAAAACGTCCCCCCTTCTACCTTGACGTAAACTGCGGCTTCCTTTTTTCTAAAAAAGCTGCCGTTCCCTCATTTTTATCCTCTGTGGAAAACAGAACGGCCTGGGCGAGCTTCTCAATTAGAAGACCCGTTCTCTGATCAGCGTCAAAGCCTGCATGCACGGCAAGTTTGGCAAGCTTCACAGCAAGCGGCCCTTTCGATAGAATCTCCTTTGCCGCTTCTTCTGTTTGCGCCTGCAGCTGTCCGTTTCCTGCAACCTCAGAAACTAATCCGATGCGATAGGCTTCAGTTGCATCAATGATTTTCCCTCTCAGAATCATGTTCATTGCAGGGCCTTTTCCTATCAGTCTTGCAAGCCGCTGCGTCCCTCCTGCACTTGGGATAATGGACAGATTCAGTTCCGGCAGGCCGAACTTCGCATGTTCAGAAGCAATGCGGATGTCACAGGCCATAGCAAGCTCACAGCCTCCTCCTAATGCAAACCCATTGACCATGGCAATCGTCGGCTTTTCATATGACTCTATGTAGTCGTATACCTGCTGCATGCCTCCAGGATTAAAGACATCCAGGGCAGTCCGCGTTTTCAGCTGGCCAATATCAGCTCCTGCAGCAAATGATTTTTCGCCGCTTCCTGTAAAGATGACGCAGCCTGTTTCATCGTCTTTTGCCAGTTCCTGAAGAGCTTCGGTCATTTCATCAAGCGTTTCTTTGTTTAATGCATTCCTGCGTTCAGGACGGTTAATGATCAAATAGGCAAGGTTCCCCGATTTTTCCACTTCAATATTTGCAAAAGCATTCATAGTTTCAGCCCCTTTTTTTCAGCAATTTAAAATCTCCGTGGCCTTTTGCTGCCAATGTCTCATCTGACCTGTATATCCAGCCTTCTGCAGATGCCATCCCATCCCTGCAGCAAATCACCTTTGCTATGCAGGTAAAAAAAGGAGCCGGTGATGGGTCAAAGATCGATGTACTCAGAACGATTGTTGCAGTCGGAGCTGCTCCTGCCTGTGATGCTGCCGTCCCCATGGCAATATCAAGCAGTGTGTAAAACATACCGGCCCCAACCGTAGCATCATCAAGCAAATGCTCCCTGCACGTCTCAACGGAAACAACAACAGCGTCTCCTTGATCCTCTTCTCTTTTCATTGATAAATGGCTGAAAAACGAGGAATGCACCATGTCCGGAGCCTTCATTTAAACGAGCTCCAGCATCAGGGCCATACCCTGTCCGCCGCCGATGCAGAGTGTTGAAATGCCGGTCTTTTTGCCGGACCGCTTCATTTCATGCAGCAGAGAGACCGTTATTCTTGCGCCTGTAGCCCCAAGCGGATGACCGAGTGCAATCGCTCCTCCGTTTACGTTTACTTTCGAAGAATCGAGTCCAAGCTCTCTTATGACGGCCAGAGCCTGGGAAGCAAAGGCTTCGTTCACTTCGAATAAATCGATGTCTTCTATGAATTTCCCCGTTCTCTCGAGCAGTTTTCTTACGGCCGGAACGGGTCCGATCCCCATAATTTCCGGGGAAACACCTGCCGCTGCCCAATCAACAATTCTTGCCATAGGCGTTATTCCAAGCTCTTTTGCTTTACTCTCCTTCATCAGAACAACGGCCGCTGCCCCGTCATTTCTGCCGCACGCATTCCCTGCTGTGACAGTGCCTGATTTGCGGAAAGCGGGCTTAAGCTGTGACAATTTTTCATAGGATGATTCCGGACGGGGGTGCTCATCTTTGTAGAATAAAACCGAGCCTTTTTTATTCGGCACTTCAACAGGTACGATTTCCTCTTCAAAAACCTTTTGATTGACGGCTTCCGCAGTTCTCCGCTGGCTTTCTATGGCGAAAGCATCCTGATCCTCCCTTGTAACGCCATACTTTTCGGCTACATTTTCAGCTGTTATTCCCATTCCGAGGTGCTCGCCGTAGATTTCTTTGGGCTGCTGGCCGTTTTCTTTGTTTGAATCAACCAGGACAGCAGCATCTCCGCCAAACCGTGATCCCCTTAAATAAATCGGAGCCTGGCTCATGTTTTCCGTGCCTCCGGCCACAACAATCTCAGCCTGTCCTGACATGATCTGCTGAACCCCTGATGCGATGGCCTGCATGCCGGATGCGCAGAGGCGGTTGATGGAAAAGGCGGGTGAAGATTCAGGAATTCCCGCACGGAGCGCTGCCACCCTGGCAACATTTGATGCCATTGTCGTTTGTCTCACTTCTCCTAAAATGACTTCATCAACCTGTTCCGGCGTTATACCCGCGCGGACAATCGATTCCTGAATGACCCTGGTCGCGAGCACGCTTGCCTCTACGTCCTTCAAAGTCCCTCCATACCGTCCAATCGCTGTCCGGACAGCACTTGCAATAATAATCGGATCCATACCCCTCACCCTTTCAATTGTTGCTGATACTGCTTTTTAAGCTGGCCTGCAATGATGTTCTTCTGGATCTCGGACGTGCCTTCATAAATCCTTGTGATTCTTGCATCACGGAAAAAACGTTCAATCGGATAATCCGCAATGTACCCGATTCCGCCGTGCACTTGAACCGCCTTGTCTGCAATTCTGTTGTACACCTCTGATCCAAACAGCTTCAGCATGGCTGCTTCTTTTATGACTTTCTTGCCTTCATCGACCATCCAGGCGACCCTGTAGGTAAAAGAGCGCAAAGCTTCAATTTCCATGGCCATCTCCGCAATCATGTGAGAAACGGCCTGATGCTCAAAGATCGGGACATCAAATTGCACCCTGTCCTTTGCATAAAGCATGGAAAGGTCGAGCAATTTTTGACATGAACCAAGGTTTCTCGCAGCAAGCCCCGCTCTTCCATTGGCAAGAATTTTCAGGGCATTCACATACCCCTGTCCTTCCTCGCCCAGCACGTTTTCAGCAGGAACCTCACAATCCTCCATGATGATTTCAGCCGAATGTGACCCGCGAAGGCCCATTTTCTTTTCAACAGCTCCTACTTGAAAGCCGGGGAAATCTTTTTCCACAATAAAGGAGGTGATTCCCTTCGGCCCTTTTGCAGGATCCGTAACAGCCATTACAGTGAAAACACCTGCTTCCGTGGCATTCGTAATGTAATGCTTCGTCCCGTTCAGAATGTATTTATCCCCTTTTTTTACAGCTGTTGTTTTCAGATTGGTCGCATTTGATCCGGCGCTCGGCTCGGTCAGAGCAAACGCCCCGATCTGCTCTCCGGCTGCCATTTTGGGGAGATATCTTTGTTTTTGCTCTTCATTTCCCATCTCCACAATTCCAACGGTGCCGATTCCTGTATGAGCGCCAATCAGAGTGGTGTAACCGTTATGTGTAGCGCCGATCTCTTCGTACAGGGCACACTTTCCAACCATTCCAATGCCAAGGCCGCCGTACTCTTCAGGAATACTTAAACCAAATAGTCCGAGCTCTTTTGACATGGCAATGATCCGGTCAGGGATTGCATTTGATTCTTCAATTTCCATTGCAGCAGCTTCAACCTCTGTTTGAACAAAGTCCCGGACACCCCGCTTTAACAGCAGAATATCCTCATCCAATTGAAAATTCATATGCATGGCCTCCTAGCTGTAAGTATAAAAACCGCGGCCGCTTTTCTTTCCAAGCCAGCCGGCCTTCACGTATTTCACAAGAATCGGACAAGGGCGGAATTTTTCACCGAGTGTTTGATGCAGATATTCCATGTTGCGAAGCCTTGTATCAAGTCCTACCAAATCCGCTAATTCGAGAGGGCCCATAGGGTGATTTAATCCCAGCTTCATTGCTTTATCGATGTCTTCAGCAGATCCGACACCCTCCATAAGCATCGTCATCGCCTCATTGCCGATCAGGCAGTTCATCCTGCTGACCGCAAAACCCGGGTATTCCTTGATTCTCACGCATTCTTTTCCAAGTTTTTCGCCGAAATGAAAGCAGCTTTCAACCGTTTCATCAGATGTTTCAAGTCCGCATATGACTTCAATCAGCTTCATCTTAGGGACAGGGTTGAAAAAGTGCAGGGCAATGCACTGCTTTGGTCTGCCTGTCTGTGCGGCAATTTCAGTCGGGCTCATGGTTGATGTATTCGTCGCAAGAATGGCTGAAGGTTTTGCATACCGGTCAAGCTCTTTAAACACACTGATTTTAAGATCCATTAATTCAAGAACGGCTTCTATAATTAAGTCTGCGTCCTCTGCGGCTGATTTCATGTCAGTTGTAAATGCAAGGTTTGCTTTCTCTATGCTTAACCCGGCTTTTTCAGCTTGTCTGCTGATATAAAATTGCGCCATTTCCAAAGATTGTACTGAAATGTCCTGAACGGTCACTTCATAGCCTGCAGCAGCACACGCATAGGCAATTCCGCGCCCCATCGTTCCTGCACCGATCACACTGATTTTTTTCACACTATCCCTCCACAGGGGCCTTTTCGTACGTATAGAAGCCTTTTCCGGTCTTCCGGCCGAGTTCTCCGTTCTGTACTTTTTCACGGACTATTTTTGCTGGCATGTCCCGTTCATCCCCGCTCTCTTCATAGCGCTGCATGCGGACAAAGTAATTGACGTCAATACCGGTCAGGTCCATCAGGGCAAAAGGACCGATCGGATGGTTCAAAGCTTTCGTGCACACTAGATCAATTTCTTCGTGAGAGGCATAGCCGTTCTCAAACAGAAAGACAGCTTCATCCATGAGCTTGCCTAATATGCGGTTGGCTATAAAACCAGAAATCTCTTTTTTTAATAAAACAGGAGTCTTTTTAATCGTTTTAACAAACCCCATGGCCGTGTCAGCTGTTTCATCTGATGTATGCGGCCCTTTAACGACTTCTACAAGCTCCATGACAAGGGCTGGATTAAAGAAGTGAATGTTGCAGACTTTGTCAGGGCGGCTGGTCGCATCAGCAAGTTTCGAGCTTACGATAGTTGAGCTGTTTGTAGCCAAAATGGCATGCGGCTGAGTAATTTCATCCAGCTGCCTGAACAGTTCTCTTTTTACATCCAGCTTTTCAACAATGGCCTCAATGACAAGGTCGGCATCCCTTACATCTTCCAAGCTTGACGTAAATAAAATTCTGCTGAATGCAGCATCCGTTTCTTCAGCTGTATACCTCCCCTTTTTCACCCGCTTATCCATCTGCTGCTGAAGAAAATCCTTTGCTTTTGCAAGACTTTCTCCGCTCACATCCTGAAGCGTTACAGGATAGCCTGAAAGTGCACACACCATGGCAATCTGCGACCCCATCGTTCCTGAACCAATAACAGCAATCTCATGAATCTTCATTTTCATTCTCCCCTCTTTCGCTTTCTTCTTTAATCAGCAGCCGCTTCAGAAGTTTTCCCACTGTGTTTCTCGGGAGGCTCTCCCTGACTTCAAACTGCTTCGGCACTTTATAAGGTGTCAGCTTTGTATAGCAGTATCCTTTTAATTCCTCTGCATCTATTATTCTTCCGTCTTTAGGAACAACATAAGCTTTGACTCTCTCTCCGTGCTCTTCATCCGGCAAACCTACTACAGCAGCTTCTTTTACATCCGGATGCTCATAAAGGACACCTTCAACCTCCTGTGGATAAATATTAAATCCGCCAAGAATGATCATTTCCTTTTTCCGCCCGACGATGTAAAAATAGCCTTCTTCATCCATCGTCGCGAGGTCTCCCGTGTAAAGCCAGCCGTTTTGAAGGGCTGCATGTGTTTCGCTTTCATTTTTCCAGTAGCCCTTCATAATCTGGGGCCCCTTGATCAGCAGCTCCCCTACGCTTTTTGGACCAAGCTCCCTGTTGTCTTCATCTACAATCATGCAGTCTGTCAGGGGAACAGGAATGCCAATGCTGCCGATTTTCCTCTTCCCAAAAGGCGGATTGCGGTGGGTGGAAGGTGAAGCTTCGGAAAGACCGAATCCTTCTCCGATTCTTGTGCCTGTCAGCTTTTCAAAGCGCTGAATGATTTCAACGGGAAGCGGAGCGGATCCTGATGAGCACAGCTTTAGGCAATGGAGCTTAGCTTCCTCAATTTCAGGATGATTGACAAAGGCAATGTACATCTTTGGAACACCCGGAAAGAAAGTCGGTCTGTGTTCCTTGATTTTTTCAAGAACATCATCAATCTCAAACTTTCTGAAAAGCAGAAGCCTTCCGCCTATGAAAATGCCGAGATTCATCCCGCTTGTCATCGCGTAAACGTGGTAGAGAGGCGTTGCAATGAGTACGGTTTCCTCTCCCTGAATCATGGAGTCGCCATACATCAGATAGCTTTGATAGACATTTGCGGTCAGGTTGTAGTGAGTAAGCATGGCACCTTTCATTTTCCCGGTTGTCCCGCCTGTGTACTGAATGACCGCCACATCTTCCGCTGCATCAATTTCTTCCGGCTGATGGAGAGGCTTCCCGGATTCAATCAGCTGATCAAGATCGTAAAATGAATCCTCCTGCTGCTCCAGCTGAGAACCAAATGTATAGGTGAATGTGAAGATATCACTGATTTTCCTGATGGTTTCTCTTCCGGCTGCATCAGCAACAATAGATGTTACTTCTGCATCCATCACAATCTGGATCAGTTCGCGTGCCGTATACATCGGATTAATCTGAACCACAACAAGACCAAGTGCATGTGCAGCATAGTACGAAACAACATAATCAGGGTGATTGGCAAGCATGAGGCCAATACGGTTCCCTTTTGCAAGGCCCAGTTCCTTCCAAGCTCCTGCCAGCCTGTCAACCCGGTCCTTAAGCTCCAAATAAGACATCTCTTCTCCTTCAAACAGGATGGCCGTCTGATTTCCGTATCTCTCTGCTGTATTCTGCAGCAGCATGTAGAGAGATTCCTCAGGCAGATGGACATCTCTGTGCTGGTAAAAAGAGTGCCAGGGCCGTTCTTTTACTTTTTTCACAATGCCTACCCCCTACTTGCCAATTGCAGCCTGCTGTTCGGGCGCAAAATCGATTTTCTGCTTCGGTCTGACAAATGCAGTAAATAAAACTCCGAACAAAACGATCAGTCCGGCCATAAACAAGATGGACCAGTCGAACCCTGCTGCACTGTTTTCTCCGCCCGCAGCAACGATATACCCTGTAAGAAGCGGACCGACAATTCCGGCAAGATTGCCTGAAGACGTCAGAATACTCGTCATCAAGTTTCCTCTGTCAGGCAGCAGCTGTATCATAATCGTCGGTCCTATCGTCAGGATGGCGTATGTAAGACCTTTTGCAAGGCACATAGCGATGATGACCCAAACCGCGTTTGTGATAAGAGCAGTAGATGCGAGAAGCACTGCCCCGATAATCATGGCGTAACCGACAACATATACGCGCGATGTCTTCCAATCTTTGTTTTTCTTAAACATTCTGTCTGATAAAACAGATACTCCGATATAGACGCCAACTGAAACGAGACCGATGCCAGATACGGCATACCCCATTTCCATGCTGCTCATATTGACAACCTTCACAAGGTAAACAGGCAGCCAGACGGCAAACCAGACGACAAGAAGATAGGTTGAAAAATAAGCAAGCGTCGTAAAAAGAGCGGAAGGTTTTGACAGCATCAGCATAAAGGCTTTCAAATCAAGCTTTTCAAGCTTTTTCACTTTCGGCTTTTCCTCTTCTTCAAGCTCATCTGCACGAGGAACATCTCTAGTAAACTGAATCGCCACAAACCAGACAATGCTTGCAAGACCAAGGACGGCAAACGCAATTCTCCAGCCGAACATGTGAATCAGGGCGACTAAAATCGGAGCGGCGACCATCGCCCCAAGTGTTGCCCCTGAAACAACAACGGAATTTGCCAGGCCGCGAAGCTTCGGCGGAAACCACGTATTGGCGTGATTATAGGCAATCGGACTGAACGGACCTTCAAATGCTCCAAGCAAAAACCGGTAAAGCAAAAGAAGCGGAAGACCGGCAATGGCCAGTACTCCTATCTGTAGCACAGCCCACGTAAGCATCAGGAAACCGAGAACCTTCTTCGCTCCGACCCTGTCTGCCCAGGCAGCCCCGAAAATACCCGTCACCGGATACAGCCAGTAATAGCTGCTTCCCACAAGACCCCAGTCGGCATAGGAAAGATTAAATTCCTTCATAATCGGCACAGCCGCAAGTCCTGTTATGGATTTATCAGCAAAGTTAATGAACATTCCGAAAAACAGCAGTACAAGCACAGTCCAGCGCATGTTGATTCCCCCCAGTCGCCTAATTTTCTTCAAGCACGCGTCTTGCAATAATAAGACGCTGAATTTCGTTCGTTCCTTCATAAATCTTTGTAATTCGCGCATCACGGTAAAAGCGCTCAACCGGATAGTCGGAAACATAGCCCATGCCGCCATGGATCTGTACCGCTTTGTCCGCAACGCGGTTAAAAACGTCTGATGCAAAAAGTTTTGCCATCGATGCTTCTTTGATTACTTTTTTCCCTTCATCAATCATCGCTGCAGCCATGTACGTCAAAGTCCGTGCCGCCTCTGTTTCAGTCGCCATATCTGCAAGCATCCACTGAATCGCCTGATTGTCGGCAATCGGTTTTCCGAATTGAACCCTTTCTTTCGCGTAAGATGCTGAAAGCGCTATCAGTTTGTCGCATGATCCGACAGCCCTTGCTGCAAGTCCAACCCTTCCCTCACTCAGAATTTTCAGTGCCGACATGTATCCCATCCCGACTTCGCCGATTACATTCTCCTCAGGAACGATACAGTCTTCAAAAATCAGCTGCGCCGTATGAGACCCGCGAAGGCCCATTTTTTTATCTTTTTTTCCAAGAGAAAAACCCGGGAAATCCTTTTCAATTAAAAACGCGGTGATGCCGCCTTTAGCTCCCTTTTCCTTGTCCGTCAGAGCAAAAACCGTGAACACATCCGCAACAGGTGCATTCGTAATAAAATGCTTTGTTCCGTTCAGGATCCACTGATTGCCTCTTTTTTCTGCACGAGTTGAAAGATTTGTCGCATCAGACCCTGCACCCGGCTCAGATAAAGCAAACGCAGCAATCTTTTTCCCCGCTGCCATTTCCGGCAAATATTTTTGTTTTAAGTGTTCAGATGCGAGCTTTACCAGTCCTGTGCTGCCAATTCCTGTGTGAGCACTGATCAGACTGACAAACCCGTTGTGGGTATGGCCAAGCTGTTCAAGCACGACCGCCTTTCCGACCGCATTCAGTCCAATGCCGCCGTACTCTTCAGGAATGCTGATCCCAAACAGTCCCAGATCCTTCGCCTGCTCCACAAGATGATCCGGAATTCTGTCCTCATCCTCAATCTGCTGAGCGTACGGTTCAACCTCCTGATCAACAAAACTCCTAACCATTTTCCTCATTTGTTCAATTTCCGGTGTAACGGTTGCCTGCATCCTTAAATCCCCCTTTTGTGTTGTTGCTTATATTGATGCAAGAAGTGTGCCAATGCGGGAAATGCTGATGAATCAGGTTTCAGAAAAAATGGTGATTCATAATTGAATTGAATTTGTCGATATTGCAGGGTATTTGCGATTCAAATTTGAATCATATGATTCAGTAATGAATGATGGAGAGGACTGTTTGAGGGTACTATGCCAAACCTTCGGGAGCATCAAGGGCTGATTGGTGCAAGCTTGAGGTAAACATGGATTAGCAGCACAAACTCAGTCCGATGCCCCCCAAAAGTGCTCTAAGCATGATTTAGCAGCACAAACTCAGTGCAGAGCCCCGCCGAAAGTGTTCTATAAATAATTTAGCAAAACAACTCAGCACGGGGCTGGCCTGAGGATGTTCATGACCAACAAGTACGGACTCCTGCCGGCTTGGGGATTCTTTTCCGGGCGATCAGGACCATCAAACACAGGCAGACCAGATTTGATGTCACTTTTCCAAATCTATAAACCATCGACAGCCCCCACTAAAAATGCCCCCAACTATAGGTTGGGGGCATCATTTTATATCAGATACAAACCGGTCTATTGCAGTTCAACCTTTATCGGCTCCATTTTTTCAGAAGACCTGTTCATGCTAAGCACACCAAATGGCACAGACAATGTTAAATCATTCAGATCGGTTTCAGAAGGGATTTCATAAACCGACTGAAAGCGGAGCTCTTTTTGATCGGCAGCTTTGCTTATCTTGCCGTTAATAAGCGTCTCTGTGTTCCCAATGGAAACTCCTTCTGCAAAGTTGTAAAATACGTCCTTTTTGAATTTCTCACCAGTTGGATTTGCTAAATGATAGTCTACAATGAGCCGATCTCCGTCTCTTTTCATCTGTTCCACACGCAGCTGATAGCCGAACCGGCTGCTTTCGACGACAAGCGAATGTGACAGTTTTGCGCTGGCCGGAGGCTCATCCCGTTCAATCACAGGAAGTACCGTTAATACTTCTGTATTTTTCAAAGCATCATCCGTATATAACACGCGCCAGTCTGTGACTGTCATTCCATCTTTTTTCTCTGAAAGCATCACCTCGCTGCTGACCGGAAACAGTTCCTTGCCCCCTGCATCCTCTATCTTAAAAGAGAGATGGTCATATTCGTTTGAAAGAACCGTTTTGTATTCAATCACCGTCGTCGCTTTCCCTTTTGCGACAGACTGTATGGTCACCGATTCGCTTCCTGATTTCGACACTCTGTTTACCGCAAGTACCTCAGGTTCAATCCGCTTTAAAGGTATATCAAACCGCCAGTCTCCTTTTTCCCCGGCAATTGAAGTGAATGTCATCGGAAGAGTAAAGTCCGCGGGAAGCTTCTTTTCACCCAGATAATACTCAGCCGTTCCCATGTATCCGTCTTCGGTTTCAACTAGTGAATGACTGCCCGCAAACTGACTGGATTCTTTGCCGTCAAATAAAGACAGACTGTAGCCGGAAACCGGATCATTCGGACCTTCCCTCCATTTTTCAGGAAGGTTTTCTCCTTCGGCTTTAAACGTAATGCCGACAACATTTCCTTCATAATAAGCACTTGTTAATGTAATACTTATCCCGCCGCTTTCAGCCTTTTCGTTCAGCTCATTCACGAGTCCTGCTGAAGCAAGTTCTTTTCCTATCGTAAAGGAAGAAAACGGCTCATAAAGTGATCCAATCAGCGGCACACTTGCTAGCACCTGGTTCACTGGAGCAAAGAAAAACCCTGTTCCAAGGATGATGGCAGCTGCAGATCCTGACATAACTCCGGCAGAAGCGAACCTTTTTTTCTTTTTCTGTTGTTTGCCCGCATGTATTCCGCGGGACACGGCGGCCATAATGTCGTCTTCGGGTACGGCAATTTGATCAATCTGACTGTCAAACCAGTTTTTGTTCATGGCCATTTCCTCCTTCAAGGGCTGCTTTCAGCTCACCTTTAGCTCTGCGCAAATAGGTTTTCACTGTGTTCTCCGGTTTTTCCATCATGTCTGAAATCGTGCGAATCGGTAAATCGTGATAATAAAACAAGAGAATAACGGTCTGGTAGTTTTCACTAAGTCCGCTTATCGCACAGACAAGATCCAGGTCATTTTCCTTTTCCACAAAAGAAACGTTCTCAAGAAACGCACTTTCCACAGCTACGGTTTTCTTCTTTTTTCTCAGAAGCTCAAAGGCTGTTCTGATTAAAATCTTCATCAGCCACGTACGGAAATATTCGGGCTGCTTTAACGTTCCGATCGAGATAAACGCTTTGCAGACTGTGTCCTGAAGAACATCCAGTGCGTCTTCTTTGTTTCTCACATATATAAACGCAGTTTTATATAGCTTTGTACTTTCCTGTTTAATCAGTTTTTCAAAGGCTTTTTCATTGCCTTTCATCGCTTTTTTTACTGTATGTATGTCCACTTCTTCCTCTCCTTTCAGCTGTTAGAGGAAACACATGCTGGAAAAGTTTCAAAAAAGTTCTATTAAAGTCATTATACTTTTAAAAATAGTTCCGTCTTTTGAAAACATAAAAAAAAGCCCGGCTTAAGCCGAGCTCCTTAATAGTATGGGGAAATCATCAAATACACAACTACACCTGTAAAGCTTACATAAAGCCAGATCGGCATGCTCCAGCGGACAATTTTGCGGTGCTTGTCAAGCTGGCCAGTCCATCCCCACACAAGTGAGAAAAGCGCAAGCGGCACGATGATGGCTGCAAGGAAGCTGTGTGTAATTAAAATAAAGAAGTACACGCTGCGAATGATTCCTTCTCCGCCGAACCGGGTCGTTTCAACTGAAAGATAATGATAGGTCAAATACGACACGCAGAAAAGCAGAGTTGTCGTAAAGGCTGCCAAAATGAAGCCTTTATGAAGCTTAACGTTTTTCTTAATAATCGATACGAGCGCAATGACTAAAAAGACAAATGTGAAGCTGTTCAGTACGGCATTGATCCGCGGAAAAATATGAATATCGAATGTAACCTCGCCGCCGTATCCAATCGGCAAAAAGAATAAGCCGAGGATGATGGCATTAACGACAAGGGAAAGGGTTACGATAATCGCCGTGTAATTTTTGCCTGAGCGATGTGTTTGTTCCATAAAATTCTCTCCTCATGTTTCAATATGCTTTATTGTACCACGGAGAGAGCGCAGAATATTCGACAATTGTATGAAGGATGTGCTGCGGGTGGGCCGTTCCGCAGGCAAATTAGTGGACAGGCTGCCTGACTGCAAGTCCGTACTTTTTCAGTTTCCTGACAATCGTCGGCTGACTGCTGTCCAGAGCTTCTGCAATTTCATAGGTTGTCCTGTATTTTTGGACAGCAAGAGTCAGGATTTTTTCTTCCGCGAGTTCAGCAGCTTCTTTTAATGTGACAATTTCAGATAGCTTAATCGGCCCTTCCCCTTTGTACTCGGCCGGCAAATTCTCATGTGTCAGCAGATCCTCTTCACTGATCAGCACAAGCCTCTCAACTAAATTGGCAAGCTCTCGGACATTTCCCGGCCAGCTGTATGTGTAAAAGAAATCTTTCAGCGCTGCATCCATCCGTTTGCTCTTGCCGTACTTCAAATTGGCTTTTTTCAAAAAGAATGAAACGATCGGCAGTATGTCGTTTTTCCGGTTCCGGAGAGGAGGAATGAAAATTGGAACAACATTAAGACGGTAAAACAAATCTTCGCGGAACTCTCCGTTTTGAACCATTTCTTTCAAGTCCTTATTTGTCGCAGCAAGAATCCGGACATCTGCTTTTTTAGAAACCGTTGCACCGACCCGCTGAATTTCTTTCTCCTGAATCACGCGGAGCAGCTTAACCTGAAGATTAAGCGGAAGCTCGCCCACCTCATCCAAAAACAGGACGCCTCCGTCTGCAAGTTCAAACATACCCGGTTTCCCTTGTTTATTTGCGCCAGTAAAGGCTCCGCCCTCATAGCCAAACAGTTCGGATTCCAGAAGATCCGCGGGGATGGCCCCGCAGTTCACTTTAATAAACCGCCCTTTATCTGACCGCCCGCTCCTGCTGTAAATGTAGCGGGCAAGCACATCCTTCCCGACACCTGTCTCACCCAGAATGAGGACGGTCGCTTCCACGTTCACAATTCTGTCGGCTGTTTCATAAATGGCCGCAAGCTCTTCGCTCTCAATGATAACGTCACTGATGCTGCTGTTTTTACTCTTAAGCCGTTCAATTTCCTTTTTATAGCTGTCATTGAGTTTCGTTGCTTTTCTGAGAGCATTCTGCAAATCGTTGAGTTCGGACAGGTCTCTGATATTTGTGACGATGCTTTCAATCTCCCCATTGTCGTTAAAGACAGGGTTTCCTGTCAGCAGCGTTTCTTTTCCTGTCCGGTTGAGCTGCACCACTGACACGCTTCTTCTTTTTTCCATCACTTTATGGGTCACTGAATTTTCAAGAATCCCGCGCTCAATAAGAGCGTTTACATTTTTCCCTGCGTAATATTCCTTTGGTATGCCTGTAATCCGCTCAATGGCACGGTTCGTCCTGAGAGTGACCCCATCTTTATCTGTTATGTAAATGCCGTCATAGGAATTATCAATAATCGCATCCAGTTCCCGGTTAATCCGCTTTGATTCCTTCAGTTCATCGATCAATGAAACAAGCTCAGTCGAGATCGTGCCAATATAAAGGCAGTCAGCTGAATCCTGTATGGACGTTTTGATAAAAATACAGCTGGTTTTCCTGCACGCAGCTTGAATCAGCTTCCCCCCTCCAAGCTCATCCCACACATCGAACACTTGATTAATAGGACGGCTCTCAGTTTCCATGCCGCCAATCAGCTTCTTTAAGGAGGCATTGGCCTGTACAATCACCTGCTCGTCCGTAGTCATCATGCACGGAAAAGGGATATTCATCAGCGTTTCTGTTTTCATGTCCTCACCGTTCAATCTTCAGCTGCTGATATTGAAAATGCAGATCAGACAGCGCAGCGATGATGGCATGGATGGCTTTTCCGCAGTAATGTTCCCTGACATGCTCAGTGACTTCATCCACCCCGTTCTGAAGGCTGTAGCCCCGGAGAAGGCGTCCGACAAAATCTCTTCCGTGCTCTGTTGCAAGCGTGCAGGAGGCTTCAAGAATCACCGCATATCTTTTATCAATTTCAACCGTAATGGTCAGCATATCGTATACGTTCTTCGCCGCCATTCCTGCAGGCAGGCGCGCATGTCCCGCAATAAACATCGTCTGTGAATGCATGGTGAGGTCCCTCTCTTTCAGTAAATGATTTCGCTTCTCTAACCTTACTTCTTTACAATCCGCGAATCTCCTTCCTTTTGTATCAAAAACGTACAGTCGTTACCTTCTGAAAAAACAGCATCTCATAAAAAAATACCCCTCAGCATAAGCATAAGGGGCAGCAGTTTACTTTTTTCTTTTCATTATACTGTTTTTAGCGAGCTCAAAAACGTCCCTGACATCTGAATATGGTTCTTCCCCACCATCAAATGTTCGGTACCAGAACACTCCCAATGGAGACGTCCCGGTGTTGTTCATCATCGCAAGAGAGATCTTGCTTTCTCTATCTACTACAACGTATTGTCCACCCGCGCCAACCGCCCATTGCAGCGTTTGATCCTCTTGCTTTTCCAGCCACCATAAATAGCCGTACCCCGTAAATCTGTCGACATCGGTTATTTCAGAGTACGCTTCAAAACTGGCATCAATCCAATTTTCAGGAATGATTTGCTTATCTTTCCACTTCCCTTCATTGGCATAAAGCGAGCCGAATCTTGCCAGGTCTTCTGCACACATATAGAACCTGTACATTAGCATGGAAGTTTCTTCTGACTCCTGATACACCACATTTGACGGCTGAAATTTCTTCATCTCTGTTGGTTTGGCAATCCATTCGTAGAAAGCTTCACCTAGGGATGTACCTGTCTCCTGTTCAAAAATGACGCCGAGCGTATTAAAATCCCAGTTGTTATAGTAGTAGTGCTCGTTATGGCTGTAGGTGCCTCTCTCAGGTCTTTTTTCTTTCATATCTTTTGATTCGCCCAAGGATGTAATGTAAATACCGGAACGTGCTTTCAGCAAATCTTCAACTGTTGCCTGTTTCTCCTTTTCAGAAAGCGGATTTTTCGTGTCATCAATCCCCAGCTCCTCCAGTGTTCGATCCACATTGATTAATCCTTTTGACTCGGCAATTCCAAAAAGAGCACTGATGAGGCTTTTTCTGACGGAAGCCACATTTGAAATTTGATCACTCTCTCCGAACTCGGCAAGCACGTTCTGGCCTTCCATCATAAACAACGAGTCCGCCTCATTCTTGTCCATGATTTCAGTTAACCTGTTCATTGTATTCTGACTGTCATAATCAGCCTGATTCAGCTCCTTATGAAATTGATTGTTTTCTGAACTTGTAAATGGAATGGATAAATAACCGGCAGCTCCTGCTGCGCTAAAAAATAGAACTGCTGCTAGTATTATGGCTATTCTCTTCACTGTAAAATCTTCTCCTTGTTGATTGATAAGCATGATTATCAGCCTTAAAGCAGCTTTAAGGTCAACCTCTTTTTTTAAAAATAGGATGATTTGTTATACTTTTCTCAGCGCAAAAGAAGACAAGAGGTGTCAAAATGGATGAAAAAGACTACTACACAATCGGCGAGGCTGCCAAACTATGCGGCACAGCTGCTTCCACATTACGCTATTATGATCAGATCAATCTGCTAAAACCAGCTGGCCTGAACAAGATCACAAACTACCGCTACTATACCTTTAAGGATCTTGCCAAGATCAGAATCATACAAAATTTGAGAGAACTGAATTTTTCCATTGGAGACATAAGCAAAATGCTTGAAGAAGACACCCTGCCAAATCAGCTGACTGTCATGAAAAAGAAGCGTGATGAAATCGAGGATGAAATATACGAATTAAAGAAAAAAGCTGCATCCATCAATCAACGAATTGAAAATATGGAAAAGGAATTAACAATCATCCAGTCTGATTCTGCCTCTGATTCCATTATTTCGACTGCATGGCAGCCTGCAAGGAAGATTCTTTCTTTAAGGAAGCAGACTGAGCGTGCTAATTTAAGTGTGTATGTACATTATTTTAATGAACTGATTGAACTGGCGAAAAAAGAAAAGATGATTCCATCAGGAAATCTTATGTTAATTCATCATCATATAAATGTGAATCAACTGTTCAAACAGAAGGAATTTCAGAGTATGATGAAAGATCTTGAGGTCTGTATGCCGGCAGGGCAGCTCCAGGATTCTCCCTTTATAAGTGAAATACCTGAAGGAATGTACTTATCGATGATTACAAAAGGAATGGCAGGAAAAGATACGTTCATTGACATTTATTCGCGTATTCAGAAATGGCTGATTGAAAACAACTACAGAGCTGCAGGTCCGCTGATTGATTTGCTGCACACTGACATGATCAGCCTGCAGCCCGATCAAATTGCAGAGAACATTTTAACAGAGGTTCAAATCTTGATAGAGAAAAAGGATTAATTCACACATAGCCGAACATTCATCGTGCAGTAAAAAAGGAACTCCACTTGATTTGGAGTTCCTTTCGTTCTTCGATTAAGCCCCTTCGCATTCTAAGAAAAAGCGATATCATCTTTCAAAGTCAGCAGCTAAATAGTCACTTTTCGTATCGACTCAATTCAATTGCTTCCTTAGATATTCTTCAAATGTGGTTTTTCCTGCTTTCTGAGATGAGTTGGTATTTATACCTCTAAGGAAAGATTTGTATATCTTGCCCGGTAATGAAATGTTCAAAATTTTATTCTTTTCATCATTAATCTTAATTTTCATCTCTGCCATTTCGCTTAACGTGACGATATCAGGTCCGCCAAAGTCATCTGTTCTTCCTTGAGGTTCCTCTCTACTTAAATCAAGTAGATGCTCTGCAAATTCTTTCACATCAACGCTTTGAAATTTAATACTGCCGGGTATCACATATCTTTTTAACAATGGCTTTGATAAAAATAATTTCTCAACAAAGCTGTGGAATTGAGTGGCACGGACAATTGTATGGGGTACAGAGCTATTTTCCAGCAATACCTCTGCTTTATATTTAAGTTTATAATATTTATAAGGGATTTGATCAATGCCAACGATCGATGGATAGATAAAATGCTTTATGTTTTGTGCTTTACTTAGCAACCTTTCTAAGCCTGAAACTTCAATTAACTCCGAATTTTTCACTGGGCTTGTTGCTGCGTGGATAATGACATCTACATCTCTTACGGCTTCTTCTAGTCCATCGCCTGTCAATAAATCGCTGTAAACCCACTCATAACAAATATCTTCAGGCTTTCTCCTGGAAGTTAATTTCACTTCATAATCTGAATCTTTAAGATGATTTGTTATCGTTTTACCTAGCTGCCCTGTCGAACCGGTGACTAATATCCTCAGATATACCCCTCCCATTTTACTAATGACCTTCTTAGTTTAGTATTCGCAAGCGGGAATCTTTATTCGATTATCCTCTTCTCCTATACCATATTTCCCCAATTCAACATCATTTTTAAACAACCTGCTTGAATGATCTAAATAAAAATGAGGCTGGGACATAACCTATGATAACGGGGTTCAATTGAAGATCCGGATAAATGCTTCCACACCAATGAATGGCCACATAAACGAGCATCCATCCCTGTTAAAAGTGGCGCCACTATCGCGAATGCTGCCTCAAATAAAATCCATTTTGATCCTTTGAATATAAAAAACCGAACTGGCTGCTATCCCCTAGTCCGGTTCTTATATTAAAATAGGTATGTCAAAGCCTCAAATGACATTGCGGTTTTCTGTTTTGCACCTCTGAAACGGATAAAATCTCAGCCTGTTTCATTCACCTCAAGTTTCTTCAGTTCTTAACCTTCTCCCTCTCCTCCTCAAACGGCCAGCTCGGCAGCATATGGCTCAGCGTTTTATCTTCTCTGTAACCTAACACATACTCCGCCTGCATCACGGTATGAATTTCTCTTGTTCCCTCGTAAATAACAGGTGCTTTAGAGTTTCTCAGGAATCGTTCAACCGGATATTCATTGGAATAACCGTACGCACCATGGATCTGTACTGCATCATTTGCCGCTTCGTTTGCGAAATCACAGGATTGCCACTTGGCGAGGGACGTTTCCCTTGTGTTTCGTTTTCCTTCGTTTTTAAGACACCCTGCTCTGAAGACAAGCAGGCGGGACATGTGATAGCCTGCTTCCATTTTGGCGATCATCTGCTGAACAAGCTGGTGTTTGCCGATCTCTTTGCCGAATGTTTTCCGCTCATGGCAGTAGTTGACGCTCTGTTCAATACATGCCTGAATGAGTCCGCAGGCACCTGCCGCAACGGTAAACCGTCCATTATCAAGAGCGGACATGGCAATTTTAAAGCCGTCCCCTTCCTGTCCAAGAAGGTTTTCTTTCGGCACCCGGATGTTGTCAAAAAAGATTTCACCTGTGTTCCCTGCGCGAATGCCAAGCTTGCCTTTAATGGGTTTGGACGAAAAACCAGGCATCGTGCGCTCCACGATAAACGCCGAAATGCCGTGGTGCTTTTTGCTTTTATCCGTGTAAGCGAATACAAGAAAGTGGTCAGCATAGTCGCAAAGAGAAATCCACGTCTTCTGACCATTCAGTATGTAATGATCGCCTTCCAAAACCGCTGAAGTCTGCAAAGCTGCAACGTCCGACCCTGCATTAGGCTCTGTTAAGCCGAACGCTCCGACTTTTTCCCCTTTTGCCTGCGGAGTAAGGTATTTCTGCTTCTGTTTTTCATTTCCCCACTGCAGCAGCGTCAGGCTGTTTAAGCCGGTGTGAACGGAAACGGCAGTACGGTAGGCTGTATCCCCGCGTTCAAGCTCCTCGCACACAATCGCTAGAGTATTATAATCCATGGCACTGCCGCCGTATTGCTCCGGCACGCAGATTCCCATCAGGCCGAGATCTGCAAGCTTTTTCAAAATAGACGGTTCAAAATGGCCTTCTGCATCCCACTCGGCAATGTACGGGTTTATCTCTTTATCAACGAAATCGCGGACCATTTTTCTTACAGCGTTCTGTTCTTCAGACAAGTTAAAATTCAACATTTGCTTCATCCCCTTTTAGTAGATATAAAAAAGCCGGCTGCGCAAAAAGGCAGCCGGCTTTTGTCAACGTTAAGAAATCTCTTCCATAGACAAAACAGCAATCAGGTTTAAACATATGTTCAATGGTGCTAACCGTCATCACGGATCACAGGAAGGCTAATTCCATAGGCGTGAAATGCGTTTAGTTACTAGAAGTATATCCAGTAATCCGAAAACAGGCAACCTTTTTTTGAAAATTCTATACATTTATAGTTTATCAGACTGCCGCTCCTCCATTCGGATTGACTCCCCAAGGCCAATCTTTTACACTTGAAGAACTGAAAAAGAAGCAGGTGAATCCAGTGGAATTTAAGATTAACTATCTCTCTTTCTATCTGATCCAGGTGGACGGAAAAGACGAGAATGCCAATAAGCAGTACAAACATTTTCAAACATTAACGGCGGAGGAGTACGAGCAGAACGCGCTGAAGGATTTTCTGGACGGCGAGCTGAAAAAAATTGTGAAACGGAAAGTTGAGAAGCATCCTAAGAGCGAGCAGGTTCCCACAAAACTTGGCCACTTTGTTGTGGAACCGGGATATGAACTGGATTCTAATCCAAATTACAACCTCTTTCACAGAGCACTTACAGCAGAAACAAAGGAAGCTTTTAAAGAAGCAGGCGAACGGTTCGTCTCTGCCTATCTCGATGCAAGTGCCGTCCGGGGCGGTGCATTCCTTGTTTTGTCGGCAACGCCTGAGAAGTATTTCGAGGATACATTTGTATTTATTTTAAAATGTGATTTTGAACCTAAAGTGGCTTCCATTTCGGATGAATCAACCCTGATCCGCAATGTGCAGATGGCGATCACGACGAAAAATATGAAATCCATCCAATACCCCCACATGCCTGAAGGAGGAATGACAGAGCCCGGCGAGCTTAAAATTCATCAGGCATCACATGCCCGCTACTTTGAAGACTTTCTGAAGTTTGTCGAATACGGTGAATCTATGCCAGAGATTATGAAAACTCAAGTCATGAGCATGGTCCAGGAGCATGTTCTTGAGACGTATGAAGAGAACAGCCAGGAACGCCAGCAGTTCGAACAGGACATGGAAATCTGGGAAGCAAGCGAGAAGCGGGAGATCCAGGAGCGTCTGGATACCCATCAGGTCATTGAAGCCGCTGCCCAAATTATAGAGCATACACCCGAAGCCGAGCTGAAGATGAAGCTCGGGGAAACTTCTGTAAAAGGACTCCTTGCAGACTACGGGGAAAACATTCACTTGGGCAAATTGGGCGGCCGATACGTTCTTCTCGTAGAGGCGGACAGCATTCAATTTGAAAAAGGAGTATCTCCGATTGAATTTCACCGTCCTGACGAGCTGGAAGCAATAATTGAGAGGATATCAAAGAAAGGGGAGTCATAACTCCCACTAGATTGCACGATTAAATTTTCTCTCCCCTCATCTGTCTATTTCCCTTTCAATCCTTTATACTTAATCTATTCAATCGGTTAAAAGGGGAACTTTCATGAAAGATGAGCTGCATTATATAGGCAATAAGATTCAGGAAAACGCACGGCAAATTACTTTGAATATCCCGAACGCCCAAGATGCCAAGCATACTCAGCAGCTGGAGCATTCGGGATTCCCATTAGAAGAGCGAATTGCCTATCGGGAAGAACTGATCGGTTATTTGGGACAGGCTCTGTGTGATGTGAAGGTTGAGGAAAAAGTAGACCAGTGGAGCATAAAAATAGCAAAAAGAGCCATCCACTTTGACGTCCCGCTGGCCCAGTGTCTCCGTGCGATCGGGGCATACAGGACGGCTCTGTGGGACACTCTGACCGAAGAACTTCACAAAAACAACTTCTACGCCGTTACGATGCTGGATGTTTCCAAAATGATTGATCCGCTGATTGACAGAGCCTGCAGTGTGACAGGCAGCGTCTATGAAAACCACAGCAATGAATTAATGGAAGTGGCTTATTCAGCATTGGAAGAGCTTTCTGTTCCGGTTGTGCCTGTGGCAGAAGGAATTGCCGTTATTCCTCTTGTTGGAGCGGTTGACACAAGAAGGGCCGCCCTGATCATGGAAGTTTCCCTTAGAGAGGGCGCCCGCCTGAATCTTGAAGAGGTCATCCTTGATGTATCCGGAGTTCCCATTATAGATACTATGGTAGCTGACCAGATTTTTAAAATCGTCAGCGCACTCAAGATCAGCGGCATCCACACCGTTCTCACCGGCCTCCGTCCTGAAATCGCCCAGACCATCATGAGTCTCGGCCTTGATTTTAATCATATCGAAACCAAATTCAACATGAGAAAAGCTTTGTACGACCTTGGATTCAGACGACAATAAATGAAGCTGATATGTATCGTAAAATCCGAACTATGAGTCAATTAGTTCGGATTTTTTCTGTTTCTACCTGTGGGGTATTAGCCGAAATTCTGCCGGTTTTCGTGATGGAACATGTTTGTGGCGCCACTCATCGGAGTACTGCCCTTTTTTTCCTCTTTAAACTAGTGCAGTGATTCCACCATCCACGACAAAAACCTGGCCGACGATATAGTCGGAGGCTTTTCCTGACAGAAGGAGAACAACGCCATCGAGGTCTCCGTCCGTTCCGAAACGGCCGGCAGGCACCCCTTTTAAAATCCCCGCATTATCTTTTTCTAGAATCATTTTTGTCATTTTCGTCGGGAAATATCCCGGTGCGATTGCATTAACCTGAATATTGTCCGGGGCAAGTTTTACTGCAAGATCTTTCGTGAAACTGATGACAGCGCCTTTGCTTGTGCTGTAGGCAATCGTATCCATAAGCTCTGCCGGAGTCCCTCCCATTCCCGTAACTGAGGCGATATTGATGATCTTGCCCGAGCCCTGGCTTTTCATTACTTTTGCAGCAGCCTGGCTGAAAAGGAAGACTCCCCTGACATTGACATTCATGACTTTGTCCCATTTATCGGCCGGCAGTTCAAGCGTAGGCGCCATCCATGAGGTACCGCTGTTGTTGATTAAAATATCAATTGTTCCAAAGTGAGCTAACGTCTGGTCGATGACATTCTGGATATCTTTCTGGCTCGTTACATCACAGGCAATCGCAAGGGACTTAACACCGAGAGCAACAAGTTCTCCCCTGACCTTCTCGCATGCTTCAAGATCCCTTGAACACACAACAACATTAGCGCCTGCAAGTGCAAGCACTCTTGCCATTTGTGCGCCAAGGCCTTTTCCTCCGCCGGTAACAATAGCCGTTTTATTTTTCAAGCTGAATAGATTCAAGTTCCTTGCTCCTTTCTAAAATCAGTGTGATTCTTTATATCTTAGTAAGAGTTTGTCTAAGAGGTTACACAATTTGATGCGTTAGCCCCCGCCCTTTTCGACAAAAATAGACGTTTTCCGTAGACAAGGATATGGGTATACGGATAATAACTTGATTTGGCGGGATTTATGCTAAAATAAGGTCATACCAATTAGAGGAGGATAAAAGATGAAATACAGCGGGTATATCGGTACATATACAAAGGGAGACAGCAAAGGCATTTACTCCTTTACACTCGATACAGATGCAAAAAAACTGAGTGAACCAAGCGTTGCTGCTGAAATCGGCAGTCCTACATACTTGAATTTAAGCAAAGATAACCGTTTCGTATATGCGATTGGAAAAGACGGGGACGCAGGAGGGTTGGTTGCCTACTCAAGAAATGCGAATACAGGGGAATTGACGGAGCTTAACAGACAGCTTCGCGAAGGAGCATCACCCTGCCACGTAAGTGTTGATTCAACCAACCGGTTTATTGTATCTGCAAATTACCATAACGGGACGATTGAATCCCATGAGATGGATGTGATCAGCGGAACTCTCTCGTCCGCCCTTTCCATCCGCAAGCATGAAGGTTCAGGGCCTAATGAAGAAAGACAGGACGCTCCGCACGCCCACTATGCAGGCTTCACGCCTGAGGAAAAGTATGTCGCTGCTATTGATCTTGGCACTGACAAACTGTACACGTATGAGCTCAATGACGGTGAACTTTATGAAGTTCACAGCCTTCACTTGAAGAGAGGAAGCGGACCAAGACATCTGACGTTCCACCCGAACGGGAAGATTGCATATCTGCTCACAGAGCTCAGCAACGAAGTGGTTGTTCTTGATTTTAAGGAAGACGGCAGCTTCACAGAGCTTCAGTATATCTCCACTCTTCCGGAGGATTTTACAGAAAACAGCCAGGGTTCTGCGATTCACATCTCATCTGATGGACAATTTGTGTATGCCGGCAACCGCGGGCACGACAGCATCGCCGTTTTCAAAACTGACAGCGACACAGGTAAACTGACATTCGTAGAACGCACGTCCACTGAAGGAAACTGGCCGCGTGACTTTGCACTCGATCCGACTGAAAACTTCCTGATTGCATCCAACCAGGAAAGCAGCAGCCTGATCCTGTTTGAAAGAAACCGCGAAACAGGAAAACTGTCTCTTCTGCAGTCAGATGTTCATGTGCCTTATCCGGTTTGCATAAAATTCTTAAATCAATAAAAAATCTCAGAGCCTGTACGGCTCTGAGATTTTTTTATATTCTTCCCCCGTAATTCCAAACAGGAGCAGGTCATGATAGCTGCCTTGCGTATAAATCATGTTCCGCATTCTGCCTTCTTCCTGAAAGCCCAGATTTCTGTGCAGGCTGATCGAAGCCTCATTGTAACTGTACACATGAGCATTTGCTTTTTGATAGCGCAGTTCTTCAAAGAAATAGTGAAGAACAATCCTGATGGCATCTCCTGCATATCCCTTTCTCCAGTGCTCTCTGAATATACTGATGCCATAGCTGAATGTGCCGTTTTGGGGATCGCACTTATCCGTGCTGATGCTGCCTGCAAATTCACCCGCTGCATTCTCAATTGAAAGTCTGACCGAATCCACGTTCCAGCCCTTTTCCGCCTCAGCTTCTGTCCAACGCCTTGTTCCCTCTTCTGATCTTGGGCCATAGACAGCATCATTGAGTCTAGCTATCTCTGAATCCATCCCGTCCTTGTGAAACATCACCCAGTCAGATGGCTGAACAGGCCTGAGTCTGACAAGCTCCCCCTTCCAGATGCTGTTGCTTTCAGCCATTTAGCACCTCTCCTTTTCATTCCACTTCCTTCAGCATTTTTTCAATTGAAGTCAGTCTTTGGTTTAACTCTTCATTAACTTTTACTTGTTTCTGCTGAAAAGCCGCATGATCTCTCTCCAGTTTCAGTCTCTCTTCGGCTCTTTTTTCCATCCGCTTGAAATAGCGGATAATAAAAATTAAAGGAAGAATGATGAAGATGATGAAGATGATAAAAAATAACAATGGCCCTATTGAAGTAATAATATCCCCCATAAAAAATCTCCTTTTCGTTCTGCACAATTATTCTTTCTTTTTATCGGATATGCTTTCTGATGCTTCTGCAATGATTCCGGCATCGAGCTGAAAACTGAAGGGAAGAAGTTCAAAGTACTTCATTGCTTTCCCATCGTTTGAAATTTCATGCTCTCCCTTTATCAGTCCCGCTTCTTCAAGCTTCTTGAGATGCAAATACAATAGCGGGCGGCTGATGCCGAGCTCCCTTGCCATCTGGCTGACGTATTGCCGATCCTTATGAAGGACGGCTATAATTTTCAGCCTGTAAGGATTGGAGAGAGCATCCAGAACCTTAAGTAACATGTCTCCATTCATTTGTTTTTTCATATGTAATAATTATATGACAGGTGTAATTATTATTCAAGAAAATATTGGAATAATTTCTTTATTTTTGAAGACAGTTACTGATCATGCAGGATTCACGTACACTTAACAAGAACTAGTAACACACAAACATTTGGAGGTGCTGTGCTTGGAAACTATTTATCTGATTTGCGTTGTTGCTGCCGTCGGGTTTTTCATTTTCAATCTAATTAGAAAAAACCGCAGGCTGCCTAACAATGAGTACACACCCATGAATGATATTGACAACGGCCTCGTCCGAAACTATCAGAATGAAATTCCCCTAAGTGAAAGCAAACATGAAGCAAAATATGAAGAATACGAGGAGAGAAAGTAAGGAATGCCTAAAACTATGAAAAGGAGCAAACGTGATTTGAACCGAAATGTACTGCTTGCAATCCCTTCTTATTCACCCGATGATTCAGGCTTTCAGTCTCCCATTGGAGAAACGTATGCCTATTGGGAAAAAATCATTTCTTATTTCCTGACTAAGGCAGAAACGGTTGAGATTCATTGCTGGAAAGATGAGAAAACAGCAATGAATGAACTCAGTCATTTTGAAGAGAAAGCTGCTGCTGCAGATGACGGGGATCTCATTATATTTACCGTAAAGAAGACACCCGCTCTGTCTGAGTTCCTGGTTAAGAGCCATTTAAAAAACGGCCGGATGAAATGGTTTACGGTGAACTTGATCCGCGGGGGTGAGACTGTTCTTCATTCCGGACACTGGGGCACTGAACTTGCGGTTTACGGTCTTTCAGAAGAAGACCTTTCATTTATCACGAACAAAGTTCCATCTGAAACTGATTTCACCTGGTGGTAAAATCAGTTTTTTTTATGCATTTTTATCCTGTCCTACAAGCTCCAAAAGCCTCAATTAAATATTTTTCACTTTAAAGAAACAGGGTGTGTGAACAAGATCCATTAAAATTCGGGCATAATGTCGCATATTTAAGCTGAATTTAAGGTTTCATTCAGCATGGTTTAATGACCATGAAATAAAATTTTCAGTGAGCCGTACATGCAGAAAGAAAGCGCTTTAAACCTGTACAAATACATAACTAGGATGGAAAACAATGAGAACACAGACCGTGCTAAGAAAAATGGATTCAGAAGGCAGAGTCACATTGCCTCAAAAATGGAGAAAGTACTTAGGCATTAAACGCTATGATCATGTTGAAATATTTGCAGACCATCATTCCATCACGATCAGAAAATTTGAGCCCCAGAAAAAATGCTTCATTACAGGAAAAATTGATCCGGACAATTTTGTTTGCTGCGATGGAAAAGTTGTCCTCAGTCCTGAGGGAGTTGACATCTTAAAAAACAGACTGGCCGGCAGCACGAGCTTTATGATCCGGCCATAAAACCCCCTGCCGCCATGGCAGGGGGTAAGCTTTTTATTCTGCTTTTTCCGGCTCGCTGTATTCCTCGCCAAATGTTTCAACAGTAACAGATTTCATTTTCTGGTCTTCCAGCGGCTTATCGTTCTCCGTTTCAACTGCAACGATTTCATCGACCACATCCATACCTTCCGTTACTTTCCCGAAAGATGCGTACTCGCCGTCAAGGCTTGGATAGTCAGCAACCATAATAAAAAACTGCGATCCTCCGCTGTCAGGCTCCTGGGATCGGGCCATTGAGATAACGCCGCGTTCGTGTTTCAGGCTGTTTTCAAAGCCATTTGAACTGAACTCTCCTTTAATCGAATAGCCTGGACCACCTGTTCCATTTCCGTCAGGGTCTCCACCCTGAATCATAAACTCAGGAATCACACGGTGAAAAATCAGTCCGTCATAAAACTTATCGTTAATCAGCGAAATAAAGTTTGCAACCGTATTTGGCGCGACTTCAGGATACAGCTCTACTTTGATTTGCTTGTCATTTTCCATTGTAATAGTAACAATTGGATTTTTATCTACTTTTTTTACAGGCTCCTCAGCGCTTTGCTCCTGATCTTTGTTTCCGCATGCTGTCAGGATGAGCAAAAGCATGGCCATGATCAGTACTGCCGTCTTTTTCATGTCATCATCTCTCCCATTTCATTTGCAATCAGTTCATACGACCTCAGCCTGTCCTCATAGCTGTGTGTAATTGTAACAATCATGATTTCATTCACGCCGTATTTTCCCGCCAAGCCGATCAGTTTCCTTTTTACTTCTGCGGGATTGCCTGCGATTAATTTGCCTTCTGAGCTCTGCAGCATCTCACGTTCTTCCCGGCTGTATGTATAGGATTTTGCTTCTTCAACAGACGGAATGCCTCCGGTGATGCCCTTCAGCTGCTGAATTTTCCAAAGTCTGAGACTTCCGGCTAACTCTTTTGCTTTTTCAGTGGAATCGGCGCAAATAGCACTCACGGTTAGAAGTGATTTCGGCTGTTTCAGCTCATATTTAGGCTGAAAGCGGGTTTTGTATTCTCTTAGCATGTCCACCCCGTCTTTGTCGCTCATAAACTCTCCAAAGGCATAGGCCGTTCCCGTCTGCGCAGCAAGCCTTCCGCTCTTTATGCTCGTCCCAAGAAGCCACACTTCAGGCGGGACTCCAGGCACCGGCGCTGCTTTCAGACTGGAATAGAAATTTTCTGCAGGAAAATCACCATGAATAAAATGAAGCAGCTCTTTAAATTTGTGTGGCATTGTACGGACATTTTCCAGGAAATTGTCTGATAACGCCATTGTTGCTTCTGCCGATCCCCCTGGTGCCCTGCCGATGCCAAGATCTATCCTTCCCGGAAAAAGCACAGAGAGCATATGAAAGGTTTCTGCGACTTTATAGGGCTTATAATGCGGGAGCAAAACAGCACCGGCACCGATGCGGATTTTTTCCGTTTCTGCTCCGATATAACTCAGCATAATTTCAGGCGCAGGACAGGCAAGACCGGGCATGTCATGATGCTCCGCTATCCAGTAGCGGTAATACCCCATTTTTTCAGCCGCCCTGGCAAGACGGGCTGATTCCCTCAGAGCTGTTCCCGCTGAGGATCCGGATGAAATCGGGGACTGATCGAGTATACTGAGTTTCAATCCTTCCACTTCTTTCTAATGTGAGATGGGTTCATTATACTGGCTGACAGACTGTAATGATGAACTGCATGATCTTCATTATTTTACCACGAATAACAGCGGAATACAGGGCACATCCTGTTAAAAGAACGTATAGACAGAGGTGACAGGTTTGACACAGATTACCCTTATATTCCTGATTTTAATATGGATGCCGCTATTTATCGTCCTGTTCCGTTTTCACATGAACCCGGATCCTCATTTAAACAAAGCGATCTCCTTTGAAAACAGGGTGCAGCAGCGCCTCTACACAACTCTCCGGAACAATGGCTATTATGTCAGGGTCAAAGAAAAGTGCGGACCTTACACGCTTGATTTGGTCCTTCCCTATTACAGAGTTGCACTCCGCTGCATGATAGATGCAGAAAAAATAGAAGATCTCGGCAAAAGGAATTATATCCGGAAACAGGGCTGGAAAGTAGTCGGTGTAACGGAAAAGGATATAGACGGGAAAATGACGACGGTTTTGCATAAAATTGAAGCTGCAGTTCTTGAGAAAATAAAATGAGAGCGGACGACATGTCCGCTCTCATTTTATTTATTTTCTTCTTCAAGCGCTTTTGACAAGGTTGATTTAATCGAAACATTTTCAAACGTCAGCCCAAGCTGCATGGACGTAAGCGCGATTTCAGGACGGATACCTGAGAGAGTCGATTTAATGCCGATTAGATTCAGAGCATCAATCAGCTGGAAGATTTGGTGGGCAACCATTGTATCAATCATCACTACGCCTGAGAGATCAATAAACAAATGAGCAACACCTTTTTCCGTGCACTGCTTCAGTGTATTTTCGAGTATCATTTTTGCGCGTGCTGTATCTATATCTCCTACCAGAGGAAGAAGGGCTGATTCACCTTTCAATTTAATCACGGGTGAACTCAGTTCATAAATCATTTCCTGCTGGGCTTTCAGCTGCAGCTCTGACGTTCTTTGCGTTTCAACGACAAAATGATAAATCACTCTGTCATGAGCTCTTACAATCAGATCTTTTATTGCCTCTATTTTCTCGCTTGTATACTCATTCGGTTGCATTTGAATAAAAGCTGCGACTTCTTTTAAATACTGGCTTCGGGTACGCATAAATTCTTTTATCACGAATTGAATCGGTGTGCTTAAATGCTCGCCGTCTTTTGCAATGCGTACAATCCACTCCTCGAACAATTCCATAAAGTCCACATCTTCTTCAGAGAAGACTTGAATAAACCTCTGGTGAAATTCCTGATTTTGCGCCTTAAGCGCTTTGATGACGTTCGGATCATTGGATGTATAGACACCGCCAGTATCTGACCGGTCGATCGATTCGTACCATTCCTCTGTTAACTGCGGAGCACGCTGCTGCAAATAGGTGTAGAATTTCTGGTTTCTGTGCACGATGTTTCTCCTCCTGCTTCTAGCTCATTTCCATCTCTTATTTTACTTCAAACTTTCAAAAAGCGCCAAATGAATGATTTTGTAAGGCATGCCAAATAACCCCAATAAATCGAGCAATTATTCAATTTCCCTGTTTTTTATTATCTTAAACCTAAAAATAGCGTTTTTTATAGAAAAAAGTACCAAAGAAGGCGTTTCCCTCTGCTATAATGACAGATGTTTGATAAATTTCTTACATTCTTTACATAGAACCGAAACAATTTGAAATGAAATACGTCAAGTCAGTAAGGTAAAAAGGGTGGGAAGAAGAAAGTGAATGTTGAAAAGCTGATTGAAACACACCGGCCCAGAATGGAGAGAACGATCAGAAAAATCATAAAAAATCCTTCTCTGGCCGATGATATTATCCAGGATGCTTCCATCAAGATATTCCGGTATTTCTCGGATTCAACAAAAGCACTACCTGAAAACATGGAAGCATGGATCACCATCCTCTCGAAAAATACAGCCTACGATCACTTGCGGAAACTTAAACGCACCCAGGATGCTGTTTCGCACGCAAGCGAAGAATTGAAACGCCATGGCTCCATGGACAGCGAAACACCTGAACGTGCTTTTCTCTCAAAAGAAATGATGCTAGAAGTAAAAGAAGTTTTTCAATCACTTGATCAAGAAACGAAAAACATTCTGATTTTGCGAAACCAGGGCCATTCGTATGATGAAATCGCCTCTGTGCTCAATATTACCCTTGCAAAGGTCAAAACAAGAGTATTCAGGGGACGCAAGAAACTATTGGAAGCACTTAAAAGTAAGGGGGTGCTCTAAATGAACTGCGAAACGTGCCGGGACCGGATTCTCATTTTTGACCAGCTTTCTGAAGCAGAACAGGATGCCTTGCTTGAACATATTGGAGAGTGCGACGGATGCTCTCAGGCTTTTGAGGATTATTTGCAGCTTGAAGAAGCCCTCGACCTCGTTTTGGAAGAGGAAGCTGTCTTAATTCCTGCCAGAAAGAAACACGATCCATATAAATATCTCAAACGTGCAGCTCTCATATGCGCATCCCTTTTCATCCTTTGCCTTGCAGCCTGGAATACCCCTCCGGTAAAAGCAGCCATCGAAAAAGCGCTGAACGAGCTGATTGGGGACAAATTCCTTGAGATGGACAAACCTCTTGAGCATAAAGAGGATGATAAAGAAAAAGAAAAAGAAACTGTGCCTGTCATCTATACAGTCAAAGTATCACCCCAAGGAAAAAGGACAATTTCCTATATGTCAGGCCGAAAAAACAGGCAGGAGTATGAAAACGGGAATTACGAAGTCTCAGATGGAACCACACGCCTTACTTATTATAAAGATGACCATGTCTACACATCTGAAAAACTTGATAACACCATCTCCCAGATGACACAGGATATTTTTGATGGACTGGATTCAGGCCAAATAAAAAAACTGGGAGAAACCACGTATGTTGGAAGAAAAGCAGATATGTACGAAATTTCCTTTGATGACGGTATGAAGGTTGAATACTGGTTCGATCAGGAAACAGACTGGATACTAAATGAGTTCAGATATGAGGAAGGGGTAAAACTGCCGAACGATGATATGCCCAAGCTTGTTGAATTCAAAGTGATTAAAGCAGAGAAAGACCACGCCCTTTTCGATGCCGATCCGCCAGAGGGAGCGAAAGAAATCGAGTTTGATCCGATGAGGATTTTGAAGCTGGAAGATTAACTGGCACATTTATAAACCCCTGATCACTGTCGATCAGGGGTTTAAGTTATTTCACAGCACGTTTGCACTCTTCTTCAAGTTCTGACAAAGTTAATTGAAATAAATGCAGATCATTTCTTTTGTAAATTCCGGAGCTTAACAGCTTTTTAATCAAATGATTCTTCCGCTTTTCAATTGCCCGGCGGATCATGTGACCCATTTTTTGCACCCCTTTCACCGATTATAATAGATTGGTCATTTATTGGCTGATGACTGAAAATGGTTAATGCCGTTTACTGCTGATGATATGACAATAAGAATTCTTTCATCAAAATAGCCCATACATAATATGCATGAGCTTTCGGCTGTCCGATCAGCGGAACAAACATCCTTGTTTATTATTTCTATGTGTTAAGTCGGATTTAATGCCTGATTTTTTTGCACATTACCTGCTTTTTTTATTTCAGTTGAAATCGATGTCCAGGACCGCTTGGAAAATAGGACAGGAATCGCTTGATTCTGTGCTTTCTTTTTAATAACTGAAGACAAATTATGATTTATATAATCTGTAAGAATTAAGACGGCGTCTACATCATAAGGAATTTCCTTCAACGTGATTTTCGGTTTTCTGCCGTCCAGATGAGAAATGACTTTCACTCCCTGCTGCCCAAGCTTTGAAATGATGGGTTCTATTCTGTCTCCTCCTGCAATCAATACGTTCTTCATCACGGTTTCCTCCTCTATCAATATTGTTGTGGAGAGAACTTACAATCCTTATTTCAAAGCCTCCTCCACATACTGATTATCAATGACCTCGGATGTATCCAGTTTTTTATTGATTCCGCCTGCCTTGTATAAAAAGTCTGCCTGATCCTGATGGGCTTTTTTAAATTCATCTGTGGCGGGTGATAAGATTTGAGTTGTATTTTTTAATACTTCAGAGATGATCTCAACATCCACCTTTTCAGCATCAGCTATTTCTTTTGCTGTTTGATCAAGATTTTCGGTGAAATGCTTTCTGACTTCTTCATATGTTTTTAAGAAAAGAACGGTCAGTTCAGGGTGTTCTTCTGTAAAATCCGAGCGTGCTATCAGAAATCCCGGGGCATTAATGTTTAAATCTTCTCCGCTGGCTAATATTTCAGCTCCAGTTTGGAAGACTGCAGTTGTCACATACGGCTCCCATGTGGACCACGCGTCAATGGATCCGTTGTCGAGTGCCGGTCTTGCTTCATCAGGCTGCAGCTGAACCACTTTTATATCTGTGTCTTTTAATCCTGCCCGGTCAAGCGCAAGATATAAAAAATTGTAGGCGCTGCTTCCTTTTGCAACAGCAATTTTCTTCCCTTTTAAATCCTTAAGTTCTTTAATTGTGCTTCCCTTTGGCACGACAATCGAGTTTCCTTTTTTTCCGTCTGTTGTGACAGCAATAGCCTTAAAATCAATTCCGCCGGACTGTCCGGCTATAAGAGGAGTGCCTCCCGTTGCCCCAAAGTCAAGCTTTCCCGATGCGAGAGCTTCAAAATGCGGAGGTCCGCTTGCAAATTCATGCCATTCAACTTTTGCTCCTGCTTTTTCAAAGGCTTTTTCAAACGTTTTTTTCTCCCGGGCGTATGGAAGTATTCCCGTGCTACCCTGCACCCCTATATGGACGACTGGATTATCGCCTGATGCAGCTGCTTTCTTTTCAGAACTGCCGCCGTTGCCGCACCCCGTCAGAAATAGCTGGATTATGATTAGTAAACTGACAAACATGCCCCATTTAAACCATTTTCCTCTTTTCATACACTAACTCCCTCCTGGTTACGAGTTTACTTGATTCCCTGTCTTTTCATTTTTTTCACTGCTGAAAGTCCTAAATGTCCGCGTAAAGTGCTGCCCTCATATTCTTGTCTGAACAGACCTCTGCGCTGCAATTCCGGAATGACTTGATGGACAAAAGCATCAAATCCTTCGCTCATTATCTGCGGCATGATGTTAAATCCGTCCGCTGCTTCAGAAACAAACCAGTTTTCGAGCTCATCAGCAATTTGAACGGCAGTTCCCGCCAGTGTAAAATGTCCTCTTCCTCCAGCAAGCCTCTGCAAAAGCTGTCTGATGGTCAGCTGTTCTTTTTCAGCCAAATTACTGATGAGCTGTGTTCTGCTTTTATGCCCCTGAATGACAGCCGGAAGCTCGGGAAGCGGACCGTCAAGCGGATAACTGGTCAAATCTGCTCCCACACGCTTTGAAAGCTGAATCAGACTGTACTCCGGATCAGCAAGTTCATGAAGCTGCGCTTGCTTTTCTTTCGCTTCTTCCTCTGTTCTCCCAATCACAGGGCAAATACCCGGAAGAATTATGGTTTCTTCTTTTGTGCGCCCAAACTCAAGAGCTTTCGCTTTTAACGCCTTGTAAAACGTTTGTGCATCTTCAAGAGACGACTGCGCCGTAAAAATGGCGTCCGCATATTTTGCAGCAAAGCCGATTCCTGTTTTGGAGGAGCCTGCCTGCACAATGACCGGGCGTCCCTGAGGAGACCTGGAGCTGTTTAAAGGACCTTTAACAGAGAAATACGTTCCCTTGTGATGAATTTCATGTACTTTCGATGAGTCTGCGTACCTGCCGTTTGTTTTATCTCCGATAAACGCATCTTCCTCCCAGCTGTCCCAAAGCTTGAGAGCAACATCCACAAACTCTTCAGCTTTTAAATACCTTTCACTGTGAGGAGGAATCTGCTGCAGGCTGAAATTTTGTGCTTCTTCATCTGTACCTGACGTAATCACATTCCACCCAGCTCTGCCTTTGCTAATATGATCGAGTGATGAAAATCTGCGCGCAACATTATAAGGTTCGTTAAAAGACGTTGACACTGTGGCAATTAAGCCTATTTTTGATGTAACGGCTGAAAGGGCGGATAAGAGAGTAAGAGGTTCGAGGCCTCCCCCTCCAAACTCGCCGAATGCTGCTCCCTTTTTTGAAACAGAGTATCTGTCTGCGAGAAAAATAGAATCAAGCTTTGCTGATTCTGCCTTTTGAACAATCTCTTTGTAATAGGAAATATCATGAATTCGTTCAATTTCTGCTGATGGATGTCTCCATGCCGCCTCATGATGTCCCATGCCCGAGAGAAACAAATTCAGATGCATCTGCTTTTTTCTCTCCATACGTCTCCTCCTCATCCTTTGTAGCTGTTACGCCATTTCAGCAATCTTCTTTCAAAAAGACGCACGAAAGAATCAGATGCTTTTCCAAATACAGCAAAGATAATGATCCCGACAAATACAATCGTGGTCTGCGAGAACTGCCTTGCGTCTGTAATCAAATACCCGATGCCCTCGCTTGATCCCATTAATTCTGCAGCTACAAGTGCAAGCCACGCTGCGCCAAGCGAGAGCCTTATTCCTAGGAGAATATTTGGCAGAGCCGAAGGCAGTACCAGGAGTCTGATCTGTTTCCATTTACTGAATTCAAGGACTTTAGCAACTTCAAACAGCTTTACATCTACACTCCTTATTCCTAAAAATGTGTTCACGTAAAGGGGGAAAAACGCTCCTTTTGCGATTAACAAAAGCTTTGATGCCTCACCAAAACCGAACCAGAGAATGAACAGCGGAATGACAGCAAGAGTGGGAACGGTTCTCAGCATCTGCATGGTGGGATCAATCGTTTCTTCTGCCTTGCTGGAAAAACCAACTATCAGTCCAAACAGAAGTCCAAGAGATCCTCCAATCACAAACCCTCCAATAGCACGAAGCAGACTCACTTGAAAATGATAAAGAAGATTCCCTCCTGTCAGAAGATCAAGAAAAGAAAGGAAAATATCGGTTGGCCTCGGAAGAAGAGTCGGGGAAATCAGTCCGAGATACCCCGCGAGCTCCCATAATGCCAGTACAGCTGCGGGAAGCAGCATCCCTCTTGCAATCGCTGATGATTTCCCGTTTTTTCTCACTTCATCTATAGCGGTTTCCCCTTGCTGTGATTTATGACCGGGTGCAAAAATCCATAAAGCTTTTTGGCTCAAAATGACCTCCTCCTTATATTCCCGCACTGTCTACAAGCTCAAGTTCATCTGTTTTTTCAAATTCGTTCAGGATCAGCTGCCGGTATTCCTGGAAGGACCGGCTCGTTTTTTTTCTTGGATGAGGAAGGTCAATGCTGACGATGTTACGAATGGAACCGGGTCTGGCATTCATAATGACAACGCGGCCCCCGAGATAAATAGCCTCATCTATATCGTGAGTGACAAACAGCATTGTTGTTCTGTTTTTTTGCCAGATATCAAGAAGAACTTCCTGCATATGTGAACGTGTAAAAGCATCAAGGGCTCCAAAAGGTTCATCAAGGAGCAATACTTTAGGGTTTCTGAGGAGGGCTCTTGCTATAGCTGCCCTCTGAGCCATTCCCCCTGACAGTTCTTTTGGAAAAGCTTTTTCAAAACCGGCAAGCTTGACAAGTTCAATCAGCTCTTTCACTTTTTTCCACGTTTCCCTTTCAAATAGGGAGTGATTGGCCGCTATATTTTTTTCTACGTTCAGCCAGGGAAACAGCCTTGGCTCCTGGAAGATGAACCCTTTGTCAATGCTTGGACCCTGCACCTCTTCCCCCGCAATTTGCACACTTCCTGTTAAGTCCGTGTCGAGCCCCGCAATAATCTTGAGCAGGGTGCTTTTTCCGCACCCGCTCGGACCGATGATCGTGATAAATTCTCCGTTATGAACGGAGAGCTGAATATCTTTCAAAGCATGAGTTACACCCTTTTCAGATCGAAACCGTTTGTTTAACTGACTGATCTCAAGCAGAGTCATACATGCCCACCTTCCAGGGCGGCAGCCTTTTGTTTTTCTTTTATAAGCGGGAGCAGCAGCTTCCCTGTTATTTCTGCTTCCTCAAGATTTGGATACCCGGATAAAATAAAGGATGAGATGCCTAGATCAGCGTACTCCAATATTCTGTCTGATACTTGATCCGGCGTGCCTACGAACAGAAGGGAACCGCCTCCCCTGACTGATGACAGACCGGTCCACAGATTGGGACCCGCGAAATAATCATGATCTGCCGACTGTGCCCGAAGCTTATTCTGGCGATTCTGGTTAACGGCATCGCTGCGGTTGAACCGCACAGAAGACTGTTCAACTGCACGATGATCAACTTTACTGATAATGTTCCATGCTGTACGGTATGCCTCTTCTTCTGTCTCCCTTACAAGCACCTGTGCCCGCAATCCGAATTTCAGACTGCGCTCGATCCCGGTTTCTTCCTTTTCTTTTTTTAGCAAGTCCCTCATCTCTTCCATCTGCTCTTTAATCCAATCAAGCGGCTCAGCCCACATTAGATATACGTCTGCCGTTTTAACAGCCGTCTTTTTACCTGCAGCTGAACTGCCTCCAAAGTAAATGGGCGGATGTGGTTTTTGGACGGGTGCGGGCTGGCTTGCACCCTGCTCAATTGCATAATAGTCGCCTTTATAAAAAAGTCCCTTTCCGCTGCCTGAGGCATGAGCCGCTAAAAACTCGTTTCCTTCTGCGGGAGCCTGCTGGTCCCACAGTCCCTTTACGATCTGCAGAAATTCAAGCGTTCTGTCATACCTCTTGTCATGATGGTCAGCAAGAGGATCTCCGGTTGCCCGCAAATCATCAGGGGAACCGCCTGTCACTATATTCACCAGGGCACGGCCTTTGGACAAGACATCAAGAGTTGCTGCCATTCTCGCGGCAAGAACAGGTTCAATCAGACCAGGCCTCATGGCTACTAGAGGCTTTAGGATGGTTGTATGCGAGGCAATCATGGACCCCGTTATCCATGCGTCAAGGCAAGAGCCGCCTGTAGGAATTAATGCAAATGTAAATCCTGCTTCTTCGGCTTTTTTTGCCACACTGATCATATATTCTGCTGTTGACTCCCTTTCCGGTTTAACTCCTATGTAAGCTCCGTCCCCCGTCGTTGGAATAAACCAGCCAAACTCAATCTGATGTCCTGTTATACTCATATCTCCTCATCCTCTCTCATTTTCCCCATTAAAAAAAGACACGTTCTACAAGTAGAATTCGTGTCTTCTCCGGATGACCGGTCGAATGACTTCAGCTTAGCTTTTCACAGGCTTCGGCTTCGTAAATCTATTCTTTTCAGTGCTGTCGAGCTGGGTGATTTCTCCTCCGTGAATGGTAATCAGCACAGATCCATAATCGATTTTCTTAACGGCGGTTAAAATCTGCTGAAGATGTGAGTCTTTTACATTGGCCATCCATGTTCCCCCTTAATTCAATTCTTTTTCAATGCTCAGATTTTGGGCAATTTCTGCAAATTGTTCAAATTGAATGTCAACCTTCTCCTGTACCTCTTCATCCTTAATAGGCTCATTGGCATCTGATTTATCTACATACTTATCAAGTACATAGACTCCTTTAAGAATGGTCTGTGCACTTAAAGCAGCGAGCAGCGGTTTAAGTGCGTAATCAATGGCCAGTAAGTGAGCTGCACTTCCGCCGACCATTAAAGGAAATAATGGTTTATTCTTGAAGATATCCTGAGGAAGCAAATCCAAAAGGGTTTTTAATGCGCCTGTATAGGCCGCTTTGTATACAGGCGAGACAATGACAACTCCGCTGGCTCCGCGAAGAGCCGAAATTGCTTCTGTGATGGACGGATCATCATATTTTCCCCGAATTAAAACATCCGGATCAAAATCAAGCACTGAAATCTCTCTTACAGATAATCCTCTTTCCTCTGCTTTCCTTTTAATATAGGCAGATACAACTGATGACCTTGACGCTTCAGATGGGCTTCCGGAAATTGATACAAGATAACTCACAACCATCATCCTTTCCAATAAGTGCAAAGGCCCCAATATCTGTTTAAAAAAGCAGAAAGTGGAGCCTTCGGTTTTCCGATTAGCATATCATAATTTTTTGTAATTGTCTGTATTTTATAACTTATTAATCCGATAAGTCAACTATGTTTTTCAAAAAAATAAAAAAATCCAGCTCTGCATGTAAACAGCAAAGCCGGACAAAACTTAATACTTTGCAGTAGAAAGACAGTAATACGTATCTTTTCCTACAATACCGTCAGAAGACAAGCCTTTATCAGCCTGAAAGGCCTTTACGGCACGTTCAGTCATACTTCCAAATATTCCATCTGCAGCACCCGGTGAATAGCCGAGGCAGGAGAGTGTCCGCTGAATGGCGGCGACATAGGCAGACTTGTTTCCCGAATGACCGTTCTTGGCAAGATACGCATGGCTGAAATCAATTACGGTATTGCTTAGGACGACTCCGCAGATGATTCCTCCTGACCGGACAAAGCCTTTATCCGACTTGTTGATAATCCACTGATATCCTTCACTTTCTGTTCTGGCATTCTCTTCCCATGCACTTCTCCCGTTGCACGAATACGCTTTTGCATCTAATGACATATGTACTTCCCCCCTGAAAATAATCATTCCGTTAAGGTACTCTGACTGCCGTTCCATTCTTTATGTATTCACAGAAAGCACCTGAACCTCCATATAGGTACGAATGATGGGGCTGATTGGTTTCAAATTTCCATATGAGTTAATTCTCAGATGCCCTCTGTGTAAACAAACTCGCAAGGATATAAGCACAGAGTGATATCAGAATAGGAAGAACGACTGTGTGCATGCCGAGCGCATTTGGATAAAGCCTGTCAAACAAAATGTAGGATCCCATTCCGAAAATCATTGATGCAAGCGCTCCGTATTTGTTTCCAAGAGTCCAGTACAACCCAAAAATCACAGGCCAGATAAAGACAGACTGCAGGCCTCCAAAAGAAAACAGGTTCAGCCAGATCAGCAAATCCGGAGGACTCAGGGCAAACAGCACAACAGATATTCCTATAATACTTGTCACCCAAAAGCTCGCTGTTTTCACTTGTTTTTCGCTCGCATCAGGCTTGATATAATTTAAGTAGATGTCTTTTACAACCGCCGAGCTGACAAGAATCAATAATGAGTCAACTGTCGACATGATTGCTGCCATCGGTGCTGCCAGGACAAGTCCTGCAAGCAGCGGCGGCAGCACTTCGAGCGTCAGCATCGGCATTACCTGGTCTCCGACTTCGATTCCCGGAAGAACAGAGCGCGCAAAAACGCCAATCAGATGCATGCCGAGCATAATAAAGCCGATGACGCCCGTCCCAATAATGATGGCCCTGTGCATGGACCGGGAATCTTTGTAGGACATCGCCCTCACTGTAATTTGCGGAAGACCCACTACTCCAATCCCGACAAGAATCCAGAAGGAGGAAACATAAAGCGGTGTCAAGTCCCGTTCAGCACCAAACGGAGACACAAAATCAGGATTTTCAGCTGCGAGATCTGCCATGATCGCAGGTATACCTCCACCGGCTATGATTACAGCAACCAAAAGCACAAGTGTTCCAATAAACATGATGACACCCTGGACAGCATCTGTGAGCGCAACTGCCCTGAAACCGCCGATAATGACGTAAACAAGGACGGATACTGCGAAAATAAACAATGCGGTTGTATATGACACTCCGGTGAGAGACTCAATTAACCTTGCCCCTCCAACCCATTGCGCAGCCATGGCTGAAAATAAAAAGACAATGATGCTGACTGCAGAAAGAATAACAACGGCATGACTCTGATATCGTTCTTTCAGAAAGTCTATAAGCGTGATTGCTTTATACTGCCTTGCCATAATGGCAAATTTTTTGCCGAGCACCATCAGGACAAAATACCCTGTCGCAAGCTGGGCCATTGACAAAAGCACCCATCCGAGGCCTTTAGTATATGCAACACCCGGACCGCCAATGAAGGAGCTTGCACTTCCGTATGTAGCAATCATTGTCATCGCAAGAACAAATCCCCCAAGCTGTCTGCCTCCAAGAAAATACTCCTGCAGGAACGAATCAGCGGACTTTACATGACGGTTTGCCAAGAATCCAATCAAAAAAATCAGAACCAAAAACAGCAAGAGAGGAAAAATAACAGACCAGTTCAATTTGAATCCCCCTCTTCTGCATCATCAAACGGCACTTCTTTAAAAAAGAATCGAACAATAAGCGCAACAAGGACAAGCATCACAATAAATCCAAGCACACAGCTGTAGAAAAACCATTCCGGCAAACCGAGCACGTATTTGTAGGATTCAGGATCGCCCGAACCGAGGCCGTACGCAAAGCCAAACCACCAGATAAAATTAAAAATAACAAGAACAAGTCCAATTTTCGCTTCCCTGTGGGCAATCTTAAATCGCCAGTCACTGCTTTTTTTCATACCTGCTCTCCTTTCAAAAGAAATTCTAGTACTTATTATAGCTATCTTCACTGGAAGAATCATCAGGGTTTTTCGAGCGTTCTTTCGAAAAAAACAGGTTTAGAGCCCTCCGGCATAGGGAATTGTACTCAGAGGTCTGCTTCAAAAACACAAAAACATGCAAAATCTTTTTCTCACTTTCTATCATGATTCAAGTCACGATGAGACAAGGCCGGAAAGATGCGTTATACTGTTCAAGTGCCTTTTTTGCCCCTTCCTGCAGCGGACATCATGTTTACTGGCGCGCACGGCGCAATCATCCATCCGGTATTTTTGCCTGCGAGAGCAGGCAGCTTAGTGTTCATGAGCAAATAATAGCTAAGTGAGAATGATTTGGTTAATGCATTTTTTTAACGCAATCTTTAAGGGTTAGTTACTATTGCTTCATAGAAATGAAAAAAGAGATTTGTTGGTTTTGCATGTTTTTGTGTTTTCCAATTGAAGTAAACCCTCTGCGAATCTATCAAAGATGGGAGTTTTTAATTGAATATGAAAAAAGTTTCAGCAGTATTTTACGTATCGGCTGCCATTCTCGCTCTTCTTGTGCTTGCGGGTGTCGCTGCACCTAAAACACTTGAGAGCGTGACTGGAAGTCTGCAAGGAATGATTACAGATAAATTTGGATGGTATTATTTGATTGTCGTGACCGCGTTTGTGTTTGTATGTTTATATTTGCTCGTAAGTCCGATTGGCCGGATTAAACTTGGGAAACAGGAGGATAAGCCTGAGTTTTCACGTCCAACCTGGCTTGCCATGCTGTTCAGTGCAGGAATGGGAATAGGCCTGGTCTTTTGGGGAGCAGCTGAGCCGATCAGCCATTATGCAATCAGCTCGCCTACCGGAGAGACAGGCACAGATCAGGCAATACGCAACTCTATGAGGTTTACGTTTTTCCATTGGGGAATTCATGCATGGGCTATTTATGGGATTGTTGCTCTGGTCCTGGCATACTTTACGTTCCGCAAAGGTGAGCGAGGATTAATCAGTGCTACATTAAAACCGATAATCGGCCGTCATGCGGATGGTCCAATAGGAAAAGCAATTGATGTTATCGCGGTAATTGCCACAGTTATCGGAGTTGCCACAACACTTGGTTTTGGTGCAGTCCAAATTAACGGCGGACTCACTTTTCTCTATGGCATTCCATCCAACTTATGGGTGCAGTTCGTAATAGTCGCTGTTTTTACAATCCTTTTTGTAGCCTCTGCGCTGAGCGGGCTGGGGAAAGGCATTAAAATTCTGAGCAACGCAAACATGATTTTGGCTTTTGCACTCTTCATGCTCATGTTTATTTTTGGACCGACTCTTTTCACGCTTAACCTTTTTACAGATACAATCGGAACTTATCTTCAGAATCTGCTGAATATGAGCTTCCGCATCTCGCCTCTTGACGAAGAAAACCGCAGCTGGATCAACGGCTGGACCATCTTCTATTGGGCCTGGTGGATTGCATGGTCACCTTTTGTCGGCATCTTTATTGCCCGCGTCTCAAAAGGAAGAACCATACGCGAGTTTGTAGTGTTCGTCTTGCTCATTCCATCACTAATCGGATTCCTCTGGTTTTCAACGTTTGGCGGTTCAGCCATTTTGCTTGAACACGAAGGAATTGCAAAAATTTCAGCACTGGCCACAGAAGAATCTCTCTTCGGTGTCTTTGAAAACTATCCGATGGGAACCGTTCTTTCCATCATTGCCATGCTGCTTGTTGGTACGTTCTTTATCACATCTGCTGACTCCGGAACATTCGTGCTCGGCATGATGACAACAAACGGCTCGCAAAACCCGAGCAACAGCGTCAAAGTGATCTGGGGAATTTTCCTGGCTGCCATTGCTCTTGTCCTTCTTTATTCCGGCGGACTGCAGGCCCTGCAGAACACGATGATTATTGCTGCTCTGCCGTTCTCAGTCATTATGGCGCTGATGACCATAAGCTTAATCAAATCGTTATCAAAAGAAGCAAAAGAACTGGGAATGACACAGGTTCCGGTTAAAAAGCAGAAGAAGAAAGTTGAGACTCCTGCATAAATATAAAATAGACAAAAGGCTCAGGAGCATTCGCTCCTGAGCCTTTTGTCTTTAGCAAGTATCTTTTTATTTATTACCTATTTGATTGACCGAAACTGTCCCGCTGACTTCATTCCCAATTAAGACCAGCGGTTTGCCTGTCGGGCTGTTCTTTGCCGGAATGAACTCAAGTCCTTCAGGTGAAACATCCCCTGCGATGGCTGCTGAAAAATCCCGTGTGTTTAAGTAATTGGCAAACTCCGGAGAGGCTGGATTTGACACGTTATAAGCCATAACCCCCCCGATCCTCTCAAGACCTATAAATGCATACACGTCTTTCCCGATACTTCCGATTTTTACATCCTCAGGTTCAGGTCCTTTTTTCGCACTCCTCTTTTCAAAAGCTGTATCGTCATTTGACCAGTTAAAGACGTCCGGATAGCGCTGTGAGGTCACGTTCTCAAAGTCGCTGCCGCTGTCATAAACAAGCTCCATTGTTTTCGCATTCCAGATGGAAAAAGATCTTCCTCCAAGAGTGTAGACGGCATCCGTCCCCCGGTCTGTCAAAATCTCAAGCTTGTCAAACTTGCCTGATTTCTTCATATACTCAAATGTTTCTTCTGCTTTTGCTTCTGACATCCCATTAAAAAGCGTTGAGTCGAGGGAAATGCTGTTTTTTACATCCTTGAAATCAGCGATGTTTTCAAACTCTTCCCACTCGGTAGCATCTCCTTCGTTTGCCGTAACAAGATACTCCTTACCCTTAATCTTCATATAAGCGACGCTGTCAGGCATGTATGCTCCAAGAACCGGGAGCCGTTCAAGCTCAACTTGGTCATTCCGTGATGCATCAAGCTCGTTACCAGGAAGGGAATGGTCTTTATAGCCAAGTGATTTAACAGATTTGACCTTCCCCGTCTTTAGATCGACTGCGGCCATGGCGTTGTTTTCCTGAAGAGTCACATAAGCAGTGCTTCCATCTTTATCAAGGGCGATGTATTCAGGTTCAAAATCCCTTACTGCATCTGCTTTTGTTCCGTTGTTGCGGATATGAACATCGCTGTTAATAACTTCAGAATCATTAAACCCTGCACGCTTTACGCTTCCGGTCCTCAGATCTGCAATCGTTACAGAACCCTCAGGATCAATGCCCTTTTCAAGTCCTTCGCGCGGTTCGCCTTCATCAGCCGATACAATATATCGTCCGTTTTCAGAGATTTTGACCATATCAGGCTGAACGCCGGCATCAAAGGTTTTAAGCAGGTTGCCTTCATAATCCATAACCGCAATTTTTCCGGATTTTGCATAGTCCGCTTCCTGAATGGCAACTGCAATGATGTTCTTTTTCGTATGGATGTCAATGCTTGTTACATCTCCATACTGAAAGGAAGCTGAGTTTACAGCATCCGCGATATTTAATGATCTTTCTTTTTTCAGCTCCTGCTTTTTCCCTGAAGCAAGTTCTGCAAGACTTACTATATCAATCGTCTGCTGCTTGCCGTTGATGACATAAAATTTCTTGTTGTCTGAGTTGTATTTGACAATCTCCGCGACTCCGCCATCTTCATCTGTCATTCCAGTGCTGAAGTTTCCGATCTTCTCAAGCTGAAGGCTGTCCGTAAAACGCGGGTCAGCTGAAGAATCTCCTTTTAATTTGGCTTCTGCAGGATAATTCCCCAAAAACCCCGCTGACAGCATCACACCTGCTAAAGAAAAGGCACCTAATTTACTGTACAGACTTGAACGTTTCAACTTCATTCCTCCTGTCCTTTTAAAAAACCTACCTTAAGAGTAGCGGAAAAAACGGGTCGATTACGGTTAAGTTTCTGTAAAGAAATATTGAGGCTTTGTAAAAGTAAATAAGAGCATACAAAAAAAGGCTTATCCCATAGGAAGCCTTGTTTGTCATGACGCAAGAGCAGCCTTCATCTGCTTTCTCGCTCTATGTATTTTCGTTTTAACAGTCGGAAGCTTTAAGGAAAGCTGTTCGGCTATTTCCTGATCCTTCATGCCAAGAAACAGCTTCATCATCATAATCTCGCGTTCTTCCGCTTTCAGCTCATTCAGCACTACTTTTGCTTTTTCTTTCAAAAACGCATAATCAGCGGTTTCCTCCACGCACTCTCTTCCATCCGCAAGTACAAGGTCTTCGAGGGACGTCTCATTTCTCTTTTTCCTGATAAACAGATCAATCGCCGTTCTTCTTGCAATCGAGGAAAGCCAGTTTTTCAGTTTGTCTTTTTCAAAAATGGTATCAAGCTTCAAGAATGCCTTAATAAAGGTTTCCTGGACAATATCCTCCGCCATGTGCGGATCTCTTGTCATTCTCAAAGCAATTCGGTAAATAGCGGTATAGTAAGTTTGATAGATTTCGTTAAATGACGGCTTTTCATACGCCAGTGCTGCTGGGGGCATCAGACACTCACCCATCCTTCTCATATTCTGTTTTCTCTCTTCCTGTTTGATTATAAGCCAGCAGCACGGGGCGTTAAAGGAAACTTTTTCTTAAGATTTTTTAAAGAAGATTTAAGAAATCATAGATTGAACGTATGTTTAATACGGAGAGCTGTTTCCTCGGCCGGAAGATTCGTATTATTAATCCTTGTATAATTTGTTCTTTTTATTTCTCCCTCGTCCGAGTTTAGTCTGTAGATCTCCATGCTAGACAGCAAATCATTTTCAGACCAATCAAGATTGCGCTTAGTTGGTTTATGCGCAAGGCGGTGTTCACTTTTGTTGCGGAGGAGTCTTACATCTGTATCCGCTTCAAGCTCTGCAAAGTATACGTCCGCTCCTTTTGACTCAAAAACAGCACAGATCTCTTCTACATAGTCCCAATCCGCCTGCTGATCAAACGCCCATACATATGTAAAAATCAAACCGGGCAAATCACTCCCCGCCACTTCCTCGAAGATTCTCTTCCTGAACTCACCAACCAGCTTTTTCCCTTGCTCAGTCCCATAATTGAAAAAAGGAGCTACAAGGTCAATGGTCATGTGATTATGAAAAAGCTTTAAATCCGTCATTTTTTCAAGCTGCTGTCCAACCGTCATTTTCCCGACAGCCTGCGGGCCGAAAATCAATACAAATTTCATCTTAACGCTCCTTATTTATCAGGGACTTTTTCATGCACAGACTGGCTGATTTCCCGATATAGGGACCATAGTTTGGAATGGCGCTGTATCCGATCCTTTTATATAGATTAATTGCTTCTTGCTGCTTTGTACCTGTTTCCAGAACCGCATCAGTATACCCTTTTTCTGCTCCCGTCTTTTCGAGCTGACGCACAATCTCCTTTGACAGGCCCTGTCCGCGGAACGTTTTTTTAACGAAAATCCGTTTCAATTCAATCGTGCTGCTGTCGAATTCTTTGAAGGCTCCGCAGGCTGCTGCCACGCCATCTTTATAAATCAAAACCACATCGTGAATATCATCCAGCTGATTATGGGGAGTGTATTCTTTTTGCAGATCCCCGTACCGTTCATGCAGATCCTGATCAAGCAGCTTAACGAGGCTCAGAAAATCATCATTGCGGCCATTTGTTTTAACTAGTTTCATTGTCATGTTCCACCCCGGAAATTAGAATACTTTCTATTTTCAGGCAACAGAAGGACAATTACAAGAAAAAAAACATGTCAGCCTAAAAGCTGACATGTCTTAGATCTACTTCTCTCCAATAATCTCATCAATAATGCCGTATTCCTTTGCTTCCGCTGCACTCAAATAGTAATCACGGTCAGAATCGCGGGCGACTTTTTCGATTGGCTGTCCTGTCCGTTCAGCAATGATTTTATAGATGTGCTCGCGGAGCTTTAGAATGCGGCGCGCTGAAATTTCAATCTCTGCCGCCTGGCCTCTTGCCCCGCCGAGCGGCTGGTGGATCATGATTTCACTGTTTGGAAGTGCAAAACGTTTTCCTTTTGTTCCGGCCAAAAGCAGCAAGGCCCCGAAAGATGCGGCCATACCTGTACAGATCGTTCTGACGTCAGGTTTGATATATTGCATCGTATCAAAAATGGAGAAGCCGGCAGTGATTGAGCCGCCTGGACTGTTGATGTAAATGGATATATCTTTATCAGGATCTTCTGCAGCCAGAAATAACAGCTGAGCCACTGTCACGTTTGCCGTGTGATCATTAATTTCATCGCCAATCATAATAATCCTGTCTTTCAGCAGGCGGGAATAAATATCATAGGAACGCTCACCGCGGCCTGAACTTTCAATGACGTAAGGGATCGTACTCATCCTTTTTCCTCCTTCATAAGGCTATGCAGCCATTTTCAGAGAAGCTGACGAAGACCGTCTGAACGGAATGTACACAAGTGCAGGGCTGTCATTGTTTTTAAATGTGAGGATATCAGGCAATGCCTTCAGCAGCGGCGCAGGATCCTGAAACTGCAGTGACGTATACATCAAATCCGACAGCCATTCCCTCTCCACCTCATCCCAATACGACTCTGCTTCGCCCTTTTCTTTGGATAACCGCTTTTTCGCTCTGAATACAGCTGATTTGACGGACGTTTCTGATGTTCCAAGAAGCTCCGCGAGTTCATTCGCCTGATAGTGAAAGACTTCCTTCAGCAAAAAGAGAACCGCCTGCTTTGGCGTGCATTTTGCCAGAAGATGCTCAAGCAAGCTCCGCCGTTCAATCATCTGATTCGCATGATCCGCACCGCCCATTTCAGGAAGCTCACACGGAGTCTCTTTCTTGCGCTTTCTGACCACATCTATCCAGTGATGATAAGCCATTTTATTTAACAATGCAGAGCTTAAGGCATTCTGATCATAGGTCAAGTACGCCTTCAGCATCACTTCCTGGGCTGCATCCTCACCGTCATATTTATCCTGGGTCAAGAACCGGCAGTATTGCTGCAGCTTCCTGTACAGCTCCTTCATATTGGGATGTTCCTGCTTCTTTTCCTGATTAGTTGACAGCCTGTTGCCTTGCATGCTCTCACTCCTTTTTGCCTCTCTGCTTTATAAACGGATGAAAACGGATAAAAAGATACGGGGTATGATACTTTTTATTTTATACAATTGCGCCTGGATATGACCAGAAACAGAAAAATTGGTAATTTCAAGAATGTATGATATGGCATGAAATAGGCAGAGAATTATGGTAAGCTTGCCGTATCTTTTAGGAGAGGGAGTTTTTGCATGCTGCTGCAGGCGCTGTTAATCTTTATTCTGCAACTGATTTTCGTACCGGTTTTAACGATGCGGACCATCCTTTTGGTAAAAAATCAAACGAAATCAGCCGCCGGTGTAGGATTGCTTGAAGCAATCATTTACATCATCAGTTTAGGAATTGTTTTTCAGGATCTATCAAACTTCTATAACATCAGTGCCTATGTACTCGGGTTCAGCATTGGGCTGCTGCTCGGCGGCATGCTTGAAAAGAAGCTTGCGATCGGCTACATCACGTACCAGGTAAACATACCGGAAAAAAACACTGAGCTAGTTACTGACTTAAGAAATGCCGGTTTTGGCGTGACGGTTTTCGAAGGACAGGGAATGAATTCTGTCCGCTATCGTCTTGACATTGTATCCAAGAGATCACGTGAAGAAGAGCTTCAGGAAATCATCCACTTGAGGGAGCCTTCAGCCTTTATGATGTCTTATGAAATCCGTTCATTTAAGGGCGGTTACTTAACAAAGTCGATGAAAAAAAGACAGAGTATGAAAAAAAATAAACAGGTAAAACAGGAAGGCCACTCTATATAAGGAGCGGCCTTTTTTCTATTCATGCATATTTAACGGAACATGCAATAGCTTGTAATAAGGACATCAAACAGGAGGGATCTTTCATGTGGGTGATCACCCTTTTTCTGAAAGAATCGGTCAAAATGTATGAATTCAGTACAGAAGAAGAAGCGAGGGATGCATTTAAGCGTTTGAAAGGATGCAAGTTTTTATCTGAGATTGTTTATTTTAATGATCCTTGCTTCTCATAGAAAAAGGAAGATCTCAGGGGGGCCGCTTGCGGCCTTTTTTCGTTGTTAAGGTACTTATAAAGAGTAAAAGGCGGAAGCGCCTAAATCCTCTGTCAGAACAAATCCGTCAAAAAAGGCGGGACCCGGACTTTTGCGTCGAATTCTTATCTGCCTATCGGAGCGGGCCTTGGCGCTTTCGCTTTTGTTCTTGTCCTAAAAATATGTCGTACAGGCCCTTTTTCAGGAATAGGATGACATATAGAGAGTGTATAGGAGGCTGTTAAATGACCGTTTTTCTGACGTACATCCTTCTTGGAGTTTCGCTAGCGGCACCTGTTGGCCCTGTGAATGCTGCTCAGCTGAACCGCGGAATTAAAAAAGGATTTTTTCATGCGTGGGTGTTTGGAATAGGAGCTTTGTCAGCTGATATTTTGTACATGCTCCTTGTTTTTTTAGGTGTGTCTCAGCTGATTGAAAATTCTTTCGTGCAGGTGTTTCTTTGGTTATTTGGTTTTTTTGTCCTTATGTATACAGGGGTAGAGGGTTTAAAAGGCGCCGGGGAAATACATATTGATAACCGGAAAGATGCAGGAGACTCCCTTTTCGGCTCTTTTTCTTCCGGTTTTATCATGTCCATTTCAAATCCGCTTACGGTGATGTTCTGGCTGGGCATTTTCGGGTCTGTTCTTGCGAAAACGGCCTCGGCATCGAGCGTTCAGGATTTAATCGGCTATAGTGCGGCCATCATTCTCGGCATTTTGCTTTGGGATTTTGCCATGGCCCTTGCTTCAAGCTTTGCGAGGCGCTTTCTGCATTCTAAACTGCTTATTCTGATTTCCATCCTGTCTTCTGTGTCGATGATCGGCTTTGGCGTTTATTTTGGCTGGCATGCGATGATTGTGCTGTTTTTCTGAGTTTTTGTATGAGGCATCTTTTGCCTGTACAGACTAGAAAGAGCAAATCAGCAGGAGGAATGGTCATGGAACAATCTGAAATGAATCAAATGCAGGAATTGGTCAAGCAGGCGCGTGAAGCTGTCATTCACGCTCAGATGAATTTTAATCCGGAAGAATATCAAAAAGCGTTTAAAGCACTGACTCTGGCAAAAGAGCATGTGAACGCTTCCAGGGCACATGAGGAAGACTCGCCGGACCTTCTGCATGCAAGCGAGCATTTGATGCATTTAAACGAAACGCTGACTGCCCTTCAAAGCACGAATTCTTTCTAAGGAGCGCTGTATCTATGAATCCGTCTAAAATAAGCTGCCATACTGAGTACGAAGTAATGGAAAGCGTCGTGTTGTGCAAACCCCAATTTATGAGAATCCATCATGTCATCAATGAAACACAGCGGCGCTACCATAAGGAAAATATTCATGTAGAAACGGCGATTGCCCAGCATACGGCGTTTATGAATGTACTTAAGGAAAATGGCATTGAAGTGCACCATCTGCCCCCAAAAAAAGAATTTCCGGAACAGGTTTTCACAAGAGACATTGGTTTTACAATCGGGGATACCATTTTCATCTCAGCCATGAGCATGCCGGTCAGGCAGGGAGAAGAACAGATTTTAAAGGACTGGCTGAAAAATCATGATCTTCCCTTCATTGATCTTACAGAAGACCAGACTGAAGGCGGAGATGTCATCATCCATCAAAAGACCGTTTACATAGGCATCAGCGAACGGACAACTGAGCATGCGATTGAACATATTCAGGCCGGGATTCCTGATTATACGATCATCCCGATCCCAATTAAGCAGGAAATTCTGCATTTGGACTGTATTTTCAATATCCTGTCACCGACTGAAGCCCTTATCCACAAAAAAGGAATGGAAGAAGCAGAATACAAACTGCTGAAATCACATTTTGACCTGATTGAAGTATCAGAGGAAGAGCAATTTGCCATGGGCGCAAATGTTCTATCGATCGGCCATAAAAAAGTCATCAGTCTTCCTCAGAATACAGGCGTCAATGGCGAACTGAAAAAACGGGGATATGACGTGATTGAAGTTGATTTCAGTGAGATTATTAAATCAGGCGGGTCGTTCAGGTGCTGCACCATGCCTTTAAGCCGGAGAACTGAAGCATGAGGAAAAGCCAGGGAATATCCCTGGCTTTTTCATGTGAAAATGCTGATGATTGCAAGCATCATCCCAAGTCCGCCTATAAACGCATAGGTCGAATACCGTTCATTTCCGTCCCCGTGGCTCTCAGGAATAAGCTCTTTATAGACAATAAAGAGCATGGCACCTGCCGCAAACGATAAACCGTAAGGAATTAAATCATCAATATAGTTCGTCAGTGAGTAGCCAAGGAGAGCTGCTGCAATTTCGATGCTGCCTGTTAAAGCAGCAAACAAAAAGGCTTTTAGTTTAGACATGTTCTGGTTCACAAGATAAAGAGCAACAAGCAGACCTTCCGGGGCATTCTGCAGGCCAATCGCAAGGGCAATGATTCCTCCAAGCCCTCCGGAATCACCGGCGTAGCTGACTCCAACAGAAAGTCCTTCAGGAATATTGTGAAGCGTAAGGGCGGAAACAATTAAAAACGTCTTTTTATCAAGATTAGGCATATAACTGAGATTTTCACGTTCGGGATGGCTGTGCGGGATGTATTTTTCCATGCGGTCAAGCACAAATGTACCAATTAAAAGGCCTGTTAAGACAACCCATACATTTGATTTGACAAGCGCTTCCGGTATCAGACTGAAGCTGCATGCGGTCACCATAATGCCTGCTGTAAAGGCAAGCAGCATATCCCTGAACTTATGAGAGAGACGGTTAAAAAGCAATATGGGCAGAGCACCGAGAGCAGTGGCAAACGCAGAGATGGAACTGCCGATTATCATATCCAGCAAGAGATCACCTTCCTGCTTAAATGTATTCACGACACTATGGTATGTATGATTGTTTAAAATTGCCCCCTCCTGTTTTTTCGCCTCATACATAATTGCCCCCCCATATTCGAACAATACCACTGTATAGGAGGGATTGTATGAGCAGCTGTACACCAGCAGGCAAAAACAAAAGCCCGGCTAAAGGTGATCTTGCATGGTGGCAATTATCCCTGATCGGCATCGGCTGCACGATCGGCACAGGGTATTTCCTTGGATCCGGCATCGGGGTTAAAATCACCGGGCCATCGATTGTCCTTTCGTTTCTTTTGGCAGCACTCGGTACATATATCGTCTTTAACGTACTGGCAAAAATGACAGCAGCCGATCCACAGACAGGCAGTTTCTGCTACTATGCAGGAAAAGCGTTCGGCAAGTGGGCGGCCTTCAGCTGCGGCTGGAATTACTGGGCTTCAAACATTCTGATCATGGGCAGTCAGCTCACGGCCCTCTCGATTCTTTCGCAGTTCTGGTTTCCGCATGTCCCGCTGTGGCTCTTTGCCACCGGTTATGCCATATTGTCCATCCTTGTCGTGCTGACCGGAACAAAAGGGTTTGATAAGACGGAAAATCTGTTTGCCGTGATTAAGTTTGCGGCCATCCTCATGTTCATTGTGCTTGCCGTGGCGGCGATCGCTGGAATGCTTTCAAGTTCAAAGGAACCAGTGGTCCGGAGTGGACTTCCCCAGCTTTTCACTGGAGGACTTTCAGGTTTTTGGGCCTCACTCACCTACGCATTTTATGCATATGGAGGAATTGAAGTCATTGGACTTATGGCCATGCAGCTGAAAAAGAAAGAAGATGCACCTAAATCCGGAACAGTGATGCTGATCTGTCTTGCGGCTGTTTATGTTGCATCTCTTGCGCTTGCCGTTCTCATCGTTTCTGCAGATGTGTTCCACGAAAATGAAAGTCCTTTTGTCACTGCCCTTTCAGCTTACAATCTGCCTTTTTTCCCTCATGTTTTTAACGGGGCCATTATTATTGCAGGCTTTTCTGCCATGACGGCATCTTTGTTCGGCGTAACCAACCTTCTTGTCATTTTGGCGGATGATGGCGACGCACCGGCCTTTTTTTCCAAAAAGAGCAGGAAATTAAAAGACCTGCCGCTGCCTTCTCTTGGACTTGCCGTCATCGGTCTGATTGCTTCTATTATTACGGCACTGCTATTGCCCGGGAAAATTTATGAGTATATTACAACGGCAGCAGGCATTCTGCTTTTATACAACTGGTTCTTCATTGTGATCTCGTCGCTTAAGCTGCTGAAACAATCCGTACTCATGAAGATTGCCTCCTGGACCGGCCTTGTGCTGATTGTGTTTGCTGTCAGCGGAACCCTGCTTGATCATGAAGTAAGACCGGGATTTTATGTAAGCCTGCTTTTTGTAATGATCATAGCAATCGTCTGTCTGTTTATGAAGAAAAAATGGAAAGTGAAAAAGACAACGCCTAAATATTTTTAAGGAAGGTGCGAAAGATGGCAAATGCCAAAAAAGAGCAGGCAACAACCGAGGATGCAGTCCTGCTGATGTTCCTCTCGCTTGCAGAGAATGACGGGATTGAAATGAATGTCACACTGAATGTACAGGGCACACTGGTTTCGGGGGTATTAATCGGTTCCAGGGCTTATTACGACGGAATTACAGAATCCGCTCATGATCTCCGCGATGACACAATGTCACGCATTATCGGAAAGCGGTTTGAAGATTTAAAAGATGAATATGTGAAACAAAAACAAGAGCAGGGTGATAAAAAAGCAGACGAACAGGAACCTCCTGCTTATATCCACCTGAGAAATGCAAGATATCAGCATACGCAGCCGGCCCATCCGGCATGGTGGCGGGGGAAAGTTTCATCAGTTGATGCTTTTTCTTTTGATTCATTAATTTAAGAACCCGAAATTGGGTTCTTTTTTCATGAGAAAAAGCACCCTGTTTCGGGATGCTTTTTAGAAGAATTTCGGCTTTAGCGGTTTAGGCTTGGCTTTAAAGTTTTTAAAAACAAAGATCAAAAGCAGAATACCTGCACAGCCTGCTGCGATAAAGGAAATCGTTAAGTAATTTTTCATAACAGCCGTCATGATCGGCGGGCCGGCTGCTACTCCTATAAACCTTGCTGAGCTGTAAAAAGAAGAAATCGTTCCCCTCTCTTCTTTTTCAATGTTTTCTGTTACCATCGCATCCAGGGTTGGCAGCATCGCGCCAATCGCGAGGCCGGCGATGCTGGTCACGAGAAACAGCAATAACCATTCATCTTTCACAAAGCCGACAAATGCCGTACTAATCGATAAAATGACCAGGCAGAGCATCGTAATCGTTCTCATCACTTTCACATTTCCTTTAATCGTTTTCCCTGTAACATACGCTGAGATGCAAAGGACAAGCAGCGGGATAGCAAGCATAAATCCTTTTTTAATCCCAGTCACACCGTACTCTTTTTCCAGATAATCGGACAAAAAGTACAAGATGGAAAACAGAATAAGCATGATAAAAGCACCGAGCATAAAAACCAGATACAGCCATTTTCCTTCTTTTTTAAACGTTTTTCTCGTTTTTGACAGGAACTCGCTGAAAGCAGGCGGTGTTTCTGTCTTTTTCGGCACCTTCACGAAAAAAAAGACCAAAACAATGGAAATCAGGCTGAAAAAAGAGATTGAAAAGAATGGAACAAACCACAGAATTGATGCAAAAAATGAACCGATGATTGGACTCAGAACTTTGCCGAATGTATTTGATGTTTCAATAATTCCAAGACATGAGCTTGTCTTTTCGTCATCATTTTTATATAAGTCACCGACAAGCGGCAAGATGATTGGCGACGCACCCGCTGCCCCTATACCCTGCAGTACCCTGCCGACAATGATCAGCAGATAGGGATCCGGCAGTTTCCAGGAGGCAAACCCGGCAATAAGCCCCCCAATCATGGCAATGATCAAACTTGGTATGATTACTGCTTTTCTTCCTGCCCGGTCTGAAAGATACCCTGCAATCGGAATGAGGATGATGGAAGCGATGGAATAGCTTGTGATAACCATACTGGACTGAAAAGAGGTAATGCCCACCTCTTTTTCAAAAACCGGCAAAACGGGGATCAGCATGGAATTTCCAAGGGTCATGACCAAAGGGATGGAAGCCATGCTGATTAAGCACCAAATACTTACCTTCTTACATTGTTCAGCCATAGCCGCACCTCATATCAGAATATACGCTGCAAAATGCTTTTTAAAATGACTGTATTAGTGTTTCCTTTTGATGATGAATTATGTGCTGTGAATGGTTTGCCCCATCCTGGAGCAATCTAATATCGAACGAACGATGCGGAGGTGTCAAATATGAAAAAACAGCCATCAGAAGAGCTTGCAGGAAGACAGTTTGAGGTTTCTGACTATGAAGGAAAATCCCAACTTGAAAAAGGCCTTGCAGAGACGCACGAACAAGTGAGCGATGATTACTACGAAGGTACAATTGATCAGGAAGACAGTAAAAAATAAAAACCAGACGGAACTTCCGTCTGGTTTTTATCATGCTATTGCTGCTTTTCTGCGAAGAAGGAAATAGGATCCTGCACCCGCAGCAACCGCTGCAGCTCCGATCAGTATCAGCAGATAGTGATTGGTTGCAGTCGCCGGCAGTGAACTTCCGCCTGATTGATTATCAGACTTGGCTGGAACTGCTGCTTCCTGCTCATCTTCCTTTTTCTCTGAAGCGGAAGGCTTTTTTGGTTCGTTCTTTTTCGGATCAGCCGGTTTCACTTCAGGTTTTTCCGGCTTGTTTGGCTTTGGAGCAGGCGGTGCCGGATCTTTAGGGCCATTTGTCTTTTCATCGCTTACTTTAATAACAACCGCAGTCAGAGGTTCTATGGTAATTGAATCTTTTTTCAGCTTAAAGCCTGATTCTTTCTTAACCTTTTCTGCTCCTGCCTCGTCGTTATCTGCGACAACGGTTCCTTTCCGAAGATCTTCAGAAAGCGTCAGTGTTCTTTCTTTTGAGTCTGCATTGACAAACACAGAGTACTCTTCTTTTTTGTCCGACGAGACAGCTTTGTATCCGATCATCAAATCAGAAGCCTGTATCTCGGGAGCTTCAATCATCGTAACGTTAGAATCAACAAGCTCTTTGCTGCCGAGTCTGAAGGCATCAGTTGATTTTCTAAGTTCAATGAGACCTACTGTGTATTCGCGGGTTGTACTGTTAATCGGATACGCACCCGCATCTGTTGCTTTAGTCCAGTCAAATTTGTTAATGGCATCAGACGAGTCATAGGAATCATGAATGAAGTAGCCGAAAGATTTTCCTGTCTCATCCTTGAGTTCATGGAATTTCTGCTCAGGCATTCCCTCACCAAGCCACTGCTTTGTCCGTCCATATTCCTGTCCTGCATGAAGGAAGGCTGTTCCCTGAGAAGTGAGGATCATCGCATTTCCAAGACGGATTCTGTCATGGATTTCCTGGTTGTTCTCAGGAACCGCAGGATCTTTTTTGATGGATTGAGCGATAACGTCATACAATGGAAGATTGTCATGCGCTTCAATATATTGCACCATGTCGCCGGGATCGTCAGCCGGAGTATTCGTTGGCTGGCCTTTGATGTTTTTCAAAATGAGGTCAATGCTTCTCGCGCCGCCTGTAAGGAATCGCGGTTCACCTTCAGAACCGAATCCCGATTTCAGCTCATTTCGGATCTCATCAGAGAAAACGCCGACATCATTTGTTTTGTTCATCCAGTCCTGGTCTGCCCCCTTGCCTGCAAGCGCAGGATCTGAAAGCTGTCCTCCGAATGTTCTCCAGCCTTCTCCAATGAAAAGGGCATCCTTATTGATATCGGCAGCTGCATTGTAGGCATTTTGAATGGAATCATAAGTGGCATCCCCCATCATGTCAAAACGCATGCCGTCAATCTTATACTCTTCAAACCAGTATTTAACCGAATCAATCATCAATTTTTCGGCCATGTAATGGTTTGTCGCGAGGTTATTGCCAAACCCGCCGATGAAATTGCCGTTTGCATCCTGAAACGCGTAGTAATTCGGAACAATGTCATTCAGCATGCTTGCTTTGGCCATGTGCGTGTATACAACATCAAGCACAACACCCATGCCTGCGTCATGAACAGCATCAATCAAGCCTTTCAGCTCTTTAATTCTAAGCTCCGGATCTGCCGCATTTTTTGAATAAGCTCCGTCCGGTGAAAAATAGCTGTGAGGGTCATAGCCCCAGTTGTACTCGTTATTTGCTGCAGAATATTCCATTTCCCTCTGTCTCATGTTCGTTTCATCGCCGTAGTACCAGGCCATCACTGGGAGAAGCTGAACGTGCGTTACACCAAGTGATTTAATGTACTCAAGCTTGTCTTTAAACGCATCGTACGTTCCCCACTCTGACGTCAAATCACCTTCAATGGAAGGATCAGATGTGAAATCTCTGACGTGAATTTCCCAGATGACTGCATCTTCTTTCTTTTCATAGCCGTCAATCTTTGCAAAATCAAGTCCTGCAGGATCTGTGCCTGCAAGGTCAATGATGGCCGCTTTACCAACAAGATCCCCGTCAGGTCCTGCTTCACCTTTCGTGTTGACCGTAAAAGGCGCCATTGATTTCGCGTATGGATCAAGAACTTTCTTCATTTCTCCGCCGTTTGTTACCTCATACTGATAGTAGTATCCTTTTAAGTCACTGATTCCAAGGTCGCCAGGTTTAGCTTCAACAGACCAGACTCCTTTTTCCCCCATCGTCAAATCAAGTTTCCCGAGTTCTTTAGCTGAATCGCTTTTATCATAAAAAACAGCTGTCACTTTGCTTGCTTTAGGAGCCCAAAGCTTCAAAACAGCATTCCCGCCGCTGTAAGCTGCTCCAAGGTCATCGCCTTCATAGGAATAAAGCTCATCAATCATTCTCCAGCCTCTTGTGGCCGTCACGGTCTTTGTTCCGTATGTAACCGTATAGGCATCGCCGCTCAGCTCACTGGCAACGGTCACTTCAACCGTTGAAGGAGACGTGATTTTAGCGCTTTGAACCGTCACTTCAGCCCCGGTTTCATCTTTTACTTTTATAGAAGAGAGCAGCTCTTCCTCCGTTAATCCTTCCGTTCTTGTTAAACCAAGAAGCAGTTTTTGGCTCGATGTGATTTCAGCGCTTATAATCGCCACTGGATTTTCCCACTGGGATGATGTGTACACTGTATCATCTGCATTTTTGATCCAAAGATGATTATAATCTTCAAGCATCGTAAACACTTTATCGCCGCCGGTTTTCTCCCCCGTCACCCGGTTTACAACAAGAAATCCTAATTTTTTTGCACCTTCTTTGACTTTTACATCAATATAGCGGCCATGTTCATCTGTTTGCTCATCCGTAAACGGGACAGCATCCTTCGGCCATTCTTTCGGTGCTTCCGCAACGTCTTCCCATAACCATAATCCGAGATCCTTGTAGTTCTTATCATCCTTTACATAATGAATCCGAACTGTGTTCTCAGGAAGATCCGGATCCTTTTCAGCAGCTTTTGCAGCAGGCAGCTGCAATGCCGGGAATATCATTCCCATCAATAAAACAAAAACCAATGCACTTTTTACCCATTTCGGCATTTCCCAACCCCCATTTTGAATAGCTTGTCCTCTATAAAACGATGAATCTGCGCAGGTGCGCAAACGTTTCCATAAAGCGTTTACATATTTAATTAAAAGGAATATGTCATCCGGTGTCAACGTTTTTTTGAATTTTTCAGATATTTTAACAGCCAGACTCTTTAATGTGGAAAGAAACGTTTACGAACTCTTTCATTATGGTATTTAATTGAAGTGGAAAGCTCTTGAAGTTCAAGGAGCCGGCCGCGAAAAAAGTCCAGAAAGGAAATCTGTTTTTATGAAGAATTTTATTTTTCCATGCTTTTTCCTCCTTTTTTTCACAGCCGGCTGCACTGCGGCACCACAGGAGAAAAAAACGCAGGAAGAGATTCTCAGTGTAATTAATGAAGATATCGCGGACATCTCTGCTAATGAAGTGAAAGCAAATCAGATTCTGGGGTCGGTATCAGGAGCGAACTACCGAAACGATCAGGAGCTCTATGACGTACTTGTTCAGCAAGTCATACCAACCTTTAATCAGGCGGTAGACGATGCAGAAGCACTTGATCCCAAATCAGATGAGCTTGATCAGCAGCTGAAGGAAATGACCGATGCCTTAAAGATTTACCAGAAAGCCCTGCTGCTTGAAAAAGAAGCACTGGAAAAGCAGGACGAACAGTTAATGAAAAAGTCCAACCAACTTGGGCTTGACTATCAGACTGCTATAAAAAAGTATCATGAAGGGATGGAAAAGCTTACTGAAAAGTATGGCATCAGCTACGAACCAACTCGAATGAACGCGAAATAGCACTTAATGCTTTCAGCAGTTTTTTTGAAGCATTTTCTGTTTTTGTGGAATTTCATTCAACGCTTGTTGCATGCTAAACTGGTTACAAACAGATCCGGAGGATTCAGTATGATCAAACCAGAACTCGCAGAAAGCATCATTTCAGAAATGAATCACCTTATCCATGAGGAATTAATCGTTGCCGATATATCCGGCACGATTATTGCCAGTACGGATAAGAGCAGAATCGGCGCTTTTCATGAAGGGGCGTTTATCTGTATAAGGGAAAAACACACGCGGGTGATAACAGAAGAAGATCAAAACACACTTAAAGGCGTTAAAGCTGGCATCAATCTTCCTGTCTTTTTCCAGCATCAGATTGCCGGTGTCATCGGCATTACCGGTGATCCCGAACGAGTATCACCATACGGGGAAATCCTGAGAAGAATGACGGAGCTTTTGATGAATGAACGCTATTATTCCGAGCAGGTTGAATGGCGTGCGCGTGCACTTGAAGCTTTCGTCTTTGACTGGGTTCAAAAGTCAGACTGGACAGAGGAATTTATCAGCCAGGCGGAATTGCTCGGGGTCGATCTGACACTAGAAAGACAGGTTCTTATCGGTCACTGCTCAAGCGAAATAGAAGGACTGATCAGCCAACAAACTTTGAATGATCTTATGCAGACTTTCACACGTGAAACAGCTGATGTCTTTGTCCGATGGGGAAACGACCGGTTCGTCATTCTCCTTTCGGGAATTAAGAAAAAAGAGCGGATACACCATTTCGCCGGACAAATCCGTGATTACCTCAAAAACCGGTACGGGCTCGATTTGTCAATCGGAATAGGACAGCCTGCATCCCCTCAGCATGTTCACCTCTCGTTTCAGCAGGCAGACCGTGCTTTAAACACAGCGAAAAAAACAAAAGAGATTGTGTTTGATGACGACCTGCGCCTGGAAATGCTACTCAAAGATATTAAAAAGGAAACAAAAAAAGACTTTGTCAGAAGAACGATCCGTTCAATGGAACATGAGAGAGAACTTATCGATACACTTCAAACATTCATACGGCAAAATCAATCCTTTAAGGCTGCAGCCGACGTTCTTCATATTCACATCAATACTCTTCACTACAGAATGAAACGGATTGAGGAACTTACAGGATTGAATCCCCGCCATACACATGACATGACGATCTTATATCTAGCTCTTCTCTTTTTAGATGAACAGCCAAAAAAAGAATAAATATACCGCAAATATTTGGAGGATTAACCATAGTTAATCCTCTTTCTCTTTTTTATGATGAAAGTAATCATTCTTTCAAGTAAAAAGGAGGTCTGTTTCATGATAACCGAACAGATAAAAACAAGGCTTCAAGCTATTGCAGGAGCAGAAAATTACGATGATTCACAAGCAGGCAGACTCGTCTATTCCTACGATGCCACCCCCCAGTTTCAATCCCTTCCTGACGCTGTAATCGCTCCAAGAACTGTTCAGGAAACAGCGCAAATCGTAAAACTTTGCAACGAAAACGGCATTCCGATTGTCCCTAGAGGCTCAGGTACCAACCTTTGTGCGGGAACGTGCCCGACAGAAGGAGGAATTGTCCTGCTGTTTAAACATATGAACCGGATTCTTGAAATCGATGAAGAAAACCTTACGGCTACTGTAGAGCCCGGTGTCATCACCCTGGATCTGATACATGCCGTCGAGGAAAAGGGCCTGTTCTATCCGCCTGATCCAAGCTCGATGAAAATCTCGACCATCGGGGGAAATATCAATGAAAACTCCGGAGGACTGCGCGGTCTCAAGTATGGCGTAACACGTGATTATGTAATGGGACTCGAAATTGTCCTTGCAAACGGGGACATCATCCAAACTGGCGGAAAGCTTGCGAAGGATGTCGCAGGCTATGATTTGACACGGCTTTTCGTCGGATCGGAAGGAACGCTTGGCATTGTGACAAAAGCCATTCTTAAACTCATTCCCATGCCTGAGGATAAAATGACGATGCTCGCGCTCTATCAGGACTTGGAAGCGGCTGCGAAATCGGTGTCCAAAATCATTGCCAACAAAATCATTCCGACAACACTTGAATTCCTGGATCAGCCTACTTTGAAAGTCGTGGAGGATTTTGCAAAAATCGGACTGCCTACTGACGTAAAAGCCGTCCTTTTAATCGAGCAGGACGGTCCCATTGATGTCGTGAAAAGAGATATGCTGAAAATGGCTGCTATTTGCGAAGAAGAACATGCGGTTTCCGTAAGAGTCGCGGAATCAGAAGAAGAAGCAGACGGACTCCGGACAGCCCGCCGCTCTGCCCTTTCCGCTCTAGCACGGCTGAAGCCGACAACGATCCTTGAGGATGCAACCGTCCCCCGCTCGGAAATCGCCAAAATGGTTGTGGCCACTAATGAAATTGCTGAAAAATACAATCTGAACATCTGCACATTCGGTCATGCAGGTGACGGTAACCTCCATCCTACCTGCTTAACCGATGTAAGGAATCATGAAGAAATTGAACGTGTGGAAAAAGCGTTTGAGGAAATTTTTATCAAAGCCATTGAACTCGGCGGGACAATCACAGGAGAACACGGAGTCGGGGTCATGAAAGCTCCTTACCTTGAACTGAAGGCAGGAAAAGAAGGAATTGCCGCGATGAAAGCCATTAAACATTCCTTCGATCCAAATAACATTATGAACCCGGGAAAAATGTTTGCAAAAGACTCAAGAAAACGGGTGGTGGTCTCAAGATGACAACGGTAAAAGAGCGCGAAACGATCCAGCAGCAGTTTCAAGAGCGGATGAATGAAGATGAGCTTCTGAACTGCATGCGCTGCGGATTCTGTCTGCCGAGCTGTCCGACCTATATCGAGTCCGGCTTTCAGGAATCCCATTCCCCAAGAGGACGGATTGCCCTGATGAAAGCAGTAGTGGACGGCCTGATCGAGCCTGATGAGGACGTTGAAAAATCACTGAACATGTGCCTCGGGTGCAGAGCATGCGAGCCGGTCTGCCCGTCAGGTGTAAATTACGGGCACTTGCTTGAAGAGGCGCGGGACATCATTAACCAGAATAAAAAACACTCGCTGCCTGTGCGGACGGTCCGCAAAGCCGTATTTGACGGCCTTTTCCCACATCAGGAACGCATGCGTACGTTAACAGGATTAATTGGATTTTATCAGCGTTCAGGCCTTCAGAAAGCCGTTCGTTCCACTGGAATGATGAAGCTTTTACCCGACAGTCTGTCTTCAATGGAAAAAGTGCTGCCGGAAATTCCAACACGAAAAGAATTGAAGAACCGGCCAACGTACCTTCCTGCCAAACCGGAAAAACGAAAGCGCGTCGCCTTTTTCTCAGGCTGTCTCATGGACACAATGTTTATGAAAACAAATGATGCCACCATGAAGCTTCTCCAGCTCTCAGGCTGTGAAATTGTCATCCCGGAAAATCAGGCCTGCTGCGGGGCCCTGCATGGCCACAGCGGAGAAAAAGACGCGGCCAAAGACCTTGCAAAGAGGAATATCAAAGCCTTTGAAGACCTGCAAGTTGACTACATCATCACAAATGCAGGAGGCTGCGGCGCCTTTTTGCTCGACTATGACCACCTGCTGAAGGACGACGCAGAATGGTCAGAACGCGCAAAAGACTTCTCCGGCAAACTGAAGGACTTTACAAGCATTCTGGCCGAACTTGAATTTTATAAAATGAAACTGAAGCTGCCGCATCAGGTCGTCACCTATCAGGATTCCTGCCACTTGCGGAATGTCATGAAAACATCAAGCGAACCGCGCAGGCTGCTTAAGGCCATCGCCAACATTGACTACCGCGAAATGAAAAACGCGGACAGCTGCTGCGGTTCTGCGGGCATCTACAACATCGTTGAATCGGAGATGTCCATGCAGATTCTGGACACTAAAATGAAGAACGCCAAAGCAACCGGTGCAGTAACCATCGTTACCGCTAACCCCGGCTGCCTGCTCCAAATGAAACTCGGCATCGAGCGTGAAGGGATGTCTGACAAAGTGAGAGCCGTTCACATTGCCGACTTGCTGCTTGAAGCAGCAGAAGGTCATTCATCTATTTAAGATGATTGCACATAAAATGCCTGTACCGCTAATGGTACAGGCATTTTTATTATGTTGCAGGCAGTCCGCCCTTGTGTTCATCGCGAATCTCCCCAACAATTTCCTCAAGGATATCTTCCATGGTGACAAGGCCGGCAGTTTTCCCCTGCTTATTCGTGACAATCGCCATGTGCACATGTGTTTCCTGCATTTTTAGCAGGACTTCTTTTAACAGAGCATGCTCTGAAAAGCGTGGCATTTCGTGAATGTAATCCTCGAGCTTTACTTCTCTTCCCGCAGCTGCACTTGTTAGGATTTCTTTCGTGTTGATAAATCCTGAAATCCTGTCCGTGTTTCCATGTTCCGCCACCGGATAACGGGTATAATCATGTTTGTCATGCAATTGAACAAGTCCCGGCAACTGCTCATTCGGATTAACCACAGCAATTTTCGCTGCCGGAATCATCACGTCTTTTAAAAACCGCTCATCAAAAGCAAAAATGTTCTTTAAATAAGCAAGTTCGGTCTGATTGATTTCTCCGCTTTCATAGCTTTGTGTCACAATCATTTTCAGCTCTTCTTCCGAATGCACAGTATCATGCCCCGCCGGCTTAACACCCAGTATGCGGAGAAGAAACTGCGCTGCACCGTTGAGAATGCTTATAAAAGGGTTCATTACTTTACCGAACCAGTATAGACCAGGGGCAAGCAGCAAGGTCATTTTTTCCGCGAACTGAATCGCAAGCGTCTTTGGAGCAAGCTCCCCCAGAACAACGTGCAAAAAAGTAACAAGAGATAATGCAATGGCATAAGAAAGCACTGTTGAAACGGCTTCAGGCACATCAAACCTTTCAAAAACCGGGTGCAGTATTCTTTCTACAGTCGGTTCTCCCAAAGCTCCAAGTACAAGTGCCGTAATCGTAATTCCAAGCTGGCAGGCTGACAGATAATAGTCTAAGTCCTGCGCAACCTTTTTTGCCAAAATTGCTTTTTTATTTCCTTCTGCAATCAGCTGGTCAATTCTTGACATTCTCACTTTGAGAATAGCAAACTCAGCACCGACGAAAAACGCCGTTAATCCGATAAATACGGCAACTAAAAATAAGTTTAATACAATTATTCCGTCCAATTTGTTCCCCCGCCTGAGGGGTTCACCTCCAACATATCGCTTCTGTCCTGCTGATCACGAAGCGCATATTGCTGCAACTCAACCTGCTTAATCTGGAAGTTCTCCATTTTAAGAACGGTCCACAGATGATCGTCCTGTTTAATCTGATCGCCTTCCTGAACGGTTTCAAGTTTCTGATGCTGGATCCATCCGCCAATCGTGTCAATATCCTCAACGTCATTGAAAACTAGCCCGAAACGGTCTTCCAGTTCCACGAGAAGAACTCTTCCGTTAATGACATACGTATTTTCATTTGTCTGGATCATATCCGCCATTTCATCTTCGTCAAACTCATCACGGATTTCACCGACAATTTCCTCAAGCACATCCTCCATTGTCAGGATTCCTGAGGTTCCGCCGTACTCATCAATGACAAGTGCCATGTGGACCCGTTCCTGCTGCATTTTCAAAAGCACATCCTGAATCTTCGTTCCTTCCATTACAATCGGAATATCGCGGACGCACTGCTGAAGCTTATGATCTCTGCCGGCTGCAAGATGGTTCAGCATTTTCTTCACATTGACCATTCCGACAACTCTATCCTTGTCGTTATTCTCTACTACAGGATATCTTGAGTAGTTGTGCTCGTCTAGAATTTCAATAATTTCAGCTCGCTGCATGTCTTTATCAAGGACGACAATATCCGTTCTCGGAACCATGATGTCCTTTGCGACACGCTCATCAAAAGAAAAGACGTTTTCCATGTATTCAAGCTCTGTCTCATCAAGCTCCCCTCCCTGGAAGCTCTGAGCCATAATAATTTTCAGTTCTTCTTCGGAATAAGCCTGCTCATGGCCTGCCGGCTTCACTCCGAAAGCACCGAGCAGAGCGCGGGAAGTGCCGTTTAACGCCCATATGAACGGGTACATCACTTTACCAAACCAATAAAGCGGTGCAGACAGCAGCATCGTTGCTTTTTCTGAGAATTGGATGGCAAGTGTTTTAGGGGCCATTTCCCCGACAACCACATGCAGAAATGTTACTAAAAGAAAAGCAATTGCATAAGAGGCAATGGAAGCAGTCGACTCCGAAACATTCAGCATATCAAACACAGGATATAAAAGACCTTCGACCGCCGGTTTCCCGAGTGCCCCAAGGCCAAGAGCCGTTACAGTGATACCGAGCTGACAGGCTGAAAGATAGTAATCAAGGTCATGTGCCACCTTTTTGGCAACAACGGCTTTTTTACTGCCTTCTGCAATTAATTGATCAATTCTTGACATTCGGATTTTTACAACCGCAAATTCTGCTGCAACGAAAAAGGCGGTAGCCCCGATCAGCAAAGCAAGCAGAAACAGATTCATAAGCGTGATAATGTCCAATAGTTTCCCTCAAAGTGTGAGGGATTCACCTCCAATAAGTGCTTCTAACGGTTTTTAAGTCTTGCCAGTATGCCTGAAATTCTGTCTTCAAGCTCTTTATATACAAAATTTCTTTCTTCCTCCGACGCATGTTCCAGAACTTGATTCAGCCGGGAGATTTTCTGCTGAAGAATCATGCACCAGTTGGTATCATTCTTCTTATAATCCCCATTTCCAGCGTTTTTCTCTAAAAAAAGTTCTTTTTGAATCTCAGCTATTGTCAGCCGCTGCTGTTTTAAAATACCTATCTTTTTCAGAGTTTCCAGCGCATCTTCTGAATAAAGCCGGTAGTTGGATGCAGATCTCTCAACCTTAAGTAAGTTGCAGCGCGTGTAATAATCAATAGTTCTGACGGATAATCCACTCAGCTTTGCAAGCTGGCCGATGCGCAATCCCTTTTTCCCAATACGGTTTCCCCCTTCACTTAGATTGAACGATTGAAAAGCATAACGTTACGTCCTGCAAACAGGCTATTATAATCGCCCGTCTTTCAATTATCCAAACTGAAACCGTCACGTTATGGTTATGATTAGTATCATATAATTAAAAAGGGCAGATCTTCAACAAATAAATTTCATCAATTTTGTGACGAACCTTATAAACAGCCCTTAACAAATTAAAAAGCTTACCCTTAAAGGCAAGCTTCTTCCAACTCCTATTTATTTTTTGCCTTTTCTTTTTTCAATCTGTTTTTTTACCATCGGCACAACTTGTTCCTTCACTGCTTTTTGCACTTTAGGATCTTTGATCATTTTCTTTAATTTATCTTTTAACACGCTTACACCTCCTGTGTTTTAACCCCCTCAGGGTGTTTTGACAAAAAGAGTACCCCTAAATAAATCCAATAAAACCTCCTAAAAAGTCAATACCTTTGAACAAACCTTCCGAAAGCTCTTCAGCTGCCCCGTTTTTTTCTTTTAAGAAGAACTATGCCTGCAATAGCTGCAGCCAGTGTTAAAAACCACGTTGTCATAAATGAGAGGCCAAGACCAATATTGGCATCCGCATACTCAGTAACTGCTTCATCATAAAGAGCGTAAATAACGGGACTGCCGGAAAACAAGAACAGAATGATGACAAGTCCGGTTTTTGCTTTCGTGCGGTTTTGGATACTTTTAAAAACAAGCCAATAAGCAGCTGCAAGAGCAGCTGCCGTCACTGCAGTTATTATGACAAGCATGTTTCTTCCTCCTTTTTACAGAACCCTGACTGGATTCATGTGTTAAATTTATTCAGAACTCTTTGCCATCATGCCACTGCTTTCGGCAACGGACTTGAGATAACTGCCTATGGCTGCTTCCGGAAAAAATACTGAACACGCCTTAACCATTTTGGTTTATATCCTATCGTTGATGCACTGCTTCTTTTTCCTCATTTTTCACCTATTGTAAATTTACAAATCGTGGAATTTTCATTCTTTTATCTTACAGTCATCTCAGATGTTCGTGACATATGGCCTCAGTTCTTCAAATACCATTTCCCATACCCGTTCTATCGGACTTAAAATCAGCAGAATTCTATGTAAATTTATGAAGTTGTTTACATTTCCTTAACTTGTAGAAAACGCTCTTTTCATACTATCATTTCTAACAGAGAGACAGATTTCCAGTTGATATTTTTCCTTCCCCTTATCTTCGATTTTTATGTTTATTAATCTTTCACTTATCAAAATGAGTGATTGATATAAAAATTACATACAGGAGGCATCTACATGCTGAAAAAAGCTTCATTATCTATTTTTGCACTGCTACTCTCATTCACTTTATTTCTGCCTGAAACCCATGCCACTCCGCCAGGCACTCCGTCGAAGTCCATGGCACAGACGCAGCTTAATGCTCTGACAGTCAAGACTGAAGGCTCCATGACCGGCTACTCTCGTGATTTATTTCCCCACTGGATCAGTCAGGGAAGCGGCTGTGACACCCGTCAAGTCGTGCTTAAGCGTGATGCGGATTCTTACAGCGGCTCTTGCCCTGTGACCTCAGGAAAATGGTACAGCTACTACGACGGTGTAACGTTCTCTGATCCTTCAGACCTTGACATCGACCATATCGTCCCTCTTGCAGAAGCTTGGCGTTCCGGTGCAAGCAGCTGGACAACATCCAAGCGCCAGGATTTTGCAAACGACTTAAGCGGACCTCAGCTGATTGCGGTAAGCGCCAGCACCAACCGCTCCAAAGGTGACCAGGACCCATCTACATGGCAGCCTCCCCGCGCCGGTGCATCATGCGCATATTCGAAATGGTGGATCAGCACGAAATACAAGTGGAGTCTGAGTCTTCAGTCTTCAGAAAAGACCGCCCTTCAAAGCATGCTCAATAGCTGTTCATACTAATGGTATAACCTGAAAAAACGAGCAGTCAAAAGCGCCTGCTCGTTTGTGCTATAATTTATGCAACTAACGGAGGTGACAGCATGGAGAAAAAATCAACTGTTTTTACCGCAACCCACGGTGTCATGACCACAGAAGTCGGCGTCATCAGCGGCGAGCTTGAACTTGTCACTGCCTGCGATGAAGACGGCGTCCTGACTCTTTCTATCACATACGCAGGGGCCGCGGAGTGGTACAGCCTGCCTGGTGAAGAATACCGTCTTTATGATGCACGTGATCATAAGGTCATTCACGAAATGCTTGTCAGCGTTCTTCAGCGGGATTGAGGTAAACCAGTGTGTGCCGAAGAACAGCCCTCACAGAAGAACCCCCCTTAAGCGTTGAGCTTTTCAGGGGGGTTTTTTCAGGTATTTTGCATCATTCCAGTGCATCGCTATCTAGCCTGTATCCATCCAGCAGCCGGAGCTATATGAATTTCTTATCCGCTTATAAGATTATTTTTCGCCTTCAGAACCCTTTATGTCATAATCAAAACCGACAAACCCCGTGCAGTCCTTCCCAGCAAAGCTCAGTGTCACACCCGAAACAGGATGCCGGCTTTCAACCTTGCTTTCCCCAATTCGAAGTGATAAACCTTCTTCCGTTTTTAAATAGGAGTGTACTGTCTCCGTATAGGACTTTCCTTTATAAAGAAGCTTCTTTAACTCCGCTGCTTCTTCGCCGGCAAGCTCGATTCCCGCTATCTTTTTATTCCTGTCAAGATCCAGAGCGATTAAAGGATTCACTTCAAGCTCTTCTGTTTCGTCAATACTGATCTCCTGTCCGGAAAACAAATAAATATAACCCATATCCGCTTCAGAATCATAGCTCATTTTTGCTTTCATGCTGCGCCTCCTTCAAACTGTTCTAACAAAAAAACGGATGACTCAGTCACCCAGTTCCGATTGATGTAAAGCCTCAAGGCGCTTCTCCAGCTTTTTAACTTTTTCCATCTGCTGAATAGTCAGAGAGAGTGCACATGCTGCCAAGAAAAAGCCTATCCATTCTATTTCATTCACTCCTGCATTAAATTGGTTGATATTACTATTATAGTATAATTTTTCAGACGCGCAAGATGCTGGCTGTTTCCGTTTAAACGTTTCATCGTATTGAGAGCTGCGCTTTTTTCCTGTCTCTGTTGGAATCCGCTGCCTGACTTTTAAATTTCCTATAAATCCCCGTCTGCCTTCTATAAACACATTCAAACTTTAAATTAAATGACCTAAGACCGATGATATATCTAGAAGATAGTAAAAAGGACTGGTGTTTATGATTAAAGGATCTAAACTGAGGAAGCTGAGAGAGGAATTAGGGATTCCGATAGGCTATCTTGCTCATTCTCTGGACATTTCCATCACCACTCTCATAGCAATCGAAAGAGGAAAAAAGCCGCTCACAAGAGATCAGATTTTCACTATATGCGGGATTTTCAACATGACAATCGCTGAATTGATTGCCAGAAAGTAACCAGAAGCCGGAGCAATGGGTGCCTAATCCATTTTGCCCCGTTTCAGTTTTTTCCTTCTGCAAATGCTATACATTTCTCTGCAAATAGGAGCACATCTTCTGAAACAGGATAAAGACCGGTTTCAGAAGATGGCTTTTTCCTTACGTCCCAGAATTTCTCCATTAGCTCTTCATCTTCTCCAAACGTTTCCCTCCCTGCTTCGAGCAGCTGAAGACCAATCTCCATACCTGCATCGCTTTCAGGAAAAATATCCCTTCTGATGCACCATTCTATCCTTCGCAAAAGAGAAAGGTAGTGCTGCGTGTGTTTGCTGCTGTCACCAAGGTCCGGGAGATTTTTTTTTAGAAACTCCTTTTCATCTTCAGCAAAATAGTCAACCCACTTTTTTTTCACTGTCTTAGAGGAAGTTACAAGCTTTGAGACCCGCTCCCAGGAAAGGCTGCCTTCAAGGTCGTACAGGTTAATCAGAGAAGACGTATTTTTGATGCTTGTCTCAAGCGTGGCCAATTGTTCCTGCAGATGCTGATGGTGCGCAATCAGAATGTCCCTGAACGAGAGCTTGTCCATCATCATTCTGATGTCATCAAGCGACAGCGACAGCGATTTTAAGAGCAGAATCTTCTCAAGCGTCAAAAGATCCTGCTCTGAATAATGCCTTCTTCCATTATCCTGCTTACAGCTCGGCTTTAATAAGCCGATTTGATCGTAATAGCGGAGAGTTCTTACAGATACAGCATGTTCTTTTGAAACCTCACCGGTGGTCCATCGTTTCATAATTTCCTCCGAAACCTCTTGATTGTGACGCTGCGTCACCTTTTATACTGGAAGTATATCACAGTTAAGAAGGAGACAGATGAATATGGAAAATGGAAAAATCGCAGATTGGAAGAGAAAGGATCCTTGGAATGGAAAGACATTTCTGCTTCTGATGCTGCTTGAATTTGGTTTGGTCATGTTTCTAGTAAAAGGCCATATGCAGCCCTTATATGATCAATGGCTGGGCAATTCCTTACACGCCGGTACACTGACTGGTGCCACCATTGCTCTCATTCTATTAACAGGAGTCTATTTTTTAGCGCTTAAGCCACATAATGAAAATTGGCCTGCTGTCGGAGTGCGTCCCTTTTATAAAAAAGACTGGGGAATCATCATCTTGTGCGTGCTGTTTTTACTTGCCGCAGGTGCAGCCGTAATGGCTGCCGTCAGTTTTTTCGGCGTCAGCTATGAGAACAGCAAAACCGATACGCTTACTGGAGATATCGCTCCTTCTGCCATCCTGCTCGCGCTTGTCAGCGCTGCAGTCATTTCACCCGTGTACGAAGAAATCTTCTATCGGGGATTCTTATACAGGTGGCTGCGGACAAGGCTTGGTGTCTGGGCGGGAATCCTGCTTTCTTCACTGATTTTTACCGCTGCTCATTACCCTGTGACAAATGCGATGCCGGTCAATTTTCTTGATGGACTTGTTTTTGCATGGGCTTATGAGAAGACACATTCTATCTGGCCTGGGGTTATTATTCATGGGGTGGTGAATGCGATATCCATTTTATTGCTGATTTTTCTGTAAAACAATAACCACCAGTGTAACTTTTTCCTTCATCAGCCGTTATATACATAAAATAACAAATGAGAGCGGAGTGACGAGGTGACACCAGATCAAAATGAAAAAGAGTGGGTTCGCATGTATCAGAATTACAGCGATTCTATCTATCAATATATCTTCTACATGATGAAAGACAAAGAAGCAGCAAAAGATATCTTGCAGGATACTTTTTTTCAAGTCTATAAAAAATATCATACCTTTCATGGAGGAAGCGAGAAAAGCTGGCTGTACACAATTGCCCGCAATACAGCCATTGACTATCTCAGAAAGAAAAAGCCTGTTTTTTATCTGATTGACTTATTTCCTTCAGCGCATGAAAAAACACCTGAAGACATCGTATTGCTTAACGAAACAGAAAAACTTGTTTATCTCGCTTTGAGTAAAGTGAAACGCTCCTACAGGGAAGTCATCATTTTAAGGAAAATGAAAGATTTCTCAATAAAAGAGACAGCCGATATTCTTGGATGCACAGAAAGCCAGGTTAAAGTAAATCTTAATAGAGGAATGAGCGCTTTGAGGAAAGAACTTTTGAAGGAGGGGTACTGCCATGAAATCATATGATGAATTCGATTTGAACCTGAAATCCTTAGATAAAAAGATTCAATTAGATGAAAAGAATAAGAACGAAATATTTCATCGGCTAAGTAACATGATTGCTGAAGATGCACGTCCAAAAAGGACTATTCAATGGAAGTACTATTTATCTTTGACAGCTGCCTCGCTTTTGCTTGTTCTTCTTTTTCTGCCATCTGTTTTGAACAATGAAACTGCAGAAGCTCCGTCAGCAGAAAAAAGCTACCCTGATGAAACCCGAGAACTAAAAGCTGCGGATATAGAAACAGATTTTAAACTGACGGAAACGGAATACATCGCGTATGCAAAGTTAAAAGAAGATCTCAATGAGGCTCATATTAAAGGATTAATGCCTGTCAGCATCGCAAAGATCTACGTTCAGGCCAGCCTTGATGAAGAATTAGAAGTAGTCTATGAATTGTATACAGACAGGGCTGGTGAGGCAAATATCCCTAAAGACGAATTTCTTGCAATTGAAAACCGCGAAACCAAAGAACAGCTTCTGGAACTTTTTGAAGGAATCCAAAACGGCACATTTATCAAAGAGGACGGACTAACTGGTCATATCACATATACCCGCATATCAGGGGAAACCGGGCATTTTTCCATGATAATGGATGAAGATGGCATTTGGAATGTATCCTTTATGCCCATTCAATAAACAGTTTAAAATAATGAAAAAGGCGGAATCGAAATGATCAGATTCAGTGTAATTGGCGTTCTCCTTTTGGCATTCCTTTCGTACTCAGCATTTACTAAAGGAATGGAATTGAAGGCACTTGGTGCAAATGTTGATGGGGATAGAATGGGCCTTGCGTTTTTGGGTCTTCCATTTATTGAACGTCTCCCTGAAGAGAGCATCCCGCATTATGCAGCAGGATTTCTATTATTCAGTGGAATGCTTGGCATACTAAGTCTCATTTTGCTCGTCCGTTCTATTTCTTGCAAAATGGCGAAACAGGCATGACAGCAGGTGTGCGACATCAACACAGCACTGAAAAAGGACGAGAAACCCGAAGCTGCTGGATTCTTGTCCTTCTTTGTTTTCAAAGAATGCTGCTTCTTAATTCAGCTTTCCAAGCAACATCCCTCAAAATCAGTTCCCATATATGATCGTTCTCCGATAAAAAATGACCAGCTTCCGGTATGTAACGTGCATCGGCCGAACCTATTTTTCTCTCCATCAGCCGAACTTGATCCACAGGAGACAAAGTATCCTCCTCACCATGCCAGATGGTCACAGGAACACTTATTTCTTCTAACGGGAAGCCCCAGTCTTTCGCAAGAAGAACCGACTCCTGAATCACTTCGTCCACTCCTTGCCTATAAGCTTCTTTTAAATGCTCAACTGTCTGATCAAGAACATCATCATGAAGCAAGATCTGATTATCCCAGTCTGCTAAGTGACTGCCGCCTTTTTTCAGCTGTTTTTTGAACACGTCCGGCTTTTCATCAATCATTTTTTTCTGAGAGCGATTTGCAAGTTTAATCAGCCACGGGAGGCGTTTGGCAAGGAAAAAGGCAAGTCTGTTTTCTTTTGACATGGATTTTGGCGGCTTCTCCTCAGGAAAAGGCGCTGCTGATGACAGCAGAATGCATTGAGTCACTCTCTCAGGGAATTTGTACGCAGCACCCGCAGCATATGCTCCTCCTCCTGAAACACCGAGAACAGAAAACGTACTATGTCCAAGAAATTCAGCAAGCTCTTTAAGGTCATTTGCATAATCCAGTATGGAGCGGCCCGGCATTTTGTCAGAGAGTCCGTAGCCCGGACGATCTGCTGCGATCAGCTTTATTCCAAGATTTTTTGCCGTTTGGTCGTCTTCAAGAAACCATACTCTTGAGCCCGGAGTTCCGTGGAGCAAAAAAAGCGGAAATCCTTTTCTGTCACCGTAAATCTCGTATCCTATTTTTCTTCCATCTGATAATCCATGGGTTTGTTCTGCCACTTTGTTACCTCCTGTAAATCATTCATGTTAATCTATTCCAATTATCTCAGGAACAGATGCGGCTCACCATCTTTTAAAGGATAATTCAGGAAATAGCCACAAATACAAATAGGTTCAGCAGAATGAAACCAAAGTGGTATGAATGACATTTATAAACGGCTATTTATTCGAAGCAGAAGATAACTTCGATAAAAGAGGGCTCTGGGTGTACTCGTTAACAGGGATGGAATGGACTTTACGTGTTGGGTCTTGCATTTATTTTAAGTCTCCCAGAAGAAAGGATTTAGAGCAGACTTTCTATTAAATAGCGGAAGGCTCGGGGAACTACGTCTCTTTTTGCTGGTTCAATGTGCTGCCCAAATAGAAAATAAAGGAATACAGCAGATCAGCACAATTAAAAAAGGACGAGAACCGCAGTTGCCGGAACTTGTCCTTCTTTCTTCCCCCAAATTTTTCTCTGGATTCAGCTTTCCTGACACCTATCTCTCTATCACCCTGTGCAGATCATAATGACATGATGATCCGGATCACTGATTGTGAAGAATGAGAAGTCCTCAAAACTGACTATTTCTGTTTCAATGCTGTACCCTAATTTTTTTATATATGATAAAGATTTTTCTATATCATCAGTATGGAAATTAAAAAGAGGATGCTCTGTGGAACAATCTTTTTTTGTGATGTCTGCAGGTCCGGCATCAAGAGTCAGTCCGGTATACTCTGAAAGTTGTATCGTGAAAACCGGCTCCTCAACTTTTTCTGAATCATACGTCTGACCAAGCAATTTGGTATACCATTCAACGGATTTCTGCAAATCACTGACATGAACAAAAACAGTATTTATTTTGTTATGGATTGGGCTGTTCATTTCATTACTCCCCTTCATTCGCAAGATAAAATCTTTACCCTTATTCTGAGACTATCCCTTCCCGCTGCATGCTCCAAACCAGCTCTTCAGGTTTTTCTTTTTCAAGGAATGTCAGCCGCCATACTTTCTGGTGTGTATCGTTTGCGAATTCAACTTTATGGTTCAGCCTCCATAACAGTGACCATTCTGCCTGCAGGAGATACTGTTCATCCGTGTACTCTGACGAAAAAAGCTTCTCTCTTTTGATCACTTTTCCATTCCTTTTTGCAAGCTCCATATATACGTCGATTCCGTGCACTTCATGATGACACATGATTCTGCAGACATATTTCCGGTTTGGACTGTTTTTTTTCATCAGGGGATAGCTATTCTGGTAGTTCAAGTCTTCGATTTTGTGGAAAATCCCATCAAAAACCGTACCATCCCAATCCAATTCCTCTGCCGCAATCTTCATTCCCTCATGGACAATAGCTGCTGCTTCTTGTTTTTTGTCTGCTTCGCTCAATTCGAAAAAGCGCCGCACATCTGTCTCGACATAAACCGGAAAATAGTCAAACACGATATGATCATATACTTCCAGTTTCTGTTTCTCCTCCATACTTTCCAGGCAAAAAATCTGAATTCCTTTATAATCTTCCGTTTTCAGCTTTGGCAGAAGACGGCTGTACAGAAACGCCATGCACCGCGTCTGGGTGACAAATGCCCAATTCCATTCCCGGTTTGGAACATAGAGCTGTATGTTTCTTATTACAGGCATAACATTCTCTCCTTATTATTCAGCAACAATCGGAACCCATAACTCATGCCTAGGCTTATGCCCCGGACCGTAGTAGCACTCGATGCATGGCAGGCTGGCAAGTTCGTAGCCTGATGTTGGCACCCATTCAGTGTATAAACGTTTCCATGCTTCCGGAATATTCGGAAAGACCGCCCAGGTACTCGGCGGAATCGTCAAAATCTCCATATCCTTCGGAGCATCACCGTCATACCTGACTCCCATAAAGTACTGAAATTCATCGTTCATAATGGCTGCCTCTTTCCCGCAGACACCAAGGAGGCTTTCAAGCGTGCATTTTGGCTCCTCCCAGGCCATGTCCTTCAGCTGCTGCATAAATCCGTCCTTTTTTGCAGCACTCCATAAGCCCGGTATGGTTTTAAACGCACGACTCGTTTTTACCGCCTTGCTTTTCCCAGCGAGTCTTAATTCAAAGTCAAGATGTTCGATTCTGTAGTCCATTTCTGTATCCCCTTTTATTGAAAGTTGAAAAGACAGTCTTGGAAAAGCCTTTAGCTGAACCCCGTCCTCCCTTGCCTGAGAAGGACTGAAACCATGTAATTTCTTAAAAGCTTTTGTAAAGGCATCTGGAGAGCCATAACCGTATTTAACGGCAAGATCAATCACTTTGGCTTCCCCTCTCTGGAGCTCAAAAGCTGCGAGCGTCATCCTTCTGCGCCTGATATATTCCGAGAGAGAACGTCCGGCTATTGAGGAGAACATTCTCGAAAAATGATACTTGGAGCAGCATGCTTCCCTGGCCAGCAGTTTGTAATCAATCTCCTTATCAAGGTTCCCCTCGATATAATCAAGCGCTGCATTCATTCGATTCAGCCATTCCATCCAAGTTCTTCCTTTCATTTCCATCCTATAAAAAAAGGGCGTGCCGCACCCGGCAATTTCTGCCTCAAATTGTCGGAATTACGGCCAAATTCTTCCCATCACAACCGTATGATAATACTTGCCGTCTGAAAGGAATTTATCATTTTTAAGAATACCTTCCACCTCAAAGCCGTATGCTTCATACAGCTTGATCGCTTTTTCATTGGTTTCAAGCACCTTTAGAGTCAGTTTCTTCATACCCGCTGCTTCAGCCCAAACAATCGAATCCTTCAGGAGGTTTTTTCCAATACCAAGCCCCCAGTACTCCTGTAATACGCCAACACCAAACTCAGCCTGATGAGCCAGCCGCTGCAGAGAGCTCCCTTCGCATCTTGAAAATCCTGCTATTTTGCCATCTACTTCAGCTACTAAAAAGAGGTTGCACGTTTTTTCCTTATCGTCCATTATAAGCTGCCGGAAGCGGTGCTCATTCAGATGGGCTTCCCCCTGAACCCGGTCAAGGTTTTCGGTTTCGCCGTCAATTTTCCAACGCACTTCTGATAATTCTTTTGCGTCTTCGGGTTCTGCAGTACGGATTATGTAGTGCACGTCACACTTTGTATATAAATTTGGATTCACTTGGATCTCCCCATCACAACTATATTTCTTTACCTGTTCCCGTTCCTGATTCCAAACGTAAACGATACTTTCTGAGAATTGTCCATCGTTGCCGTGCCTTTAATCACTTGCTCTTTGATACCATCCGGCAGAGTAAATCCATTTTGATCTGTGTTGATTTGCTCCACACCTTGGTCCGTAAGGTAGTAGACTTCTAATGTAAAAGACCTGTCTGTATTTAAAAAGTTCAGCTCAGCAAAGGCTTCTCCATCCACCTGAAATTCTGCCACTCCCACATCATCTGTAGGGAGAAGATACGGTTCCCGGTCAATGGGACACCCGCTGCTGTCGTCACTGTCCCAGCATGTGCTCAGCCTGATAGGGCTTGTCTCCTCATTAACTGTCAGCTCAGCCTTTGGCTCAGGTTCGTTTTGGATCGCTTGAAATTCTGCCTTTTGAATGAGCTGAGGAATGGACATCAGAACGTAAATCAAGGCTGGAACAAGGACAACACCTGCAATCTTGGCAGGGTGGCTCACTCTCCGGTAGATTACAGCGTCCGCAGCGAAAAAGACAGAAGCGGATATGACTGGAATTCCGATTAAGAATCCTGCTTCTCCAAACAAAGCAAATCCAATAATGGCAGCCGGTAGAATATGAATTAAAAAACTGACAGTGAGTTTAAATCTCTTAACCTTTCCCACAATAAAACCTGCCAGCAGGTGAACCGGCACACCTGCTATCAGAAGGAATGGCCCTCCGTACACGCTGCAAAATACAAAGTTTCTAGCATACTCCATCAGCAGATTCCCGTTGTTTTCAAAGCCAAGTGCGATAGGAAAAACAAGCAGTGAAATGATAATGGATAAAACAATCGTTTTTGTTCTTTTCATGTTGTTCATTGATGCCCCCCAATAATCTATAAAGCGTTTACTTATTAAAGTATACGATTCTATCAAATTTTGGTAAACAGAAAAACCGCCATTTGATTAAAATGACGATGTTCAACCTGTAAAGATATCCGTATAAAAATATGAAGCCTCTACTAACACTGTAAGGCAGAGAGAGTGGATGTGCGGATTTTGTTTATTTGTGGCGTTCCTGTTTGATTAAAACACGCTGTTCCATAAAAAAAGGATCAGTCCGCAAATGAATGTTACTGCCGTGAAAGAGACTATATATGCCACTGGAGAGACCGTTCTGTCAAATTCCACTTCGGATGGAAGCTCATTCACCTGTTCCCATACTCTTTCTATATCCGGAACATATCGTTTCGTCCTGATCATGCCAATTGTCACAATAATAATTTAAAAAAGCAAATGAACGATAATTGAACCAATCATTGCTCCGATAATGATACTCATCTGCACTCTCCCCATCATTAGAAATTTAGCCGCCAGCTGCATGCTTCCTTCTCTTTCAGGTCTGTTTCCAAAAATATAAACAGCTTCTTAGTATAACACCTATTGGCCTCTTCAATTTCTTTCTTCTTTTCTATCTTCATCATAAAAGTCATTAAAATGAGCCATTTATGCCATAATTTTAACTATTTTTAATTTGATTGAGCATCTTTAACCATTTTGTTCCAATCCTTTCTGCTTATATATTCTCTCTATTGGCTGCTTAACCCTTTTTCAGGCGGATTTGAATGCAAATGTTTGAACAAAACCTTCACATATATTAGGCCAATCGTGTGATTGAGATTGATTTTTGCCAGGTATACACTTTAGAGGAATGAATATTCATTCCCCTATTTCATCCATGAAAGGCTGAATCAATTATGGCAACTGCAGGTACTAAACGGGACAGCATTTTGTCCGGCGCATTGGCTCTTTTTGCCGAACGCGGATTTGATGCTACTACGGTTCCGATGATAGCAGCGTCGGCAGGTGTTGGCGCAGGCACCATCTACCGTTATTTTGAAAATAAAGAGGTGCTCGGGAACAGCCTTTTTCAGGAGTATGTTGGAATCTTTACGGAGACGCTGCAGCATGAATTTCCTTATGATGAAACGGTCAGAAATCAATTTCATCATATTTTTCAATCGATGATCCGATTTACAACAAAGGAAGTACATGCGCTTTATTTCATTAAAACACACAGCAATGCTCACTTTCTGGACGATGCAAGTCATGATTGTTTTCATGGGCTGCTGGATATTCTGAAAACCTTTTTTGATTTAGGAAAAGAGAAAAAAGAAATCAAGGAGATCCCTTCCTCTGCTCTGATTGCCATCGTTTACGGAGCTTTTCTTGAACTTCAGCGGCTGGTGCGAATTGGGGAACTTGAACCGGAAACAAAGCTAATAAATGATATTGAAGAAAGTATTTGGGACGCTGTAAGGCTACATGCATGAGGAATGATTCGTTTCTCATACACCAAACGGAATGAACGTTCATTCCGTAATTCACTATTAAATAAGAGGTGCTAGTAAATGACAAACTCAGCTCAACTTCCGCAGCCAAAGACTTATGGACCTCTCGGCAGTCTGCCGGTTATTAATAAAGAAAAACCGCTTCAGTCCTATATGAAGCTTGCGAAGGAGCTTGGCCCGATCTTTCAATTTCAATTTCCGGGACGAATAAGCACATTTGTTTCAAGTGCAGCTCTGGCAGAAGAGATTTGCGACGAGACACGTTTTGACAAAAAAGTGGGCCCCGCCCTTCAAAAAGTCAGAGCATTCGGAGGAGACGGCCTGTTTACAAGCGAAACGGCCGAACCGAATTGGAAAAAAGCGCACAATATCCTGCTTCCGAGCTTCAGCCAGCAGGCGATGAAAGGCTATCATGCCAAAATGATTGACATCGCCACTCAGCTTATTCAAAAATGGGCACGTTTAAATCCGGCGGAGGAAATAGATGTTCCTGAAGATATGACTCGCTTAACCCTTGATACGATTGGTCTTTGCGGATTTAATTACCGCTTTAACAGCTTTTACCGGGAAAACGCCCACCCATTTGTTGACAGCATGGTGCGGGCACTGGACGAAGCCATGAATCAGACGCAGCGTCTCGGAATCCAGGATAAACTGATGGTTAAATCTAAAAAGCAATTCAATGAAGACATTCAGTACATGTTTGGTCTGGTTGATGACTTAATTGCGGAACGCAGACGAAACGGCGATCAGGGCGAGGATGATCTGCTATCCCATATGCTGAAAGGAACTGACCCTGAAACCGGAGAAACACTGGATGACGAAAATATCCGGTATCAGATCATTACGTTTTTAATTGCGGGTCATGAAACGACAAGCGGTCTTCTCTCATTCACCGTTTACTTTCTTATGAACCACCCGGATGTATTAAAGAAAGCGCAGCAGGAAGTAGATGAAGTGCTGGGGAGCGATATTCCGGACTACAAACAGGTGAAAAAATTAAAATATGTCCGCATGGTTCTCAATGAATCGCTGCGCCTGTGGCCCACTGCACCTGCTTTTTCCGTTTTTGCAAAGCAGGATACAACCCTGAGCGGGAAATACCCTGTTAAAAAAGATGACGTCTTTACTCTTTTAGTTCCGGAACTCCACAGGGATTCTTCTGTTTGGGGGAATGATGCCGAACATTTCAAACCTGAGCGGTTCGAGGATGCGTCTTCTATTCCGTATCACGCTTTTAAACCTTTCGGAAATGGACAGCGTGCATGCATCGGGCAGCAGTTTGCCCTTCACGAAGCAACTCTGGTGCTCGGAATGATTCTGCAGCACTTTGATTTTATTGATCACAAGGGGTATCAGCTGGACGTCAAAGAAACCCTTACCCTTAAACCGGATGGGCTCACCATTCGAGTTGCTCCCCGTAAACCGGGTATGACTTTTACGGCGTCAGCCGGGGAAGAAGCAAAACCTGAAAAAATAGAAACCGAACAGGCTGCAGTTAAAACTCATGGTACGCCTCTGCTTGTACTGTTTGGGTCAAACATGGGAACAGCTGAAGGAATTGCCCGTGACCTTGCTGAAACAGGACGTCAGAAAGGCTTTGATGCCAAAATGGCTGCGTTAAATGAGTATGCAGGCGGTCTTCCTGCAGAAGGAGCCGTTCTCATTGTCTCTGCATCTTATAACGGCAATCCTCCCGACAACGCAGATGAGTTTGTTTCCTGGCTGCAGGAAACAGGAGAAGACACACTGAACGGCGTCAGCTATGCCGTTTTCGGATGCGGAGACCACAACTGGGCGACTACTTATCAGCGTATTCCTGACTATATTGATGAGCAGCTTCAGCAAAAAGGCGCCAATCGTCTTTCAGAAGCCGGTCATGGTGATGCAAGCGAAGATTTTGAAGGAGATTACGAGAAATGGACAGGGGCTCTCTGGCCAAACCTTGCAAAAGGGCTGGCAATTGAACTTGATCAAAACGAGCAGGACAGCAGTTCACTCACTCTGCACGTCGTCAGTGATGTCAGCGACACCCCGCTTGCCCGCACTCATCATGCTTTTACAGCGGAAGTGAGCAAAAACGGCGAACTCCAGCATGAGGAAAGCGGCAGAAATACAAGACACATCGAGCTGGTCCTCCCGGAGGAAATCACCTATAAAGAGGGAGACCATCTGGGGGTTCTCCCGGTCAATCCGGACGCTCTTGTTGAACGTGTGCTCAGACGGTTCAACTTGAACGGTGAAGACTATGTGAAACTGACAGGCGATCCGGGAAAAGCCGTGCACCTGCCGGCCGAAAAGCCTGTAAAACTAAGGGAGCTGATTTCTCATTATGCGGAGTTCCAGGAGCCTGCCACACGTTCTCAAATCCGTGCTCTCGCTGCCCATACAGTATGTCCTCCCCATGTTATTGAGCTTGAAAAACTGCTTGAGGACGAGATGTACAAAACGGAAATTCTCGCCAAACGCATCACCATGCTTGAACTGGCGGAAAAGTACCTTGCATGTGAAATTCCGTTTGAAAAATTCCTTCTGCTCCTCCCGGCACTGAAGGCAAGATACTACTCCATTTCAAGCTCTCCCCTTCACAAAAAGGGAGAAGCAAGCATTACGGTTAGTGTCGTCAGAGGCGATGCACGGAGCGGAAATGGAGAATACAAAGGAATCGCATCAAACTATCTCGCAGATCGTTCCGAAGGAGATAAAATTGCCTGCTTTATCTCAACGCCTAAATCAAATTTCCAGCTTCCCGAACAAACAGACACCCCGATTGTTATGGTTGGACCCGGCACGGGAATCGCACCATTCAGAGGATTTATCCAGGCACGCAGCAGTCTCAAAGAAAACGGCGAAACACTGGGAGCGGCTCATCTCTTCTTCGGCTGCCGCAATCCGGAGCATGATTTCTTATATCAAGAAGAACTGGAAAAAGCGGAACAAGAAGGTCTTGTCACCCTGCATACTGCATTTTCAAGACATTCCGGAAGTGAGAAAGTATATGTACAGCACAGACTGGCAGAAAACGCAGACATCATCCTTCCTCTGCTGAAAGATACAGGCCGTTTATATATTTGCGGAGATGGAAGCAAAATGGCACCTGATGTGGAGCAAACATTAATCGAGTGCTACATGTACTTTTATCAAACTACGGAAGAAGCTGCATCTGCATGGCTGGAATCAATGGAAAAAGACGGACGTTATGCAAAGGATGTCTGGGCAGGAGCTTAATGAAAGATGAAAGCAGCGAACCTTTACCTGGTTCGCTGCTTTTTTAACTATCGATATTTCTGGATATATAATGGAGACAATGCCACTCTATGAACCTTAAAATAGAAATATTATTAAATACGTTTTATAACTTTACAGTATTCCTCAGAAGAAGCCCCCTTAGCTCCTGTACAGATGAAACAATTACGCCTGCTTGTGCTTCCTCAAGTTCTTCTTTTGATCCATATCCGTACGTCACGCCAATCGAGCGAATGCCTGTGTTAACAGCACCGATGATGTCATGTTTTCTATCCCCGATCATAACCATATCCTCCTTCTTCACTCCTGGAAAGTGATTCATGACAGAATGGATGATTTCAGTTTTTGAAGCTCCTGTACCGTCAAGGCTGCTGCCGGCAACAAGGTCAAAGAATTGGTCAATCTGAAAAAATCTCAGAATTTCTTCAGCAAATACACTCGGCTTAGAGGTGGCAACAGCTAACTTGCACCCAACTTGCTTCAGCCCGCTCAAAAGTTCAGGAATGCCGTCATATACCTTATTTTCAAACATGCCTTTTTCTTTAAAACGCTCCCTGTAGTAAGAGACCGCTCTTTCAACTTCCTGTTCTGAAAAAGAATAATGCTCAGCAAATGAAACCTGCAGAGGCGGGCCCACAAATCCCTCCAGCTTTTTTAAATCCGTCTCATCGATTCCCATCTTTAATAGGGCGTATTGAACTGATTTAGTTATACCTTCCCCAGGATCAGAAAGAGTGCCGTCAAGGTCGAATAAAAGCAGCTTTGGTTTCATGTCGCATGTCTCTCCTTTTTATCGGATAAGATTTTTACATACACTCCGCTTAAAGCTTTCTTTAACGCTTCAGAGGTCATCGTCTTCACTTTTTCAGATAATACGGAAGCTCTTCTGATATCTGCGCCATCATATGTCAAGGGATCAATGATCCGGACTTTGTTTTTCTGGTGCAGATCGTATTCCAGTTCATTTTCCATAACTCTTACATGAACGTGCAGTTTTGAAATGAGCTCTTTTACTTCTCTGTCATTTACAGCCCTTAGTTGTGACATCAGTTCTTCATCATCCTCCAGAAAATCATCACGAGTTATGAAACCCTTTGACATGGCTGCTTTCAACGCTCTGGACAAAATGTCATTAGCGTATATGTTCAGGGGGTCCATAAAAAAATCGATGACCTCCTGATAGTAGGTTTTCACAAACCATTCAGCTGACTGAATATCCTTCACAGCTATTTTCCCGTCAGCAAGCGTCACTTTATCTAAAAACCAGTTGATATCATCAGAAGAAATCACACCATACTCAAACATATCTCTCAACGTATAATCCATTCGATCTGCACAGAGATCCGGTGCCGGCTGCTCGAGCAGCTGCCACTGGGAGTCATCCAGAAGGATGTCTCTGTAGTCGAACCGATACTTTTCAAGAATAGAAGGTATATCCGAGCTTTCTACTACTGAGCGGAAAATGATCTCATGGTAGTCCTCATCCCTGTTTTCAAACACATAGTCTGCTACATGCGAAAACGCAGTGTGGGAAACATCATGCAGCAATCCTGCTATTTGTTCCTCAAGAGTGCCTCCGAGCATGCGGATTAAAAGCATAACGCCGACAGAATGATCATAGCGGGTAACGTTCCATTTTTCATTAACAAGGTATCCGGCCCCGCCCTGATGAATTCCCTTCAGCCGCTGAAGAGGTCCGCTCATAATCAGTTCTTCTAAAACACCATCTATTATTACTTCACCGTAAATACTGTCTTTGATCAGCAACACAAAACCTCCTTGCTTCGTCCTTAAAAAGGATCCCAAATCGCCTTTGTATAAGCAATTTTCATCCCGGCACGTTCCATATTCCGCTGGCTGCCGCTTCCAAATGAAGCCTGTCCGGCTATGATGGAGCAGCCATGCTGTTTCGCTTCATCTATTCTTGCAGCAAGCAGCGCACGGTGCACTCCGCGGTTGCAGTACTCCGGCAGGACAGCTGAAGCAGCCATTGTACCAATGCCGTTTTTCATAAAAAGCACACCGATTCCGGCAGCTTTGCCTTCGATACTTGCCAGATAAAACCGCCAGTCCTCATGGCCATGAAGAACCAGATTGTTCTGTGCTACAGGCTGTTTTAAAAATTCAGGCATGCCAAAGCCTATTGTATAAATCTCCCCGAACAGATCAAACTCGCTGGCTTCAAGAGGACGAACATTAATATCCAAAACCGGTCTGCTTGAAAGAATCTTTGCTTCCCCATACAGCACCGTATGAAAACCGCTTTGAAAAAAACCTCTTGCTGACAGGCTTCTAAATAGCTCCGGGGAAGATTGAGCAGGAGTCACTTCAAACCTTGCAGGAATCTCCCGTTCTTCGTAAAAACATAGAATGTCATCCAGCGTTTCCACCGAAGCACCTCTCACAGTGTTATAGGCTGGTCCGGGAATATTTTTCACTAAAAATGCAGCTGTGCTTTCAACTCTTTTTATGGCAACGTCCATTGGATTCCCTTGCATGTTCTGTATAGCTCTAAGCCTCGATTCCAGTGCCTCAATCTCCGACTCATCAAGAATGACGGCCAATTCTTTCGTTACTACGGATGACATATGTACACCTCTTCCGGTTACTCAGTGAAAAATTCAACAATAAAGCCTGCATATTTTTTAACCCTAAAGAAACAGTAAATACAGATCGATTATTTTAAAAGGAGCCTTTTATGAAAAAAGAAAACAAAAATAACCAGCCGCAATCACAGGAAGAAATGGAAACGGTAAAAGACATTACCCGCGTTGAAAATGGACAGCCCGTCCCGCAGCCGAAGGATTTTGACGAAATCGAGTATTAGAGAATGAAAAAGGACTGCCTGGAATCAGTCCTTTTTGCGTTGAAAGAAAACTTCAATTTAATGATTAAAGGCCTATTTTCTGCTCAATTTCTTTTTTCTGCCTCAGATGATGGCGAAGATGCATGTCAACAAGCACATACCATTCCGCAGCATTCAGCCAGCCAAACCCGCCGTGCCGCTGTTTACAGGCAGGATTCGTTTTCGATGCTTTCTTTTCCTGCCGCTCCATTCTTTTCTCTACTTCAAGAAATCCCTGCAAAAGCTCCTGTTTTGAGCGGTTATTGCTTGGCGTATTTCCAGGCAAATCAGGCAGCTTTATTTTAATGGGAGGAAAACCGCCTCGCTCAAACAGTGCCTTGCCTCCTTCTGACTTTTCTAAATCAGGATCTGCTGCAGCTTTACTGCACGCCTCTGCATTCTCTAAATACTCAAGCGAAACCTCAATCAGATGCTGATACATCTGTCCAAGTGACCAGCCCCCGTCAGATGGAATTTCTCGTAATTTATGGTCAGGATAAGTTTGAAGGTCCGTAATAAATCCTTTTAACAATTGACTATCACGCATTAGCTCTACCTCCCTCTTTTGTAAGAGAACAACCTTGTATACTTTCTTTTAAAAGCCATGGATTCCTTTATTTCTTTTTCCCGTATCTTTTTAAAAGGGGTAACCGTTAATAACAGAGAATGGTATGAAAAGGATGGGAGGAATGGAAATGAACATTTTGATTTTAGGCGGGACGCGTTTTCTCGGAAGAGCGTTTACAGAAGAGGCTTTAAATAGGGGTTATAGGGTTACCTTGTTAAACCGCGGCACAAACAAAGGCCTTTTTCCAGGGCTTGAGCAGCTTACTGGAGACAGAAACGGTGATATGACGGCGCTTGGGAACCGAAAATGGGATGCTGTCATTGACACGTCCGGTTTTGCTCCGCATCATATCAGAAAAGCTTCAGAGTTCCTTGGAGATATCGGTCATTACACCTTCATTTCAAGCATTTCTGTTTACCGGGACTGGATTCCCGCCGGTATTCAGGAAGACTATCCGCTGCAGACGATTTCGGATGAAAGACTTGCGGAAAGTGAGAAAGGAACGCTATCCCCATATGAACATTATGGTGCGTTGAAGGCACTGAGTGAAGAAGAGGCTGAAAAGCACTGGCCGGGACGGGTGCTGAATGTAAGAGCAGGCCAGCTTGTCGGCCCGTTTGATTACTCAGACAGACTTCCCTATTGGGTTCAGAGGGTATCACAAGGAGGGCAGGTAATTGTGCCAGGCCGTCCGGACCGTCCCGTGCAGATGATTGATGTAAGAGATCTTGCTGTGTGGGTCTTCAATATGATTCTTCAAGGAAGGGGAGGCACCTACAACGCCACTGGTCAAAAAGAGACAATGGAAGACATCCTCCAAACCTGCAAATCGGTCTCATCCACCACGACAAAATTTGTTTGGACAGACGAAGCCTTCCTGCTTGAAAACAAGATAAAACCTTGGACAGATATGCCTTTATGGATCCCTGAACGCTTTCCTCTTGGGGGTGAAAAGGAACCTTGGAAAGGAACGTTTGAGATCAGTATAGAAAAAGCCGTTGAAGCCGGTCTCACGTTCAGATCACTCACTGAGACCATCCGCGATGTTTATGACTGGGAAAAGAGCCGGGAACCTTCCGACCTGAAAGCAGGAATCTCAAGGGAGAAGGAACAGGAACTGCTGCAGAAACAGAAACTAAAGCTTTGAAAACAGAAACGGCCATCCCAAAAGGGGTGGCCGTTTCTCCTTATTTAACAAGCAAACTGTCAAGCTCCCGCATCTTATCGTAAGAATCAAGCAAACGCTCGGGCACCAGGCTTCTGCCATACTCCCAGGCATTTGTTTCAATTTGGGACAAGAGCTCCTGCTTTTCCTCATCCCCGCCATAAACAAGCGTCCGGATGTCATGCTTGTTTTTCTGATAATCAAGGTAGTACCCGACAGTATGGTAAAGAATCAGTCTGACAAAGTCTTCATCGGTTTCTCTGACCCTTATCTTTCCTCTGTACCCGTTTATCTGCAGATAATTAAATTTAAGCGTCCTGGTTGAAATGTTGTAGCTCATAGGGGCAGGCAGCTGATTGTCAAATTCATAGTCGATATAAATCTTTAATTCTTTTAATTCCGATTCAATGATTTTCTCAATCGTCCATATGTAGAGCATTGGATCACTCCCTTCCATCCATATCGCCTATTATAACAAAGGAGACTTTCTATGTATTCGCTTTTGATATTTGCTGTGCCCTTTTGTTACTCCGGTCAGCTCAAACCCATTCTCTTTGTAAAAAGCATTAAGTTTTTCATTATCGGCTACACAATCAAGCCTGATCAAGTCAGCTCTGACAGCCTCCGGAATCCATGACAGGATGACATTTCCGATTCCCTGTTTCATATAGGCGGGATCAACTGCAAGCTTGTGAAGGTATATCGCGTCTTCCTCCTGCTGCCCCCATATCTCCTGATCCCATTCATTTTGAGAGGGATACAGGGTAAAAGTTGCGGCAAGTTTGTCATTTTGCTGAACGACATAGGTTTCATTGTTTTTTATACATCTGACAATCTCTTCATCTTCTCCGCCGTCCAAAAGATAGCTCCATTGATTAATTTCCTGTTCTTTTATCCATAGAGCTGTTTTTCTTAGCAATTTTATAATGTGACTGCTCTCATCTGGTTCAGCCAATCGTATATGCAGATCTGTTTTCACGCTGTATGTACTCCTTTTTTATGTCATGATTGCAGGATCATAATCCTCCAGCGACTGCTCCTCAATCAATTCTATGTTTCTCTTGTTTTCCAAATAGGATCTGATATGCCCGCAAAGGTTTGGATAGAGCACCACCTTATCAAGATCAGCAAGCTTCACCCACCTGACATCCGTCTGATTTGGATCAGGGTTTGCTGGCATCGTTGGAACAGAATCTTTCTGCAGCCTGCATTCAAACATGAGTGCGATTGAATGAGTTTCCCCGTACTTATTTGCATTCAGATGCGGGGCATACTCATAAACAAAAGCGAGCGGCCCGACCTCAGCATCAGCAGACGTTTCCTCTTTTACTTCCCGCCTGGCGGCATCCTTTACCGTCTCACCTGGATCAACCCCGCCGGCAGGCAAATTGTAATGCAGTCCGTTTTCATCGTGAAACTCAACAAGCAGAATGGCATCATCTTCAATGATTAAGCCGCCTGCTCTTACTCTCATGTGATAGGTCATTGTTTTCCGCCTCTCTTGTTTTAGTTGGAATTTCATTACCCTATAAATTCGTTTTGCAGGGTACGATTTTGGCGTTTGCTTACCCTATAATTTCATTTCTCGGTTTTACAGGGTACGATTCAAGCTTTTGCTTACCCTTTAATTTCGTTTTTCCGTTTTACAGGGGACGATTCCGGCGTTTGCTTACCCTATAATTTCGTTTTTCCGTTTTATAGGGTACGATTCCGGCGTTTGCTTACCCTATAATTTCGTTTTTCCGTTTTATAGGGTACGATTCTGGCTTTTGCTTACCCTCTAATTTCGTTTCTCGGTTTTATAGGGGACGATTCCGACTTTTCCTTACCCTATAAATTCGCTTTCCGTTTTATAGGGTACGATTCCATCCGCTGCAACTCATCAACTACCTTCTTCTTCAAATCATCATACTGCAGCTGATTCGTATCCGCAAACGCTTCTTCTCTGCTTGATGGGATGTCACCGTACTGCAGGTCACCATCAAATTGAGAGGCTGTAAAGTCAACCCTGACAGAGTCAAGCTCGTTATAGAAATGCCACCCCTCTACTGCATAGGTTTTCATAATCTCCCCGCCTAAAAGATCATGAACCACAAGAGCCGTTACTCCGCACTGCCCTTTTGCCGGATTTTCCGGGGTCCATTTGGAGCTTGAATTTAAAGACCATGAGTTTAATAGCGCACGGTGTAAAAACTGTATAGACATCATTGGATACTCCTTTCTATATTAAATGATCCCGTATTTCTTCAGTGCAAAAACGACGCCATCGTCCCCGGATGTCCTTGTCACAAAATCCGCCGCTTTCTTTACTCCTGCGCTGCCGTTTCCCATTGCAATCCCAAGGCCTGCAAGTTCAATCATATCAATATCATTGTCACCGTCACCGAAGGCAGCGGCATCAGCCGGCTCGCACCCGAAGTATTCCAGCGTCTTTAAAATAGCAAGTGATTTTGAGACATCCTTATCCAAGACGTTCAGCACATATGGATGCCATCTCCTGAAAGTCAGATGGGGAAAAGCTTTCCTATATAGGTCCGCTTCTGTTTCCCCCGCAAATAAACACAGCAAAAACACCTCTTCAAGAGAAGGGGCAACGTGAACGCCGGGATATTCAGTCAGCGAAAGCGTTTCCTTTAATGCGCGTAAAATGGACGTATTTTGTATGCCATTCATCTTGAAATCTTCCGTATAAAAGGACAAAGCATGCTTCTCTTTTTCTGCAAATGCCGTTACTTCCTTCACAATCGTTTTGTCCAGAGGGACCTTATGGATGATCTCATCTTTATGCTTTACGTACCCGCCGTTTGCGGTGATAAAGGTTTCAATCCCCAATTCCATAAGTTCACCGCACATGGACAGGGGTCTGCCAGTGGCTGCGACTACTGTAATCCCCTTCTCAAGCAGAAGCTTTACGGCTGCTTTGGTCGGTGCAGAAATAGTCCCGTTCTCGTGATGCGTAATCGTTCCATCGATGTCAAAAAACACGATCTTGTACGTCATGCCAATCTCCTTTTATTCATTTATTCTTGCATGGATCAGCTTCAGAAGCGCCTCTTTTTCCCTTTCGCCGATACTCTCTGAAAGTCTTGCAGCTGCAACAGGAAGAATCCACTTTTGAAGCTCTGACATGTCAAACGGACCTATTCTTCTACAGCACCTTACATAATATCCGGCCAATAGACGGCGAAACATTCTTTGAACCGGACTCGAAGTCAGCCCGCCATACTTAATAAGAAGAACGGACCGCGCGGTATCCGACAGCCGATTTCCAGCCGATGCATCCGCCCAGTCAATAATAACGTGTCCTTTTTTAGTCATCAGAACGTTGTCAGGATGAAAATCACCGTGGCATAAGACTCTCTCATGATCAGGCAGCCCGTCCAAATGAAAGAGTATTTTCTCTTTTTCCCTCTCCGTCAAGTCACTGCATTGACTGATTCGCGATGCAAGCCTGTCATTGAGAAGAGGCAGCAACAGATCTCGGCATTGATGAATGTCTGCATGCCATTCTGCCATCCGCCTCATGTGAATCGGCATGAAAAGCGGATTGCTTTTCATCTTAGCCATCAGGGAATTTCCATCAATCCGTTCAAAAATCAGGGCATACTTCTCTTTTTCGAAAGAGTAAAGTTTTGGGACCTGTAATGGAGTCTTTGCTATTTCTTTATAAATCGTAAATTCATATTCAATAAAGTCACTTCCAATATGTGCGTGAAACACTTTTGCCACTTTCCCGCCACCACGCGAAATGACTTTAGCTGTATTGCCTGTGCCCAAAACGGTTTCAGCTATGTTGTCCGCCTCCTGTGCTCAATGTCTGCTTACTGCCGCCTAAAACAAAATCCCAATCCCCGCAAAAGCAAGCTCCTCACAAAATACCTTTTGTTTATAGCTGTCTTTTTCAAAAGTATGGGTATAGCGGCTGAGCTTGATCATGCCCACATCGTTTTTAGTGTAGAATACGACTGTCGGGTGATCATTTTCATAATAAAAAATCGGTCTGAGCGTGGGCGGAATTGTTTTAAACTCATTCCAGTCGCCAAGAGTGTACAAATAATCCACGACACTGTCTGCCTGTTCATACAATTTTTCATCAAGCGGCAGAATATCGTCTGCACTCCAGTAGCAGGTTTGACGGCTGATGCCGAACTCCCCGAGCTCATGATAGACGACCGCAGCATGGAGATAAGAAAGCGGAGAACGGTCACCATCTAACGCGCACATAAAATGATCCGAAGGACATTGGGGTTTCGGAGTTTCATCCTTCGCAATCACTTCTGCAGGCATGATTAATTCCTTGTCGTGCGGAATCGCGTAAACAACAGAAGATGCTTCGCCTTCAGCCTTGTATGAATAGGCCCTGAGTTTATACCCCTTCCGAATGGCAAGTCCTGAATAGCTTCTTACAATCCGTTCTGGATTTTGACTTGAAATACTCCATCCGTTTTCGGATTGATGCAAATCCATTTCAGACCTGCAATAAAGGTTTGGCTTAACGGCTGAAGACGTAAATTCTGTCACTTCAGTCAATGCGGAAGATTTCACTTTTTGAACATACATATCCCTAAGCTCTTCAGCGAGCAAATTTCTCCTTGATACAAGCTGCGGGCAAAGATGATAATAGTCTCCAAAAGGATTTATTTTTCCAAAAGAAGGAATATCAGCCGATTTAATCCGCTCAAGCCACCTGCCTTTCAGCTGCTTTAAAAATGTATGTGAATCCGACGCCCCGACGCCCCAGCCAATGCAGATCCATGGATGGCGCTTCAGCTCTTCAATTGATGCGACCATATCCTCAATCCTCACAATTCCTCTTCCGCCCAGGTACTCAATATGAGAAATTGCCTCTTTGTCCTTTGTATTCTGAAGCGTAAATAAATTGAAAAGATACACCCTTCCGTTCAGCGGTTCAAGCGGTTTAAAGGCCTCCATCAGCCTGACAATCTGATGCATCGTCGGATCAAGTGCCATTTCGGTAAAAATACGCTCTCCATGAAGCATGTTTCTGACGTCCTCACAGCTTGCACCACCAGGGTTGAGCATAAGAAAGCTTCCAATCGAGGTTTCACTGTTTCCAAACTGCAAATATGCAGACTCCCGGAACGTTAAATTCCGGTTTTTATAAAACGTCCCGTATGCTTTTGGCTGGTTCATCTTACTCCTCCGTTCAGCTGTTTTCTCCCACACCCTATATTCTGCATGAACCTGTCATTTCCTTGTTAAGATTCTTTAAAGATGGCGGGTGACACGACCACCCGTTCGCTATTTTCCTCCAAGTGTGTTACGCTTGAGTGGAACAGGGGTGAGAGCATGAACACATTTTATAAACCCGTTACCTTGACTGATTTGAACGAAGGACACGTGTATTACCACTTTAAGGATGAAGAAATCTACTTAGAGAAGGTAGCTTCATATATTCATGACGGGCTTAAGAAAAACGAGCAGATTCTGCTGATTGAAAGCATGAAACTTTCAGATAAAGTAAGTCATTATATAGAAAATCATTTTACAGAAGAAGAACAGAATTCAATCAGGTTAGTGAACAACTTTGATTATTATTCAGGAAACTCCAAATTCAATATTGCATCCATTCTCGCTTATTTTGACAGAGATTTAGGCAGTCTCTCAGAGAAAAATGTTCGTCTGCGCACGTGGGCGCACGTGGAGTGGATGTCCAACATGTCTGATGCAGCCTTGCTGGAAAGCTTTGAAACCTCATCTGACGAGTTTGTGCTAAATGAAAACATCCTGTCTGTCTGTGCCTACCGAGATGCATCTTTGACAGATGATGCTAACGCTGCGCTTGAACAAAGCCATAAATATATCATGACAGATACTCAATTTCGATTTTCAGAAAGTTATGTAAAACCAGAAAAAACTGCTCAGTGCGATAGATGCTGAGCAGTTTTTGTTTTCTATGAAAAAAACGAACCTTATAAATCAGCTGGAGCAATTTATGGGGTATCAAAAAGCAATTATGGGTCCCTATAAATCAGCTGGAGCAATTTATAAGGCATCAAAAAGCTAATTTGGTTCCCTATAAATCAGCTGGAGCAATTTATAAGGCATCAAAAAGCGAATTTGGTTCCCTATAAATCAGCTGGAGCAATTTATGGGGTATTAAAAAGTAAATATGGTTCCCTATAAATTAGCTGGAGCAATTTATGGGGTGTCAAAAAGCAATTATGGGTCCCTATAAATCAGCTGGAGCAATTTATGGGGTGTCAAAAAGCAATTATGGGTCCCTATAAATCAGCTGGAGTAATTGATAGGGTATCAAAAAGCGAATTTGGTTCCCTGTAAATCAGCTGGAGCAATTGATGGGATATCAAAAAGCAAAAAAAGCAGGGACATTTTCTTTTTACATACATACCCTTCAATTCTTTTAGACTGTTCCAACTGATATGAAGAGGATAAAACGGCTCAAGAACGAAAATGTTAAGTGAATTTTATCAACCTTACAAATATCAGCTATTTTATTTAAGGAGGACGATTTTTTTGCTGTTTATGCTGATCGTCAAAGCCTCGAAAAATTCAGAAGCAGGAAATCTTCCAAGCGTTGATCTCATGGAAGCCATGACGGCATTTAATGAAGAATTAATAAAAGCAGGCGTAAGGGTAGCTGCTAAAGGACTGCATCCAAGTTCAAACGGCATCCGCATTTCGTTTCCGGTACCGGGAGAAAACCCCGTCATTTCAGAAGGGCCGTTTACTGAATCAACTGATTTAGTGGCCGGCTTTATTTTAATCGATGTGGAGTCAAGGGAAGAAGCCGTTAAATGGGCCCTGCGGATGCCCGACCCGCAAGGACATGGAGAAGGCCAGATTGAATTGCGCCAAGTATTTGAGTGAGCACGAAACAAGTATAGACATGTTAAAAGCACTGCAAATTGCAGTGCTTTCAATTTTCATATATTTAGCTCTGCCTCGAAGTCTGAGGAGGCTCTTCCATCCAGCCATGCTTAATCATGAGCTTCCCACCCTTTTTCGCATAGGTAAAAATATCTTTTGCAATAATCGTCATTTTAGCGGGCAGATCTGACCGCAGACTGAAGGAAGTGCCGAGTGCATTGCTCGTCAAACCAAAGCTGCTCAGCAAATTGGTCAGGTACATCATCATTTTTTCCGAGAAAGGAGACTCCTCTGAAAATGTCGGATTTCCCCAGGCAACTGCTGGAGGCTGAATATCGCTTTTCAGCAATGTCTCACTGAACGATTCGATGATTTGCTTCGCGAGATTTTTTCCCTCTTTAAAATATTGCTTCAGCTCTTTGTCGTCTGATGCCTGCTCAAAACCTTTCAAGAGCTGAAACCCAAGAATGTTGGTTTCAATGCCCTGATAGAGCAGCGAAAGTTCAATGGCATTCAGCGGGCGTTTTTCACTGAACGCATCAAAGCCTGCCATGTACTTTTTTTCCTTAACGAATTCAACTTTATCAGGCATCGGAATCATCGGCGGTCTCGTCAAAATCCCTTCATCCAGCAAGAACTGGGTCGCAGCCGTATAGGTTTGCTGAGAGCTTTGAGACATCCTCATAAACAAATCAGACATATCGCTCCGGTAGGTCATGCTAAGGTGAAGTGCATTAAGCCCTATAGTCACTTTCATCAGAATTCTCAGAAATAGAATATCAAAATACTCATCATAGAGCCGCGGCGTATCAGGCTTCACATCGCTGTCATTATACCCAACAGGCATGACAATCTTTTCAGCTTGGAAAATTCCGCTTATTTCATTAATATAAGCAGTCTCCTGATCATAATAGCTTTGGAGCTGCTGCTTAATTTTTTCATTTTGCTGCGTATGTAAAAAATGCTCAAGCATCCGTGCAAACATCGTTTTCTGGTGATAGGTCATCGAAAGGTTACCGATTTCAGATGAGGCAAGCTGCTTCGTCACAGTGAAGTTCCTCCCGATTTTAAAATTTCACGTATAGTATATCCTCATGAAATATTCTTTATTTATGATAACTGCGCTAAAATACAGGATGAAGGAGATGACTTACATATGCTCAGGAACAGCCGAATTCACATAAGACCTTTTACAAGACAGGATGCCGAAGACAGACTGAAACTGCAGCTTAAAAACCGTGCCTTTTTTGAACAATACTCCATGATTCGCACAGAGGAATTTTACACACTGGAAACCCAGCAAAAAATGATAGAAAATTACGAAAAACAAGCAAAAAAAGACGCCGAATATCAATTTGGCATCTATCTGAACGAAACCAATCAACTGCTCGGCACCATCAGCCTCTTCCAGGTCTTGCGCCACTCACTACAAAGCGCAGTTCTCGGCTACTTTTTGGACAAGGATCATAACGGCAAAGGCTATACAACAGAAGCAGTCAAACTGATTTTGGACTTTGCTTTTAATGAACTCAAGCTCCACCGGATCGAAGCAGGCGTCATGCCCCACAACATAGGCTCCATCCGCGTTCTTGAAAAAGCCGGCTTTCATAAAGAAGGACTGGCAAAGAAGAACGTCCTGATTAACGGGAAGTGGGAGGATCATGTGATGCTTGCGGTTTTGAATCCTGAAGACTGCGAGGGAGAGCAAGGCTGAAGTATCTGCTTTCAGCTTATTTTCTGATTTTTAAAGCTGTCATTGACGAACTAAAACCTGCACTGTTATTCTTAATCCATTGTAAACGGGACATGCCGTGTATTCTGCATGTCCCATTTTTTTGCAGAGGAATATCGGATAGTGTCTCAGTAGATTAGAGGCACCTCTCAATATGTTTGAGAGATGGCTGGAGGTTTTGTATTGAAAGTCACAAAAAGAATACTCGAATCGTTTTCCAACAAATGGTTGGTGGCTGCTGTACTATTATTTTGCTGCGCGGCTTCTCTTCTGTTTGTGCATCATAACCATTCATTTTATGATCGGCCCATTGCAGAAGTCATAAAGACATCTCAGACAGGTTCAGCTGAAGAGACTGACATGCATAATAATAAAGACCGGCTGTACACACAGCAGCTTACAGCAAAGCTGAAAAATGGAAAAGATAAAGGGAAATTGATCACTCTGACAAATGAATATTCCTTATCCGGGGCCTTCGATCAAAAATATCACGCAGGACATGAGCTGTTTGTCTCGATTGACAGCAGTACTAACAACTCCTTAACAGGTACGGTAAAAGATGTAAAGCGTGATAAATATATCATGATCGCATCATGGCTGTTTATTTTCACATTGCTGCTTGTAGGGAAAAAACAAGGATTTTTCTCTGTCATCAGCCTCGCTGTCAATGGACTGCTCTTGTCCTATGCATTAGACGTTTACCTGAATAAAAATGGGTTGGGCTTGCTGGTCATCTGCGGCATAAGCGCCATTTTGTTTACCGTGATTTCTTTGCTGCTCGTCAACGGCTTTAACGGAAAAACATATGCAGCCATTACTGCGACCCTTTTAGGGACATTTATTTCTTTGTTTATAGCCATGATCGTTTTAAAGCTCACATCTGGTAATGGACTTAGATATGAAGAAATGCAGTTTTTAACACGCCCACCGAAGGTCGTGTTTATTGCTGGGGTACTGGTCGGATCCCTTGGAGCCGTCATGGATGTAGCCATCACCATGTCCTCCTCTATCTTTGGCCTTTACGAAAAAAACACTCAAATATCTATAAAAGCACTTAAAGCATCAGGCCTGGAAATCGGAAAAGATATTATGGGGCCTATGACCAATATTCTGTTTTTTGCCTACATAAGCGGATCCATTCCCATGTTGATTTTGTATTTTAAAAATGCATCGCCGCTTGGATATACTCTGTCCATGAATCTATCATTGGAATTAGCCCGGGCTTTGGCCGGGGGGATTGGAATTGTGCTCACAATCCCAATTGGACTTTATACATCTCTCTATTTTATTAACAGAAAGAAGGCAAGAGTATGAATACATTAGTATGTTTAGCTGCCATCTTGTTTCTGTTAATGATTATGATAGGAGGCAGAAAAGGGGCAAGATCATTTGCGGCTTTATTCCTGAATTTTGTTATCCTTTTTCTCGCCATCCTTTTCATGGCTGATCCAAATCTTGATCCAATTCTTTTAACGCTTGCTGCATCTGCTATTATCAGCTGCGTGAACTTATTTTTTATAAATGAAGTGAATCAAAAAACAACTGCAGCCTTTATTTCAACAATGATTACGCTGGCTATGCTCTACTTTCTCATTGTTATTCTGACCGATAAGTTCATGATCCAAGGTTTTGGAGAAGAAGAAGTAGAAGAATTAAGCATGTTTTCCCTTTTCATTGGAATCGACTTTGTCAAAATTGGAGCTTCTGTAATTATCATGAGTACAATCGGCGCCATTACTGACATTGCCATCTCGATTACATCCCCGATGCATGAAATAGTAAAGCATCATCCGGGCATAAAAAGAAGAGAATTATTCACATCAGGTTTATCCATCGGAAGAGACATTCTAGGCACAAACACAAACACACTGTTTTTCGCCTTTTTTGGCAGCTACCTCGGACTCCTGATCTGGTTTAAAGATTTATCTTATTCTATTGGAGATATCGTCAACTCAAAAGTCTTCAGTGCCGAAATCATCACCATCATGTGTGCTGGAATAGGAGTTGCCATTGTCATTCCGATTACCTCTTGGATTGCCGCAGCGTTTTATATTAAAAGGGATACTAGAGGGATTGAGGATTGATTAATAAAATTGGAAAAGAAGGCTGTTCAGAACTGTTTAGCATTTTGAACAGCCTTTTGTCTGAATTCACAATGAGCTTTTCTTCTACAATCATCACCATTCTCCTGAATCATTAGTGAGTAAAATATTTATATATATAGGATAGAACTAGAAATGAATGAGGTGTAATCCATGGAACAATCAGACATTTTAAAAGCCATCACCACCCACCCCACCATCATCATTCACCGCCATATCCATCCTGATTTTGACGCACTAGGTTCACAAGTTGCTCTACAAAAAACATTGCAGCAGTCGTTTCCTGAAAAGAAGGTCTTTGCTGTGGGCAGCGACGCAGAGAACCTTGAATGGATCGGCAGCATGGATGTGATTGAAGACCATGAATACAAGGATGCTCTTATCATTGTCTGTGACACTGCGGAAACGAAGCGAATCAGTGATCAACGCTGCCTGTTGGGTACAACGCTCGTAAAAATCGATCATCATTCTAATGGAGAAAACTATGGGGATGTGTCCTGGATCGACCCTTCTTATAGTTCGGTGTGTGAGATGCTGGCGAATTTGTTTTTTTCCTATCCGGAGACATTTATTCTGACAAATGAAGCAGCTGCTGCATTGTATGCAGGAATAATGGGAGATACAGGCATGCTTAAGAATGGAATGGCCGGTGAACGAACGTTGAGGATTGTTTCACAGATAAAAAAATTCGCCTTTAAACCAGATCGTATCCATCGTCTGATGAAGAAGAGCGGCACTGACTTTTCGAAATGGAAACAATTTGTCTCATACCGCGCACAGGTAACTGAAGAAGGAATCGCCAGTCTTAGTGTAACAAAGGACATGCTTGAGAACCTTGGTCTCAATTCCTCTGAGGCAGCACCACTGATTCATGCCCTTGTCGCATATAAAGCAGCGCGCATCTGGGTACTTTTCATTCAGGAGGACTGCAAGATCAGAGTCCGAATCCGTTCAAAAACGGTTCCTGTAAACGAAATTGCGGAGAACTATGGCGGAGGCGGACACAGCCTGGCTGCCGGCGCCTTGCTTTCCTCGTGGGCGGAAGCTGATGAGATGATTGAGAGGTTAGGAAATGTAAAGTAAGCCTGCAAAGCTATTGGTAAGAATGACATGAATATTGGAGGGAGAACGATTGGAAGTATTACATATATGGATGGAAGCTGAAGAATGGGCTGAAGGCGAATGGAATACAGATGATGCAAATCTCGATGTAGTCGTAACCTTGTCAGATCATTCTAGATGGACGGCCACTTTTTTCACCTATCAAAACATTCAAAGTCTGCGGGAGAAAAATAAGATATCAGGGGAATGTTTACATGGCGCTTATTTATGGGGAAGCAATATGATCCTGATTGATATCGCGAGCAGCGAGCGAATTTGCAGGGTGATTTCAGATCTGATTGAAAGAAATGAGTTTGATTCTATTTTTACGAGATTAGAGGATTTCTAAAGTTCAACAATAGTGCCGGAATTTACATAGATATAGATTTTTATAATAAAGGCGATAGAACCACTGGTCCTACCGCCTTTACATGAGATATTAAACAAACAGACTCAGCAACAGAATAAATACAAGTCCTGCTACTGAAATGATGGTTTCAAGCAAGGTCCAAGTGGCAAACGTCTCTTTCATGCTAAGGCCGAAGTACTCTTTGAACATCCAGAAACCTGCATCATTAACGTGGGATGCAATCAGACTTCCAGCGCCCGTTGCAAGTACAACCAAAGCCAGGTTTACGTCAGTCGTGCCAAGCATCGGGATAACGAGACCGGCTGTAGTTAGTGCAGCCACTGTCGCTGATCCAAGCGAGATGCGAAGGATGGCTGCAATAATCCAGGCTAGCAGGATAGGTGACATGGAAGTGCCTTCAAAAAGATCAGCTACGTAGGTTCCGACACCTCCGTCAATCAATACTTGTTTGAAAGCACCGCCGCCTCCAATGATCAGAAGCATCATCCCAATGTGAGTGATGGCGGTCGTACAAGAATCCATTACCTGTTTCATTGGAATGTTGCGGGCAATTCCCATGGAATAGACGGCAAACAGTAAGGAAATCAGCATGGCCGTTCCAGCTTCACCGATAAACCGGATGGCTGCAAGGAAGCTATTGTCAACAAGCCCGACTGTATTTTGTACCAGAGTAATAATGGTTGCAATGGACATAAGGATCACTGGAAGCAAGGCAGTAAATACACTGATGCCAAAGCCTGGCGTATCCTCAAGCTTAAACGTTTTTTGTTCTCCCAGAGAGGCAATGCTTCCGGTCTTCGTAAATGATTCAGGAACAATCTTCTGCGCAATTTTTGTAAAAACAGGGCCTGCCAAAAGAACTGTCGGAATGGAAATAATGATTCCGTAAAGAAGAACCTGGCCAATATCCGCCCCGTATTCACCTGATATAACAGTCGGACCCGGATGTGGCGGCAAGAAGCCGTGGGTTACAGACAGAGCCGCTGTCATTGGAATACCGAGATACAGAATGGAAACTCTCAGCTGTCGTGCAATAGCGAAAACGATAGGAATTAAAAGGACGAGTCCAACCTCAAAGAAAAGAGCGATACCGATGATGAAAGATGCAGCGACAACAGCCCACTGGATATTCTTCACACCGAATTTGTTCACTAGAGTCATAGCAATACGCTGGGCTCCGCCCGAGTCTGCAATTAATTTACCCAGCATAGCACCAAGACCAAAGATAAGGGCAAGGTGTCCAAGTGTTCCGCCTAACCCGGCTTCAATCGTTTTAACGATGGTTTCAAGAGGCATTCCAAGGGCAAGTGCTACACCGAATGACACGATGATTAAAGAAACAAACGTATTCAGTTTTAACCCCATGATCAGCACCAATAAGGCTATAATTCCAATTCCTACTATAATTAAAGGCATTTTTTACTTCCTCCTAGTGTCTGGTACTCTATGTACCAATTTCAATGATGTACACACTCTACTCTTCTCTGTCTCCTACCCCTTTATTTAGCAGTTCCTGAGACATCCAAAGGTCATCAACTTTGTCCTGTACATCATCGAAGTTTTGATGCAGCGACATTTTCATGAGCTCACGGTCCTTTGTTGTAATCGCATTGATATAGAGTTCGTGATTATTGAGGATCCTTTCAAAATCTTCGTATTTCTCTCTGAACCTGGCCCGCATTGAAAGCAGGATCAAGCTTTCCATAACAGGCTTTAAATTGTTCCAGATCATCATAATATAGGAATGACCTGCAGACCGGATGATGGTTTCGTGGAAGAGGACATCCTGAAAAGAGAATTCATCTGCGTCCTGATATTTGATGGCGACTTTCATCATTTCCACAATTTTATGAAGCTCTCTCTCAAGCTCCTTCGTATCCTCTTTGACAAGCCTTTCGAACACGAACGTTTCAATCAGCAGCCGAACATCGTATATCTCCTGAATTTCTTTTTCAGACAGTCCGACAACAACCGCCCCCATCCGTTCCAGCCGAATCATATTTTCCGATGCAAGCGTCTTCATTGCATCGCGTACTGGTGAACGGCTTACAGAAAAATCAGCAGCAATCTTATTTTCAGAGAGGATGGTTCCGCTTTCAATTAACCCTGAAATAATCCGCATCCGAAGCTCCGAGGTAATGCGATCCCCAATCGAACCTTTTAACATCCATTTTTCCGGGTACATATATTCTATGTTGTTTACCAAAATGCCACCTCATTTAATAGACAAGTATACTTGTATACAAGTATAGTAACATGAAAAGGCATTTTTGCAAACGCTTAACTTGTGGGATTTTGTTTAAGATAGGTTACACTATCAATCGATTAAACTTCTAAAAGGAAAAAACCGAACCAGTTCATCTGAATACAGGTTTGGCTATCTTTTATCAGCATGTCGTATTTTATTTTTTCTATCAGCGATAAAACACATTGAATACGTAACTACGAACAAAACCTTATAAACTGACTTTATCCATGCACAGCCGAAAAACCCGATTCCCCGTCAAAAACATAGAGATTTTCTGTTTTGATACAGTCGTATCCGCGGCGGATAAGTTGTTTATACAGTTCTGCTGTTTGCTCAAGGCTGATGTTTTCCCCAAGAAAGCGGCAGTATTAAAATCCGAATGTTATGAAAGAGTCTCCATATATTGATTTTTGGAGACTCAAACTAAGTTTACTTAACTCCTTTAATCCACGCAGCGATAAAATTCCAATCCTTAATTGAGCCGTCCTCATTCAAGATTCCCAAATAAACGCCATCACCTTTTCCTACTTGCCAGATCGCTTGTGCTGATCCTTCTTTTTCTGTAATTCCATTCTTCAATACATAATCAAAAAACACTTTCTTTCCTGTACCGTAAGTCTCCGCAACATAAGCTACCAAGTAGATGTCTATACAGCAACCTCCTAGATCATTAGGGTCTTCTGATAAAATATGTTTTCTAATGAGATCAATTCTTTCTTCCTCAGAAGCTGCCATAATACTCAATTGAATTTTTTCAAGGTTGTAAGCACGATGACTGCTTTTTTCCCACTGTTTTAGTTCATTAAAATTACCTTGCAGCTCAATTAGTTTGTTTAACATATTCTTAATGTTACAAACTGTTGGGATTACTTGATTGTGAATACTTCTTCCTCTAATGTGGTTTGGAATTAAGATTGTATGATTCAATTTCATCCACTCCCGTTCTTTTTATACAAGTTAATTTTCTAATGATTTCATAGACTCCTCGATTACTTTTCTTAAATTTGCTTCATTAAAATTCTTAATATTGATCCACCCTCTTTTATCTACCGAATAAGAGTGGACATCTGAAAGATATTTTCCACATACATAACCATTTCCAGTTTCAGTAGAAAATTCAGTGATGACAGTTTTCTGAAGTTTTTTTGCATTTGGATGTTTATATGAGATCCTGATGTTATCTTTATGTTTTCTTTCAATTAGTGATGAATAACTTTTGAAGATTGAAAGTTTTTCTGAGACTGAAAGCATAAAAAACTCCTTTCCATTTCTGATAATACATACCTCACTATTAACAATAACTTGAAATCACTAAAGAGAGTTGAATATAATAAACTTAAAGCCGCCCAATATAAGGACGGGTTAATCTTCAATTCTATTTAAAAACCTTACTATCCTTCCTCTCAAAATACTCATGCAAACGATACTCACAAATTTCCTTTGTCCATCTGTACAATTGCAATTCATCATTTTCATTCACTGTAAAATTAAAAGAGAATTTCCCTTCATTAAAGATAACCAACCCATTCGAACTCCCGCTCCATTTAGTCATCGGCATATCTCTTATTAGTTTGGCTACTTTGTTCAAATCTCCGTTCCACATTTCCACGGCTGCTTTTCCTGAAAAGTCAATGTTTTTTCTATACTCTTTTTCGGTCAGATAGTTAAAGAAAAATGGCGCCACCTCTTCCGGTGTAATGAGCTTTAGCCAGTTTTCAGGACCTTTGTTAAGCATATAGAGAAGCACGATCATTTTGTAGCTCTTCGTCATTACTGTCTTCTCAACTTCAGTAAACCAATCCTTATATACTTCAAAAACCCTTCTCTCATTTTCATGGAGCTCATCTGCCCAATTTAAGAAAGCCGGGTAAGATTTAAACTCACTTTTATATGCTGAAGCCGGCTCTGCTCCCTTTAAATGAAGCTCTAAATAAGATGGCCTTTTCCCTAGTTCTTCTTTTACCTTATTGTAATTAGCCAGCAGCATCTCTTTTCTCGGCTGCTTCTTCCTCATCATTTCATTCAGCAAATCAATTACTTTCATCTCAATATCAAGCACACAGTTTGCAGGCAACGATGGTAAAGCACCTGTTTTCTTCTTATCTACTGAAAAAGGAACTCTTAACAAACTAAGCTTAAGATCTGCATTTCGATAGTTTCCGATTAAATCGATAATGACACATTTTTCTTTATCAGGATGAAGCCTTAGTCCGCGTCCTATTTGCTGGGTAAACACGGTCAATGATTCTGTCGGTCTTACAAATAAAAGTGTGTCTACAGACGGGATATCGACCCCTTCATTGAAAAGATTCACTGTGAAAATCGCATCCAGTTCCCCACGATCAAGCTGTTCAACGTAGAAATTCCGATTGAGTCCTTTGTATTGTGAATGCAGGCTTACTGTTCTGTATCCTCTATCTGAAAAAGCCTGTGATAAAAAGTCAGCTTGTCTAATAGAAGAACAAAAGACAATCGTCCGAGACTGTTTATGATTCTTCCAGGCCTCTATTATTTTATCAGCCATCCCTTGTCTGAGCTGTGCAGCCAAAAGCTCTTCTTCTTCATATCTTGAACCCAGCCACGAAATCCTGGAGTAATCTGTATCATCGTATATACCAACATACTTAAATGCAGACAGCCAATTCTTTTCAATCGCTTCAAGAAAGTCAATTTTATACGCAACATTTCCTTTACAAAGATCGTAAACATCTCGATTATCATTACGATCTGGAGTTGCTGTTATTCCCAGTAGAAACGCTGGTTTGAAATAATTGATTACTTTTTGATAGGAAGCAGCAGCAGCATGATGAAATTCATCGACAATGATTAAATCAAACGCAGTCACATCAAACACTTCCAAATGCTTTTTTCTGCTCAAGGTCTGGATAGAAGCAAAAATAATAGATGCTTTTGAGTCTTTTATTCTGCCATTATAGATTCCAAGCGAACGATTTTGGATAATCTTTTCAAAAGAAGACTTTGCCTGATAAAGAATTTCTTCTAAATGAGCAATAAATAAAATCCTTGGAAAATTCTCTGCAAAAAATCCCGCTAAGTATGTTTTCCCCAATCCGGTTGCCATTACGATCATTGCGGAATCGTATCCTGATTCATAGACAGTGTTTAATTCTTCTAATGCTTCAATTTGTGCAAATCTTGGTTGTATGGATCCGTATAGGACTTGAGGATCTTTCACAATATCTGCTTTTTCGTCTGAAACAGGAAGCATTAAATCCTGTTCTTCTAATGTCGTCCACTTTTTTACGAGTTGAGGAGTTTTCGCATGAAAGATTTCGTATTCTGATTTATATAATTCTGCCGTCACTTTATTTATAGAAATCGTCTGTTCATGATGAAAAACGTCAAGAAACGTTTGCGACGCGGTCAAAAATAAGTCCCCATCAGACTCTTCATCTACTTCTACGTTCCATTCATAGCCTTTCGTTAAAGCAGACCTTGAGAGATTAGAAGAACCAATAATTGATGTCCCATTTCTCTCATCTTCAAATAAATAGGCTTTTGGATGAAAACTGACTCCATTGCTTTTCCACATTCGAACTTCAATCGAAGGATGGATCGCAGCAAGCTTCTCTATCGCTTCAGGTTGAGTAATGTACAAATAGTCTCCTGTACAGATCTTGATGTCGGCGTTCCGCTCAGCTGCTTTCAGTAATGGCTTCTCTAGTAAATCGACCCCAGATTTCATGACAAAAGAGGTTAAGATATAAATGGTATCAGCTGTTTCCATTTTTTCAATCAGCCGATTGGCAAGTTGATTGGTTATTAACTGAACCTTACTCAATCTTCAACATCCAGCAAGAAAATTCGTTCCTGGAATCCCCCGCGTTTCTCAGCTTTCTTCTTTCGAAGTTCTTCTACTTCATGAATAGAAGAACCATGAACAGCAGCAAATGCATGGAGAATCTCAAGGACATCTGCAAGCTCCTCCAAAGCTTCTTCATTAGTTTCAGCTGACATATACTCTTCAAGTTCTTCATAGCTTTTCTTTTTTAGTTCTTTTATGTATTCTTCTTGAGTTAATAGTTTTGTATTAAATGATTTTCCTGTACGTTCGATTACTTCCGGAATACGATCTCGGACTAGTTTATTGTAGGATGGCATGAGATAACTCCTTCAAAACAATTTTTTTCTAATTAATCCCTATTTTACAGGAATAGAGAATGATAGAAAAATCTTTTTCGACTGGTTCTCTATGAAAAAATGTAATTGAAATTATTTACGAAGAGTCAATAAAGAAGCGGCATGTGCTTTGTATGCCAGGATTATCGGGGATACTGGACGTATGCTGAATGGGACCTTTGAGGGCTGTTAAGGCATTGCGGAAGTGCGAATGAAGTGATTGAAGCATTGAATCGTAAAACTTAAACCGAATATTGGAACTATTTTTGGTTTTTACATAAGGTCTAATGTTTGTGGTAGTGTAGTACTAATACGCTTGAAATAAACACGCTGCAAGTCAGTGTTCAATTATAATGGAGTGATCGCATGGGTAAAGCTAAAGCAAAAACGAAGAGCAGTAAAGGCGGGACAGGCGGCGGAACCGGCAAAAAGGGCTGGAATCGCTGGCAGGCTAGCGCCAATAAAAAGAAGAGCTTTAAGCCTTATACAAGTAAAGGCACGAAACAGCAAACCGAAGAAAAAAGCTCAAAAGAATAATATGATTGAAAGCACATGGATCCTTTTTGGGTCTTTTTTTATTGTAGAAAAACCTGAAATCTACATCAAGAAGAAATATGAAAAAATATAAGACTGATCCATATAAGCTGCAATCTGATTTTTCACCGATAACCGCTTCCCTTTACGATCGGAACTAAAATCACTGCAAGCAATAACCCGCTAAGGATAAACGGACCAAGGCCCGAGCTACTTTGCCACACTTGCTGCCGAGATCATTCCTAAGGACGTCGGGGTGAAGGAATGGGGTATTTTGGTGTTGGTGAAACAATAGCCATCTCTGTAGGTCCAATGATTGGGATGATGAAACTGAAACTATATGACTTTCAGAGACTGTTTTTAGGAGGAATGGCAGTCCCTCGTGCGTTTCAACTGTCTCTAAGGTAAGTTATAATGAAGACAGAATTACGACGATTTTAGGAGGTTGCTATGAAAAAGAACATTCATGTGGTTGGCGCAGTAATCATTGAAAACGACAAAATCCTCTGTGCCCAACGAGGGAACGGCAAGGTGCTGCCGCTAAAATGGGAATTCCCAGGCGGGAAGATTGAAGAGGGGGAAACACCTCAGGAAGCGCTGCGCCGGGAGATTGAAGAAGAAATGCTTTGCAAGGTGGAAATCGGGGAGAAAATTGAAACAACGGTATATGAATATGACTTTGGAATTGTCCACCTCACCACTTTTTACTGCCAGCTGAAGGAAGGCAAGCCGGTTTTAACCGAGCATGCGGCAATGAAGTGGCTAGTGCCAGGGGAGCTGGACACTCTAGATTGGGCTCCTGCAGATGTGCCTGCTATTGAAAAGATCTCCAGAGAATCTTGCGCTAATTAATAAAGAGCTACTCACAAATTGTGGGTAGCTTATTATATTTCCCACATATTTGCAGGATTTACCATAGTATCATAGAATGAAAGAATACTTGGTAAATAAGGGGATACTATGTCAAATTTAGTTGAGAACTTAACGGCTTCTTTATATAAAGGGTTTATTGATCAGAAGCATACTCGCTCAGGTAATTTCCGACCTGAATTGTTAGTAAATAACACTCAGAAAAATGAAAATGTACTAAACGCTGTACTAGAGGAATTAGAGAAAAGCATCGACTTTATTTTCTCGGTTGCTTTTATTACAGAGAGTGGATTAGCCACATTAAAATCCCATTTGTTAGATTTAAAGCGCAAAGGAATTCGTGGACGAATTTTAACGTCTACCTTTTTAAACTTTAACCAGCCGAAGGTATTTAAAGAGCTTTTAAAGCTAGAAAATGTAGAAGTGCGGACAACTGATATAAAAGGTTTCCATTCGAAAGGATATATTTTTAAACATCATACACATTATTCTCTTATCGTAGGCAGCTCAAATCTAACAGCACATGCCTTAAAAGTAAATTATGAGTGGAACGTGAAGCTTACTTCTCATGAAAATGGGGAGATTGTTCATCATTTTAAGAATCAGTTTGAAGAGGTGTGGGAGAGTGCCCATCTTCTTACTTCTGATTGGATAGAAGCATACGAAAAGTCATACACCCCCATAGCAAGACCAAATGAAATCAATCAATTAATTGAAATGCCCGCTCCTTATGAAACGAATGCTATAGAGGAAGCTCTGAAAATTGTCCCCAATAAGATGCAGGATGCAGCCTTACTACAAATTGCTGCTGTGAGAAAGGCTGGAAAAGATAAAGGCATTATTATCTCTGCCACTGGAACAGGAAAAACGTACCTATCGGCATTTGATGTTCGTCGCTTTGCTCCGAAAAGGATGCTTTTCATCGTACACCGTGAACAAATTCTTTCGAAGGCCAAAACTGATTTTCTAAAGATTTTAGGTGGAATCGAATCTGACTTTGGCATTTACTCTGGAAATAACAAGCAAACACAAGCGAAATATCTTTTTGCAACAATTCAAACGATTTCAAAAGAGGCGAATCTAAATCAATTTGACCCAGAAGAATTTGATTATATTTTAATTGATGAAGTACATAAAGCTGGTGCATCCTCTTACCGTCGAGTCATCGATTATTTCAAACCAAAGTTTTTAATGGGAATGACAGCTACACCTGAACGGACAGATGATTTTAATATTTATCAGCTGTTTGACTACAATATAGCCTACGAAATCCGCTTGCAAGAAGCATTAGAAGAAGATATGCTTTGTCCATTTCATTATTTTGGTGTCACCGACATGGTCTATGACGGAGAGCTGCTAGATGAAGAGGTTTCCTTTTCCAAATTGGTTGATACGGAAAGGGTAGATCACATTGTAGAGAAGCTCTACTACTATGGACACTATGGTGATAGAGTCAAAGGATTAATCTTCTGTAGTAGAAAAGATGAGGCATCTAAGCTTTCATTTGAATTAAACCAAAGAGGGTTACGTACCACTTCCTTGACGGGGGAAAACTCTCAGGATGAGAGAACATTAGCGGTAAACCAGCTTGAAAATGGAAAACTCGATTACATTTTAACGGTCGATATATTTAATGAGGGCATTGATATTCCTTGCATCAATCAAGTGGTGATGCTTAGGCAAACACAGTCCAGCATCATTTTTATTCAGCAGCTAGGAAGAGGTCTTCGTAAGCATGCCTCCAAAGAATACGTAACCATCATTGATTTTATCGGTAACTACAAAAACAACTACTTGATCCCTGTCGCCTTATCTGGGGATAAGTCACAAAACAAGGACAACATCCGCCGTCATGTGAAGGATACAAGCTATATTAAAGGCGTGTCTACTATTAATTTTGAAGAAATTGCCAAGAAGCAAATTTTTAAGGCAATTACAAACAGTAGATTAACATCATTAAAAGTGCTAAAGGATGCATATGTAGAGCTGAAAAATCGCATCGGAAGAATACCCGAGCTATATGATTTTATTCAGCATAACTCTATTGATCCAGTCGTTATCGTGGAAGAGCATTTCAATTACTATCAATTTTTAAAGAAAATAAAAGAAGATGTTCCGGTTATCTCAGAATATGAAAGCAAGGTCCTCACCATGCTTTCCTTAGAGGTACTAAATGGACAACGTCTGCATGAAATTGTATTGCTAGACCTTTTGATGAAGCAAGATAAAGTAAGTATTCAGCTGTTTACGGAAAAAGTGCTACAACACGATTGTAAATTGAGCTCAGAGACGCTTACCTCTGTTCGTCGAGTATTCGACCTCTCCTTCTTTACACAAGTTAGTCGAAAAAAATATGGAGATCGACCAATTGTTGTACTAAATGGAGAAGACTTTACTTTTAGTCAGTCAGTGAAGGAACTGTTAACCAATTCTTATTTTAGTAGAATGGTTGAGGATCTTATTAAGAGTGCTAAGGTTAAGACCAAATCCTTTCAATGCGATCAGCTACTAACAATTAATCAGAAGTATTCACGAAAAGATGTCTGTAAGCTTCTCAACTGGGAGAATGACGAAAGCTCGACTGTATATGGGTACAAAACGAAGCACCAAACCTGCCCTATTTTTATTACGTACCATAAGAAAAGTGAAGTAGAAGAAAGTATAAATTATGGAGATGAATTTCTTAGTCAGGACCTTTTAAAATGGTTCACGAGAAGCAATCGAACGCTTAAATCAAAAGAAGTAAAAGAAATCATCCGAGCTGATGAAAACAACATTGACCTCCATATTTTTGTAAAAAAGGAAGATGGGGAAGGCAGTGATTTTTATTATTTAGGCAAGGCCCACCCAGATCAAGAGAACATTTACCAAAGCAAGATGATCGCTAATGGAAAAGAGCTTCCGGTTGTCCATGTTCATATGGTCATGGAGCAGGCGGTTGATTATAAGGTTTATCAGTATCTTGTGAGTGGGGAAGAGGAAACAAACTAAAAGCGTAGTTTCTTGCAAGTTTTTCATCCTCAAATCATTCAAGTAAACATTATGTAAAAAAAAAGTATTGTAAAATACAAAAGCTTGCCCATTTTCTGGTGCAAGCTTTTGTGAAATATACTTTTCAATTAAGGATTTTTTTTAGTTGATACCAAGATTTTTTCCAGCTCTTTAAAATTCGATTTACCGTGCTACTAGCATAATTGTATTTCTTGTTTGATTTCTCAGTTAGCGTGCCTTTAGTCATGCGATTATTTAATCCTATTGACATTTTCTATGTCGTTCAAAACCTAAATTTCTCACAAAAACAAAAAGCTCATGTTGCCTATTAGACAATCAAGTGCTTTTATATTTATTTAACTGATTAACGAGCTTTCAATAAAGGTTTGATACTACCTAAAAAATACCTATTCTGTTAACATATTTAGAAATTCTTTGAAGCTATTGCTTGTAAAATATGTTACGGGATTTAAATCTGAAGACTCTTCGTGAATCCACACGCATACCGTAGGCTTTTCAGCATTGTTACGATAATCTAAGCAAACAAAGTCACCTGCAAATAAAACAGCTATTGGCAGCAGTTCAGTACCTACTAAGTTTTCATCAAATACAATTCTTTCGTCTAATTGTGTTCTAACTACTCCTATATTGTAATACTCATCATCTCTTTCCCCAGTTACGTTTAAAATACATAGAAACCTATCAATTGCAAAGATATGATTATTACACTTAAAACTATCATTTAAAGGAGTACCACCATTATATTTTTTTATAAATTCTTTGTAAGTCTCTGGTAAAGTTATTCTCCACTTTCTTTCCTTTTCAGAAAGCAAAATATCGTCCGGCAAGGGATAAATAATCGACTCATCTTTAAATTTCATTTTTAATCCTCTCTTTAAAGATATATCATGAGGTCATTATTCTAATGTTTTCTTACTGTGTTCAACCAATCTCATTACATAAAAAAGCATTTGATACTTAAATTCATAATTACATGCTAACTATTATTTTTCTTCCGCTCATCTTTCTATCATTGTATGTTTATAAAACTAAATCCTGATATCCTACTTCTTCTACAACTTCATCTTCAATTTTTATACCCAATCCATCCCCAATGTCCCAAGACACATCACACAAAAACCCTAATCTTTTCTTACCATTCCTCCTAACTTTTCTTACAACTAATTCAGTTGGTTTCACTAAGTCTGCTAAGCCAGTTAAAGAATCTATCTTAGGTGCAATTTTTTTTATTTGTGAATCATCACCTACCATTTCTCTATAGTCTTCGACATTCTCAATATAGTACTTATAGACTTTCTTTTCCACCTCGCTCATAATATTGTTCATAACTTGAATAAAGTGTTGGAATGCATCTCTTTGAGTATTTGAAAAAGCAGCGTCTTCATGCGCATCAACACTCAATAGTATTTTTTTCTCGATGTTAAACAGTCTAATAGTCATTTCGCCTCGCCAGAAATTTTTTTTGTATTCAAGTTCTCCAAACAATTCATCATTAATCACTGTCATTTTATTTTCTCTCCCAACTCAACTTTTATGTTATATTCGCCAACTCCACTCAAATGTTTAAAGACTCTTTTAATCTTTCCTGGTACGAATATTATTTTCTTCTCTCCAGTCACTATGTCTTTTGCTGTCCACTTTTGTTCAGGAGTACTACATTCTTTTGCTAATTCTTCATCAGCAGTTGAAAAATTAGGTTTTCATTCAATAGTGATTTTTTCTAACTTGATCTCACCATAGAAAATGGAGAAAAGGCATCCCATTTTTTTACTCATTTTTTCCTCTATCATTTCCATGGTGGCCGGTTTTAGAGAACCAGCTCCTTGTATGGCTGCTTGCATCACAGCGTGAAAGCGTTAGAATCGTCCCACTGATTGTGCTAATTTCCTATTGAGGATTATTAATTCAAAAGTATCTCTAAATTAGTCAAAGTTTGAATTAATAATAAAATAAAAAGCACTTGTTACCTAATTGGCAAGCAAGCGCTTTTTTTGACTATTATGAGCAGTGTATAAATTTATGTCATTAACAAATTAATTAGTTTTCACAAAAAACTTTGCTTTAAACGATAAACATCCACCATTTCAAAATTTCTCTTAGCATACAAGTTGATATTTCACACATTTTTATAATCAAATAGAATTAAAAAATCTTCTTTCTTGTTAAGCCTTTCTAAATCTGATTCACTATATTCACTAACAACTGTTACCATTCTATTAATTTCTTCTTCTTTCACAAAGCTGGTTTCAACCGCACTTTCCAATATAGTGCTAATACTGTCAGTTGAGATTCCTTCTAATGATTGAGGTAAGTACTTCACTCCTTCACTCTTGAATGCTTCCCAAGATGTATAAGCGACAGCATCAACCATTAAGGACCAAATTCTAGCAATATCTAAGTCATCTTCTTCCTCTGCATATTCAGAAATCCCTGTAAAGTCTGGATTATCAATAAGCTCATATAATTCGTCCCCAGTAACTGTTTGAGATTCAACCCATGACCAACACTTATCTAAAGCTTCTCTACCATCTGAGTATCTTTCATCTTTTACACTAATTTTAATAAACACTTTTTCAGCAATTGTTAAAACAAAGCCGACTTTAACTTCTATTTGTAAGTCATGAAACGATAAATTTCTCATAGTTGCCTCCTAAGATAATTTACTTAATAATTTTACCATCTTTTAATTTGAAAGATAACAATCCATTTACTTTAACACTGTTATCAACTTCTGATGTTACATCTATAATTAAATTAGGATATTTTTTACTAGCCTGAAAAAATATTCCACTTTTCTCGATGGGATAAGGTTTCAGTAACCCCTTACTACATTTATTACAGACACCTCGGGGGTTAGATTGGTGAATTTTCAATATACCTGTTACTGAAATTGGTGCAATGCCAGCTTTATTAATTGCGGAATCAAATTCATTTAATACTCCTTCTTCCGCATGCCTCGTAAACTGTGCTAATTTAGGATTTTTCAGATGATCATATGGAGCTCTGAACTCCCTGTTAGGTAAGATTGAATCTAATGAAGGTAATCCTGCCTCTTTTCTAACTTCTGGTGATCCGCCTTCAAAAGTCAAATGTTCAAGTCCTTTAACATCCGTTTTTCCTACTGCAATAGTATTAGTTTCAGGAACATTCCACTTTTTACGAAGTGCATCCAATTCTTCTTTATCTAATTGGATTTTCCTATTACCCGTACCCCTGACCAAATCTTCAATCTTACCACTTACATCCCCAACAACCCTCTCAACACTCTTCGAAGCATTAACAATTGTATCCCCAGCATTTTTTGCTACATCCCTCAAAGTATCCGAATCCATAGGTTCATTGAATGCAAGTGCTCTTGAAATTGGTGTATTCATCACAGCATCCACCATTCGCCCCACACCCATCTTCGTCCGAACAAGCGGCCCCTTCACAACATCCTCATACGTCTTCTTTAAAAGAACGTTGATTTTCTCAGGATTCAATACATGCTTAGCTTTGCGATAGATGTCCGCTGCCTGGTTGCTGAGGGCTTTCATGTTGACGATGGTTTTGAACAGGTTGGACTGGACAAAGTCGCTGATCTGTTTTTTGTAGCGGTGGGCTTCTTTTATGACGTTTTCCTTCATGTAGTCTTTGAGTTTTGCGGTGTCCATGACGTTGAAGGGTATGCTTTTTGGTTTTTCTGCCTCGGCCAGTTTTCCTAGTTTGCTCAGTTTGCCTGCTTTGCTGACTTTGTCGAGGCCTAATGTGAAGTAGGTGGCGGCGGCCGAGACGATGCCGTATGTGAAGAACCGTGATCTGCTGCGGGCGTCGCCGTTGATGACGTCACGTTCCCATGCAGCTTCAAGGGCCCCTATCATGGCGCCGATGGTTTCGTCGATGTTGATGACGGCGTTTATGATGCCCATGACCAGTCCCGGGAAATCTGTGAAAATGGCTATGATCAGGTCAAAGAGGCCGACGAAGAGATCTTTGACAAACTGGTAGATTCCTTCGGCGATTCCGACAAAGACATCTCCGATGATTTGGAGGAGATTTTTGTCCTCTTTTACATCTGTGTTGGCCGGTTTTTCACAGCTGGCGCCCTGGACTTGTCCATCTGTTTTTACAGTAGCCGGCTGGAAAAGATTTTGCAAGTCGTTTACTTTTTTTACGACCGTCTGCAGTTCATTCTCAAGGTTCGTCAGGAGCGAAGCCTGGCGATGGTCGAATTCTGAGAGCTGTTCGCTCGTTTGATTTTTTTCTCGTCTCGCTTTCTCCACCATTTCTGCGAAGAAGCGGTCGTCTATTTTCGGCAGTGCTACGATGTCAGCGACCCTGTTAATGGTGGCGTTCGTTTCGTTCGTCAGCTGGTTTGTCCGCTCTCTGGCTCTGGTTAAATCCTGTTCGACCTGCTGGTCAAGAAAACTCCGGCGGATATAGCCTGAACGGGAGGGCTCCAGGTTGTGGAGTGATTTTTTCATGCTGTCGAGCGTTGTTTGATAGTGTGCGAGAAAGGCAGAGTAACTCGCCATGACAGGGAGGTGATGCTTTTCATAGAAAAAGCGGATGGCCTCCCCGCCTTCGCCTTTGAAGGCATCATCTAGATCAATGATTCCCTTTACCGCCGTTTCAAGCTGCTTGATCTGCGCTGTCTGAGATGTTATTCTTTCTTTCGTTTTTTCAATGGCCGAGTGAAAGGCATCAGCATCAAGTACATGTGTCATCCGTTCCTCACCTTCCTCCGGCGATCGCAGCGGAAAGATGTTCGTCTGCTTTTTTCATCTGATCGACCGATTGCCGGGTTGCGTCTGCGTTAAGCATCAGCAATTCTTTATAGGTTTCCATCGCTTTTTGACATGCTTCATTTACTTCGTTCAGCTTTTTTATTGCTTCCAGTTCATTTCCCGCTCCGATGCCTGTCGGAAAATCGGTCTGAAAGGCATGGATAGCTGATTTCATGGCACCCAGTGCTTCTTCTATATCTCCGTAATGGATTTTTATTTCCGTTCCCAATCCGTTCCTCTCCCTTTACCGGGTTTTTTCCGAAAGCAATGCTTCTCTCCGCTCTTCTGCTTCAAGTGAGGCAATGGCTGCCTTTACACTGTTAATCTCCGTCATAATCTGCTGAATTTTTTGATCCAGCACCTGGAAAACTTCACGAAATTGAGCCATGTGAATCTCCTCATGTGCCGGCTGTATATCGTTTTCCCCAATTCTATTAAACTCATTGGACAGCTCACCGTACCACGTATTAGACGTTAACTCCGGTTCTGCCGCGAGGTGCCGGCTGCTGAAAAAGTCATACTGATGATCTGACAATTGACTGCTGCATGTGCGCAACCGCTGAAGCTTTTCTTCCAAGTCGCGCAGCTTTGCGTTTTGGGCTGATAAAGACAAAGGTTTGCACCTCCTGTGTATACTTACCTCTTCAAATTTTAGCACTATTTCCCATTTATACCTATTAGTATTTAGTCCCTGTTTGCAGATTCGACACATTTTTTAATGAGTCTAACTGCCTATTTCCCTTTCACTTAGCGTGATGGACTTACCAAAAACACCGCAGTTTTTTATCGAAATCCGCAAAGCGGGACCGCAATTTATCATGTCTTTCTCCAGGAAATGAACAAAACACCTGATGCGGGAGACAATCAGATGTTTTCTAAAAATTATCGTTTTGTTTCTGATTTTAGCTCCATTACCTCTTTTTCAAGTCGATCAATCCGCTTCTTTGTTGTTTTCCTTGATCGTAATAAAATGATGATAAGTGAGAGGATGCCAAACACCAGAACAAGGGTAAAAAGCTGAAAGATTACGTCCCCTGTGTTTACCATTGAGCGGTCTCCTTTCCTGAAAATACGTATAATGATTATACGTTTCAAGCATAAGAAAGTTTCATCCGCTCAAACTGCTACCTGTACCCGCTCCCCTTCACAATCAGCACCAAAATCACTGCCAGGATAAGTCCCCCTAGAATAAACGGCCCGAGACCCGAACTGTAGACAAGATATACTTTCACATGTTTGATGGTCGTGACGATCACATAAACGAAGAAAATCAGGCTTAGTCCGGCAATGAGCGGAACATATGGATTTCGCTTCAAGTTGATCAGCCCTTTTTAAAAGCTTTTAATTATTGGTATGCCTGCGACAATTTGTATCATGCAAAAAAGGCGCTATTCAATGAAGAATGTGCGCCTTTCATACCTTTACATATCCTGTCCTTTTGTCTCCAATTTCTTTGGGAACAAGGTGTAGCTGAAGCTGATGAGAAAATCGACACCAAGGACAAGCGTCCAGATCTGCAGTGTTTTAAATAGCTGATCTGTCTGCTGTCCATTGTTGATATATAAAATAATCGCGCCAAGAAAGGCTGCTCCGATTCCCCATGCAAGGAGATGGCGAAGCCAGCCCTCCCGTTCACGCTTCGCATGTTCTGCTCCGTACTTAGCCTTCTTCGGCGGTTTTTCCCCATTGGCAAATCTGTAGGCAAAGTGCCGGTCCGCCCATTTGATCATACTGTGGCCGAACGCAACGCTGACTCCAATGTATATGGCCGCAATTCCATGCACCATGGTGGCGGTTGCGCCATTTTTCAAATCAAGCACAGTTGCTGCAAGCAGCACTAAGTCAACAACCGGCGTACAAATCAGTAAAAATGCGCCAAGTTTCTTCTTTTTCAAAAGATACCTTGCAGCCAAACCTGCTAATACAAAGACCCAAAATCCAATTTCACATGCAATAATCAGCCAGCCAATCAAGTAAGCTCCCCCTTATTTAACACAAGTGTATGATTTCATAGTAGCAGAATGTTTTTTATAATACAACCGTGTTATAATAAAGACATGCCAAAAATAATTGATCATGACCAGCGAAAACAGCAAATAGCCGAAGCCACGTGGAAAGTGATTGCCGAGGAAGGCATCGAGCAGGCGACGGTGCGGAAGATTGCAAAGGCGACCGGACTGTCTGCGGGAGCCCTGAGGCACTACTTTTCCACACAGTCTGAGCTGCTTTTATATTCCATGAACCTTGTTTCTGAACGGGTAAAAGAACGGACAATGTCCAAAACGTATCAAGGGGATCCGATCGACCTTATAAAAGAGGCCCTGTCGGAGCTGCTTCCGATTGATGATGAGAGAAGACTGGAAATGGAGGTGTGGCTCGTTTTCTCCGTCAAAACACTCGTAGATGCAAAGCTGCGTGCTTTAAGTGAAGATGTTTATGTGGAAATGAAAGAAGGGGTCAGCGCAATCATTCAGCTGCTCGTCAATCTTGGCCTGCTGAAAGAAGAGTGTGATCCGGATGAAGAAGCGGTCAGGCTGCATGTATTTGTCGATGGTCTTGCCGTGCATCATTTGCTGCATCCTGTTTCTTTTCCGCAGCAGAAGATGATGGATGCGCTACAGTATCATTTGAAATCCATTTGTACGTTTTAAAAGGGAGGGCTATTCCGGCCCTCCCTTTAATACTTCCTGCTGCCAGAGCTGATAGAGATAGATCAGCACCGCCATGAGTGTGAAGGTGAAAAGAATTTCCAAGTTTGTATAGTTCACAAGCTTGTACAGACCAAGGCTTTCAAACCACTCATTCAAGGGAAAAGCAAACAAAGCATCAATTGCAAGGTTGATCAGCAAATACAGCTTAAAGTTTCCAAAGGTGAAATAAAAAATCCAGATTGTTCCGACCAAAAATGCTCCGTATACGAACGGAAAATAGGTAATAATCTGCGGCAGGATGGTTTCTTTGACCACCCACCACTTGTATGTATAGGCGAGCTCATTCTGCACCGTTACAAGGAGCGAGGCAAAGATGGCGACCGGCATGAACCGTTTGATGGTTTGCTTGTCCAAGAAAAACAGTGACAGCCATGGAACAATAAACGACGACCAGATGATAAAGTCATTGAGCATACCGTTTCTCCTCACAGGATTGATAGGTATAATCTCTCCTATCCCTGGAAAATCATTCAGTTATAGAACAAAAGAGCGATCGCTGATTCTAGTCAGTGACCGCTCTTTTAGTTACATAGCCGTGCAAATTTCAATATAATGACCGTCCGGATCCGTTACATAGGCGACCGTTTGTCCCCATGGTTTCACTGTTGGTTCCTTTACTACAGGTACGCCGGCGCTGCGCAGCTTTTCAATTGTTGATTCAACATTCTCAACGGTAAATCCAACTTCAAAGCTCTGGGGCGCATCGGTCTCGGGCATGTCCAGTCCAATTAGTTCCTGTACGGACTCACGCGTATTTATTGATAAAGTCGTCGCCCCGGTGTCAAATTCAACATATGTTCCCTGGTGCATTTTCACCTTCAAACCAAGTTGATCACGGTAAAATTTCATTGATTTTTCGAAATCAGTTACATACAGAATGACGTATTTCATCGATAAATTCATTTGCACAGCCCTCTCCGCTTTTAGATTAGCTAATTCCTTCCAACTGCAGCTCTCGCATGCTCCCTCTCCCATTCAAGCAGCCATGCTTTTCGCTGAATTCCGCCTCCGTAGCCGCCGAGACCGCCGTCAGAAGCTATCACTCTGTGGCAAGGGATCAAAATGCAAAGCTGGTTGGCGCCATTGGCCCGCGCAACGGCTCTGTACGCTTTAGGATTGCCCGCCCTAACGGCTAGCTCCTTGTAGCTGATGGTTTCGCCTGGCGGAATCTCTTTCAGAAGCCTCCATACGTTTCGCTGAAATTCAGAACCCGCATCCGAATAAATGGGGGTTTCAAACGTAAGAGATTTACCCGCGAAGTAATCGTTCAGCTCACGTTCAATTTGTTCAAGAACTGAATTGGTCCCAGGAACTATGGCGGCAGAGTGTTTGGCCCTAATGTTCTCCAGTTCTTTTTCCAATCCCCGGCGGTCAACAAATTCAACTAGATAAAGCACTTCTTCATCCGCAACAGCAACCATTGGACCAAGCTTGGTTTCGATCCATTTTGCCGTAAACAGCCGGATGTCCCTGTTTTTCTTCGGGACTGCCCCCATTGTTTTGGCAAAGGCATCGCGGAAGCCATTTCCTGACTCATAGCCGCTGTCCAGCTGAGTGTAAATCAAAGGTTTTCCGTTTCGAATGTGCTGAAAGGCCATCCCGAGGCGCCTTGAACGCGCGTATTCGATAAAGGTCATGCCGAACTGTTTCTTAAATTGCCTTCTGGCGGTGTGCGCAGTAATAGACAGCTCATCAAAATCTTTGTCTGTCCACTTTCGCTGAGGATTTTCCTCAATGGCAGCCACGAGTTTTTTCACTTCCGGCGACAGCGTGCTCGGTGTGCTGAGCGGATGACATCTCTTGCAGGGCCTGTAAGAAGCAAGCGCTGCTTCCTGAGCTGTTTTGAAAAACTCGCAGTTTTCTTTTAAAGGCTTTTTCGCAGGACAAGTCGGCCTGCAAAAGATGCCCGTTGTTTTCACCCCGACAAAGAACGTTCCCTCGTACGATGAATTTTTCTCAATCAGCATGCTATAGTAGTGATCGATCATTTTTTGATCATGTATCATTTGGTTTTTCTCCTTTATAAAGACTAATGGTACTGGTATCTTAACAAAAGGAAACGAATCGAAAACCAGAAAAATGAACATCAATTTTTCTCACACTAAAGGTTCATTTCCTGGCTTTCACCACAAACCTGTGCTGCTTCACTTCAAAAAAGCCCTTCTCTAAAATCTCATTATGAATCGTTAGCAACCGCTCTTTGAAAAGATCAGGGGCAAAATCCGGAACCTGCCAGGGAATGGCCTTTAAATAATAGATGAGAGCCCCAATGTCATAAAAACGCTGAGAAGGATCCTCCTCTTTTGCAAACAGTATGGTAAAGCCGGCTTCTTTAAGTCCATGTACGGCGTTCGAAAGATTCCATTGGAGATATTCCTCATTTGGCTTCACACCAAGAGCCTCATTTATTCCCAGACAATCCAGACCGCCAACCTGCTGTGTCAGGAAGAGTCCTCCCTCTTTTAAGATGCGTCTGACTTCTTCAGGGTCAAAGGATTCATGCTGGTTTAGGATCAAATCAAATTTACCGTCCGAAAAAGGAAGTTCTGCATCGTTATCAATGGAAACAACGGTCACGCCCAGTGGCTCCAGTTTGTTTTTAGCAACCGATACGTTCGGTTCATATCCTTCTGTTGCAGTAACAGATGCAGGGAACGGCTGGAGTTTCGATAAGAATTCACCGCCACCTGTACCCATATCCAGCATGGATGCTGCATCAGAAATAAGAGATTGCGCCATGCTTCCGTAAGACCATGAGAGCAGACCGCTCTGCATTCTTCCGGTTTCTGTGATGAAGGAAAAGTCCCATCCTGTGAAGGGTCTTTCCACTTCTTTCATATACTCCTCAAACTTCATCCTGTTTCCTCCTTGTCATTTTTTATGGCTTATTCAATGAATTGGGGAGGACCTCTAATTGATGCAAAGTGTTGTTATCGTTCGTGATGAAATGGGTTCATGTCAGTCTCCTGTCTGTTTAAACGTTTTGTTACTAGAATTATGTCAAAAGAATAGAATTTTCACAATTCATATTTTTCAATAATCCAGACACGAAAGAACCAGTCCAACAAATTGAACTGGTTCTTTTAATTATGATTTGATAACTTCCAAATAGCGAAGCTGATTTCCGTCTTTCTCAAATACTTTAAACAAATTGCCCTCGGCTTCGATTTCGGTTCCGGTTTCAGCATCGAGATGATGCGTCAGGAACCATCCGCCGATTGTATCGACATCCAACTCTTCAGTATTGAAGGTTGTTCCAAGCAATGTGTTGACATCTTCAATCAGCAGCTTTGAATCCAGGATATAGTGCCCTTCGTTCAGCTTGCGGATTTCTGGAACTTCATCTTCATCAAATTCATCTCTGATTTCCCCGACGATTTCTTCTAAGATATCTTCAGCTGTTACAAGCCCTGAAGTACCTCCGTATTCGTCAATCAGCACGGCCATGTGTGTACGCTCTTTCTGCATTTTTACAAGAAGATCGTGAATGGCGATGGTTTCAATTACATTAATGACAGGATTAATGTAATCGGCAATTTTCAATGTGTGGGGATCCTGCTTGTTCATGACTGCAGCTGTAAGCAATTCCTTGATATTGATGAAGCCCTTAATGTTATCCTTATCCCCGTCAACAACCGGATAACGTGTGTAGTTTTCATTTTTGACAATCTCAAAAATGTTTTCAAAAGAGTCATCAATTGAAATGGATACAATATCCGTTCTTGGAACCATGATTTCTTTTGCAACTCTTTCATCAAACGCAAAGATATTATTCATGTATTTCAGTTCGTTCTTATTGATTTCTCCGCTTTTATAGCTTTCTGAAAGGAGAATTCTAAGCTCCTCTTCAGAGTGCGCTTCTTCATGCTCAGAAGCAGGCTTCAAACCGAACAGACCAACCAGAATTCTTGCTGAACCGTTCAGGAACCAGATAAATGGGAACATAAGACGGTAAAACCAGATGATTGGAACCGCAAATACTAGCGTGACCGCTTCGGCTTTTTGAATCGCAACCGTTTTTGGAGCAAGCTCACCGATTACGACGTGCAGAAACGTGACAATGGCAAATGCAATTCCGAACGAAAGAATATGGGTCATCGTTTCGTTTATATCAAATCGTTCAAACAATGGGTGCAGGAGTTTCTCAACTGTCGGCTCTCCAAGCCACCCAAGCCCGAGTGCTGTTATGGTGATTCCAAGCTGACAGGCAGACAAGTATTCATCAAGATGTGTTGTGACTTTTTTTGCTGCAAGCGAGCCCTTTCTGCCCTCTGCAATCAGCTGATCAATTCTTGAACTTCGGACCTTAACAATGGCAAATTCCGTCGCAACGAAAAAAGCAGTTAATGCAATTAATAAAACAATCAATAAAAGATTTATGGTTGTCAACTAGCGGTCTTACACGGGTAAGACCTACACCTCCAATAAAAGTTTTGTTTAGTTTCAGCCTTCTTCTGACTGACTTCCCTGCACAAAAATCATGACAAATTTAATTAGCTCAAAGAGAGCCATCATCGCACCTGCAACATATGTTAATGCGGCTGCATTCAGTACTTTCTTCACGCCTTTTTCTTCCTCGTTGTACAAGATGCCGTCTGAGATCATCAGATTTCTGGCACGTTTACTTGCATCAAACTCCACAGGAAGCGTGATTAATTGAAAGGCCACCGCCACTGAAAAAAAGATAATCCCGATTCCAATCAGTGAAAGCTGCTGAAGAAGCATGCCCCCGATAAAAAGGAATGGAGCTATTCCTGATGCCAAATTTGTTACAGGGAAAAGTTTATGCCGAAAAACAAGAGCTTTGTATGATTCTTTATGCTGAATCGCATGGCCGACTTCGTGTGAAGCCACGGAAACAGATGCAATAGACCTTCCATAATAAACATCTTCTGACAGTCTCACAACGCGCTGAACCGGATCATAATGATCAGACAGCATTCCCCTCACAGGTTCTACAGGGACATGATGTAAACCGTTTCTGTCAAGAAGTCTTCGTGCTGTTTCAAAACCTGATAAACCAGTGCGCGTCGGGACTTCCGCCCACTTTTTAAAGTTGCCTTTCACTCTGAATTGTGCCCAGATTGAAATTCCCAATGCAATCAGAATCAGGAAATCCATCGGATGAAAAAACATTTCTTTCCCTCCATTAATTAATGTAAGAGCAAAAGCAAGGACTGAATTAATGACAAGCTTTCACTTGATATATTCTTTTTGAGACTCTCATACTTTTCAGGATCTGACTCTTTCAGCTGTTCGAGGGCTTTTGTGACATCCTGTTCCAGCCCCTGAATTTTAAGGCGGAGTTCAAGCACATCCACTTCCTCCGAAAAACGGCTGATGACCCTTTTTTTAATTTCTTCAAGAGAATGCCCTTCTGCTTTGCATTTTTCAATAAAAGCAATTCGTTCTATTGAGGAATGATCATAGTATCTGTAATTTGAAGGAGAACGTTCCGCTTTCAGTAAACCCAGTGTTGTATAATAATCAATTGTCCTCTTAGTCACACCGGTAATTTCAGCCAATTCTCCAATTTTCAGTTTCTCAGCCCCAAGTCAATCCCTCCTAACCGTAACGTGATGGTTTTATTATATGTGTGACAGTTTATGATTACAACTAAAAGGAACAGACTTCGCAAAATTGTCAAAAGTCTGTTCCTGTCATCCCTTCTATATGTTGTCTTTTTCAATAACCTTGAATACCTCTATTATTCTCCGGGTATATACCCAATCACTTTATTCGTTTCTTGATCTACCAGAATAACAGGCGCACTTACAGCCGTGTTTTCAAGGCCCTCAAACTCTACGCTCAAGACTTTTTTGCCTATGTACTGTTTGTCCAATATTTGTGTTTGACTCTCATTTACTGTGTACGCTGCCACTTTTGAATGTTTCCAGTACCCCCTCGTCCTGTTTTCCCATTTATTCTGTTTAATGAAGTTCCATCCTGCTTTTCTTACTTCCTTATATCCATCTTCTTCAGCATTAGAACAGCCTGTCAGCAGCAGGCACAGCAGAAGCAGAATTGCTCTTTTCATAACAAACTCCTTCTATTTAAATATTCCGAAACTTAAACAGATTCTTCTGCGTATACTTATTTAAGACAAGGAGGGCGTGACTATGAACTACAAAAATTATGAAAAGAAACATGTATTCGGAGTAATTGGTTTCCTCATTCTCATCCTGATTCCCTACGCATCTATACTATTCCCTTTTATGGTCGCCGACGTGCTGTATGCGACAAATCTGACGTGGTTTATCCAGCTTTCTACTGAAACGTACCTTTTGTATGGAGCCGGATTTCTGATGTGGGCACTTGCCGCTTTGATTGCTGCTTTCAGAAAAGCGGATAGTACCTCTATTATGTCAGGTTTAATACTTGTTTTTCTCAGCATTGTTCCGTTTACATTCGGAGCCATTCAGCATAAACAGCTCAGTGATGAAGGAATTTCATACAGCAGCGGAATCAGTTTTGAACAACATCAGTATACTTGGGATGAAGTGGAGAGCGCTGTTTTTCATTTGTCCAAGGAAAAAGGAGAACCCTCTGTTATTGAAATTGAATTCAAAGACGGAGAGAGTGTCTCCTTATTGAAAGATAAACACTTTACAGCGAATTACAGTTTATTCTTGCAAAAAGTGAAGGTTCATCAAATTGCTTTTACGGGAGAATAAGGTGGCATGGATTTCTTTCCCTTAAATTGAATTTATCCAATAGCCTGCCGCAACCACTAGAGGAAAAGTGGCCGCAGCATGAAGACTAAGGATATATTCTTTTTCTTCCCGTTCAAACTTCCATTCCATGAATGATCTGACGGCTAAAAAGAAGCTGATCGAGACTGTAATAAATAGGGTTGAAAAATCAAAGATCATCAGTCCAACAGCATACAGTACAATTAAGGTTCCTTCTGTCCATCTGTGAATCCTGTTTTGGCTTTGATAAAAGAAACCTCTTTGTTTCGGGATATTTAATTTTCTTCTAATCCATTTTTCAGAAAAAGTAATGTACACGAGCACAAGTGTTAAAAACAGCAAAAATTTAAGCATTCTATCCCTCCAAATCCATTATATTACAACACCAAACAATGAGGATATTTAAATTTCACTCACACAAAAAACGCCCAGGGAACTTTCCCCCGGGCGTCACAATTATCCAGCCATCTTATGGCCTTGAACGTTTTGATCTTTCTTTTCAAGTGCACGGCTCCATCCAGTGAGGATGACAGCTCCGGCGACCATCACGCCACCGATCCATGCTGTGTGAATCAGGCCGATGGAATCTGTGATGATGCCTCCGAGAAAGGCGCCGATGGCAATTCCTGCGTTGAACGCAGCAATGTTGATGGCTGAAGCTACGTCCACGGCGCTTGGCACGAAGCGTTCTGCAAGCATCACGACGTAAACTTGAAGACCTGGAACGTTCATGAAGGCGAACAGTCCCATAACTAAAATGGTGATCAATCCTGCAATTTTAAATGGTGCTGTAAGTGTCAGGACAAAAAGAACAATAGCCTGTGCAATAAACATATAGAAAAGAGCTTTAATCGGATTTTTATTGGACAGCTTGCCGCCGATCATGTTTCCGATGGCAATGGCAATTCCGTATACAAGCAGAATAACGGCAACGGTGCCTTCTTTAAAACCAGTCACTTCAACAAGAAGCGGTGAAAGATACGTGAAGACGACAAAGGTTCCGCCGTATCCAAGGGCTGTTATTAAAAAGACAAGCAGCAGACGTCCGTTTTTCACAAGCTTCAGCTGATCACCAAAGGTCGTGCGGTTGCCTTTTTTTAAGTTAGATGGAACAAGAATGCTGTTTGCGATGAGAGCAAGAATACCTATAAGAATAATGACGATAAACGCAAGTCTCCATCCAAACTGCTGGCCGATAAAGGTTCCGAATGGAACACCTGTTACTGTCGCGACGGTAAGACCTGTAAACATAATAGAAATCGCACTTGCACGGCGGTCTTCAGGAACAAGGTCCGCTGCAATCGTTGAACCAATCGACATGAACACACCATGCGACAGTGCCGCAATCACGCGTCCCGCAAGAAGCATTTCAATGCTTGATGCTCCCGCTGAGAGGCTGTTTCCAAGAATAAAGACAATCATAATCCAAAGGAGTAGCGTCTTACGTGACATATTTGAAGTTAAAGATGTTAAGACCGGTGCCCCGAACATGACTCCGACCGCATAAAGGGTGACGGTCAAACCTGCTGTTGTAACCGGTATATTCAAATCCTCTGCAATCATCGGCAGCAGGCCGACACTGATAAACTCCGTTGTTCCAATGGCAAATGCACTGACTGCAAGAGCAAGCAGCGCCCACATACTTCTTTTTTTATCTAAGCTCATGTATTTCTCCTCCTGATAATTGATATTTATTTTAAAACGTGTATGGTAAAGATCAGCCGGCAAATGTTATTATGAGATATATCGAACATAAAGAAAAGTACGTACTTTCAAGTGCTGTAGGAACTAAAAAGTTAGGTAGGCACTTTTTGGTGCCTATTAGATAGGAGGATTTATATGGAGAAGAAATACAACATTCCCGTTGAAGCAACTCTTGAGATTATCGGGGGCAAGTGGAAATGCGTCATCCTCTGTCACTTGACCCACGGCAAAAGACGGACAAATGAATTGAAAAAGCTCATGCCCAACATTACGCAAAAAATGCTCACACAGCAGCTGCGCGAGCTTGAAGATGACGGCGTGATCAACAGGATTGTCCATCCGGAAGTTCCGCCGAAAGTGGAGTATGAATTAAGTGAATACGGCTGGAGCCTGCAAAGCATTCTGGATTCCCTTTGCGCCTGGGGAGAAAATCACATCACGAAGGTGTACGGTGATAAATCAGCGGTGCTTGAAGAAAGCATTTTGAATAAATAAGCGAAATTCCACTGGGGGATTTCGTTTTTTTTTGCTTCTAATGTCAGAAGAAAATGGTATATTTATTTAGTCGTTCAATTTTCCGAGAAAGGAGGAAATTACATGCATTGGTATCTAGACGTTATTAAGAAATATGCGGTGTTTCAAGGCCGCGCTAGACGTAAGGAATACTGGATGTTCACTTTATTCAACTTTATCGTGACTATTCTTTTAACGATTGTTGAGTATATGATCGGACTTCCGTCTGTTTTAGTTATTATTTATTCTCTTATTGTTCTTTTGCCTTCAATTGGTGTTGCTGTGCGCAGACTGCATGACATCGGCAAAACCGGATGGTGGCTGCTTATCAGCCTTATCCCGGTTATCGGCGGAATTGTCCTGCTTGTGTTCAACTGTTTGGACAGTGAACCAGGTGCAAATAAATACGGTCCAAGCCCTAAATAAGAAAAAAGCGAAATCCCTTTTTCAGGATTTCGCTTTTTTACATAGTCTTGCTTCCCTTTACTCCGTTAATTGAGTATTCAGCTGTAATCTCAGCATTGAGGGATTGTGAGACAGAACAATATTTATCTTTGGAAAGCTGAATGGCCCTGATCACTTTTTCTTCAGGAAGATCGCCTTCCAGTTTGTAATGAATAGTGATGGCTGTAAACCGTTTTGGATGGTCCTCTGCCCGTGTGCCGGTGAGATCCATTTCAAACGAGGACGGATTGAGGCGCATTTTCTGCAGGATGCTGATGATATCGATACCTGTGCAGCCGGCAACAGCGTGAAGCAGAAGCTCGGTCGGCCTCGCTCCTGTGTTCTCTCCGCCCACTTCTTCTGAGGCATCCATTTTCACTTCATGGCCGGACGGGGTGCTGCCTGAGAAGCTCATTTTCCCATTCCACTTAATTGACGTATCCATAATTTTGCTCCTTCATGTCGTTAGTCTCCTTATGTTTTGTCAACGTCCGCCTTCTATTCCCTGATTTGTCCATTTCCCGAAATGAAGTGCTTTGTTGAGGTCAGCGCCGGCAATCCCATCGGTCCCCGTGCATGCAGTTTTTGCGTGCTGATGCCGATTTCCGCGCCGTAGCCGAATTCAAAGCCATCTGTAAAACGGGTCGATGCATTGTGATAAACAGCTGCCGCATCAACGCGGGATTGAAATTGATGCGCACTTTTAAGGTCTTCTGTGATAATAGCTTCTGAATGTTTAGTTCCGTATGTGTTGATGTGCTTGATCGCTTCATCTGTATTTTTCACTGTTTTTACACTTGCGGTCAGTGCAAGATATTCAGTGGCCCATTCTTCCTCACTTGCCGGTTTTGCCTGAGGAAAAAGTGACACAATGCGGTCATCGGCGATGATTTCAACGGAATGGTCATGCAGGCTCTGCAGCAGGTTCATCCCGTGCTGCTCAAGCCATCTTTCGTGAATTAAAATTGATTCAATGGCATTGCAGACAGAGGGACGCTGCGTTTTTGCATTCAGAACAATTCGCTGTGCCATTTCCGGGTCTGCCGATTCGTCGATAAAAAGATGACAATTGCCCGCACCTGTTTCGAGAACAGGTACAGAAGACTCTCTCACGACGGTGTCGATCAGGTTCTTCCCGCCCCTCGGAATAAGAACGTCTAAGTATTGATTTAGCGTGAAAAGCTGTTTGGCTGTTTCTCTGCTCGTGTCTTCAATCAACTGAACCGCTTCATGATGAATGGAAGTCTGCTCAAGAGCGCGGTGGATCACGCTGACGAGAGCCTTATTTGAATGAATGGAAGAAGAGCTGCCTCTTAAAATAACCGCATTTCCTGTTTTGAGCGACAGGGTTGCAGCGTCGATCGTCACATTAGGCCGGGCTTCATAAATCATTCCGATTACACCGAGCGGCACGCGTTTTTTGTGGATAAGCAGCCCGTTTTCTTTTTGGATTGTCTCAAGCACCTCTCCAACAGGGTCCTCAAGGCTGATTAACTGGCGGATTGCAAGAGCCATATCATCGATTCTTTTTTCAGTCAGCAGCATGCGGTCAAGGATAGAATCCGTCATGCCCGCTTTTTTTCCGGCTTCAATATCTTTTTGATTTTCTTTTATTAAAAAATTACGCTCCGCTTCCAGCTGCCTTGCGATTAGTTCCAGCGCACGGTTTTTTTCGTCGGTCGGCACCTGCATCATGTCATAGCTGACAGCCTTGGCGATTTTCCCTTTCCTCATCACTTCACTCATGGTTATCCCTCCGTTTCACGCTTTGACCCATCGGTCGCGGTGTATGACTTCGATGGACGCAAGCACAGCTCCTGCTTCTTTTGTCCGTTTTCCCATTACCTGCTTTAACGTTTCAGAGGAACAAAAAACCTCTCCTTTACCGAGCATCCCGTTCGGTCCGTGAACTTCCACAACGTCTCCGGTTTCAAATGTTCCCGAAATGTCGCAAACACCTGCAGGCAATAAACTTTTCCCCTTCATAATGAGGGCAGACTCTGCTCCTTCATCAATAAAAATTTTCCCTTTGACTAAAGAATGAAGGGCAATCCACTGTTTGCTGCTTTTCAGGAAAGAGCGGGCTTCTATATAGGTCCCGTCACCATCACCATTCAGGATGCGGATAAACTTATCATCGCCTTTTCCCGTTCCGATAAAAACGGATACCCCAAGCTCAATGGCTGTTTTCGCCGCAGCAAGCTTGGATTTCATCCCGCCGGTTCCGACTGAAGATCCCGCCCCTTCCGCTCCGAGCATCATCTCATCCGTAATGCCGGTCAAACGTTCATACCTTTTCGCATCAGCATGATCGCGCGGATTTTTGTCATACAGGCCGTTGATATCCGTTAAAATAACGAGCTCATCTGCCTGAACAAGCCCGCTGACAAGGGCAGACAGCATGTCATTATCGCCAAACGTCAGCTCCTCAACAGAAACCGTATCATTTTCATTGATGATTGGGATAATGCCCCTGTCAAGCAATTCACGAATCGTGGCAAAAGCATTTCTGTACCGCTCTTTTGAAGAAAAATCTGTCCGGGTCAGCAAAATCTGGGCAGGAACAAAGCCGTATGCCCCAAGCTGAGCCATATACGCTTGAATCAGCAGGCTCTGGCCGACAGCAGCCGCGGCCTGCCTGCCTTTAAGCGTAAGAGGTCTGGCCGGATAGCCAAGCTTGCGGAAACCTGCCGCAACAGCACCCGATGAAACAAGCAGCACTTCATGCCCTGCTTGTCTGAGCCGTGCAAGCGCTGCAATATGATCGGCGAATTTTTCCTGATCGATTTCACCTTTCCTGTTCGTAAGAGAACTGCTCCCGATTTTAACAACAATCCGTTTTTTCATGAGGGTTGGCCTCCTATAGTTTAGTGGGGGGATGGAAGAGTTTATTGGGCATAGTTACCGGTGGATATTGACCTTTCAGCACCTTTTTCTCTGTACGAAGGGTTCATTCACTACGCATTTTGACCCTTCAGCTCCTGATTCTTCGTACGAAGGGTTCATTCACTACGCATTTTAACCCTTTAACTTCTGATTCTTTGTACGAAGGGTTCATTCACGAGACCTTTTGACCCTTCAGCTCCTGATTCTTCGTACGAAGGGTTCATTCACTACGCTTTTTGACCCTTCAGCTCCTGATTCTTCGTACGAAGGGTTCATTCACTACGCTTTTTGACCCTTCAGCTTCTGATTCTTTGTACGAAGGGTTCATTCACGAGGCCTTTTGACCCTTCAGCTCCTGATTCTTCGTACGAAGGATTCATTCACGACGCATTTTAACCCTTCAACTTCTGATTCTTTGTATGAAGGGTTCATTCACGACGCATTTTGCCCCCCTCAGCTTCATGGAATAAAAAAAGCCCTCCCCGTCCTGTAAAATAAGGACGAAAAGGGCTTTGCTCTCCGTGGTACCACCTTGGTTGGATGCACACGGCATCCCGCTTTGCCTGATAACGCCAGGCTGATGGCGCCTGTGTATTTGGCACAGGACTCGGCGGGCAGGTTCTGCGGCTTTGCTGCTGCGGGGTATCTCAGCTTATAAACCCCGCTCTCTTTTGCACAAAGTCCCGCATACTAGTCCCGCTTCAGCGTTCATTGATTTTTATATATTATGCGCAGTCGGAAGGCTTATGTCAATTGTTTTTTTCATAATAATTGGCAAGTTCGATAATCATCGCACCCATTCGTTCAAGATCAGGAGCGAGCGGATTCTCTACACCTTCCTCTGTAAGGGCTTCGGCTGTAATTTTTCCGACAGCTACAGGGAGTGTGCGCGTTTTGAAGGCTTCAAGTACATCCTTCGTTAAATCATGCTCCTTCACATACTGAAAAAATTCCCGAACCTGGATGGCAGCGGTAAAACATACCGCGTCAATTTCTCCAGCTTTCAGTTCTTTGCAAAGGAGGCTGACGGCTTTATCATCAGGTGAAATGTGACGGTACGGGAGCACCTGGTGGACAGATGCCCCTTTTTCTTCAAGAAACTTAATCAGTGCAGGTGCTGTTTCACCGTGGAGCTGCACCATGACTCTTTTTCCGGTAAAATCTTCATTTTCCAAAGCGCGGACAAGGCCCCTGGTCGTTCCGTCATCATCCTTTTTTAATGGTGCCAATCCAAGCTTTTTGAGCGAAGCGAAGGTTTTGTATCCCCTCGAAGCAATGTTTGACTCGCGAAGCTGTCTTAAAAAGGCTTCTTCCTGCCCCAGCTGACGGGACAGCTTCACCAGCGTTTCTGTTCCCATTCCTGTCGTCAGGATGGTCCAGTCCGCACCCTCATTTATGTACCTGCGCAAATCAGGTTCTACCTGGTCCTCAGCCAGAAAAACAGTTCCCTGCAGTGAGCGGACAAGCGGAGTGCCCCCCTGTTTTTCAATCAGTGTACTGATTTCATCTGTCTTTCTAGATCCTGCAATCACAACTTTTTTGCCTTCTAAACCTCTTCCCATGCTGTGCGTCCCCTTTTCTGCGGTCTTTTTTATTAAAGGTACCATGCTGGATGAACGTGTTCAATGTGTTTTTTTTCACAAAGTGTTCAAACTTTATGTAATCGCTTTCACAAACCTGTAGTATAATAGGAATATACTCATAGAAAACGATTACATTTTAAATAATTCCCTTTAAATAAACACAAAACGGAAGGAGACATTCACATGATTTTAAAAGCATTGAGGCGCAATAAGCTTGTAACGGTAAACTATTACATCGACGGGGCCGTCCAGACACTGAAAGGCCGCGTCCGCAATCTAGACCTGAGCGATCAGACCCTGTCACTTGAAGACGAAGATAAGAATGTCTTTTCAATCAGGCTGGCGGGGATTAAAGAAATTTATTGATTCCTGAAAAAGAGCATCATGAAAGCTGATGTTCTTTTTTGTGTCTTAAAACTTCCGGGCAGCTTACTTTTTGAAGCGGCTTCCGCTGTTCGAATAGACTAGTGTGAAAACAACAGAAGCAATAAACAGCAAGGTGCCGAACATAAAAATCAGCAGGCTTCCAAGTGTGTCGCCAATCTCCCACAGAAGGATGCTGAACGAGATGACAAACATCATTTTTCCGTAAAACCTGCAAAGAGCCGGCGTGTCATATTTTTCTTTTTCTTCTTTAGAAAGCGTGTTATACCCGGCTATTAAATTCGCCCATTTCCCTTGGTAGAGCATCGTGCCGGCTAAGATGAAAAGGGCCATGATCAGGTAGGATATCATCTGTACTCCCCCTTCTAGACTGGATAAGTGTTATACGGTTGAAACGGAATAAAGTTCCAAATAAACAAGAAAAAACACACCTATAAAGGCATGCTTTCTTCCATCACCTAAACTCCTGAACAATAATCCCTTTTCCATTCTCCACTGTCACCTCCGCAAAAGCACCATTAATCAGGGTCATCTGAGGCGGCTGGTGTCCGCAGTCAATGTCGTAGATAACAGGGACCCCAAGTTCTGATGCAAGGTCCTCGTAAACATCCTCTGCAGTATAGCCTTCTACCGGATGATTGGCCGGGCTTCTTCCAAAAAGAATTCCTGAGCAATTTTCAAACCAGCCGGCCATTTTCAGTTGGACAAGCGATATGCGCAAATCCGTTGCGGAAAGCGTGCAGTTTTCGAAATACCAGAGGATCGGATCGCCATCGATATGTGTTTTGGAAAAGGCTTTAACATCTCCAAGCGGCGTGCCTGCCAGATGCTTAATCACATCAATGCAGCCACCGAGCAGGCGTCCTTTGACCTGTTCATCTTGGCCTGACACTGTTTTCCAGACGGTTGGTTCTGTAAGATGAAAAACATGAGGTGTCGGGTTCTCGTGCTGCCATTTTTTTTGATACTTTTCAGAAGACGTCTGAGTTACCTTTCCTCCCCGTTCCGTTTTCAGCACGGTTTCCCACATGGCAGTCGTCGGGTCGGACGATTCACCTCTTAAATCAATCAGGTTTGTTCCGTGAGCTGTTGCAATACCTGTTTTAAGAGTAATAGCAAGTGTAAGCACGCTGACATCGGAGTATCCCAGAATCCATTTTTCCTTTATCGCATCGTAATCGACACCTTCAAGCATTTCCATCGCAAGCTCACCGCCCCACGGAGGAAGAATGAAGTCAATTTGATTATCCTGTATCATTTGATTGAATTCGTCTGATCGTTTTTTGGCATGTGCGGATTTTGCTTTTTCCTGCGTCCAGGCTGTTTCACCTGTGATAATTGTATATCCCCTGGATTCCATTTTTCCTGTAGCCTGCTTGAGCAGCCCGTGCAATTCCTGCGGAACACCAGAAGACGGGGCCGTCACTCCTATTACGGCATTCGATTTTAATATTGGATATGTAATCATTTTATCTGCCTCCCGATGATTTCCTGGAAAATAAGATTAAGTCTGTTCCTTCGCGGCTGAAATGCCTGCCGCCTCCCTGAACTCCTTTGGTGATATGCCTTCAAGCTCACGAAATACGCGTGCAAATTGCTTGGGGTTTTTGTAGCCGACCCTGTCACTGACTTCAAAGATTTTCAAGTCAGGATCCTGAAGCAGTCTCTTGCTGTTTTCAATACGGACCTTTTTCAGGTAATCGACAAAATTTTGACCCGTATTTTCTTTGAACACATGGCTGAAGTAAGAGTAGTTCAGGGATATGTGATTTGAGACGACTGCAAGATTCAGGTCTTTTTGATAGTTGTCACCGATAAATGCAAGTGCCTGTTCCATATAGGTCTGTTCTGTTGAAATCGACTTCAGCTGCTTCATATATTCATGAAGTCTCAGGATCAGTTCCTGTGTTTCATGAAAATAATGATAGAAATCGCGGAAGCTGTAGAGGTCCTCCATATGGGACAGCTTTTTAAATGCGGCTTTCGATTCTTCCCCAAACCGCTCAAAAAAAGGTTCATAGATGATTCTGTTTATTTCGTGATGGATACTCTCAAGATAATCGATTGAATAGAACGTAATCCTTTCGTGATCTAGAACTTTCAACAGAAGAGACTTGATTTCCTGTTCTCTGATTGTTCCGAGCATGTTTTTGATTTTCTTGATTTCTTCTATGGGAAGCATGTCTGCTGGAGGTTTAGAAGTTACCGTGTTGTAATCAATATATGAGTGTCTCGGGTGGATAAATGAATATTTGCATGCCTCTGCTGCTTCCAGATAGGCCTCTCTGATCTCTGAAAAATCGGTTTTCTGCCCGCTGCAGCCCAGCTCTGCTTCAGGAATGTGCTGCTTAAGCAAATCAAGAACAGTCTGATTTTCTGTCAGAATGACGGTCCGGTCTTTCTGGTCCAGGAACAGGATTTCTTTTTTCAGCACCTGCTCTGCTTTTTCAAAGAGATTTCTCCCCTGATTCATAACGGCAATGAAATAGTGTCCGCTCTTAGCTTCAAGCTTTGACTGCCCGCAGATTTCTTTGATCCGTTCTTTTGACAGGAGCGGATTCAGCAGGATGTACTGAATTTGTCTGAGCTGCTCTTCTTCCTGTTCCTGCTGAACGAGTGTTTTTGTCTTTTCCAGATCTTCCATCGAACTGCGGACGGTCTGAAACAGCTCGTTTCTGTTCACTGGTTTTAAAAGGTAATCTTTTACTTTGCATTTAATGGCTGCCTTTGTATATTCAAAATCGTCATATCCGCTTAAAATGATCAGAATCGGTTTTTTGTCCGCTTCCTGAAGGGTGCGGATCAGCTCAATTCCGTTCATGCGAGGCATTTTTATATCTGTGATGAGAAGATCGATTTGTTCCCTGCTCATAATATCCAGTGCCTCAAGCCCGTCTCCAGCAAGGAAGGTATTGATTTCTCCCGGGAATTCCCGTTCAATCATGGCTTTAATGCCAAGGCGTATATTTGATTCATCATCCGCTATTAACAGATTGTACATGCTGCAAGTCCCCCTTTGTCTGCAAGTCTGGTACTAGGAATGAAACTTTTGTAAAAGCTCCCTCCTCGCTTTCTATTTGAAGTCCATGATCCGTTCCGTAATGCAGGAGCAGCCTCTCATTTACGTTTACAAGCCCGATTCCTGACCCGTGAAGCGTTTCGGTATGCTGTCCTGCAGTAATTTTTTCAGACAGGCGTTCTTTCTCTCTTTCATTCATCCCTGTCCCGTTATCTTCTATCTCAATCAAGATTCCGCTGTCCATTCTTTCTGCACTTATTTTGATGACGCCCTGATTTTCAGCAAGCAATGGAATCAGTCCATGCTTGACCGAATTTTCCACGATTGGCTGAAGAGACATCTTCAGCACCTCTGATGCCAGAAGCTGGTCCGGCACATCGACTTTGAGAGTCAGCCTGTTCTCAAGCCGCAGATTCATAATGTCAATATAATGCTTAATATGCGTCAGCTCTTCCTGAAGCAGCACAAAATCGTTTTTCCATTTCAGATTGTAGCGCATCATGGAACCGAGGGATGTCACGGCATCGGACGTCTCGTAATCTCCCTTTATTTCCGCCATCATCTTGATATTTTCAAGTGTATTAAAAAGAAAATGAGAATCGATTTGTGTCTTGAGAGCTTTAAGCTCTGCTTCTTTTGTTACCGCATTTTTATGAATGGCTTCAGCAATCAGCCGGTTGATTTTTGCCAGCATGCTTCTGAAATGATAGGCAAGCTGGCCGATTTCGCTGTATTCATCCACTTCGACTTTTACACCGAAGTCACCCGCTTCTGCTTTTTTCATCGTGCTCATCAGCCTGTACATCTCTTTCAGCAGATACGAGATCATTTTGTATGTCAAAAAGGAGAGAATCAGCACGAGGAACACAATTCCCCCAAGGACAAGATTTCTAGTGTTTTCAGTATCTGCAAAAATTGTTTCAAGAGAGACCAGGCTCAGCATATAGGAATCAATCGCTTCAATATAGACAGCTCCTGCGAGAATCGGAAGTCCGTGATCTTCATAGTAAAAAGAGAAGGATTCTTTCTTCTTTTCTTTTTCAAAGTGGCTTGTCAGTGTATCTATACGAATCTCATTTTCTTTTAAAAAGCGGTTTTCAGGATTGACGATATAATTGCTGTTCTGATCAATGACCATCATCGCAGAATCACCTGCATCAACGGTGCTGAACATTTTCGGGAAAAAGTTCTTTTGAAGCATGCTGATTTCGATGATGCCCAAGTGTTCATCCTTCGGGTAATCCAGCTCCCGCAAGACTGAAATCTTCGCATTCGCCCGGTATGGATAGCGTCCGAGGATATCGTAATCCTGCTGTTCATACCACCACATTTCCATGCCGTTGCGGTCGATGGCTTCCTGCTTCCATGGCTTATCAGCAATCCGCTCCTCACTGAAAAGGATCGGCCACATTTCGTTTACGAAGGGATTGTTTGTGTATAGATGAATGTTTTCAATGGTTGGATTATTCACTTGAAGTCTTGATACATTTGAGAACGCATTCATTTTGAAATTCAGCAGTTCGTCCACATTTGTCTCATCTCTGGATTTCACAAAATCGATAAATTCATTATCAGAGACGACCATCTGTGCCGTTCTCCTCATCGATTCGATATTGTTTTCAATATGAACTTTTTCAACTTCAAGGAGATATTCATTTTTCGTTGTAATGTCCTTTATCGCACTTTCATCCACTTGCCTTGTATAGATCAGGGTAAATGCAACGACTGGAATCATAATGATGAAAATATATAAGGCGATGAATTTTTGCTGCAATGAGAGTTTGAGGAACATTTCGAAGATCTTCGTTTTTATTTTTCCTGCCATGGGGACACCTGCTGTTCTTTTGACGTTCTTTTTAGTATAAGGGATTTCTTTTTCGGATAACAGGGAAAAAAAGGCTGCCGAAGCAGCCCTTTTCCTTACTTTTCTCCAGCATTCAGTTTTTCATTATTCTTTTCAAACATTTTCTTCTGATACTCTTCTACTTTGTCATAGCCGTAATCTTCACGTTTTTTCAAGTAAGCCTTCATCAGCTTATCAAACTCTTTGTCTGATTTTGCAAGAAGCAGCTTCGGAAGAGTTTTTCCCCATTCCTGGCTGATTTTTGTACTTGCAATGGCTTCTGCAGAAGTACCTGTCGGATTCAGGCCGTCATAAGCTGCAAAGCTGACTGTTTTGCCTTTTGTCCAGTCTTCCAATTGCTTGAACGGCTCAGCAGTAGGCGGGTTCCAAGGAAGACTCATGTTCGTATCCATCAGCATCCAGTGTTTATAAGAAGCACCGTATTGCTGATCGAAAGCTGTTCTGTCCTTGGTTAGAAGGTCAAGAACTTCCGGTTTGAACTGAGGTTTTCCGTCTGTCTCATCGTACGTAACGCCTTTTTCACCGAAGAAGAAATCTTTTTGTCCTTCTTCACTGATCAGGTAGCTTAAGAAAGCAATGGCACGGTCTTTGTCTTTTACATCTTTGGAGATAAGAGTAACTGTCCAGCCGGAAATGCTGTCCCCTGCAAGTGTCGGTTGATCGCCTGCAGCGTTGGCAGGACCATCAACAGCGATATAGACAGAATTTGGATCTTTTGCATAAAGAGCCTGCTGCTGAGCAGCCATGTCACTGCGCTGGTAAAGCATAGCGAAGTAGCGGCCTTGCGCAATTTTCTCTTCCATTTGCGGACGTTTGTCTACAAAAATATCTTTTGCAAGCAATCCTTCTTCATTTGCTTCTCTGAATGTTTTCAGCCATTTTACATATTCTTTATCTTCTGTGCGGTCATACAGCTTGCCGTCTTTTTCCATAGGAATGGCAAGGAAGTTTTGAAGATACGCTTCAAGTGATGTATTGCCTACATCTGTAAATTCATGAAGGCCAAGCGGAATAAGCGGTGCACCATTTACTTCAGGGAATTTTTCTTCTGCAGCTTTCAGAGCTGAAACAAACCCTTCAGGTGTGCTCATATCAGGACTTCCAAGTGCTTCGTACATATCTTTTCTGACCAAGAATGTTTGGTTAGAAGGCTTTAAGTCTTTATATTTTTCAAAATCCTTCGGAGAAGAAGATGCATTCGGGTAAGCGTATACATTTCCGTTCTCCTGTTTGTACCACTCAAGCTTTGCGTTATCTGCTACTTTAAAGAAGTATGGATCATATTCTTCAGCAAGTTCATTTAATGGAAGAACCAGTTCGCCTTCCTGCATTTTCTTAACGGCATCTTCCCACCAGCCAAGGGTAATAAAATCAGGAAGCTTGCCTGATGCAATCATCGTATTCATTTTCTCTGCTTCGTTTCCTGCAGGAGAAATGTAGTTGATCGAAACGCCTGTTTTATCTGTTACATACTTTGAAACAGCGTCCTCTCCCCATTTTGATGCGAACCAGGAAAAGTTGACATACCAGTCAAATGTAATCGGCGATGTATCTGCTTTCCATGCAGGCTCATCTGCTGAAACAGGCTTTTTGTTTTCTTTTTCCCCTGATGAAGCGGTTTCATTATTGCATGCAGCAAGCATGGAAAGAAGAAGAACCGCAATAAGGAAAATGGACAGACTCTTAAACTTTTTCATAGTAAACCCCTCTCTAGTACCTAATTATAATTGACTTTCTTTCTATATGCATCAGCCCTTTACAGAGCCGATCAGCATCCCCTTTACAAAGTACTTCTGAAGGAACGGGTACACAAGAACAATCGGCAGTGTCGTGATGACCATGGTTGCAAGCTTGATCGATTGTGACGTTACCGTTTTTGTTGTGATGCTGCCTGGAGCATTCATCATCATCTGGTTGGAACTGGATTCTGCAACAACCTTATACAAATAGGTTTGGATTGGCTGAAGATCAGGGTTATTGACGAAGATGACCCCTGCGAAATAATCATTCCATTGATAAACACCCTGGAATAAAGCGATTGTAGCAATAACCGGCATCGACAGCGGCACAATAATCTTGATAAAAATCATAAAGTCATTGGCTCCGTCAATTTTTGCTGCCTCTTCAAGTGATGGCGGCAGCTCTCTGAAGAACGAGACAAAGATAATAAGATGGAAAAAGTTGAACATGGTCGGAATGATATAGACCAGGAAGTTATCAAATAAGCCCAGGTCACGAATCAGAAGGAAGTAAGGAATCAGTCCTCCGCTGAAAAACATTGTGACAATCCCGATCATCATGTAAAGCTTTCTACCATATAAATCTCTTCTTGAAATCGCATAGGCTACCATCGCTGTGAAGAAAACGTGCGTGATGGTTCCTATAACCGTTTTCGCAATCGTGACTCCAAATGATGTCAAAATACCTGAGTTGGCAAAAACAGCTTCATAGTTTTGAAGCGTAAACTCCCTTGGCCACCAGTAAATGCCTCCATTAGCTGCATCTGCACCTTCATTCAGGGAGTTGACGATAACATACCAGATTGGGTAAAGCGTTATTCCGCAGATCAAGAACATAATAATGATGTTAATGTTATCGAAGATGTATTCACTTTTTGTTCTGCGGTTTAGTTTAAATAGTTTCAGCACGTGATCTCCCCTCCTTAGAATAATGAAGTGCCGTCAAGCTTTTTCGTAATTCTGTTCGCTGTGTAAAGCAGAATAAAGGCAATGATTGCTTTTAAAAGACCGACTGCCGTTGCATAAGAATAGCGCGCATTTTGAACACCCATTTGATACACATAGATATCAATAACATTGCTAGCGCTTTCATTTAATGCATTACGAAGAACTAAGATCTGGTCAAAATTTGAATTCAGCACACCGCTGACTGCCAGTATGAAAAGAATCGTAATCGTTGGACGGATCGAAGGCAGTGTGACATGCCACATTTTCTGAAAACGGTTTGCTCCATCAATTGTTGAAGACTCATAGAGTTCAGTAGATACGCCCGCTATTGCTGCAAGATAGATGATTGCAGACCAGCCGATTTCTTTCCAAATATCCGAGATAATCACAATGCCCCAGAAGTACTGAGGTTCAGCCAGGAAGCTGATGCGTTCATTGATAAATCCGAGATTAAGTAAAATGTCATTAATAATGCCGATATCAGATAACCATGTTGTTAAAATACCGCCGAGAACAACCCATGAAAGAAAATGAGGCAAATAGGTAATCGTCTGAACCATTTTCTTGAACTTCAGGGAAGTCAATTCATTCAGCATCAAGGCAAAAATGATCGGCAGCGGAAAGCCGATAAGCAGCTTAATCAAGCTGATGCCAAGAGTGTTCTTCAGTACAGTCCAGAAATTCTCATCCTGCAGAAACTCTTTAAACTGCATTAGTCCAACCCAAGGAGCCTCTCTGATCGTGCTGATGATGCTGAACTCCTTAAAAGCAATAATCAGTCCGTACATCGGCACGTAGTTGAAAATGAACATCCAAACCACACCGAGCAGCGCCATAACCTGCAAATATTTTTGGGAATTCATCCTCTTTAGATCCCGTTTTACTCTTTCTTTTTTTGTACTGGGCGCAATCACTTGCTCCTCTGCCCGTACAATCTTCGCTTCCATCTGCTCACCACCCCGATTTCTATGATGTTTTCTATCTGTCCTTATTGTAAGAAAAAGTTCCCTCCTGCATAAGTTAGGAAATTTCATGTAAGGTATCAGAATTTTGGATGGAGAAAAAAGGAACAGGCACCTGATTGTATGTATTTAATCGTGCACATTTTATCGGGCAGCGCCCGACCGCAGACAATTGTGCTAATTTACCTGGCCATTTACACTGTCCACTTTGCTGCCGGTGAATATCTTAAAGTAAGCTTTTCATTTACTAGTGAAAAGCATATTTTTGAAAGGAGGAAAAAAATGAGTATCGAAAACCGTATAGTTAATGATAGTTTTGAACTGGGCAGTTTTTTCCCATGGACCGCATCGAACGCTGTCATTACAACTCAAATTTCTCATAGTGGATTTGCTGCTGTCAGATTTGCAGGAGGAAATGTTAATTCATTTCTCTATCAGTTCGTTGAAGCAAATTCAGGTGAGACTTTTTTGCTTGAACTTTCGCTTGCCAAGGTTGGCGCTCTCCCAAATCCTCTTGTTACCGTTGTCCTCGGATTTTATGATGATGCATTTAACTTTCTCGGAATTGGAACTATTCAAAATATTCCCCCAAACCGCCTGCCAGATGTAAATCAGAATCACTGGCTTGAAATCTATGAAAACACTACTCCTGCTCCGGCAGGAACGACCCAGGCGCTTATTCTGATCAACAAACTTCCTCAAGCAGGCACAGCCGATGTTATTCTTGATGACATTTCTCTTCTCTATTTTGCGGGAGGAATTGCGGGACCGGCAGGACCTACAGGGGCTACCGGACCGGCGGGTGTTACTGGAGCTACTGGTGTTACTGGACCAGCGGGCATTACTGGTGCTACGGGTATCACTGGACCAGCGGGTGTTACAGGTGCCACGGGTGTTACCGGACCGGCGGGCGTTACGGGCGCGACTGGTGTTACTGGACCAGCGGGCGTTACGGGTGCTACGGGTATCACTGGACCGGCGGGTGTTACAGGTGCTACTGGAGTTACTGGAGTTACTGGACCGGCTGGCGTTACGGGTGCTACTGGAATCACTGGACCAGCGGGTGCTACGGGTATCACTGGACCAGCGGGCGTTACAGGTGCTACCGGTGTTACTGGACCGGCGGGCGTTACGGGTGCTACAGGCGTTACTGGACCAGCGGGCGTTACGGGTGCTACTGGCGTTACTGGACCTGCGGGCGTTACGGGTGCTACTGGCGTTACTGGACCGGCGGGCGTTACTGGAGCTACTGGTGTTACTGGACCAGCGGGCATTACTGGTGCTACGGGTATCACTGGACCAGCGGGTGTTACAGGTGCCACGGGTGTTACGGGACCGGCGGGTGCTACGGGTATCACTGGACCGGCTGGTAGTACAGGTGCTACGGGCATCACTGGACCAGCGGGTGTTACAGGTGCCACGGGTGTTACCGGACCGGCGGGTGTTACAGGTGCCACGGGTGTTACCGGACCGGCGGGCGTTACTGGCGCGACTGGTGTTACTGGACCAGCAGGTGTTACTGGTGCTACTGGAGTTACTGGACCTGCGGGCGTTACGGGTGCTACTGGCGTTACTGGACCGGCGGGCGTTACGGGTGCTACGGGAGTCACTGGACCAGCGGGCGTTACGGGTGCTACCGGTGTTACTGGACCGGCGGGCGTTACGGGGGCTACTGGAATCACTGGACCAGCGGGCGTTACTGGTGCTACTGGAGTTACCGGACCGGCGGGCGTTACAGGTGCTACCGGTGTTACTGGACCAGCGGGCGTTACGGGTGCTACGGGTGTCACTGGACCGGCGGGCATTACTGGTGCTACTGGTGTCACTGGACCTGCGGGCGTTACGGGTGCTACTGGTGTCACTGGACCTGCGGGCGTTACGGGGGCTACGGGTGTTACTGGGCCAGCGGGCGTTACGGGTGCTACTGGACCAGCGGGTAGTACAGGTGCCACAGGCGTTACTGGACCGGCTGGTGCCACGGGTGCCACTGGTGTTACTGGTGTTACTGGATCTGCGGGTGTTACTGGACCTGCGGGCGTCACGGGTGCCACTGGTGTCACTGGACCAACTGGTGCTACTGGACCTACCGGCGTTACTGGGCCGACTGGACCTACCGGTGCTACTGGACCCACTGGTGCTACCGGACCCTGATTTGCTGCAGTTCTAGTCAAAGGGTGGCCTGGATTTTTCAGGCCATCTTTTTACATAAAAAAGAACCCTTTAAGGATTCTCAGGGTTCTCTAAACACCGGAATATGCAGAAAATCCTACATCTACAGAAATGACCGTTCCAGTGACGAATCTGGAGGCGTCGTTGCTTGCAAGCCACAGCAACGTACCGTTCAGATCTTCAGGATTGCCGAATCTCTCCAGATGAGTTTGACCGAGAATTTTAAGCGCACGGTCTGTATAGCTTCCATCGGGCTGTGCCGGTTTCACGCGGATTCCTGCTTTTGACATGTGAACGGCCAGCCACTGCGTAGAATTGCTGATGGAGGCTTTGGCTCAGCTGTATTCAGATTATCTTTGCCAATCGCGTAAATGCACCATAGATCATTGTCGGCGTCCTGTGGGCAACAAGGGAGCTGAACAGCCGGATTCCATCAGCCACACCCAGCTGATGGAACCTGAACTTAAAGCCCGAAAATCTGCAGTCCCTCCAAAAAAACACCTCTGACTATTCATCAGAGGTGTTTTTCAGCATATTCATTGCTTTGTATAGTTCAACGTCATGTTCACTGATCTTAGACAGCACATACTTTGCTGATAATCTCAAATCTCTTACTTCATCACCAAGTTTCTGAATATCCTCTTCGTGGTCATCTCCTCCTGAATGAATGGCCCTGGAAAGCTTATACAGCTGTTCCTCTGCCTTATCAAGCCTTGAATCCACTTGTTTTTCAAGTGCATCAAACCGTTTATCCATACTGGATTTTAATTCTGTAATGGCCAGCAGAAGTTCCCTGTTTTCCACGAATATCCCCTCGCAATTGGTTAGTAAGAAGCATACATTTATTATAGTTTCAGTGAACAGGAGTTACTAGGATAAATGCGATAAATATTTGTAAAACATTTGCAAACAATTTTGGGTTTGGATTGTTAAAGCACCTGTTTAGACTGTTAGATCCTTGATTTGGATTGTTAAGCAGCAAATTAGGATTGTTAGAGTCTTCATTTGGAATGTAAGCATGTCTCCAGTGACCTCTTAAAGGGTGAAAACTTCAAAATGTTTGCCTTCCTGCTGCATTTCCAGAAGTTTTTATATTGAAAGATAGAAAAAGGCAAGGAGATATACGAAAATTATACCTCCTTGCCTGAACTCTATACGTTCTGAATCATCCCTTAGAACAGAAGAACCTATTTTTTCTCATATTTTTCTGTCATTTCTTCTTTATTCTCCTGAATGGAGTCCTTCAGATCTTCACCCTCGGTTTTAACTGTATCAAGCAGCTTTTCGTGAGTATTCTCCGCATAATCTTTCAGAATTTCATGTCGCTGATCGACCAGGCTTGTAACCTCCTGACGGACATCATACTCAATTTGTTCTTTTTCCTGAAGATATAACGCTGCATCATTCAGTCTCTTTTTCTCCTCATAAATCATGTTCGTTAACTCTCTTTTTCTTTCATAAAGATCATTTTGCTTTTCGCTTTGCTCTTCCCAGACTTCATTCCAGTTTTTATTTCCCCAGTCCCACCATTCATTCCACAGACGCTGGCGTTCATCTTCCCATAACTCTTGGAAATCTTCAGCCGTATCGACCGTTTCATACTGTCCGCCGCCTGCCTGTGCAACAGACATCAGCTGTTTTTGACCGTTGCTGTCTACATCAAAACCAATAATATTTACAACCGCTTCAATGTTTGAATCATGGAGTTCTTTTGCTGCTTTAGCAGGATCTCCGTCGCATGTTTCAATTCCATCGCTTACGACATAAATGATATTTTGTCCCTGCTTATCTGATTTCTCAAAGTCTGCTTTTGATTCTGAAATGGCTTTAGCGATTGGAGTCCAGCCGGTTGGCTTAAACTTTCCAAGTGAAGCTTTAAATTCGGCCTCATTATAAGGCTTCAAATCATAGACTACTTCTGTGCTGCTGCAGGATAGCTGTTTATCACTGTCGCTGTTGCTGCCTTCCTGGCCATAAACTCTAAGTGATACGTTCGCTCCTTCAGGCATGGAAGCAACAAAATCATTTACAGCTTTTTTTGCCAGATCCATTTTGGCTTGTCCGCCGATTTTCTGAGCCATACTGCCGCTTGCATCCAACAGGATTGAGATATTTGTATTAAGTCCAATCTCACCGTTTTCAAGCGTCATTCCTCCAGGCATATTGCTTAAAGAAGTCTCTATGCTCGGATTGAATTCTTCATAAAAATCATAAAAAGGCTTGTAATTCTCCCCCTCGTTCACAAGAGCAAGCAGCTCGCCATAGATCTGAAAGCTGTCCTTATCAGCAAACGACTTTTCGTCTAAAGCTTTATGTATAACCGCTTTATTGTAAGCATTCCCGGAGTATTTTCCAGGCTCTTCTTTCACAATTTCTTCAATACTGCCGGCTATCTCAACCTCATCCTCATTTTCTTTCTCAGAAACTTCTTCTTCTTTTTTAGTATTCTCTTTTTTCTCTTCTTTTCCAGAAGCCTGTTCCCCGCCTCCGCATGCTGCAAGCGCAAACAAGACGAATAAAGCTGACAGCAGCATCAGACATATCTTCTTCGTACGCTTCATTTTTTCACTCTCCTATTCTTTTTACCATAATTAATAAAATATGGATTTTTATAAAGACTTTTACAGTATACATGAATAAAAATGGCAAAAAAGACGAAATGGAAAATAAATAGCAAATGGATTAAAATTGGTAAAAATGTACCATCAATCTATTACCCTTTTTTATGACCTTTACACCCCTTACCAGAAAAAAATTCCAAAAATTGAATTTCCAGTTCGAAAGTCGGAGCTTATGTTTACCCGGGTCTCCTCTTTAAGGAATAAAAACAGCTGCACATAAAAAGCACCCGTCGTCTATTTGCGTCGGGTGCTTTTTCGGGTTTCAATTTTCGGCCGTCCAACCACTCGGCATTTTCCCAAATAAAAAAGAGCTCCCCATTCCGGGAAACTCTCTCAAATGTAATGACCTGTGAGGGACTTGAACCCCCGACCCCTTCCCTGTCAAGGAAGTGCTCTCCCACTGAGCGGGAATAGGCATGATATATATAGGTTTTTTAAAGTTTTTACAAGTTAAAAAAACATCAGACCACTAACCTTCTTGCATTTACATTTACTATTGTAAAGTGGTCGCTAAAATTCGTCAAGTAAGTATATTGCATTAGTATCATTGAAATAATAAGGGTTACTTCTGCATCTCATGTATATGATCCTTTTCTGTACGATTTGAGTCGCATAAGTCGTATTAAAAAGTCCTCTAAAACACAATAAAAACGACCTAGCATAATTACCAGATCGTTGATATATCGCTTATTATTCAATTGTATTAGATACAAAGGTTATAGTATAGCTAATCAATGTTTAAAGTGCTTTTGTCAATAGAATTAAATACTTTATCATCTTTAACTATTTTAATAAGTTTTATCTTTTTAAAAACTCACTATATTCCATAATTGGTGCACTCGTTCTTTCTCTAAGCATTTTTGAACTTATTGATTTAAGTAAATCATCATGGTACTTTTTATCTGTTTTAAAGTAGTTACTTACACTTGTTACTTCACCTGCATCAAGTAGCATTGTATATCTTTCTTCAATTAACAAAACTAACTCAATAATAAGTTTTTTAATTTTACTATCTAAATCATCTTCATTATAGTTTGAAATGAATTTTCCAAAAACGAATGCACTTTCACTTATTAGAGTAGGATTATCTACTGCTTCCTTGAAATTTTGAATATCATTGTTGTGTATTCTATAAAGAACTCCAATAATTGCAAGAAGTATGAAAGTACCATTTTTCAAAACATCTTTCGCATTTAATTCGAATAAATCATCATTTTTCTTCATTTCTTCAACAATTCTTTTAAATCTGTCATAGAACTTTATCATATCAACAATAAATTCCATTCTTACAGAAGAAGACACATAATTTTTCTTATATACTGATGCGTAAATACTATTATTTTCAAATAGAGCCTTTTTATTGGAGCGTGCCGTACCCGGCTTTTGCATAACAAATGAAAGAATTAACTGTCCAAATTCTTCATTTTTAATTTTTGTCATATTATTTCTAAATCTCTCACCACGTTTAATTTGAAAATCAATTTTATGATTTTCTAATACTCGTCTTAAGGATAGCATTTCGGGAGTATTAGATTTTAAATCACTTGCTTTAATAGGCTTTTGAGAATTTGTAGTTTCAGCAATTTGAGTAAAAAACTCATTTACTTTTTGCTTATCATCATTCTTTTTAAACACGACCTTACATGGTATATAGAACTCTTGACTATTAGTCCCTTTATAATTTCCTAATAAATTTGTAGTTTGTCCTCCATTTACAATTGAAAAATTATAAATTTTAATTGTGTTTCCATCAATTTCAAAATCCTCACAAGCTATTATAAGTCCATTATTGTAAAACCAAAAGTTTTCCCTATCACTATCTAAAGTTTTTCTAATTCCACTATCAACTAATTTGTTGGGAACAAATTTCCTAATATTCATATCAAATAATCCCTTATCTTTAAATTTATTGTACATTTTAATAAGGGAATTTGAGCTTATATTTACTAAAGCTCCATAATTTTCAGTAGACTCATACTCTAAAAAGTTATTAGCTTTATCTAACTCTGCTTTAAATTCACTAATTTTAGCAGTTATATCTTGAATATTTGAAATCTGAGTATTAATTATAGGTGAATCAGATACATTAATCATATCTTCTAAATCACTAATAGGTGAATTGTTTAATTTTCTTTCAAATATATTTGAATCGAAATTTCCTAAATAAAAAACATGATACTCAATTTGACCGTTATCAGGTAGCCGATCCAAGTTTTCTTGAAGTATTCTTTTTAATTTATCACTATAAGCTCCAGTATTGTGATTTTCAAAGGCTTTAACTGTTGTATTCATTTTTCTTATTTCATCTATTATTTCATCTGAAGACAAATTAGTAGTCTTACATTGAACTAGTGACAAAATTTCATCCTCATCATCATAATAAACTAAATCAATTCCACCATCATTTGTTCCATTAGTTAAATGGTCATCAACTTTTCCGTTTAATAAATAAATTTCTTTTTCCTTATAAAAGAAGTATTGTAATACTAGTATTTCAAATGCACTTTCATCTGTAATAGATTTATTAATACTTGAATAATACCTTTTGATTCTCTCTATTTCTTGAACATATGTTCCAGCCAAAGCTAACACCTCTTGTCCTCTCCTTCAATAATCAGAATTATATTAACCAAATTTCAGTAAAATTAATACAACTCACCAGTAACAACAAGTTATGTATTTTATAAATACAAACCGCTCATATTCTCTTTTATTATACAGCTATCTAATAGTTAAAGAGCATTAATTTTTTCATAGCGTGTGTATGAACCAACTATAGCTTTATCCCATCCAAGACCCCAGTGAAAATGTTGAAATACACTCCCTTAACTAACTTGTTGATGTTACTTAATTAACTTATTTAATGTTGGTCTTGATATACCCAATTCTTTAGCAAGCTGAGTATTAGATACTTCTCGATTTATATACCGTTTATAATGCTGATTGAAGTCTAGATTTGATACTTCTTTTCTCCCTTTGTACTTTCCTTCTGCTTTAGCTATTTCGATGCCTTCACGCTATCTTTCAAGCATTTTTTCACGTTCAAAATCATTAATAGCACTAATCATCTCTAACATTAATCTGCCTGTTGCTGTTGAAGTGTCGATATTTTCTTTAATTGATACAAGTTGTACTCCTTTTGATTTTAATAGTTCAACTAATTCCAACAAGTCTTTTTGATCGTGCTAATCTTGAGAAGTCTGCAACATAGATTGTTTCTCCTTCTCTTGCAAACTCTAACATCCGTTGTAATTTTGGTCTTTATGTATTCTTAGCGGATACCTTCTCTTGATACACCTTTTCTATTTTGTACTGTTTCATTGCTTCGACTTGTCTTGCTTTGTTTTGTTCAACTGTTGATACTCTGATATATGCTATGTTCATGTTCATCGTTCCTTCTGTATTTATCCGATGAATCAAAGGTAGCACATTGTAAAATTAGAATTTATAACTTCATTTACATTTTGTAAATTAATCAGAATATTAACTTCAAATTTACAACGAACTAATGTGTATTGGTTGTGAACTTAAGGCACGCTCTATCTTTACACCGCAATTTCTGGACAAATTACTTCACTTATACGCCCCAGCACAGCAGTTTTTACCACACACCTCTCTTTTCTTTGCCAATTTTGATTATTGTTCTAAGCCAAATTCTTTTAACGCATCAATATCGATTTCGTTGTTGTAGACTAATTTCCCATTGATCTCAACGGCAGGAACAGATATCAAACTAAGAACAGTTGTGGACGATGGCAATTTTATACTAACTATGTAAGGCATTTGGTAACATACAATTTTTAGATAAGATAAGCTTATCTTGAAATAGCAGTTAATATAGAAAAAGCTTGCGGATGTATACTATCCTCAAGCTTTAAATACAATGTAATTTTTAACTAAAGCACCCTTTCGTTCAACAACAACACCTGTAAGGAAGGTTACATTCCTAACTGGAATTCGGTATACATTTCTACACTGTTTAACCTTCTCTTCTAAGATCTAAAAATCTTTGATATGCTTCCTCATCTTGAAAGATCTTAAAGTATTCAATATCTCTCTGAGCATTTAGGATTTGGTAATCTTTAGTCTTTTCTGAATTGTCAGGAATTTGAGAGGATATTAATCCGTTAATTAATTCTGTTAATGGTTCGCCGATTGCTTTCTTGAAATTAAATCCTAATAGTTGAAGGATATTAAATGTTTCTTTTGAAAGGAGCGGTTTGAAAATCTCCACATTTTGTATGTTTCTCTCCACATTTTCTTGATTGCCATTTTCAATCAACCTCTCTAATAGAGGTAAAATATTTGTTGTAATATATTTGATATCCTCTTCTGAAATCTTCTGTGATACCATCTGTTCATCATAAATTTGAGCGATAGATATAAGTTCGTTTTTCTCAGCAATCAAGTTATTGATGATTTCTTCCAAATTATTAATCGTTTCGTCGTTGCTATTTTTTGCTTTTGTAGCCCTTATTTTGTCTCTTATTGCTTGGGTACTGTTTTGAGCTAAAAACTGACCAAGAGAAACACTTGCTTTAAGTAATTCTGGATTTTCAAACATTAAAAAATTACCTCCTTTTAGTCCAAATATTATATTCGACAAAATAGGAGCTTTTCCTGCATTTAAGAACGAAGAGAGAACAAACAGATTATGAAGTAAATATTAAACATAAAACTAGGCTAATTATATTTTTTCATTAACAGTCAAACGGTACCAATCCAAACATACGGAAACCCTTGTCACTACTGTATTTGAAAAAAAGTTTAGTATCGTTACCGTATAAGTACAATCAAACGGTAACAATTTCTATTAATCCTCTAAAAGCAAAAAGACATGCATTTACATGAATGTCTACTTTAATTCATCTACATAATCTATATTTTTATGGTAATGGATGTTGTGTCTGGTAGGATGGTTATTAACCCATCAATCATTTTAAAATTATCTGATACACAAAACAATTGTCGATATGATGAATGAAGCTGAGCTTCATTATAAGAAAGTATAACCTTTTCATCATCAATTCTTTTAGTTTTTCGGTGGTAACAAGAATCCAATAATGCTTCTTCCTTCTTCACAATTATTAAAAGAAGATTGCTTGTAAGTGGAAAAGCATATTCATCAATATCTGGTCTATCATGAATTGCTTGTATAACTCTTCCGTCTTCATCAAATTTACGTAAGACTAATGGATTGTCAGATGTATAAAAAGGTAAATCAGTCTCGTTTTCAATTAAGATCCAATAATAATCCTCTTTAAGTTTCTTAGCTAATCCAAATGATTTTCCGAATATTTGTTTAGCATGTTCTATTACCTTATTACTATCACTTAACTCTTTGTGTTTTTCAAAGTTAACATCATCAACTGAGAAATATCTAAGAAAACTTAATTTACTTCTTTCCGCTCCTTCTCTATAAGACTTTGTTCTATAGTATTGAAATGCTAAACTCTGTGCTAGCTGAAGTATATCCTCCTCGGGTAAAGCATAATCACTATCTTCATTCTTAAAACTATTATATCCGTTTAAAATTCTATTAAGAGATTCCTTAAAAACTGGTTCTATTTGGTATGTAAATAAATCATCGAGTAGATTCTCGCTAACTTCTTCATCTGGAAACTGCTTTTTAAGCTCATTTATCTCTTTTTCAGAAAAATTATAGAAAAACTTTTCCGCAGCTACTAACATTAGACCAGTGTGAAATTTTTTCCCTGCAATCTTATCAAATGTCCATATTTCTTCTTTTCCTTCAGTGTATCTTCTTAAATATAGCCTAGGAACAAAATGTTGCTTTATAGCTGACAAAATATCCCCCTACCTTCTATTGATTAATCGCAAAAATTATAAAATCAAAAATTTATTATTCGATAAAAAATTAACCTACAAGAAATTTACAATTCATAAAAGTTAGATAAAACCCTTATTTTCCTTCAAATATTTTTTTAAGTTATTTTCAAGAACAAAACATAAGCTCCTTAGCCTATCTAATCTATCTTCCATACTTTCACTTTGTACAATAAAATTAAATAAACGTTTTTCTTGAATTTTATCGTGATGCGCTGTAATTTGATGTAATTCTTCTATACTCCATTTAAACTTTGTAAAATCTATTTCTATAAAAGGAGGATGAGTAGATTTATTACCATTACTAAACATATACTTCACTTTCATAGAATCAAATATTAACCATAGTAATTCATCTCTAGTAACAAATACTGGAACTTTTTTATCGGAGATAAATTTCTTACTTACCAGTGTGGGCAAAGTAAGATCAAGTGAAGCATTCCAAATTCCATGTAAGAAGTGTTGAACTGTTTTCTTTTTTGGATGAATTAATTTTATCGCTTGAGGATGACCACTTAATAACAAATTACCGTATATTATATGAGAAATACTCATCAAATCCACTTCATTAGAAAGAAAATCTAAATAATTTATCATTTTCTTTGCATTTGAAGGTTCGGCGGTATCATTATAAATTAGAAATAACTTAAGTAAACAAGCATAGCTAAGAAACATTAAATTCTGAAATAAACTCTGCTGTTCTAAACTTTCCACTTTAGATGATATTCTTTCTGTTGTATCTTTTACAGGTTCAGAGAACTTAACTAATTTACTATGTTCGATCATTTGAAGGAAATCCATTTCAAATAAAGCTATTAAAATATTAATAGTCTCATTAAACTTCTCTTCGTTAATTTCAAAATTGTTAAGGTTTCTGCAAGATTCTTCTACTCCTATTGAGTAATCAACTTCTATGTCATATTGTTCAATATGTCTTAGCAGTTTTTTTAACTCATTCCAAAGCACTTCGTCTGTTATAGTTTTACTTGGCTGTCTATAAAACTCTCTTAGATATATACAAATATTAGTGTCAAGATATAATTGAATTTCACTTGGATCTAAAAAATTCGTTAATTCTTCAATTGACTCTATTTTTTGCCTAACATACATTGAACTGAAATGAAAATTCATAAAATTTCATCTCCCAAATTCGAATTAATTTTTTATTATATCGTACTTGTTTTCTATATTCTATGTACACTCCTTAACTTCTCCACACTTAAGACATTATCTTTCTTTCTATGTATCATCCTGTGACAGTTCGAACAAACTTGTACAAGATCATCATTAGGATCAATAACGATTTGATCACCTATAGTACTTAATGGTTTAACATGATGCACCTCAATGTAGTCCTTCCCACGCTCCCCTTAAACTTTCTCATAATTGAATCCACAAACAATACAGCTTAAGCCATGAATTTCAATTGCTTTTTTTCTGTTTTCTGGTCTTCTTTCATATCGCTTTCCATAAAACTGTTTAACTGCACCATCCTTGTAATAACTATCATCTTCAGCCTTTTCTGAATCAAGATCATCTTTAATTATCTCTTTTAAGCCTTGGCTATTATCTAACTGATTATTAAGCCTATAAAGAGAATGAATAACTAGTCCAAAATCTGAATCCCGCTGTTCTAAATTGTGGATGGCTTCCGATATACTATAGTCCTTGAATACTCCTTTATGCTTATCCTTAAGACCTATGTAATGGAGAATATTCATTGATTCATGACCTGTTCTCTTATCTGATGCAATTCCTAGTATATTTTCATCTAAGCTACGGTGAGACATTGCATTAAAAAGGTACTCATACACTATAGAATCCTTATCTTCGTTGCTGTATTTGTTATATTCCCTTGACCTCTTTGAAGGTTCTAAATCTGGAACATTCAAAAAGTCATTCTGAATTTCAGAACCAATTTCCTTGTTTCCAGTAATCGTAAAACCTAGCCTACCAAGAAATTTATTAGTTTCATTCACTCCACTAAACAAGGTGGGAGAATATTCTTCTCCATTGGCAAAAATATTTGCAATAGAAACCACGTATTTAGGGGGATAATATTCACCTTCATAGAAAAGGCTGAATCTTGTAGATTCTATCCTATCTCGTACACCTTCTCTATTAATCTTTTGAATAGCTTCAAGTACATGTTTTTTATTAATATTTTTCTAAATAGGCATTTGATAAGCACCCCTTTATTCTTTATCAATGGTGTTACTTTGTATTAGTGTATAAAACTGTAACTGCTCTCCTATTCCTTTTCCTTGAAGTGGTACATTACAGATAATACCCTCTTTAAGAACAGGAATTAAGTATTCTCTATAATTGACTCCAGAATAAAAGTCAATTTGTTTTAGACCCAATTGCAAATCGCCTACTTGTTTAAAAACTAACTCTGACCATTTTATGCGTTCGGTTGCTTTCATATTGTTTAAAGTTAGATCATAAGGCTCAATTACATCATTTTGCTTTATAAGTCCATACTTTGCAGATAATACATACCAATCGTCATAATCTTGCTGCTCAATGTATTTGACAGCTTTTTTAAATAAAGTTGATTCTTGATACATCTCTCTAGTGCAATTATAATCCGCTTTCAACTTTGTACAACTTATTAATGCGATTTTCAATATCTCATCTCCATATCCAATATAGAGGAATAATGAGTAGCCATTTCACAAGTAATAAAAATAAAAACTGCTCCAGTATGAGCAACCTTTTCCATTTGTTTAATTATAGTTCAAATATCTTCTAGAACGACCTCCACACTTATTAAATGATATTGTTTTATATTTCTTTATTCATTTTTTCTACATGAGGGGCAATAAGGTCTTGATAATAAATGGTCACTACGTATTTTCCATTCATATCCGCAAACATTACATTGTGCAGCAACTTTTTCTCTACTATTAATGTAATTTAATACATTAATAGTATTATCAGACCGTTTTAATACCTTAAGTTTATAGGCTTCCGATCTTGTAACCTTGTTATCAACTTTCAGTTCGTCATGTTTATCTACTACTATCTTAATTGGAGATTTTCTTCTTTTTTTAATTTTAGGTAATTTTTTTGTGAGTATTTTTTCTACAAAAGAATTATTCTGTAACCCTTCTTTTATCATACATATTTCTAAGCACCTATACGATTCTTAAGCCCTGATACTAAATCCGGTCTTATCATCAGTTAATTGTTGGATTTCATCTAACACAGTCGACAATTTAACCAATTGTTTATCTATTAGGGTGTAATCATTAATCCCATGTTTATATTCAGCTTGAATAGAAATAAAAGAGTTATCTATTTGCTCATCTATTACGCTAGATATTGAAAATCTTTCCCGCTTCATAGCAAACATATTATAGAAATCTTTCTCAATATACTCTATTCCTGACTGACAATTCACCGTTGTTTGATTATCAATATAATACCTATTTTTAAATTCAATTCTGTCATCATCAATGAAAAAATAATCAATCATAATAATATCTGGTTCTTTTCTTATGTCACTTCTACTAACTCCATTATTCGAAATGTATATATAGATATGACATGTGTTTATTAATACATTATCTTCATTTATTTTCATTGTAGGATTATTTGACCTGTCTATCAGAGAAAAAGACTTAAATTGACATAAAGGAAATATTAATTTATATCTTTTATGTCTAATTTCTTTCATACTTTGTTTTCTTAAGACATTAGCACTATTAAAAACTTCAAATTTCTTTTCGACTAAAAGTTTGTTATTTTTAACTTTTTTATCAAATCCCCCTAACCTTTCTTTAAATTTCTGAACTATTCCTTTTTCTTGTTGATTTACCATTTCATGATATTCAGTCTTAGCAATTTTATATTCTTCAAGTGTTTTGTTTACCTTTTCATTCAATATTTGAATTTCTCGATTTTGAATATCTAATTTATATAGCTTAAACAATTCGTCAAGATTAAGTTTTGCTTCATGATATTTTAATAGTGTGTCATTATTTAGTTGTTCATTCTCATTCAATAGATAAGCAATATCTCTAGGTATTGAATGTTCAAAATTAAACCTTGTAAAACCAAAATCTGAATAAGAATATATACCTTTTAAATCCTCCAGCAATATACTTAAGTAATGATCGATTTCCAAGTTACTCATTTGTAAATTTGAGAAACGAAACTTAAGCTGTTTTAGAAAAGAATTCAGTTGATTAAAGCCAAAAAATGAGGGCAATAGTCTTTGAAAATACTCCTGTTCTTTTTCATCTAAATATTCTTCTTCTACCTCTTCTAGAATAACTATATGAAAGTCTTGTAGAGTACAATTATTTTCTATCATATATTTAAAAATTTTACATGCTTTAAATTTTCCTTCATAAAAAGAATTAGACTTTGAAAAGAAATATTTATTATATTCATCATAAGAAAGCCTGTTCAAAGCAAGAATTTCTCAAAAATGTTGTTTATATCTTCTTTGTATATCTTTTGCTTGTCCTACATAAATCGGAACAATCTTTTCAGAAGTGAAATTGTCTATGTAAATCATATAAATTCCTGAAATATTATGTTTTGTTGATAGTGTAACTTCCCTATATAGATTATCTAGTATTAATCGTTTTACTTGGTATATAATATTATCGATTTTTAAATTATTATCCATAAAGTTCCTCCTCTGTTCCTTGTAACTACTATACCTAGATTCTCACACACAGGATAATATTACCATAAAAGTAAAAAAACACTTACATTATAGTAAGCGCCTTCTACCTAGTAGATTTAATAAAATCGATATTTCATTAAGCAGTCTTTACTTTCTAATATCTAAAAACCTGTTAGAGGTGCTTTTATGGGATTGTTTTTCCATCAAGATGGTGCGAATATTATTATTAACTAAATGTTGAGGTGATTGAAATGCGAATACTTTTAATATGGATTGCACTCGGAATAGCTGTTTTATATGTTGTAGTTCATCAATTCCTTTTACAAATTCCTGCAAATGGAGATTGGCAATATAATTTAGGAATGTTATTTCAGGCTTTGTCATTATCTTATATTGCTGCCTTTGTATTTTACCTAGTTCATAACCATTATCCTTACTTAAAAGCTAAGAAGAAGTATGAACCAGTTATCAATAGAGAATTAAATGATTTATGGGAAATCTGTAACAGCCTAACCTATATGATGAGCTATCATTCAAAAGTTTCTGCTTATGACTCTTGGCCATATGACTTCAAAAATTCAGTTCCAAATCAATTACAGAATTTACCCGTCAAGTTAAAAAATGAAGAAACTGAGGCAAACATAAAAAGTAAAAATAGTAATGGTCAAAAATTGTATACTCTTCCACCAGATAAAGACTTTGATGAGAAGTCTAAACCATTAACAATAAGAGAACTGGGGTTTGATAAATGGAGCGAAGCAATAGAGTATGTTGGCTCTAATATAAGTACTACTTTAAATAAGGTACTAAAACTCAAGGAGGTATTAGAAGAAGAAACAATTTTAAGGATATTTGATTTGGAAAAAAGTATCAACGATTTTAGAATAGTAGCAAAAATTTACGAAGACGCTAATTATAAAACATTTAAAAATGGATACTTAGAAAAACAATTTATTAAATTTTATGAAGGCACTGAAGAGTTGCGAAAGTATAATAAAAAATATAATGATCCGTCCAAACCAAAAGACTAGTATCATAGACTCTCACTAGTGTTGAGCTTAAAATATATGAATGCTTTACACTCTTCTTTAACCGTTTAAAGATAGTTGCTTTTCTAGGTCTAGGCAATTTTAATTTTGCAGACGTGGAGGTGAGGTAACCTCCCCCATCTCCCGCCCATGATCCCTTTAAAGGTGTGGAAAATACCCCCCCATACCATTCTCCAAAAAAAGACCCTTTGTGAGACTCAATCAACTTCATGATATTCCTTGACCTTACGATAAAATGTAGCCTTAGTCATATTTGATTTCTTCATCGCTTCAACCGCAGTAATATTTCCCGCTTTCCACTGCTTATAAGCCTGCTCAAATTCAGATGTAATAGATGCTTTTGGTCTTCCTAAGTGTTTCCCCTGTGCCTTTGCCAAAGCTATACCTTCAGCTTGACGAGTCTTAATCTTATTTCTCTCTTCCTCAGCAACCCATGATAATACTTGTAATACCAAGTCAGCAACAAAAGAACCGATTGAATCATTGTATTTCCGTGTATCCAATAATGGCATATCAATTACAACAAGATGCGCCTTTATATTTTGCGTTATATCCTTCCATTCGTGTAGAATCATATCTTTATTTCGCCCAAGCCTATCCAAGGAATGTATGTACAATGTATCTCCTTTACGTAAACGCATTTTTAAAGCTTGGTATTGAGGTCTATTGAAGTCTTTGCCGCTTTGCTTGTCAATATGTATATCACGCTCATCAATACTAAGAGCATACATGCTAGCAAGTTGTCTGGATTCATTTTGGTCTTTACTGCTTACACGTACATATCCGAATTCTTTGTTTTCCATGAGTGATCCACCTTATTGTTTGATGCACTTATGTTATCGGATGCGTACCAAAAGGTCAACAATAATTATGATACGTCCCAAAAATCATTTTGATACCATATGATACTATCTAAAATCATATTCCTCTGTTTCATTAATCGTGTAGCAAAAAGTGTACTTTTTGATACATATATACTTATCGAAATGTATTAGTATATCTTTGATTGATTAATCACTTTACCACTCAAAATCATATCTTTTATTTGAATCGTGTCGAACATTTACCGAGTACCAATTTGTGAATATGTGTGGTTTCTGTATCCATCAGAATATTATAACGAAACACAAAATGTCCTTTGATTCAACCCTAGGCAAAACTGAATACTAAAAAGAGGATAGAAGAGGAAGAAGAACGTCACCATGAGCAATTCTGAGCGGTGTATATGTGTGTTTACTTTCTGGGACTTACTCTGTTCCGCTCGCTTATGGGGTTCTAAATATCACGAAAAAGGACTTGGAGAGTATCCAAGTCTTTTAAGATTTGTTGTTCAACTCTTGCACCCTTTAATTTAAGTGCAAAACTTCACAAATTCAGCATTGTAACGGCTTAATGGATCGCTGGGACACATACAAAATCAGACTGTTCGACCAAATCTCAATCCAAATAAGATAAATCTTCTCCAATTAAACCTTCTGCATATGCTATTTCGTCATAAGCAAGTCCAAACATAGCCCCAATCATGTAATCTGCAACTGTATATCTAAATCTCCCATCCATTTTAGTCAATCCATTAATTTCTCTAATTAAGATTATATCAACATTTTCCATTTCAAAATTAGATTGTGGAACTAATTGTAAAATCCCATCCACATCCTCATCATCACAATATAAAATTAACTTATCTATATGAAAAAAGGATTCATTTAAATAATAACTTTTTACAATTGAAAATACATTCACAGATAAATAGTGAGGGTTTGGGTCTTTAATTATAAATAAATTACTATAACAATTCTTCCATTCATCAAAAAGCACAGTATTTAGATATTCGCTTACCTTATCAGTAACTAATATAAATATCGCATAATCCTCAAAAATATCAGATGCAATTTCATTCGAAAACTTACTTACTATGGGTTCTAGAGTTAGAGATATATTCTCATTAATCTGCTTATAATAAGGGGTCTTTTCATTAATTAATGTATCTAGATACTTTCCATCTATAACAACAATATTCCTATAGTTTGATATATGTTGTGGTATAACCTCATCTATAGCAGCTTCTCCTATAATATTTATGTATTGAAAATCTAAATCATAAATTTGATCTAAATCCCGAACTACCTCCTCCAGATTTAATTGATTAATAAATTCTTCTCTTCTCACAAAAGGGGTCTTTGGTGAATCAACTATATATCGTGAGGGAACAAAATCATTTGAAGCAGAACCGTCCTCTAGATAGCGGGTGATTAACGGTGAAGTTAATATTGCATAATTTACTTCATTCGAACGCCTCTTAATCCAAAACTTAATCCCGTCAGTAGAACTATACCCCTTAATTATTACCATAACCCTAGAGTTATATTGCTTATCGAAATATATTAAATAATGTGGAACAACAGTGTTAATAGTCTTAACTATTGCTTCCAATAAATAAGGATTTTCTTTCACCTTCTCTTTTATAAAACTGTCAAAGAAATACCTGAATTCTTCGTTAAAACTTGAAGCGTAATATATCGTATTGTTTCTGCATATAACTGATACCAAATTTTTATTCTTACCTCCATGAGTTATATGATATAACATATCTCTTGACCACTCTAAGTCATGATCTAAATATATTCCAAAAAACATTCCTCCTACCCCACATTTAATAAAATCATTTTTTATAGATATACACTGAATTGTACTTAAAATATCAGATAAATATATTCCATAATTGGATTGATGAGGTTCTCCATAATTGGCTATAATCTCTTTAAAAGATTTAGACAAATTCGGAATTGATTTTCCTGAACCAATATCAACAAATTCATCAATTTCTTTATATGAAGCATTATGCAGATGATATATTTTATTTACATTATCGATCTTAGAGATTACTATAAGATCAAATCCCTTATTATATGAATTACAAATCATTTGTAATATTGCTGGCAATGGCATTTGATCAACATATTTTAAATAAGATATTGCTTCTAGAACCACTGTTTCATCTTCACAACTATAAGCGACTGCTAAAAAATCATTAATTTTCACTATTTTTTGGGAAGTTTCTTGTGTCCAATAATTTGAATATAGACCTTCTACTTCTCCAAAAGATGATATAGAATTATTTGAATCTAGTTTGTTTAAAGTTGAAGTCACAGAATCGGCTACTAGAAAAACTTTTCCATGTTTTTTCCATGCTGCACAATATGTCATTTTAATCTCCCATTATTTTCATTTTAATATAACAAATCTCCAGTCATATTATTTGTCAGAAAACGTCATGCAAATAGGCACAGACTGATTGTTACTTTTCAAATTATTGCCACCGTTAGAGTTTAAGTACATTCTTTTACAATTAATATATCTTATTGTAGCAGACGATAAAAGACAGTGTTTACTCTTCATAAAATCACAGTTTTATTATCGTTTTGTATTATGTGCTTACTGAATTCAGCATAGAGTTATAACTTTTTTAATTCTTCAATTTGTACAGTAAAACTTGTACAGTAGTCATATTTAATGTTATTTTCCCCTTTATTTATGGCATTATGTTTTGTCACCTGCACCCTTGCACAATAAAAAAGGGACTAAGTTTGATACTTAGCCCTCCAATCTCACATATTGAATTGTGCCTAAAATTCTTTTACCACTGAATGAAGACTGAGTGAAAAAATTTAAGCTTGATTTTTTATATCATTTTAGTGACTAATTGTGAGATTAAACATGTCTATTCCAAGATTAGCTAAACACAAGAAACATGAGTATAATTTAGAGTTTGGATTACTCTTTTTTCTACCCTTGTACAGCTTAACAGGTTCGGGTCAAATAACATTAAATTATATCCACTCGTGCTTAGTGTACTCTCAAATACAATACCTTGATAACCAGCTGATTCTGTTTTATTAAGGCTCTTTATGTAATCAACAATAAATTGCGTGGGCAGATAATCCAATTTACTGTCTCCACTACGAACAGGCTTAGATATCGCTTTATTCATTTCATTGAAAATCTCTAAGTTTATCGCATACATTGTAGGATCAGTAAATCTAAAAACATCTAAGCCTTTAAGCAATCTAAAATCAACTACTTTTAGCTCTTCTCTTATTGGAAACTTCCCTATATAAACTGTATCACTTAAGCTTGGACGAATTTCACTAATAACAGTTCCTGTATCACTCGCTAAATATAAGTGACTGATCCCCTCTGAGTTTGCCCTCCCCGATGTTGCAAATGCTGAAGGAGGCGCTCCCATCTCGGTTTTATCTAACTCTTTATTATTAGATATTCTAGCTCTATAAAAAGTATCTTCTTCAACAGTTGTTGTAAGCCTTTTGAGATAATCCTTTAACACCACATAATTGACATGGTTTGAATGAAATCTATTTTCATGTTTAATATACTTCACAAATTCTCCCCATGAGTATCCTTTTAACACTGACTTTTCCTCAAGATAACTTTCGTTCATCCATTCTATAATACCTACTTGATTATTCAAAAAATGGATTTTATCTGAGTGATTACGTTCAAGAAGTAAATTTAAAAAAAGATGGATTTTACTTCCATCAAGGTTATTAAAAATGTTCCATTTTTTTTCGAACTCATCTTTGATACTAATTAATTTGTATTGGGAATAACCGTCAACAATCAAATCTGTACCTAGTTTAAATATGCTTAAAATATCGTTAAACAATTCATCTAAGCCTATATCGGAATATAGGTTATATACATGAACATTGTTACTACTACAAAAATCACAATTACTCAGATTATTAAGACTTTTTATAATACTCTTAATTTCTGAAGACTTAAAGCATTTCACGCAACAATTCATATATATACCTCCTAGTCTAACAATCTACCCATTAATTCTAGATGGTGCATAATAGATAATTTCTTTAAAGTTGGTAGACCCGGGTATGTTCCATCCTTATGGTGCTGTACTAAGCACTGCATAGCTAAAGTATTCATTCTTTCATCTGATATCAATAATTGATACCATTGTATCAACTTTTCCAAAGCCTCTGAAAACTTCCCTGCAGGGTCACTTATATCACTATTAGAATTTGAAACAAAGTGCATTATTTCTAAAGCATTTTCCGAATTTGGATACACAATATGAATTGCAACAGCATAAGGTGCAAAACCACTTTCGTTATATTCTTCTCCAACTACAGAAAAATCCGAAAAACCAATGTATCCTTCATCTCGGAAAAAAAGATGTTCCTCTGAAAAAAACTCATTCTCCTGCTCTAAGTAGTCTACATTCCTAGGAAGCTTGTTAAACTTGTCATCTAATCCTACTAATTCATGACCACTTAATTGTCTTCTAAACGAATTATCAGATGGAATCACATTAAGCCAAGCTGTTACATTGTTAAAAATTTCTTTGTAAAAACGAACAAGGTTTCTCTCAGAATGGATAATTGCTACATCCTCTAATTTAACATTAAACTCTTGCTGCAGATGTTTTACCTGACTCACAGAATCCTTATTTAAGTTGTGTCCAATAATAACAGAATCATTAAACATCAATTCTCTAAATTGTTGATAAACACTAGGCAAAGCTAGTTCACCTGTGAATGAACCGACTTTCGGATTTGATAATATTATTAATTGCCGATCATTCTCTTCAAATACTTTTACAGTAGACAATAAAGTAGAGCTTAATTTGATAGGCTCAATTATTGGAACAATTCTCTCACTTAAAAGACCTTTAGTCTGTAATTCCCTTAGAGCTAATAAATCATATTGTCTTCCTCTTATAATCGGAAAATACATCTCTTCTCCCCCTAGTGTTAATTCAGTTTGTCATATATCTCACGCAGTTCTTTATGGTTGAAGTTTCCCGTGTAAATCAGCCATCTTATCGGCATTGGTAAACCTTTTAATAATTCATCTTCTTCTATAACTATTCTTTTTCTTAACTGATTAAATACTAACCTTTGTGCTTCCTTGATATTTAGAGTTTTGAACCATTGAAGAGATGTTTTAAAATATTGTACAGGCCTTACCTCAGGTAAACATCCAAACTTTAAAAATAGAATTTCTTCATATTCTTTTTTTCTCAATAACTTAAATAAAACTTCGTGATTCAGACTGCTATCATTCTCAATAGCTTTTTTCCTAACACTTAAGCATACTTTATCTGTCAAAACAATAATACCTACTGTTGGATTTGATTCTTTCACAGCTTTATAAACTGGGTAGTAATTCTTTTCAGAAGTTACAACGTATACTTCACTAAAAGCAGCAGAGTAATCTTCTAATTGATACACTAGTCTTTCAAGGTTATCAAGGTCGGTCTTAATCTCATAAACCATCCCTTTATTGCGATTTATTAGAACAAAATCCGCCTTTGACTTTCCAACCACTACTTCACTAAAAGCGGAAGTCGTATTTAAACTGTACTTTCCCAACACCAACTTATTGAACAAAGTATTTTTGAAAAAAAACTCATTCCTATACCCCTTGGTCAAAACATTATAATTGTTTACGAGTTCTTCATTAAATACTTCTGCATTAAATACCTCAGTAAACAAATTACCCATTACATATTTTTTGCTAAAAAATCTATTCAAGTACACATTATTCATACTAATCACACTTTCTAAACTACTCTAATCACTTAGTTTAACACTTTCTGCAATTAGTGCAAAAATTAATATGTAAACATGTTTACTTCATGATATTTACTTATAAATCACATATAGTACTAAATCTGGATTTTCTTGATGTTTATTTTATAGGAAAATTATACCACATCAATATAAAAGAGTAGTACCCTTTAAACCCCTTTCTCTAAAAAACTTTGTGGAATGTGTGACTGTACCTACCATTTACTGTTAACAAATACTGATAGTGTATTTTGGAAACTACCAATTCATCAAAATTGATAATGTTGTTCCCTCAAAATAAAAGAAGGGTTTTATTAATAAGTGTAACAACATCACGAATTTCTAGCCTATATCCAATGTTCGTATCGAAAATAAAAAGGGATAACTTTATTCTGAGTCATCCCTAAACATACTGCTTATAGTGCCAATCCTAATTTTTCTAAAAAGGGATCAGCATTTGTTCTGGCCTCTTTCTTTTCTTCACGATCACGCTGTTTCCTTAATTCTGCTTTATAGTCAAAAGTTGGTGTGGTCGGTTCGTTTGCGAATCGCTCATTTCTCTCTTTCTCATTCTGCAACTGACGTTTTGCAGTCCCCAAGTCTTTATCAGTTAATCTGCTTAAAATAAAGCCTGTCGTTCCTCTAGTTAAAGTATTGATATTTACACCATTCATTGCATTATGAATTGCTTTTACAACCGTTCCCACTCCATACTCTTCATATGCTTGGTTTAGTCTTTTTGCAGAGTTACTATTAATTTCACCTTGATAATGAGTAAACCATTTCTCAATATTAGCATCAGCAATGAACATCATTTGCTTTGACTCTTTGGGTGTTCCTTTAACACCTTTTGTTTTTGGTTTAACAGTCTTAACCGTCTCAGTCGGATTATCTGTAAAATAGACCTGCAACACCTCATTGTTAAGATAGTAACGGTTTACGTTTTTCTCTTTACCACCTGCTTTGTAAGACCTTTTAACCTTCATTAATCCTTTTTGTTCTAAAACCTGAATATGACTCTTAACACTTCTTTCTGATTGCCCTGACATATTTGCGATACTTGAAATAGGAGGATAAGCGTATACTTGACCTTGTTCATCTTTTTTATTATTTTGGATACTCATATTTCTAAACGAAACTAATGCACCGTATACAAGCGTTTCTCCAACCTTTAACTCATAATCTCGCATAAGACTGGTATTAAACTTGACAAATGCTACTTTGCTTTCTTTCATACTTTTTGACCAACTTTCAATATTATTTATTAGTTAGTCATAATGAATGCCTTACTTAAGTCTTTCACCCCTGTTTGCAATAGAGAGACACCAAAGAAAGAAATAGAATAGAAAGGGAGCGAAGCGACTACGAGCGTTAGCGACCCTGTTTATTTATTTCTCTTATTTAATCTTCTAATGGTTTCTCTTATATTGGGCAAATTTTGCACTACCCTTTTACATTTATTGCACTACCCCTAATGCAATTTTTTCATTAGGGTAGTACGAATTTTGCACCCTTAACTATATTTTCTACTAAAACCAATTCCTTGGTCCTCAACCTAAGAGCCTGATAATAAATTAAACGAAATTTTCATCAATGTTAACTTCAGTAAAACATCTTCCTAGATTTATTTCTGGCTGCCTTGGGATTGAGTATTTTATTCTTTTGACTTGTTTTACAATATCTTGATAGATGAAATTGTTTATTTGCCAGAGCTTTATCAATCCGCTCATAGGGGACTATTCCCCACCATTTAAGGAATAGATACTCTCTCATATAGGAGAATGTTATTTCTCTACTCGCTTTTGATACAACTTCTCCAATTACTTTTTGAATCGGATGGATTAGGTATCTTGGATTCTCTTCAACATTAAACAGCGGTACTAATTCCTGAATAACATTGGCTTCCTTTACCTTTAAATACTTCTTGAGTTCCTTTTTATTCTTGCCAAGGACATTAATCGGTTGAAATGCTACCATTAAACTATTCAATTCATTCTTAATTAATTCAACTACCCTTTGATTATTGTGTCCTTCTCCTTTATCTTTTTCATACTGCCCCAATCGCCTGTATAGATCTATTGCTTCACCTACGTATAGCAATTCCTCTGGATTGTATGACAGATAAAAGTAATATAAACCACTCTTATTACTTAGTTTTGTTTTAAATCTCTTAAATTTAGTAAACTTAACTTTAAAATTTGACATTTGCCCTTGAAGCTAGTGTAAGCCCTCACTCTCGACAATGTATCATTGCCCGACACTACGATTTTCAGCAACTTCCTCACCCGCTTTCTTTTATGTTTTTGTTTGTATTGTTTATATTTCTTTCTATAGCCGATCCTAAAACAACACAAAAAAGGAGAGAGTCTACATGCCCCCCCCACCATAAGAAAACACACTTATCCCTGTAAAGTATAGGCATAAATCAGCCTATTCCCATGAGTCTGTCATAGGAAGATCGGGATATGTGTGCCTCCTAATGAGGCGGTTGCATGTAGATTCACTCCTTGTATAATTTAGTAGTTTTAGTTTATATCAGAAAATCATTATAACAGTTCGCAATTTATAAGGCAATATTTTTTTAGGAATTTATTGTTTTAATAGTGAAATGGATGTATTCTCTTCGAGGTTAAGTAATAAAAACTTATCCTTAAATTGAAATTTGATGAATAAAAGCCATTGAAAATTCGTTTCGAATCGGAAATTTTCCTCTCCCCTTTTTGTGTGTTCACAGGTGGAGAAACTATTAAAATTAAGTTCTACGTTCTACCAAGAATACGTGTTAACAGTTCATTTTCTGTTTCCTCATCAAACCTGCTAATATCATTGAAAAATTCCGACAAAAAACGATTTCCCTTTTCTGAATTGCACCTTTTACAACAACAAACACAGTTACTAAACAAAGAAAGTCCACCTTGCGATCTCGGAACAATGTGGTCTATTGTTTCGCCGTAATTCCCACAATAAGCACAAACATTCTTGTCTCTAGATAAAATCATATTGCGAAATGTTTTCCAATCGTACACTGAACAGATAAGAGATTCGTTTTTTATTCCTGCCACACCATCTTCTATCATTAAGATTGCTTGTTCGTATGTAACTTTATAATACATCCTTTTTTTCGATGGTAATTGATAGCAAATTTTTATATCTGTTTTTTTCAATGCACTAGTGTTATATGTGTAAAATGTAAAGGGATTTCTTTCTCTATCTTTCCAACATGGTTTACAATAAGCCCTTCTTTTCCCTCTGCTTTTCAATTCAAACTCTTTATACCATTTGGTCCGTCCACACTTTTTACAATTTTTGTATATGTAGCAAGAGCTACCAATCATGGTAATAACCTACCTATTAGAAGATTTTACATTAATTAGCCTAATTGCTGCATTACTTTGAACTTATATAAATCGCATCTGGATGATTACCTGCTTAAATTTGATTTAAAAAGGTAATCATCCAGTTTTAATAACCTTACTCCAAATTTACTATTTTCCCATGCCCTACCCTGCCGTTCCCAACCTCACCTTACCGTTCCGTACCACACCTTAGCGCACCTAACCTCGTAGTCCTTAAACTCATCAGTAGCAGGTCGGACCAAACCTGCTAGACATAAAGAATACTCTCTTTACGTTTCGTTTAATCTTCCCAAACAAAATGTCTCCAGTTTGAAGGGATGATTCCATCTGCTAAAGCTTTAGCAACCATCCCTCTATGTTTTAAATCTGCTCTTAATACATGACATTTTCGACATAACGTGCGCAAGTTACTATCTTCATTAGAACCAAGCTTTCCACTTTTGATGTGATCAATATGACATGTATTTATTTCAACATTTACCTTACACCGAACACAACATTTCTTATCCCTTAGCCATATTCTTTTTCTTGTGACTGTCCATACCTCTTTGGGTTGACGTTTTTTAGGCATTTACTAAATCCGACTCTCTGTTTTTTGCTTTTTATATACCTCATAGGTATTGGTTTCAATAGACTTTACTTCAAAACGCCCATAACCTATAGAACGAGCATCGGCTAAACCTACCAGCATACCCGCATCATATAAAACAGCTTCAATTTGATGGGTAGCTACTAATGTGTTGTCCCAGATAATCTCAAATTCTGATTCCCATCCAGTTGATAATGCAACACGATAACGGACATTACGACCTTTAGTGGAAGGATTCCTTACTGAACGAACGTCTAAATATACCGGTTCGTTCTCATTTCTTGTAATTTCTTCTGGCATGAAACGGTTGAAATAAATACGGCTTGATAACAATTGAAGAGTTGCGGAAAGCTTAGGCTGAATAGAACCCCGACCACTTTTGGTATACTTTGAAGCCTCTCTCATAGAGCCAAAAACATACGATGGATGAACATACAGTTGACCCTCTTCATTAACTGTGTAAGTACGCTTCCATTCCTCAGGATCATTTCCTGCTACGCCAGTCCGTTCTCTCCTTTCTAAAGATAAGGTTTCAGTTGTAAACATGTGAATTAATAATGGTTTACTACCTTTAATTTTTACTTTAGCGTACATTAAAGCCAAAATAATCACTCCCCTTTCACACTCTCTCATTTCACACAAAATTAAATGAATAGAATTAATAAATTGTAAAGTCAATTAGAATATATTTGATCAACTCACAAATATATATGTGGAACTAAGACTTTATAAGTAACATAATATAATTATTCTAGTATGCTTGTCAACAAAAATTCTAATAATTCAAAATAATATAAACCCTTTATTTTCAATGTTTTTTCGTAATTGGTCTTACTTAAACGATTAAACAAAAGTATTGCAATATAATTACAACAAATGAGAATTTCTAAGTAGAGAATTTCTAAGTAGAGAATTACCAGAAGACCTAAACACCTTGTACTTGGCCATTATCCCCTTTCAAATTACTATGGAATTAGAGTAGTGGTTATCTAAAGTCTAAAGTTGATTTATACGGGGCATTAGCTCAGCTGGGAGAGCGCTACGCTCGCAGCGTAGCGGTTATCGGATCGTTCCTGTTATGTTCTATTTCCGAAAACCCTTTCTACAAGAGGATTTTTTATCTAACGTTTTTCATTTTTTGTGTGTCGAGTTTTTATTCAGTTGAATTACCTGAATTAACATTCTACTTTTTCCCTTAACCAAAAAGAGCAGTCACAATGACTGCCCATAATACGTAACATTTAATTGTTATTGTGTTTCTTCTGCGCCATATATCATAGTATCACTTAATTCTTTTAAATCTGATATTCTTATTGAATACTCAAAATTCAATATTACTAAGCGGATTAAATTTTTCGTTTTGCTCTCTTAAAGCTGTTCCCCAAATTGCAAGATACTTCTCTGTCATTTTTAGGTTGCGGTGACGCAACATTTTTTGAAGTGTAAATACGTCACCACCATTCATTAAGAACCTGTGTGCAAATGTATGTCTAAAAGTGTGTGCTGATAATCTTACATCTTTAAAGTTCATTATCACTTTCAATCGCTTAAACACATTCTTCAATGCATCTGCTGATAAAGGCTTGTTCTCTCTGTTTACAAAAACATGATCTGATAGTTCTGAAAAGTGTTGCTGACAAAATACTTTGTACTCTGCTAGTTCCTTCACCAACTTATTTGTTATTGGAATACTTGCTTGTGAACGGTTTTTACCAAATACAATTATTGTACCTGTAATCAAGTCAACGTCTTTCCATGTAAGATTACACAATTCCCCTAAACGGATTCCACTACCTAGTAATATGAGAATGATGGTATGATCACGATAGGCGTAAAATGAGTGTTCCCTACCTTTTAACCTTCTGTAATATCCCAACATCTGTTTGATATGATTGTCGGTAAATACCTCAATTTTAGTATCTGTCTTTATCTTTTCAATCTTCAACATTGGATTTCGTTTCTCATTGACAATATCACTAATAACCATATAGTTGAAAAACGCTCTAAGATTCTTAATTTTTGTGTTAATGGTTACAGGATTGTTCCCTTTAGTTTTCATGCAGTAAAGGAAATATGATTTTACTGTATTGGTTGTCACATCTTCTACGTTGAGAACTTCCTTTTCAGCACAGTAGTTTTGAAACTCCCCCAAAATGATTTGATACGTTTTGATTGTTTGTATAGATAAGTTCTGAAACTCTCTGTCATCCTTAAAATCTTGTATTGCAAATTTCAACAACATAAAAAGACCACTTCCTTCTCATTTTTTCACAAGAAGGTTAGTGGTCTTAGTTGTAAGAAAGGGGTCTAGCAACGACCACTTTCTTACTTAGTTTGTAAAATCCTTATTGAACCCTTGATACGACTAGGTTTATGACCTGTGAGGGACTTGAACCCCCGACCCCTTCCCTGTCAAGGAAGTGCTCTCCCACTGAGCTAACAAGTCGCAATATGTAAGTGCTGCTGACAAGTTCTATTATATGGGGAGGCTTGTTCAAAGTCAATACTCTAATTATCAAAAAACAGCATATGTTTTTTCTCTTCTTTATAATACTGAATCCTGTCCTGAAGAGTTCCTGTATGAAACTCAAACTTGTGTCCGTCCGGATCTGTGAAGTAAATGGATTTCTTGTCTCTTTCATCTCGTGATCTACCAGGTAAGACTGTAACGTGTTGCTGCAATAGTTTTTGATGAAGGCTGTCGAATTCGGACTCTTCTATTGTAAAGGCGATGTGTGTATAGGATTCTTTTATTTCAGTTCTCGGTATGTCTTTTTCGAGATTAAGTGCCATCCAGATTCCATTCAGGTCGAAATACGCTGTGGTTCTGCCCTTTACTATCAGCTTTGCTTCAAGGATGGCTTGATAGAATTCAATCGATCTGTCAAGGTCTGAAACGGAAAAAAGCAGGTGGTTGATGCCTTTGACCTTCATCTGCTATACCTCCCGGGGATTCATTTGAAGAATATTTTACCATAATTATAGTATAGATACTGTTTTCTCACCAGAGTTCCGAATCGAACACTTACATAACATCTAGCCACTCTAGATGTGCTCTTACATCACGTTTACAGCACTTATCTTCCACTTTCACTTCTGCAGAGTGTTCTTACATCACGTTTACAATACTTAGCTTCAAATTAAAAAAGGGCAGCAATCGCCGCCCTTTAAATTTTTTGTAATAGACATCGTTTACCTGCGCCATTGTTTTCTTATAATTAGAGCAATAAAACCGCCCCTGTTAGGTTATTTCTTTACGCCTCCCGAGCGACAGTCTGATCGCTGTCTTTCTTATAAATAAGCTGCACAGCAAACAATCCTGCAAACATGATTAGACCGACTACATCTGAAATTCCCTCTGGGTAGATTAATAGCAAACCTGCAATGATAGCCAGTACTCGTTCGATCCAGTTCATAGGTCTCATCCAATAGCCAATAATTCCGGCACCAATTGCGATCATTCCCGTCACTGCTGTAAACACAACCCAAATGACTTCTGGAATTGTCGTATCAATTAGAAGCATTTCTGGTGAAAGAACAAAGATATATGGGATGATAAATGCGGCAATGGCAAGCTTGGATGATTGTATTCCTGTACGAATAGGTTCTCCTCCTGATACACCAGCAGCAGCAAATGCTGCAAGCGCTACCGGCGGTGTAATATCCGCAATGATTCCAAAATAGAAAACAAAGAGATGGGCAGCCAAATCAGGATAGCCCATAAAAATGATAACAGGTGCTGCTATTGTTGATGTGATGACATAGTTTGCCGTTGTTGGCGATCCCATTCCCAAAATCAAGGATGCAATCATTGTGAAAATAAGGGTTGGAATAATGTAGCCTTGTGCCAGATCAATTAAGCCATTTGCCAATGTTAAACCTAGTCCTGTTTTTGTTACAATCCCTACGATAATACCCGCAGCAGCGGTTGCCGCCGCTACAGACAAAGCCGTTCTTGCCCCATCTACTAATGCTAAAATGATAGCTTTAGGGCCCATTCTTGTTTCTTTGTTAATGAACCCTGCTACTATAGCAATTAAAATGGAATAAAGTGCTGCATGCATGACTGGAATGCCTGTCATCAACAAGACGATAATCGCCAGAATCGGAAGCAAGAGGTAGATTTTCTTCGCCACTTCTTTACGATTAGGCATTTCTTCTTCTGAAAGTCCTCTCAGACCAAGTCGCTTCGCTTCAAAATGGGTCATGATCCAGATTCCAGTAAAATAAAGGATTGCTGGAATGGCTGCAGCCTTTGCAATGTCCCAGTACGTGATGCCATTTCCAATAAATTCGACCATCAAGAAAGCAGCAGCTCCCATGATTGGCGGCATTAATTGTCCGCCAGTTGAAGATGCGGCTTCAACAGCTCCTGCAAATTCCTTTTTATATCCCAGTTTTTTCATCATTGGAATGGTAAATGCGCCTGATGTTACTACGTTTGCAACTGAGCTTCCGCTGATTGTTCCTTGAAGGGCGCTTGAAAAAATGGCAACTTTAGCCGGTCCGCCGACTCTTTTCCCGGCGATTACAGCTGACAGATCATTAAAATATTGACCTACACCAGTTTGAATCAAGAACGAGCCGAATAACAGAAACAAGAAAATAAATGTTGCCGATACCCCAAGCGGCGTTCCTAAAATCCCTTCTGTAGTGAAAAACATCGTCTGAACCAATCGTTCAAGACTTAACCCTCCATGCTGAAGAAATCCCGGCATATATTGTCCAAAAACCCCATAAGCCATAAAAAGAACAGCAATAATTGTAATAGGAAGCCCGACTGCTCTTCTTGTGGCTTCGAGAACGAGCAAAATCGCAATAATCCCTATTGCAAAGTCAGTTGCCGTTAAGATTCCAACACGCATAGCGATGTCTTCCATAAAGAGCGGCCAATAGGCACCGACGACTATACTGAGAAGAGCAAGCACAATATCATACCAGCCAACTTGCCATTTGCCTGATTCTTTCTTTTTCTTATTTAAAGGGAATAATAGAAAAATAAGCGCCAGTGCAAATCCTAAATGGACGGAACGCTGAATTTGAGCAGTAAAAACGGAAAAAATAGCTGTGTATAATTGGAAAAGGGAAAATGACAGCAAACCCAGGAAAGCAATCCATCCCATAATTCCCGTGAGCTTTCTCGTTGCAGCTTCTGGATCGTATTTTTCGAGAATTTCCTGCTGCTCTTCAAGTGATAAAAATTTCACTTCTTCATCCTTCATTGATTTTCACTCCTCTCAAAAGCTGAAAAAGATTCATGGTTCCATAACTGACTCTGACCCATGTACCGGGTTTTATGTATTTTTTCAATTCATATTCCTTTCCTTTGTAAACCACTCTGTGATTGGCAACCACCTGTCCTGTGCTGAGGTCAAAAAAAGGAAATGTCCGATTCATATTTGAAATGATATAACGGCCATCCTTTCTATCAAAAATCTCTTCCCCCTCAGGTCCGGAGGGCATACCTACTGCAAATGTCTCATATGAAAGCTCGATTTGTTTGATCTGTTTGTTCGAAAGCTCATATGTTTCAATCACATCTGTCAGATGAATGGAATGGGTATACTTTATTTGAAAAGTATCGCTTTCTTGAACAGAAATGTACGCCAACAGCCTGTTTGTGTCTTCAAAATGAAAAGCTGCGGTTTTCTTAAACGGGATAAAAAAGATGAGAATAACGAAGATGAAAAACATGAGAACGTATAATCGCTTTTTCTTCATCCCAGTTTCCTCCAAAATCAAGCGATAGACCGCAGTTCCTCTGCGGCCTATCTCTCAAACCATTATTTTATTACGCCTTTTTCTTTAAAGTATTTCTCTGCGCCAGGATGCAGTTTCAGATCGCCAATACCGTCAAGAGCTGTTTCTGCTTTGATTAATTTGCCTTTAGCATGGGCAATTTTATCTGTGTTTTCAAAAATGGATTTTGTGATCTCGTAAACGAGCTCCTCGTCAAGCTCATCCTGTACGACAAGCATTGCCTTGACAGCTACTGTGTTCACGTCTTCACCGATTTTGTACGTGCCGCTTGGTACAACATCCTCTGAATAGAAAGGATATTTTTCAATCAGCGCTTTTATTTTGTCATCCTCTAGCGGAACAACAATTACCTTGTTTTGGGCTGAAAGTGTTTCAACTGCAGCAGTCGGAGTTCCGGCCGTTACGAATGCTGCATCAATGCTTCCGCCTTGAATGCCTTCAGTAGACTCATCAAATGAGAGGTTCTGCGCCTGAATATCCTCTACAGTTAATCCGTAAACTTCAAGAATCTGAACGGCGTTAAGATAAGCTCCAGATCCGATTGCTCCTACTGAAACTTTTTTCCCTTTTAAATCTTCAACAGATTTAATACCGCTTTTATCTGTCGTAATCAGCTGAACTGTCTCATTGTAGAGTGTTCCAATCCCAAGAACGTTGTCAATTTTGTTGTCTTTGAACATGCTTTCTCCTGTTAGAGCATAAGTGGCAATGTCCGTTTGAGAGAAAGCAATTTCAGCGTCTCCGCTTTTTAATGTCTGCATGTTCTCAACAGAAGCCCCTGAAGATTGAACCGTAGCTTTATAGTCTGTGCTGTCAGAGATAATATCACCGAAAGATCCGCCGAGAGGATAATATGTACCGCCTGTTCCCCCGGTCAGAATGCGGAGTGTTTTAGGTTTTGAATCTCCTGAACCCCCTGAACCGCTTGTTCCCTCACTGCCTCCGCAGGCGGCTGCAATCATGGCAATAGCAAGCATCATAACAACGAGCAAATATTTTTTCATGCCTTTCTCTCCCCCTCTATTTGTCATAAATTTGTAATATTACCATTTTTATATTAACATAGCAGGAAAGATAATTGTCAATTAATTCTTAAAATTTAAAAAACACACCCTGTATTAAAAATAGTTCTTTCCGGAGAGACATATTGCTTTGTAATTCTTTTTTTATTTAGTATAATTATAAACTGATAATGATTATATTCATCAGAATAGTCACAATCATTAAAAGCAAGTATTTAAAAGACTTTTATCGGGAGGGAAATGAACATGGAAACAAACAACAGCCAGGATCAAAAAAGCCACACAGCTGCAGGCCAGTGCCCATTCACTGGTGCTCAGGGAGGTCACGCAGACAGTGCAATCACTACTTCCAGAAAGCCTGGAGGCACAACAAATAAAGACTGGTGGCCGAACATGCTTAACCTTGGCATCCTTCGCCAGCATGATAAAAAATCTAATCCGTTCGGAGAGGATTTTAATTATAAAGAAGAGTTCTCAAAACTCGACTATGACGCTTTAAAGCAAGATCTTCATAATTTGATGACAGACAGCCAGGACTGGTGGCCGGCAGATTACGGACACTATGGTCCTTTCTTCATCCGCATGTCCTGGCACGCAGCCGGCACGTACCGGACAGCTGACGGCCGCGGAGGCGGTGCTTTTGGTTCGCAGCGTTTCGCTCCGCTGAACAGCTGGCCTGATAACGTGAACCTTGATAAAGCCCGCCGCCTTCTGTGGCCGATTAAACAAAAGTACGGGAACAAAATTTCCTGGGCAGATTTGCTTGTTCTGACTGGAAACGTAGCCCTAGAGTCAATGGGACTTAAAACCTTTGGATTTGGTGCCGGCCGTGAGGACATCTGGCATCCGGAAGAAGACGTATACTGGGGAAATGAAAAGGAATGGCTGGCTGACAACCGCTATTCAGGTGACCGGGAACTTGAAAATCCTCTTGCCGCCGTTCAGATGGGACTTATCTATGTAAACCCTGAAGGCCCGAACGGAAAACCGGATCCTATGGGAAGTGCCCGTGACATCCGCGATACATTCTACCGCATGGGTATGAATGATGAAGAAACGGTTGCCTTGATTGCAGGCGGACATACATTCGGTAAAGCTCACGGCGCCGGCGATCCGTCACTTGTCGGGGATGATCCTGAAGCAGCAACACTTGAAACTCAGGGCTTCGGCTGGCTGAGCAAGCACGGTAAAGGGAAAGGCCGCGATACAATCTCAAGCGGAGTTGAGGGCGCCTGGACTGCTAATCCTACGAAATGGGACAACGGTTATTTCGAGCAGCTGTTAGGCTATGAGTGGAAGCTGACTAAGAGTCCTGCCGGTGCTTATCAGTGGGAGGCAGTGGATCTTCCTGAAAGTCACATGGCACCTGATGCGGAAGATGCATCCATCAAAGTGAAAACAATGATGACAACAGCTGATATGGCACTGCGCACAGATCCGGACTACGAGAAAATTTCACGCCGTTTTTATGAAAATCCGGAAGAATTTGAAGATGCATTTTCACGTGCATGGTTCAAGCTTCTTCACCGTGACATGGGGCCAAAAGTACGTTACTGGGGTCCGGAAGTGCCGCAGGAAGATCTTATTTGGCAGGATCCAATTCCCGCAGCTGACTACACATTGTCTGACGCTGAAATTTTAGATTTAAAAGAAAAAATCTTAAACTCCGGTCTTTCCGTGAGTGAGCTTGTTAAGACAGCTTGGGCTTCTGCCAGCACGTACCGCGGTTCGGATATGCGCGGCGGTGCGAACGGTGCGCGTGTGCGCCTCGCTCCGCAAAAGGACTGGGAAGCAAATGAGCCTGCTGAACTGGCAAGAGCTCTTGATGCATATGAAAGCCTCCAAAGCCAGCTTGACAAAAAAGTCAGCCTTGCTGACCTGATTGTTCTTGGCGGAAGTGCGGCAATCGAAAAGGCAGCGAAGGATGCAGGCTTTGATGTAGTCGTACCATTTACACCAGGCCGCGGCGACGCAACAGCAGAACAAACAGACGTTGAAGGTTTTGAAGTCCTTGAGCCGGTATCCGATGGTTTCCGCAACTATCAGAAAGCGGAATACTCCATCAGCCCTGAAGAAATGCTTGTTGATAAAGCACAGCTTCTTGGACTGACTGCACCGGAAATGACTGTTCTTCTTGGCGGAATGCGTGTGCTTGGGACAAACCATGGCGGCACAAAGCATGGCGTGTTCACAGATCGCGTGGGTCAATTAACAAATGACTTTTTCGTTAATCTTTTAGACATGGGCATTGAATGGAAACCGGCCGGATTTAACCAATATGAAGGCCGTGACCGCAAAACTGGCGAAGTGGTGCGCACTGCCTCCCGCTTTGACCTTGTCTTCGGCTCCAACTCCATCCTCCGTGCACTTGCGGAAGTGTATGCACAAGATGACAACAAAGAGAAATTTGTGAATGACTTTGTTGCTGCATGGGTGAAGGTAATGGATGCTGATCGATTTGATGTAAAACAATAATCACATGTTTAAGCCCGGTGGATTCTGTATCCGCCGGGCTATTTCTATTATCGCGAAAAATAGCGCCTCTCCTACAAAAGTCTCATTTTTCCAATAAGTCCATTATTTAGAGGGAAGACGGGTATATCAACACTATCACAATTTAGGAGGCTGTATTGATGAAAGCTGTAACGTTTCAGGGTGCAAAGGAAATGGAAGTGAAGGAAGTTCCGGATGCTGTGCTTCAGAAAAATGATGATATCATTGTCCGCATTACATCAACTGCCATTTGCGGTTCAGATCTGCATATCTATCAGGGCGCATTGCCCGCTGAGAAAGATTATGTCGTCGGGCATGAGCCTATGGGGATTGTCGAAGAGGTCGGACCCGAAGTAACAAAGGTTAAAAAGGGAGACCGGGTCGTTATTCCTTTTAACATTTCCTGCGGAGAATGCTACTACTGTAAACACGAACTCGAAAGCCAGTGTGACAATTCCAATGGAAATTCGGAAATTGATACAGGCGGGTATTTTGGATTTACCGAACGTTATGGCAATCATCCCGGAGGTCAGGCGGAGTATTTAAGAGTTCCTTACGGAAATTTTATGCCGTTTGTCATTCCTGAATCGGTTGAACTTGAGGATGAAGCTCTCCTGTTTATGTCTGATGTCCTTCCTACAGCCTATTGGAGCATTGAAAATGCCGGTGTGAAAGCTGACGATACGGTTGTTGTCCTCGGATGCGGCCCGGTTGGACTCATGGCGCAGAAGTTTGCCTGGATGAAAGGCGCCAAACGGGTTATCGCTGTAGATAATCTGCCGTACAGGCTTGAGAAAGCAAAACGAATGAACAATGTTGAAATACTTAATTTTGATGACTTTAAAGACACGGGTTCCCACATAAAAGAGCTGACGAGCGGAGGCGCAGATGCTGTGATTGACTGTGTCGGAATGGACGGCAAAAAGTCAGCCCTTGAAGAAATCGGCCAAAAACTGAAGCTTCAGGGAGGAACATTAAGTCCGTTTGAAATTGCCATGAATGCCGTCAGGAAGTTCGGAACCATTCAGCTCACCGGGGTTTATGGTTCGAAATATAACATGTTCCCTCTGGGAAATATCTTTGAACGCAACATCAATTTAAAAATGGGACAGGCACCGGTCATCCATTACATGCCAATGCTTTTTGATATGATCGCATCAGGAAAGCTTGACCCGACCGAAATCGTTTCACATAAGGTGCCTTTAAGCAAAGCCAGTGAAGCTTACAAAATCTTTAATGATCATGAAGATGAATGTGTGAAGGTTGTATTGAAGCCTTAATCATATAGTAAAAAGGGTGAATTTGAGTACGGTCAAATTCACCCTTTTTTATCGTAGATTCAGCTCCTGATGGATAAGTGCCTTCAAGCAGGCTTCTCCCTCTCTTGATGATTCTATTCAAGCAGACAAGTTCCCTCAAGCAGGCTCCCACTGTCCCTTGATGGTTCTAATCAAGCCTATAAGTTCCCTCAAGCTAGCTGTTCCTGACTCTTGATGGTTCTAATCAAGCGGATAAGTGCCTTCAAGCAGGCTTTTCCGTTCCTTGATGGTTCTAATCAAGCGGATAAGTTCCTTCAAGCAGGCTTTTCCGTTCCTTGGTGGTTCTAATCAAGCGGATAAGTTCCCTCAAGCTAGCTGCTCCTGCCCCTTGACGGTTCTAATCAAGCCTATAAGTATCTTCAAACAGGCTCCCACTGTCCCTTGATGGTTCTAATCAATCCTATAAGTTCCCTCAAGCTAGCTGCTCCTGCCCCTTGATGGTTCTAAACAATGTTTACATACATCTGTTTTTAATGCTGCTTCTTTTGAACAGGAGAATACGCATTTACCATCTGCTGCATGTCCCCTTCGGGAAGCTGCGGCACCTGATAATAGTGATGCTTGTTCTGATAAATCGAGATCTCATAGGCCATCTCAATACAGTTTGGAATGGTATCTGCCAGCACACGCCTGACTGTCGGGTTGGTGACCTCCGTAGTCGCCATTCCTTTAAGGGATGCATTAGATTTCACCATGTTCAGCATCAGGCTTGAAATAACCTGATCCGTTATCTCACCCGGCATCCCGATTGGCTTCACTGGCGGAGTTTGTTTCAGGCCGTATACAAAATCATTTTTCTGTTTCATGTTGTAGACTTCTGTAGAGACAGAGGGTTTTACTCCTGTCTGAAAGCATTCTACAATCGTGTTGTATTCCGTCATCATAAATTGCTCCTGCCTGTTCATTAAATCAAGCAGTTCAGGGTCTTTAACATGCGGTTTTAAAAGGACATAAAGATTTAAAGCATTGACCGCTCCCGACAAAATTTCTGATACATCGAACATTTCATGCCCGCCGTGGTTTTGCTGCGGCGGAACCATGCCTGTCTGCATATTTTCGTTTGCGTCTCCATTGATTTGCTGAGTCATGTTTCATCCTCCTTTTTTTACCTTTTTATTTTCTATCAGGAAACCAATTCTATTCGCTCATTCCATGATTCCGGCCTGGATCAGACGTACATCTGCGTGCACGTTAAATTGCACTTTTTGACCAAGCTTTTTCCAGTCCTTGTATCCCTCCTGACGGAACTGTTCTTTTATTCCAAGAGGGTCAACATCAAGCTCCTGAAGTTTTTTGAGCAGAGAAAGCATTTCCTCCTCGAGCATTTTTTCTGTTTTCTTTTCAAGTTTTTTTATGTTTGTCTGTTTTGTTAAATCAAGCCCTCCGGCTTCCATCACCCGCCCGTCCATTTTGACTGAGACTGACATCGTGTATCCAGTCATCTCTTTTCGCGGACGGAACCAAGCTTTTGAGGAGAGATTTTGAATGCTGACCGGGTTCTTTTTTTTCGAATCCACTTCGATAATGCCTTTATTTGTTTTTTCATAAAGGACTTTCATCATGTAGCTTTCCTGCAGATCCAGCTTGCCCGCAAGCTTATCCCCCTTTAATAGGGCAACACCCAGAACCTCGACTGCCTGATTTTTATTTTCAATTAATGGAAGGAACGGATCGAAGCCATCTCCCCTGTATTGAAAAAGGAAATGATGCAGGTTCATGCTTGGAATTGTGCGGTCCATATTCTGCGAGACAATATCTGTCACATACCGAGACACAGATTCTTCCTGCTTAATATCTGAAGAAAGAATCTCAAAGGCCTTTCCTTCAGAAACACAAAGGCTGATGTCTCTCCCGATATTCGGATCCCGCTGGAGGTTATCGACAATTGGCCCGATACCGTATTTCGCTATTTCCTGATCAAAAATAATGATGCCCACCCGTCCGACTTCTACCGGCCTTGTGGACTGTGCCTGGATTTTCTGCCTGATGCTTTTGCTTGTTTTACCAACGGCGGTAAGCACAACATTTTCCGGCTCTGACTGAACTCCCGGCGGTGTATAGGTTGCGCCGTCTGTTACCTGGAATTCATCTTCTCCGATATAATCGTATCCGACCGCCTGAATAAGCTGCACGTCTTCGAGAACTTTTGAAGTAGGCACGCATCCCCCCGTAATCAGCATGAGAGAAACAAGTACGGCCGCTTTAAATGCATTCAAATTTGCTTCCTCACTTTCATAATGATCATCTGCAGGATAAAAAGGAGCGGTATGTATCCGTATATCGTATAAAATCCAATCTCGGACATTTTATTATTCAGCCAGTCGATCTGGCCCCTGTCTTTTAGAAAATAGCAGGAAACAAACACCGCCGCACTAATTATAATCAGGGCCGTCCTTTGTTTTACAGGCATTATTCGGTTCACCCCTCTGCTCGCGCTCCATAGTCCGATGCAGATATTCGGAAGAACAATAAAGAACCAAATGGAAATTCCAACGTATTCAAAACGTTCAATAACAGTCAGATCGACAATTTTCCAAAGGGTTAATGTAGCCCAAATCGTCGTTTTAAGCTGGTCCTGGTCAAAATAGGCGAACGAAACAAGTGCAGTGATTAAATAAATAAAAATGCTGAACAGTACACCATAATGTGCCCACTTCTGAGACTTTGGAGGATCTTTTAAAAAGGGATAGAACATAAACAGGACTTCAAATCCAAGGTAATTGAGTGTCATTGTTTTCGTGGCGCTCAAGAGTTCCTTAAACGATAAATCAATGACCGGCAGCAGGCTGCCCCAATAAGCTTCCCGAATAGGAAAATATTTTATAAACAGCAATGGAATTCCGTAAATGACACCGAGAAAGGCAATGCCTGTAACGATTCGAAATCCTCCTGTCACGTAAGAGTAGGCTATTAAAATGATAATTCCCGCAAATACCCAGTGATAGACGTCCGGAAATACCCAGACTTGAATGACTTCGACATAAGTACGGATGAGCACAATGACAAACATCGTATAATAGGCAACAAAATAGAGGCTGAACAGCCCGCCGATCCATTTACCGAAGAGGTCATGATGGATGGCGGTTATATCATTTTTCCCCCTGTTCAAAATCTGATAGGAAATCCAGATCAGTGCGAGAATTGTCACACCCGACAAGATAATAGCAAGCCAGGAGCTGTGACCCGCTGACTTCGCAATATACCGTTCAAAGCCTAATATTCCAACTCCCACCTGCATCGCATGAATCAAGTAAAACACAAAATAGTTTGAGACCTTTTTATCCTCTTTTGGCAGCGGAAACATCACAGCACCTCCTTATTCTTCAATGTCCGGCTTTCTTTCCTTATGTTTTTTCGTTTCAAACCGAACAGGTGAAGCAGTTCTCATCTGCAGCGGCCTTGTATTCTGCATATAAATCGGCAGCCGGAAGAGAGAATCTTTCAGATCCTTCATTCTGAGCGGATAAACAGGTGCAAGATAAGGACGTCCGAGGGAAGAAAGCTTTAATAGATGACCAAGAAAATAGGCAAAGCAAAACGCGATTCCCATCAGACCGAACAGCTGTGCAGAAAAGATGAAAGGAAAACGGATCAAACGGATGACGTTGCCCATTTGATAAACGGGAGTGGTAAAGGAGGCAAGCGCTGCAAGGGCAACGATAATAAGCAGTACATTGCTCGTAAGACCTGCCTGTACAGCAGCCGTACCAATTACAATCCCGCCTACGATACCGATGGTCTGGCCGATTTTTGTCGGCAGTCTTGCTCCCGCTTCTCTCAGGAGTTCAATGGTCAGTTCCAGAATAATTGCTTCCCATATAGGGGGAAACGGCACACCGCTTCTTGAAGCAACAAGAGGATTCAGCAGATTCTGCGGAATCATTTCATAGTGATACGTCAGTACGCCTACATACATGGCTGTTGAAATGACTGAGAAAAAGACGGCAAACAGCCGCACAAGCCTGAAGGCAGAAGCTATCGGATAGGATAGGAAGTAATCTTCAAATGCCGAGAAAAACTCAATCAGCGTAGTCGGCCCGGTCAATGCATGCGGGGATCCGTCAACCAAAATCGTAATTTTCCCTTCAGTAAGAACACCGGCCACCCGGTCAGGCCTTTCAGTATCGATCAGCTGCGGAAAGACGGAGTGATGGTTATCTGCAATAATCTGGGCAATGACCGAGCTGTCGAGGACATTGTCATAGTCGATATCACTGATTCTCTGGACAATCGTCTGAACATTTGCATCATCCGCAATATCTTTTATGTAAAGAACAGCCACTCTCGTTTTTGAAAGTCTGCCTACCTTTATTTCCTCAGAAATAAGCTCAGGGACTGGAAGCCGTTTTCGTATCAAATTTAAATTCGCATCCAGCGATTCTACAAACGCTTCTTTCGGACCGACAACACTGTACTCCACTTCAGGCAGACTGACCGCCCTTTTCTCCAGTGTAATCGCAGGTATCAAAAGCAGTTCATTCCTGTTTGATGTACACTGAATGCCGATGTTTCCCGCTAAAAGCTTCCCCTGTGCTTCTTCAGCATTTGAAATGATCTCAGAGTCATCTATTGGAACCGTTTTTTGAAGATCAAACAGCGTTGCCCCTTTTTCTCCGCCGATAATATGAGGCAGCACATGATCATGCAGGACTTTTCCATCCACCAGCGTCTTATAATAATGAATATAATAAGGACATTCCTCTGAATAACGGTACGAGGTGAAATCTGAAGAAAGCTTGCATTTCTTCAGCAGGCCTTCCATGCTGCTGTCCTGCTTTTGGTCATCAGACGGTCTTTGCGGCGGTTTCTTTTTGGAAAAAGTGAACATGTGATGGCCTCCTCCCGATCTTTTCAGGAAACATAAAAAAACAAGACATTCTTAAGGTGCCTTGTTTTAGGAAAAATATGATGGTTAATCCTTCATAAGAAGTTTGACGGTGAGGGAAGAATTCATATAACGGATGTCAGGGAACTCATATCCTGTGTCCGGTGTATTAGTGAAGATTGTTCGAACAGAAATTTCATCCCCTTTTTCAAGTTCAAGCTGTACAACTTTTCCTACCGTTGTCTGCAGCAGATCACCTGATTTAACCGAAAATTTAGCTTCATTGATAAGAGTATTATTTCTGAAGATCCCAAAATCCGCTTCTCCATTTAAAGTCATGACATCGGTTAAGAAAATGATTTCATAAACGCCGTCTTTTTTAATTCTAATCGTATCATCTGAAACACTGGATCTCGTTTTATATTCCGGTCCCTCAGAGGTGAAATTCAGTTTTACCCCCGGAACAGCAAAACCCCCAATATCAGCATTGTACAGCGAACCGAAAGCAATAGGCGGCTTTACTTTCTTTACCACTTTTTTGATAATCGGACGCATTTTTGGTGTTTGTTCACTTGTTTCTGCAACTGCTTCTTCCACTTCTTCAATCGTATCTGCAACTGTTTCTGCGATTGCTTCGATCGTATCTGCAACTGCTTCCGACACTTCTTCAAGTGCATCTGCGACTGTTTCCGACACTTCTTCAAGTGTCTCAGCAACTGCTTCTGCTGCCGCTTTTCCAGCTTCCAAGACGCTTTCCAATCCGGATCCAGCCTCGATCTCATTCAAAAAGACAACCTTTACTCTGTCCCTCAATTTCCGATTTGATTTTTTAGACACCTGCATCACTCCCTTATCATAACCTATGCAGGCTGAGGCAGGAGTGACTGTGCGTTTATCCTAAGCGGACATTACAGTGAATTCCAGAAAAAAAAACCACCCGCCCATGCAGATGGTTTCCATTTCATGTATTGTGTTCAAAAAAAGAGCAGGTTTATTTTCCGCCAAAGCTCATATGTTCATAGCGGCCGCGGATCATTTCATAAATGCCGTAAAGCATAAGGCCGGCAGCTGCAAGACCGAGCATCCAGCCTCCGTAAGGTTTAGAGGCGAGCTCAGCCAGAGCCCCGTCAATTCCTTTTGATTGTTCAGGGTTAGCTGTAATAGCTGTTTGAATAAAGAAATAGCCAATCATGGCAAGTACAATTCCTCTTGCAATCAAGCCCGATTTTCCTGACTTTCTCGCAATCTTTCGCTCATGTTCATTCATTTCGCTGACTCTGAACTTATTCATAAATCGTTCCGTATAGCCGTTATAGAGTTCATACAGGCCATATCCGACAATGATGGCCCCGATCAGTCCAATGATCCACTGGCCAAAAGGCTGCTGGAGCAGCTTCGCTGAAATCGTTTTTTCAGATCCGCCTCCTCCTGAGCTTGCGTTCATAGCGATCGATATGGCTTTGTACGCGATGGCTCCATAGATGACTGCACTGACGGCATAGCCTGTTCTCACCAGTATGCCTTTTGTCTTTTTTCCTTTCCTCTCAGGATCAAGAAAAGCTTTTATGAGTTCCCATAAGACATAACCAATCAGGCCGATGCCGATTACCCACAGTAAAATTTCTCCGAATGGCTTTCCAGCCACGGTTTCAAACATGCCGCTCGTTCCGGTCATTTTTCCTCCCAGTCCAAGAGCCGCAAGCAGCGCAAGAACGCCGATTAAAAAATAGACAAGTCCTTTTGCCATATAGCCAAAACGCCCGAACCGCCTGATCCAGGGCTTTGTTTCTTCTCCTGCATCATTCGCCTTTGCCTTGGCTTCCGCCTTTGCAGAATACTCCATATTTATCTCTCCCTCACGTCAGTCATTGTTATCTGACTATACATTTCCCATTGGCAGGCGAAAAGAAACCTGCTGGAAAAAGATACATAACAGCGTTCACTCCATCTGTACAAAATGTCTTGTTTCCGCGTATACTGATAGAAATAATAGCAGGAGTGTGAATGCCATGAGTTTATCTAAAGCAAAAAAACAGCGCCTGAAAATGACGCGCGAAGGAAAACGTAATCCCGAAAGCAGCAGAAGTCCATTTGCTCTGCAGGATTTGAGCACGAAACGGACGAAAACGAAAAAAGAACAGCTTTATAGAGAAAAACATAAGAACCATTCCCGGGACGGCGGACAAGATGGTTCTTTTTATTTTGCCTCATAGCGTCCTCTTACGTAGTAATTTGTTATCGCTAAGTACTCTCTTGAAAAAGATTTCAAAACGGCGACACGGGGAGTTTTTGCCGGCAGCCCCCCCACATTAAGGCCAAGCTGTTCTGCCGCAAGCAATGAGCGGTAAATATGAAAGTCATTTGTGGCAATCAGTCCCTGTTTGGCGTTTTTTGGCAGTACTTTCTTTGAATATGAGAGGTTCTCAATTGTACTTGTTGATGCCGATTCCTTTAAAATTCTCTTTTCATCAATCCCATGCCCAAGCAAGATCCTGCTGATTGCCTCAGCTTCCGTGATCTCTTCACCCGGCCCCTGTCCGCCAGATGCGACGGCAATTGTCTCCGGATTTCTCTTCATATACTCTGCTGCTGCATCAGCCCGGTACTGCAGTGCGAGAGAAGGCACCGTTCCATTGACTTTTGCACCCAGAATAATGATGTAATCCGCTCCATCTTCCGGCTGCCCGGAAGCTGCTGTATGAATGCTGTAATGAAGAAATCCTGTGTAGATGAAGCCTAAAAGAAGCAAGCCGCCCAAACTGTATTTGATTAATTTTTTCATCACGACCATCCGTTTCTCTTGTGTAATCTACCTCTACTATACATGATAAATTTTGGAAAAAGGTAAAGATTTTCTAAAGAAAACGCAAAAAAGCATCCATGATGAAATGGATGCTCTTCAAAACTATTGACTGACTTCTGCCGATTCTTCTTTTTTCTCTTTTGACAAGAACCATCCCGCTGCTGCAATTCCAACGAGTACAACATAGAATGTGATTTTCCACTCGGGGGATTTTGCAAATCCTTCAGGCAGCACAGCGAGTTCAGGATGGGACAGGGTGTAGATGGAAAGCTTTACTCCAACCCATCCGACAATTCCGAATGCTGCAATTTCAAGGCCCGGACGTTTATGAAGCAAGTCGACAAAGAAGTTTGCGGCAAATCTCATAATCACAAGCCCGATAATGCCCCCTGCGAAAATGACAAGGAATTTTCCGCCGTCAAGACCGCCGATTGGCGGCAGGCTGGTATTTGGAAGCGTGACGGCGAGAGCCACAGCAGCCAAAATGGAATCTACAGCAAATGCGATATCTGCAAGCTCGATCTTCAGTACAGTTGCCCAGAATCCTGATTTTTTCTTATCCGGCTTCTCTTCTTCTTCCTTCTTTTTAAACACAAGTTTTCTTAAGATATGGTTCGCTGCAATAAACAGCAAGTAGAGAGCCCCGATCGCCTGAACCTGCCAGACATCCACCAGGAAGGAGATTGCAAACAAGGAGCCAAACCTGAAAACAAAGGCACCTGCAAGACCATAAAATAAAGCTTTCTTCCGCTGATCCTCCGGCAGGTGTTTGACCATAATGGCAAGCACAAGCGCGTTATCTGCGGCAAGCAGTCCTTCAATCGCAATCAAAAGCAGCAATACCCATCCATATTCCATCAGCATTGATAATTCCATCTGTTAGTCCCCCTTTACAACTGTGATAAAGTCCTGATCTTTGCTGATAACCCCTTCATCGAACACTAGCCTCGTGTTAAAGAAATACGACCTCTCATCGTTTGATTCCGTAAGGTTTTGAGGAAGCCTGAATACGAAATCAATCCGGTTTTGTTCCTCAGCAGCAATTTGTTTTGAGGTTAAAATATTAGACGTTTCAAGCACATTCTCACTCCCGGCAGACAGATCGGCCGCAACCAAATCACAGTCAATCCGCTTCAGCTGCTGCTCAATCACACCGCCTTTTATTAAAAAGTAACCTTTCACACACTCACCGGGACTGAACTCTTCCTTATTCAGGATTAAATCAATTTGAGCAGAACCAATACCTAGAATAGACATATATTTTCTTAGAATCATCTTCATTCCTCCTATTTAAATCCTATTTTTTTCGTGTACTTGTCATCAATGCGCTGTTCAATTTTTTCAAGCTGCGTTTTATCCTTCAGCAGCTCCTCTTTGTTTTCACGAATTAATTTTTCAATGGACCATCGGATTTTTTTCATATACTCTCACACCTCATTTAGGAAATTTCGAATAAAAAAACCTTTGCCTGCATTCGGCAAAGGTTTTTTGTTCTGAAAAACAATAAAGACCTTTACCGGTAATAGGTAAAGGTCTTGCTAACAACGCAATGGTTGCCAATAGAGCCGGAAGCAATTGCTTCGAAGTGACGACGCTATTGTAAAAGCTACTCCCCTTTAGGAGGTTCATTTATTCGATTTGTATACTGCTATTCTATAAGAAACCGGCAATGATGTCAACAACTAATCTAAATTTTATAATAATTAGGCGGTTGTCCTTTGAGGCATTTCCGCAAAAAAGAAAACATAGATTGATATAAAAAGGAGGGAAAACATGTTAATCAAATTAAGTGTTGCAGGCGCTTCGGGTGCGTTCATCTGTCTTGCTGTCCATTTGATCGGAACATTAAAAAAAGGGATGGTTACGCTGGATGAAACCAACAAGACGCTTGCAGAAGTCAGAAATGCCGTAAACGGGCTTTCAGAAGAAGCCGAGCAGCTGATTCATACAGCCAATCAGCTAACATCAGATGTCAAAGGCAAAATCCGCACTGTCGATCCTCTCCTTGAATCTGCCCATGACGTCGGTGAAATGCTCCACAATGTCACATCCTCCATCAAGCAGGTCGGAGCTGTCTTCGGAGCTAAACGCCAGCAGCGGACAGAGATTTCGGTCAATGAACCTCCCGTGCGGATCAAAGGACCTCTCAATATAAATGTAAAATAGGTGCACCTCCTCACAATGAAACTGTAAATATGACAAATAACACGTTTCACTTTAGGGAAATTATGGTATGATATCAGAGTCATTACTGCCATATTACCTATTAAAAGGGAGCGATCTGCTATGCAAAAATACCGAAGAAGAAATACACCGGCCTTTACATTCCTCGCTTACTTTACGTTCTTTGCCGGAGTCGCGCTGTTTTGTATCGGACTGTACAATGCCGATAACCTTCAGCTGAATGAAAAAGGCTACTACATCGCTGTCATGATGCTTGTTGCCGTTGGAGCAATTCTAACGCAGAAAGTTACACGCGACAATGCCGAAGACGATGAAATGATTGCTGAGCAGGAGCGCAAACAAAGTCTTGGAAAATCAATGGATTCATAGAATGAAAACCGGACTAGTGCTATAGCTCGTCCGGTTTTTTTATGTTAAAGTGCTAAAAATGAATCCCAACTTGCTGGCGCCATTCGGCTTAGTGCTGCCACTTTTACCAGAATTGGATACTCGTTTGTGGCGCCATTCGGCTTAGTGCCGCCACTTTTACCCGAATTGGATGCTCGTTTGTGGCGTCATTTTCCGGATTTTTATTGAACCCCGATTTATTGTAATAACATGTTTTGTTGAAGCTTCTTTTATAGGTGCAAATAAAAAACGGCAGCAACAAGCTGCCGTCCCCCTCAAAAACTTGAAATCCCGCTCCACTCCTGAAAGCGGTACATGAATGTCAAAAAGAGCGAATCATCTGCAAATACTTCATAATCCTCTGTGTATGTTCCTGACTGATTTGACCAGAGCTCATCAAAATAGGCTTCCATTTCCTCCATCATCCCTGTATTGGAAGGGCCGGTAATTTTCAGATCTGTCTCAAGGTTAAAATCTCCGAGATTGCGCTTCGTAAAATTGGCTGATCCGCCAATGACCGTATCCTCTTCCTCACCCTCGAAAAACATCAGCTTCGTATGATACTGTTCGCCGTTTGTTTTATACCACCGCACCTGGATGTTTCCATCAGATTTTGAAACAAGTTCATGAGCAGCAGGCCTGTTTGGAACACCGTTCTTCTCCCGTCCAAAGGCATCTTTGTTTGCATCAAGTATCAGTCTGACCTCTGCTCCTCTTTCTGAAGCTGCCAGCAGCTCCTTAATGATATCGCGGTCAGATAAATAAAATGCCCCAATTTTAATCTTTTCACCTTTTCCGGTCTGCTTCAATTCGTTTACTAAGTGTTTCTTGATTTTCCCTTCGGTTAAAAGCTGAACATCATAATCGCCGGATTCCGCCTGTGCAAATACAACAGCGCTCTCATCCATTTCCACATCCGTTCCTGACAAGGAAGCGACCGCTTTTTCCGTTTCAACAAGTTCCCTCAGGATTTCTCCTTTTACAGCAAACGCAATATTAGAGTGGAGCGAACTGCCGTCGTGGGGATTGGCGGACGTCACGATTCCTTCTTTTTCAGATACAATGACTTTCCTGTGATTTGCTTTAAAATTTAATAAGTCCAGATAGGACCTGAGTGTGACATCAGGAGAATCAGAACTGAACGCATTCGGTATCCAGCCGCTTCCTCCGGTTCCAAACCACTGCAGAAACGTCCTGTGGCCCCCGGAGAAAAAGGGATTCGAATCCCTGAGAGGCTTTAAATCCGTAAAGACAACTTCAATGCCGTTTTCTTTCAGCTCTTTTGCAATCCGTGACGGGTATGATCCATAAAAGGTATTAATGCGGTCTGTAATCACCGTTATCTGGATTTCTTTATCCTTCTGTTTCTTTTCAATTAAAGCGTCTTTAAGACGATTGGACAGGGCTGGATAGCTTGCAGACCGGTCGTATTCGTCGTTAAACAAGAACATATCCATCATGATAAACTGGTCAGCCTCTTCAATGGTATCTTCAATCCTGTCAAAAATGACCTGATTATGTGTCACTTCTTCCCCATTTTCAAACGTCAGATCGTAGAGAAATTCCACCTGCCCGGCATGAATATCACCTTCGTGGGAGATGCCTGCCGGAAGAGGTTTTGTATAATGATAGACGGCTGTTCCCGCAGAAAGCAGAAAGAAAAACAAAATCGCACCAAAAAAAACATTTCTCTTCTGTTTCCTTTTCAAACCGGTTTTTTCATTTATGACTGTATTGGCCATAATCAAACGCTCCTTAAATAAGTCGATTGGAATTGCAGAATAGTAAATAAACAGACCTATTATATCTAACGTTTTATTAGGTGAAAAGTTTCATTTTTTCAAAAAATACACATTTAAAAACCAGTCTGATCAAATGACAGACTGGTTTTCTGAAGTTTAATTGACCGCGGCTATTTCAGAAGGCTCTGATTCTTGCCCAAAGGCATCGACAGTTGTTACATAATAAGTATGCTCTGCAGCTTTTTCATCCATAAAACTCTTTCTTTCAAGAGCTGATATGCTCGCAATTTGCTCGAAGTTCTCGCCATTTTTGTCTCCTCTGTATACTCTGTAGCCTGCAACCGTATCTTCGCGGACAGCATGCCACGTTACAAATGTTCCATTCACTTCTACAGTATCAGGGGGAGGGGGAGGAACATCCTTTGCCGGTTTCTTTTCCTTTTTTAATTCTGCAAATACGACAAGTCTTTCCTCATGCGTTCCTGCAGACCGGTCAAACGTTCCTGTACAAGTAATCAGGTTTAAATACTGACCTTCTGACGTCTGGAAGATTTCATCGATCGGAGCTGATGAACGTTCATAGCTTTCCTGCTTTTTTACGATAAACGTAAGAGCTGTTCCGTTTTGATCCTTTACGATGATTTCGTCGCCCTCTTTTACTTTTTTCAGATCAAAGAAGATGGCAGGACCCGTTTTGCTGTCAACATGTCCTGCAAGAACCGCGCTTCCCCTGCTTCCGGGCTTCACTCCAGGTTCAAACCAGCCGACATTGTTAATGTCCTCTGGGACCCCCATCTGACCGTTGTCAAGAATCCCTACCTGTTCAATTGAGGCATTCACATTTATCGATGGGATTTCAACGGTTGCAGGGATGATGCCTTTCATTTGGGCAGTCTCTCTTTTTTGGGCTTCAATCAGCTTTTTCACTTCTGCTTTTAATAAGGTAAATTCATTCAGCGGACGTTCAGACCCATCTGCCCCGGCGGCAGCATTTTCCGTCTGCACAGTCGTTTGCTCTGCTTTTTTGGGGGAGGTATCGGTAGAGGATAATTGAGTTGGGAAAAGCCCGTAACTGTAGCCCGCGAGGATAAAACAGATAACGCTGCTTATGCCGAGTAAGATGATTTTTTTCATTTTCCAATGCACCCCGTTTATAAATCACATAGTTTTGTTCTAATAAGGAAAAAAGAGGGAAAGGATCAGTGCGCTTGCAGCTGATCCGATCTCATGTGTTCTAAAACAGAGCATCCCTCTCATCTCTCTTTTCAGCAATTACTTCTGTTGAGCCGTTTTTCTTCTGAAAAGAACAAGAGCTGCTGCAGCTAAGAGCGAGCCTAGGCCTGCAAATACAGCTGCTGATGCCGGAAGTGCTTCACTTGTTCCGCCGAGTCCTGTTTTTGGCATGTCTTCAGGCATTGCTGAAGCTTCAAATTTATCAGGCATTTGCGTCACAATCGCATTTCCCAATGTCTGGCCGACACCATACATGAACTTGTACCCTTCCCGGAATGACTGGTAAGCTGCATCGTAGTCGCCGGCAACATATTGGTCAAACGTTTGTGTGACAAGTGCTTCGTGCTGCTTAATGGCAGCTTGTGCGTCTTTGGCAGGAAGCTTTTCACCCGTTGCCGCACCAAGGAATGCACCGAAGTCCATTGCAAATTGATCAAGCTTTGCTTTAGATTCTGTGATTTTCGCATCATCGCCTTCAAGCGTAGCTGCTACAATTTCAGCTTGTGCATTGATGTGGTTGCCCTGCCAAACTTTTTCAAATTGTGCCGCACCCTCTTCTCCATATACAGAGCCGATTGCTGCTTTAAAGTCTGCTGTGTTGGCATCTTCTGACCAGCTGACAAAGTCATAATCTTCTTTCTGGTCAAATCCTTTTTGCATGCCTGTTGCTGCCAGTGCAAAGTGTTCGGCTGCCAGGCTGTTCAATGCAGAACGAAGATCCGCAGCAGGTGTATCGGATTTAGTATTTTCGAATTTTTCAGGCATTTGAGTCGTGATAGCTCCTGCTAATGCATCACTGATCACATACATATGTTTATATCCTTCTCGGAATGTTTCATTTGCTTCCTTGTAGTCGCCTTCTACGTAGTTATCAAAAACTTCAAGCACCTGAGCTTCATGAACTTTTACTGCTTCTTCAGCTGCCTCTTTTGGAAGCTTTCCTTCTGTTGCAGTACCAAGGAAGGTTGAAAATTCTTCAACGAATGCCGCAACTTCTTTTTCGGCTTCTGCACGGGCATTTTCGTCATTTCCTTTTGCCGCATTTACAAGATCGGCCGTGTAATCATTATGTTCACGGAAGATTCGCTCGAATTCCGCTGCGCCTTCTTCCCCGTATACTGAAGCAATGGCAGGAGTCATGTCAGCTGCATTTTGATCTAAAGCTTTGTTTGCTGCCTCTGCATCTTTTGCTCCATCATAGGACTTTGTCATGGCTGTTATCGCTAAAACAAAATGCTCTGACAATAGGTAGTCAAGGTCTGCTCTGAGCTGCGCTGCAGGTGTGTTGACTGTCGGCTTCATTTCCTCTGCCTGGACGGCCGTTCCGAAAGTTGGTACAAGTAAGGATAATCCAAGTGCAGGTGCTAACAATTTTTTGATTTTCATGATTACACGCTCCCTGTCGTTTTTTAAGTTCGTTTTGAACTTCTTGTACAGGAAACGACAGGATTTTTTAAATGGATCACTTTTTTATTAATTTTTTATCTGGGTATAAAAAAACAGACGGATTTTCCGCCTGTTTTCATCTATTATCCCAGGTCCACGTTGTGGTATACCTGCTGAACATCCTCTAAATCTTCCAACGCATCAATCATTTTTTCAAATTGTGCCTGTGCATCTTCAGGGAGCTCAACATCATTTTGCGCAAGCATCGTAAGCTCTGCCACGGTAAATTCAGTAATGCCCGCCTGTTTGAATGCTTCCTGAACAGCATGAAATTGGTCTGGTTCAGCATAGACAATCACAGAATCTTCCTCTTCAAGGATATCCCGCACATCAAGATCTGCTTCCATTAAAAGCTCCAGCACATCCTCTTCATTCTTTCCTTCTACGCCTATAACGGCAGTTGCATCAAACATGTACGCAACCGAACCGTTAACCCCCATGTTGCCGCCATTTTTTCCAAACGCAGCCCGGACATCCGATGCTGTGCGGTTCACGTTGTTTGTCAGTGCATCCACGATGACCATTGAACCATTCGGCCCGAAGCCTTCATAACGAAGTTCGTCGTAGCTTTCCTCTGAACCGCCTTTTGCTTTTTCAATCGCACGGTCAACGATGTTTTTTGGGACGCTGTATGTTTTTGCACGTTCAAGAACCATGCGGAGTGCCTGGTTTGATTCAGGATTCGGCTCACCCTGCTTGGCAGCTACATAAATCTCCCGGCCGAATTTTGCGTAAATCCGGCTTGTATTTGCATCTTTAGACGCCTTTTTCTCTTTAATATTGTTCCATTTACGGCCCATAATTTTTTCACTCTCTTTCCATTCTTATAAAAATGCCTGTTTAAACAAGCACGTGTATGATTGACATTCAATCTATTATAGCAAATTCCTCCCGTTTTTTTCGAGTACTTGTTTCCTTGTTTCAATCTTTCATAGAGCGGGTACCTTTTTACCATGGAGGCGATAAAGATGAAACCGAAATTCAAAGTTTTTCACGATGATGAACAGCTGAAGGAATCGATTGACAGATTGCGCCATGACGGCATCAGGGACGAGGATATTTACATACTCTCACACGATAATGATCACGTCAGACGCGACCGTAAAGAGACAGATGCCAATAAAATCGGTGTTGGCGTAACAGGTGTCGGAACGGCCATCAAAAACGTATTCAGAAGCAAGGATGACAAGCTCGTTGTTAAAATGGAAGAAATCGGATTCGACACTGAAATGGCCGAAAAGCTTGAGGAAGAACTTGATAAAGGTAAAACACTTCTCATTGTAAGAAACCAGGATGAAGTTACTTTCTGACATCCAGATATGATAAAAGCTCCGGGATAACTCCCGGAGCTTTTTTGTGTCAATTGTTATTCATTTGATACTCTCTTAAACGGCCACCAATTTGCTGATCCGAATGTTTTTACCATAACCGGTATAAACAGCGGCAGGATCACAAGTGCGTATAAGAACAATCCGATTAAAATAATGGAGGCAATCTGCAGCAGAGAAAGCATTCCGGAAGGCATCATTGCTGCAAAAGTTCCTCCAAGGATAACGGCTGCTGAAATAATAACTGTCCCCATCTTTTTCATAGACATCAGCATAGCTTCGCCTACTGACAGATCGCGGTATTCATTGAAACGGTCCATCAGGAAAATACTGTAGTCGACGCCAAGCGCGACAAGAATAACAAATCCAAAAAACGGAACAGCCCAGCTTATGCCAGTGTACTGAAGAATATCTACAAAAATCACTTCATTGATCGCCATGGATGTAAAGTAGGCCAGTACGAGTGAACCGATAATATAGATTGGCATAATCAGAGAGCGGAACATAAAGATGAGAATAATAGAGATTCCCACAAGCATTAAAATAACTGTACGCGAGTAATCCTGTGCAGAAACAGTACTCAAATCTGCGTTTGTGCTTGTAATGCCGCCTACGGCCACATCTGCATTTTCAAGCTTTGTATCCTTTACAGCGCGGCTTACTGCTTCTTTAATCTCCGGCACTTGTTCCATCGCTTCATTGGAATACGGGCTTGCTTCAAACACCACATCAAGCGTCATCGTTTTCCGGTCCTCTGACATGTAGGCATCAAGCGCCTGAGCAAATTCCTTGCTGTCAAGAACCTCCTCAGGCAGATAGAATCCATTTTGGTCTGAAGACTTGGAAAGACCTGTCAAGTAATCCTGAGCAGAACCAATTCCATCTGATACTTGGTTAAGCCCATCGGCACTCTGATTTAAGCCGTCCGTCAGCTGACCAAGCTGGCCGCCAAGATCACCAAATCCGTCAAGCAGCTGCTTTTGGCCGGAATTGACTTCTCCAAGCCCGTTTGAAAATTTCGGCATATTTCCGGCAATCTGCCCTTGGCCGTCAGCTAGCTGATTAAGTCCCGCAAGCTGCTGATCAATGCCTTTAATAAGAGCGTCGATGCCGCCAGGGAATTGTGCAAGACCATTGTTTGCCTGGGTCAAGCCTGTGTTTGCCTGGGTCATGCCGGCTGAGACCGCGGATAGCTTTCCGTTCAGCTCACTAAGACCGGGAGACAGTAAGTTGAGAGATTCTTTTGCTGTCGCAACTGTTCCTACAAGCGTTTGGTATCTAGTGTCGCTTTCCAAACTTTTCTTGGAATTACCTTCTTGCTTTGTATACTCCTGACCCAATGCAGCAAAATCATTACTATTAAGCTTGTTGAAGGCTTGATTCAATGATGAAAGACCAGCTTCCAATTCTTTATAACCTGCAGTAAGTTCTCCGAGTCCAGTTCCTAATAACTTATAATTAGCCTCAAGCTCTTCATACCCGGCTGAAAGCTCCTCAAGCTTTGCCTTTGTATTCAAAAGCCCCTCTTTAATTTTCGCCGAGCCGGTGCTGCCCTGACGAATGCCGTCTTCAATCTTGACAAGATTTGACTGGACCTCATTAATGCCCGCCTGGAGTTCAGACGTTCCAGAGATCAGCCCGTTAATTCCTTTTGTTGCATCATTCAGCTGCGGCTGCGATTTTGACAGCTCGCTGCCCGCTTCGTTCAATCCTTTGCTGATCTCGTCAATTCCTTCTTTTCCGTCACCAAGTCCATCACTTAGGTTTTCCGCCTGTTTGGCAACGAAGAAGTCTTCAATCGGCTCTCCCGCTGGACGGGTAACGGACCGGATATTATCAACAAGGTCGACTTTTTCGACCTCTTGGCTGATTTTTTCGGCCAATGCTGCATATTCTGCAGAGTCCATTTCTTCATCATTTTGCATTACAATCTGTGTGGGCATGGATTCACCCGGTCCAAAGCTGTCGGCAATGGCATTAAATGCCTTGATCGAGGAAACATCCCCGCTGATTTCTTCAAGAGAATCGAATGACAGTTCGCCGTCATAAACGGCCAGAAACGGCACGCAAATGGCTGCAACAATCAGCAGGGAGAGCAGCGGGCGGGCAAGCGAGAATCTGCCGAGGATGCTCCAAAGTCTGCTTTCCCCGTGTTCTGCTTTGCTTTTGGACGGCCAGAAAATCTTCCCGCCAAGCACGGCCATGAAAAACGGCACAATCGTAAATAATGCGACAAGCAGCACAGCCACACCGACTGCAACCGCTGAGGCAGACTGGTAGAGTTTGAACTGCGAAAATCCAATCGCAGCAAATCCGATCATGACGGCAACGCCGCTGAAAAAGACTGTCCGGCCCGCGTTTTTATACGTTGCCACGATGGCATCAGTCACCGTTTCACTTACGGCCAATTCTTCTTTAAACCGGCTCAGAATCAAAATACAGTAGTCCGTTCCAATTCCAAATAGAACGGCTACAAGGAAAATCTGAGTGTAGTTTGAGATAGGAAAATCCAATGAATCTACTAAAAACGAAACGATAGACTGTGAAGCAAGATACGTGAAGCCCACCGCAAGAAGCGGGATAATAGGCGCCACGATGGATCTAAAAACGAGAAGAAGCACTGCGAGTATAAAAATAACCGTGATGCCCTCTGTCTTTTTCAATCCTTCTTCAGAGCTCTTTATCAAGTCTTCATTGATCATCCAGTTGCCTGTGTAGTCATATTCAACGTCAGCATCGCTGATTGCTTCATAGAGGGCATCTCTCACTTCTTCCGGTTCGCGGTCGTTCCATGCGACATTGACAGATGCAAGAATCGCTTTGCCGTCTTTTGAGACAAGCTGTTCTTTAAGGCTTTCTTCGTTAAAATGGGTGAGAATTTCGGTTATACCGAGTTTATCTTCTTCTTTTTCAAGCGTGCGGATTGCCTTTTCCGCTTCGGAAATCTCTGATTTCGTCAGCTTTTCATCACTGTAAAAGACAAGAGCAACCGAACTTGAATCTTCCCCGCCTTCTTCTTTTTGCACCTCATCAAGAATTTCAGATGCGTAGGAAGAGGAATAGCCCTCCGGAACATCAATCTGCCCCTTCTCCCTGACCAGGTCCGCCATGTTCGGAGCTGTAAACAGCAATCCGGCAACAACAGCAATCCATAGAATCAGGACAAGCCATTTTTGTTTAATAATCGTATTCACTCAGATTCCCCCGTATGCGTTTCTTTGTTTTCAATCAGAAGTCTGTTCAGCTTTTCATAGGTTTCAATAAACCGCGTGATCTCTTCGGGATCAAATTTATTGATAAATGATTCTACGAGCGTATGTATGCGGTTTTCCGCTTTTTCAAACAGCTCATGTCCCTTATCAGACAGCGTTAAGTAAACAACGCGGCGGTCATTTTCATCGCGGTCGCGTTCAATCAGTCCCTTTTCATGCAGACGTGTAATGATGGCCGTAATGGCACTTTTTTTTACATTAAAAGCAGCTGCCAGTTCAGTCGATGTGCAGGTCTTTGCCTGACTCATATATCTCAGCATATAGTGCTGATCATTCGTCAGATCACTGCCGATCTGTTCTTTCACAAGTGTTTCCGCGATATTCGTCACAGAATAGGAAACCGCTATGTATCGGTCGACGAGCTCGGTAATTTTGCTGCATGACATGCCCAATCCCTCCTTAAGTGTCAGGTTCTGCATCTATCAAAATTATTAGTTCAACAATTTAACTTTTAACGTATTTAACTATATGGCCCAGTGGTGAAAAAGTCAATGTAGATTCTGTTAAGAATGTAAACAAAAAAAAGATCCTTAAAAAGGATCAAGCGACACTTCAAGCTGAAGATCCAGCGGCTCGCGGCTGTATATCTCCCCATTGATTTCTTTAGCAGGGACGCAGCCTGCTTTCCGGTAAAAATGCTGCGTTTCCGCGGAAGGATGTGCGCCAATATACATTTTTTCAGCACCCATTTGTTTGGCATATATACAGGCAAGTTTAAAAAGCTCTAGACCTGTCCCTCTGCCCCGCGCTTCATGTGAGACATGGATATAGGACAGTTCAAGATAGTGCCGGCGTCTGCCGAATTTCTTTCCTTCAACCGCTGCAAAACCAATCATTCGCTCTGCCAGGAAGGCGCCAATGACAGTTCCTCCAGCCTGCACGCATTGCTTCAGGGATTGAATGACTTCTTTCTTTTTTTCGAGGTCCCAATCATCGGTAAAAGAATCTTCCTTTACCCTGAATTGTCCATTTTCCTCGTACCATACCCGGTCGGTTTTCTGATACCGGACAAATTGATCGAGCAGGCCTGGTTTAATCTCTTCTTCAATAAAGCTTCTGTACAGGATGGACATGAATGATTCCTCAATATTGTTTAATTTGTTCAGAGAAGGCAATGCTTGCTTTTCTTCTTGATTTTCTGATCTGCGAGCGCTCATCACCGGAGGCGAACAAGTATTTTTCCTCATCAGATTCCGGGAAGACAGCCGGGACTTCTTTTGGCCGGCCATTTTCGTCAAGTGAGACGAACGTGATAAAGCTTGTCGCTGCGACCTTTGACTTCCCGCTTTTTAAATCTTCTGCCGTTACTTTTACAAACACTTCCATCGATGATCTTCCAGTAAACGTCACAAATGATTCAAGATGCACCGCATCTGCCGGACGGATCGGGTGCAGAAAATCAACCGAATCCATGGAGGCCGTGACGCATTCTGTTCTGCAGTGCTTGGATGCTGAAATGGATGCTACAACATCGATATAGGCCATCAGCTTTCCTCCAAACAAGGTCTGATGATTGTTTGTATCCGGAGGCAGCACGCGGTTTGTCTGAAAAACGCGTGACTCTGAACATGGTTTTGGAGGCAGTTTAGCCATTGATTAATCTCCTTTATGTAAAGAATTCTTTCTTTCTACTAGACCGAACCCGATGCCTGCAGGGTCTGTTGCATACGCAAGATAAAAGTCATCAAATTCCATCTTTTCTCTGACGATTACAGCACCATTCCTTTTAGCAGCGGCAAGTGTCTGATCAATTGAATCTACTTCTATCTGAATTCTTGTTCCATGAGGAAAATCCTCCGGTCCTTTGCTGATTGAACCCCGTTCTGTCTTTACCTGTCTGTAATCCCAGACTGGCTCGCCAACATCCCATCCGAACACCGACTCGTAAAATGCTGCCGCTTTTTCCGGATGTTTGCTGCTTAATTCAAAACCGACCACACTTCCCATATGATTAATTCCCCCTTTTCCAACACCCATATTCTAACATATCTTAAGGCGTTTTTTAGCTCGTAAAAAAGGTTTCAATCGTATTACATCTCGTTACAACTGCCCCATAAGGTTTCTTTTTCAATTCATTTCCTTTATAATGCGCACTAGATGATTTTTTTTTAGAAAAAATTATACTTCTAGCTTAAAGGAAGGAGATCGATGATGAAAAAATTAATGTTTTCACTCATAACAGGTCTGATGGCCGTTGTTTTAGCCGCATGCGGAGGCAACGAAGAAAGCAAAGAGGCTAAAACGGAAGATAAAGCAAAAACAGCCGAAACCGATCAGCAGAAGGAACAGCAAAAGCAAATGGAAGAAATGCAGAAAAAATTAGAAAAACAGCAAGTGGATGAAAAGAAGACGGTCGCTCTCGTTAACGACGAAAAGATTCTTGGAAAAGACTACAACAGCGTTCTTCAGGCAACTCAAGGACAAATGCAGCAAATGGGACAGGATCCAACGTCCAAAGAAGCTGCCGAACAAGTAAAAAAGCAGACGCTTGACAGCTTAGTCGGACAAACCCTTCTTATGCAGGAAGCCGACAAAAAAGGCTACAAAGCATCTGATGAAGACGTAAAAAAACAGCTTGATGAAACGAAAAAACAATTCAAAACAGAAAAAGAATTTGAAGCAGCACTCAAAAAATCAGGCATGGACATGAAAACCCTTGAGTCTCAGATTGCTGATGACATCAAATTCAGACAGTATATCGAAAAAGAAGTGCCTGCCGGCGAAATCTCTGATGAAGAGATCCAAAAAACGTACGACCAGTACGCAGAGCAAGGAAAAGCAGCTAAGCAGGAAGTACCTAAGCTTGAAGAAGTAAAACCTCAAATCGAGCAATCTCTCAAACAGCAAAAACAACAGGAACTTCTGGCTCAAAAAGTAGAAGAACTGAAGAAAAACGCTAAAATTGATCTTAAGATTTAATGAAGAGACCCCCGCTGATATGTAAGCGGGGGTTGTTTTGTGATTAGACAGTCTGAGGACCAGTTAGCCCGGTACGATTTGATTGACGGAAACTTTAAAGCACTATCCCAAGTTTTCCATGAAGGAATTCTGGAATAACTGAGAGGATTCAACGATCGCAACCCCTTTTGAACACATGTACTTTAAAGACTTCTCTTTCCTTGCATCACTCATGCTTGCTATTGCATCTTTTACAACTGCTGCAGTGAATTGCCTGTGGATGGAATCGAGTGCAGTTGCAGCTACACATGCTTCTGCAAACAAACCAACAATCACTAAGTGTTTAATTCTGTTAGCCGTTAAATAGGCAACAAGCTCCGGATTGCTTAACGCACTTGATTTGCTTTTCGAAAAATAACAATCCTTCACCCTCAGAAGCCTCTCATCCAGCTCAGCACCCTCGCTCCCTTTTAATGCTGATTTTTTCGTTAAAAAATTGGCCATGAATTGTTTTGGTTCATATTCATTGCCAATATACACTACAGGTATTTTTTTATGATCAGCTTTCTCCACAATGTCATTTACATTCTCCAACATCGGTTCTATTTGATGTGCTGCTGCGGGCATTCGAGCTTTTTGGCCGATAAAGCCCTTTTGAATATCAAGTACTAGAATAGCTGTATTCATTCATTCGCTCTCCCTTGTTTGATTAGTGGCATTAGCTTTGAGATTTCTCTGCTTGGGGGTTCCCTTCTGGTGAATAAGTGCCATCAACTCTGAGATCTCTCTGCTTGAGGGTTCTACTCTTCTGGATAAGTGTCATCAACTCTGTGATTTCTCCGCTTGAGGGTTCCTTTCTGCTGGATAAGTACCATCAACTCTAAGATTTCTCTGCTTGGGGGTTCCCTTCTGGTGAATAAGTGCCATCAACTCTGAGATCTCTCTGCTTGAGGGTTCTACTCTTCTGGATAAGTGTCATCAACTCTGTGATTTCTCCGCTTGAGGGTTCCATTCTCCCGGATAAGTGCCATCAACTCTGTGATTGCACTGCTTGAGGGTTCCATTCTCCCGGATAAGTGCCATCAACTCTGTGATTGCAATGCTTGAGGGTTCCATTCTCCCGGGTAAGTGCCATCAACTCTGTGATTGCTCTGCTTGAGGGTTCTATTCTCCCGGATAAGTGCCATCAACTCTGAGATCTCTCCGCCTGATGGCACTACTCTTCCTGATTTGTGACCTTCACGCCATGGAATACTTCACGAAGGACACAATCATTCCTGTTCTGTGACCTTCACGCCTTGGAACACTTCACCAAGGGCACAATCCTTCCTGATTTGTGACCTTCACGCCTTGGAACACTTCACCAAGGGCACATTCCTTCCTGATTTGTGACCTTCACGCCTTGCTACACTTCACGAAGGGCACAATCCTTCCTGTTCTGTGACCTTCACGCCAAGGAATACTTCACGAAGGGCACAATCCGGCCGTTTTTTTGACCTTCACGCCCTGAAACACTTCACGAAGGACACAATTCTACCGGACAAGTGCCATCAACTCTCAAGTCAGAAAGTGCTCCGTTTAAAATTTCAGCAACATCAATGAATCTGCTTTTCAAACAGCATATACCGGTCGCTGAACTTTGCCATTCTGCTTATCAGCAGCAAATTCACAAGGAGCAGGCCTAGTCCGATTAAAAACGTGACTCCAGACCCTACTAAAAAGAGCCCGCTTGCCTGACCGGCCATCATTGCGACTACAGGCAGGACAATGATCCCGCCGATGTTCTGCGCTTCCTGATACGTCTTCACCCGTGAAGAGATTAGCACGTTCAGCAGGACTGTCAGCAGGGAAACCATCGGAGACAGCCAGAAAATAAGAACGAGCCAGTTGGCGGACGGGAAAATCATTTGTCTGTACAGCTGATAGCCGAGACTGTTGATAATGATCCCGCTTAGAACAAAACTTGCAAACGATACAAGCAGCGAAGGCAAGAATGATCCAATGATCTTGCTCACAAACAGCGTTTTGACAGACACTGGCGAAAACAGGAGACTTTCAAGTGTTCTGCGCTCTTTCTCTCCAACAAAACTGTTCGCTGCGACAACGCTTGCTGTGATAATTGGAACGAGAAGAAAAAGAGACGGCAGCATGTAATTTAAAAATAAAAAGACAAACTGCTGTTCAACTGTTTCAAAAGCAATGCTTTCCCGGTTCAGCTGGGTCATGAAGCTCGTAATCATCCTCTCCGCGTCACTGCCGGCAAGTTCCTCAAGATCTAAAAAGAGAGCGGCAGAGAGAATGGCTGCAGGGATGACGCTTGAGAAAAGAACAGGGATAATGATCAGTACGGCAAACAGGTTCTTGCTGCGGATAATGTCTCTCAGGTCTTTTTTAATGATGGCCTTCATGATTGTGCTGTTCATTGTGCATCTCCCTTACTTTAAAATAGATGGCCTCAAGTCCGCTGTTTACCATCTCAGCTGAATAAATGGAATGCTTTTTTAAAAGTTCCCTCAGCAGCCCTGAAATGTGTTCTTTAGAAGGAAGAGTGAATACCGCTTCTCCCGGTTTCAGCTGGTCAAAAGGAAAACTTGCTGCATCCCTTTGAATCATGACCGGCTCCGTTACCACTTTTACTTTGATCTCATTCAGGTATTTACCTGCTAGCTCTAATGCCGTGCCCTGTTCAACAATCGTCCGGTTTTCAAGGAACGCAAAAGAGTCGCAGACAGGTTCAAGCTGATGAAGAACATGGGAACAGATGATGATGGTTGTTCCTGTTTCTTTGTTGTACTTTTTCAAATAGGAAAGGACCATTTTGATGCCGTCCGGATCCAAACCATTTGTTGGTTCATCTAAATAAAGAAGCTTTGGTTTATGCAGGAGTGCTTTCGCCAGCGCCAGACGTTTTTTCATGCCTGTGCTGTAGGTACCTGCCGGTTTGTCTTTATGTTCTGCAAGATCAAAAAGCTCAAGCAGCTCTCCTGTTCTTGCTTTTTCTTTTACACCGTATAAGTCAGCAAAGAACGAGAGATTCTCCTGTCCGCTTAGCTGGTGATAAAGGCCGGCACTTTCTGTCACAACACCTGACAGCTTCCTGATTTCATCTCCGCTTGAGGCAGGATCATGGCCAAAAATGGAGATTTCACCGCTGTCAGGCTTGATGACTCCATTCAGTATCCGGATAAACGTCGTCTTTCCCGCTCCGTTAGGACCGAGCAGTCCGATAATCCGTCCTTCTTCCGCTTTAAAATTCACACCATTCAGCACTGAGTGACTGCCAAATGATTTTGATACATCCGTGACCTTAATCATATCTGTCAATCTCCTTTTCTTCCCTTAGTAGAACAGCGGAATGAACAGCAGCTGCATGGAAATATGGGCAAACATATGAGAAATAATTGCGTATTCGAATCCATTTTTCCAATACAGATAGCCGAAAAAAATTCCCCCGATGCCATTAAGCAAAAAGCTTCTGAACACGATTAACCCTGTAAGCTCGCCGAACAGAACGAATGTAAAGGGCAAATGCAGCGCAGCAAATCCCAAAGCAGCAATGAGGATCGCTGCCCAGTATACGGTCTTACCTGATGTTCTGAAAATCTTGCCGAATCCCCATACAAGAAAGGAGACAAAAAACAGGCGGAGAAGAGTTTCTTCAAAAACGCCTCCCCCTGCTATACCCGCAGCCAAACCGAGCCATGAAAATTCAGGACTGAACTCATTTAATTGCAGAATGCGATTTTCAAAATAAAAACGATCCGAAGCAACAATAAGAAACCCTGTTATTCCACCAAAGATGACAGCAAGCACAAAAGGTTTACCCGCAAACGATTTCTTTTGCCCTTTTTCAAAAAAAGACTGCAGAATGTCAAACGAAAAACCCGTTTTGCGCGCAAGGTTAAACCCGGCCCAGGCTAACAGGAAACTCATTAAAAACAGCTGCGCGGAAAAAGCCAGAGACATAATCCCCACCTGCATATCCGCTGTCATTTTTTCAAATTCGCTTTGCGGCAGCGCTGATTTTAAGGACTCTAATTGGTACGGCAGCAGTAAAAAACCTGCTCCAAAACATATGACTCCGATAAACAATGCTAGCTTTACGTCCAATTTTCTCATGTGATCCCCCCCCAATGGCTGCTATTCAGGTATGACAATTGTCGCGATGTTTCTGCTTTTTCGTTCAGGTGAAGGCTCGTTTTTCATTGCCTTCAAAACGATCTTCCCGATTTCCTGGGCTGTTTCCATAAACTCCTCGTCGGAGAGGTGAACATTTGCCACCCTGTAGGTCACACCATCCTTTACTAAATCAGGGTTTTCCTTCTCCAAATAAGCTTCATACATCCCCATTAAATGAGTGGTAAAATGCATAAACATTTCAAGATGCTCCTCTTTTGTCAGATTAAGCAAATCCTCATGGGACTGAATAGCAGGTTCATTCAGTGCATACACTTTCTCAACTGTTCCTCTAATCTGATTTTCCTGGACCACTGAAAGAATGTTTGCTTCGAGAAGCTTCTTCAGATGTCTGTATAACGTAGCCTGCGGAACATCTTCCACCCTCTCAGCGAGCTGCTGTACCGTCATTGTCTTTCCATTCAAAAGGGACTGAACAATTTTTAACCGGACAGGATGAAGGATCAGGTCCATTTTTTTCTTCATTTTTATAACCCTCCAACTTTTATTATCACTTTTAATAATAATATACATAATGATAATAATCAACTGATGTTTCTTCCATTTTTATCTTTTTAATCAATAATGAAACCATTATAATGATAGAAAAATGAAGAGAGTTGAATCCTTTGATTTCATTTTTCAGCACATCCTATGAACAAAATCCCTTCACTTTATTTTCTCCCGCTCATCTAGGAGGACTCTGTTTTCTGCTCTTCCTGCTTGCTTGCATGTATGGTATACGGAAAACCTTTCTTCATAAGGGATGGAACTTAGGATTTAGACTTTTGCTTGCAGGAACCGGAGTGCTGTTTGAAGCAGCCTACCACATCTGGCTCCTATGGAATGGAAGGTGGAACGCCGCCTATACCCTGCCGCTTGAACTGTGCAGCATGAGTCTGTTTTTGTGCATCATCCTGCTGATCACCAAAAACAGAAGTATTTTTGAAATCGTTTACTTTATCGGAATTGCAGGCGCAGGACTTGCCCTCCTGACTCCTGAACTCAATTACAGTTTCCCTCATCTGCGTTATTTTCATTTTTTCCTGACCCACTCGGTTATCATGATGACCTGTTTCTTTTTTGTATGGACGGAGGGATATCGGGTCACGTTTACGTCCGTTTTCAAAACGATGGGCTTTCTGAATTTGGCCGCTGTCTGTATCTTTTTCATCAATCGCGCACTTGGCGGAAATTATATGTTCCTTTCGCAAAAGCCGGTGAATCCTACTTTGATTGATTTCCTTGGTCCGTATCCGTGGTATATTCTGTCGCTGGAGGCTGTTGCGTTTTGCCTGTTTATGCTTCTTGCCCTCCCGTTTTACACTGCCAAAATGAAAGACAGCAAGGCAGAAAGATCTATATAAGAACAAAAGCGCAAGCGCCTTGGTCAGATCCGATAGGCAGATAAGAATCTGTCAGAAAAGTCCGGGTTTGACTTTTTTGACAGATTTGTTCTGACAGAGGATCTTGGCGGTTACGCTTGCCGATGATAACTTTGTTATATGATCCACAACCCTCTACTCTTTATAATTTCCTTAATGATAAAAAAGAGAAGTGACCGAAATCACTTCTCTTCTGTATGCTTAAGCACATCCTCTATTACATCAAGCGCATCCTCTTCTGAAAAATCACTGCTCAGTAAAAATTCAAAACTGTAGGATCCTCCCTCTGCATTGAAGGATACTAAAAGAAATTTATCTTCAAGTTTGTTGTATTGAACGTTTTCACCATCCACAACCCTGCTCTCATCTTCATCTATATCAAGCTTATAAGAGCTGTAGGTAAGTCTGAATTTTGGTTCACCGCTGTAAGGACCGTAAAAAAGCTTGGAATCTGCCGAATCAGGCGACTTTTTCTCCTCTTTTTCCAGCTCCCCAATCTCAGATGCATAGGTCAGTTCCAGATCCTTCTTTCCGTTCTTTATTTCCGCCGGCGGGTAAAAAACTTCGGCATATACCACCGGATACTCATCAAATTCCGGGACATAAATGTCTCTTCCGAATTCTTTTTGAATATCACTCTTTACGTCTTTCGGCACGGCATTTGCCTCAAGCGAACATCCTCCCGAAAGCAGTGCAGCGGCAACAACAAACAATGCGCTAAGTTTTTTCATGTTTCGTCCCCCTTTTTTAAGTAATACGATCAGTGGATCCATAAGTTTCAATTTTTTAACATTTATTTACAAGGATGCCTGTTGGTTAAGAACACTCGCTTCGACTTTTCTTTCCATTTCTTTTTTCACCAGAAAAAGAACCGGAATTCCTGATAGGGTCACAAGCATGAGACAGCTGAAGACGGCCGCAGGGCTGCTCAACCCGTACGCATCAAGCAGGATTCCGCCGATCCAGGGGCCGATGACATTTCCAAGCTGGGTAAAGCCCATAGCTCCAAAATACGTTCCCTTCATCTCAGGGTTTGACAGTTCATCGATGAGGACGTCCATCATGGAGAAGAGAAGAACCTCTCCTACAGTAAACAAGATGACTACAAGTGCAATCAGCCAGATGCTGTGGGCGAATGCAAAACTGAAAAGACTGATGCCGACCAGCATATTCCCAAGAATAATAGAAAAAATGGGAGGATGTTTTTTTGCAACTCTTACAATCGGATACTGGATCACCAGCACTGTCACGGCATTTAGCGACAGCAGGATTGAAAATGTTTTAGCCCCGTCTTTAATGTCAGGCGACATGGCAAAGAATTGAGGCAGTGTCGAGGTCAGCTGTGAAAATCCGGTGATGCACAGGATGATGCCGACCAGGGATAAAAGCAGCAAGTTATCCTTTCTAGTCACCTGCACAGCTTCTTTAAATGAGATCCGCACAGCTTTCTTCGTTTCCGTTTTATGTGATGTTTTCATGAACGTAATCAGAAGGGATAATCCGTATAGGGCATAAATAATGGCGGCTATAAAAAAAGGCGACGTTGTTTTTGACGAACCCAAATAAATACCGAGCAGCGGTCCGAAGACGACCCCCACATTGATTGCGGCGTATCTTAAATTAAAAATAAGAAGCCTGTTTTTCTGTTCTGTCAGATCGGATAAAAGGGCTCTTGAGGTTGGTTCAAATACGGAACGGCATACTCCGTTCAGCGCATTCATGATGAAAAAAGCAAGAACTGTGTCCGCAGCGCCAAAGCCGATAAAAACGAAGACCCAGCCGAAAATAGATGTGATCAGCACTTTTTTCCTGCCCAGTTTGTCTGACAAATATCCGCCATAGAAGCTTGATAAAATACCTGCCAGCGAGCTTACGGCAATAATGGTTCCGGTCATAGCGGCCGATACGCCCTTCACCTGCGTTAAATAGATTGCTAAAAATGGAAGACTCATAGATGTTGCCATGCGCCCGAAAATGGTTCCGATCAGGATGTTCCAGCCAAGCGGATGGACGTGTTTAAGCTGATTCATTTTGGTTCCTCCGTCCTGTAATAAGAGAAAGTTTACCACAATTTCACAGTTTTTGAATCCTTAAATGGAACGAAGATTCTCATTCTTAAGTAGGAGATTGTATGTCCGGTATCGAATCGTTCTGAGAAAGGGTTTTCATTTTTAAAGGAGGAATGAGGATGTCAGAACGTTATCCCGTATTAGAAGGCGCAGAACCATTTTACTTTGAAGGAAATTCAATAGGTATTCTCGTATCACACGGATTTACCGGCTCCACCCAAAGCATGCGTCCGCTCGGCGAGGCTTATGCAAAAGCAGGATACACGGTTTGCGGTCCGAGGCTGAAAGGCCATGGCACGCACTATGAGGAAATGGAAGGAACCACTTATGAGGATTGGACTGCTTCTGTAGAAGAAGGCTACCAGTGGCTTAAAGACCGCTGCAACACTATTTTCGTCACCGGCCTGTCCATGGGCGGCACCCTGACACTCTATCTTGCCCAAAAACATCCGGAAATTAAAGCGATTATCCCGATCAATGCAGCAGTTGACATCCCGACAATGGCAGGCGCCCAGCAGATTCAGGCCCGTTTTCTTGATGCCATCGGATCGGATATCAAAAATCCTGCTGTTACCGAGCTTGCGTACGATAAAACACCGGTTCAATCAATAAAAGAAATTAATAAGCTTATGGCGCTGGTAAGACAAAACTTACATGAAATCAAATGCCCGGCACTCGTTTTTGTATCAACAGAGGACCATGTTGTTCCGCCGGATAACTCCAGACTCATCATGGATGAAATCTTGTCCGAGCATAAAAAAATGATTGTACTTGAAAACAGCTACCATGTGGCAACACTTGACCATGATCAGCAGATCATTATTGATCAGACGCTTGAGTTTATCGAGCATGTACTGAATCAGACGGCTGTATAATCTGGCCGGCTTTGCCGGCAGAAGTTGGCATCTTGTTTTTTTATGCCCCTTCGCTTCGCTCCGGCTGCGCTGAAGGGTTATTTCCTGCTGCATTATAGCCCTTCAGTTCACTTCGGTTTAGCTGAAGGGCTATTTGTCGCTGTCTTATTGACCTTCGGTTCACTTCGGTTTAGCTGAAGGGCTATTTCCTGCTGTTTTATTGCCCTTCCCATCTCTCCCGCTCGGCTGAAAGGACATTTCCTGCTGTCTTATTGCCCTTCCCATCTCTCCGGCCGGGCTGAAGGGTTATTTCCTGCTGCCTTATTGCCCTTCAGTTCACTCCGGTTTGGCTGAAGGGCTATTTGTTGCTGTCTTATTGACCTTCAGTTCACTTCGGTTTAGCTGAAGGGCTATTTCCTGCTGTTTTATTGCCCTTCCCATCTCTCCCGCTCGGCTGAAAGGACATTTCCTGCTGTCTTATTGCCCTTCCCATCTCTCCGGCCGGGCTGAAGGGACATTTCCTCCAGATCCATTTCAGATACGCATTTTCATTTCCGTTTTCAGGAAGCCGGAGGTACAATATCTTTAGAAGGAGTGATACAAACATGGAAATCATTATAGGTATTATCTGTTTTCTCATTTATCTCAAGATCGGCAGTCTGATTCCATTTGAAGGGGAATTGCCGCTGTTGACCAAAATCCTTTTATTGATTTTCTGGCTTCCGCTTTTTATCTACATGACGATCGGCATCAACGTCAAAAAAGACTTTAAAGGAATTCAGTTTGATCAAAAGGGGCGGATACGATTTTTTCAGAAGAAATAAAGATTCATAACAAAACAGAAATAGAGGTTTTAATCTATGGAATGGCTGTACAATTTTCTTTTTAGTGCTGTTTTTGCGGTTTACTTATTCATAAAAGCTCCGAAATACAATAAAAACAGGTGGCTGTGGGCGGTACTTGGTTATTTCTTAACCATTTTCGCTCTATGTATTTTCTTTATCCAGACCGGCAGAAAAAGTCTTGGATGGATTCTCTTCAGCATCATTGCGCTGCTGCTGATTGTTGGAGCACTTCTTGTCTTTGGGATCCTGTATTTTTTCGGATCACTTAAAGGGTAAAAACCAGCAAGCTCAATCATACCTGAGCTTGCCGGATCCTCTTAAACCCACGCTCTTCCAGCACCATAACTTTGAACGTGACCCCCTCTTTCTCAAACCTTACCGCTTCTTTAAATCCCGCTTTCTCATAAATGCGCGAAGCACGCTCATTAAAGCAGGCCACCGTCAGCCGGAGCGGGGTATTAGGAAAGCCTGCTCTTGCCTGATTGAGAATAAAGGCAAAAAATGCAGATCCCTGCCCTTTTCCGGTTAAGCGGGGATTCATGCCAAGGCCGATATCGATCATGTTTGCTGAATAGATTTGAGACATGTATCTGCTTGGAACCTGAGCCGTGATGCCGAAACAGAAAAAGCCTGCTGTCTCCCCCGCTCTGTTCTTCATTGCATAGTAGGGATGTGTCAGCATTCCATGAATGTTCTCTTCGCTTACTTCCATGTTATAAAAGTCGTACGGTGCCTCATAGCGCCACCCCAGAATGTCAACAGCCGTTTGGCGGTCCACTTTTTCAATTAAAACATCCATATTACGCTTCCCCCGTCCGAACTCTTGGTTTTAATGAAGTTCTTATACCATCAGTCTATTTTACTGCTTTACAGAGAATGACGGACTCTGTATAAAAAGCGAAAAGACCAGCCGTCTTCCCGGTTGGTCTTTTCGCCTCACCCTCAATACTCTTTAAATATCGGCTCCATTTCAAATGAAAAGCTGATTTCCTTCTCGTTCACCTGATAGTTTTCAGCAAGCGCCGGTCCGCATGCTCCTGAGCCGACACCGCTCATTTTGTAATCAATATAAACCCATGTTCTGCTGTCGTCCAGCTTCAATTTATGATCATGTGACGCCTTGGTCAAATTATCAAGAGCATAGCCGGAGACATTAAAGGAAAAGCTCTTGTTTGAAGAAAACTTCAGACCCATTCCGAGTTCATTGGACACAATTGCCCAGTCTGTCCCGTACCGTGAGCCGTTCTCCTGCGGATAAATGTAATGCTCGTGCATGCTTTGAACGGTTGTGAGATACCTGCCTTTTCGTACGGATGACTTCATATCGATATAGCTTTCGTGAGGACCGTATCCAAAATACTCTACTTCATCGTTTTCTTTTGGCATCGGGATTTCAAGGCCAAATCTCGGAAGATAAGGACTATCCCCGTTTACATCAGCCTCACAGGTAACGGCAATGGCTCCGCTGCTGTGCACCTTCCAGGTTGCTGTTCCTTTTACTACCGGAAAACGGCTGAATGCGCTTAATGAAAAATGGACCTGGAGTTCAATCAATCTTTCATCTTTCTGCACAATTTCCGCCTTGTAGATGTGCGTAGTCAGCTTGTCAAAGCCATGCTTCTTCCACTCTTCTATAATAGGTGCGTCATTATCAATCGGCGCCCTCCAAACCGTAAAGGACGGAATTCCCGCAAGGCATTCATAGTCATTGAGCGACAACTTTTCAAATTGTCCCGATTCCAGGTTGAAGACATAGGTAAAATCAAGACCTGTAATTACAAGTTTATTGCCGTTTCTTTCAGTTTTTAGAGGATGCTTTCTTTTTCGTTTTTCCGAAACCTGCCTGATGACCGGCAGCTGAAACTGTTCAAACCCAAGTTCATGGCCTTTTCCAGCCCAAAGGGTCGTCTTTTTCTGAAGGAGGGAAACGGTCAGGTAATAGCTGCTGACTGATGTTTCCGGAATGTCGTAAGGAATCTGAATGACTTTTGACGCTTTCGGGTCAAGGTCCAGATCATAAATGACATCCTGCTGAACCACTTCACCGTCCCGTTCCACCATCCATTGAATTTCATAGTCTGAGAGATTAGTAAAGTCGAACAGGTTCGTTACTTCAACCAATCCCTCTTCGGCGCTCTTCATTGTAAAACGGACCGGTTTATACACGGCCTTTATTTCCTTCAGGCCGGTTGAAGGGGTTCTGTCCGGCTTAACGAGTCCATCTATGCAGAAATTTCCATCGTGAATACTCTCGCCGAAATCCCCGCCATAGGCATATGACACATTTCCTCTGGCGTCTGTCCTGCTGATTCCATGGTCATTCCATTCCCAGATGCATCCTCCCATGAGCTTTGGATACTTGTAAATCAGCTCCCAATAGTCCGCCGCATCTCCAGGACCGTTTCCCATGGCATGCGAGTATTCGCATAGGAACATCGGCTTTGTCTTGCTTTCATTTTTGGCATATTCCTCTACATACTGAAGTGTCGGGTACATTCTGCTTTCCATATCAAGAGCTTCTGTATTTTCATGCCCTTGGTATCCTTCTGCCGCACTTTCGTAATGTGTGAGCCTTGTTGTATCTCTTTTCTTTGCCCATTCCGCCATTTTAATATGATTGATTCCGTATCCTGCCTCATTTCCGAGTGACCAAATGATGACAGAAGGATTGTTTTTGTCTCTCTCGACAAGCCTTTCCATGCGGTCCAAAAAGGCAGCCTGCCAGTTCTCCTGTTTACTGAGCCAGTGAATATCACCCGCTTCTCCTGCACCGTGGCATTCAAGATCAGCTTCATCAATGACATAAAAACCAAGCTGATCGCAAAGGGTCAAAAATCTTGGATCATTCGGATAGTGCGAAGCCCTGACGGTGTTCATATTATGTTTTTTCATGAGCAGCAAATCTTTTTTCATATGATTCAGAGGGATTGTATGGCCTAGTTTCGGATGAGAATCATGGCGGTTCACACCCTTTAATTTGACTGCTTCATTATTAATCTTAAAGACTCCGTCTTCGATTGTGATCCGCCTGAACCCGACGTGAAAGTGAAGGACTTCCTCCCCGCTTTTTACATACAGATCATACAGTTCAGGGTTTTCGGCATTCCAGAGAACCGGACTGTCCACAGTCATGCTTAATGATTCAGTTCCATTTATTTCCCTGGCTATATGACAGACCGTTTCTCCTCTTTCATCTTTCAGCAGAACCTCTGCATGGCAGCGTCCCTTCGCCGTTAGATCGATTTGAAGCTCTCCCTGAGTGAGGTCTTCTAACAAGACAGCCCTGCTGAACACATCCTGTATGCGGGATACATCCCGGCTGAGCAAGTATACGTCTCTGAAGATTCCGGTATATCTCCACATGTCCTGGTCTTCAAGGTAACTTCCGTCGCACCACTTCAGGACCACGGCTGTCAGTCTGTTTTTTCCATCTTTCAGATAAGGGGTGATGTTGAATTCGGCAGGCATTCTGCTTCCCTGGCTGTATCCGGCAAATGTCCCGTTTACATATAAATAAAAGCAAGAGCTGACTCCTTCAAAAACGATGAACTGTTCCTTGCTTTCCCTGAGTTCCGATATCTGAATATCCTTTACATAAACCCCCGCCGGATTCTCATTCGGAACGTGCGGCGGATCAAATGGAAAGGGGTATCTGACGTTCACATACTGCATCTGATCATAGCCGTTTGTCTGACAGCATGATGGAACCAGGAGGCGGTCCCAGTCCGAAACATCTGTATCACTGGAAACATGCTCATCCTTAATGCCGTTAACATTGGAAAAAAGCCTGAATTTCCATTCCCCATTTAAAAGGCGGAAGTGATTTGAAAGCTGGCGATTTCTTCTTTTCGCGCGCTCATCATGGTAGGGTATGTAATATGCTCTAGGCTTTTCACGGTTTATCTGAAGAATTTGAGGGTTTTCCCATACTTTTTCAAGGGTCATATCAGATACCTCTTTCTGCTAAAATTTGATTGACTGAAAAGAGCTATCCCCGTTATCAGCAGCGGATAGCTCTTTTCCTATTTCTTTAGAACGTGCCGGTTTCCTTTTTTCTTCAGGCAAATGCTTCTTCTTTTTTTAAATAAACAGGTTTTCCCGTTTTAGCTGATTCGTAAATGGCTTCAAGAATTTCACTCACACGGAGAGCTTCTTCCGGTTTTACAAGAGGCTCCCGGTCTTCCAAAATGGCCTCAATCCATATTCTTGCTTCTCTGTCCTGAGGTTCTTCTGTCTCCCCTTCAAAGAAAGCGACCGATCCGTCATTCAGCTCAGGTTTTTTCATGAAGAACTTTCCGAATTCTTCTCCGTTGATTCTGAGGCCGTCCTTCATATCGGCACCGCCCTCTGTCCCGCAAAGCGTTGTCTGTCCTTCGCCAATATCAAGTGTGTTTAAAGCCCAGCTTGATTCAAGTACTATGGTTGCGCCGTTTTCCATCGTGATAAAACCGAAGGCCGAGTCTTCCACTTCATACTCTTCCTGTTTCCAGGCTCCGAATATATTCGCTTCACTTGTTCGGCCGTCCCACGCTTTGTATGTATTGCCGACCACATATTTCACGTCGTAATTATTCAGCAGCCATAGAGTCAGGTCCAGTGCATGTGTACCGATATCAATGAGAGGCCCGCCGCCTTGTTCTTCTTTGTTCAAAAAGATTCCCCAGGTCGGCACTGCCCGCCTTCTGACCGCATGTGCTTTTGCGTAATAAACGTTTCCAAGCTGGCCCGATTCGCAGATTTTCTTTAAATGCATGCTGTCATCCCGGTATCTGTTCTGATAGCCGACCGTCAGTTTTTTTCCGGTTCTTTTTGCTGCCTCTACCATCGCTCTTGCCTCATCAGCCGTTTTTGCCATTGGCTTTTCGCACATCACATGTTTACCGGACTCAAGGGCATCAATCGTGATATAAGAATGCGATTTATTTGGCGTGCAGACATGCACAACATCCAGCTCTTCTTTTAAAAGCTCTTGATAATCCGTAAACACTTTCGCCCCGGCTGTTCCGAACGTTTCAGCAGCGTCTTGCGCACGGCTTTCAACCAGATCGCAAAAAGCAGTGAGTTCCACATTTTTTTGTTTTGAAAGAGCAGGGAGGTGCTTTTGAGTTCCAATCCCCCCGCATCCAATGATTCCAACCTTAAGAATTTTGTTTGACATCGTTTTTTCCTCCAGTTCAATTATGATTCCAGCGTTTTCAGCCTTTTACAGAAGAGCCAAGCGCTCCCTCTTTCAGCTGCCTTGCAAAAATAAAGGTGAAGATAATAATCGGAATAACGGAAGCGATCGAAATGCCCATCAGGAAATTCTGTTTGATTGCCTGGGATTCGCTCATGTTGAAGATCGCCACATTCAAGGTCCAGAGTGAAGCCTGCTTTGTTGAAATAAAATACCAGAAGAAATCGGACCAGCCTGCAATAAACGCCTGAATGGCAATAAGCGAAATGATTGGTTTTGAGATCGGCATGCAGATTTTTGTAAAGATATAGAATTCTCCTGCACCGTCCATTCTTGCCGCCTCAAACAGGCTGTGCGGGATTCTCTGGAAAAAGGCCTTGTACAGGAGAATATAAAACGGTGACGGCACGAGCCATGGAACGAGCATCGCCCAATAGTTGTCATACATTCCCGCATTCTTCATGAGAATGAGCTGGGGCACCATAATACTGACGAACGGAATCATCATCGTGATCAGGAAAAACATCGTCACGGCGTCTGATGTTCTTTTCTTCAGAAGTCTCGCAAGCGGGTAGGCTGTCAGGGCCGGCAGGAATACCTGGCACAAAATCGCCCATACCGTTGTCAGAAACGTATTGAAGGCGAAGGCGAACAGTCCGTATTTCGCGACGGCTTCTGAATCACTGAACATGTATTTAGGCAGAGCAAAGTAGTAGGCATATTTTTCAATGACCTGCACCCACGAATACGTCACCCCTACATTCGCAAGCTCGCCTTTCAGGGGATATTTCTCTTTAAAATTTTCACTCACCGCCTTGACCAGAGCGGAGTCGTTTTGACTTTTCTCTATGTTTTTCCCCTGTATGCCTCCAGGGTCAAATTCATAGCCTATATTTTTCATAAACTGCTTGTAGCGGTCTTTTCCAAGGAGAACTTTTGGCGTCGGGTTTGTTCGTTTGTAAACTCCATAATCATTTTCAAGTGCTAACTTAGACGTATGGGCCTCGGAAAGGAAGATGACTTTACCATCCATTTTCCCGATAAAATCAATCTCTGTAATTCCTTCTTTTCTCTGTTCGATAAAGGTTGAGAAAATTGCCAGAGTCGCATCCTGAAGAATGGCATCTTCTAAATTGCTTTCATTTTTAAGGGACGCAAGGTCCACTTCCAGCACTACATTTTTCCCCTTCTCAGGTAGGAACTGCGGCTTTGGTTTATAGATTGAAAATTCATCCTGCAGTGAAATGCTGAGCGCATAAAACAATGGAAAAAGAAGAGCCGCTATCATGATGACCGTTGCACTTACCGTTGCATAGTGTGTCCATTTTCGCTTTTTCATTTGGCCCTCCTTTTAGTCCGCATCCGTTTTGCTGACTTTCAGCTGAATGAGTGTAATGATGGCAATGATGAGAAGCAAGACAGTTGATAATGCGCTGCCCTGTCCGTACTGGAATTGTTCATTGAACAGCTTGTAGATGTTCAGACCCAGTGAGTTCGATGCCCCTGCAGGGCCGCCGTTTGTAAACTGGAAAATGACATCCATAATCTGAAATGTTCCGATGACAGTCATGATCAGCTGAACAAGTATGATAAATTTGATATTTGGCAGAATGATATATCTGACTTTTTTCCATCCTGAACAGCCGTCAAGCTCCGCTGCTTCATAAATATCTTTCGGGACTCCAAGAATAGCCGCATAATACAGAAGCACGGATAACCCTCCGCCAAGTATTCCCGGAATCACGATGCACAGTTTGACAAGTTCAGGGTCGCTGAGCCACGCCTGGTTTTCAAGCCCGAACAAGCCGAATATGTAGTTTGCCACGCCATATTCCGGATTCCAGATCCATCTCCAGATGACAATAATGACTGTACCCGGAATAACCGCCGGAAGGATATACAATGTTGAAAACCAGTTTTTCAGTTTTTTGCTTCTGATCTCATTTAAGATGACTGCCTGAATGATTGGAACCGGGAAACATAACAGCAGGGTGAGTCCGAGATAGACTAGTGTATTTCCGAACGTTATGCCGAAATCCGGAGCCGTAAAGAGATTGATATAGTTCTGCAGGCCAACAAATTCCCCCGGCATGTCCTGCACAGTGACATTAAAGAAAGACCATGTGACGCTCGTGCCGATCGTGACGTATTTAAGCAACAGAGTTGCTAAAATACCAGGCAGCAGAAAGAGCCATGGAACCAGCCGCTTATTTGTGATGAATTCTCTTTTGTTTCGCTTCTTTGCCGCTAGCAGATTCTTGTTCAGTTGAAGCGGCTGCTCAGGTGCAGTTGGCACCATTTCTGTATTGGACAAAGCGTGCAAATTTCCACCGTCTCTTGTTTTTGACAAGCCCCCACCCCGTTTCTTTAGTTCAGCTGCTGTGAGTTAATTCTTTGATAACTCTAGTATAGGAGTAAAAGAAAACGCTTACAATGACGCCGTTTTAAGATTTGGTGCTCATTTTAAAGGTATACAAAACAGCGAAAAAAAACGAAACAGCCGGACCTGTTTGGCCCGGCTGTGCTTTTACTTAATGGTTTTGTTGTACTCTGGTATTGCCTGTTTATTGGCTTCTTTTTCAGCTTCTGCAAACACTTTTTCGATGTCGAGATCTGTGTCTACAAACATTTTCTGCACGGCCTGGTCAATAAACTGCGATACAACCGATGACCCGTAGCATGATAACTTTCCGTTTGCTGACGAGTTTTCCATCGCCTGCAGAATATCCGGAGCTGTATCTGCAAAATACTTATCTGTATCAATATCTGTACGAGGAAGGGTATTCGTTAAGCTGAAGCCCTGATCCTGGAAGTATTCAATCTTTCCTTCATAGAACTTTTTGCTTGAAGCAAGTTCATAATACTTTGTCAAAGCGTCAATTTTTTCCTCAGGTACTTTTGAATGAATAACATAAGCTGAGCCGCCTACCTGTGTAGGGTTTACTCCCGCCGGTCCTTCCGGAATAGGAAGAACGCCAAAATCATCAGGGTTCATGCCAAGCTGTACAAACTTCTTCACATCATCAATGCCGTGATAAATGATCGATGCTTTGCCGGAAGCAAAGTCCTGCTGAAGCTGATCAAGCTTGCTTGACATATCAGTCTGAATGGATTTGCTTTCTTTCAGATCACGGTAAAACTGTGCTGCTTTGATAACTGCAGGATCTGTAAACGTTGGAATCAGTTCCCCGTCAGGACCTGCTTTCGTCAAATCCCCGCCGGCTCCCCATACAAACATATTAAACCACCAGTCAGCCCATTGGCCCCAGTTTAAAGCAAACCCGTACTGCCCGTCTTCAGGCTTTGTCAATTTTTCAGACGTTTTCATCAAATCTTCCCATGTCCAGGATTCAGGAGGAGTGATGCCTGCAGCTTCAAAGTTTTTCTTATTGTAGAAAAAGCCCATCGCATATTCTCCTGCAGGAAGGGCATAACGGCTGCCGTTCAACTTGAATTTCTCCACCATGTCCTTGTTGATGTTTTTGTAGTCATCCCAGCCGTCAAAAAACTCATCCATCGGACGAAGCGCACCTGCATAAGCAAACTTTTCAATCTCTCCGTATGCAAGAATCAATACGTCTGGAGCCGTTCCTGACATCATGGCCGCCATCAGCTCGCCGCCTTCGCCCTCAGGCATTGTGACCAGTTTAATCGGATGCTCCGGATAAAGCTCATTGTACTCATCGACAACGGACTGCTCGTACTCGTCAAGACCATCTGGACCTACCCAGTATGTAAGCTCAAATCCTCCGTTTTTACCGCTGCTTTTTTTGCTGTCTGCTGATCCCGAAGTTCCATTAGAACAGCCGGCGAGGCCAGCTGCAAGCAATAGTACAGCAGCCAAAATCATGATGATCCCCTTTTTCTTCAATACGTTCATCCCCCATTCCACCCCTTATAAACGTTGATACTCCAATTATAAGAAGGTGAGAAAGCGCTTACAATGGCACAAATTTAAGATTTAGTCCTCATTTTTAACGTTGTTGATCTGCGGATATTTTCAGGAAAGGCTGTTCCTGTATTCCTTGGGTGTCATTCCTGTGAACAGTTTAAACACCTTTGAAAAGTGCTTTGAACTTTCATAGCCTACTAAACTGCTGACATCGTATATCCTGAGCGACAAATCTTTTAAGAGAATTTTCGCCTTTTCCATTCTTACTTTAGAGATGTAGTGCAGGATGTTTTCACCTGTTTTATCTTTAAACAAAGCACTTAAATACGCAGGATGAACATAGACAACCTCTGCGAGCCTCTGCAGGCTGAGTTCATCCCCGAAATGGTCATGAATGTATTTTTTCACATGATGAATGATGGCATGAGACGAATCATTTTGTGAGCGCTGCAGAGACTGATGAAGCTTTTTGATAAAGGACTCAAGGTACTCCATCACCTCTCCTGCCGTCTGTTTCTTTAAAACGGTGTACATAAATTCCCGTTCCATTTCACCGGTAATTGAATCAATGTGAGACCTGCTTTCAAGAAACTCTCTGACAAGTCTTAAAAGCTCCATGCTGATATCGTAAAAAATACTCCTGTCTTCGCTGTTAATTCGTGCATTTTCTTCAATCATGCCCCTGACATACTCCTGAAGATCACTGAATTCCCCGTGATTTAAAAAGGCAATGATCTTTTCCTTTGCTTCTTCAGGCATATAGATATTCATCTTTTGCTTCTCCATTGCCTCATAATCTATGAATTTTTCATCTTCAAGATAGTACCTGTAGGTGATGGCTTCCCCTGCCTCTCTGTATGATTGAGCAATTTTTTCAAGAGAGTCATAGCTGTTTCCTATTCCGGCGGAGACTTTCACGCCGAAGTTCTTATCAAGCTCCTCCAAATGACCGGCAAGCTTTTGAATAATGCGGTCTTTGGAATCTGAAGAGGCGAATATGGCAAGTTCAGACAGTCTGTTATTGAAAAGATAACAATAAGGGTGCGCTGAAATCATTTTCTGCAGAGAAGCTTCTATTTCTTCTTTGGAAAGAGAAATGGAATGCAGGTTAGTGATGTAGAGCCTGATGACTGTAAATGACTTCCCTCCGAATAACATGGACATTTCATCCAGTTTTGAATACGTCAGATCATAATGATTGGAAACAAGCTGATTCAGCAGCTGGCTGATCCGTGCGTTCCGGTAAAGCTTATGATTAATCATGTTCATCTTTTCTTTCGTGACAACATCTCTTAGTTTTTCGAAGGTTTCCTGCAATTCATCAAATTGAACCGGTTTTGTCAGATAATCAAAAACTCCAAGTTTAAACGCTTCTTTCGCATAATTAAATTCTCCGTGTCCGCTCAGCAGCACAAATTTCAGCTGTTCATTCTGTTTTGCCGATTCCCGGACAAGATCAATTCCGTTTTTTTCATCCATGACGATGTCAGTCAGCACCACATCTGCTTCATTTGATTCAAGAAAATGAAGCGCATCTTCAGCAGAAGCAAGCGTCTGAACCGCTTCAAACCCCATGCTTTTCCAGTCAACGAATTCTCTTAAGCCATCCCTCACAATTTTGTCATCATCGACAATGACTACTTTCAGCATGCGTCTTCCTCCTCTTTCAGTTGTTCTTAATAATGGGCAGCATGATTGAAACTTTTAGTTTTTCGTCATTTGATAAGCTTACTTTAATGCCGTATTCCTCTCCGAAAAGCAGACGTATTCGGTCATGAATGTTTACAAGGCCGATGCTCCCTTTTTCATGTTCCGGTTTCATGAGCTTATTTTGAATGTGCTCTGCTCTTTCTCTTGTGATTGATTTGCCGTTGTTACTGAACTCAATATAGAGAGCACCCTTTTCTTCTCTCATTATCAAATTGATTATTCCATTCTCGGATTGATGGATTTTCCCATGAATGATAGCGTTCTCAACTATCGGCTGAAAAATAAATTTCGGGATGTGCCAGTGAGCAATTTCCTCCGGCTCCATTTTTTTCTGTAGCGAGATTTCAGTATCATGCAGCAGAGAAAGAATGCCGATATACTGTTCTATGTGCGCAAGCTCCTCATGAACCTTTACCAAGCCTTCATCTATTGAAATGTTATACCTGAGAAGCTTGGCAAATCCGCCGATTGTACTGCTGACAGGTCCTGCTCCATTTTCCAGGCGCATGGTTTTCCATCTGATAATATCAAGTGTGTTGTAGATAAAATGAGGATTGATCTGCATCTGCAGTGCTTTAAGCTCTGCTTCCTTTCTTTTCAATTTTTCGCTGTGATGCAGTTTTTCGATTTCAAGTTCTTTTTGTACAGCCCTGTTCACTTGCTTGACCATTGTGAGAAATTGTCTTCCCGCACTTCCAATCTCATCCTGATACGGATCATCGTACACCGTCACCACATTGTGCTCCCCAAAGCTTTTCATGGATTGCACAAGTTTTTTCAGCGGATTGTAAATGGTGGAGGTAACAAAAATACAAATGCCGGCTGACAGGATCAGGGCTATCGTAGTAAGCAGGAGAATGCGGTTTCTGATTGTATGGGCATCCGCCATTAAATCGTCAACATTCAACAAACTGATTACCTTCCAGTCCCTTACACCGAGCTGGTCATATACAGCAATCCTGTTTCCTTTCTCAAGGGAAAATTCAGCGACCCCTGCATCTTCTGAATAAATGCGTTCCCAAATCTCTTCCGGATAATAGAGGAATGAATAATGATTGCTTAACGATGAAATAATGCCTTTTTGATCCGCAATGTACAAATCCTGATTAAACTGCTTTTTAAAATCCATCGATCCTGTTAAAAATGAGATGTCCACATTTAAAATCAGCAGACCAAGATATTCTTTTGAATCGGAAAGAACAGGGGTGGTTATGGTGAGATAGTTTCCAAGAGATATGTTTTTGCCCGTATAATAAACACCGGTTTCCCTTATCGTATTGTGAAAGGCCGGCTGATAGGGGATGGACGTTCCCCTTTTGTATACTTGTGATTCTCCAAATTTTGCAGCATCAGCAATACGGGCACCTCTTTCCTCTCCCTCTATCGAGCGCTGAACATATTCATTCTCCCCCGTAACAATTTGCGCATTTTTCACATAAGGATTGGAAAAAAAAGAATACAGTTTATCATTGATTTCAGCTTCCTTTTCCCGAAATTCTTCCGATTCCGGCTCCAGTGCTTCAGCTGCCTTTAAGGCGGCAGAAGTCTCCTGAGCAAACTCGGCTGCATCTGACATGTATGAATCAAGTTCTTTATTGATCAGCCTTTTAACGGCTTCAACATTCTGCGAAACATAATTGATATTTGTTTCATAGATCCTGTCTTCGACAACATCATAAACAACCGTAATAATCACCGTGCTGAAAATGATAATGACCAGGAAAAAAGCAAGTAAAAGCCTGTGAAAAATAGAAAGGCTGCGAACCTTTCCTGTTAGTGTGTTTGTCCGATTTTGAGGATTTTTGATAGTCTTCATAATTTAATAGTACCAATTTTCCTGAAGAATGACAGATGAATTGAGCCTATTTTCTGAAAAAAACCGCGCCTGTCAGGCACGGTTTTTTAAAAATATTATTAAAGAGATTTAGGAACACTCTGGCCAATCAAGTACCTGTCAGCAAGAATCCTCCTGTGATGAAGCTCATGACCTGCGATGATATAGGCGATGGCTCTTACAGAAACATTCTGTCCGCTGGCAATGCCGGTTCGTTTCCAGTCTGAATCACCGAGTGTCTTAAACAGGAGAAGAGTGGCTTCTCTTACAACAAAAAGATTCTGCAGCAGATCATCCATGCTTACCTTGTTAAAATCAGCTTTTGCAACATACTCATTTTCATCAAATCCCGGAAGCTCTGCAGCCTCCCCCCTTGCGATAGACAGCAGGCGGTAAGCCATGATCCTTTCAGTATCCGTTATATGGCCGATGACTTCCTTTATGCTCCATTTTCCCGGGGCATACTTGAAGGTTCCTTCTTCTTCGGATAAATCATTCAGCTGCTTTAACGTCTCTGAAATTTGGTGTTTCAGGTTATATTCAATATCACCTTCCGGAACAAGTTCGATATAGTCTGTATAGTAGACCGGAAATTCATTTTGCTCTGGGCGAGTGTTCATCATCTTCATCCTTTTCTTTTTCTAAAATTGCACCTGATAATAATCCTGCACATGAAATGCTTTGAATCCGCATGATTCATAGAGTCTCAGAGCATGTTCATTTTTAGCTTCCACTTCCAGAAAAACAGGATAGCCTGCCCCTGTTTCTTTTAAGACAATTTTCTTCAGTGTGTCTCTCCCAATCCCCTTTCCCTGGTAGTCCGGAAGAACGGCAAAGCCATAAATCCATGCTTCACCGGAAGAGTGGGAGACGCGAAGTTTTCCAACCGATTTGCCTTTATATTCAATGATGATAAAATCCTGATTTGCTTCTCTTTTAAGAGAACGATTATAGGGTCCTGCTTCGTGTTCAAGGAATCCAAAACAGAGAACATCAAGCTGTGTCTCAAGGTTTAAATCTGCCGGCTCAGAAGGCCTCAGATTGACGAGATTATCTTCTTCAAGCGGCGTTTCTGCCCATTTCATCTGGTATTCAGATATCGAATATGTGCAAGGCATTTTTTTCAGTATTTCCTTTGCAGCCCGGGATTCAGCCGGAGCGTTTAAGAGAATCTCTCTATATGTATCTTTGCATTGAGCGAGCGCCTGATTCAGCATGTGAGTAAAAATGCCTCTTCTGCGATATGAAGGCTTCACCATCCCGCACAGCTCTGCTTTGCTGCCGAAGCCATAAATTCCAAGGAAGGCGGCAAGCATGCCATTTTCATAGTGAAGAAGATGCTCATTCTCTCCGGTTTGCAGCATATCCCAGTTTAGCTTTAACTGAATGCCATCAAGCTCCTCGCATTCTGACTGCAGCTCTTTTATTTCTTTTAATTGTTTCTCTGCAAGCATGTAAATCCTCCGGTGTATAATTATTTTCACTAAAAGTATTCTGTATCACCCCCGGAAATTCCTTTTTCATGAACAGGAAGGAAATAGTGGATAAACCTAGAATTGAAGAACGTGAGGAGGGATTAGGGTGGATCAGATTATGATGAAACATATGGAAACGGTAAGGGATATTACGCTGAATACCCTTGGAAAAATAAAAGAAGAGCGTGCAGATGTCATTCCGCAAGGTTTTAGCAACAATATCCGCTGGAATCTCGGGCACATTGCCTTTGTTCAGGAAAAAATCGTCTTCGACATTTCGGGCGGAAAACCTGAGCTTCCCGCCGAATACAAGGATTTGTTCAGTGCAGGAACATCTCCTGCCGACTGGGGAGAGCACGTTCCACCCTTGAGTGAAATCAGGGCGGTTCTGCAGGACCAGACAAACCGCATTAAAGCATTTATCCCGGAGCACTATCATGAAGATCTAAAACAACCGTTCACGAACAGTGCAGGCATTACGTTCTATACAGTAGGAGAAACCTTTTTGTTCAGCTTCTTCCACGAAGCCATGCACCTTGAAACGATTAAACAAATCCATAAAGCGATTAAAAGAGAAGAAGCAGCCGTTTGAACGGCTGCTTTTTTTGGCGGACTTTTATGACACTTGGGGGATTCCCGCTTAGGATAAATATTTTAACTCAGGCCTGTGACACTTTCGAGCTTCCTGCTCATGGGGAAAGTGGTCTTAACCTGCGTTTGTGACATTTTCGGGATGCCTGGTCAGAGGGAAAGTGTTCTTAACATGCGTTTGCGACATTTTCAGGATGCCTGTTCACGGGGAAAGTGTTCTTACTCGGGTTAACAACACTTTCAGGTTTACGGCTCACCGGAAAAGTGTGCTTATCTGCAACACTTTTCCGCTGCCAAAACAAAAAACCTCAAGCCCCTAAATTCCCGGTTCTCGAGGTTTTTCACGTTTATTTAAACCATCCCTTTTCCTTCGACTGAGAAATGGCCTCGATCCTGTTTTTGACTTCGAGTTTTTCAAAGATGGTGGAAATGTAGTTTCTGACGGTGCCGGCTTTGATGCTGAGCTCTTCTGCAATTTCTTTCGTATTCATTCCGTCAGCAACTAGTTCCAGTACCTCTTTTTCCCGCTCTGTCAGCGGATTTTCTTCACTGTAGACGTCATCCATCAGTTCCGGGGCATAAATTCTTCTGCCTTCCATGACACTGCGGATGGAGTTTGCCAGTTCTTCGCTCGGGCTGTCCTTCAGGAGGTATGCACTGACGCCGGCCTTAATCGCCCGCTGAAAATACCCGGTTCGTGAAAAGGTCGTCAGAATAATGACTTTGCATGCATCTTCTTTAAGCGCCTCAGCAGCCTCTAGACCGTTCATTCCGGGCATTTCGATGTCTGTGATGCATACATCCGGCTTAAGTTTTCTTACTAATGAGACTGCATCTTCCCCGTTATTTGCTTTTCCAACGACCTCCATATCATCTTCAAGGTTCAAAAGCGATCCTAGAGCACCGAGCAGCATTTGCTGGTCTTCTGCAATTACAATCCGGATCATATGAGATCCTCCTTCTCCTTTTGTTTCACATCATTCGGCACTTTTATAATAAGAACAGTCCCATGTTCAGACTGAATATCAAGACTTCCGTTTACAAACTCAAGCCGCTCTTTCATGCCGTTCAGACCGTTGCCCTTTGTAAAATCACCTTCAGTGATGGCGCCTTTTCCGTCGTCTCTGACGGTCATGATAATCCCGTCCCACGTTTGCTCCACTTTGAAATAGCACGTTTTTGCCCCGCTGTGCCTGACGACATTGTTTACAGCTTCTTTCAGACACATGCTCAATATATTTTCAGTGAGAAGCGTCACATTGGAAAGTGCCGCATTCTGTTCAATCTTAAACTCGATCTCGGCAGCCATTAAAATTTGCTTAACCCGGACCATTTCTTCTTTCAGCCGGATGCCCCTCATTTGGGAAACCATTTTTCTGACTTCATTAAGAGCGGTTCTGGCAGTCGCCTGTACGTCTTTCAGCTCTTCTCTCGCTTTTTCAGGATCCTTGTACACAAGTTTTCTGGCAAGGTCGCTTTTCAAGCCGATCAGCGAGAGCTTCTGGCCAAGCGTATCATGCAGGTCGCGCGCAATCCGCTGACGTTCTTCAAGCTTTACAAGCTCCGAAATTTTCTTGTTCGCATCTTCAAGTTTTTCCTCAAGCTGGCCTCTTTCCTTTTTATTATAAATATTAAATGGAAGAAGAATGACGCTGATGCATGTAATGATAATAAACGGAAGCTGCTGCAGGAAGGAGAATTCTTTTAAAATCAGGCTGAAATTTATGGCTGCAGTTGTCACGACAAGATGAACGACATAAAGCGTGATAAAAGCAACCCTGTCTCTTATATTTCCAATTTGATAGGCGATATAAAAAGAAAAATAAATATAGGTAAACAGGTACATCGATGTGAAGGAGATGGCCATTAAGAGGCAGCTCCAAAGATAGACAGGCCACCCTTTTGAAATAAAGGCGAGGCGGAAAATAATAAAAAACAAGATGGTCAGCGATATACCCACTGCAATTTCAGCTGTCGATGAAGACTGCAGGATAAAATAAAACGGCAATATGCTTAGGACGGCCCAGATATAAGGAGATATTCCGTTGTTTATGTATTTCTTCAGCATGATGGAAACTCCTTTTTTTACCTATTTTATCACAAGAAAAGCGGAAGCTCCCGCAATATATTTGTTATCTGACTTCATAAGAAAATACATGCAGCCTACTGGCTGCATGCCATTTTCATTTATACAGTCTGACTTCTTCTCACTTTTGCGTAAGCGCGGATTTCTTTGTAGCCGACAAACTTCTTCCCCTGCTCATCCCATAAACGGAACTTCAGAGACTGAAGGCTTGTTTTAAGGGTGATGGTCGGGATGTTTTGAAGCGGCTCTGTGTTTACATGCGCTTTTTCCAGGTTGTAGTTAGGGACTCTCGGGCTTAAATGGTGAACATGGTGGTAGCCGATGTTTCCTGTCAGCCACTGAAGCGGCTTTGGAAGCTTATAAAATGAGCTTCCCTCAACTGCTGCCTTCACATAATCCCAATTTTCGTCTTCTTCAAAATAAGAATCTTCAAATGTATGCTGCACGTAGAACAGCCATACTCCAAGGGAACCTGAGATCAAAAACAGCGGCGCCTGGACAAGCAAAAATGCTTCCCAGCCGATTGTCAGACACAGCACAGCAACTGCTGCGGCAATCAGAACATTTGTAAGATAGGTATTTAAACGCTCGCTGCGTCTTGCGCCTTTTTTATTAAAACGATTTTTCAAAAGAAATACATAGGTAGGTCCGAGTCCGAACATAACGAGAGGATTGCGGTATAAACGGTAGGCAATTCTGCGCCACACCGGCTCAGCAAGATACTCATCCACTGTTAAAACCCAAATATCACCGGTTCCGCGCTTGTCTAGATTCCCGCTTGTTCCGTGATGGATGGAATGGTCGTGCTGCCACTGGCTGTAAGGAAATAGAGTTAAAACGCCAGTTATGGTTCCAACAAATTTGTTTGCTTTTCTGCTTTTAAAAAACGAGTGATGGCAGCAGTCATGGAAAATGATGAAAATCCGCGTCAGAAAAAAGGCGGCTGCTGTCGTAAAGGCAAGCGTCAGGACATAAGAAATCTGCAGGCTCTGATAAGCCAGAATCCATAGAATAAAAAAGGGTCCGAGTGTGTTGATCATCTGTATGATGCTTGCTTTCGTATTGGCTTTTTCATATGGAGCTACTTGTTTACGTAAGTTTTTCTGTAATTCTTTGCTCATAGTTTATTGATTCCCTTCTCAAATAAGGTACTTCAAATTATAAAGGGGTTTCAAACGTCTGTGCAGACATATGTGTCATAGACCATACATGATAAATGTCATATAGGTTTTTCTGCATTTTTATATTTTTTATATTTTTTAGGAGGAAAAGAAAGATTCTGCAGAGAATTAGTTTACGAAACAGCACATACGTTCTGAAAAATACTAATTGAAACGGAGAGATGATAATGTTTGTTACCGTAGAAAATTTTCTCGCAGATTACAAAAATGAGGCGGTCTTGACTAAAAAATTGCTTGATGCCCTGACAGATGATTCTTTAAAACAGGAAACGGCTCCCGGTTACCGGACACTCGGGGAACTCGCAAGGCACCTTGTGCCAAACGATTCCATGTTCAAACCGATGGGGCTGAGCATTAAAAATCCAGAAAGCAGCGAGGTGCCTGCAAGCGCTTCTGACATCGCAGAACAGTACCGGATCGGTGCAGATTCAGTCATTGAAGCTGTCAGCAAATGGGACGACGAAAAACTTCAGGAAACAAATGAAGTTTTTGGCTACGAGTGGCAGAACGGACTGACACTGTCCCTTTTCCTCAAGCATGAAATTCACCACCGCGGACAGCTGACCGTGCTGATGCGTCAGGCTGGACTCCCTGTTTACGGCGCGTACGGACCATCAAAGGAAGAATGGGCTGAAATGAATATCCCGTCCCTTTAAACACGTACATTGGATAGTTTAACCAAAAAAATCCGAACTGCATTCCTTATAAAATGAGGAATTTGTTCGGATTTTTTCTATTAATGCTGTATGAATGCAAGATTTGTGGCGCTACTCCCCATAGTGACGCCACTTTTCTCTGTTTCCGGCCACCATTTCTGGCGCAACTCCCCTTAGTGCTGCCACTTTTCTCTGTTTCCGGCCACCATTCCTGGTGCAACTCCCCTTAGTGACGCCACTTTTCTCTGTTTCCGGCCACCATTTCTGGCCACACTCCCCTCAGTGCTGCCACTTTTCTCTGTTTCCGGCCACCATTTCTGGCCACACTCCCCTTAGTGCTGCCACTTTTCTCTGTCCCGATCACTATTTCTGGCGCCACTTCCAAATACCTTCCCAGCCTTCATCTTCAATGAACAGCTGCATGTTTTCTAATCCATTTTTTATGTTTAAACTCTTTTTTAACGTAAGGCCATACCAGTCTGTCTAATCCGTAAAACCAGGCGGCTGCACCAGCCGCAATCAGGAGAAAGGCTGCGGTGTAGAGGACCGGATTGGTGCTTGTCGTGCCCGCCAGCATGAAGTTAAGATTCATAAATGCTCCAGCAAGCAATGCCGGAAGTGTTGCAAGTCCGATGATCAAGCCTATTCCGACCAGTAATTCTCCCCAAGGAATAAGAATGTTGATAAGGTCTGCATTGGGGAGCGCAATATGCTTCAGAAATGCAGCGTACCATCCTTGAACAGCCGGGTGCTCGCCGCCCGCTTTTGCAATAGCACCTTGCAGATAGCCCGTGGCATCAAAGCCTCCTGCTATTTTCGCTATCCCTGCTTCCAACCATTGAACGCCTAGCCATATGCGAAGAACGCTCCAAACAATCGCCATTTTCGGTCCTCTTAACCAAGCCATCATTTCCATCTCCTCTTTGTGAAAAGATTCACATAAGTAATTAAAAATATATGAGCCCTGCCAGCTGGTTTTACTCCGAAAAGTTTGTGAAATACTTCACTAACTTTCCTTACTCTTACTATACTCCTGCACCATCAACTATACAACCGCTTTCACAAAGTGTTCAAAATGTTTTTTATTTAGACAGCTCAGACCATTCAAGTCTCCCAGTCAGATACTCCATCCCCCAGAAAAAAAACCTCAACAGCCCAGCCGTCAAGGTTATCACATCAATATGTTAATCTGATCCGGTTTCCTGAAGGATCAGCAGTCATCACAAAGCCATCTTCAATAAACGTTTTCGCACCCATATTCTTTAACCGTGCAACAGCCTGTTCAAGTGCATCAGCATCAGGATAGATGAGTGTAAACCACTCCAGGCCGGCACTTTCAGGATTTGGTGCAGGTGCTCCTTCGCCTGCCCAAGTATTCAGGCCGAGGTGGTGATGGTAGCCGCCTGTGGACATAAACATGGCCTGTCTTCCGTACCTGGCAACGGTCTTAAATCCAAGTCCCTGATCATAAAACGCTTCCGTTTCTTTTAAGGAGGAAACATGCAGATGAACGTGTCCCATCACTGTATTTTCAGGCAAAGAAAGCCATGGTTCACCCTTCGCTTCTGCGAGCACATCTTGCGCATCAAGTGTTTCTGTTGTCATTGCCACCTGGCTGCCTTGCCAAATCCATTTGGAAGCATCCCGGTCTGAATAGATTTCAATGCCGTTTCCGTCGGGATCATTTAAGTACAGGGCCTCGCTTACATGATGATCTGAAGCACCAAGCGGAATATTCAAGTTTACCAGGTGCTGCAGCACTTTTCCAAGGTCTGAACGTTCAGGAAGCAGCAGGGCAAAATGATATAGGCCAGTGGTTCCTTGCTGTTTCGGAGCAATGTTCGGAGGCTGCTCGATTGAAAGAAGCACGTTTTTCCCGTCAGCTGTAAGTTCTGCTGTTTGTTCTGTTTCATTCAGCACTTTAAACCCGATGACTTCTTTGTAAAATGCTAAAGAACGCTTTACGTCCTTTACTTTTATTCTTACTTCTCCTGTATACGTATTTGGCGCATTATGAAAGCCCATGTTAAACCTCCTCAATTTAACTTACTTTATGTAAGTAATTATATTTAAGTAAGTATTTAAAGTCAATTACTTATTCCATTTAAAAAGATCTGCGCTATACGCAGATCTCTATCTTTCCATTGGTTATTCTCCTTTTTCCTGTATGGATGTGAGATTTTATCTACAAAAAATAAAAGCATCACCGGTTAAAGTCATGCCCTCAGAATTACTTGCTATTTTAGCTGTCCTATACAAGGCTGTAATCACGCATTTCCATGTATCTTTCAAGCTTTCTTTTCACCCGCTGCAGAGCATTGTCAATGGATTTGACATGCTTGTTCAACTCTTCTGAAATTTCAACATATGATTGGCCGTCCATATAGAGGGCGAGCACTTTTCGTTCAAGATCACTTAGCATTTCAGCCATTTTCATTTCGATATCCAGCGCTTTTTCCTGATTGATGATTAGGGCAGCCGGATCCATTGTCTTTGTTCCGGGAATCACATCGAGCAGCGTATGGTTATCATCTTCAAACAGGGGCTTGTACAAAGAGACATAGGAATTTAGAGGGGTGTGCTTCTGACGCGTCGCTGTTTTGATCGCTGTAATGATTTGTCTTGTAATGCACAATTCTGCAAAAGCCTTGAATGATGCCTGCTTGTCCACTTTAAAATCACGGATTGCTTTATAGAGGCCGATCATGCCTTCCTGCACAATATCCTCTCTTTCACCGCCGATTAAAAAGTAGCGGCTCGCTTTTGCACGGACGAAATTGCGGTATTTGCTGATTAAAAAGTCGGTCGATTCTGAATCTCCTTTTTGAACGAGCTCAAGCAATACTTCATCTGGCAAGTCAGCATAATTCTCAATTTTCCTCGCTTCTAATGTAACACTCATACAGATCCCTCCGCAGACTTCGTGATGATGATGGTGGTCCCTATCCAAAAACTAGCAACAATGAGTATGATTATAATAACCCAGATAGAACCTTAAAGATATTCAAAGTTATCGACTCTTGTTTACAGCGGGAGCCATAAAAATAGAAAACAAGGCAAGAATTGATAAAAAAGCTGTCGAATGGTGCTGAACAAAAGGAGGAAATGTCGCTATTTTGTATACGAAAGAGGTTTAGAGAGTGTATTTTGTGAAATTTTCACTTGAATGAACGATTTTTTCTTTTGTTTCTGTAAGGCATTGACTGACTCATTCTCCGTTTAGAAGGCTGTGGCTTCCGGCCGGGAAAGAGCAGCCAGTACATGTTTTTTCCGGCTGCATTTATTCCGTGATACACAAGTCCGCCAAGTAGAACAAAAAGAATAAAAGCAATGGAAGCCCAAATATCCCAAATGCCTAAACCGTCATCAAAGGTTGATTTCTCCATCAGCATGCCGAGAAAATACATGCAGCATATGGCGATTATGGAGAAAAACACACTTCCAAAGTGATCTCCAAGGGAAACTGATTCATACGCCATAAAGCCTGAAAACAGCAGCATACCGAAAAGAACCATGAAAATAAAGATCTTCATGATACCCAGGATGATTTTCATAACGAACCTCTTTTCTACATCTACGAATCAAAAAAATATTTCTTATTGCGGAAGCTGATGCTGAACACAAGTCCGATTGCGAGCATGTTGCTGATCATCGAGCTTCCGCCGTAACTGATGAACGGCAGCGGTATCCCTGTGATCGGCAAAAGCCCGATTGTCATTCCCGCATTCTGAAAAACGTGAAACGCAATCATGGAAATGACTCCTGTACAAACGTAGGAGGAAAACGGATCTTTGACATCCAGCGATAAACTGACAATCCTGTAGATCAGCAGAAAATAGAGGCTGATCACAAAGCTTGCGCCGGCAAAGCCGTATTTTTCCCCGATGACACTGAAAATAAAATCAGTATGTCCTTCAGGCAGATGCACATTGCCTAGTCCCGCTTCTTTGCCCGTAATCAATCCTGATCCAATGGCAAGCATGGATTGATACAGATGATAGCCTTCTCCGTCCCTGAATGTCTCAGGATCAAGCCAGGCATAAATTCTGCCCAACTGATACTGCCTGACACCGATGATGCTGAGCATGTCCGGCTGAAAGACGATGAGATAGATGATCAAACTTCCGGCTGAGAGCATGAACAGAAAGATGGGGACAATCAGTTTCCATGTGATGCCCGAAACGAGCATCATTCCGCTGAAAATAGCCAGCAGGACAAGCGATGTTCCCAAATCAGGCTGCTGCATGATGATGGCAATAAGGGCAAACGTTGAAAGCAGCATTTTTGCAAACAGCTGCAGATCGCTCTTCCAGTCGCTGAATACAACTTTTTCATGATGGGATGAAATGAGATGGCTGAGGGTCAGTATTAAAGCAATTTTCGAAAGTTCAGAGGGCTGGAGGGAACCGATACCAGGAATCTGAAACCAGCTTTTGGCCCCGTTGACCGGTCTTGCAATGGATTCCGGCGCCACAATAAGAAAAATCAGAAGAATCATGGCAAATCCGTAGGCAAACCATTGTATCCTCTGTATTTGCTCCATATCAAAATACATAACGGTTAAAATGATGATGCATCCGACTATATACCACGCAATCTGTTTTACAAGGAAATTTTCGTTATACTGCCCAAATTCCTGCGCCGTGCTGATTGAGAGAAAGCTGATAATGGAAAACAGGAAAATGATAAAGACAAGACTAAAATCAAAAGGGTGTTCATTTTTCTCCATACTTCGCAAATCCTTTCGCATGCAGAGCTGTTTCCATGCTGTCAGTACGCTGTACCGCACTTGCCGCAGTCTCTTCTACCGGGTGCATTTATAAAATTCCCAGTCTGAGCAATGGCCGTTCCGCAGCCCGGGCATATAACCGGCTTCACATCATAGAGCTGGTCCATTACTTTTCTGCCAAAATAAAACACCGGAATGGCCGGAACTACTACACTTAATAGGACAGCCCACATTGGAATCATTTTCATACACCTCCCTATCATTACATACGAACATTCAAGATAAAAAGTTTCAAAGAACATCAGCCATTTTTTGCTCAATTAGCGTTAAAACGCTCTTATAATATGAATCTTCATGAGGAACAAATCGTTCCATCCCTGCTGTCAGCTGTTTATCGTTCCTGCTCTCATCCGGAATTTCTTCAAACCCCTCCATGACAATTTCTTTTCTGACTCCTTCAATCAGCTCGTTAAACGCGGCCAGTTCTGTTCTGTAAATCCCTGATACTTCTTCTTTCTGCAGAACAAAGTCAGAGCTTGTTCCATGAAACGGATACAGAAAGACATGGGCAATTTCGTTGTCGTGGAGTTCACCGTTTGTAACAGAGTAATCAATGATATCCAGTAACTTCAGCTCTGAAAACATCAGACTGACACCGATCTCTTCCTCGACCTCTCTAATGCCGTCCTTTACAGATTCATCTGCCAGCAAATGTCCGGCGGCTGTAATATCGAGCATGTCAGGATAGTCTTTTTTATTTGCACTTCGAAGCTGAAAATAAAGAAAGATTTTCCCTTTCTCTTTACCAGCAAACCAGCAGTGAAAGGTTTCATGCCAATAGCCTTTTCTATGTATTTCTTCCCGCGGTGCCGTACCCATGGGCTCTCTTTTCTCATTGAATATGCGAAGCAGTTCCTGTTCCATCATTTTTCTCCTGTCATTTTTTCATAGATTGAGAGGGCCTCTATCACGAATGCCTCATCATACCCGGTTTTTGCGCAAATTCTGTCTGCCCATTCTTCCAGCGAATCTGCATCCCTGTCATGCACCAGACCGGAGTTTGTGCTTAAGAAGCTCCTCCAGTCATAAAATTCCCAGTGTGCGGTTTCTTCAGAAAGCTGCACGCGTGTCTCGACGAGCGGTTTAGGGTGAATGGTATTTTGGGAATGCTCGGCTGCAGCAAAAAACTCATTCCGATTTAGCGGTGCAGTCTGATAGACCTGGGATGAGTATTTTCCGTTCGGGCGATGGTAGGTGACCTTAACCCCTTCACCCGCAGGCTCCGCTGAGATTTCTGCACCCGGAAAATACTCTTTCAATCGTGCATTTGTGAACTGTTCGTCATCCGTGTCTATTAAAATCGGCATGAGCCACTGATCCCCGAGATCACACAGGAAGCGTCTTCCATTTTGATCGCGTGCTATAACCGCACCGTGGTCAAGGCCAATCGGATACGCTTCAATTCCTGCCCTGTCGAATTCATCAAGAAGCCAGATGGACAAATCAAAGCAATTGCCTGAGATGCCGTACTGCTCCCTGTGCTCTTTCATCTCTGAAAGAGATCGCTGTTTTTTCCGGCCTGCTCTCCTGTGGTGCCAGACCTTGGTGAGTGTTTCCATCGGAAAATCGTCAAATTTTCTCCATACTTGTAGGATTTCGTTCGGTGCTTTCATTTATTTCCTCCTGAAAAAGAACCAGGCTGCCCTGGTTCTTGGATTCTCAATTGACAAATTTCTCTTTTTCTCTCCAAAATTCCTTCCTCAAATGCACTTTTTGAATTTTTCCTGAGGCGGTTTTAGGCAGCTCGTCTGCAAATATGATTCTTGTAGGAGCCTTGAAGTGAGCCAGTTTGCTGCGTGAGAAGGCGATCAGTTCTTCTTCACTTGTGAGAAGCCCTTCTTTAATGACGACGATGGCAAGCGGCGTTTCTCCCCACTTTTCGTGAGGCACAGAGATAACGGCAGCTTCCTGCACGGCAGGATGATCATATAAGACTCCTTCAACTTCAATAGACGAAATGTTCTCGCCTCCGCTTATGATAATATCTTTTTTCCTGTCGGCAATTTCAATATTGCCTTCTTCATCAACCACTGCCATATCCCCTGTAAAATACCAGCCGTCCCGGATGACTTCCGCCGTTCCTTCCGGGTTGTTCCAGTACCCTTCCATGACGCCGTTTCCGCGGACTGCCACTTCCCCAATCACGCGGCCATTGTGCTGCACTTCTTCACCGGTTTCGGTGAAAACACGCACGTCACTGCCTATAAACGCATAGCCTGCTTTCGCTTTTAAACGGTATTTTGCTTCAGGCTCCAAGTGCTTTTGAGTATCCCGGATGATGGACGTCGTAATAAGAGGGGAAGCCTCAGTCATGCCATACACCTGGATAAATTCCCACTTCAGCTCTTCTTCCACTCTTTTGACAAAAGCAGGAGGAGGGGCAGAGCCTGCGACAACAATTCTCATTTCCTGCGGCGGTTTTTCATAGCCATGGGCATCTGCATATTGCAAAAGGCTGTTTAAGACCGTCGGTGCCATATGCATGACCGTTACACCATAGGCATTGATCTTTTTAAAGATGTCTGCCGGCTGCACTTTCCTCAGGCAAACCTGTACTGCCCCATTTGCCGTGTAGTAAAAAGGAGATCCCCACCCGTTTACATGAAACATCGGGAGCACGTGCAGCAGCACATCTCTGTCAGATACTCTGAGATGATGCATAGAGGTCAGTGCATGCAGGTAATTACTGCGGTGAGTCAGCATGACACCTTTAGGTTTGCCGGTCGTTCCGCTTGTATATAAAAGAGTGGCAAGGTCCTCTTCATCCATTTCCGGACGGCCGATATCGCTGCTTTCGTAGTAACTGAGCCATTCCTCATAAGCAAATGTATCGTCATTCCCCGTTTCAAGTCCGTGGACAAGAATGGATTTAACGGTTTTCAATTGGTTCCGGACCGGCTCAATTTGAGCATATAATTCATGGTCAACGAACAATACTTTTGTTTCACTGTGATTTAAAATATACACATAATCATCGGGAATCAGCCGTGTATTCAGAGGCACCATCACAGCTCCAAGCTGCAGGACACCATAAAAACCCTCATACATCTCAGATGAATTCGGCGCAAGATACGCCACACGGTCCCCTTTTTGCACCCTTAAATCTGCAAGTCCCCGTGAAAGCCGGTTCACCCTCTCTCCAACCTGTGCATATGTAAACTCTTTCCCATCATCAATAATGGCTGTCTTCTCCCCGTAAAGCTTTACAGCCCGATCCAAAAAATCTGTCAGCAGCAAAGGCACCTTCATTATCCCGCATCCCCTTTGTCTAAATATTCACTATTTTACACTGCTAGTATACCACAAGTACTCAAATGTGTTATATAACAAGGATTCAACCCTAAACAAAATCGAAAGAAAATCCATTTTCCTGACTAACATCACAAAAATTCCTATCAAATTGATATCACTCCACACAATTTCCTAAAATGCCGTCCCCCCATGCCGATACAAAAGAAGGATAAGTTTTTTTATAAACATGTTATTTAAGAGACGTTTATGGGTATACAATCTTGGTCATTATGAAACCTTAAGGAGCTGCACCATGTTCATCAGAATTTTAAAATCCTACGATTATTCCCTGATTGCCGCTGTATTTGCTCTGAGTGTTTTCGGTCTTGTCATGGTATACAGCTCAAGTATGATTACATCCATCCTGCGGTATGAAGTCACAAGCAGCTATTTCTTTCAAAAGCAGAGTCTGTCCCTTTTGATCGGAATGGCGGCGTTTATTGTCATTGCACTCTTGCCTTATAAGCTGTTTCTTCAGAAAAGGATCATCAAACTTTTATTTTATGGGACCATCGGGTCTTTGCTCGTTGTTTTTGTTTTCGGGCATACGGCCGGCAATGCCCAGAGCTGGATAAAGCTTGGAGGAATGGCCATTCAGCCTGCTGAATTTGCCAAGATGTGGGTCATCATTTACCTGTCAGCCCTGCTTGCTAAAAAACAGCGGTACATGGATGATTTCGGTCATGCCATTCTGCCTCCCGTCATTTTTGTCGTAATTGTATTTGTACTTATCCTGATTCAGCCTGATTTCGGGACGGCCCTGATCCTTCTGCTGAACGCATTCATTGTTCTTCTGTGCTCGGGAATGACACTTAGGAGTTTTATGAGACTTTTCGTATTTTCTATTGCGGCTGCAGGTCTCGGCCTTTTGCTTTTGTTTGTGTCGGATAAACTGGCAGACGTGTTTTCACCCGAGAGGATCTCAAGGTTTACTGGGTTTATGGATCCTTTTGAAAATATGGCCGATTCCGGCTATCAGCTTGTCAGCTCCTATTTTGCCATCAGCAGCGGAGGTGTTGCGGGCCTTGGTCTAGGAAACAGCATTCAAAAATACGGGTATCTCCCAGAAAGCCATACTGACTTCATCATGGCGGTCATCAGTGAAGAGTTAGGGATAACAGGGGTGCTGATCGTTATTGGACTTCTTGCTTTTATTGTTTTAAAAGGATTTTCCATAAGCAGATCGTGCAAAGATCCATTCGGTTCGCTGCTTGCCATCGGCATTTCTTCCATGATCGGCATTCAGTCTGTCATTAACCTCGGTGCCGTTGCAGGGCTTCTGCCGATAACCGGCGTGACTCTGCCTTTTGTCAGCTATGGGGGGTCATCCCTTATTCTGCTTTGCATAGCTGCCGGAATGCTTGTGAATATTTCCATGATGAATACATTTAAGGAGACGTACGTTGAGGAAAGAACGGCTGCCTGACCTGAAATGCGGAACCGCCCTTTTACACACGCTGAAAAAAGCCAGATCCTCAATGGATCTGGCTTTTCCTGTTAACCCGTCCGATTTGTCATTCTCTTGCGCACAAACCAAATGATTACCGCAACAGCTGCGACTCCGAGCACTGCGTAGATCACGGATGAATAAACACCTACGTATTCATTAATCTTCGGCCATGCTTCGCCTAGCGAAGCTCCAAGCAGCACAAGGGCTATGTTCCAAATCAGGGTTCCGGCAGTCGTAAAGATCAGGAACTTTACAAAATTCATATTGGACATCCCGGCCGGAATAGAGATCAGGCTGCGGAGCAGCGGAACCATCCGGCAGAAAAAGACGGTCCAGATTCCGTACTTGTCAAACCAGGCATCTGCCCGGTGCACATCTTTTTTCTTTACCCGGAGGATATGTCCCCACTTGTCGATGATTTTTTCAAGGCGCTCAACGTCAAGCTGAAGGCCGATCCAGAACAGGATGACCGCGCCGACGACAGACCCTGCTGTGGCAGCAAGAATGACACCCGGAATCGTCAAATCCGAATTGGTTGTCATAAATCCTCCAAAAGGCAAAACAACCTCAGAAGGAATGGGAGGGAAAATATTTTCAAGAGCAATCATCAAAAAAATGCCAAAATATCCGTATTGCTCCATAAAATCTGTAATCCAGTTTTCCAAAGCGGCTGCTCCTCTCGTGAAGCTTTTTTGGTAAAATTCTTCCCTTTGCATCACCTTTTAAAACGTCATTAGAAAAATGGCACCTCTATAAAGAGATGCCGTTTTTTCAGTCCACCTGCTCAAACCCAATTGATTTCAGTGCAAGATGGAGGCTTGAATACGATTCTGTTCCTTTAAAATCAAGTCCCAGGCTTGTCATTGTCTGGGCAATCTCAGGGCGGATCCCGCTGAGTTTTGTATCGACTCCAAGAAGTGAGAGAGCATCAAGAACTTTGAAGATTTGATTGGCAACCATTGTATCGATAACCGGAACACCTGATAAATCAATGATCAAATATTCATAGCCGCACTCAGCGCTCTTCGTTAAAGCAACGTCCATTAACACCTGGGCACGCTGTGTATCAAGATCCCCTATCAGCGGAAGAACGCCTGTTTTTTCAGAAACATTCACAATCGGCACAGATAATTCATCCACCGCACTTTTGGCCGAATCAATGTTGGCTGAATAGCTCTTCATGTAAAAAACGCTGATTAAATGAATGGCGTGGTCAACCACATAATCAAATGCTGACAGCAGCAAATAAAATTCATCTAAAGATAGATTGTCTGAAGAAGCCTGATCCTTGATCATTTCTCCGATAAGATCTCTGTAGAATCTGATTTCCTCAACAGCAAGATCAAGGGGAAACTGAATCGTAACCAGAAGATTAGCTGTCTCTCTTCCCCAATTATTAATCAGACCTACCGCATTCTCTTTTGGAAGTGTTAACGCTTCTGCATAAACATCAATCAGCTTGTTTCTCCACTCCGCCAGTTCAGCAGTATTCGATTGAATGCTGTTTGGGTATTGGATTGTTCTTTCTTTTTTAATGGCATTTATTAAGGTTTGTTTTTCATCTATCACTTTTTCATTTATTTTTTTTAGGGTCTCTTGTAAATTGTTTTTCGTTTGCATGGTTCTCCTTTCCAAAACAATGTTCTTTTAATAAGGATAGTACGTTTCAGTAAGAATCTCAAACCATTTATGCCAATTGGCTTTAAAAAATATTACCATCTAAGCATGTATAAGTATTCATTTTTTTATTTTTAATTTCCTGCGTATTTGTGTAACGCAAAAAACACTCGATCACGAGTGTTTTTTGTCATGTCTTATTTTTTAACCGGTATCCAAATTTCCGAATAATAGTCGCTGCTGTATGCATCACCTTCGGTATAAACTTCAAGATCCGGGGTTCCTGCATGTTCATACCCGCTAGCCGGAAACCACTCTGAATAGATTTTTTTCCACGCCTCCTGCATCGCACCTGGCATCGCGCCTCTTACTTCAAAAATCACCCATTTTGAAGCAGGGACGGCCGCTGAAGCGAGTCCTTCCGGCGTTTTGCCGCTGTAGCTGCACGCCGCCCAATACGTCATCATACTGTCAGGACCTGGTTCACATATTCCCATGATTCCTTTAACACCGCCGTTATTCAGCGCAAGCAGCATGTCATTCGTTCCGTTCTCATGAATGTCTTTCCACAATTGCGGAATCCCGATCAGATTCTCCCCATTTACACAGGAAAAGCTTCTCTTTACTCCAATCACAGGAAAACTCTCTCTTTCTTCCACTCTGTACTTCATCGGATCTGCTCCTTTCAAACTCACCTGAATCACCAGGCGGCTGTAGCTTGTAAAACGGCATGAGGCTTTTTTAGCTTCACTCGGAGAAATTCCGTGCTGTCTTCTGAAAGCCTTCGCAAACGATTCAGGAGTGTCATAGCCATATTTCAAAGCAAGATCAATGACTTTTGCGCTGCCATGCGCAAGGTCATGCGCTGCGAGAGTCAGCCTTCTCCTCCGAATATACTCGCCGACTGTTGAATCTGTCAAAATGGCAAACGTCCGCTGAAAATGAAAGACTGACGCATTGGCGGCAGCCGCAATATCTTCAATGGCAAGCTCTTCAAGCATATGGTCTTCCATGTAATTAATCGCGTTTTGAATCGACTCTGTCCATGATGGCATATGACTCACCTCCTGACTTTATTTTACAAGCGTCCCGCTGCAGCTTCCTGTCTTTTTCTGCTTTCAGGTGACAGGTTAAAGGTGCTTCGTGCAGTTGTACAGCTCACAGGACCAGCCCTGTTCCCCTTTAATCAGGGTAGAAACAGAGGTATTATTCAGAGCTTCCTTCATCTCAAACTGAGGGACGAGCTGTTTAAGAAAGTGGGCTATGAAGAGGCCGTGACTGACGATCAGAATGTTCTTATCAGGGTGTTCATTCAGCAGGTCTTCCAAAAACTCTTTGCCTCTTTTTATGACAGCATCGGTCTTTTCAATGCCAAGATCGAGACCGCGCCATCCCTCTCCCCACTTTTCCAGACGTTCTGCTTCGGTCGTTCCTTCAATGAGTCCCCCATTTACTTCAACTAAACGATCATCAAACATAATCGGCAGATTCCCAAGCTTTACAGAGACACATTCTGCTGTCTGCCTTGCTCTTTTCAGCGGGCTTGCATAGATCAGATCCCATTCTTCCTCACCGAGCCTGTCTGCAAGCTTCTGCGCTTCTTCCATGCCATTTTCATCAAGCGGAATATCCGAGCTGCCCTGAGCCCTTCTTTCAACATTCCATGCTGTTCTCCCGTGGCGTATAATTCCTATTTGTGTCATTTACGTCCAGCCCCTTTGTAAAAATGTGGACAAAATCTCTAAATCTCTCATTTATCCGTCTATGAATATGATACTCTAAAAAAGAGGTGAATACGATGAAAAACAAGCCGGTCTATGTGGAAATTCCTATAGAAGCGGATATGGATAAACTATGGGACGCCACGCAATCTCCCGACTTGCATGCACGATGGGATCTCCGGTTTTCCTCTATTACATATCTTCCTAAAAAAGAAGAAAGCGAGCCCCAGCATTTCAAGTACAAAACCAATATTGGTTTTGGCATGAGCATAGAAGGATTCGGAAAAAGTGCCGGGGAATTTCACGCCGGAGACGGGTCAAGAACCTCCTCCCTGCATTTTGGAACGGATCAGAAACGCTCTTTGATCAGGGAAGGAAGAGGTTATTGGAAATACATTCCGGTTTATGACGAAGTGACATTTTTAACCCAATATGATTATGATGTCAGATTTGGCAAAGCCGGAACTTTTTTTGACAGAATTTTGTTCAGACCGATGATCGGCTGGGCAACCGCATTAAGCTTTGATGTGTTAAGAAGGTGGCTTGTAAAAGGGGAGACTCCTGAGAGCCAGTACCTCCGTTTTTTCAGTGTCTGGGTGATTTCGTTCCTTTTCTTCTTTGTCTGGACATACCACGGGGCTGTCCCAAAGCTGTTCTTCCAGCACCCTGAAGAAATCGGAATGGCTGAAAAGCTGCTGGAGATGCCATTTAAGGAAGCAGCCCGGTTAACTGCAGGTATTGGAATCGCTGAAATCTTATTTGGATGCCTGTGGCTGTTCCCGCTTAAAAAGAAATGGCTGTTCGGGATCCAGCTTCTTGCTTTCCCGATGCTTGCTCTGTCTGCCGCTCTAGCAGACCCGGGTGTCCTTACTCATCCTTTTACACCAATTACATTTAATGCAGCGCTTTTTGTCCTGTCGGGAATCGGCTTTTTTCAAAGCAGAGATGTGCCTTCAGCAAAGAGCTGCAGGCGAAAAAGATAAGGAGAAACAGATGGCTATTTATCAGCAAGTATTAGGAGAAGACTATCACCGTCTGCACCCTGCTCTAAAACAAAGATATCAGTTTCCGTTCAGGGGGAGCGGGATGATGCATCAGATAACAGGGGGCCCGAAATGGCTGTATCCGCTCTTCTTAGGCGGAGTCGCATACAAGCTTCTTTTTCCTGAAAAAGGAGAGAACATTCCGTTTACGATTGTGAATTCTGTGAGAACCGGCACGGGCGGTGAACAGCAGGTTCATTGGGAGAGAGTGTTTTATTTCCCAGGCAAAAAGAGGTGGTTTAACGCTTTGATGAGCCTGGACCGTGAACGGAACGTCATCAAAGATTACTTGGGCGAACCGGGCCTGTTTTACTCTGATTTAACGTTTCATGTTACGGACTGCGGAAACCTCAGGATTGAGTCCGGAAATCAAAGGCTTGTCATCGGAAAGCTTGAGATACCCCTGCCTGAGATCCTGCAGGGTCTGGCATCTGTTACGGAATCGTTCGATGAAACGAAAGGGATCTTTACCATCCGGGTAGAAGTGACAAATCCGCTGATCGGTCCTGTATTTTCCTATGAAGGAGAGTTTGTTTCTGATGAACGTTTATAAATCTGTCTTATTATGCGGATTGATGTTTTTGCTGGCAGCCGTTTTTCACGAAGGACCCTGGTATTATCTGCTTCTTACTGCAGCCCAGCTTGTCTACGTCCCCCTCGTGCTCCAGCTTGTCATGCAAAAAGAGGACTGGTTTTACAACCTTTACAAATGGATCGCACCTTTCGGGTATGGCTCCGTTCTGCTCCTGCACATTCTGGGGCCGTCGCCGGCTGACCCAATTCTTGCCGGTGTATATCTGCTATTTACAGTCTTTGTCGCAAGTTACGGCATCACGCGTTTTCTAAAAAGGGGATTTGTCCGGTTTGAGGAGTTTTCCATCGACATGGGCCTGATTTCATTAATGATCGGGGGCGGATGGTTTTTTGCCCATATTGTTGGAATTGAAACGGGATTCTCTCCAATCATCACATGGCTGACGGGCATTCATTTTCACTACTCTTCCTTTTTGCTTCCGATTTTTGCAGGATTTCTCGGAAGAATTTTAAAAGGGACAGTTTACCGGGCTGCAGTCAGTATCCTGATCATTTCACCTGGCATCGTGGCTGCAGGCATTGCTTTTTCAGTATGGCTGGAGCTTTTTTCAGTGATTCTTTACATCACAGGGATTTATGCACTTATCTGGCTTTCTTTTAAAGCCGACATTCCCAGGGCAAAGTGGCTCATTCGTCTCTCCTTCCTGTCTCTTGGAATCACCATCCTGTTTTCTCTTGCGTATGCATCAGGAAATGCTTTCGGCGAATATGCCGTTTCCATAGACTTCATGCTGAAGTTTCATGGCGTGTTAAACGGCGGGGGCTTTGCATTGGCTGGAGTGATCGGTTGGCATGTATTTAAGCCTGCACCTGCAGCATTGCCTTCCTTCCCTGTAAGCAAAATACGCGGAAGACAGCATATGGCGGATCTCGCTGCTGAAGCTCAGATTCATCAGGGGCTTGTTGATGATATGAAAATCTACGGGACTGGCCCTATTTCTGAAACCATAGTTGACTTTTATGAGCATACGAAAGAATACACCTTGTTTGCTGAAGTTCACTGGCATACCTGGTTTAAAACTTTTGCATTTGTCTATCATCTAATCAGCAGCCGCACAGAACAAATTCATTTGCCGCTTTCCTCTGACCAAAAAGAAATGACCGGCGGTATTTATACGGTAAAAGAGGGCCTTGACGGAAGAAAATCTGTTAGAGCATGGCACAGACAAATTGACGGAAAAACGGTTTTTCTTGCCCTTTATTCCTATCATCAGAAAGACGGCGAGACCTATATGAATATTGCGCTCCCTCTGCCCGGATGCTCTATGATCGGTATACTCGAACTCCATAAAGCTTTAGATGCACTGCTTCTGACAAGCAGAAAACAGAACCCTTCCTCTGATGCAGGCATCTATCTCGCCTGGAAAGATCACTTGTTCAAGCTTCCCTTAGATGAGGTTTTCAGAGTCGAAGAGACTGACAAGGGAAAGCTTGCAGCTATACATCAGATGAAAATAGCCCGCCTTCCTTTTTTAACAATCCGCTACAAGATCTCTAAAAATGAGGCTTCTTTTAGCAAAGACAGCTTTCCAAGACAAAAACAGCCTTCATGCATGTGAAGGCTGTTTTTTCTGTTTACTTGATATTCTCTTCTGTTTTGAGCTCATCCGGTGCTTTAACCTTTGGAGCTTTTTTCGGTTTTGGTCCGATCTGATCCAATCTGGCACGGTCATAAATGGCTGTTCCGACAATTTCCGCTGTATCCTGAAGCTTTTCTTTGCTGATTTTGTCTATAGAATCTTCAGGCGTGTGATACCATGGCTCAGAGGGACTGTGAATAAACAGCGCAGCAGGAATTCCCGCTTCTGCAAAAGGAACATGATCACTGCGTCCTCCCTGTCCGAATGGCGTCGGTTCGCCATTTAGTTTCTGGCTTGATTTTTGGGCAAGTTCTGTAACAAGGTTCGGCTTGCCGTCCAGTGTCAGCATAACAAGATCGCCGGCATCTCTGCTTCCAACCATATCTAGGTTAAAATTTGCAACTGTGCGGCTGGTTTCATCTTCTGATAACGTGCTTACATAGTGTTCTGATCCAAGAAGTCCCACCTCTTCTGCACCGAATGTCACAAAGCGTATTTCTGTATCTGCCGGTACATTCTTCAGAACGCGAGCAAGCTCAAGAGTCATTGCAGTTCCTGAAGCATCATCATTTGCTCCCGGGGCACCCGCAACAGAGTCATGATGTGCACCGAGAACGATAATATCGTTCGCTTCAGACTTTTTGCCTGTCGGTTTTTTCACGGCTATTACATTATGGGATGTTTTTTCGCCCGTTTCCGCTCCAACTACGGAAAGAGAAACCGTTTTCCCGGCGTGTGACAGCAGCGCTTCACCTTCTGCTTTTGATAATGCAGCTGAAGGAACGAATTTGTCGTTGTGTTCTCCAAGGGTTCCGCTTAGTGCTCCCTCAGAATTGTTGTATATAATGACCCCTGCAGCTCCTTTTTCCGCTGCATTGAGCACTTTTTCTGCAAAACTGATTTCCCCGCGTTTAATAAGGGCAATTTTTCCGTCCAAATTAAGAGAAGAAAGCTCGTCCTTTTTTCCAAGGCCAGCTATAGCGAGCTCTCCTGATACATTTCCGCTCACAGAATAAGTAAATGCCTGAGGCTTCAATTCTCCGCCGTAGCCATCTACTGAAAGGGAGATGCTGCTTGGCGGAGTATAACCGTAAAATGTGAACGGCTGAACATCGGCTTTATATCCGTATGATTCAAATTCCTCTTTTATAAACTGAACAGCTTTAGCCTCAGACTCCGTTCCAGCCACACGCGGAACTTTTGATAGGTAATCAATATTTTCATAGATGTTTTCTGCGCTGATTGCCTTTAGGATTTTCTTTTCAAAAGGGTCCTGGAAGTGCTGAGCCGCTTTTGCCGCAGGCTCCTGCTTTACAGCAGCCTGTACGCTGACAGCTCCAATTGCGAGAGATGCTGCCAGAGTAAGAGATAGAATTGGTTTTTTCATAGCATAGCCTCCTGATAGTTAGTAATCGATTCTTACTGTGTATCTTACTTTATTTCGTCAGACGAAATAAGTGCCAAGAAGACTATCTAATTCTATCCATTTTTTCTAATAGATAGGTTATAATTCCTAGTAAACTTATTGGTTAAATGACTTTGTGACAGATTAAAAAGAGGACCTTTATAAGGTCCTCTCCTCAAATCAAGCAATCTCTGATTCTTTCGAATGCACTTTTCTCATAAAGTCATTCACATCGGCAGGCACTTTCCGGTCGAGTTTAGACACGATATAGACGGATAAGAAGCCGATCGGCACAGTGATCAGGCCAGGCACCCTGAACTGCAGGAATTCAGGAAGAGTTGCCGGCAGGAAGATCATGTACATGGAAGAAAGAAGTCCGAGCACAAGACCTGCGATCGCCCCTTTTTCCGTCATGCCTCTCCACCAGATGCCGAGAATGAAGATCGGGGTAAAGGTACTTGCTGCTACTGTAAAGGCCAGTGCAACCAAGTGGCCGATCGAGGCTTCTTTTACAAGAAGACCAAGTGCCCCGTAAAGAATACCGAGGATGATAATCGAAACTTTCCCTGCGATAACGCGCTCTTTCTGAGAGATGTTTTTCCGCAGGAATGTAGCATACAAATCATGAGCCAACGCACCGGAGCTTGCGATGAAAAGGCCTGAAAGATTTGAGAAAACGGCCGCAAACGCGCCGGCAATAACAAGACCGAGCAGCCACTCTCCCCCTAGAGCCTGTGCTGTGGACGGAATAACCATGTTGTTACCGCCTGCAACAAGATCCTTCATTACTTGAGGATCAGCAGAACCGCTCAGGAAGATCGATCTGCCGACAGCTCCAAGATAGACAGCGAACAAAAAGAAAACGCTTGCAATTAAAATCGCCATAAGAGCGGATTTCCGGGCAGCCTTTGCACTCGGGTTCGTGTAAAAGCGCAGAAGGATATGCGGAAGTCCAATTGTTCCAAGTGCAAGACCAATTGTCATGGAAATGGTCTGCCAGAAGGAAGGAAAATAGTTTCCTGTTCCAATCCATGTCTGACCGTCATGAGCGACATCTTTGCCGTCAGGAGCAAATTCAGCTGTTCCGGCGATGCTTCCTGTGAATTCAGTGACAGATGCCAGAATGCGCTCGTAATATAAACCTCCGTAAATGGCAGCAACGACCATCAGGATGAACGCGCCAAGGCGGATCCACAGCTCCAGCGCCTGATTCAGCGTGGTGCCTTTCATTCCTCCGACTCCAACGTAGAAAATCATGACACTGCACGTAAAAATTATGCCAAATTCATAGCTTGTTCCAAAGAACATGCTTAAAATCTGGGCGGCACCGAGCAGCTGAGGGGCTGCGTAAAAACCAGAAATGGCAAGAACGACTGCTACTGCCGCAAGTCTTGCACGCTTGCTGTGAAAGCGGTAGCCGAGGAAATCAGCTACTGTATAGGCACCGAATCTTCTAAGAGGACCCGCTACAAATATTGCCAGAAGAGTAAGACCGATCGAGAAACAGAACGCATAGTACGCTCCGTCATACCCAAGTTGAAACGTCAGTCCCGCAATTCCCAGAAACGTTGCAGCACTAAGGTAGTCCCCTCCAATGGCCGATCCGTTGGTAAACCACCCGAAGCTTCTGCCTCCTACGAAAAATTCAGATGCCGTTGCGTTTCTTTTTGTAAGATACGTAATATACACGATTGTACCCATCAGGAAAATCGTCAAAAGCATTTTCGGTTCAAGTAACGCAGCCATCAGTTGACACTCCTTCCGTCAGAAGATTGAACAGAGCTTGCCGGAGTCCGACTCTTCTTCAGTCGCTTCTCATACAGCGAAGTATGGATAAATGCAATTAAAAAGGCCATGCCCATCGCAAAGATTCCGGTGAAAAACCAGGCGTACGTCATGCCTCCGTAAAAAGATGAGAACATGAAATCCGGAGCGAACCAGTTTAAGACTGGGATAATCAAAATAAATGCAAAATAAAACAGTGTAAGCTTTGACCCGATGCTGAACTCGCTTTTCATCAAATGGCGCGTCTCCTCATCAAGAGGCGTGAGCTCCCGGACATCTACCGTCCCTGCCTCTACATACTCATAATCTTTATAATCTGCTGCCACGATCCTTTCCCCCTTTTATCTGGTAATCTGCTGCTTGATTGTATTGTACATGACCAAAACCTGCGTTACCTTACAATAAATTATCAGAAATGTATAAATATTTAATATATTCCTTCTTTCATGTATACTAGTGCTAGAGTCATAATGATAGAAACGGGGAATATAAGCGTGTATACCGTAACATTCGAAGTTAAGGAACCTGCCGAAAAAGAGAAAATGGCCTCGTGGATCCAGGAAGAGCTTAAAGGGGAGTTATCTGTTTCAGGCCATAGACGCAATGCGCTTACGATAAAAGTAGTCGAAATCACGAAACTTTTCGACTGGGTAAAAATTCACCGGCTCAAAAAACACCATCAGAACTGCATCATCTTCCCGCTTATCGAGCCATCCATGCTGAAAACATCGCCCCTTGCACTTGAGATGAAGCTTCAAACCATGCTCGTTAAGCCTGTCAAAAAACACACCTTCATTAAAAGCATAAAAAAAGTGCTGACTTCAGCCGGAAATGAAAGCGCAATCATAACAAACTACGGCGATATGACCAAAACATACAAGCAAGGTAACAGCGAACTTCTTCCCTTTCAGGAAGCCTTTCTCAGAAGACTTCTAAGAGCAGAAGTCAAATCTGAGGAGGAACTGTTTGCTGCACGTCCCTATTTTCCTGATCACAGCGTCCCAAACACGGTCTGTTTTATCCAGGGATTCATTCACAATCAGCCGCGGGAAACAGCAGTAAATGCGCCCATGCTGATTCAGGATTCTTTTAAAGACGCTTTTTCAGCTATAGGTGTACTCCCTTCTTTTCTGGCCTATAAAAAACATCTGCTCATGCTCATTCAGGTTCCGCACGGCTATACATCCCTTCAGCATTTTCAGGAAGGCGAAGAGACTTTCCTAAGAGCAGCTGATGAGCTGAAGGAAAAACACGGCATCCACCTTTTTACCGGCGTCGGATCGATCTGCAGAGAGCCCCTTATGCTCTCCCAGTCATACAGGGAAGCTCGAAAAGCGAGACGAACGCCTCACTTTAACAGGCTGTCGCTCCGTTATTACGAGGAAATAACGAAGAACCCGCTGATCACGTCATGCACCCATTACATCGCTGAAAACTGCCAGAATGATTTAACCACCAAACAAGTAGCCAAACAAATAAATATCAGTGTCCCCTACTTCTGCAGACTTTTCAAAAAAGAAACAGGCCGCAGCTTTGTTGAATATGTCACCTTCGTCCGCCTGCAGCGTGCCGTATGGATGCTGCGGCACACAGACAAAACCATTGAACAGATCGCAGAAGAACTTGGCTTCAACACACCGAACTACTTCAGCTCAACCTTTAAAAAATATGTCGGCATTACACCCAGCGAATACCGGATGACGGATGAGATTTTGTTTGTTTGAGCCCGCAGACGGTAACGGTTTGTTTACTTAAATATCGCGGAAAGAACCTGCAGCAGAATGCCTTGGATAATAAAATAGAAAAAGGTGAATTTGAGCAAGCTCAAATTCACCTTTTTCATTATTCGAAGCTAGTTTACCCAAGCCTCTCCGGTATTTCACAAAGCAAAAAATTAGATAAAAGTTCCTTTAACCTCTTGACGCTTTTAACTTTTTAATCCCTTTCAGCAGCAATGGGATGATGAAAAGAAGCATCAAATAGGTAAAGTACGGCTGAATTGCCTCATTGAAATGAGCTGAATTTTTTAGAGATGCATCAAGGGAGGACCCATTAAGCAAAGAAAATAGAATATATCCTCCACCGATTAATAGCCCGATTCCAATGGGGATGATCAAAATTGTCCCTAAGAAGAAGAAGATTTTTTTAACAGCTTTTAAGATCATGTTTCATTTACATCCATTCGTATTGATTTTTTAACTGATTTAACTTTGTATACTTGCTTCACCATTAAGCTGATAAGAAGTGATACCACCCCAATGATCACGATTAAAAGATAGATTTGGCTTGAGAACACATCTACTAAAAAGCCAAATATGATCTGTCCTATAGGAATGGCTGTTGTAGCCGCAGCTGCTTGTATCGACATAACTTTACCCAGCATATTTCCCGGTGTTTTCTCCTGTATAATTGTATTCAGATAAATATTTACGACTGTCAAGGCAAACATAACGAGCATGGAGCTGACACTGACGATCAAATATTTCGCAAATGAACTTTCAATCAATTGACTGGTCCCAAATGCCATTCCGAAATACACAGCTGCACACCCTGCAATCCATAAATAGAGATTATCACTCCGAATTTTGCTTTTCAGCAGCCCAATGGTCATGGCTGAGAACACGATACTTAATGAAATACCTGATTGGGCAAACCCAAAATAAGTATCCGGCATATTAAAAAGCACTTTGATCATGTAGGGCAGTCCTACAAAAAACATGGGGGCAATAAACAGACTGACAGTGAATGCTATTGCAATGCTTTTCAGAATGAATCGATTTTCGTGAAGGATATAGGAAATACCCTCTTTGATATCACTTGTGACCATTTGAGCAAAGGGCTCTGGCGCTCGTTTTTCAAATGGGATTTTCATGAAGAGTTCTATTATGGCTGCTGCAAAAAAGAACAGAGCGCTGACAATAACTATCACTTTAATGCTCGTAAAGCTGTACAGCACACTCCCTGCAATAGGACCGACAAAGTTAGCAATGGATACGACTCCAGATACGATGCCATTGCTCTTCAAGAGCAGCTCCTTCGGGACAAGGACAGGAATACTTGCTTGAACAGCCGGCTGATACATCGAGCTGATTAAGGTCAGGGCCATTAAAAGGATAGCGATGGTTATGACCGTTCCATATCCGCTCAAGAGCAGAATGGCAAATAGTGCAATTAGAAGACTGCTGCACATGTCTAAAATGACCATGATCTTTTTCTTATCAAATCGGTCTGCAATCGCTCCCCCGATTGGCGAAATAACAATCGCAGGCACGATGGAAAGACCCATGATCGTCCCAAAAATAGTGGCTGAATTCGTTAGATCAAGCACATATAATGACAACGCAAACCGCAGAACAGACGCACCGAATATGGATATGATCTGACCAAACACCAGTATTTTAAAATTATGGTTAAACCTTCTCATCCGTTACTTCACCAACAGGCGATTCAGAGTCACGAACAAAATCCACAATTTTTTCTGTATTTCATTTGAAAGCTCTTGTTTTGGTTTATTCCCGATGCTTACCTGATTTAAAATGCCTGACATATAGGTTTCAATCAACATGATGATATCCTCCTTTGGGATTGCAGGCACGAATGTTCCATGCTTGATCTGCTCTTCTAAAAAAGAGCAGAACTTTTCATGAAGATATTGGAGATTAGAAACATCCTTGACAATGCTCTGCACCTTTTCATAACGCTCTGGGTCTCTGGAGTATAGAGCCATTATGCTGTAATAAACAGGCCCCCGGTCCAGTAAGGATTTCTGCATATAATCACCAATGTACACCAAAATTTTTTCAAGTTTCTGCAAAGGCTCATCCTTGCCTGCAAATATATCATTAACTTCTTCTTTCACTTCGCCGTTTATATTTTCTTCGTTCAGTAAAGCTCCAAACACTTCATCAATATTAGAGAAATATTTGTATACGCCTCCCTGGCTCATTCCGGTTTCGATCACAATATCTCTCATTGATACATCAAAAATCGGTTTTTGCATGCAGACTCTTCTGGCCGCTTCCAAAATTTCCTTCCGTTTCAATTGAGCATGATTTTCACTGACTTTTGGCATAACCAAATTCAATTCCTTTCTTATCTGTAATAGTTTTCAATTGTTTTATGAATAAGCTCTGCACTCTTTTGTGCACCGTTTTCCGTTCTAACCTTGACACCTAATTCTTTCGCTTTAGTGATGACATCAATGGATTGGGTCGCAGCAATGGCGTCAGACAGTTTCTCGGCAGTCAATTCCTTGCGCGGAATCGACCCTCCGCTTACACCAAGCTCAACCATTCTCTTCCCCCATGCAAACTGGTCGTTTCCAAACGGAATCACCACTTGGGGCACACCTGAACGAAGTGCTGCAGCCGTCGTCCCTGCCCCCCCGTGATGGACAACCGCAGACAGCTGTGGAAAAAGCCACTCGTGAGGGACACTTTTAACGTACAGGATATCTTTTGTGTTTTCTCTTTCCTCCATGCCTCCGCCAGCATTGATGATTCCGCGCTTTCCGTTCTTCTCAAGCGCCTTTACGACCATATCTGTCGATTCAGAAGCATTTGCCTTATCCCCTACACTTCCAAATCCAACATATACAGGTGGCTCTCCATTTTTCAGGAACTCCTGCATCTCTTCTGACGGTTTGTAAGATGATTGATCTTCAATGAACCAGTATCCAAAAGAGTGTACATGCTCCGGCCAGTCACCCGGAACAGGGAATACGCTCGGACTCAATGATGTGATTGTAGGATGACTTGCCGTACGCTGTTTTGGATAAGGATTGGAAAAATCTTTCGGGAGCTGTCCATACTTCTTAACCCAGTATTTCTTCACGCCCGTATTGGCCATCTTCCAAAAACCTTTTTCAAAGATGTGATGAGTTAGTTTGTTCACGTTCCTGCCAAGCCGCAGACGGTCATAAAAAATGATGGCAGGATATTCTTTTGTAGGAGTCATTGGAAAAGGTGTGGCCAGAATGCTTGGAATGTCCATTTCCTTTGCAGCAAAATATCCGAGTGCAGCTCCTGGATGGTACACGATGGCATCTGCACCTTCACAGGCTTGGTGCATGTCTTCTTGACCGCCGATCATCAGCTCTGTCAAATCGTCATTTTTAAAGTTTAAGCTTGTAAAAAATTTCAGTGGATTATCTGCATCCTTTACAACTCCGCTTTCTAAGATTTTGGCAACATCACCGCGCATGGGTGCATATTCAAATCCATACCCCTCGACAAGCTGCCGGTAGGATTCTGATGCAGCAATGCGTACTCGGTACCCTTTCTTTTTCAGTTCTGTTCCGAGCGCAATAAACGGCTGGGTATCTCCTCTTGTTCCAGTTGAGAGCATTGTGATTAACATATATAAAACCTCCTGGGGTTAAATAAAAATAAACGACATTGTTGTCGTTTTTATTGTATAACACCACTTCGAGAAACACAACAACAAAATGACAACAGTGTCGTTTTTATTCCAGGAAGGTTTGCAAGTCCTTAAAAATGTCTCTTTAAACTGCAAACAGAAAAGTTGTACTCTTTCTTAAAGAATGAACCGCAGCATGCGTACGATTCCTGTCAGATGAATCCAGTGTTTTGAGGTCTCTCGATTAAAAACAGGCACCTTCCTAAAGGAAGATGCCTGTTTTTTATGAACGGGTATAATGGGACTGAACATAGTCCCCATAGCGGACAGATCGTTTATACGCAAGTTTTGTTTCGGGATTACCCGGTCTGAATAAAGGAATGCCCTCTCCAAGAATGACTGGAACGGTCGTGATGATGTATTCATCAATCAGATTCTTTTTCATGAAATCATCGAGAAGATCCGCGCCGCCGACCATCCAGATGTCATTGCCATTTTCTTCTTTGAGATGTTTGATCAGTGATTCCGGTTCTTCCTTAGTAAAAATCAGGTCACCTTCTGTCCGGGATTCGCTTCTTGTATAGATGAAGCTTTTCATTCCTTCATACGGATACTTATGATTTGTCAGCTCCAAAACGTGATCATATGTTTTTTTGCCCATGATGACCGTGTCTATTGTTTCCAAAAACTCACTGTAGCCATTGTCTCCTTCTCCCTGTGCTTCTTCCAGCCAGTCAATGCTTCCGTCCCTGCGTGCAATATACCCGTCAAGGCTGACTCCTATATATAAAACCACTTTTCTCATATCTCCAGCTCCTTCTAAAAATTGACTTCCTTATCATCCTAGCAGATAATGACGACAGATTCTGTCGTGAATAGCGGAGGAAATTGACATGTCCAAAACACAAAGATTATTAAACATTCTCTTTTACATCAACAGGCAGAGAAAAGTGACGGCCGGCGAACTCTCTGCGGAATTCGGCATCAGCGTCAGGACGGTTCAGCGCGATCTCGCCGAACTGGAAGAATGGGGGGTTCCTTTATATAGTGAACCGGGGCCGGGCGGAGGATACACGGTTCTCAAAAACAATATCCTGCCGCCGTCTTTTTTTACAGAGGATGAGGGAATTGCGCTCTATTTCTCCTATCAGCACCTCCTGCTGCTGCACGCCCTGCCGTTTCAATCCGAAATCAAGGCTGCATCTGACAAACTTTATGCTTCTTTTCCTGCTGCTGTTAAGGAGAAAATTGATCAGTTAAAAGAACGGGTCGTTTTTTGGGCTCCGCCTTCCAAAGCGGATGTGCCTTTTTTAAACGAGCTTCTGGACGCTGCCGTTCAGCAGATTGAAATCCGCATTGCCTATGAAAGCAGAAATGGTCAATCTAATCGTGTCATCGTGCCATACGGTATATACACATCCGGAGGGCTTTGGTACTGTCCTGCTTATGACCGCAAATCCGGCGGGGACCGGCTGTTTCGGGCAGACAGAATTCTTTCTGTTGAAAAATTGGCTCCTGCCCGGAACGGTTCTTTAACCTTAAGTCAATGGATGGAAAAAGAAGAAACGCGTACACAGGCGCCGCTTAAAGTCCGGCTCTCAAAAAACGGGGTCAGAGAGTGCAAAACGCTGCCTTTTCTATCAGATCATCTGAAGGTAAATGAGGACGGAACCGGGTTTATCGACACTTTTGCACCGCTTGAGGAAGTTCCGTTCATGGCGAAGCAGTTCATCCTGCTCGGAGAGGATGTATATGTAGAAGAACCGGCTGAGCTGATTGGGGAAATGGTTGAGCGTGCTGAGAATGTGCTGAGAATATATAAAACAGATGGGTAGTTGAGAATCTGCTTTTTGAGTGAATGACCTGTCCCGTTATTCACTCAGCAGCATGACTCACCATACCTTTAACGGTTCACAGGTTTGAACCGCTTCTTACTTCAATCCGGCTATAAAACTTTATCAGGAACAGGAGAAGACAGGTTCATCATCGTGAGCGGTTCGCCGTACTCCATGGATGAATCAATAAACCCTTCTAATAACTCATTCGACTCAGTCACAACTTTAACAAGATAACTGTACTCTCCAGTTAATCGATGACATTCAATAACCAAAGGATTTTCTTTGCAAAATTCTCTAAACGCGCTGCATCGGTGCGTTTTCATTAAAATGAATGCCTGAACCGGTTTATCAATCTTCACATTGTCAATTTCAGCCTTATACCCTTTAATAATACCCTGATCCTCCATCTTCCTGACTCTTTCTGTGACCGCAGGAACGGATAAAGAAACTTTCTTTCCAAGTTCAGTCATTGAAACTCTGCCATCTTCCTGCAAAATAGTAAGTATTTGACGATTAATCGGGTCCATTTGCTTCCACCTTTATTATTTTATCTCAATCTACTAAAATTCATTATTTTCTTAAGTATAACTGGCTGAATTCCATAAGAAAAGTATGTTTCAAGGGGCATTGATAAACTAAAATAAGAAGTATTCAAACACTGGAGGTTTTTTATATGGGATTACAAATGAAGACAATATGTGAAAAATGTGATGGTGAATTAAAAGGAAATGCATACATCTGTGTGCATGAATGTACTTTTTGCGAAGACTGCACGAATGGAATGTCAAACGTTTGTCCAAATTGTTCCGGAGAACTTGTCAGAAGGCCTGAGAGAGCTGGTTTTTGTCCTATTAATACACTACCTGTCAGCGGGTGACATTTATAAGACCTAAAAAATCCGAAATATTTAATAGTAAATAAATTTCATGAAGAGGTAGAATTATATGCCTAAAATTGACAATATGTTAGCCATTCTATGGATGCTTCGTTCAGGGGAAAAAATGACTGCAAAACAAATTTCAGAAAAGTTAGAGATGAATATAAGGACTGTGTATCGTTATATTGATACCATTTCAACAAGTGGCGTTCCTATCATTTCAGAACCGGGACATAACGGTGGATACACTTTACTGAACAATTTTATTGAAGCTCCTCTTTTTTTTGATTATGAGGAGCAAACTTCACTATATCACGCTGCTGTTTTTGCAGAAGAAGCGGGATATTATGGCGGTGAAGCACTAAATAGGGCCATTTCAAAACTAAGTAAATACTCAAATCAAGAGCAGGAAACAAAGATAAACCAACATAAAACTAGTCTTGAAGTAATAAGTCGATTACGTTCACTCTCTATAGAACCTTCTTTGAAGGAGTTGGAGCACGCGGTAGCTGACGGGTACTCAGTAAAAATTCTTTACCATAAGAGTGGCGAAAAGCAATTAAATGACAGATTGGTCGATCCGTACAGAATTATCTATTGGAATAATAAATGGTATGTGATTGGATTTTGTCATCTTAGAAATGATATCCGCAGTTTTAGAGTCGATCGAATTGAAAGTTTAATGCTGACAGAAAATAAGTTTAACCTGCCAGAAAATTTTTCAGCACGTGACTTTTTTACAAATAGCCTTCTTCCAGCTATCGAAGATAAGGAAGGGATTATTTCATTGGTTATCAATGGGGATAAAAATGTATTGGCTGATATTTGCCAACATTGGTTTTTAGGACATTACTTACAAGAGCGGACTTCAAATCAAGCAGTTTTTCTTCTTGAAAAAGATGTAATACATACCTATGTACCTTATTTCCTTTTACCTTACAATAAATCGATTAAAGTTATTGAGCCAATAAGCCTTAAGGAGAGACTTATTGAAGTTCTGTCGGAATTAATAGATTTTCATCAAGTATGATAACTTCCCTGACGCTACCTGTCAGGGAAGTTATTTTATAATTGCTCTATCAATTGTGATTGGAGTGTTATTGGATGCAAACAAAAAAAGCTTTTCTATATGTATTTAATACAATGTCGGACTGGGAATATGGATATTTAATGGCTGAACTAAACTCAGGAAGATATTTCAAAAAAGATTTAGCACCTTTAAAAGTAATGACAGTAGGAGCTAATAAAGAAATGATTACTACTATGGGAGGCCTGAGCATAAAACCAGATATTTCCCTTGTTGAATGTACTCTTGAGAGTAAAGATCTTTTAATTTTACCAGGAGGGACTACTTGGAGTGAAGAAATTCATCAGCCTATCTTGGAAAGAATTGGCCAGGCTTTAAAGCTTGGCACGATTGTTGCTGCAATTTGTGGAGCAACTGATGCCCTTGCGAATATGGGATACTTAGATACTAGAAAGCATACAAGTAATAACTTAGACTATACTAAAATGACATGTCCTAACTATAAAGGAGAAAAGTTATATGAGTTGGGATCTGCGGCATCTGATGCGAATTTAGTTACTGCATCAGGAATAGCTCCTCTGGAATTTGCAATGGAAGTACTGAAAAAAATAGATGTATTTACACCAGATGCATTACATTCATGGTATAGCCTAAATAAGACTCATAAACCTGAATACTTCTTCCAGTTAATGAATTCAATAAATAAATGAAGGAACTGAAAAGCTCAATTTCTCTATTTTTCTTTTTTCACCGTATCAGGGTGACTAATGGCAGTATAAAATAACCCCACAATTAGCAGGACTTTGTTAGCAGCAAAGTCCTGCTAATTCATATGCGATATAAGATTTTCAAGCCTTTGATGACTGGAAGTTAATTTCAAGAACTTTCTTCCCCACCTACTAGAACTGCTTCCAATTCCCTTCAGAAATAACTTCTGCTTTTCCGTCAATCACTTTAATAGCGGTCTGATCGTCAATTGCATATGCCGGCCCCTTGATTCCTGCTGCCCATTTTTCTGCAGCAGCCATGGTGTTGCCCGGCAGCATCTCGTGGTCCAGATGGGGAAACATGGCGAAATCAGCCAGGCCCAGCGTTTCATCGCTTCCAGAGGGCGGAGTCCAGCCCACGAAATACTCTCCGATCTCAGGTGCCATCACCATGCTCCCGGCGCTCATTCCCACATAAACGCCGTTAAGCGACGGCAAGAGGTCTGCAAGCCCGGATTGCCGCATCCAATGGCACAGGTAGAGCGCGTCGCCTCCGGACACTAGCAGGACATCCGTCTCCTGAACGAGCGGCACCCAGCGGTCTTTATCAATGCTCGGCAGCGAGGTGAGCTCCAGCACTCCTACAGATTTCCAGCCCAAATTAACCATAGGATTTCCCGGTTTCCCTGTAATAAATTCCCAGACTTTGACGCCGGGCCCGACCCAGGGGTGTCCGTACATAGCTGTAGGAATGCACAGGGCAGTGGAATCTGCGATCGGCTTGTCCAGCATGTCAACAAGGGCATTGTGTATACTCTTGTTCGTTACACCTCCAGATGTAAGCAGAAATTTCATACCTTCACTCCTTATCTTTTTGCATACTATTAAAGACTTCTATCCTTCAGATTTGAATTTTATGAATTATCTGTTTTTTATAATAATATCATATAAAACAAAAACAGCAGGCACTATTCTGCTAAGAATGTGCCTGCTGTTTTATGTGTCATTCCATTTCTCCCGCAGCCAAAAAGAAAGCTGAGGAAACGTTCATTTAAGCCTGATTTTCATCTCTCGGTTTGGCGGATCATCATTTTTCACAGGAGGAAGTCCGTATCCGTAGCCTGATGCCGCCTGTTTTACGGTATGGGTCACACTGTTCAGAACTTCTCCCATGTCCTGTGCGGATTCAAACAGCGGTTCCACTGTCTTCATCTTGCTTTTCACATCAACTGTAATCTGATTGGCAGACTGGATGAGTTCTTCTGCTTCCCCCGACAGATCATGGACCGCTTTTCTCACTTCCGCAAGCGTTTCGTTTGTCTCTTCAAGAGTCGTCATGCCCTTGCGGAGAGTCTGAATCAAATAGCCTACTAGAAAAATAAAGGCCAGCGCGGCTCCTGCAGCACTTACTTCAAAAATCATCTTGCACCTCCAAAACGGATTATGCACAAGACTGCCTGTACATTGCTACAGTATATGAACCTGTCTGATGGAGTAGAAGTTTAGAGTGAGAGCTTTTCGCCTATTTTCAGAACCGGCGCCTCTGCGCGTACCGTCTCCGGATATTTGATGCCCTGACCGGTGTTCAGGCAGACCACTTTCTTGTCTTCCTTGATCCATCCGCTCTCCTTCAATCTGCGGGCAGCTGCAAATGTTGCCGCACCTTCAGGGCAGATAAAGCATCCTTCAAGCTGTGCAGTCAGGGCTTGTTCTGCTTTAATTTGCTCTTCTGATACAGCTATGGCACTCCCGTTTGTTTCATAAATTCCCTTAAGAACGAGGAAATCACCGATTGCCTTCGGAACGTTAATGCCGAACGCATTCGTCTGCGAATTTTCCCAAAACTCAGATTCAGTTTTTCCTTCTTCAAAAGCTTTGACAATCGGCGCGCATCCCTCTGCCTGAACTGCAACAAGGCGAGGCATTTTATTTTTGCTGATCCAGCCCAGATCCTGCAGCTCCCGCATTGCTTTATAGATGCCAATGATGCCCACTCCCCCTCCTGTCGGATAAAGAATGACATCCGGCACCTCCCAGCCAAGCTGTTCGGCAATTTCATATCCCATTGTCTTTTTCCCTTCAATCCGGTACGGTTCCTTCAAAGTAGAGGCATCATAAAATCCCTGATCTTTCACAAGTTCCGCCACAACTTTTCCGGCATCGCTGATCAGTCCGTCAATTAGATGCAGATTCGCCCCTGAAATGGCGGTTTCTTTCCGTGTGATCATCGGCGCATCAAGCGGCATGATGACATATGGCTCCATACCCGCTCTGGCAGCATAAAGCGACCAGGCTGCACCTGCATTTCCGTTTGTCGGCATGGCAAAGGTCTTTACGCCAAGCTCCTTCGCTTTTGAAATTCCTACAGCCGCTCCCCTCGCCTTAAAGGAACCGGTCGGTATCAGCCCTTCATCCTTCATCAGCAGCTGAGTTAGACCGTACTCTGAACCAAGCCTGTCCATTTTCAAAAGAGGAGTCATTCCCTCGCCCATTGAAACCACATGTTTTGGATCCTCAACCGGCAGCAGTTCATGATATCTCCACAAACTGTTTTCCCGTCTGCTGATTTCTTCTTTTGTTAACATACTCTTCACTTGATCTAAATGGTAGCGCACCAAAAGAGGAGATCCGCATGTGCAAAGCTGCTGCACATCCTTAACTGAATACTCGGTCCCGCACTTCGGGCATTCCAAGTGTGAAACATAGCTGTAACTCATTCTGCATTCCCTCCAACTACTAGTAAAGACCCTCAACATCGAGTCAAGGGTCTTCCGTTTTTTTCGGTCTGCTTTATGTAAAAAAAGCAAGCTTACACCGGCGGAACGCGGTCAGCACTTGCCTTTTTTCTTCTGAAAACAAACCGGTTCATGAATTTGTAATTCAGTAAATTGAACCAGATCAGTGCATCCAGAATGAAGCTGCCGGTCGTATCCATCTCATCATTCCGCATTTTCACGTCGATAAACCAGCCGGTAAAATAGCTGCCGGCAAGCCAGAAGGCGTAATACGTGATAAATTTGCTGAATGTACCGTCAAAAGGAAGTGTTACAAATTCAACGAATGCAGTTAATCCTGTAAAGAAAACCAAGAATGAAGCTCCCAGCAGAAAGAAAATCCTGAACAAAAACCCTAAACAGCCCACACATTTTCCCACCTTTCCCTAAAACTATATCATTCTTTCAAAGATGGAAAAATGTGTTTTCTCTGTTTTTTCAGATGTTTTTCTTTCATTCGAGGCCATATAATCTTCTCTGAAAACCGTCTGCTGCAAGCGTCATGTTTTCTATTAAGCTCTTAATTTATTCTCCACAGCACTCGCCGGCAGTTTTGCAAGCGCCTGTTCAAAATCTTTGATCAGGTCATCCGCATTTTCCAGCCCGACGCTGATGCGGAGAAGTCCGTCCGTTATTCCGCGGCGCTCACGTTCTTCTTTTGGCATCGCTGCGTGGGACATTCTGGCCGGATAGGACAGAATGGACTCGACCGCTCCAAGGCTTACCGCAAATACCGGGAGCTCAACATTTTTAACGAGCGTGCGGACGGCATCCTCGTTTGCCAGTGTGAAAGACAGGACAGCCCCGGGACCATCTGCCTGATACCGCTGAATCGAGTGCCCCGGATGAAAGGTGAGTCCCGGGTAGTAGACGTTCCGGATCGCTTTATGACGGGATAAATAGGCTGCAAGTTTTCGTGCAGACTCGCTGGACTGCTGCAGCCTTACGTTCAATGTTTTCATGCCCCTGAGGACGAGCCAGCAGTCCTGGACACCGAGTACGGCCCCAAATGCGTTCTGCAGCTTTTGAACCCTCTCCGCAAGCTCTTCTCCTTTTACAACGGCAAGGCCTGCAAGGACGTCGCTGTGTCCGGCAAGGAATTTCGTTGCGCTGTGAAGGACGATGTCGACGCCGAGTTCAATCGGCCGCTGCAGGGCTGGAGTCAAAAACGTATTATCTAAAAACGTCAGGCATCCGTTTGCCTTTGCAAGCTTTGTAATTCCGCGGATATCCGTAATTTTCAACAAAGGATTGGACGGTGTTTCAACGTAAATGACTTTTGTATTCGGCCTGATATGAGAGGCCACTTCATGCAGATCGGTCATGTCAACAAAGCTGTACTCGATGCCGAATCTGCTGAGCACGTCTGTGATGATCCGGTACGTTCCGCCGTACACATCCTCTGTAATCAGGACGTGGTCGCCTTTTGACAGGAGCAAAAAACAGGTGGAGATTGCTGCCATCCCGGATGCAAAAGCAAAGCCTCTCGTTCCGCCTTCAAGTTCAGTGATGGCCTGCTCGAGTGTTTCCCGGGTCGGATTGCCTGAACGCCCGTAGTCGAATTTGCCGTAATCGTCAAAATCAAACTGGTGAAACGTTGATGAATGATGGATGGGAACGCTGACCGCCCCTGTGTCTTTCTGCGCCTTATGACTGTTGTGAAGCAGTTTCGTCTCGAATGTCCACTTACCGCTGCTCAACTTTATCTGCCTCCTTCATAAGTTCAAATGCCTGAACCAGATCCCGCTCCAGATCACCTGCGTGTTCAATTCCGACTGAAAAGCGCAGGAGGCGGTTGCATACGCCATTTGCTGCTCTGATCTCTTCAGGAATATCCATATGTGTCTGTGTGGCCGGATATGTGATAAAGCTCTCCACGCCTCCGAGGCTCTCTGCGAATGTTATCGTCTTCAGAGCTTTTAAAAACGGGTTGACCCACTCTTCCTTTTGAAGCCTGAACGAAAGCATTCCGCCTTTACCCGGATACAAAACATCTGTTACTTCGGATTGGCTCTCCAAAAATGCCGCAAGCTGTCCTGCATTTTTTTCATGCTGATTCATCCTTAAAGCAAGTGTCTTCATCCCGCGGATCAAAAGCCATGAATCAAACGGGGAGAGCACTCCGCCTATTGCATTATGATGCTGTGCGAGCTCTTCGCACAGCTCTTTGCCTTTTGCGACGACAAGGCCTGCAAGTACATCGTTATGTCCGCCCAAATATTTGGTTGCACTGTGAATGACAATATCGGCTCCGTCTAAAATCGGCTTCTGCAGAATCGGCGTGTAGAACGTATTATCAACTATCAGCAGCAAATTGTGTTCCCGTGCAATTTCGGCTATGTCGCTGACCTCTGTTTCCTGCATCAAAGGATTTGTCGGAGTCTCCAGAAAAATCGCCTTTGTGCGTTCATTGATCAGCTGCTGCGTACAGTCCCCGTCTTTAAAATCTGCGTAATGGAAAACGAGGCCGTATTTGCGCCATTCCCGTTCAAACAAGCGGTATGTTCCGCCGTACAAATCGGAGGAGACAATCAGTTCATCCCCGCTTTTAAACAGGGCCATCAGCGTCTGAATGGCCGCCATTCCCGAACTGAACGCATATCCCTGATCGCCGTGCTCAAGATCTGCGATTGCTTGTTCTAAAATCGTTCTCGTCGGATTCCCCGTCCTGATGTAATCAAACCCTGTTGATTCACCGATTCCGTTATGTCTGTATGCTGTTGAAAAGTAGACGGGGGGATTTACCGTTCCCGTTATGTTTTCACTGCGATTCCCGATTTGCGCCAAAGTTGTTTCAATGCGTTCCGACATGTTTAAACACCATCCTGTTTGTCATTTCTTCTTTTTACACGCCCTGAACCGGGCTGTCTCGTATACATTGGAAAAATAAAAAGCGCCTTCCTCATATAAGAAGAAGACGCTGGTTCGGCAAAACTGGCTTCCTCTTATCTCCCAAGCATTCAAGCTTGCTGGAATTAGCACCTTGGTTCGATCAGGCATCCGCCTGATCTTTTCCGGTTGCTGAGGTTTCACAGGGCCAGAACCCTCCACCTCTCTGGATAAGAATAAATAGTATGAATTTTTTAAATGTTTTTATTACCTTACCTCACTTTTTTCATAAATGCAAGGGTTTGGGGCAAAAAACTCAGCCCTTCACTGAGCCTGCTGTCATTCCCGCAATAAAATATTTCTGAAGGAAGATGTAGGCGATAATCAGCGGCGCAGAGGCAATCATCACGCCGGTGAACAGCATCGGATAGTTTGTCATGTACTCCCCCTGGAATTCAAGCAGAGCAAGCGGCAAGGTTTTGTATTCATCTTTCGTGATAAAGAGGAGCGGATAAAGCAGGTCGTTCCAGTGCATCACGAACAGAAAAATGGCTGTTGCAGACAGCGATGGAAGCGAGAGCGGCAAGGCAATTTTGCGGTACATCAGCCAGTTCCCGGCGCCGTCAATGGATCCGGCTTCAAATAACGATTTCGGCAGAGTTTTCATGAATCCTGTGAGGATAAAAACAGCAACGGGCAAGGTAGCCGCAATGTTGACGATCATAAGCCCCACAAGACTGTTCGTCAGCTTCAGCTGAAAAATCAGCTGATAAAGCGGAATCATGTTCACCTGCGCAGGAATCATCATGCCAAGTGTAAAGAAACCGAACACAGCAGCGCTGAACACACCGCCGATTCGCGTGATGGCATAGGCGATCAGGCTTGCAAAAAACAGCGTCAGAAAGACGGATACAAGCGTGACAATCGAGCTGTTCTGAAAATAAAGGCCCATCGACTGCTCTTGAAAAATAGATATGTAATTTGACACCGAAAATCGTTCAGGCAGTCCGAGCACATTTTCATACATTTCAGCAATCGTTTTAAACGTTGTTAAAAAGATGGCGAAAATCGGAATGATGATAATGGCTGCGTATATTAATATGAGTCCGTACTTTGTTCCTTTCAACGTTCGTCACCCTTTCCTCAGTAGTCGACCCTGTTTGCGCGCAGTGCTTTAAACTGCACAAACGTAATCAGGGCAATGACGGCCATAAAAATAACGGATTCTGCCGATGCATAGCCGAATTTAAAGCTCCTGAATGCCGTTGTGTAAATCAGGGTTGCGATAATCTCCGTTGAATAGTTCGGACCTCCGCGCGTCATGGCAAAGATCAGATCGAACGCTTTAAAAGATTGGATTGTAGTGTAGGCCACAACGATGGTTGCTGCGGGAGCAACAAGCGGCCATGTTACTTTTTTGAACGTCTGCCATCTGCTTGCCCCTTCTATTTTAGCCACTTCGTAAAGATCGGCAGGAATACTTTGAAGACCGGCAACAAAAATGATAATCATCTGTCCAGTATGAAACCATACTTGCACGACAGCTATTGAAAAAATGGCGATTTTCTCATCACCCAGCCAGTTCTGTGCAAGGAAATCAAGCTGCAGCCCTGTAAGAATGGTTTTAAGGAGCCCAAGGTTTGGATCGTAAATAAACGACCAGATAAAGGCGACTGAAACAGAGGATAGAATCGTAGGAAAAAAGAACAGCGCCCTGAAAAAAACATTGGTCCTTGTGTTTTTAATCAGGAACAGGGCAAAGACAAGGGAAAACAGCGTTTGAAAGACAACGACAAACAGCATGAATTTTACGTTGTTTCCAAGTGCTTTTGCAAAAATAGAATCATTTGTCGCCAAATTAATGTAATTGGTCACTCCGACGAAATCAAAATCAGGGGATATGCCGTCCCAGTTGGTAAACGAGTAAAAGAAGGCGCTCAGTGTCGGGTAGATAAAAAAGATGCTGTACACAAGAATGCCGGGAGCCAGAAAGAACAGCAGTGATTTGTTATGTTTCAGCAATGAAAAGGCCTCCTTTCATGATGAGAAGAAGAGGGGCTTTCCCCCTCTTCTCCGGTTTACTTGCTTAAGTTCTGCTCAACGATTTTTTGTGCTTCTGCAGCTGCTTTTTCAGGATCTGTTCCTCCGATGACAGACTGTATGGACGCGATCACCGCTTTTTCAACATCTGCATTCGGAATCAGAAAGCGCGGTTGGAATCGGGTGTTCTTTTCCATCCAGACAGCTGTATCTTTCAGTTCTTCAGACTCATACGTGACATCTTTAAGTGTTACGTGCTGGCCGGTTTTATTCGCATATTCGCCTGCGTTTTCGGTTTCAGAAAGGAAGCTCACGAATTTTTTTGCAGCATCCTGCTTTTCTGACTTGCTGTTGACTGCAAGCATGAACGTGGTTGTGTGAACACCCTCGTATTTTGCTTCATTTTCAGCAACTGTGATTGGCGCAAGAAGCTGGAGCTTGATGTCCGGATTTTGCTGCTTGATGCCGGCCATAGCGTAAGATCCGCTTGCAAGCATTCCTGCTTTTTCCTGGGCCATCAGCGCAATGGCGCCGTCATGCTTTGTGCCGAGGGCTTCTTTAGCAATGTAGCCATTGTCAGTAAGCTCTTTAAATTGAGAAAGCGTCTTGACCCACCACTCATCTGTCAATTTTGCATCGCCGGCCATAAGCTTTGCAAAAATCTCTTCGTCCGGGGCATTGTTCATCATCATGCTGTTCATCAGCTGTCCGGGACCAATGTCAGCTCCAGGGAAGGCGATAGGGGTATAGCCGTTTTCTTTAAGAGTTTCGCAAAGAGCCAAAAACCCTTCCCAGTCTTTAGGAGGCTCAAGACCCAGCTCTTCGAAAATACCTGCATTATAGACAGGCTGGTTGTAGACAAGCTGCAGCGGAACGGCAAGCTGTTTGCCGTCTGCCTTTCCTGATTCTATAAGGTTTTCATTGTAATTTTGAACAAATTCCTCATTGGAAAGGTCAGCGAAAAAGCCTGCTTTTTTAATAATTTCAAATTGAGATCCCGGGAATGAAGTAAACACATCTCCCGTTGAACCGTCTCTGAGCAGCGTCTGTGCAGTAGACTGATATTCCTCAGATGGATAGACTGTCATGTTCACTTTGATTTTCGGATTCTCTTTTTCGAATTTGCTGATCAGTTCTTTGAAAACTTCAGCATCCTCCCCGCGCCAGTGAATAAAGCTGATTTCTGTCACTCCGTCTTTCCCGCTCCCTCCTGTTTCATTTGAGGAGCATCCGGCTAAAGCAAGGACCATTACGAAAATTGCCGCTAAGAAGCTGCTGAGCTTTTTGTTCATCTTATACCTCCTGTTTGATGGTTTTATGTTTCAGGGGCAGCTTTGGAAACAGCAGTTCCGCTGTGCGGTATGCTTCTTCCAGATGCGGATACCCCGACATAATGAATGTGTCTACGCCTGCTTCAGCGTATTTTTTCATATTTTCCGCCACGCTGTCCGGATCCCCGACAAGCGCAGTTCCCGCACCTTCCCTCGCAAGGCCGATTCCTGCCCAGAGTCCCGGTGCGATTTCAAGCGCATTTTTGTTGTCCAGCGACAAATCCGTCATCCGGCGCTGGGCGACAGAGTCAAAGCGGGCAAATTTTTGTCTTTGCGCTTCCACTACGCTTTCATCAACATACTGAATGAGTTCGTCTGCCGCTTTCCATGCTTCTTCAGCTGTTTCTCTGACGATGACATGAAGTCTGATGCCGAATTTCACTTCGCGTCCTTTTTTGGCGGCAAGCTCCCTGACTTTGTCAATTCGCTCTTTTACAATCTCAACCGGCTCTCCCCACGTTAAATAATAATCAACGTGTTCAGCTGCAACTTCATGAGCTGCAGGAGAGGTTCCCCCTAGATAAAGGGGAGGATAAGGCTTTTGCACCGGAGGATGGTGGATGCCGCCGCCGGCGATGTCAAAGTACTCTCCCTTAAAATCAACCGATTCTTCTTCAAAAAGCCTTCTCCACACCGTTAAAAATTCATTTGTCTGCTCATAACGCTTGTCATGGCTCAAATGAAGACCATCTCCTGCCAGTTCAACAGGGTCCCCTCCCTGTACGATATTCAAAAGAAGTCTTCCCCCTGAAATCCGGTCAAGAGTAGAAGCCATCCGGGCTGCAATTGTTGGAGGCGTAAAGCCCGGTCTCAGAGCAATGAGAAATTTCATCCGTTCTGTTACAGGAATAAGACTCGATGCGACGACCCAGGAATCCTCGCATGCTTTTCCAGTCGGCAGGAGGGCTCCGCTGAACCCAAGCGTATCAACCGCTTTTGCCACCTGCTGCAAGTATTCAATGGTGACCTCCCTCTTGCCTTTATCTGTACCTAAATATCTGCTGTCGCCTGCTGTCGGTAAAAACCAGAATATCTCCATTTATATCCTCCTAAGTAAATTGCCTGTGCTCCAATGCACTGCTGTATTTTAAGCTGCCTGAATAAAAAGAAAACGATCTATCAGATGGATCCGCTACCTTTTTTAAAAGGCTCCCAGCCCAAATAGACATGGGGCGGGAGCCTTTGGTTTTCCAATCAGCTCAATCCATATAAGATTAGTCAGAATTAGTTTTTATAATAGTAAGAGTTTACAAGATTGTCAAATTATTTTGCATAAATTGGCGAAAAAAGTCTTTCCCTGTTACCATACATTCTTCAAAAAATGACAAACTCCTTTAACCTTTTTTCTTAAAATTCACAAGCATCACACCTGCAATGATCAGCATGCCCCCGGCGCCGCTTGCAATCAGGACAGGTTCATTCAGCAGAAGGACTGCGGCAATGACGGTTGCAAGCGGCTCAAAGTAAAGAAAGGATGATACTTTTGTTGCTTCCATGACTTCCAGCGCTTTCCCCCAGAACCAGTAGGCCACGGCTGATACAAAAATCCCGAGAAACAATAGATGTGTCCAGTTTTCACCTGTCAGAGCGGACATCTGCGTCCAGCCTTCTCCCCTGATGAAAAATGGGAGCGTCATCAAAAAGCCGAAAAAGCTTGTGTAAAAGGTGACCGTCAAAGCCGAATACGGTATCGCCAGTTTTTTGATCAAAATCGAATAAACCGCCCAGTTTAACGTGCTTAAAATCATCAGGATATAACCGAAGTTTACGTGAAACACGATGGATCCGCCCTGCCTGTAAGACGTAATCAGCAGCACCCCGAGAATGGCAATCGTCATGCCGGCCGCTTTAAACAGCGTAAACCGTTCTTTTAAAAAGAAGGCAGCAAGGATAGCTGTAAAAATCGGCGAAAAAGAAATGATCCAGCCTGCTTCAGAAGCCCCGATCGACTGAAGGGCAGATGCCTGAATAACCTGATGCACAAAAATCCCAAGCACGGCAAGAATGAAAACGGCGGGCATTTGGGACAGGCTCATCTTAAGCGGATGTCTTAGAAGAACCAGCAGAAAAAACAAAAAGACCGCAGCAATTCCAAAGCGGACAACAAGGAGCGTGAACGGCTCAAGCTGGCTGAGAACAGCTTTTGTAGACACAAAGGAGATGCCCCAAAAAGAAATCGAAACGGCTGCATAGATACTTGCAATAAACTGGAACGGTTTTTTCACCTTCAGCACTCCCGGAGCTTGTCTTCTTTTAAGAAGTATGAGCTGCTCCCCGGAAATATGACACGTTGAAATCTGTCATATTTCATCCACATACACTTCCAATTTATTACACTATTATATGGTATATTTATCCTATACAGAAAGGCGGCGATGGATATGAACCAAACACTGACTAAGCCTAAATGGGGATTGTATCTGTTTCTTGTGGTCCTGATTCTTGCTTCAAATGCGGCTCTATACCGGCTTCCAATAGTGCATCCTGTTCCTGATGGTGCGCTGATCGGATCCCTTCTTGATCTGCTTGTTGTCATTCCCCTTTTAACTTACTTTTTCATTTTAAGAAAACGCTATTCCCTGACTTATATCGGACCTGTTGTTTTAGCCGGCTATTTATTTGCCCATTTTGTGCTGCCTGAAGAACAGCTTGCAGCGCAGCCCCTTCTCCCTGCAGCCGTTCTGGCTTTTGAATCGATTTTTATCGCAGCAGAGCTGTTCCTTCTTGTGCTTGTGTTAAGAAAAATCCCTCTTATTAGAAGAGATTTTCAGTTAGCATCCGGCCTTCCCTATTTTCACCTGAAAGCAGAATCTGCTGCCTACAATCATATTTCCCGGAACAAATTGACTGACGTCCTTTTAACAGAAGCTTCCCTGTTCTATTACGCGCTTCTTTCATGGAAGAAAAAAGCGCCCGTTCAGAGCGGAACGTTCTTTTCTGCCCACCATAAAACGAGCACGGTTGCTTTGTCGATCATGCTGATTCATGCAATTGTGCTGGAAACGGCTGCGATACATTTTTTTCTCCACTCGTTTAGCCCTGTCCTATCGTGGGTATTGCTTATTCTAAATCTATATGGAGTGCTTTTTCTTCTCGCAGACATGCAGGCCGTACGATTGTGTCCTTATTACCTATCAGACGACACACTGTATCTGCAGGCAGGCATCTCAAGAAAAATCAGCATTCCGCTTGCGCTCATAAGTGATGCAGGACTGAATGATCTTCTTGAAAAACGGCCGAAGGAACAAGAGCAGCAGATTCTTGATTTAAGCCTCCAGGATCTCGTGAAAGAGAAACCCGCTGTTAAAATCAGTTTAAAAGAACCTGTTCCAGCGGATTTGCTGTATGGTTTTAAGAAAGAAGTCACGATTGTTTTGCTTAATGCTGATGAGGCGGAGTCATTTATCCGTGAAATCAGGAGACGAACCGTATGCTAATGACTCAAGATGCAGGTATTTTCCCGCTGTTCATGTTAAAATGATGGAAGCGTTTTAATCATTCGGATGTTAGTCCGTCATCTTTTGGGGGTATCACACATGACAGTCAAATCAGGTATTGTACAGGAGACGCTGCTGTATTCGCAGGAATTAAAAGAAGAAATGACCTTGCTCATTTACTTGCCCAAAAATTATTCACCTCTATATAAATACAGCCTCCTGATCGCTCAGGACGGTCAGGATTATTTTAGACTGGGGCGCATTTCGAGACAGGCTGAGGAATTGCTGGCAGACAGCAAAATGGAAAATGTCATTATAGTCGGCATTCCCTATCGTGATGTACATGACCGCAGGGAAAAATATCATCCTGACGGCAGATGGCAGGCGGCCTACATCCGCTTTCTGGCACATGAGCTCGTCCCATTTTTAGACCGGGAATTTCCAACTTATCAAATGGGTGCGGGACGTGCGCTCATTGGTGATTCTCTTGCAGGCACAGTATCTTTTATGACGGCTTTGACCTATCCGCACACATTCGGAAAAGTCATCATGCAGTCACCATACTCGGATGATTCGGTACTCAAAATGGTGAAGGAATGCTCCTCGCCTGAATTGCTGTCAGTGTATCACCAGATTGGTGTGAACGAGACAGAGGTGAAGACCACAGACGGCGCTGTACAGAATTTCCTTGAGCCGAACAGAGCTCTGCATCAGGCCATGACAGACAGAGGCATTCCGGTTCAGTATGAAGAATTCGAAGGCGATCACAAATGGACTTACTGGCAGCCGGCCATAAAAAAAATACTGCAGTCCATGTTTTAGCTGCTTTAATAGGCTTTGGCCGCTGATTTTGATATACTTTACTTACATATTCATACATGGGAGGGAACTAAAATGAAATACGGCATAGCCATTTTTCCATCAAAAAAACTGCAGGATGCAGCCAATTCGTACAGAAAGCGCTACGATCCGAATTACGCACTGATTCCGCCGCATTTGACGCTGAAGCAGCCATTTGAAGCAACAGACGAGCGAATCCGCGATATTTCTAGAGAACTGCGCCAGATTGCGCAGAACCATCAGCCCGTAACTCTGTCAATCCGAAAGTTCAGTTCCTTTTCTCCAGTAAACAACGTTATTTATTTAAAAGTAGAACCGACAGAGCAGATTTTAAGCCTGTATGACGCGCTTCATGATGAGTATTTTTCTGATGTTGAGCCGGAATATGCATTTGTTCCTCACATCACAATCGGGCAGAAGCTCTCGGATGATGAACATTCGGACGTGCTTGGCAGCCTGAAGATGACTGATTTTCAGCACGAAGAAACAGTTGACCGTTTCCACCTTCTCTATCAGCTGGAAAATGGATCATGGACGGTTTTTGAAACATTTCTCCTTGGAAAGGAAGGCCTCTAAGTGAACGTACGCATTGTAAAATCGGATGAAGAGCTTCAGGATGCATATGACGTCCGGACAAAAGTATTTGTAGAAGAGCAGCAAGTCCCTGAAGAAGAAGAAATTGACCAGTTTGAACGGGAAGCTTCCCACGTTGTCCTATACGACGGTGATCAGCCCGTCGGAGCAGGCCGTTTCAGAATATTAAACGGCGTCGGCAAAATGGAGCGGATCTGCGTGCTCCCTGAATACCGTTCAAAAGGCGCCGGCAAAATGATTATGGAAAAGCTTGAGGAAATTGCCGCTGCAAAGGACATGCAGACATTAAAACTAAACGCCCAGACACATGCAGAGGCGTTTTACGAAAGACTCGGGTACCGTACAATTTCCAAGGAAACCTTCCTGGATGCGGGAATTCCTCACGTGACGATGATGAAGGAAATAAAATGATCAGATAAAAAAGCAGCTATCCGCTGCTTTTTTATTTTTGTGCGGTTTTTTTCGATTGCAGGCTGTACGTTGAGCTGCTAACTCCGTTTTGGCGCACTTTCCTTTCTTCCCGAACTGGACTTTATGCTGCTAACTCCGTTTTGGCGCACTTTCCTCTATTCCCGAACTGGACTTTATGCTGCTAACTCCGTTTTGGCGCACTTTCCTCTATTCCCGAACTGGACTTTATGCTGCTAACTCCGTTTTGGCGCACTTTCCTCTATTCCCGAACTGGACTTTATGCTGCTAACTCCGTTTTGGCGCACTTTCCTCTATTCCCGAACTGGACTTTATGCTGCTAACTCCGTTTTGGCGCACTTTCCTCTATTCCCGAACTGGACTTTATGCTGCTAGCTCCGTTCTACCGCACTTTCCTGTATTCCTGAACTGGACTTTGTGCTGCTAACTCTGTTCTACCGCACTTTCCTCTATTCCCGAACTGGACTTTATGCTGCTAACTCCGTTCTACCGCACTTTCCTCTAGTCCTTCACAGCACTTTTTGCTGTTAACTCCTGGCGCATTTTTCACTCGGGATTACCCACCTTACTTTTTTCCCGCGATGCACGTCATTATCCCCTTCCTTTCACCAATATTCACACCGCACCCGCCGCCCGTTCACCCAAAACAAAATCATGAATATCCCCAAAAATGCGCATGCTAATGGCATCTACTATTGAAATCAGGTGAAGTCGTGGATCTGTTGCATTTTAATCCTATGGAATTTGTACATACTGGCATGGATCTGGTTATTGGGTTTTTTGGTCTGTTTTTTTTGACCCGAATGCTTGGGAAGACGCAGATCACGCAAATTACAACGTTTGATTTTATCTCCGCCTTAGTGCTTGGAGAGCTTGTGGGAAATGCGGTTTTTGATGATGACACTGGCATCCTGAAAATTCTGTTTGCCATTGGGGTTTGGGGAATTCTTATCTATCTGCTTGAGATCATCACGCAAAAGTGGAAAAAAACGAGGGCGTTTCTTGAAGGAAGGCCTACTATTGTTATTCACAAGGGTGAAATTAACCGTGAAGCCCTGAAGAAAAGCAAGCTTGATATTAACCAGCTTCAGCATTTGCTTCGTGCAAAAGGTGCGTTTTCAATAAGAGAAGTGGCTTACGCAGTGCTGGAAACGGACGGGACGATCAATCTTTTGAAAAAGCAGCAGTTTGAATCCCCTACAAAGAGTGATTTTAACCTGCCTGTAGAACGCGCAGTTCTCCCCTTCACGATGATCATTGACGGTGAGGTGCTGCTTGATAATGTCCATGAAGCCGGCTTTTCAGAGGAATGGCTGAAAAAAGAACTTGCAGCCCGCAGCATTACCGCATACAGGGAAGTTCTGTATGCCGAGTGGCTGGAAGGCGACGGCATGTTTCTCCAGAAATTCAAGCCGACCTCCTAATTTTTGCTTCTCACAAATAGCTTTGCATCCCTGATTTCGAGTTCTGCTTTCTCTTCTTTCATCAGTTTTGTCAAATACGCTGTAATGGCCGTGCGGTATAAAAGCCACGAAGACAGTTTTTCAGCAGCCACATCATATTTTTCGCACATGCTTTGAATGACCTCATCAAAAGGTATACCTGATGGGGTCAATTTTTTTACAAGTGATTCAAGAACATTTAAATGATAGGAAATATTCACTTTTACCGTATCTTGAAACGATTCCTCAAAGGTTCCATGCCCCGGAACAGCACCTGCAGCATCCAGTTCCAAAAGCCTGTGCAGGGAATGGAGTGTATCCTCCGCATCAATGATGTACGGAATTTTGTGCTTTTTGAGCTGTTCTGCTCCAAAATAGGAGTCTGCAGCATAAAGAATGCCATCCGAAAGAACGCCCATCTGCATGAGGCTGTGTCCAGGAAGAGCGATGCATTCAAATGACCGGTCCCCAAACCGGAAATTCCCTTCTGTCACCTCTTCATCGACGACAATAGGCGGGCCTTCAAGAAATTTATTCCGCAGCTCAGGCAGCGGCATCGCGCCATGGAATAAATAAATCGGTTTTAAAACGGGATTCCGCAGGATCGCCGCTTCCTCTTTTGATGCAAACGTATGAACAGTCAATTGTTCCTGTATGTATGAGGCTCCCCCGTAATGATCGGCGTGGGCATGTGTAATAAAGAGATGCGTCAGCGGCAGCGCATTTTTTTTAAGGTGGCTGATCACCTTTTTTGCAGCTTGCCGGTCTAGGCCGGCATCAATCAGCATACCGCTCTCCCCGCTTTTTATATACCCGATATTTACCGGCGATTCAAAGTAGTAGCATGTTTCGCTGAGCTGCATGAATTTCATCGCGTTCAACTTCTTTCCTTCTCTTTAAATGGATTCGCTGAAAAGCAGTCCCTTTCCGGTCAACTTGCTTACAGCCTTTTGGTCCGTCCGTTTTTCCTCCGGCCGGGCTTTTTCTTTTAACGCTTCTCTTGAATACAGGGAAAGACTGATGCGTGCTGCACCCGGTACTTTTGCATAATCCTGCTGATGTTTAACCATGCGGTTTGCATACTGCACATACTGCTCAGGGACTGGCGGTACTGCAAAACTCATCATCATCACCCCTTTTAAGAGACTATTCCCATACATTCGTCCTTTAAAACGAATTCTCCTGCCCCTTTTTTGTTTTCTCTCCTTTTGATAAGATAAGGTTTGTGACTTTAAAATGAGAATAGATGTTTACATAAATGAATCGGGGGGACTTTCATTGATTTGCGGAAAATATAAAGATGAATACATTCAGCTCCCTTACCTTGCAAGAGAACGCTATCAGCAAATATATGAAGCAAGCCTGCACGGAAAACTTCATTGTGCATGCTGCGGCCAGCCGCTGAAAATGCAGATGAGCATTAAACAGGATCCCGCTTTTATTCACGCGGATCATTCCGTTCACGAACAGTGCGAGCAGTACAGTCAGGCGGTTCAGGAGTCAGCAGCATCCAAAGAGACTGTCTATAAGGAAATGAACGGCTTCAGACTGCCTGCTGGAAGGTCCATTTCAGAGAACAGTGATAAAAAAGAAACCGGCTGGAAATCTTATCAGCTTGCAAAGATGGACAGACCGCTTCAGATCAAAGAAAAATCAGCGGCAAACAGCATCCTTGAAATACGCCTGGACGATACCCAGCTTGAAGCTGTCACAACAATAGAAGGACCGCTTCTTGTCCTTGCGGGGGCAGGCAGCGGCAAAACAAGAGTTCTGACAACACGGGCTTTATACATGATGGAAAAGCAGGGCATTGACCCTGGCTCCATCATGCTCGTCACATTCACGTCCAAAGCTGCGCAGGAAATGAAGCACCGGCTGAGCGAACATGCCGTAAATGGTGCCGGAAGACTTGTTTGCGGAACGTTTCACAGCATTTTTTACAAGATTCTGATGCACAGCGATCCAGAAAGATGGAATGGGCAGCATCTGATTAAATGGGACTGGCAGAAAGAACAGTACATTAAAACGGCCGGCAGAGATTTAGGGCTGCAGGAGAAGGAGTTCCCTTATGACCAGGCGCTCCAGCAGATCAGCTACTGGAAAAACACCTACCTGACAGCAGGCGAAATCAAGCCCGCTGACGAATTTGAAGAACAGGTGCTGACCCTTTATAAAAACTACGAAGAAATGAAAAGTGCCCAGGGACAATTCGATTTTGACGACATGCTTATCAAATGCTATGAGCTACTGTCTGAAAATCCGGAGATCCTTAAGGCATACCAGGCAAGGTTTGAGTATTTTCTCGTCGATGAGTTTCAGGATATTAACCCTGTGCAGTATGAGCTTTTAAAAATGCTCTCTTCCCATACGAATCAGCTTTGTGTCGTCGGGGATGATGATCAGTCGATCTATGCGTTCAGAGGAAGCGATCCCTCCTTCATTCTGAATTTTAAGCATGATTTTCCCGGGGCAAAAATCGTGACACTGGCTGAGAATTATCGTTCAAGCCACGAGATTGTCGCTAGCGCGAATTCCGTTATTTCCAAAAATAAGCAGCGGCATCAAAAAGCGATGAACGCGCAATATCAAAACGACACACCTCCCCTGTTTTTCTTTCCATTTGATGAAGAAGAAGAGGCAACGCTTGTTGTGAATGATATGAAGGAAAAGCTTGAGAGCGGGGCAAAGCCCGGCGAGTTTGCCGTTCTTTACCGGACCCACACGTCGGGACGGGCCATTTTCGAACGGCTTGCGCAGTCAAGCATCCCGTTTACGATCGAACAGGAGGGATTGTCTTTTTATGAAAGAAGAATGGTCAAATCTCTCCTTGCCTATTTGCGGCTTGGACTGAATCCCGACGATTCGGCAGCGATCGTTCACGTCATGAGTGCGCTGTTTATTAAACAAAGCGCGTTAAATGACATAAAAGCATTTTCCATTACACATGACTGCACCTTTGTAGAAGCCCTCGCCAAGCTCCAGTCCCTGCAGCCGTTTCAAAAAGCAAAAATCAAGAAAATCGTTCCGCTGTTTAAAAAGCTCCGTCTAATGCGGCCGGCAGCTGCCATTGATGTCATTGAAAAGGAAATGGGCTTTTCTGATTTCCTGAAAAAACGCGGAAATGAAGGCAATGCCATTGAAAAGGGCTCTGATGACCTGAAGGATGTCCGAGTGCTAGCCGGGAAATTTGAGACGATTGCAGAGCTTCTTGAACATGCCGATCATATGACCGCAAAGTCAAAAGAGTGGCGGCAAAAACGGGATCCCCATGCGGTTCAGCTTATGACCGTTCACCGTGCAAAGGGGCTTGAGTATGAGCATGTCTATATTTTAGGCGCCGTTGACGGCGGACTGCCTCATGACTTTGCCCTTGATGCCTTCCGAAAAGGGGATGAAAAGCCGATTGAAGAAGAACGCAGGCTCATGTATGTAGCGATGACACGAGCGAGGACGTCTCTTGCCGTTTCCGTGCCCCAGTACAGAAGAGGGCGCAGAGCGATACCTTCAAGGTTTATCAGAGGGCTGATTACTCCTTGAATGAACAAAAGCGCTTGCGCTTGCCGAGGATAACTTTGTTACGTTATCCACAGCCTTTTACTCTTTATCATTTCCTTAACAAACGCAAAAAGACCTCTCACGCGAGAGGTCTTTTCGTTATTTCTTATTGATCATTTTTGAGATTGTGCCGAAATCAAGTTTTTCTTTGCCGTTTACGATGCTGTTTACAATTTTGTCTTCCATTTCTTTATTAACCGGCTTGTTGGCAATTTGGGATACACGTCGGATGACGCCGCGGACCGTATTTTCATCTTTGAAGTTGGCGTTTTGAAGGGAATTGGCAAGATCAAGAACTTCCTTCATGTTTACACCTGTTTTCTTTTCAAGGTTTTTAAAGAAGTGATTATCCATTTTTGCTGCCTCCTTTATGATGATATATCCTATGAAACTGATTCTTGTGTGTGCCTATCTTTTTTGATAATCGTTTTAATCAGTAAAAAGAGGAAAGTACGGACTCGCGCCCGTACCTTCTGCTCAGTTAAAGCTGTTCAATTAGTTGTAGAAAGAAGCACCTACGATGATCAATAGGATGAACAATACTACGATCAGTACAAACGTTGAACCGTAGTAGCCGCCACCGCCGTAACCGCCGCCGTAACCACAGCCGCCATAATATCCGTAACCCATATCTTAGCCACCTCCCTCTGCCTTTCGTCTATACATCATATGTCAGACAGCTTTGAATGGCTGGACATATTCATCAGGCAATATGCGGAAATTTACTTTTTAGGGCGTTTTTCCTGATCTGACATCCATCTTTCTGCATCGATTGCCATCTGTTCCATCCGCCTCTCAAATGAATCAGCCGTTCGCTCGAGGGAACCAAGATCCTTTTCCTTTTGTCCCATCCATTGTGAGTGTTTTTTCTGGATGTCATCATGACGGCCGTACAGATTATCCATAAACTTTTCAAATTCACCGCTCAGCTTGCTCATGTCCTTCACCTCTGCTTCCAGCCTATTCCCGCCGACTATACTCTGTTCGCAGGAGATCATAGACAAAATAAAAGCCCCCTGAGAGCATCAGGGGACGTTTATTTGTTTCCATTAATCTTTTACAACAATTTTTTTCTTGCCGCAGCCGCAGCCTGCTTTTTTGCCGCCGCTTAATTGCTGCTGACTGTATTGGGAAGAGCCATGGTACACGGCACTGTTTACTTTTGGCGCTTTTGAGCTTTTTTTATAAATCATGCTGATCCTCCCTTTGCTGTTCCTATTTCTACATTATGTCAGAAGAAAGGGCTTTGACTTCAGCGAAAGTACCAATCTTGCTTGAAGCCTATTCTTCTGTCTTTTTATTGTCTATTGCCGCCTGGTTTTTCAGATTGCTGATAAACCAGGAATCATAATATATATCCGCATGGACTGCATCATATTCTTCTTCAGAGTTCTTGTTTTTCTTTAGAAGTTCAAATAGAACAAGGTTTTCTCCTTCAAGCAGAGATATCTTTTCCTTCAATTCTTTATTTTCTTTAAGAAGCTCATGATAAGAACCGTCATCTTCATAGTCAAGCAGCTGTGCCCTTGTATGGGAAAGCTCTCTCTGCAAATAAGTAATTCTTGCTTTAAGGGCTTTGATGTTTTCCGTCTGCTGATTTGTCACATTCCTCTCCCCCATCCATATATTGAATTATTCCCTTACTAATATGAAATTCAGCCAGCAGGCGAATTATGCAGGAAACTGACATTCACCTAAATTTCCGCTCTTATCACGGCACACAAATTGGGAAAAAACATACTATACATTAGTCCCGACACCTAATGTATCTGTTCATTAAAATGGACGGGAGAAATTAAGATAGGAGGAAAACAACAGTGAGTCATTCCAGAAAAGAAAAAGAAAAAGTATGCATCAAAACACGCAAAGTGTATGACTGGGTAACACGTCCAGTGGACCTGCCGCTAATCAGTGTAAATGACTGCGATCTAGATAATTTGTTTGACTGCGATGGCAAGACAGACGACATCTGTAAATTTCTTAAGAAAAAGGGACGTTCTAAGGACGTTACAGTGAACTGCTTCCTAAGCGATAAAGACGGACACCGCATCGACACAGGCGACGACAGCAAATCATTCCTTTGCATGGAAATTTCACCATATGACAAACGCACAGATGTAACAGTAAACCTTCCGAATGGTGACGAAGTAACCCTGCAAAAAGTGAAAGTTCTTGTAAAAGGGTTTGTAACAGTTGAGCTTCTTGACTCAAATGACGATGTCATCTGTGAATCAAAAGCGATTCCGTTTGCAACTGCTCAAACATTCATCCTTTGCGCTCCAGAAGGAACTGAGCTTGAATGTCACGTAAACTACTTCGAATGTGACGCAACATTAGTCTGCACAGACGTATTCTCTCAGCTTGATGTATCAATTACATTCTGCTTGGACGTACAAATGGAAGCTGATGTGAAACTTGAAGTAGAAGCTAAAATCTGCAAGCCTCGCGAAGAGCTGACAGAAGCAATCAATGTATGTGACATGAAAGACAAATTCCCGCCGCAATGCCCTGATATTTTCCCAGTGCACTAAAAACATAAGATGGCTGTTCTTATACAGCCTCTTATTTTTTTTGGTTTGATTTGCTCCTTTTCTTCATACATATGCAGTAGGAAGTTCAGAAAGGAGTTTCACGCCATGAAAAAGCAGGATAGCCAAAATGCAGGTGAACGCACGCTGCAGCTGCAGCAGCAAATCCTCCACTACCGTTCTGAACTGAGCCGTATGCAGCAGCTTGTGAACGAGGCAGACAATCAAGTAAAAAAAGAGCTGATCCGCAACCAGTATCTTCAGGAAAAGCTGAATGAAGCTCTTCACACTCATACTGATCAGTTTGAAAAAGAAGTGTTCAGGCTGGAAAAAAAAGTTCTGACGCTTGAGGTTACGCTTGAGGAAGAAAAAAAACGGGCAGCTGATCTCCGGAAAAAACTGCTCATGCAGGAAGAACAGGCAAAACCCGCTGTCATTGAGCCGGTCATCGGGGCATCCGCCCACTTTCAGGCTTCCGTTCTCCTGCCAAAAGATGACAATGAGCCATTGACTGTTTTCGGGGATTTTGTGATAAAAAACACCGGAAATCAGCCCCTTCAGCAGCCGGTCATCTGCTTGCAGATTACGCCTGTCTCCTACGGTTCACTAAGCGGAAAAATCATTCTTCAGCGTAAGATGGATGACACGAACCTATTTGATGACGCACCCGGACCTCTCTGGAGGCATGTTCATGAAAATTGGCGGGAGCGCGTGCGGACAGACGGCCAATACTGGCTGAAACCCCTAAAAGAAAATCTGGTTGAGCCCGGCCAGACGCTCGTCTTTTCAAGTTTTGAGATTTCCTTCCCTTTCCCTCCTGAACGCGCGGCAGCGGTAAGCGGATTTGTTTATGCAAAAGAGCTCCCAAATGGAATTCCTTCACTGAATAAAATAAGCGTACAATAGCCGGCCGGGAATCCGCCGGCATTTTTTATACGGAAATGGCATACAACAAAACAAAAAAGAGCCTTCTTAAAAAGACTCCTTCCGAGATTCTATTAAAAAATCAGTTTTTCAATAATGGATTCAACAATCGCTGCACACCCGGCAATTGCAAGAATCAAAATGAGCGGTGAGGCAAGATCAGGCATGTAAACATAGATTCCGTACAGGAAGGCCGATGTCCATATGCCGGTGCACCAGTAGCAGCTGAGCAATTCGCCGATCCACTTCTGAAGGCCCGTTCCCTTTATTTCAATATAGGTAATCGTACTGCCATCGGGAAGCGTTTCTTCTGCTTCCCTGTGAAAAGGACGTCTGATGAAGGCCGTTATTTTATCGTATACAAGCAATCTTGTAAGCCTGAAGCTCGCAAGAAACAATAATAGAAAATCGATCCATGCTATCATAGATGTCTCCTTTTCTTCAAGCGAATGATGTTACATTTTATGAGCTGCTTTAGTGTTTATGCCGAAGTTATCTGTTTACTGGTCAAATATCCATACTTTCCGGTGCTTACCTACATATACTGTTTAGTAAATGGACGTTTGAGGAGGATATTATGAGAAAAGTATTATTTTTCAACAATGAAAGTCAGGATGATATTTCTATGAAGCTTGCAAAACTTGCACCAGGCGACGAAGTGAATGTCCACGCCGGAGAAAAAGTCTATTATGAGGCAGCCTTTGAATCTTTTGATGAACAATCCGGCACAGCCTCTTTCTTAATTGACCGCTTTTATAAAAATGGAGGAGAAAGCGTTTCTTTTGATCTGGATGAAATCACCGGCATTGAAATGCCTCTCGGAGATGAAACGGTCGGAAGCGAAGACGAGTAATCGCTTAAGGGGGATGGGATATGTCTCACCAGGGGGTTCAGCCTGTCAAATACGTAAAGACACTTGAAGGAAATTATGCTCATCTGTTTCAGTTCACTGATGATGGTATGTATGTTGTGAAATTTTACAAAGTGCGGGAATATCGGAAGCGGGAAGTTGTGAATGAGTGGCTTGCGGCAAAGCTCGGGGAGATCCTCGGGCTTCCCGTCTTGCCCGTTGCTGCAGTAGATATGCCCCGAAAATTACTTCAGGAAATCCCCGAAAGCAGCCGGGGAACGTACCGGGCGGGAACACATCTCGCCATTCCTTATTTAAATCGGGCGAAATCCTATCTGGATCTTCATCAGCCCCAAGCGTCCTTAAATGTGCTAAACGCAAATGACCTTGCCGGCATGCTTATTTTTGATCAGTGGCTGAATAACAATGACAGAAGCCGCACGAATATTCTTTTTGAAGAAAAGAAGGATGATAGCGTTTTCTTTTGGATGATTGATCATGGCAGGTGTTTTCCCGGCATGTACAGCTGGGATGTGCAGACTCTGCAGGATCCGCCTGTCTACCGGGTTGATATGCCTGTTTACAAATGGGCCAGTTCTCTGCTCCCTGATGCCGATCCGCTGTATGAATTTGCAGAAAAAATTATGCAGATAAACAAACAGAAAATAGCGGAAATCATTCACGCTATACCTGAAAATTGGGAAGTGACAGAACGGGAAAAAGAATTGCTGACGGATTTTTTAACACGCAGGGATATCTCTGACCTTCCAGATTTAGTGATTGGGGCAAACCGGAGCTGATTAAACTAAAACGCAAATAAACGCAGCCCCCGGTCTGCGTTTTCATTTGCTCATCTTCAAAAACCGCTCATACATTTCGTGCTGTCTGATCAGCTGCTTCCTTAAATCGAATTTCTCCTCAATGACCGCTCTTGCTGCATGTGTATACTCTGCCCATGCATCACTTGACCGCAGAAAGGAAAGCATTCCGTCTGCAAGCTGCTGCACATTTCTTTCTTCGATTAGATACCCCGTCTTCAGATGCGCAATCAGTTCGGGTATTCCTGCATGTCTGGTAGAAATGACCGGGAGCCCGATTGCCATTGCCTCTTTAAGAGCATTAGGTATTCCTTCAACGTCACCGTTTGGAGCCACTTCGCTCGGCAGACAAAAGAGATGGGCTTTTTTCAACTCTTCCGCAATGTCATACAGGCTCATTTTCCCGGGAAGCGTAACCGCCTCTTCCAGATTCAATTCTCTTATCAGCGCTTCAAGGTTGAGCCGTTCTTTCCCGCCGCCAATAATTTTTAGCTTTATCTTTGGAAATAGGTCATGGGCTTTTTTAAAAGCACGAATCAGTGTTTCATGACCCTTTTTTTGGACGAGCCTTCCGACCGATATCATGACAAATTCGCCGTCCTCAGGCGGAATCCGTTTTTGAAACGGGAACACATCCAAATCGATTCCTCCGTAAAGCACATTCATCTTACCCTTTGGCACCCCAAGCTTCAGAAGCTCGTTTCCAAGGTATTCGCATACAGGAACAAACAGGCTGCTGTAAGCAACCATCGTCCGGTAACGAGAAAAGTTCTTATTATATAAAACCTCACTTTGAGAAGATCCGTCTGATCCCCGAATGCTGATAATAAAAGGAAGCTGCTGCTGCATGGCAAGCGGAAACACATCCACTGCATGCTTTCCGTGATGTGCGTGGATGGCGGCTACTTCCTGTTCCTTGAAAAAAGACGCCAAATCTGAAATTTCATTCAAATTATAGAAATGGTCCATTGGAAACTCGGTATCTTCCTTTCTCTGAAAAGGCCCGATGACAATTGACCGGTATTTTCCCTGATAGACCATCTGATTGTAGATAAACCGCTGATTGACCTTCACATCTTCCATAAGATAGTGCGCGATCGTTTCCATCTGGAAAGTTTCACTCCTCCTCTTAAGTGCACAGCTGTGCCTCTTCACTCATCTTTTATGCTGTCAGCCTATTCATCTATGGACTTTGGTGCATATTGTCCAGAGAAAAAGCACCCATTCATAAGTTTTTATCCTGATTCAGTAACGTTTTATGCATGTTTCATAATAGGTTATGGGAGAAGGTTTTTAGAAAGGGGTTTCTACTATGAATGTGTGCGTGATTGGTGCAGGCTATGTGGGCCTGACAACGGCAGCCGTTCTTTCAAGTCTTGGCCACCGGGTATCATGCATCGACCAGGATAAAAAGAAAGTCACCATGCTGCAGGCCGGAAGGATACCCATTTATGAACCTGGACTTCAGGATCTGATTGAAGAAAATCAAAACAGGCTCCGTTTTTCTGATGATCTCGCTTCAGGTATAAACCAGGCCGAAATAATCGTTCTGGCAGTCGGAACACCTTCCCTTCCAGATGGCAGCTCAAATTTGAGCTTTCTTTATAAAGCGCTGGCAGATGCTGCTGCAAACATTGCAGCCTATAAATTAATCCTCATTAAAAGTACGGTTCCACCGGGAACGAACCGGGCTGTTCTGAACTCACTCAGAGAAAAAGGCTACGGCCCTGATCTTCTTGACATTGTTTCTAATCCCGAATTTTTAAGAGAAGGATCTGCCCTGAAGGATATGCTTTTCCCCGACAGAATGGTCTATGGACTATTTGAGGAAAATGAGCGGGTCCTGCAGCTGCTGAAACAGCTCTACGCAGGTATTGATGCTCCTGATGTGGTCACGAACTATGAAGGGGCTGAACTGATCAAATACGCATCCAATGCCTTTCTTGCCGCAAAAATCAGCTTTATCAATGAAATCTCAAGAGTATGCGAAAAATATGGAGCGGATATTACGCATGTGGCGAGGGGAATCGGCCTTGACAACCGGATTGGACCTGCTTTTTTGCAGGCTGGAATCGGCTACGGAGGTTCGTGTTTTCCGAAAGATCTTCAGTCATTAAGCTACACAGCTAAAAGCAGCGGCCTGGAACCGCTTATTCTTGATGCTGTTCAATCAGTAAATGCAAGCCAGCTGACAATATATATTGAAAAACTGAAATCACTTGTTCCGGCATTCCCTGCTGTGAAGACCGCGGTTTTAGGTATTGCCTTTAAACCTGAAACAGACGATATCCGCGAATCTCCCGCTGCAGCACTGATTCATGCCCTGAATAAAGCGGGCTGTGAAGTATCTGCTTATGATCCGAAAGCAGCTCTTCCTGAACACTTGAGCGGCGTGAAACAAACCAGTGATCCGTACGATGCGGTTACAGGAGCAGACATCGTGATTCTTGCAACGGACTGGCAGGAGATCAAGAATCTTGACTGGCAGCGGGTTAAACAGCTCATGAAAGGCGAGACGCTTCTGGATGCGAGAAATTGCCTTGTGCCGGAAGTGATACGCGCAGCAGGACTTACCTACGAAGGAGTTGGGCGCCTATGAACATTCTTGTAACCGGCTGTGCAGGCTTTATCGGATCTCATTTATGCGAAAAACTGCTGGAAAATGAGGCAAATACCGTTACCGGCATTGATTGCATGATCGGACCTGTGCCGGAACCTTTAAAACACATAAATCTGCACAACCTTTTAACCAATCCCCGGTTTCAGCTCATTAGAAAATCAATCATGGAAATTGACTGCAAGGAGCTAATAGAAAAAGCGGATGTAGTCTATCATCTGGCTGGAATCCCCGGGGTTCGTTCAAGCTGGGGAAAAGATTTTAATCCTTATGCAGAAAATAATATTCTGGCAACGCAAAAACTGCTGGAAGCGGCAAAAGGCACATCACTTAAAAAATTCATCTACGCCTCTACCTCTTCCATTTACGGATACAAACATGGAAAGGTCTCTGAGGACGCAATGCCTGATCCGCTTTCCCCCTATGGCGTCACAAAGCTTGCGGGTGAGCACCTGTGCTCTGTCTACAAAAACAATTTTGGAGTGCCTGCTGTGATTCTCAGGTATTTTACCGTCTACGGTCCGCGGCAAAGACCTGATATGGCCTTTCACCGCTTTTTTAAGCAAATCATGACAGATCAGCCGCTTACTCTGTTTGGGGACGGTTCTCAAACGAGGGATTTCACTTATATAGATGATTGTGTAAAAGGAACGGCTGCTGTGATGCATGCTGATCATACAATTGGCAGGATCTTTAATATCGGGGGAAAAGAAAGGGCATCTGTTATTGACCTGATCAGAGAGATAGAGCTGATTACAGGCCGGAAAGCAGATATTCATTTCCTGGATGCGGCAATCGGCGAACCGAAACACACCCATGCAGATATTGCTCTTGCAAAAAATGTGCTCGGCTATTCCCCGGATGTGCCACTGAAAGAGGGGCTGCGAAAAGAATATGACTATATGAAACGCATCCTGCATGGGGATCCGCTATGAAGATCGCCTTTATCTGCACAGAAAAACTGCCGTCCCCTGCTGTAAAAGGGGGTGCCATCCAGCTTATGCTCGATGGCATTCTCCCTTATTTCAGCAGGAATCACGACGTTACGGTCTACTCCATTACAGATCCTCTGCTGCCTGATTCAAATGAACATAACGGAATACAGTATATCCGGTTTCCAAGACCAGCCTTTCACGAACAAACAGCCAACGATATCGAAGGCAAATTCTTTTCTCATATTCACGTCTTCAATCGGCCGGGCGAACTGTGGCGATACAAACACGCTTCTCCGAAAAGCAAGCTGTTTGTCAGCCTTCACAACGACATGTTTTCCACAAGAAAATTGAAGCGGGAGCAGGCGCTTGAGGCATTGAGCATGTGCGACGCCATTACAACAGTCAGCGAATATATCAAGAGGACGGTCACTTTCCGCTATCCGGATGCAGAGGCCAAATCACACGTGGTTTATTCAGGCGTTGATTTCTCTTCCTTTTTGCCAAGGGAATCAGCGGAAGGAGAACAAAAACGAGCTCTCTGGCGCGAGAAATACGGACTGAACGGAAAAAAAGCCATTCTCTTCATTGGCAGGCTGAGCAGAACGAAAGGCCCTCACCTGCTGATCAGAGCGATGAAGCAAGTGATTCGGGAACACCCCGATTCCGTTCTTGTCATCGTTGGAGGCAAGTGGTTCAGCGAAGACGGCATCAACGACTATGTTCAGTTCCTGTACGATGAAGCAGCTAAATTAGGCAATCATGTACTGTTTACAAAATACATTCCATCCGAAGACATTCCAAACATCCTGCTCATGGGTGACCTTCTCGTCTGCAGCTCCCAGTGGCATGAACCTCTTGCCCGGATTCATTACGAAGCCATGGCAGCAGGCCTTCCGATCATTACAACCGACCGCGGAGGCAATGCGGAAGTGATCAATCATCATGTGAACGGCCTCATCATCCAAGAATACGACCAGACAAATGCCTTTGCTGAAGCCATCTCGCAGCTGCTTGCTGACAGCACCGGCGCCGTTTCTTTAGGGAAAAACGGAAGGCAGTATGCTGAGAAGAACTTTACGTTTCAGCATACTGCGGCAAAACTTGAAACCATCTATGTGAACGCGCAGAAATTCGGCTGAGAGCCGTTTTTTTTGCATCCATTTTCAACTGCTTTTCCACCAGGACATCAACACAACTAAGAAAAAAGCACACCATGATGATGTGCTTTTTTTGAAATCGTTCTTCTTACATAAATAACACTCTATTTTTTCTCGTTGAGCTGCGGTGTTTTGATTTTCTCTTCGATCTGAACCGTGACTCCTGCTTATCATCTGATTCACTTTCGCTGCTGAAATGCTCCTTCTTATTGAGCGCGCTGAACATCTCAATTAGACTCATGGAGGTATTGATTGTGTTCTGAACTTTTTCCATTTGATCTTGTAAAACAGTATCTGACATTGAAATGATGTCTGCTGCTGCTTCCTGTGTTTCTTTCTGAATAGCTGCTATAGGAACGGCTGCTTCTGCTTCCGGCGTTTCTTTCTGAATAGCTGCTATAGGAACGGCTGTTTCTGCTTCCGGCGTTTCTTTCTGAATAGCTGCTATAGGAACGGCTGTTTCTGCTTCCGGTGTTTCTTTCTGCATAGCTGCTATAGGAACGGCTGCTTCTGCTTCCGGTGTTTCTTCCTGAACGGCTGCTGCGGCCAGGTCCGTTTCTGAACGTGCCAAGACGTATGCTTCCTGCGGCTTTCGCGTCTTTATGGGAAGTTCGATCAATTCAACGTCTCCCGTTGGCGGCTCTGCTTTGCGGTACTTATTCTGCGAAAGAAACGTTTCCGGATCTTCGAGCATCGTTTCATACTCTGCAGCACTCCATCCCATCGGCCCGGGAGGAGAAAAAGAGAAGTTTACAAGCTCAACTTTAGGAATCTCCTGAAATTCATTTGTACTCATTGTATCACCCTCCCTGCGCCTTTATCTTAGAATAGAATTCTTCAAAGTTAGATAGAAATTCCTGTTTGGACTGTTCAACAGAAACGATGTTCTGCAGGGCCCAGATATATTTTTCATCCGACCATGAAGTCTTTTGTCCAAGAAAATATTTATGAACAATAGAACAATAGAGATGAGGGAACTTCAAATCGGTCCACAGCACTTTGTACTGATCTTTCGTCAGAGGATGAATGCTGTCATAAGTTCTCAAAAGTTCAATGACAAGTTCTGAATCCCAGACTGACATCTTTTTCATCATTTTATTTAAGATGACTCTCAGATCTCTTGACGGCAGATCAGATGTGATCGAGTGCAGTTCTTTCATCGAAAGGCCGTCTTCTGTTTCAATGAACCTGGCAAGCGTAAAATCCTGCTGGCAGAACATTCTTGATTCAATGCATTCAAGCGTCCATTGATCGTACTGGCCTGCATCAAGTTCCTGGAGTGCCTGTTTTCCCCGCAGAATCATGTCATCAATTGTCTCAATAACCATTTTTGAAAATGGATCCTGCAGCCATGTCTGTTCTGCATCCGGATCAATTACAGCAGGCGCCGGCAGATTATTTTCCTGGTCGGATTTAAGAGCCAGCATTTTATTGCCTTCAAGCTCCTGAAGCTTCCATCTGAAAAGCTTATGCCATTTGCCTAGTCTGCTTCTCTTTTTGCTCATCTCATCCGGCATATATCCTTGTGACGTATGGTGGAACGTTCCAATAAACTCCATAATGTTAAGCATCTGCGCTTTATCATAGTAAAGTACTTCTTTCCCCTGCTGCAGGTCATAAAGAACATAGGCGGATTTTCCGGCGCCAACACAAATGGCACCCGCTCTGGTCCGGTGAATGCGGGCGATCGGCAATCCTTTTTCCTGCAGATGTTCATGTGCTTCTGCAATAAGCAGCATTCTTGCAGGCTTCATCACAACGCGTTTTAAAATTTTCACACCCTGTGCGGTTTCAACCTTCCACGTTGTTCTTCCGCTTTTATTTGTCAGCAGGGTGATCGACTCCACCTCAAACGGGTATAAATTCATAATGTTCATTTGCAGTTCATGCTGATTGACTTCTGTATCCAAAATGCTTCCCCCTCTCTATCTTCTATTCTCATATACACTGAGCAAATTGCCTGATACATTGCTCCAGCTGAAATCCCGCTCCACTTTTGAACGGCCGTATTTCCCCATGTCATTCCGCTTGCCCTGACTGTCCAGAAGAGAAATAATGGCTTGTGCGTAAGCATCGGGATTTTCAAAATCCTTAATAACATTGCCGTTTCTGCCCTCATCGATCACTTCAGGATTTCCTCCGCGGTTGCTCGTAATAATCGGCAAACCACATGCCATTGCTTCATAGTGGACACGTGCAAGCGGCTCCTGCCACTGCGAAGAGCAGACAAAAATATCGGACATGGCGTAAAGAGTCGGAATGTTTTTCGGCTGCACAAACTGGATAAACTGAACATTTTCAGGATACATGGCGCCAAGCGTATACAAATGCCTTACATAGTTATTTACTTCATTATCCCCGAACCATTTTGATCCGATAAAGACCATCACTGTGTCCGGATGCTTCTTTAAGATTTCAGGCATGGCCTGCAGAAGAATATGAGGGCCTTTTACCTTGCTCAGCCTTCCTACAAACAAGATCACTTTCTGGTTTTTCAAATTCAGCTCAGAGCGGACTTTTTCTTTCAGCCTGCGCCCTTCAGTCGTCCAGTCCGGAAAATAAGTCTTTAAATCCACTCCGGAGTAAACGGTTTTCACCTTGCCTTTTGCCTGTGGAAAACGGTCTGTAATCGTTCGTCCGATATAGTCGCTTACTGTCACAATCTGCGACACAGCTGCAATACAAGCTTTTCCTTCTTCATCAGACATTTTTTCAACAGCGAACATTTCGTTGTGTACGCTTAAGATCCAGCGGGCGTTTGGTGCTGCTGCCTGCAATACAGGTACCCAAGCCGGCCTGTTGCATAAGTGAATCACATCATACTTCACATTTTTCAAGTGCGCGCCAAGCGAAGATAAATACTCGCTTTCAGCAAATCGGATGTATTGGACCCCGTTCCGTGTTTCCTGATCAGGAAGATCCTGATGAGTAATGGAAAGTATAGTCACGTCATGCCTTTGAGCAATAAGAGGAGCAATGGCATCCAGATAAATCTGTATCGCTCCCCCTTTTATCGCGGGAACAGGAAGTTTTTCTGTTGCGATTAATGCAATCTTCATACGTTACCTCCATTCATCTAGTAAGCCCTTATCCTAAAATACGGAAACACAGGAGGCTATGTGCCTTTCTCTGCGGAACTATTTTAAAAAAGGCGGAATCACTATTAAGCTGAATCATTTTTAAAAAAGGACAGCTCATCAATAAAACGCCGGCATTTACCCCATGACAAAAACCGGCTTTGTTTCATAGTCTATGAAATAAAAGGATGGGATGGTGACCATATTGGAGGAAAACAAAAACACAAGATTCTCGAAGTCTTCAGAGGAAACGGTCAATGTTTTTTCACTCATTGACCGTAAAAACACTCCGCAGCGGACGGTAACTCCAGAAGAAAAGGCGGAACCTGGTGTTGAGAAAGAGCAGCTGATGACCGAGAGAAAAAGAAAAGGACAGAAAAACAAAGGAAAAAGCAAATCCAGAAAGAACGCCATGCTGCAGTTTTCTCCAGAGTCAGAAGAAGATGTACCAAAGGATGAAGTTCAGAAGGAATCTGTGCAAAAGAGCAGCATGACTGCAGAGAACGTCTCCCCTGCAGCAGAGGAAAAACCAAAGCAAAAAAAAGAAAAAAAGAAAAAAAACGCTCTTCCGCTTGAGGCGGCTAAAAGTAAAACCGTAATAGAACCCAAGATAATGAAAACGGAGAACAAGGAAGAAAAAGAAGAAGAAGACGTGTATGTAATGTCTCCAGAAGAGGAAGCAAAGCTTGTTAAACTCGCTGAATATATTATCACAAGCTGGGACGTGTCTGTCGACCGGATAGAAGTTATTCAAGGCGGCCAAATGGCCCTCGTATGGAAAATTCATACTCCAAATGGACCTGTCTGTCTTAAGAGAATTCACCGCCCGGAGAAAAAAGCTCTTTTTTCCATCAATGCTCAAAACTACTTAGCAGAAAAAGGCGGAAGGGTTCCCGGCATTATCCGAAACAAAAACGATGTGCTTTTTACTAAACAGGGTCCGTTTTTATTTGTTTTGTATGACTGGATTGAAGGCGGAGTATTTGATTTAGCCATTGATCCGGACCTTGAAGTGGTCATGAAAGGTCTTGCTGAATTTCATCTTTGGTCAGAAGGCTACCATCCGCCTGAAGGGATCCCTGTCTTTAAGAAGCTCGGACGCTGGCCGAACCATTACATTAAAAGGTGCCAGCAGCTTGAGTCATGGAAGCTCATCGCGCAAAGCACTCCAGACAATCCTTTTTCCCAGCTGTATCTTCAGGAGATTGATTACTTTATCCAGCAGGGACGGGAAACGCTTGACCGTCTGATGAACTCCAAGTATGTTCCGTGGATTGAACAGCAGTCCGCTAACCCTACTCTGTGCCACCAGGATTACGGGGCAGGTAATACGGTGCTCGGAAACGATGGTAAAATATGGGTTATCGACCTTGATACAGTCTCATATGACCTGCCGATTCGCGACTTGCGCAAAATGATTATCCCTCTCCTTGATACAACAGGCGAGTGGGATGAAGCGAGATTTCAGCTGATGATGAATGCATATGAAAGCGTCAACCCGCTGACTGACGAACAGAAAGAGGTCATGTATATCGACATGCTTTTCCCGTATGAAATGTACGACATTGCCCGGGAAAAGTTTGTCAGAAAAACAGATATGCTGCCGGAGGAACTTGCTCAGGCATTTGAGTACGAAAGAATTAAGGAAGCACATTTGAATTCCATGATCAAGTCAGGACAATAGCATGGCAAAGGGCGCCCTAAACGGCGCTCTTTTTTGCAATAAAAAAAGCGTCCCGGCAGGACACTTTTATAAGCCTTTCAGCGTAATAGACTGAATGTCTTCAAGCTTTACTTTTTCACCGTTTATTGTTGCGCAGTTATCTTTAAAATCTGTTACCTTGCCTATATAGGTCTGCTTATTGGTGGAGATGCTGCAGTTTAGTCCCGATAAGCGTTCCGGCAAATGAAGAAGCAGCTGCAGTTTTTCCTCGTTTGATAAGTCATTGAAGGAATGCAGGGGCTTTGAGAGTTTTTGCTCTTTTTGAACCGGCGCAGCTTTTTTTGCTGCCTCATTCGCTGCAGGCTCTGCAGGCACAGGAGCAGCCGCTTCGGCCGGCGGATTTTTTCTCATCACATAGGTTTTCTGCATGGACGTTAGCACTGGCTCAAATTCCGGCTGAACAATATACAGCAGCGGGGGATTTTTCACAGATTGATGTTTTTTCAACAGGCTTCCCTCCCGGTTTAAATGCTTTACAAGAAAGTATATGCGGGGTGCCAGGGTTTATGATTATAAAGGGGCTGACTATTCGCTTTGCTTTTGTGCTTCTATCGCTTTTTTCAGATGTTTCAAATGATCGCCGTCTTCTTTTTTCATGATCTTCGCAAAGACAGGCTTGATTAGTTTCATTTTGAACGTCTTTGCAGTGATTTCGCACACAAAGCGGATGACAGTCTGATTTCCCGCCTTGGTAAATGTGTAGTGATACTCGGTTTCCATTCCGTTCATTTCACTTTTAACGGAAAACTTTGCACTGGGTACGTATTCTGTAAATTCAATAACAGCAGTTGCCTGTCTTCCTCTTATTTCCCGCGTTTCCCTGTACTGTGTTCCTTTTGCAGCAGGCCCGTCTGTCAGCTTTTCAACTTTTATCACGTTTTCCATAAACTGCAGAGCATTCTCCGGATTTGCTGCGAATGCAAATGCTTCTTCAATTGGGGCTTCAACGGTTACTTCATCATGAAATGCGCTCATTGTTTGTCCTTTCCATGCGGGTTTTTATCTTATTCTATCAAACTCTCCTGCCGGGATGTCTGACTTGCGTATAAATAAATCCGGATATTCAAGTACCAAACCCTCAGTGTCTACATAAATCAAAGACTCAAAATCCCGGCAATGATAGGCAAATATTCTCGTCCCGTCTATCTGTTCAAGAAACGTGTACGTTTGTGATACTTTAAATAAGCGCAATTGGGGAACATCCACATAGACCATTTCAAAATTCCTTTTCTGGCCAGGCTCCCACTCATTCCGGTTAATCGGGAGAGAATTAGTAAAAGGTGTGACGGAAAGATCTACATCGATTGCACCGTTTAACTCCCCTATTTCCTTTCCATCTGGCCGAAACCAGCGTCCTTCACCGTTTGAAAGGATCTCGAGTTCTCCTGCGCCGGAAGCCTCTATTTTCACGTTTCTTGTCCGCCAATTTGAGTCCAGTTCTACAGCATAATTGACATGAAAAAGGACATTTCCCTCTTCATAAGTAACTTTTCCATATCCGCGAAAAAGCCCGCCTTCGCGAGCCAAACTGAAATGCTCTGTCCCAGACGAGTCTATCTTGTTCCAACTAACAGCTTGCTGCTGCATGTTCTTCCCCCTCTGCAGTTATTCATTTATACATTCTTTTCAAAAAACGTTAAGGAGATCTGTTCATTTACAAATACTTCTTTCACTTTCTGAAATCCATTCTTTTCGTAAAATCTTACTGCCGGCGTATTTTTTGAACCAGTTGAAACGCTGATTCTTTTAATCCCTTCCTGTCTTTCAGCATAATTCAGCAGGCTCTGAGCAATTCCTTTTCGAAAGTGGTCAGGGTCTACAATCAAACGATGGATATCCATTTCTTCATTTTTTATTTTCATAGCTAGTGCCCCGCATAGCTTATTTTCTGAAAAATACCCATAGAAGCACTCTCCGCATCGCTGCAGGGTATCAATTGTATCTTTTAATGGAGGTATGTCAGAAGAGCCGATTAATTTTGCCTCAACTTTATAAGAAGGGATTTGAATCGTTAATACTTCTTCAGCTATTTTTCTATTTGTAATATCCATTTTTATAATCATGTTTATCCCCCTTTTCAACCGGTTAGCTCTGCTTTTTCCATTTTATCACAATTCCCCATTCACAAAGGTCATGCTGCGGGACTAAGCGAAATTGTTTTACCGAACGCTCATGTTATAAAAAAGGACACAAAAAAAGCCTCCCGCACACATGCAGGAAGCTCTGATCTGTTATCCAAGAATATGATAGCCTGAATCAACATGAAGGTTTTCTCCGGTCATGCCGCGTGCAAGGTCACTGAACAAAAACAGCGCAGTGTCGCCGACTTCTTCAGGAGTCGTTGTGCGGCGGAGCGGGGCACGCTCTTCAATGTCCTTAAGGATTGAGTTGAAGTCGCTGATGCCTTTTGCTGAAAGCGTGCGGATCGGTCCTGCAGAAATGGAATTCACACGGATGCCGTCTTTTCCGAGGTCGCTTGCAAGGTAGCGCACGCTTGCATCAAGCGACGCCTTTGCTACACCCATTACATTGTAGTTCGGAAGGACTCTCTCTCCTCCAAGATACGTAAGTGTGACGATGCTTCCGCCTTCTGTCATCAGGCCTCTTGCCGCTTTTGCAACAGCCGTGAGGGAATAGGAGCTGATGTTGTGGGCAAGCAGAAATCCGTCACGAGTCGTATTCATGTATTCTCCGCTTAATTCTTCTTTATGGGCAAACGCGATACAGTGAGCAATGCCATGAATAACGCCGACTTCATTTTTAATCGCTTCAAAACATGTTTCAATCTCCGCATCGTCTGTCACATCGCACGGCAGAACGATCGAATCGCTGCGGTCAAGCGTCTCAACGAGATCACGCACTGATTTTTCAAGACGTTCCCCTGCATATGTAAAAATAAGACGCGCTCCCGCTTCGTGAAGAGAACGTGCAATTCCCCAGGCAATGCTTCGTTTATTTGCGACGCCCATTACGACAACATTGCGTCCAGCTAATGATAAGTTCATTTGGAATCCTCCCGATTAATACATGTTATTAGTACCTGGTTATAATTATAGCATGTAATTGATACGGGAACAATCTCGCGTTTCTTTCTAACCCAAATACTTCTGATAAATCTTCCTTGCTTCAGCCGGGTCTTTTGTGCCGTGAATTAGCGCCCGGCCGTCGCGAAAAACAACCACCCGGTTTTCATCTGCCTGAAAAGAGAGCAGATACGGATTGGCCGTTATCTTTTGAGCCGCACGTTCCAGCTGTTTGGCGAGACTTTGAAAATCAAGACTTCGGGCTTCTGCGGGCCTGATCTGAACTGTATCCCTTCCGCAAAGCACGGACGCTTTTGCGCTTTTGTCCCAGGTCAGGTAAGGGTAGACAGGATCTTCTCCGCAAGAAGGACACGACGGGTTTTTGACTTTGGCAACGCTGATTTTGCTGAATTGATTACGCCACACATCAAAGGAAAGAAGCTCTCTTCTCATCGCTGATTTTTCACCTGTCAGCCACTTAAACACCTCTGCCGTCTGGTAAGAAGCCGTGATTTGAACGGCAGGACTGATAATTCCCGCCGTATCGCACGTCTGGCCTTCCATCGGAATCTGCTTAAGCAGGCAGCTCAGGCAGGGACCCTCCCCCGGCATTACTGTATAGGTCAGCCCGTAGCTTCCGACACATGCCCCGTAAACCCAGGGAATTCCCCGCTTCAAAGCAGCATCGTTGATCAGCATGCGGGTTTCAAAATTATCCGTCGCATCCAAGATCATATCGGCATCATGACAGTAATCAAAGATGGAATCCGCCGTCACATCATCAATAACGCCCCTGACTTTCACCTCACTGTTGATGGAGGCAAGTCTCCGTTCAGCAGCTGCGGCTTTCGGCATCCGTTCTTTTGCATCCTGCTCTGTATATAGCTGCTGGCGCTGAAGGTTGCTCCACTCGACGTAGTCACGGTCAACGATTGTGATTCGGCCAACTCCTCCCCTGACAAGCATTTCAGAGCTGGCTGTGCCGAGTGCACCTGCTCCAATGACGAGCACATGACTGTTTATGATTTCTTTCTGGCCTTTTTCCCCAATAGGGGCGAATAGTTGCTGTCTTGAGTAGCGTTCCATTTAGGTTGTGATCATTCCTTCTTCAGGACTGCTTGCAACAGCATAGGATTTAACAGGGATACGGCCTGCTTCATAACTCAGCCGTCCCGCTTCGACCGCAAACTTCATGGCTTTGGCCATTTTCACGGGATCTGCTGCTCCGGAGACAGCCGTATTCAGCAGCACGCCGTCAGCGCCAAGTTCCATCGCTTTCGCTGCATCAGCGGCAGACCCAATCCCTGCATCCACAATAACCGGCAAGTCAGTCTGTTCGATAATAAATGTGAGATTGAGTGGATTGATGATTCCCTGCCCTGATCCAATTGGGGATGCCCCGGGCATTATGGCGTGGACGCCTGTCTCTTCAAGCCTTCTGGCAAGTACAACGTCATCAGAAGTATAAGGAAGAACGATAAATCCTTCTTTTACGAGTTCTTCGCTTGCTTTAAGCGTTTCCACCGGATCCGGCAGGAGTGTTTTCTGACACCCAATCACTTCTACTTTTATCATATCACACAGACCTGAAGCTTTAGCGAGCTTTGCAATTCGGACGGCTTCCCCGGCCGTTTTGGCGCCTGCCGTATTCGGAAGCAGTGTATATGCGGTCAAATCAAGCTTCTCAAGCAAGTCTGGCTGAGACGGCTCGAATACATTCATCCTGCGGACAGCAAACGTCAGGATCTCCGCTTCTGACACTTCTGCCGCTTTCTTTTGAATGTCAAAAGACGGATATTTCCCTGTTCCAAGCAAGAGCCGTGATTTAAACGCTTTCCCTGCAATTTTTAACATGTGTCATCCTCCTCCTACAAAATGAACCATTTCAAGAACATCACCGTCATTTAAAATTGCGCGATGATAGCATTCCTTATCAAGGATTGTTTCATTATGTTCAATCATGACCGTTTTATGGCTCAGCTGATAAAATGCCAGAAGATCTTCAATTGTCTTTATGTGCGAATCCAGCTCAGCTGTGCTGCCGTTCAATTTGATTTTCATGATTTCACCTCTGTCCGCCGGTTTAATCCAAACTCTCTTTCATACTCTTCCTTGACCGGGCGATTCAAAAACAAATCCCTTACCATTTCGCCTGTTTTCGGAGCCAGCAGAATACCGTTCCGGTAATGTCCTGTTGCCGCATAAAGATTTTTCATGCCTTCATGCTTAAAAATGTATGGTTTCGCATCGCTCGCTGCCGGTCTCAGTCCGGCCCAGGCTTTTTGGAAAACACCCTTTTTTATGCACGGCATAATGGAAACAGCCTTCTCCATCAAGGAAGACATTCCTTGTATTGTAGGTTCTGCCCTCCAATTTCCCTCCTCCATCGTCGCACCGATAATGATGCTTCCGTCAGATTTTGGCACAAGGTAGCAGCTTTCATGAAAGACCGTTGACGCTAAACGGAACCCATCCGGCATGATGGAAAGACATTCGCCTTTAACAGGATGAACTGGAGCTGAGATGCCTACTTCCCCAAACAGCTGGCCGCTCCATGTCCCGCCCGTAATCACAAGCGCTTCACAATAATGAGTCTCTCCTGCAGCTGAAACTTCATAGTGAGAAGGCTCTGCCCGCTGTATACGTCCCGCTGCAGCTCCTTCAAGGATGGTTCCTCCGTTTATTTGTACCGCCCTTGCCAGAGCCCGGCAAAGAGCGGAAGGGGAGACCTGGCCATCTTTTGCAATGAACAGGCCGCCTTGAAGATCCTCTGTCAGGTTACTTTCTTTCTTTAGGACAGAATCCCTTGAGAGCCACTCAACATCCGGTTCTTTCCCTGCTCTATCCCTAAGGGAAGCAGCTTCCTCAGCCGTCATAGCAAGTTTCAGCATCCCATTGTAAACAAGCTGAATATCTATACCTGTTTCCTCAAGTAATCCGGCTGAAAGCCCGGGATAGAGAGACGCGCTCTCTTCGGCAAAACGGAAAAAAGCATCTGCCCTTTCCGTTTCTGTATGAGCCCCAAGCATGCCTGCTGCAGCGGATGATGCCCCGCATCCGATCTTCCCTTTTTCAAATACAGCTACTTTTATACCTGCCTTTGACAGAAAATAGGCAGACATCAGGCCGATGACTCCTCCCCCGACAATTCCAGCATCATAAAATGTCCTCAACCGCCGTTCCTCCTTTCAGCTTTCGTGCAAGCTCTTTTGCCGCCTCCACGGGTTTGTCTGCTGAAAACACATAAGACATGGCTGCTGCACCTGCGATTTTCAGCTTTTTCAGTTCCGGCAGCACACCAGGAGTGATTCCTCCAATTGCATAGACAGGGATGGATACAGATTCACAGACTGTTTGAAGAAAAGAAATTCCTTTCGGCTCAAGACCGTTTTTTGAATTTGTCTGAAAAACATGTCCGGCAATCAGCCAGTCTGCTCCTTCTTTCTCCCTCTGGATTGCCTCTTTTGCTGAATGAACCGAACATCCTGCCCCGAGGTAAGGGTAGTGCTCTTTAACAAACTTCACAGGCAGTCCATGTGACGGAAGCTGGACTTTTGCCAGTCCTGAACGCACCGCTGCATCCACGCTGCCGTTCATGATCAGTTTTGATTTTGGAACCCCGCTGCGCGCAAGAAGCTCAACTAGTTCCACCAGGTCTTCTGCTGACTTGTCTTTCTCTCTTATGTGGATGGCATCCGCAAATTTATGTACGTCTGTGATGATGGAAACCAGTGATTCTGCAGAATGCCTTCCATCCGTTACAAAATGAAGCTTCACTTTTGAAGCTGCAGCGAGTCTGCACGTCCCCACGCTTCGAGATTTTCAGCCATATCCCAAAAGCGGTATTCATACATGGAGCTGATCAGGAAATGTTCTTTCATCATCATGCGCTCATGCGCGCTTGCTTTTTCAGCCAGTTCATCAAAACGGTTCACCTGTTCAAGGACAAGCTCTTTAAACCAGTCGCCATGATAGGTCTCAATCCATTTTTCATAGACGGCATCATCAGGCTCACAATCCTTCAGACGCTCTCCCACTTCGTAATAAAGCCAGTAGCACGGCAGCAGCGCAGCTATGATTTCACCGAGATTTCCGGTCGCGACTGCGCGGTACATATGAGACGTATAAGCATAAGCTGTCGGCGCCGGCTTAAATTCCGCGCGTTCTTTTTCCGTAATTCCGAGCATTTTGGAAAACTGCTGATGAAGGGAAAGCTCTGCCTCATAGGTTCCCTGAGAATGAACGGACATTCTGAACGTCGTATGCAGATCCGGGGCCATTGCACCGGCAAACGCCTGCACTTTTGCAAAGTGGGTCAAGTAATACGAATCCTGCATCACATAAAATTTGAACTTTTCCTTTGAAAGTGTTCCATCACCGATTCCTTTTACAAAGGGATGGTGAAAGCTCCCTTCCCACCACTCGTTTGCGTACTCCCTGCATTCTTTTGAAAATAGCATGACGTTTCCTCCATTTCTTTTTAAAACAGCAAAAAACCACTTTTCGCATAGAAAAGTGGTGTATGAAATAGACCCTTACACCACTTCCCTACGCTGGTGTTAACCAGATCAGGTTCTGAGGGTCTCGGTGGCAAACTCCGATCTCAGCCCTTCTGAAGGGCTCCCCTAGCGGTTTATCGTATAAAATTTTCTGAATGTTTTACATGCCCATCATACCACGATAAAAATATCTTTCAAGGCTTTTTCAAGAAATTTCCGCTTAATTTTTGTGAAACTCAAGCTCCTGCTTCAGTTCATCGATATACTCGGATGATCCCGTCAAAATCAGAAGATCTCCCCGTTTCAGCTCCGTATCGCCGTGAGGAACAATCGACTCATTCTCCCGGAAAATCCGGACAAAAATGACGTCTCCCGTAAACGGGAAGCTCCTGAGGACCATGCCGTCGTAACGTCTGTTGTTCATTTTGATCTGATACAGGGCAGATTCGCTGTGCGTCAGGATTTTCATGATGCCCGGCGCTTCGATCAGGGCTCTGAGCAGCGTTTTGGTCGAGAGCAGAACAGAGAACACATCAATATTTTTTGCTTTCAGCTGCTCATCAAGCAGGGGCGAAGCAATACTTGCAATGACCCTGTCGACTTCAAGCTCTTTTGCCATCAGGGCTATTTCCGCATTCGCATCCTCATCGCCTGTTGCTGCAATCAGAATATCCGATTCAAATACCCCTTTTTCCTGAAGCGTCTCAATCGAATAATCTTCAACCTCTTCGATTTGAAAAAGAGATTCGGCAATCTGCTGTTCGTTTTTATCAACATGCGTATGATAGATGATTGTTTCATACAGATTCGGATTCAGTTCTCTTGTAACAGGCAGCGTCATTTGATTGGCTCCTATGAACGCAACCTTCAGTCTTTTCTTTGAACCGAGCTTTTCCGGGAAAAGCTTTTTAAATCCAATCGGCGTAAAGATGCTTGTCAGAACGGCCGTCAAAATGAGCGCCCCGGACATCTGCGAGTCAATGACATTCACCCGTTCTCCAATCGTCGCTGCGGCGATAACAAGCGACAATGTGGATGTAAGCAAAAATCCAGCAGCAAGCGTTGTTTTCGTATCGTACCATCTTTTTAAAAGATAAATCGGCAAAATTTTTGAAATCAGCAGCGCGATAAACAGCAGCGGAATCAGCATCAGAATTTTAGGGTCTTTAAACAGCGACCAAATATCAAGGTCCACTCCAACCATGACAAAGAATATCGGAATCAGAAAGCCGTACCCGAACGAATCCATTTTCTGAACCATTTCCTTGTTCGGGGAAAGAAGAGATACGAGCACGCCTGCTAAAAAGGCACCGAGAATATTTTCTGCACCGATCGTTTCTGAAAGCGCAACAAGCACAATAATCAGCGTAAAAACAGCTCTTGTCCCAATTTGAATCGTGCCTTTAGAAAGCGTCTCGATAAACGATCTGCTCTGAAAGGTTTTGCCGATAAAATAAAGGGCAACACCCGCTCCGAACAAAATGAGCATCAGCCACATATTCGTATTTTCCCCGCCATAAATCGACGCAAAAACAGCCAGCAGAATCATCGTCACCAAATCGGCTATGACGGCGACAAGAAGAATAATCTGCCCGATGTTCGACTTCATGATGCCTGCATCTTTAAGCGTCGGCACGACCACCCCGAGTGAGATGGTCGAGATGATCAGCGTCATCAGGAACGCATTTTCAATAAATCCGATCAGAACAAACAGGTAAGAGAGCAGCAGGGAAAGAATAAAAATGCCGACAAAAACAAGAAAAGAGACAAGGAACGTATTCGGCGCCTCTTTTCCCGATGGCAGCACTTCTTTTTTCCTGCCCCCGATAAATGCTGTGAAATCAATTTCAAGACCGCTCAGAAACATGAGAAAAATAAATCCGAGCATAGACAGCGTTTCGAGCCACATATCCTGCTGAACAAGGTCAAACCCGCTTTTGCCGATCACAATACCCATAATTATCTCTGCTACGACGACCGGCATCACTTTTATTTTGAAGCGGTGCAGTATGAGCGGAGTGATAAAAGCTGCGAGCAGGACAATAACAAGTGATGAAAAAGAAGCTCCGTGCAAGGTTTTTCCCTCATTTCTGTAGTTAGATTAAGTACTGCATAAACATAGTGGCCATTCCAAAATAAATAAGGATGGAAATAATGTCATTAATCGTTGTAATAAACGGACCGGATGCAACGGCCGGGTCGACCTTCAGCCTGTGCATGATAAGAGGCACAAACGCTCCGGCAATTGTCGCGACAGTCAGCGTGGCAAGAATGGATACTCCGACAAGCAGACCAAGATACAGATCCTGTTTCCAAAAATACACGACGCCCGTTACAAGAACTCCGCAGACAGCACCATTAATTAAGCCGGTTCCCGCTTCACGGGCAATGATTTTGAAGTTTCCGCCTTCTTCATCCCCCATGGCAATTCGGCGGACGGCAACTGCCAGTGCCTGCGTGCCTGTATTTCCGGCCATGCCGGCAATTAATGGAATGAAGACTGCAAGAATTGCTACCTTATCAAGAGTTTCTTCAAACTGCCCAATCAGATTCGCCGTCAGCATCCCGAGAAATAAAAGAATCACGAGCCATGGCAGTCTTTTTTTAGCAGCGGAAAGAGGACCTCTGTCAATAGAGTCCACATCCGAAACCCCTGCGAGCTTGGAATAGTCATCTGAAGCTTCTTCATCAATAACGTCCACGATATCATCAACCGTAATAATTCCAAGAAGGTGATTTTGAAAATCAACAACCGGCAGCGCAAGAAAGTTGTAATCCCGCATTTTCCGGGCAACTTCTTCCTGGTCTTCCCCAACACTGACGGAAAACACACGCTCGCTCATGATTTCGCCGATCATCACATCATCGTCACTGACTATTAAATCTCGGAGAGAAATAACTCCCGCCAGATGCTTATCTTCATCAATGACATACAGATAATAGATGGTTTCAGCATCAGGAGCCTCATGCTTAAGGATATGCATCGCCGATTTGACGGTTTGATTCGCCTGAATCGCGATAAATTCCGTCGTCATGATACTCCCTGCTGTAAACTCTTCATAATGAAGGAGCTCGCGGATTTCCTTCGCTGCTTCATCGTCCATAATGGTCAGGTAGCTTGCAACCTGATCTTTGTTGAGCTCATTCAGAACATCTACCGCATCATCCGCATACATGTGCTCAAGCATTTGCGAAGCAAACCTTGGATCCATTTCTGACAGATACATTTCGTAGTTGTATTCTTCATCTTCGATATTTTCAAACAGGGCAGCCATCTCTTCGGGAGACAAATACTGATAGACCCTTGAACGCTCTTCCTGTTGGAGCTTTACGAACATTTTTGCCTGGTCATATGGATGCTGCTCCAAAAACAGCGAGCGAAAACCGTCAAAGTCTTCATTCTCCAATGCAGTCATAAGCGTTTCTGTCTCAATGACAACTTTTTCTTTTTCTTCTGACATAAAGAATCTCCTCCTCTCCCTGTCTCTAAATTACCGGGAAATCAAAATGTCATGAAATTGTGATACAAATCGTCTATTCGCTGTGAACATGCGCCGGTACGGCATTCTGCAGTCTTCACAACCGTTTTTTCATTGTGATAAGGTATCATGTTTTTGACTGATTTACAAATGAATCCTTTGCAAAACCGTCAATTTTCGCTAAGATTGTAAAAGATGATTTTCGCTTGCAAGCTAAGCACAAACCATATAATGACTGAAAGTACAAGAAAGGGATCCCGTATGAACACAGATAAATCCCCACAGCAGCAATTGGATTACACGCTGATTTTTATTATGTTTTTAATGGCACTGACCAGTGCCATCGCCATAAGCAGTGCCCAGCCTACTTTACCCGAAAAATTGCAGAATATAAACTTTGCGTTTCTGCAGCTCAGATGGTACATCATCGGTATTATCGCCGTTATTGGAACGATGATTATCGACTTTGACCGCTTCAAGCAGCTCTCATGGTATTTATATGGATTCGGGATGCTTTTGCTCATCGGCCTTGAAATTCTTCCGCCGCCGATTGTAGAGCCGATCAAAGGCGCGACAAGCTGGTACACACTGCCCGGAATCGGAAACTTCCAGCCTTCTGAATTAATGAAGATCTTCATGATTATTGTGCTCAGCAGAATTATAGCAGATCACAGGGAGAAATACGCAACCAATACTGTGAGAGACGACTTGCTCCTATTAGGTAAAGTATTTGCAGCAGCCGCACCTCCCATACTCCTGCTGATGAGACAGCCGGATACAGGGATGACGATGGTTTTTTGCGCCATCATCGGATCACTGATCCTCGTCTCTGGCGTGAAATGGAAAATCATTCTCGGCTTCGTTTTTTCAGGTGCTGCCGTTTTTGCCATGGGAGTCGGCATCTATTTTGCCTTCCCGAGCTTTTTCAACACGTATATTCTTGATACGAACTCATACAAGCTGGACCGGATTTACGGCTGGCTGAACCCTTATGAATACTCAAACGATATCGGATTTCAGCTGATTAAATCGCTCCTTGCCATCGGCTCCGGTGAATTATACGGCAAAGGCTATCAGCAGCTGGAAGTATACCTGCCTGAAGGACATACGGACTTCATCTTTGCGATTATCAGTGAACAGTTCGGCTTCATCGGCGGAAGTATTGTCATATCCCTGTTTTTCCTTCTGATCTACCGGATGGTTCACATCGCACTTGAAAGCAACGACCCGTTCGGCAGCTTTCTTTGCACGGGCGTAATCGGCATGATCACATTCCAGGTTTTCCAGAATGTCGGCATGACCGTCGGCCTCCTGCCGATTACAGGACTTCCGCTCCCGTTCATCAGCTACGGGGGAAGCTCGCTTGCCACTTATATGATTGCTATTGGAATTGTGCTGAATGTCCGGTCTAGAACGAGAAAGTATATGTTTGATTAACCCGCTTGCATGAGCGGGTTTTTCTTTATTGTGGGATGCAATTGTGTATTTAATGAAAGAATAAAGCCAGATGCTTTTTTTTGCTAAGATGAAGAAAAGAGAAGAGTAAGGAAGTGTTAGGTGTGAAGCTCGATATTATCGGAGATATACACGGATGTTTTGATGAGTTTAAAAGCTTGACGGAAATGCTTGGGTACGACTGGGCCGGCGGATTTCCGCTCCACCCTGACCGGAAGCTTGCGTTTGTAGGCGATCTTGCTGACAGAGGACCAAAATCGCTTAAGGTTATTGAAACCGTTGTGGCTTTAATAGAGAATCATGCAGCCTATTATGTGCCCGGCAACCACTGCAATAAATTGTACCGTTACATGCTCGGGAACAAAGTCCAGGTCGCCCACGGACTTGAAACTACAGCAGCAGAGCTTGAGGCCCTGGAAGAAGAAGAACGAAAACAGATCTATGCAGGCTTCATGAACCTGTACGAACAGGCTCCTCTCTATCAGGTGCTGGACGGCGGTGCACTGGTCATTGCCCACGCCGGGATCCGGGCAGATTACATAGGAAAAACGAATAAAAAGGTCAAAGAATTTGTTCTGTACGGAGATATTACGGGCCAAACGAATCCGGACGGCACCCCTGTCAGACGAGACTGGGCAAAGCTGTACCGCGGAAAACCCTTTATCGTATACGGACATACGCCGGTGCGCAAAGCCAGATTCGTCGGGAACACAGTCAACATTGACACCGGAGCAGTATTCGGCGGAATGCTGACAGCCCTCAGGTACCCGGAAAAAGAGACTGTGACTGTGCCCTCTTCCATGCCTTACGTTGAAACACGTTTCAGGGAGCTGGACGGGGCGGAGTGAGGGGATGAAGGTGGAGGTAATTGTTGTGAAAGGGTATCATTTCTATGAAAATGGTGCCCTTTATTTTGGAAGGTGCGGATTTACAGGGTTTCGTATTGGTGTAATGGTGTCTTATATTTTTGCGGGAATCTTTTATAGGGCAGCGTTTTAGGGTTTTGCTGCCCTATATTTCTGAGGGAGCTATTTATAGGTTTGCATTTTCATGTTTTACTTCCCTATATTACGGATGGCGCATTTTATAGGGTTGCATTTTCATGTTTTACTGCCCTATATTTCGGAGAGTGCTTTTCATAGGGTTGCATTTCAGCAATCCAAACTCTTTTCAGGCACACTAACTACCTCTTTTTCTAGCAAGATCTTGGGCATTTCAGTTGATTTGCGTCCCTGAATGTTGCAAGTCAGCTAAATCCTGGGCTGGTGCAGATCCGCTCTTCTGGGCAGGGTGCATTACTGCCGCCAATCCGGCCAGCACAACCAGCTTCATCCGATTTACAACTAACTATCCATGCATAACTGCCAACTTTCCCTGTTTAACTACCAACCCTCTTTAAAAACAGCATTTCTGCCAGGTGACTCTATAGAATCCAACTACCAAAAAACCACCGTCATGCTCGACGGCGGTCTTCTTTCAATTATAAACCTTTCAGCACTGCCTGCATATCTGCTGGAATCTCCGCTTCAAACGTCATTTCCTTCTCAAGAAGCGGGTGAAAAAAGGAGAGTTCTCTGCTGTGCAGTGCTTGTCTCCCGATCAGGTCCCTGCTTCCTCCGTAGAGGCTGTCTCCGCAAAGCGGGTGCCCGATATAAGCCATATGCACCCGGATCTGATGAGTGCGGCCGGTTTCGAGCCGGAGAGTTACAAGGGTGTACTTTTCCGCAGAAGACATCACCTGATAATGCGTGACTGCATCCTGTCCGTCTTCCAGCACAGTCCGTTCGATGATGCTTTCCTCTTTGCGTCCGATTGGTGCATCTATCGTTCCGCTCTCCTCGGTCAAAGCCCCTTCTACTAAAGCGGCATATGTCCGCTTAATGCTTCCCTGCTTTTGCATGGAAGAAAAAAGCGAATGGGCAAAACGGTGCTTCGCGACAAGCATGAGTCCCGAAGTATCTTTATCCAGGCGGTTCACAGCATGAATGGTTGCAGCGATTCCGTTTTCCCGGTAATAGTCCAGCAGGCCGTTTGCAAGGGTTCCGCCCGGGTGTTCTCTGGACGGGATTGTGGGTACAAACGGAGGTTTGTTGATCACAAGGCACCATTCGTCTTCATACACAATATCCAAATCCATTTTTTCCGGAACGATCCCTGCACTTGGCTCTTCAGGAGGAAACGTCACCTTCAGGACATCTCCGGCAGAGAGCACTGCGCGGACTGTTGCATGTTCCCCGTTCAGCAGAATGCTTCCTCCTGCAAACTTGATGTCGGTTAAGGCACGCTTTGAAATTTTTTTCTCTTTCAAATAGTCTTTGATGGTTTTGCCTTCGTCTTCAGAAGGAATTATCCATGATAATAAAAACGCGTCCACAGGCATGTCACTCCGATATGAATGAATCGCGGACACGCTTCCAGAATGGAAACGGTCTGAACCGCGCAAATCTTATTTTTTCATTGGCTACCCTGCACTGAATCGATTTTACATCTTTGTGGAGAAGTGTTAAGTGATCAATTGTAATTTGAAAATCCACATCGTTAACCGGTTTCAGCAGGCATGTGTGATGGTCCGGCAGCACAAGCGGCGAACCTACCGTTCTGAACACTCTGTTGTTGATGGAAGCCATTTCAGCCACTTGAATGGCAGGGATAGAGGGATGGAGAATGGCTCCTCCAAGGGCTTTATTATAGGCTGTCGAGCCGGATGGCGTTGACATGCAGAGCCCGTCTCCTCTGAACGTTTCAAAAAGCTGGCCTTTGATTTCTACATCCATAACAAGAGAGCCTTCTATTGCCTTCACGGTGCATTCATTGAGAGCAAGGTATCTTGCTTCGCGTCCGCCGTCATTATGTCTGATGATGACCTCAAGCAGCGGGTATTCCACTACCTGATAAGGCGTTTTGGCAATGGCGATCACAAGCTTTTCAATTTCATCAGGGACCCAGTCTGCATAGAACCCGAGATGCCCCGTATGCACCCCTACAAAAGCCGTTTTATCAAGTCTGCTTCGGTATCTGTGAAACGCATACAGGAGCGTTCCGTCTCCTCCTACAGAAATTACAATATCAGGCTTGTCCTCGTCATACTCAAGCTGAAAGTCCATCAAATAGGCTTTCATTTTATGCATCAATGTATTTGATACTGTGTCACCTTTAGATGTTACTGCAAATTTCATAGCAGCATGCCCCTTTTTTCATCATTTATCATTCTTGTCCGTTTTTCTTGAAAAAATGACTTGTGCATCCCGTATCTCCCCGCGGATCTTAGACATCTCTTCATCGAGCAGAAATGCTGCCTCCGCAGAGCTTTTCAGCCTGATTTTAATGTCCTCCGGAAAATTCCCGCTGTACTTGTAATTCAGGGAATGCTCAACGGTCGCCCAGAAATTCATCGCAAGCGTCCGGATCTGAATCTCCACAAGGATGCTCTTCTCCCCTGAAACCGTCTGGACAGGATACTCTGCCACCACGTGATAGGAGCGGTATCCGCTTGCTTTTTTCTGTGTAATGTAATCCCGTTCTTCGATGATTTTAAAGTCGTTCCGCTTCCTGAGCATCTCCACAACAATTTTAATATCATCAACAAACTGGCACATCATGCGGATGCCTGCAATGTCCTGCATCTCGCGTTCCAGAGCGTCAAGCGGAATTTCTTTTCTCTTCGCTTTATCCAGAATGCTCGCGATTGGCTTCACCCTGCCGGTAACAAATTCAATTGGGGAATGCGTCCCTTCTAATTCATACTGAGACCTGGTTCCTCTCAGCTTTACTTTCAGCTCATCCACCGCCTGGCGGTACGGAGCTAAAAACACTTCCCAGTTTCTGCCGATCATAACCTTCCCCCTTTTGTAAAAAACGAAGCTGCAGCATACACTGCATTTGATCTCTTTTTAAGAAAATCCCTTATGTATCAATCTTCCAAACCGAATATTTCTACTGCTTTTCTTTCCATTTCTTCCCCGTAGTTTGCATTTCCTTTTATATTTTCGAGCAGGGATGATAATTCATCATGAAGATCCTTTAGCTCAATCGTCAGCCCATTGACCGTCAAATATGTCGGTATGCTGCTGTCGAGTGTTTGTTTAAGCTCCGGCCAGATCTTTGAAGGAAGATTAGCGTAGATAAATTCCTCTTGATGATCCAATATGTATATAAATGAAAGCTGATCCGAATCTGCAAGCACCTGGCCCACTGCAGTAAGTCCTGCAAGGTCTGACTCTTCAAAAGGCTGTGCCTGAAAGATCATCCGGTCATTTTCGCGCACTGCCCCTGTTACTTCAATTCTCTGTTTCATAGCAATCTCCTTCCAAATCAATTCCACGTTTATTCCACGTCTATTCTAACATATTCCCCCTTTACATGATAAACATTGAAAACCCGTTTTTTAATTGCGATAATGGAAGAAGATAGTGTCAGAACGGAAAGGAACATCGTATATGAACCAGGAAATTGAAATTGAATATAAGAACCTGCTTACAAAACAGGAATTTGACAGATTGACCGATTTTTTCGGTTTTACAAAAGATGCATTCAGCCTTCAGGAAAACCATTACTTTGACACGCCTGATTTTCAGCTGAAAGCTTCAAATGCTGCCCTGCGCATCCGGTTTAAAAACGGAAACTATGTGCTTACACTGAAAGAGCCTGCAGAGATCGGACTGCTTGAAACACACCAGCAGCTGAACAAAGTAGAAGCGGAAGGGCTGCTATATTCGAACGAGCGGCTAATAGAGGGGGCCATTACAAAACAGCTCCAAAACCTCGGAGTAAATTCAGATGACTTGAGGTTTTTCGGCACGCTGTCCACCTCACGGGCTGAAAAAAACACAGATGAGGGCTTAATTGTGCTTGATCACAGCCGATATTTAAATAAAGAGGATTACGAAATTGAGGTTGAAGTGACAAATGCGGAAGAGGGATATCGTTCTTTTCAGAACCTGCTTGCCTCTCACCAGATTCCGGTTCGCGAAACCCCTAATAAAATCAAACGTTTTTACGACCAAAAACTTCTGACGGAAAACAAGTAAGGAGTAAAAAGCAAATGGATATCACCCATCTTAAATCGGCCCTGCAGCTGCAGGCATTGCGGAGTCTTTCAGGAGAAGAAACAACGGCTTCCCCCCTGTCCTCCCATTCTTATTTCAAGGATGTTTTTCAGTCTTTTATCAATGAGGACCAGAAAAACGATTCCGTTGCTGTCCGAACGCCAATTAGACTGCCGGTCCAGCTGACGCAGCCAGCGCCTTTACTAAATGATCACGTTCAAATAGAGAGTGCTCCAAAGCCTATGCCGGAAAATAAAACCTCACATATTGACGGCATTATATCTCAAATGGCAGCCAAATATGGCGTGGACGAGAAATTGATCCGTTCAGTGATCAGACAGGAATCAAATTTTAATCCGGACGCGGTCAGTCATGCGGGGGCGGCAGGACTCATGCAGCTCATGCCTGCCACGGCCCGGTCGCTTGGTGTATACAACGCTTTTGACCCGGTTCAGAATGTGGAAGGCGGCACCAAATACCTGAAGCAAATGCTCACGAAATACAGCGGAAACGTATCGCTTGCTCTCGCTGCCTATAATGCAGGGCCGGGGAATGTGGATAAATACGGCGGAATTCCCCCTTTTAAAGAAACACGAAGCTACGTTCAAAAAATTACAGATGCCTATTACGCCTGATGAAGAGCTGATTCCAATGAATCAGCTTTTTTTTGCTGTTTCAAATACAGGACAGACCAGAAAAATCCCTGTCGCCTAAAAGCATAATTCCTTATATAATGAGAAAGAACTAAAGACATTCAGAGCAGTTTGTTTGAGCAATGGTAAGTCAGTTGTTACAATAAGCTTATTACGAAATAAAGGAGATCACTGGAATGGCTGATCAATTTGCAACACCGTACGAGGCGATTGGAGCAGATGCACTTTCGCAGCTGGTTGATGCCTTTTACCTAAGAGTGCATAAGCATCCTCTGCTCTCTCCGATTTTTCCGGATGATTTATCGGAAACAGCCAGAAAACAAAAACAATTTTTAACGCAATACTTGGGCGGACCGTCTTTATATACAGAAGAACACGGACATCCCATGCTTCGCGCCAGGCATTTGCCATTTGAAATAACGCCTGAGAGAGCAAGCGCGTGGCTGTCCTGCATGGAAGAAGCAATGGATGAACTGGATCTGGATGAACGATTTCAAGCATGGTTTTTTGAACGGCTGGAGCTGACGGCCCGGCATATGGTGAACACACCTGACAAAGAGCTGCAAGAGAAAGGGATACACCAATGATGATAAGCCACAGTGAGAATACGGCACCTTTTTTCTCTCACTGCCAGGGAAACTCAAAAAAACCGCTTGAGATTTACATGTTTATCGATCCTTTATGTCCTGAATGCTGGGCTCTTGAGCCGATCATTAAAAAGCTGCAGATTGAATACGGGCGTTTTTTTACTTTGAAACACATTATCAGCGGCCGTATCAACACGCTTAATCAATTCAGAAAGAGAACACCCGCCAATCAGTCAAAAGCATGGGAAAAAACGGCCAGTCTGACCGGCATGTCCTGCGACGGCATCCTTAAGTCAGAAAGCAGCATTTCAGCACCTTTTGCAGCATCCCTGGCGGTTAAAGCTGCCGAGCTTCAGGGAAGAAAAGCCGGAATCAAATATTTGCGTAAGCTTCAAGAAGTTCTGTTTCTTGAAACGAGAAATATTTCAGAAGAAAGAGTACTCCTGGAGATTGCAAAAGAAGTAGGACTGGACGAAGATGAATTCATAAGAGATCTTCATTCGCCAAGCGCCGCGAAAGCACTTCAATGCGATTTGAAAATTTCTTCCGAGATGGAGGTTCAGGAAAATCCCACTCTTACGTTCTTCAATCAGAATGTGGATGAAGAAGGGCTGAAGATAAGCGGAATCTATCCTTACGAAATGTATGTAGGCATCCTGTCCGAAATGATCGGAGACCTGCCGAAAAAATCTGTCGCTCCCCCTCTTGAAATCTTTCTGAGCTATTACCGTTTTGTAGCCACAGCCGAAATTGCCGCTGTCTACAATTTGACCCATGAAGATGCGGACAGAGAAATGAAAAAGTATATGCTTGCTCAAAAAGCAGAACGTGTCCCGCTCAAACACGGCACTTTCTGGAGATATACCGGATGAACGGACCCTGTACTTTATGTACGGGTCTTTTTTCTTATTCCCTTTGTACATCTATAAAAAACCAGGTAATGTACATGATCAGAGAATATTAAAAAAGAGTTCAGCGCATGCAGCTGACTCCATTTTAGAAAACGCTTACAATTTATACGCTAAAAAGACTCCGCACGGGTAATACGGAGTCTTCTGTATGTCTTAACGACAACAAAGGGGATGGGAGAAATTTTTCACGGTCAAACAAAGGGGTAAATGTTTGTTTGTGATTAATTTCACATCTATAATATATCAGATTCTGTCGACTTATGACAACCCATTGAGCTTCATTTCACAAATTTGTCACAAACATAAAAATGCCCGGCACTTCATAGTTTTTTAAAAAGGACAATCCGGGAGGAGATTATGAATAACCGCATCCCCTTGTTTATCAGCGTCGTAATCCTGTTTTTCAGCTTTTTCCTGAACGTTCTTGGGCTGATGGAAATGTTCCCGCTGCTGATTTCTTCGCCGCTTTTGTTTGTTTCAATTTTTGTAACTCTGTACTTTGTGAATCACCGGAATACGTTTAAGGGATTTTAGATGAAAGCAGAAAACCTGCAGCCACGAGCGCTGCAGGTTTTTCTTTTATTCAGACAGAAGCTGTTCCATTTCGTTCAGTTTTTCTTCAAATACCTTAAGCGCCTCTTCAATCGGCTCTTTTGAAGTCATGTCTACGCCGGCTTTTTTGAGGACTTCAATCGGGTAGTCAGAGCTTCCTGATTTGAGGAACTCAATGTATCGTTTAACGGCAGGCTCCCCTTCTTCAAGGATCTGTTTGCTGAGCGCCGTAGCTGCACTGAACCCTGTTGCATATTGATAGACATAGTAGTTGTAGTAGAAATGAGGAATTCTTGCCCACTCAAGCCCGATTTCTTCATCTACAGTCAAATGTTCGCCAAAGTATTTTTTATTCAGATCATAGTACAGTTCAGTCAGAAGATCAGGAGTCAGCGGCTCTCCGTCCTGTGCTTTTTTATGAATGGCATGCTCATATTCCGCAAACATCGTCTGGCGGAAGACCGTGCCTCTGAATCCTTCAAGGTAATGATTTAAAAGATACAGCTGTTTCTTCTTATCATCGATTGTTTTCAGCAGGTAATCATTCAATAGTGCTTCGTTGCAGGTAGATGCCACCTCTGCCACAAAGATTGAATAGTGCCCGTACTGATAAGGCTGTGAATTGCGTGTGTAGTAGCTGTGCACAGAGTGCCCGAATTCATGTGCAAGTGTAAAGAGATTATTTACGTTATCCTGCCAGTTCATAAGGATATAAGGATTTGTTCCGTATGTGCCTGATGAATAGGCGCCGCTTCGTTTTCCTTTGTTTTCATGAACATCGACCCAGCGGTTTTCAAACCCTTCGTTTAAAATAGCGATGTACTCATCTCCAAGAGGAGCAAGGCCTTTTAAAAGATAATCCTTTGCTTCTGGGTACGGCACCTTCATCTTCACGTCTTTTACGAGCGGTGTGAACAGATCATACATGTGCAGCTCTTCAAGTCCAAGAACTTTTTTACGGAGCTCAATGTACTTGTGCAGCAGGTGAAGGTTGTCATTCACTGTTTTCACAAGGTTTTCGTATACTTCTTCCGGAATGTTGTTGTTGCTGAGTGCCGCTTCGCGCGCAGAAGAATAGTTTCTTACTGTTGCGTAGAAATTATCTTTTTTAACGGCTCCGCTTAACGTGCTTGCGAATGTATTCTTATATTTGTCGTAAGTGCCGTATACAGCTTTGAATGCATCTTCTCTTACTCTGCGGTCTTCACTTTCAAGAAAGCGGATATAGCGGCCGTGGGTGACTTCCACTTCTTCGCCGTCTTCATCCTTGATGGACGGAAACTCAAGATCTGCGTTGTTCAGCATGCCGAATGTATTGCCTGAAGAACTGAGAACATCCGATGCCTGAGCAAGCATGGCTTCCTGCTCGGCTGAAAGAACGTGCGGGCGCTGGCGGTTAATTTCATCCAGTGTATGTCCGTATACCTTCAGCTCTTCTTTTTCCTGAAGGAATTCTTTGATCTTCGCTTCATCCATTTCAAGGATTTCCGGTATCATGTAGGATGACACGCTGCTTGCCTGCGTATAGAGGTTTGCGGCGCGGTCGTTCAGTCCCTGATAGTGGGAGTTTCCTGTATCCTGATCGTATCTCATATGCGCGTATGTATAAAGCTTTCCAAGTCTCTCCATTACTGAATCCTGATACGTTAAGGCCTCAAGAAAAGCATCTGCAGAATCTCCAAGCTTTCCTTTAAACTCTTCCATTTTCGGCAGGGCTGCTTTTACTTCTTTAAATTCCGCTTCCCACGCCTCGTCGTCTTTAAAAATATCTTCAAGTCTCCACGTGTCTTCTACAGCAATTTCAGACCGTTTCGGCAGCGTTTTTGCAGCTGTTTGTTCTGTCATGGATATATCCCCCTTTTAAACATGATTACTCCAATAATATTCTATATTTTCTATCAAATCAATTGAAGAGTCTTGCTATTTTCAGTCTATATCAGACATATCCCGACGGGGTCCGTCATTTTCTCCCCCGTGTTTCTGCATCGATTTTGCAAGGATGTAGGCAATGGCTCCCGAGCTAGCTGCTGTTACAGTAAAATCAAATAAAGTCGCTTTCTTTTTCTTCTTATAAAACATACTCATTCCTCCATTTTTCGTTTTGTCATTAGGTTGCTGCATCTCCCCCCTGTTCATACTCATTTATCTTTTGTTTATAAGCTCATTGTCTCTTTTTAAAAGCTCCTCCTGATTCTGAGTCCAGTTCAGCTCTGCCGTTTTTCTGTATGAATAGGTGGTTTCCTTCGCAATCAGTCCTGTTTGAGTCAGCGCCTCAAGGTAAGCCCGGACAGGTGCTCCGATGGATACGTGCTTCAAATGGCTGATATCACGTCTTACAATCTGGCGGTCACGCTTTATTTCATTTCCAGCATCTTGAAGATGAAAGACTGAACGCACAGATAAAGAGTCTATAAAAAGCAGGATCTTTGTCTGCCAAACGTAAACAGCTGTATGAAAAAGATATCCAGTCGCGACAGGAATGAAGGCTTCTGAAGGAAGACATGACAGCGGAATCTGCTTTTTTTCATAGAGAGTTTGCTGAAGGGTTTTCAGTTCTTCTGATAAGTGGATGTGCGGTTTAAGCCGGTGCATTTTTATGAGGTTCAGCCACTGGGTCCAATTTTTTGGTGATGGCGCTGCCTGCGGAGTCACATCGTGAAGGGAGATATGACGGATGGGTCTGACTGAGGGAATGGATGTGAACACTTGCTTGGAAAATGGGATGAGGTGTTCGATGAGAAGAAAAGCCTGAAGGGACGAACAATAAGACAGGAGATATGGTGGACCTAGAATATCAGGCCCCTGTTTTGCAAAAAGCCATTGAAACGGAGAGATGCGAAAGGTGCTGCTGCTTAATCTTACCGCGTTTTTTGCTCCAAGAATCCAAAGCGGTTCAATATTTGCCTGCTTATACTGCGAAGTTCGTTTATAAAACTGGGCGGCAGGAATGGCTGAACATTGAAATTCGACGGCAATTTTCCTTTGCCCTGTGTCTGCGTAAACGTCCGGCCTCTGCATAATCTCAGGAAAATAGCGTTCCATTTCTGTTTGGACCATGTTTTGACTTTTCAGCCACTCGTACAGCTGGATCTTACCGTTCAGATGATAGTCTGATTCAGGTTCGTGGTCGATGAGGCAGGATTTCAGTTTCTGATGGGCAAAATGAGGAATTTTAATGCTGCCCGCTTTCAGGTCAAGGGGATGTTCACACACGGGACAGTAATGCGTCTTCCCGCGCATACGGTGCAGATCTGAATGACCGTTCCTTATCGAGGTCAGATTGATCAGTCTGCCATCTGCATCTCTGGCTATCAGCATATTTATCTATCAGCTCCTTTTTAACATTCTTTTCCATTATACTATATACAGGGAAAAGAAAGCACACAAAAAAAGACACACCTCTTCAGGTATGCCCTACAGCAATGGCGAAAGCAGCCTTGACATGGATTCAAACAATTTCTGTTTGAACGGCCGGTTCACAAATTCATCCATGATAATCTCATGAGAGTCTAAAATATCTTTTTCATAGTCATTCACAAGCTTCTGCGTGCTTCTTGTTCTGTAAAGGAAAGCGTTGACTTCAAAGTTCAGATGAAAGCTTCTCATATCCATATTTGCCGTTCCGATCGAAGCAAGCTCATAATCGACGATGACAATTTTGCTGTGCATGAAGCCTTCCTTATATTCGTAGATCTTTACTCCTGCTTCAAGCAGTTCAAGGAAATACGACCTTGATGCGTAAAAGACAATTTTTTTATCGGGACGGCGCGGCACGAGGAGTCTGACATCCACACCGCTTAAGGCTGCTACCTTAAGCGCAGAGAGAATATCCTCATCCGGAACAAAATACGGTGATGCAATCCAAATGGAATCCTTGGCAGAGATAATCATGGAGAAGAACAGGTTTTTGATGACTTCCCATTTATTATCGGGCCCTCCTGCAATAATCTGGACTCCGCCTTCATGTTCTTCCAGCTGAACAGTCGGTGTCATGTACTCCTTCTTCACAAGGTTTTCTCCGGTCATATAGTACCAGTCCTGCAGAAAAATCATTTGAAGTGTGCGGACGGCTTCACCGCGCACCATTAAGTGCGTATCCCTCCAGAAACCGAAGTACGCATCTTTCCCCAGGTATTCATCTCCGACATTCAGTCCGCCGACAAATCCTGCAGTTCCGTCTATAACGACGATTTTTCTGTGGTTGCGGAAGTTAACTTTATTATTTAAAAACGGCATTTTCACAGGCAAAAAAGAGACGACATCGACGCCTGCCGCGCGCATTTCTTTTATGTAGGATTTAGACAGCTTCCAGCTGCCGACTGAATCAAATAAGAAGCGGACTTCAACACCCTGCTTCGCTTTTTTGATCAGGAGATCTTTAAGCTTGCAGCCAACTTCATCGTGTCTGACAATATAGTATTCCAAGTGGACATGATGCTCGGCTTTTTCGATTTCGCTGAAAATATGGTCGAACGTTTCTTTGCCGTTCGTTAATGTTTTTGACCGCGTTGCAAATGAAATCGGTGTATGTCCGAGCCTGTGGGCCAGATTGAAAAGCATTTGCTGGTGGTCTCCCATTAAGTCGATCTTATCTTCATAAGAGCGCTGATTCCCTTCAATTTCAAACATGATTTTTTCATCAACAAGCGCCTTTCTGTCAAACAGTTTCCGCTTCCTGACATTCCTTCCAAACACAAGGTAGAACAAAAAACCAATCAGCGGAAAGCTTCCAAGGACAACGAGCCATGTAATCGTCTGCGATGGCTTGCGGTTTTCAAGGAAGATAACAAAGCCGATGAAGATGATGGAAAATGTAAACAAAACGGTTACAGCCGTCAGAAGCCATTCGCTTGAAATACTGCCTGTCACGTTTTGAAGAAGGTAGATGCCTATTCCTATTAATGCTGTAAATAAAAAAACACGGACTGTATTCTTCATGTGATTCCCCTGACTCTATATAGGTGATGGCCGCTATTGGCTAAAAAAAACCGACTTCAATCAGAATGAAATCGGCTTTTAGATCTTCAGCTGAAATGCTGCTTAATAACACTTAATGCGTTCTCGGCAATAATTTTTTTGCCGTATTCCTCAACGCGGTGAACCGTCATGCGTGATTCTTGTCCATACTCGAGTATAACACTGAGCATATTTTCAATGTCTTCGTCTGAGTGCTCATCGTTGAATTCCACAAAGAGGTAATACCGGTTCTCCATGGAATAAAGCGCGTTTGTAAACCCGCTGAGCTGTACTTTCGACAAAGAAATAAGGTGTTCAAAATCATTGAATTTCACAAGGAACTCAAGCTGCTGTTCCTCCTCATCCTGCGAGCTGTCTGATTTTTCATCAAGGTCATCGCTGAAATGATGATCGAGGATGGATTCAATATTTTCATCAACAGGCAGTTCTTTTACTTTATCTTCAGACAGGGGAAGCTCAATTTTTTGGCCGTCCTTTGAAAGCTGGGCTCTTGTCACGATTACTTCAAGCCCTTTGTCGAGCGCCTGAACCTGAATCCAAAGCGGTCCTTCGACCATAAAATCTTCTTCGTCATGCACTTCGTCCATCATTTCCCAAAAAAGCTCTTCGCTTCTTTCGCGGTTGTACCAGATTTCATCTCTGTCAAAACCGCGCTCTTCTATATCAAGATATGAAATATAAAACTTTACGGTATATTCATTAATACGTTCTATCTCCATCTTTACAACCTTCCCTTCTTTATATGATGTTGAAGGGACAACTAAACCCCTAAATAAGTTGCACTTTTTTACACTTTACCCAAATCAGCACCTATTTAATCGTCAGCGCAGCGCATTGCAGGCGTTTAAAACTTGTCTTGAAATTGAGACTTGCCTTTCAAGCTTCTTGTACTCCTATTTTATGATAAAACTGCTCTGAATGAAATAAAAAAACCTCAGGATTTACAAAAACAGTTATTTGCCCATAAGGATAAGCTCATATTTCATCTTTTCGTTCATATACTTGGTACGAGCAGTCAATTACACAGAAAGAGGTACTTGAATGGAACAGGAATTTCTCATGTCTTTAGTTATGATTATCGGCATTGATCTTCTGCTCGGCGGGGACAATGCGATTGTCATTGCAATGGCAAGCCGCAACCTTCCGCCAAAGCAGAGGAAAAAAGCTGTGGTGCTCGGGACGGTTTTTGCCATTGTCGTCCGGATTCTGCTTACAACAGTCGCGGTCTATTTGTTTCAAATTCCATTCGTACAGCTGATCGGCGGGATTCTTCTTCTATATATCGCCTATCATCTTATTGTCGGGTCAGAAGAGAAGGAAGGAGAAATTAAAAGCCACCAGTCACTGAGAAAAGCCGTGCAGACGATTGTGGCGGCGGATATGCTGATGGGCATGGACAATGTCATTGCCGTTGCAGGTGCTGCAGGAGGGAAAACGGTGCTTGTCGTCATCGGGCTCTTAATCTCCATTCCTATTATGATCTGGGGGAGCAATTTGATTTTAAAGCTGTTGGACAAATATCCCGCTCTCGTCTACATCGGGGGAGGCATGCTTGCCTATACAGCCGGTAAAATGATTATCCATGAGCATAAGCTTGCACCAATCTTCCATACCCATCCAAGCATGGGCACGCTGCTTCCGTACTTGCTTATCCTCTTCCTGACAGCTGCTGGCTTTATCTATCAGCGCATGGAAAAAAAAGAAAACCTTCCTTAAATGATAAGGAAGGTTTTCTGTCAGTTAATTAACTAAACGCTGTGCTTCGCGCAGCTGGTATGTGCGTACTTTTCTTGGAAGGAATCGTCTGATTTCATCTTCGTTGTATCCGACCTGCAGACGCTTTTCATCAATAATGATCGGGCGTCTCAAAAGACCAGGATGCTCCTGAATCAGATCATACAGATCTTGAAGAGGCATCGTTTCAACGTTTACGTTCAATTTCTGGAAAATCTTAGAGCGAGTTGAAATGATTTCATCCGTTCCGTCCTCTGTCATGCGCAGAATTTCTTTAATTTCGTCTACCGACAAAGGCTCTGAGAAAATGTTGCGCTCTGTATAAGGAATTTCATGTTCTTCCAACCATGCTTTAGCTTTACGACAAGAAGTACAGCTTGGTGATGTATATAACGTTACCATAAACCTTTCACTCCTTTATGTGTAAATGAGCATACTGCTATATAAGTAAGATGAATTGTATTTAGATTGAAATTACTTTAATTAAGTAATATCTATAAAGGATTATACTATAGAAAAGTAAGTAAGTATACACTTTTTAAATACAAATGTTTGACAAAACAGTTACAATTCCGTAAAGTGGCGGGAAAACTCACTTTACACTTGCCAATTCCTGCGTTCTGCAGATTTTGTCATTCGCAAGTGGACAGCAGGATTCTCAATTAATTCAGATTATCAAAAATGTCTTTTGAATCATCGCGGTCGTTTATCGACAGGACTTCCTGAACATCCTGATATTTTTTTCCGTAGAATTCTTTGTCTTTGTAAGTATGAATAAGCAAATACGTCTTTTTCATCGCTTCGTAGATTTTCTCTTCGCTTGCATCATCAGGTGACCAGTACAGAATTTCCATTGGATTGACTTCATTCGTGGCGAGGGATTTTCTTCTGTATCCGATCGCTTTTGCATGCTGAAAGCCTTCTCTCTGGTAAAATTTCAGCCGCTTGCCTGTATCAAGTACATCTTCATCCACAGGTTCCACCTCTAAAAGTATTGGTTTTCCGAGTTCTTTCAGTTTCGCAATCAGCTTATGGCCCAGTCCCTGGCCTCTTGCTGACTTGGCAACAAATAAGTAATCAATGAAGATAAAATCATCAAGCTCGGCATACATGAGAACGTGATGTTCCCCTTCATCTTTATGATAAATATCACCCCGCTCTTTCAGAAGAGTTTCCATATGTTCTTTTGATTTCATTTCCTCAACAGGAAAGTACTGATTAAGCTTCTCATACCAGTTCATTGACCCGCTCCTTGCTGTTCGTTAACGTTCGTTTCTCTCTAAATTAGATATACCCTCTTTCCTTAGTGTTAAACATGAGCTACTATAAAAATATAGTAAATAATGGGATGGTGATGGATTTGGCCGAATATGCAATAGATTTTCTGATTGTGGCAGCACTCGTTATCGGAATTACCGCCTTTATGGGAGTTATGGCAAACGGAATTGGAGAAACCATCTTTGCCGGAAAAAAGAAGAATGAAAACGTGGATCACACCCTGAAAACACAGGCCGGCTGGAGAAAAGTCGGCGGACGGAAACAATAGGTAAAGGGATTTAAGGCGGATTAGAGCACTTACTTGGTTCAAGTGACGAATTAAAGTGCTGCTATAGGCGGTTTAGAACACTTTCTAACCTCAAAGGACGAGGCAAAGTGTTGTTAGAGACTGATTAGAACACTTTCTAACCTCATAGTACATGAGAAGTTGTTATTAACAGCGGATTAGAACATTTACCGGGTTCAATGGACGAGGCAAAGTGTTGTTAGAGGCGAAATAGAACGCGTGCCACAAAAAAGGATCCACCTACCATACAATTGGCAGTACTCGTGATAAAACACCACAAATACGGATCCATTCCTAGTCTTTTAACACGAAAAACCGAACTGGCTATGGCTAGTTCGGTTTTTTCATGACTAAAACAGTTACGTCCCAGCCTCTTTTTTACGGAGTATAATCAACGTCCTTTGTATAATTGTTCCCTGCGTTCCATATGAGATATTCATCGATTCCCTGATCCTGAAGCGCCTTGATTTGGGCTTCCACGTCTTCTTTTCCGTACTTTTTATAATTGCCGGAGCCAAGCCACGAGGCGGTAAAGTCCTGAAGCCAAGGCCTTGAGACGGGACTGTTTTTCAGCTCTGCCAGCTTTTTCTTTTCAAGTTTCGCATATTCTGTAATCAGCTCATAAGGTTTAAGATCGGGTTTTTCTATGCCGAAATAGGCCGTCCAGTGGCTCGGATAAATCATAGAGGAGATGACATCTACATGGCTTGAAATTTTCGAGAAGTTCTGCCCGATGCCCGGCGCTTCCGGAAGGGTTGCTGTATATCCGAAAATATCAACAGAAACCTTGACGCCATATGGCTTCAGCTTTTCTTTTGCATAGGCTACAAAGTCCGTTACCGCTGTTACCCTTTTTTGAACATTATCCTGTTTTAACTGACCATATTTTCCCTGACTGTAGGTAAGGGCTGCATCTTTGTTTTCAAAGCCTTCCGGAAACCGGACATAATCAAACTGTATTTCCTGGAAGCCTAATTTAGCTGCCTCGATGGCGATATTCACATTATAGTCCCATACTTCCTTCATAAATGGATTAACAAATGATTCGCCCCTGCCATTTTTCCATACGCTGCTGCCGTCCTGAAACGACCACTCGGGCTTCTGCTGCGCAAGTACAGAATCTTTAAATACAACGACCCTTGCAATCGGATAGATGTTCTTTTTCTGAAGCTGTTCAAGCATGGCCCGCGGATCTTTTATGTATTGCTTGCTGATCCCGAAATAAGGCGATGTTTTTTCAGGCATGTAGGTCAGGTTTCCAAAATCATCTTTCACATCGATAACCATAGCATTTAAATCTGTCTTATCAATCAGGTCTGTGAGCTGGCTGAACTTGCTGCCGCCTGCTGAATGGCCTGTCACATAAATCCCTCTGATTGCATCAGGGTACTGAAACACGAGGCCTGAATCAAACAGAAAACGGGGCATTTCTTCCGGAAGCTCTTTCAGCTGATGAACGATTTCTTTAGACTCATGAACGGATGCGGTTAAAACGGAATCCGCCTGTGCCTGATGTCCCCCTGCTAATACAGGTATGAACGCAAGCAAAGCGGCAGGAAAAACCTTCCTATAAAAAGCCACGTTACCACCCCTTTTCGGCTAGTTTCTTCTTATTATAAATGACAGGTATAGCGGTTCATACATGTAATGAGACTTATTTTTACAAATTCCAACAGGATTTGCTAATCACTTCCATGAAACATAAAAAAAGCGACCTCTTTAAAAGAGGTCACTTCAGCACGGCTAGTTCGTATATTTTGCCTGATATTGTTTGAATTCCGCTTCTGAACACATAACGAAATGTCCTGGTTTTACTTCGCGGAACTGCGGTTCATCTCCTGCAGTGTATTGATGCTGGGCAGGATCATATTTTTTTCTGATGCGCGTGCGCTCATAGTCCGGATCCGGAAGCGGAATCGCAGACAATAGAGCCTGTGTATAAGGATGAATCGGATTGTTGTAAAGCTCTTCTGCATCTGCAAGCTCTACAAGCTTTCCGAAGTACATAACACCGATGCGGTCACTGATGTATTTTACCATGGAAAGGTCATGGGCAATGAACAGGTACGTAAGACCTTTTTCCTGCTGCAGCTTTTTCATCAGGTTGACAACCTGAGCCTGAATCGAAACATCAAGTGCTGAAATCGGCTCATCGGCAATAATGAAGTCAGGATCTACAGCAAGCGCCCGGGCGATTCCGATACGCTGGCGCTGTCCTCCGCTGAACTCATGGGGATAGCGGTTCGCATGCTCCCGGTTCAAACCAACTGTCTCAAGCAGCTCATATACCCGCTCCATGCGCTCTTTGTCTGATTTCGCAAGACCGTGAATATCAATTCCCTCGGCAATAACGTCAGAAACTTTCATTCTTGGGTTAAGTGAGGCATACGGATCCTGGAAAATCATCTGCATTTTACGGTTAAAGGTTTTAAGATCGGCCTTTGATTTTTTTCCGTGGACATTGACTCCGCCAAATTTCACTTCACCGCCGGTTGCTTCATATAGACGGATGATGGAACGGCCTGTTGTCGATTTTCCGCATCCGGATTCTCCGACAAGTCCAAGTGTTTCGCCTTTATAAATGTCAAACGAAATACCGTCAACAGCTTTCACTTCATTTGATTTTCCTACATTAAAGTGCTGTTTCAGATCTTTCACTTCAAGAAGTTTTTCTTTTTGCATGTGTTATTTTCCCTCCTTGATTTCAGGGAACTTGCGCTGGCGCAGTTTAACAGCTGCCGGCGGTTCAACTTTAGGAGCGTCGGGATGGAGCAGCCATGTTGCCGCATAATGAGTATCGGACACTTTAAACATTGGCGGCTGCTCTTCTAAGTCAATCTGCATCGCATATTCATTACGGGCAGCAAATGCATCACCTTTTGGAGGGTTTAGCAAGTTCGGAGGCGTACCCGGAATGGCATACAGTTCCTGGTCCTGAGAATCAAGACTTGGCATCGAACTGATTAATCCCCATGTATATGGATGCTGCGGATTATAGAAAATTTCATCGACTGTGCCGATTTCAATAATCTTGCCGCCATACATGACTGCAACCCGGTCAGCAACGTTTGCCACAACTCCAAGGTCATGCGTAATGAAAATAATGGATGTATCAATTTTCTTTTGAAGATCCTTCATCAGCTCGAGGATCTGGGCCTGAATCGTAACATCAAGAGCTGTTGTCGGCTCGTCCGCAATTAAGACTTTAGGATTGCAGGCAAGAGCAATTGCAATAACAACCCTTTGTCTCATACCGCCTGAAAATTGGTGCGGATATTGCTTAAAGCGAAGCTCTGGCTTTGGTATCCCTACAAGACGAAGCAGCTCAATCGCTCTCTCTTTCGCCTGTGATTTGCTCATATTCTGGTGCTTCACAATTGGTTCCATAATCTGTTTGCCGACAATCATTGTAGGGTTCAAAGAGGTCATCGGATCCTGGAAAATCATAGAGATGTCTTTTCCGCGAATCTTCTGCATTTGTTTATCGCTCAGTTTAGCAAGGTCTTTGCCGCCGAAAAGGATCTGGCCTTTTTTTATGTCAGAGTTGCTTTCAGGCAAGAGACGCATGATTGACTTAGTCGTAACCGATTTCCCTGACCCGGATTCACCTACAATGGCAAGTGTCTCTCCTTTTTTCAGGTCAAAGTCAACTCCGCGGATTGCCTGTACTTCTCCTCCAAATGTATGGAATGAGATGTGCAAGTCTTTTACTTCAAGTATTTTTTCCATCGTCTATTCACCTGCCCTCTAGTCTCTCATTTTCGGATCAAGCGCATCGCGCAGTCCGTCAGCAATCATATTGAATGCAACCATAATGACACTGATTACGATCGCAGGGTAAATCATTTGATACGGGAATGCTCTCATCGATTTGAATCCTTCATCAATCAGCGTTCCAAGTGAAGCAATCGGATCCTGAAGTCCAAGACCGATAAAGCTCAGGAATGCTTCAAAGAAAATCGCATTCGGAATCGTGAACATCGTATTGATGATAATGACACCGACAAGATTCGGAATTAAATGTTTAAAGATAATTTTCGAATGACTTGCACCAAGCGTTCTGGAAGCAAGAACGAATTCCTGATTTTTAAGTTTAAGAACCTGCGCACGCACAACCCGCGCCATTCCGACCCAACCAGTTATCGTCAGGGCTACAGTGATTGAGATAATACCAGGTTTCAATATTAAGATCATGAGAATAACAACAACAAGGTTCGGTATTCCCATCAGAACTTCAATAATACGCTGCATGACATTGTCAATGCGTCCGCCGAAGTAGCCTGAAATAGCTCCATAGGCAACTCCGATTACCATATCAATAAAGGCTGCAAGGAAGGCGATGTAAAGAGAGATCTGCGTTCCTTTCCAGATACGCGTGAACTGATCGCGTCCAAGGTTATCTGTTCCAAGCCAGTAGTACTCTTTAATTTGTTTTTGCTCGTACACATTCACTTCTTCTCCATTATTAAGGGTTCTTGTCCCGTCGAATGGAAGCCAGCTCACATTTTCAAGTCCCTGAATGCGCGGCGGCAGGTTGGAGTGCGTCGCTTTTTGGCGGGCTGAATCATATCCGCTGACAGCAGGCCCGATAAAAGCAAGCAGCGTCAATAGTACGATGACAATTAAGCTTGCAACTGCAGCTTTGTTTTTTCTTACGCGAAGCCAGGCGTCCTGCCAGTAGTTTAAACTTGGTTTATTAATCTCTTCACTCTTAGAGGAATCAATTTTAGCGGGCTGGAACAATTCTTTGCTGATTTCTTTTTCTGCCATTATTTTTTACCTCCCGCTAAACGAATTCGTGGGTCAATAATGCCGTAAAGGATATCGACAACAAGAATGATGACGACAAAAAGGAATGCAAACAGCAGGGTTGTACCCATGATGACCGGATAATCATTTACAGTGATCGATTTAACAAACTGCTCTCCAAGACCCGGTACAGAGAAAATCTTTTCAATGACAAGAGATCCTGTCATTAAACCTACTGCAAGAGGTCCAAGAACCGTTACAACAGGAATTAAAGCGTTTCTAAGCGCATGCTTAAACGCAATTTCAAAGTAGCTTGCACCTTTTGCTTTAGCAAGCGTGATGTAGTCAGAATTCAAAACATCGATCATTTCCGTTCTCATAAAACGGGCAGCAATCGCAATCGGGAACATCGCAAGCGCGATTGTAGGCAGGATGCTGTATTCCGGTCCGCGCCAAAAGGCAACAGGCAGCCAGCCGGCTTTAACACCAATATAGTATTGAAGCAGTCCTGCAAAAACGAACGAGGGAATGGATTTACCGATAACAGCAAAAAATGTTGCTCCGTAATCCACCCAGGTGTTTTGCCGCAAAGCACCAATGACACCTAGAAAAATCCCAAAGAGTGTTCCTACAAACATTGCCTGAAATCCGAGGGTTGCAGAAGGGGCGATACGAGCAGCCAATAGCTCAGATACCGGAGTGTTGTCGAATTGGAAAGATACTCCAAAATCACCTTTTACAATATTGGTCATATAGGTGATATACTGCACTGGTACAGGTTCATCCAGCCCGTATTTTTCTTTCATAATCTCAATTTGCGAGTCAGAAAGCTTGGCACTGTTAAATGGAGTACCGGGGATCAGTTTCATTAGGAAAAATGTGAAAGAGGCAATTAATAGTAATGTAATTAACATATAAATCATGCGTTGCCCTAAATATTTGACCATGTGTGCACCTCCTGGAACTATATAAAAAATTCAGAATCATCTACATAATTCGACAATTCTTTAGCAGGTAAAAAGAGAGTATATTGGATATACTCTCTTCTTATTCTTTTTGATTATAATCATTTTTCTGGTAACTGCAACTAAAAATTACTCAGCGTCTGTGATTTTAATCCACTTGTAGCTGTATTCAGGTCCTACAAGGTGGTACGTAAAGCCTTCAACCTTTTTGTTGATCAGAAGGTTTGAAGCACGCTGATACATAGGAGCGATACCCGCATCTTCTTCTAATAGTACTTTTTCAGCTTCTTGAAGAGCAGCGAAACGCTTAGCCGGATCATTAGCTAGAGTTGTTTGAGCGTCTTTTAGAAGTTTGTCATATTTTTCGTTTGAATATGCCATTCTGTTGTTTCCGCCATCTGTGATCCATAGGTCAGAGAATGAAATCGGGTCAAGGTAGTCAGGACCCCATCCAGCAGCCTGGATGTCGTAATCCATAGTTTTGTCGCGGTCAAGACGCACGCTGAAAGGTACGCTCTGAACTTCGATTGTTAAACCAGGAAGAGTGTTTTGAAGCTGGTCTTTCATGTAAGAGTCCACTGTTTTAGATGTTTCAGTGTCTCCGCCAAGGTATACAAGCTTAACTTCTTTCTTGCCGATTTCTGCTAATCCTTTTTCCCAAAGTTTTTTAGCTTCTTCAGGGTTGTAAGTCAGAAGGTCCTTATTAACTTCACGGAAATCTTCGCCCGTTTCAGGGTGTGTAACAAATTCAGCAGGTACAGCATAGTTAGCCGGTACAGATCCGTTGTTTAGGATTTCGTTCGTTAAGTCTTCTTTATTGAATGCCATCGCAATTGCTTTACGGATGTTTACGTTAGCAAGAGCTTCGTTCTTCTGGTTAAGCTTCAGCCAGAAAATTGTAGGCTCAATCCATCTTTTCAGACGGTCGTCACCATCGTATTGAGCGATAACAGCAGGTGTTGAAAGCTTAGGAGTTACATCAGCTTCTCCAGCTTCGAATGCGTTTGCTGCTGCTTGAGGATCTTTTGAAACGTTGAACGTAATTTTCTCAAGGCTTACATTTTTTGCATCCCAGTACTCAGCGTTTTTCTCTAAAGTCCACTCAGTATCAGCAGGTCCTTCCCATCCAGCAATTGCGAATGGTCCGTTGAACACTAAATTTTCAGACTTTTTACCGAAGTTTTCGCCTTGCTCTTCAACAAACTTTTGGTTTTGCGGGTAGAACGTAGGGAATGCCATTAATGACTTGAAGAAAGGAATCGGTTTTTCAAGAGTGACAACAAGTGTCTTTTCGTCTTGAGCTTTCACTCCAAGATCTTCAGGTTTAGCTTTACCATTATATAATGCTTCAGCATTTTTGATTTTACCCATCATCATGTATGGACCGTAAGCAGATCCAGTATCAGGGTTAAGAGCGCGCTGCCATGCAAATACAAAGTCATTTGCTGTTACAGGCTCGCCGTTAGACCATTTTGCGTCTTCTTTAATTTTGATTGTGTACTCAGTGCCTTCTTCGTTAGCTTCCGGCTCGCCGTCAGCCATACCCGGGATTGGCTCCTGGTTTTCATCAATACGGTATAAACCTTCATTCGTATTGTTTAATTGAGATAAACTGATTGTATCTTCTGCAAGAACTGAGTCCATAGATGGAATCTCAGAAGATTCAAGTACTTTCAGCTCCTGAGGCACATTAGCTGCTTCTTTAGAGTCTTTGTCTTTGTCTCCTCCATCAGAAGAACTGGATCCGCCTCCGCCGTAGCAAGCAGTTAAGAAAACGCTCAGTACAAGCGAAAGGACTAAAAGCAATGAAAATTTTGACTTTTTCATTTATTACCCTCCCTTTTATTTTTAAAAAATTCTTACAAACACTATTATACAAGCTTTCGAATTTTTGTACATTCATTTTTTTAATAAAATTTACACAAATGCAATAAAATTAAGACTTTTTTAAAGCAAAAATAGTTCTTTATACCTATATTATCTGCGGTATCTCTTCATGATATTTCATTCATTTAACATGAAAATGGCCAGAAGCACTGCCTTTGTAAAGATTTTAAATTGTAAGTAAAATTAAAAATGTATACAATATACAACAATAGCTAATAAACTATTTTGCAGGGAAACTGACAATATTCTGAGTAGTATTACTTTTCTCACAATAATTATTTTTATATATTTCAATATAAAAAAACTATTGAACATCCCCGTAATTTAGTAATATTAAAAGAAAAAAGAGGGTATTTATGAATCGAAAATTATTTTTATCAGCCTTCACCGTGTCATTTGTTCTAGTCTTTCTGCTTTCACTGCTTTTCTATCAGGAGATCAGCCTGCTGCATTATATTAATATTTCTTTTTACATTTCAGGGATTCTGCTCTTTGTATCTCTGTTCCTGATCGTAGCTGAAGGGGGATTTTTTGACGGCATCACTCAAGGGTTCAGAAGAACCTTTCAATCCAAAGGCCGGGATCTTGATAAGAAGGAAGTAGAGGAAATGAGACTGTTTTCTGAACTTCTTCGGGTTGAATATACTCCGTTCCTGCTTGCCGGACTGCTGCTTGCGGCTACGATGCTTGCTGCTCTTGCTGTTTATTATTTCTGAACAGTTGAAAATCACTGCGCAAGCTACTATAATGTAGGAAATAACATGTAAATGCGATGAAGAAGAGTAGTACACAGTGACCTTATTTTTCAGAGAGTCTGCTGCCTGGTGAAAAGCGGACAATAAACACTGCGGAATGGACTTTTGAGCAGCTGACTGAACACTAAAGTAGGATCAGCCGTTTCGTCTTGCGATAAAAGACGCTAAGTGATTTCTTTTACAGAAATAATCAGGGTGGCACCGCGGTCCATTCGTCCCTTTTAGTTCAAGGGGACGAATGGGCTTTTTTGCGTTATTTTAAGAAGGAGTGAGGATATGAAAACCATTTTTTCGGGCATCCAGCCCACAGGTAATGTCACGTTAGGAAACTATATCGGAGCTATGAAACAGTTCGTTGACCTGCAGAATGATTATGACTGCTATTTTTGCATTGTTGATCAGCATGCAATCACACAGCCGCAGGATCGCCTGCAGCTCCGTAAAAGCATTAAAAGCCTCGCAGCACTTTATTTAGCTGTTGGCCTTGATCCTGAAAAAGCAACATTGTTCATTCAGTCAGAGGTTCCGGCGCACGCACAGGCAGGTTGGATGATGCAATGCGTGGCCTATATCGGCGAACTTGAGCGAATGACTCAGTTCAAGGACAAATCGGCGGGCAAAGAAGCTGTTTCTGCCGGACTGTTAACCTATCCGCCTCTGATGGCAGCCGACATTCTACTATATAAAACGGATCTCGTTCCAGTCGGCGAAGACCAGAAACAGCACCTGGAGCTCACAAGAGACTTAGCCGAACGCTTTAATAAAAAATACAATGACATCTTTACCGTTCCTGAAGTGCGCATTCCAAAGATCGGTGCAAGGATTATGTCCCTTGCAGATCCGACGAAAAAAATGAGCAAATCAGATCCGAACCAGAAAGCATTCATTACACTGCTGGACGATCCTAAAGTGATTGAAAAGAAAATCAAAAGTGCGGTTACCGATTCGGAGGGCATTGTAAAATTTGATAAAGAGAACAAACCGGGTGTATCTAACCTCCTCTCCATCTATTCCATTCTTTCAGGCATTTCCATCGAAGACCTGGAGAAAAAATATGAAGGAAAAGGCTACGGAGATTTTAAAGCGGACACCGCTGCTGCCGTGATTAACGCCCTGCAGCCTATTCAGGAAAAATATTATTCCCTTGTTGAATCAGATGAACTTGACGAAATCCTTGACCGCGGGGCTGAACGTGCAAACGCACAGGCAGGAAAAATGATTAAAAAGATGGAAAGCGCAATGGGTCTTGGAAGAAAACGAAAATAAAAAATGGAGAGTGCTCAATAAAGAGCTCTCTCCTTTTTTATATCTGCTACATTTTTTCAAACTCCATGCCCTTTTGCACCATTAAGTACTGCAGTGCCGTCCGGAAGGTTAAGAACGTCTTGATGTCCTGGCCGTTTGATAAGCCAGATGAAATTAACAGCTGGATGACAGCAGGGCCAAAGCCGACGAACAGAATTTGAATGCCCATGAGCCTTACAGCGGCCGTCAACTGCTGGATATAGGATCCAAAAAGTTCAACCTCCCCGATTTCCCGTTCTGATATGGCGGTAAAATCGATGATGACAGTAGCGACTTCATTTGCGTGAGATGTTTCCAAGATTTTAGACGTAATCATATCAAACCGTTCTGATGAAAGCTTCCCGGTAATCGGCACAAGAATGGTCTCAGGTATGATTGAAGGAATAATCGGAACAGAAATTTCTCTGATTAGTTCCTCTTGTTCCCTGAGCTGCCTTTTCAACTCGATAATTTCCTCCTGCAGCTCTTCCACATTTACTTTTTCACTTATCATATATGCCCTCGCTCAAATGAATGACTTTTTTTCATTTTACCATTGTTTCAGCTTTTTACCTATTAAATAGAAGTTTTGGAATGGTTTTTCCTGTCTTTTATTTAGCAGATGATAAAAACAGAAAAAGAAGCCAATTTTGGCTTCTTTTAAGCTTGTCTTAATTTACTTTTGATTCATGCTCCATATCCCACAGTTTTTCAAAAAAGGGCTGGCCTTTAATCAGGTTTTCTGTAAGAATCATGTGTTTCGGGCTCCAGCCTGAAACAGTTTCATTGTAAAGCTTTTGCCACACATCCTCAAAGCTCAGGTCCTGAATGGTTTCGTACATAGACGGATTCCACTCTGTATACCAGTATTTCACTTCAGCTGCATTCTTTGTTGACTGAAGCTGATCCAGAGCCATAAACAGCAGCTGCTTAAGCTGTCTCTCCTTGCGGGTCAGCCCGCTCATTTGAGATGGACTTGGCGAGAGGATGTGAAACTCTTTTTCAAGAATTTCTGCCTCGTACGTATATTCTTCAGCTTCTACATCTTTTATCATTTCATATACCAGCTGTTCCTGTCTTGGAATGAGCCGGCTTTTGCGGACGGGAATACTGTAGCCGATTGTATCAACGGCAAGAATTCCTTCGCCGTCTGTAACGACAAAACAATAATCAAGCTGAATCCGCTCATGATTTTTTCTGATATATGCCTTTTGAAAGGCATCCTTCAGCAGTCCTTGAGGCAGTTCCGACAAATCGTTTTCAATATAATGGAATAAAACCGAATTTACTCTGAACAGAGGAACCTGATCCAAAAGCTCAACACTGTCGTCTTTTCTCCATTCGTGAAAATGACACACGTTGTACCCATTTTCTTCACCCTCGAACCAATTCACCCATACATCATGAAGAAACAACATTTCTTACCCCTCACTTCCGATGCTTTTGTCTTTCAGTATAGGCAGGGAAAAGAAAATATATTCCAATTCGTTCATTTTATGGTTGTTTTCTTTCGACAAATTCCAAAAGCGGAAGCGCCAAGACCCGCTCCGATAGACAGATAAGAATCCAACAGAAAAGTCCGGGTTTCGCCTTTTTTTGGCGGATTTGTTCTGACAGAGGATCTAGGCGCTGCAACTGGACGTAGTTATGTGTTCCAATGCCTTTTAACCCTTTATAAATCCTTAACAATAAAAAACAGCCAAGAAACAATGTCTTGGCTGTTCTTCTTGTTATTCGTTTACTTTTGGATCCAGCGCGTCTCTTAACCCGTCCCCTACAAAGTTGAAGGCAAGAACTGTCAGGAGTATCAATGAACCCGGCAATAGCGGGTACCAAGGCGATGTCAGCAGAATGGTGAAGTTCTGCGCATCCTGCAGCATATTGCCCCAGCTTGCTGTCGGAGGCTGAATGCCAAGACCAAGGTAGCTGAGCGTTGACTCAGCAAGAATAACTCCGCCTACTGAAAGGGTAGCAGAAACGATGATTGGCCCAATCGCATTCGGAAGGATGTGCGAGAAAATAATCTTAAAGCTTTTCGTTCCAATTGTCTTAGAAGCGAGAACGAACTCGCGTGTGCGCAGCGACAGAAATTCACCGCGGACAAGACGCGCAGTTGTCGTCCACCCAAGTACGGCAAATATGATGATCAGCTTATCCACACCCGGTTTAAAGATTGTTACAAGCGTAATCAATAAAAAGATTTGAGGGATTGAAAGAATAATATCTACAAATCTCATCAGAATCGCATCAATAATGCCTCCAAAGTACCCTGCTATTGCACCTACAACAGTACCAATCGTAATAGAGCCTATAACTGATGCAAACCCAACTAGCAAGGATATCTGAGCCCCGTATAACAAGCGCGTTAGCAAATCTCTTCCAAATCGGTCTGTTCCAAGAAGATGTTCTATTCCTCCAGGTGGAACAAGTTTTTTTGTTAAATCTTGTGAATCATATGCATATGGTGCAATAACTGGAGCAAGCATTGCAGTAGATATGATGAAAATTAGAAACACAGCTCCAGCTACAGCGAGTTTGTTTTTGGCAAACTTTCTGAAGAATATTTTCGTTAACGTGTCAGGGTTCGCTTTGATCCCGTGAACCGCCAGCTGACCAGAAGTTTCCGGTGTCAGGTTAGTTTGTGCCATTGTGCTCCCCCTCCTAGTACTCGATTCTCGGATCGAAGATTGCATAAAGAATGTCAGCAATTAAGTTTCCGATGACGACAAAAACAGCTGAAATAACAGTTAACGCCATAATAACCGGATAATCACGCTGGAATGCAGAATCAAAGAAAAGAAGTCCAATTCCAGGCCATGAGAAAATCTTCTCAACAACGACAGCTCCTCCGATAAAGGAAGGAATCATCAGACCGAAAATAGTGATGATCGGAATCAATCCATTGCGCACGCCGTGTTTAATAATGACTTTCGATTCTTTAAACCCTTTTGCACGGGCAGTTCTCATATAATCCTGCTTAAGGACGTCAAACATGCTTGACCTTGAATACCTCGTCAAGCCCGCCATATCGGCAGAGGCAAGAACAAATGCAGGCAGCATGAGATGGTGAATCCTGTCCCATATGCTGAATTCGGCATTCAAGGTTGAGGTTCCTCCGGTCGGGAACCAGTTTAGCTGCACGGCAAAGACCATGATTAAAATAAGCCCGAGCCAGAAGTTAGGGGTAGCCAGTCCAAGGAAAGAAGTGACAGATACTGTGTAATCAACTTTTGTGTAAGGTCTTGCTGCAGAAATGATGCCAAAAGGAATAGCAATGATCAGAGCAAGAACAGTAGAGACAACCATAAGCAATAGCGTATTCGGCAAACGGTTCATAATCATTTCGCTTACAGGCACGCCCTTACGGATAAGAGATGTTCCGAAGTCCCCCTGCACCATGCTTCCAAGCCATTTCAGATATTGAATGTGTACAGGATCATTTAATCCGTATTTCTCCATAAATTTCGCCTTATCAGCAGGACTGATGGTCGGATCCATCAATAGCGTTGTCGGGTCTCCAGGTGCAAGTCTGATAATCGCAAACGAGATAATTGTAATACCTAACAATAAGGGAATAGCCATCAATGTTCGGCGGACGATATAAGTAAGCACAGCTAGATCTCCCCTTTCCTTCTCAATTTTCTATAGGTAAAAACAGGGTCCAGAAACAAACAGACTCGTTCAATTTTCGAAATTAGCAAGAAATGTGCAACTTTCTCTTCATAAAAACAAGGGAAGGGATGTTCCCTTCCCTCTGCACGTTTCTTGGAGTGTTTCAGTAACTTGTGATTACTGTTTTAACCACCATTTGTGGATATTGTAGTATTCAGACTTCGCGTTAAACTCGTAGCCTTGAAGATTTTCAGGCATTACGCGGTGAACGTTTGGATAGTAAAGGAACGTGTAAGGCTGGTCTTCAGCAATAAGCTTGTAGATGTCAGCATACTTTTTAGCATACTCATCTTGATCAAGAATTTGTTTCGCTTCTTCCATTAACTTGTCTGCTTCTTTGTTTGTGTAATCAGTCATGTTTAAGCCTTCAGCAATTTGGCTTGAGTGGAAGATGTCATATTGATCAGGGAAAGTAGACAAGCTCCATCCTAAGATCATTGCATCGAAATCCCAGTTTGGTGCAGAAACCTGCTCGATGAAAGCTGAGAACTCGATGATCTCAGGCTTAACTTCGATACCGATTTCTTTTAATTGCTGCTGTACAACAACCGCGATATCTTCACGGATTTTGTTACCTTGGTTCGTTTTTAGAGAGAATGAGAATTTCTTGCCGTCTTTGTCAAGAATGCCGTCGCCGTCAGTATCTTCCCATCCTGCTTCTTTAAGCATAGATTTTGCTTTTTCGACATCATAATTGAACTTTGGCACATCGTCGCTGTATGCGAAAGAAAGCGGGCTCTCAGGAACGTGAGCTACTTCACCGTCGCCGTTCATAACAGATGAAACCATAGCGTCTCTGTCAAGAGCCATTGTTAAAGCCTGACGCACTTTTACATCTTTAAAAAGGTCGTTCTTTTGGTTCCAGCCGATGTAAGTGTAAGAAAGACCTAAGCCAGACTCAACTTTTACGCCGCTGAACGTGCTTTTTACTGTTTCAATGTCAGTACCCGGTACTTCTGTGAATTGAACATCGCCAGCTTGAAGCTGTGCAAGAAGCGCATCCTGGTCAGGAACGATTTTGTACGTGATTGAATCAAGGTATGGCTCGCCAAGGAAGTAATCTTTGTTCTTCTCAACTTTTACATATTCTCCGTCTTTCCACTCAACAAATTTGAATGGGCCTGTACCGATTGGAGATTTTGTGTTGAATTCGTTCTCGCCAAGCTCTCCCACTGGAACTTTTCCAAGGATGTGCTCAGGAAGGATTCCGTAGCTTAGAGACACAGGGTAGAATGAAGCATCTTTCTTGTTAAGCTTGAATTCTACTTCAAAGTCGCCTTTTTTAGTTACTGTTTCTAAAGATTCAAAACCAGATCCGCGCTCACCGACATAGTCAGGGCTTTTAGGGATGCCGTATGTAAATACTACGTCATCTGCAGTAAGCTGTTCGCCGTCGTGGAATTTAACATCTTCTCTGATTTTTACAGTGTACGTTAAACCGTCTTCAGACACGTCGATTTTTTCAGCGAGGTGCAAAGTCGGGTTGAACTCAGTGTCAGAAGACACAAGTCCGTCAAAGATGAAGCCTTCGATATCAGAGCTTGAAGCATCTGTAGAATACATTGGGTTAAACAATGTTGGTCCGCCAATCGTTCCAACTACCAAATCTCCGCCCATTTGCGGTTCGCCGGCATCTTCAGCCGGTTTTTCTTTGCCGCCAGAACCTGAAGCAGGTTTGTCGCCCGCGCCGTTGTTGCACGCAGCAAGGAACAAAGAGAATACCAGCAGTAAGCTAAGCAGTGTAAATAAACCTTTACGTTGTTTCACTTCGTATTTCCCCCTTAAATTTTTAATTTTTAGACTTCTTGACTGACAAGTTATGGCTTCTGCCATCTCCCCCCTTCAAGAGTGTGATGTATGCTGATCTTGCCATCAATAAAGATGGCAAGCAACAAAGTGATTTTTCTTTACTTCTTTAAATTGAGGAACGGCTTCGCGGCAGGCGCTTGTTGCAGCCGGACATCTTGTGTGGAAGACGCAGCCCTGCGGAGGATTTGCCGGGCTCGGCAATTCTCCCTTCAGGACGATGCGCTCCCGTCTTGCCTGACCGGCCTTTCTTGGAACCGGAACGGCTGAAAGCAGTGCTTGAGTATAAGGGTGCAGCGGCTCAGAGTAGAGGCTGTTTTTATCAGCCAGTTCCATCATTTTGCCGAGATACATCACTCCGACACGGTCGCTTATGTGTCTTACAACACTCAAGTCATGCGAGATGAACATATAGGTCAGGTTAAACTCATCCTGCAGATCTTCTAATAGATTAATAATCTGTGCCTGAATCGATACATCAAGCGCCGACACAGCTTCATCTGCAATGACCATCTGAGGATTCAGCGCGATTGCCCGCGCAATCCCGATTCTCTGGCGCTGCCCTCCTGAAAATTCGTGAGGATAGCGGTTGATGAAGGATGCGTTCAATCCTACCTTTTCAAGCAGCTCTTCTACTTTTTCGGTTCTTTCTTTTCCTCTGTAAAGATTATGGGTATTCATTGGTTCTTTAATGATGGAACCTAAAGTTTTTCTCGGATTTAATGAAGCAAACGGATCCTGAAACACCATCTGAATATTTTTCCGGACGGTTTTGCGGAGCTCGCTTTCGGGTAAATTGGTAATATCCTGTCCGTCGAACAGAATTTTCCCGCCGGTTGGCTCATACAGACGGATAATCGTCCGCCCTGCAGTGGATTTTCCGCAGCCTGATTCGCCAACTATTCCGATGGTTTCTCCCTTTTTAACAGTCAGGTTGATTCCATCTACGGCCTTTACATACCCTGCAGTTTTCTGAAGAATTCCGGATTTGATCGGAAAGTGTTTCTGTACATCTATCAGCTGAAGAATCGTTTCATCGTTTTTCAGCTGCGCTGTCTTTCTTTCTGCATCTGCAACTTTCATTGAACGGCAGCCTCCTCGTCATCATATAAAAAGCACCGGACAGAGCGATGAGCTGAATGCTGCGTCAACTCAGGAAGAGCGCTGAAACACTTATCAAATGCTTTTGGGCATCTTGGTGCAAACCTGCAGCCTGCAGGAAGATTATCCGGTGTAGGAACGTTGCCCGGAATCGAATTCAGCTTCTCAATATCACCGTCTATTGAAGGGATCGAAGCCATGAGTCCCTGTGTATAAGGGTGAAGCGGTTCATCAAACAAATCTTCTACGGACGCTTCTTCAACGACCTGACCGCAATACATAACTACTACTCTCTCGGCTATTTCAGATACAACGCCGAGGTCATGCGTGATTAAGAGAATACTAGTATCGAATTTCTGGCTGACATCTTTCATCAGATCCAGAATCTGTGCCTGAATGGTAACATCCAGCGCCGTTGTCGGCTCATCCGCAATCAGGAGCTTCGGATTGCAGCTCATCGCAATCGCAATCATGACACGCTGGCGCATTCCGCCTGATAATCTGTGCGGATAATCATGAATAATTTCATCCGCCCGGCTGAATCCTACTAATCTTAAAAGCTCAATTGCTTTTTTGACAGCCTGGTTTTTAGGAAGCTTCTGATGATACATCAGCACTTCTGTAATCTGGTCGCCAATGGTCAGAACAGGATTCAGAGAGGTCATCGGCTCCTGGAAAATCATTGAGATGTCATTTCCCCGCACCTTGCACAATTCCTTTTCGGAAAGCTTGGCCAAATCCTTGCCGTTAAGCAAAATCTCTCCATCTACTATCTTTCCTCCAGGACTTGGTACGAGCCCCATAATGGAAAGAGATGTAATACTTTTGCCCGATCCCGATTCCCCTACAAGTGCAACCGTCTCGCCTTTATGTATCTTCAAGTCAACGCCATCCACAGCAGGAACAGCTTGCTTCTTTTTGTAAAAATATGTTTTCAGATTCTTAACTTCCAAAAGTACTGACAATACCCTTCACCGCCCTATGATGTAAAGAATTTCCTTATTAATTATATAAATCATCTTAACTTTTTGTAAACATTGAATAGTCAGAAAATATATATTTGTATAGTATTACAAAAGTTTTACAAAAGCAAGCGAATTTTTAAAATATTGTAACTTTATTATTAAATTACTGTCTTTACTAGGAAAAAATACCAACAAAAAAACCCTTACTTGGGTTTAATGAATGACTTATTAACTATTTCGTCTGACGAAATAAAAAAGAGATCTGTCATGTTTATTTTTGTCTTTTCCATGTAATCCTTCACGATCTGATAGCCCGCTGCATATCCCAGCATCTTTGGATAGAATCCTGTTCCGAACATGATTTGGGTGAACTTTCTGGAATCGCTTTTCAGCTCGAGATTCGGTTTTAAGATTTTCTCATAAAAAGACTGAACCTGATCCTTCGAATAGCGCTTCGTCCAGGATCCTGCATACTCTTCCCCCATTCTCACCCTGACTGCATTCTCTGCCATTCCCTCAAGAATGACCGCATCCATCAGCGTATAGTCCCTTTCCTTTTTCGGGTCTTTTGCAAGCCTGCAGACATGATGATATTCATGGGTCAGGATTGTCTGAATTTCTTTTTTGCTGTTATCCGACAGAAACAGAAAGAGTTTATCATGAAAGGCAAGACCTGATTTCCCTCCAAATTCATCTCGCATTTTTCTGTTGGCCGCATCAGCAGGCAGAATGAATACCGGCACATCCGGACCTGACCATTCCTTTTTGAGCAAGGCTTCATCCGTCCTCACAATGTCCCACACCTTATTTTTCTTCAAATCTGCAAACAGCAGACCACCCGTTACTTCCCCTCTGTACATACCAAAAGAATTCAAATAGCCACTGATTTCCCTTGTGCTGCTTTTATGAAAGTACGGCTTCAGCCGTCCGCAAATCTTAAGATGATCGGTTGATTCTTCGAGCCATTCATTTGTCTTGATTACAGTCATAAAACATCCGCACTCCCCTCTGCGGTATCTTATGAAGATGCGGGAGGGGGGGTGAAAAGGGAAATGAAAATGGCAAGTGTGCTGTCGTTTTGCGGTAATGGATTCGTAACGCTGAAAGTGCTGGCACTTGGATCCTTGTGGCGTCACTTCACTGAGTGATGCCACTTTTCTTGCACTTGGACCATTGTTTGTGGTCACTGCAACGAGTGATGCCACTTTTCTCGGACTTTGACCTTGTTTGTGGCGTCACTATACCGAGTGATGCCATTTTCTTAGGGCTTGGATCCTTTTTTATGGCGCCACTACGCTGAGTGATGTCACTTTTCTCGCGCTTGAATCCTTGTTTGTGGCGCCACTAACCCAAGTGGCACTTTTCTAGGTATTTGCTTCTCATTGGCTCTGCTAAAAGTCAATTAAACAAAAAATCCGAACTATTAATCATAGTCCGGAAATTTCTTTGTTAACTGATTTTTTCTCGTTTAGATCATCATTGATATTTTTTAAAGATAATCGTTGCGTTATGTCCGCCGAACCCAAGTGAATTGCTCAGTGCAACATTCACTTCCGTTTTTCTTGCCTCGTTTGGAACGTAGTCAAGGTCACATTCCGGGTCCTTCTCATGAAGATTAATAGTTGGCGGAATGATGCCTTCTTTGATGGCAAGTATGGAAAGAATCGCTTCAACTCCGCCCGCTGCTCCAAGCAAGTGCCCTGTCATGGATTTTGTGGACGAAACGGCAAGCTTGTATGCGTGTTCTCCGAATACTTCTTTAATGGCAAGCGTCTCAAATTTATCATTATAAGGAGTGCTTGTGCCATGGGCATTTACGTAATCAACGTCCTCTGGAGACAGGCCGCCGTTTTCAAGCGCCATTCTCATTGCGCGCACTCCGCCTTCTCCTCCAGGTGCAGGAGCTGTGATATGATGGGCATCACCTGTTGCTCCGTAGCCGACGATTTCTGCATAAATCGGCGCTCCGCGGTCGAGTGCATGCTGAAGCTCTTCAAGAACAAGAATCCCTGCTCCTTCTCCCATGACAAATCCGTCGCGGTTGGCATCAAACGGTCTGCTTGCTGTTGCCGGATCCTGATTTGTGGAAAGCGCTTTGCTTGCGCTGAAGCCGGCAAACGCCATTCTTGTAATCGGTGCTTCTGTTCCGCCTGTGATCATGACATCTGAATCACCGCGCTGAATAACTTTAAATGCATCACCAATTGAGTTTGTGCCGGTAGCACATGCTGTTACCGTACATGAGTTAAATCCTTTTGCCCCTAAAGCAATCGAAACCTGGCCTGCTGCCATATCCGGGATCATCATTGGAACAAAGAATGGGCTGACGCGTCTGGCACCCTTTGTCAGCAGTGTTTCAAACTGATTTTCAAAGGTTTCCATCCCGCCGATGCCGGACCCGATCCATACTCCAACACGAGGTGCAATCTCATCTGTAATTTCAAGCTGTGCATCTTTAACCGCCATAAAAGACGCTGCTACGGCATATTGCGTGAAACGGTCCATCTTTCTTGCTTCTTTTTTATCCATATACTTCTCAACATCAAAGTCCTTGATTTCTGCTGCCACTTTTGCAGGATAATCAGCAGAATCAATCCGCGTCAGCGGGCCGACACCTGATACCCCTTTAATTGCATTGTCCCAAGTGGATGCTGCATCGCTTCCAATTGGAGTAATGGCTCCAAGTCCGGTTACAACAACTCGCCTGTTTGTCATCTGTATACACCCTGCCTTTTTTATTATTTAAAAGTTTATCTGCCCCAGCGCATAGCAATGGCGCCCCAGGTTAATCCGCCCCCAAAACCTACCATGACCACAACGTCTCCGTCCTTAACCGTCCCTGCCTCAATTTCCTCGACAAGTGAAATCGGAATGGATGCTGCTGAGGTGTTTCCATATTTATGAACCGTTTTTGACATTTTTTCAACTGGAAGCTCAAGACGCTCTCTCGCTGCTTCCATGATCCGAATGTTTGCCTGATGCGGAATTAAGAAGTCAACATCCTCTTTTTTAAGACCCGCTTTTTCAATGACATTCACACTCGATTCACCCATTTGTCTGACGGCAAATTTAAAAACTTCTCTGCCGTTCATCACAATTTTTTCATCCTGATATAAGTGTTTTCCGCCAGAGCCGTCTGAGCCGAGTTCAAAAGAAAGAAATCCGTTTCCTTCAGATACGCTGCTGACAACAGCCGCTCCGGCACCATCTCCGAAAAGGACGGCTGTGTTGCGGTCATCCCAGTCTGTAATTTTTGACAGTTTTTCAACACCTACAACAAGCACATTTTTATAAGCGCCCGTTTCGATGAACTGCTGAGCTGTAATCAGTCCGTACATAAAGCCCGCACATGCCGCGCTCAAGTCCATGGCAGCTACTTTCCTTGCCCCGAGTTTTTCCTGCAGCATGCATGCAACCGTAGGAAATGGCTGATCGGGCGTTACAGTGGCCACTAAAATCATATCCAAATCCTCTGCAGTCAGTCCAGCGTTTTCAATCGCTTTTTTAGCTGCATAGTAAGCCATATCGGAAGTATCCATATCATCTTCTGCAAGACGGCGTTCTTCAATACCTGTCCGTGTGCGGATCCATTCATCGGATGTGTCCATCACTTTCTCAAGATCAGCATTTGTTACAGTACGGTCCGGAGTATACCGTGCAATCCCAATAATTCCAGCACTCATATATGCAGCTCCTTTTTCGCTTGTTTTTAGAATCAATTATTATTACCTGGTACTAATTTTATCGTATTCTTTTTAAAATTTCAATCCAAATCTGTGCGTTTGCCTCGCTCCGCTTTTGAATCAGAACATACACTGTCAGTAAGGAAAAGTAAGAGAGGTGTTTATGTTGAGCGAAAAAAGACAGGCGGATGAGTCCGGAGATTTTTTCAACTCCTTCATGTTCGGCGATAGACGTGAGGTGCGCACAGAGCAGGAGGAAACAGAAAAAAGGCCCGCTCTTGATGAGCAGGAACCTCAGTCCGGAACCGATTATTTTAGCATTTTCATGCAGATTGATGACATTATGGACTCAATAAAAGAATTAAAGCCGGTCGTAAAAGAGTTTTCACCGATACTGGATTACTTAAAAAGATTTATTAAATAAATAGTTTTAAAATTTAAGTGGCTGACAAAATGCATTGATAAACTTTTTAATCATTTGCATGTTGTTAGCTATTTGTGATGAACAAATACAGATACTATCCCTTTTATATATTGAAACCATCACTAGAATGCATGAAATGATTTTTAAATTCAATCAACTGCAGCCGAAACACTCTTTAATATTAGTCTTTTTTTTACAAATCGCTCATGTCTATTTAATTACAGAAATCTAACGGAGAATCTTTGTTAGTTTTTTTAAATTAATCAAAAAAAAAGAAATATATTTACTATTGCTAACTTTATGATAATATTGAATTTGGATATAAAGTAAAATATATCCAAAAATACATTAGGAGGAGAAACACTATGAGCTTACAAAATAAAAAGATCAAATTTTTAGCAACAACGCTTCTTGCTACAACATTAGCATTTTCAATTGGAGCTGATGACACTCATGCAGACCAAGCGTTCGCATATCCTACAAGTGGATATAGTACTCACAATAAAACACTGTCAGACATGGGTTCATCATATAAACAGACAACTTCTGTTTATGCCACCTCAACATCTTTAAAATATAATAGTATTAAGATGTCTTCAGGTACTGGCGGTGGTGCATGGGGTATGATGTGGATAGTAGATAATGTTAATAGAACTAGTAAACAAGTAAATACTTTCTATTGTAAAAATGTCAAAGGCACTACTTATACTTGGCCTGGTACATATACAGTTGGTTGGAACTCAAACACTGCTAGTTGGACTGAGACCAGTATGTTCGCTAATGGATGTTATACAGCAACTACTCATATAGATGACGTTATCTTTAAAAAGAGCTCATCATTCTCATCTGCTTCAATGGAAAGCGTTCCAGATATTCAAAACGCTACTAACAAAGTTAATTCTTTAAAAACATCTGAAGAAAATGCTCAAAATCAGGTTAGTTTTAAAATACTAAAAAGTAGTAAAAATCCACTTGGCTTTAAAAAGGAAACTTTTATAAGTAAAGCAAAAGATAGTTATACAGTAGATACGATATTTAGTAATAGTAAAAATCCAGAAGAACATATTAGAGTAATGAACAGTAATAGAGTTTCAAATTTATATGCCCCTCAAGAAATCATTAATATAAATGGTATGAAAGCTGAGTACTCGCAAACAATTAGACCTGAAGAAAATGATGTTTTATATGAGGTTAATATTAATAAAAATGGAACAAATACTGTAATTATTGGTCTTTCAAAAGGCAACATAAATAAGAAATCCATTATCGACTTTGCAAAGAATTTAAAGTGACTAATACGGCGATTAGAGACTATCACTCAAGTCACTAAAAAAAAGCAGGCAGGAAAAATGAACTTTTTTCCTGCCTGCTTTTTTAAAAATTTATATAATATGTGATATTAATACTGCAAATTTAATAAGCAGTCAAAAAATTCACTTTTTAACCCTTAGAATATTAATTGAAATGTTATAGACAAATCAATGGTGAGCTCAATATTAAATAGATCAACAAACTTAAGTTGTCAACTCAAAAAAGCCGATTTATTTCTCTGCTTCATTTTTTCCAAGTTCATATGCATCCTTCATGACTTTCGTTAAAAGCTCCATCATCGGCTGAAGGTGTTCAGCTCTGATTTCAATTCCTGCTTCATCGAGCTTCGCTTTTGCCTCGGGAAGATATTTCATGGCGATCTGCATAAATTCAAGTGTTTTAGTATCCTGGCTCATCCAAAGTTCCTCCTTTACAGCTGATTTGGCAATTTGCCTGTTTGCTTGTAGGTTTCAATTTGCTGCTCTAATTTCTCCTGAAAGGCTTTGTCGACTTTCGGACTGTATGTACCCATTTCAATCACGTTATCCTGAAAATCAAAATAGAGATTTCCGCTGGCGAGTTCACCGGCCTGGTATTTCTCTGCGACAAGCTCATAAAGCCTGTCCACATGCTGAATTGTGCTGGTCAGAACGGTATTTTCTCCAAGGTCTGACTGATCGGACACATAGCCGATGGCATACAGGCCTTTTTCTTTCATTCTTTCGATTACAGGTACATTATAGCCGTCACCTGCCGGATATACAACATCCACGCCTTCGGCAAGCATTTCATCTGTATAATTCAGAGCGGTCCTCACGTCATCCCAGCTCTCGACATATTGAATCTTCACTTCAACATCAGGGTTTTGATAAAAAGCCCCTTCATAAAAACCGTCAACTTCCGGCTGCCATTCATATGCAGCAAGAATTCCCACTTTGTTGGTGCTCGTCATTTCCCCGGCGATCATGCCCCCAAAAAACCCCATGGCATTTGCATTGAAGTTGAGGCTCGTCACATTTTCTCCATCTGCATCACCATTGAAAAAAACAAACCTGATATCCTCATATTCTTCATTCAGCCCTTCAAAATAGGCTTCATATTCGCTTCCATGGCCAAAAATGAGATTGACTCCTTTGCCGCTCATCTCATTGACGGCTTCTCTCACCGCATCTTCATTATTCATGCCTTCTTTATAAAAGACTTCGGCCCCGTATTGCGATTGTATTTTCAAAAGCCCTTTGTATCCTTTCGTTCCCCAAACCTGATCGCTGATCGTATCAGGTACAAGCAAGCCTACTTTTTCCAGCTCATTCTGACGGGGTTGTCCGCATCCAGCCAGAAAAAAAAGGCACATCGCGAAGAGAATACTTTTCTTCAGCATGGCAAGCAGCTCCTTTAAGCTTGTGCAAGTCTAGATTCCTCTATATTTTAGACTGTTTGGCTCATTCGGCACAAGGATATATTTCCCAAAAAATAAGCAAATCCAGAGATTTTATCTACAAGGACTGAAAAATATAGAGGTTTTGCCTGATCCACTCGGTTTGGGCGCTTAATCCCTCTTTTAGTGAAACGCTGCTGCGCACAGTATATTTTATGTCCTCTGAAACTTTGCAGGCGATTCCGCTCTCCTTTTTTTCATTCAGAAGCATTGCAGCCTCTCTCCACTGATTTTCTTTTCCGGAAGATAAATGAACGGTATCTCCTGTAAATGTTTCAGGTTTAGACAGCTCAATCAGGGCACTCACGGCATCTTCGATGTAAAGAAGGTCTCTTCTTTCCTCTTTTTCATCCTGAACAGGGCTCCCGCCAGTTAAGGAAGCAACAATGCGTTTATGAATGCTGCCGGAATTTGGCTGCCACGGACCGTAAAGACCTGGAAACCGGATGATTTTCAGCAGATCTGACTGGTTAAAAAGCTTTTTCAATGTCTGTTCCTGCTTTAAATGAGCAGCTCCATTTATAGTTGTCGGAGCTGGTACCGTGTTTTTATCAATCACAAGCTGATTCTCCCCATATACTTCCATTGATGAAATTAATACTAGAGGGATCTTGTGAGTAAGTGAAAGAGAAGCACACTCTTTTAGAAGATTTTCATGAATCCTGCTTTCTTTGTCGGCAGGATCCTGAATGCAGCAGAAAATAAGATCATGCTCTTTTTCTTTTGGAACCGACTCCACGCTTTGAAACAGAGCATTTCTCCCGATCATCATCAGCTTTTCTTCAGCCACTCTCTGTTCGAGTTCATCCTCATAATGATTGCTGATGCCATCAACACATACGCCCTCTTCAAGCAGCCTGCTGCAGAGGGAAAAACCGACAAACTGCAGGGTGCCCGCAATGAACGCTTTTTTCATGTTACGAATCCTCCTTATAAGAGCGTTATAGTAATCGTATGCTTAAAAACAGCGCAAAAGAATCGTTCCTGATGCAGGAACGATTCCGGCTACAAATTTTTTTCATTTTCTTTAAAAAACTTCACGACCGAATGATGCAATCTGTATTGATTGTCGGCAAGATGGAACGTGAGATCGATCGGATTTCCATGCTTGCTTCTGTGCTCCTCATACATTTTGCTGTGGTCCTGATAAGGGTAGGTGATGCTGTTCATCCGCTGCCAAATATGAACCGGTATGTCTGCTGTATCAAAGCTTTCATCAAATGTCATGCTCCCTGCCTCTTTTGGATCCTTGTCATACGCAAGGGCTATTTCACGGGAAAGCCGTTTGTAGAAAAATTTGTTTTCTCTCTCTTTTTCAAGGTGGGCGCTTAGATTCAGGCAGGGATTAAACATGGCAGCAGATCTGATTTTATCGCTTGATTTCATAAGTTCTTTTGCAACAAGCGCGCCCATTCCCTCGCAAAGAATGTGTACACGCTCATTTAAGATTTCTTTTTTCATGACGATATGATAAATCCTCATTGCGAGCTGCTGTGCTTTCGGACTTCCCCAATTTGCCCCGTACAAATTGGACGTAAAGACCGTATAGCCTGCTTCCAGAAGTACGCCAAGCAGCTGATTTCTTCCATAATGCTGAAGCCAGAAGCTTGTTTGCGAATCGACGAAATGAGTTTTGTCCCCAAAGATATAGACCCCGAAGCCATTCGGCTGATACGGATAATGAATAATGCTCCATTCGGAATCAAGCTGAAAAAACCGTTTTGTAATGCCCATCTTTGCCCACCTCCTTTCAGTCGTACTTTGAACTTCTATACAACGTATGTTGACTTGCCATAAAACGAATGGATATATACCCAGTCCGGACATCCATTAACGTTCATCAAATGGTCACGTTCAGCAGAAATAAAGCTTTTATTCCTCAATCTATGTATGATAATATGGACATAGAATTGTTTGAAGAATGAGGTGAACAGATTGCGCTATTTTTGGACTTTTTTCTGGACGTTTTTATTAATGCAAATGATGGCATACGTTGTTGCTTCCATGACAGGTGTCGCCTATAACTTTGTTACAGCCTCTATCCTCGCTGTAGCTGTAACCGTTGTCATCCTGATCTTGGGTGAAATTGTTCCTGACAAATCGGCAGAAGGACATCATTAATACCTGACTTCGACTCTGCATGCAAAAAACCCTACTGAAAACAGTAGGGTTTTTTTGTATGACCGGAGTCAAGGTTTGCGCTGGTAAGTCCATTCACGGTCGTCATTTGACGTTTCCGGAAAATGGTCTCCTGCCTGAAGCTTTATTTTACGGGGATTTTTGACCATTGATCCAGTCTCCCCAATTTCTACATACACACCGTTATTAGGTGCTTTTTGGCCTGATTTAAAGCGGTGCTGCTGCCCCAAATTGATTCCCTCCTTAAAGGTTTCATACACCTGTAGTATGGTTTAAACGGGGGTAATCCATGTAAAATCCGGGCTAAGTTTGTCTTTGCACTCTTCTTTTACCTGTAGTTAAATAAGAAGGGAAACGGAGGATTATATCTTTATGGAAGACTTATATTTGATACTGAAATATTTACTGCTTGGGCTGTTTCAGGGTTTTACAGAGCCAATCCCTGTCTCCTCCAGCGGACATCTGGTGTTTGCCCAGCACTTTCTTGGCGTGAAAATTGAAGGACTGAGCTTTGAACTCCTTGTTAACGCTGCCTCGCTGCTTGCTGTTTTGCTTATTTACAGGGAAGACCTTATCAGGCTGTCTGTAAATGGCGCCAGTTACGCAGTAAACAGAAACCCGGAGAATAAAAAGGATTTTCAATTTATTCTTTATCTGATCATCGCTACAATCCCTGCCGCTGTTCTTGGAATTTTATTCAAAGATGTCCTTTCAAGCAAGGATGTCAGGCTTGCTGCAGGATCCCTGATTGTAACGGGTATTGCCCTTTATTTAATCCGAAATCTGCGCGGCAATAAAAGGGACGGTGATTTGACCGTAAAGGATGCTGTCATAATCGGTTTTGCACAGGCTGTTGCCCTTATACCGGGAATCAGCCGTTCCGGAGCTACCATCGTGGCAGCCATGGCTCTCGGGACTAAACAGGAAACAGCGCTTAGATTTTCATTCCTTCTTTTTATACCTGTCAGTGCAGGCGGCATGATCCTCGGCATCAGCGATCTATTGGCAGATGAACATTTTAATGAGCTTATTATGCCATATGCAGCAGGATTTGCAGGATCGCTCATCATGTCCTATTTTTCACTGAAGTGGTTTATGGGCATTATGGAAAAAGGAAATCTGAAATACTTTGCTTATTACTGCTTTATTGTCGGACCGGTTATTTTGATTTTGACTCTTTTTTCTTAACAAACACCCCTGAATGAGCTTTTATTCGGGGGGGTTTTTTTTCTGCAGTAATATGTAGGGTTTTCGCGGTGAAGTTGGCAGTGAATACACGATTGTTGGTTGTTAATTTGTAATTGTTGACCGTAACTATTGAGAAGTTGGTTGTAAGTATTGGATTGTTGGCTGTAAACAGGAATTTAGCTGCGTTTAAAAGGTATTTGCAAAATGATCGACACAAAAATAGCTCAGTCAGCCCTTAAACGGACAGACTGAGCTCACATTTAAACCCTTTTATCCAGCAAGAATCTCCTTCAGCAATGCTTTTTGCACATGCAGCCGGTTTTCAGCCTGCTGGAAAACTGCTGACTGGCTGCCGTCAATGACTTCGGCTGTCACTTCTTCGCCGCGGTGGGCCGGCAGGCAGTGAAGGAAGCTGCTGTCCGCCTTGGCGCCTGCCATGAGCTTGCTGTTGATTTGGTATCCCTCAAATGCGGCAAGACGGACTTCATTTTCTTCTTCCTGCCCCATACTCGTCCAGACATCCGAATAGACGATATCGGCACCCTGCACCGCTTCTTCAGGATTCGTGACAGCTGTTACAGCTGCCCCGGTTTGTTTGCAGACCTGCTGAACTTTTTTCATGACTTCAGGATCCGGCCCATACCCTTCCGGATGAGCGATGACTGCATCCATCCCGACCTTTGCACATGCGATAAGCAGGGAATGCGCAACATTGTTTCCATCACCTATGTAGGCAACTTTTGTACCTTTAAATGTCTTTTTCAGCTGAAGGATGGTCATTAAGTCAGCGAGCGCCTGGCACGGATGATACGTATCGGTCAGTCCGTTAATGACAGGAATCGATGCGTGGCGGGCAAGCTCCTCGACTTTTTCATGCTCAAATGTCCGGATCATAATAGCATCGACATAACCTGATAAAACCTTAGCCGTATCCGCAATGCTCTCGCCGCGTCCAAGCTGCAGATCATGGCTGCTTAAAAACAGAGCATTTCCTCCAAGCTGCTGCATGCCTGCTTCAAATGAGACACGGGTGCGGGTTGATGATTTTTCGAAAATCATCGCAAGGATTTTGCCTGAGAGCACCGACTGAACCGGATTTTTTTTCATCTCCATGCCCTCATGAATGAGATGAAGAATTTCCTCGGTTGTATAATCAAGCAAGGTAAGACAGTCTTTCCCAAAGAAAGAGGACTTTGCCCGGGCTAGTTTCACTGAACTCATCACGCATTCACTCCTGTTCGTGTTAATTCTTTTATTGAGTACACCTTGTAATCTGTTGCCGCCTGCAGATACGCTGCAAATGTTTCCCGATTTGAAAACACTTTTATTCCTTTATCCAATGCTTTCAGCCTAATAGCCGCTGCTTTTTCCTTCGTAAGACTCACAAGCAAACCATTGCGGGAAGTTTCTAGCCATTCATCAAAATTATCTGTGACAGCTGACATTCCGGCGTTTTCAATCTGAGTGAGAAGCTGCTGATCGAGCGTATCCAAAAACACACTTGTTTCCTTACCGCCTTCTTCATCAAATACTTTGCCGAGTGCTTCTTCAATTGTTGGTGCCAGGCACATGCCTTCTCCAGTTGACCGCATTTCAGGTCCAAGCAGCAAATCGACATTCTGAAGGGCATGGCTTGAGAAAACCGGATATTTTACAGCAATATACTCTTTTTCTTCTATTGATTGATGAGTGAGCATCTTTCCGTCAAGCGCTTCTGCGGCAAGACGGATCATCGGAACGTCCATCACTTTACTGACAACAGGCGCAGTCCGGCTTGCCCGCGGATTGACTTCAAGTACAAAGAGCTCATCATCTTTAATTAAAAATTGAATATTCATCATGCCTTTATATTGAAGCTTCTGCACGATTTTCAGAGCTGCTTCATGCATTTCTGCTTTAAGTTCTGCACTAATTGACCGGGAAGGAATAATCGCCATGCTGTCACCTGAGTGGACTCCTGCAGGCTCAATATGTTCCATCACAGCCGGAACGAAAATGCCTGTTCCATCAGCCACTAAATCAAGCTCTGCTTCTTTTCCAATGACAAAACGGTCAATCAGCACAGGGAACGCATGCTTTCCTGCTGTTTCCAGCTGCTTTTGAAGCTGATCTTTTGTTTCAAGAACGAGCATTCCTTTACCGCCAATCACATAAGACGGTCTGATCAGAACCGGATAGCCGATCTTCTCAGCTTCCGCGAGCGCCTCTTCCTCGTGATGGGCTGTTGCTCCAGGAAGATGGGGGATCTCAAGCTCGTCAAGCAGGTGATAAAACCGTGCCCGTTCTTCGAGGATATCAAGGGTTTCTGAATCTGTCCCAAGAAGGACCGCTCCTTCTGCTTCAAGTGCGGCAGCCAGATTGATTGCCGTTTGGCCGCCAAACTGAACAATTGTGACATCAATGCCCTCTGCCTCAATCACATTCATAACGTGCTCTACTGTCAGGGGTTCAAAATAAAGACGGTCTGCGGTTTCAAAATCCGTGCTGACGGTTTCCGGGTTGTTGTTGATCATAATGGCTTCATATCCAAGTTTTTGCAGGGCTTTAATTCCCTGAACAGCACTGTAATCGAACTCAACCCCCTGCCCGATCCGGATGGGGCCGGAACCAAGTACAAGCGCCTTTTTCTTTTGAGGAGAAGCTTCTTTTTCAAGCTCGCACTCTCCAAAGTACGCAGAGTAATAATAGTTCGTTCTCGCTTCAAATTCACCTGCACATGTATCTACGAGCTTATATTTAGCGGTAATGCCGAGTGATTTTCTCGCTTTTGAGACTTCCTTTTCTTTGACATTCAGGCAATGGGCGATAAAAGAGTCTGAACAGCCTTTTTCCTTGATGAGGGTGAAAAACTCGCGTGTCATCGTATGAAGGGAAGAAGACTTCAGCTGCCGTTCAAGCTCGATAAGGGAAGCAAAGATGTTCAGAAAATAATAATCAATGCCGGTTTCTTCATGGATAACATCGATGGTTTCGCTTCTTCTTAAGAGCTCCATAATCGCAAAAAAGCGCTGGTCAGTCGCATATTTCAGCAAGGTCAGAAGCTCCACATCCGAAAGACCTGCCGTATCCTCATGCCAGATTCCGATGTTTCCGAGCTCAAGGGAAGCTGCTGCTTTTTGAATGGCTGCCTCCAGATTCCGTTCAATTGACATTACTTCGCCTGTTGCCTTCATCTTTGTGCCCAGAACACGGTCTGCATCTTTGAACTTATCAAACGGCCATCTCGGAAATTTAACCACTGCGTAGTCAAGTGCAGGCTCAAAGCTCGCAAACGTGGATTGTGTCAGCGGGTTCTTCAGTTCATCCAGCGTATAGCCGCAAGCTAGCTTTGCAGCAAATTTGGCAATCGGATAGCCGGTTGCTTTTGATGCAAGAGCGGAGGAACGGCTTACACGCGGATTGACTTCGATGACATAGTATTGTTTGCTTACAGGATCAAGCGCAAATTGAATGTTGCATCCCCCGATTACTTCAAGCGCTGAAATAATTGTGAGTGATGCGGAGCGGAGCATTTGGTACTCATGATCTGTCAATGTCTGAGACGGGGCAACGACCATAGAATCACCGGTATGAATGCCGACCGGGTCGATGTTTTCCATGTTGCACACCGTTATGCACGTATTGGCGCGGTCTCTCATCACCTCATATTCAATTTCCTTAAATCCTGCAATGCTCTTTTCAACGAGGCACTGATGAATGGGACTCGCATTCAGCCCGCTTTTCATCAGCTGCACCAGCTTTTTCTCATCCTCCGCAATTCCGCCTCCCTTGCCTCCAAGTGTATAAGCTGGCCGGACGATAATCGGGTAGCCGATACTTTCTGCAAAAGCGAGTGCTTCCACTGCGTCTGTCACGATTTCACTCGCCGGCACGGGCTGATTTAATTCATACATGAGCTTTCTGAATTTCTCCCGGTCTTCCCCTTTTTGAATCGAATCGACGCTTGTTCCAAGCACTTCCACCTGATATTTTTGGAGAATGCCTGCTTCATGCAGTTTTACAGCAAGATTTAATCCTGTTTGTCCTCCGAGCGATGCAAGCAGGCCGTCCGGCCGTTCTTTTTCAATAATTTTTGTGAGACTTTTCACCGTCAGAGGTTCAAAATAAATCTCATCAGCGTACTCATGATCCGTCATGATCGTAGCAGGATTGTTATTCACAAGGATGACTTTGTAGCCTTCTTCTTTTAACGCGATGCATCCCTGCGTTCCTGAATAGTCAAATTCTGCTGCCTGACCGATGATGATAGGTCCTGAACCAATTACCAAGATGCTTTTTAGATCATGTCGTTTAGGCATATACCGTTTCTCTCCTTGTCTTTTTCACCATTTCCAAAAACTCGTCAAACAAGTATTCGCTCTCTGCCGGTCCCGGATGTGCCTCCGGATGAAACTGAACGGACAGAATCGGAAGCGACTTATGAAGCATGCCTTCCACTGATTGATCATTCACATTCAGAAACCGGACCTTAAACGCAGCTTGATGGGACGTGACGACATAGCTGTGATTCTGAGAAGTCATGAACACTTTTCCCTTCACCTGATCAGCAACCGGGTGGTTCGCTCCCCGGTGTCCAAACCGCAGCTTCTTCGTATCTCCGCCGTATGCAAGAGCTATCAGCTGATGGCCAAGGCAAATACCGAGTGACGGGTAGTCTTCCGTCGCTTTCTTGATAGCCGGCAAATACATCGCAAGGCTCTTCGGATCTCCTGGTCCATTTGAAAAAACAACGGCATCCGGCTTTACTGAGCTAAGCTCATGTAATCTTGTATAAGGAATCACCGTCACTTTGCAGCCCCTCTTTAAAAAGGAACCCTGGATGGATTTTTTAAATCCGAAATCAATGAGGGCAACATGGACATCCCCCTCGCCTGCCGTTGTCATAGTTTCATTAATGCTCGGCAGCTGTTTTTCAGGAAATATAGAAAGATCTTTTTTTACGGCTGAAAGCTCTGCTTTCATCGTTCCGTGCTTTCTGATCTGTTTAACGACAGACCTTGTATCCACATGGCTGATAAACGGAACATTCCATTTGCTCAAGTACTCCTTTACGCTGTAAGCTGCCTCGTAGTGGGAAAAATGCTCGCAGCATTCATAGAAGACAGCGCCTTTAATCTGAGGTCTTTCACTTTCAAAGTCTGAAGCATTAATTCCGTAATTTCCGATTAGAGGATACGTAAAGACGATAATCTGATTTTGGTAGGACGGGTCAGTCAGAACCTCCTGATAACCGGTCATGCCGGTATAAAAAACGATCTCGCCCCCGACGTGCGCGCCGGTTAAATTTCCTTTATAGCTTGTGCCGTTCTCAAGAAGCAGGTAACCGCTCATGTTCCGTTCACCTCAAAATGAATTTTTATTTAAACTAAAGTATATTTATACATTGGTGTGTAAAAAAATTTAGTGTTGTAATGTTTGGTGCCATTAATCCGGGTCTTGATGTTAAGTGCCATCAATACTGGTTTTTTGTTCGTTGGTGGTTCTATTCTTGATGTTCAATGCCATCAATACTGGTTTTTTGTTCTTTGATGGTTCTATTCTCGAAGGTTGGTGCCATCAAATCTGATTTTCTGTTTGTTGGTGGTTCTATTCTTGCTGTTTAGTACCATCAAATCTGATTTTCTGTTTGTTGATGGTCCTTTTCTCGATGTTCAGTGCCATCAAAACTGATTTCCTGTTCGTTGATGGTCCTTTTCTCGATGTTCAGTTCCATCAAAACTGATTTCCTGTTCGTTGATGGTCCTTTTCTCGATGTTCAGTTACATCAATACTGATTTTCTGTTCGTTGGTGGTTCTATTCTCGCTGTTCAGTGCCATCAAACAGAATTCTCCAACTGTTGATGGCTCTTTTCTCCCTATTCAGTGCCCTCAATCCGGAATTTTCGCTGACTGATGGCACCCATCCGCCAGAACAAAGTTCTACCTCACGATCCCAGCCGTTTTCCTCAACGTTTTTCCAATAATATCTGCAGCTGCAGTCATTTCTTCATCTGTTACGGTAAGCGGCGGAAGCAGCCTGATCACCTTAGGGCCTGCCGGGAGTGCAAGCAGCCCGTTAGACCGGAGTTCTGTAATGAGCGGAGCTGCCTCCTGTTTCAGCTGAATGCCGATCATGAAGCCTATTCCTCTGATTTCTTCCACTTCTTCTGCACCGGATAGGGCATCTTTCAGAAGGTCTGTCATAATTTCCGCTTTCCTGTTCACCTCTTCGAGAAAGTCAGGATCAAAGATTTTTTCAAGAGTTGCTTTGGCTGCTGCCATCGCAAGCGGATTGCCTCCGAATGTGGTTCCGTGGGAGCCAGGCTGAAAGGATGAAATCAGCTCTTTTTTCCCGATCATGGCTCCCACAGGAAAACCATTTCCAAGTCCTTTAGCAGCTGTAATGATATCAGGGTCTGCCCCATAATGCTTATAGGCGAACGGTTTGCCTGTCCGGCCGATGCCTGTTTGCACTTCATCAATAATCAGCAGTGCTCCAAGTCTTGTGCACGCTTTTTTTACTGCATCCATGAATTTCTGCTCTGCGGGAACGACTCCGCCTTCCCCCTGAATCACTTCAAGCATAATGGCTGCATAGTCATCTCCTGCAATTTGGTCCAATTCCTCAGAATCGTTATACGGAAGATATTCAAACGACGGCAGCAGCGGCCCGAATCCGTCATGAATCTTCGACTGGCCGGTTGCAGACATCGTCGCGAATGTTCTGCCGTGGAAGGACTGTCTGAATGTCAGGATTTTCGACTTGCCCGTATGCTTTCTTGCAAGCTTGATCGCCGCTTCATTCGCTTCTGCCCCGCTGTTGCAGAAGAAGACGGCATCTCCTGAACTGTTTTCAGTAAGCAGCCGGGCTGTTTCCTCCTGGATAGAGCTTTGAAAGAGATTGGAAACGTGCCATACTTTATCAAGCTGCTTTTTTACAGCTTCTTTTACATCCTTATCGCAATGGCCTAAATTGCACACGGCAATGCCGGATATAAAGTCCAAGTATTCTTTTCCATTCTGATCAGCTGCAACCGCGCCTTTTGCTTCTTTTATTTCAAGATCATACCTGGTGTATGTAGGGAATAAATGACTCATTTTAATGCAGCCTCCTTGCCGGCAGTTATTTTTGTTCCAAAGATGGATGCTTCAGATGCAAACTTCCTCTTTCCGCTGACAATCATCACTTCTTTCAGCGTTTGGGAGAGAGATTTCATGGCAGCCTGGACCTTGGGAATCATTCCGCCGCTGATAATGCCAGAGCCAATCATTTCTGCTATTTCATCGGGAGTTGTATGCCGGATGACAATTTGTTCCTTCATAATGCCCTCTACATCTGTCACAAACAGCAGCTGGTTTGCCTCAAGCGCGCTTGCTACAGCTGCAGCAGCCGTGTCCGCATTCACATTCAGGGTACAGTGATCTATCGTTTTGGCGAGCGGTGCGATGACTGGGATATAGCCGCCTTTCAGCAGTGTTTTAATAAGATGGTCATCGACTGCTGTAATCTTGCCTACGTGCCCAAGCTCCTGTTCATTCAGATGCTCTCCTGTCAGGGTCCCTCCGTCGCAGCCGGCAATGCCCGCTGCTTTAAATCCGTGCTGCTGAAGGGCTCTTACCAGCTGTTTGTTGATTTGTCCAGCAAGCACCATTTCCGCTACATGAAGAACCTGCTTTGTCGTCTTCCGCTGGCCGCCGATAAACTCCGTCTGCACATTCATTGATTTTAAGGCCGCATTGATGGCAGGCCCTCCTCCATGAACAATGACAACCCGGTGTCCATGACTGATCAGCTCGTGCAGGCTTTCAAAAAAATCACCTGACAGCTCATCCACTGTACTTCCTCCGCATTTCAGCACCACTGTTCTGTCCATAATCCGCTCCTTACGTTCTGTAGCTTGCGTTGATTTTGACATAATCGTATGTCAGGTCGCAGCCCCATGCTTTTCCTTCACCTTTTCCAACCCGGAGATCAATATGAATGGCAACCGTTTCTTGCTCAAGCGCTTTTTTTGCCAGTTCCTCTGAAAATGACTGCGGCTGGCCATTATGAAAAAGACACTGGCCTTCTAAAAAGATGCCGATCCCATCCGGATTTACTTTTGCATCACTGTGCCCGATTGCCCCGATGATTCTGCCCCAGTTGGCATCAGAGCCATAAACAGCTGTTTTCACGAGGTTTGATCCGACGACTTTTTTGGCCGTTATTCTCGCTTCCTCATTTGAAGCAGCGCCCTCAACTGTCACTTCAATCAGCTTTGTTGCTCCTTCACCATCTTTTGCGATGCTTTTTGCGAGATCTTCGCATACCATTTTCAGCCCCAGTTTAAAAGCATCCCAATCTTCATGTTGCGGAGTGAGCATATCATTGCCTGCAAGGCCGTTTGCCATGACAAGCACCATATCATTAGTCGATGTCTCCCCGTCCACTGTAATCTGGTTAAACGAAACATCCGTCAGCTCGCTAAGTGCACCTTGGAGCACATCGCTTTCAACTGCTGCATCTGTCGTAATGAAGGCAAGCATCGTGGCCATATTTGGATGGATCATCCCCGACCCTTTTGCGCACCCTCCAATAGTTACTTTCTTTCCGCCGACGACAATCTCATAGGCCGTTTTCTTTGTCACAGTGTCTGTTGTCAAAATCGCTTCTTCAAAAGCGGATGCCCCAATCTTTACAGGAGAAACTGCACTTACTCCGCTGCGGATGCAGTCCATTTTCAGAAATTCTCCAATAACACCTGTTGATGCTACCGCCACATATTCTTCTTTCAATGAGAATGCTTCCGCGCACAGCGATCTCATTTCATACGCATCTTTCAGCCCCTGCTCCCCTGTGCAGGCATTTGCAATCGCGCTGTTTACGATCAGCGCCTGCAGTTTTTGCTCTGCCTTTGTGCTTTCCTGCGTCACTTTTAATGGAGCAGCCTGAAAATGACTCTGTGTATAAACTGCTGCACAGCTTGCCGGAACCTCGCTGATCAGGACACCTAAATCTCTTTTTGCATATCTTAAGCCGGTATGTACTCCGTCCGCCTTAAATCCCTTCGGTGATGTGACTGAACCTTCTTCTATCTTCTGAATCCCAGCGGACTCTTTTACTTTTAGCATCGATAAGCCTCCTTATGGATACAGCGGCGCCATTTCAACACCTGCTGCTTCATCAAATCCATTCATCAGGTTGAAATTCTGCACTGCCTGCCCTGCTGCACCTTTCATTAAGTTGTCAATCACAGACACAATGGTAATCCTGCCTGTTCTATCATCAAAAGCAATTCCGATATCACAGTAGTTTGAACCGTATACTTCCTTAGTTGAAGGAAATTCCCCGACCGGCCTCACTCTTACAAAATAGCAATCTTTGTAATACTCCTGATAAAGATCATGCCACTCTTTTAAACTGCCGCTTTTCGCCTTTGCGTAAATGGTCGTCATAATTCCCCTTGTCATGGGAACAAGGTGAGTCTGAAACGTAAGAGGCTTTAACGCGCTGTTCATTTCTAACAGAGCCTGTTCAATCTCCGGAATATGCTGGTGTTCGTTCACTTTATAAATCTTAAAATTCTCATTTGTCTCTGCATAATGAACGCCGGCGCCTGGCTTGCGTCCTGCACCGGAAACCCCGGTTTTTGCATCAATAATAATAGAGGATTCATCGATTAATCCCCTGCTGACCGCAGGCGCCAGGCCAAGGATTGCTGCCGTTGGAAAGCAGCCGGGATTTGAGATAACGGACGCTTTTCTGATTGCGTCTTTATTCAGTTCAGAAAGCCCGTAAACCGCCTTACCCACGATGACCGGATCTGCTGCCTTTCGTTTATACCAGCTTTCATAAGCCTCTGAATCTTTTAATCTTAAATCGCCAGACAAATCAATGACCTTTACCTTTTCCGTGCAGATCTCAGGCAGCAGTTCTGCCGCTGCACCGGGAGGGGATGCCATAAACAGGACATCCACCTCGGTCTCAATTCCTGCAGTGTTAATGGCAGTCAAGCTTTCCCCGCTGATGTCAGTCAGATGCGGATAAGAATCCCTGTATGCTTTCTCCGCTTCTGATGATGTATATAAAATACATTCATTTACATGTGGATGCTTTGAGAGAAGCCTGTATAGCTCATTCCCTCCGTAGCCTGTAGCGCCTATTATACCTACCTTCAAATCGAATCACCCTTTAATTTATATCGTACATATGTGAGATTTAGTACCCATTATAATACTGCATAAAAATAAAATCAATTGTATTTTTATATATTTTTCATCAAGAAAAAAATCCCGATCCATAAAGGACCGGGATTTAATACTCACTGAACACCCAGAGCAATTTTGGCAATTCTGCTCATTCTGTCTTTTGTCCATGGCGGATTCCAGACGATGTTCACTTCTGTTTCTTTGATTTCAGGGATATCGCGAAGGGCTGCTTTCACCTGATCGATAATCGTGCCTGCAAGCGGGCATCCCATTGAAGTTAATGTCATCGTGACAAGGGCTGTGCCGTTTTCATCAAGGTCAACATCATATACAAGACCAAGATTGACAATGTCGACTCCAAGCTCAGGGTCAACCACAAGCTCAAGCGCGCCATATATATTCTCTTTCAATGCTTCATCCATTTTTATCACTCCTCTTATCCAGTATACCTGACAAAGGAACCGGCCTAAACTGATTTGCTTGCGCAAAGAAAATCAGCAAACCAGTCAACCGTTGCAATCAGTCCTTCTCGGGAAACTTTATGATCGGCGTTCGTATCGGCAATAAATTTCAGATACTCCGGTTTTGTCTCATAAGCAGATTGAATTTCCTTGAAAAATGTATACGTCGGGTCAAACGGCACCACATTGTCCTTTTTGCCATGCCAGAAAAGCAGCGGCCGTGATGCAAGCTTTTCTGTATGTAGGCTGAGATCATATTCCTGCAGGCTGAGAAAATGCTTCTCCAGCTCTTCATCTGTAAGAGGGACCTTCATGCCCATTTTTTGTACATATTGTATCTGCTGACGGGAAAACTGCTCATAATAAGGGCTGCCCATCAAGCTTGCTGCAGCTTTGATCCATTCGTACTGGGTCAGTGCCCCGAGAGTGACGATACCGCCCATCGATGTTCCGGCAACGCCTATGTTTTCAGGATCGATCAGACCGTTCTTTTCAAAATGATTCTTTATCAAATCAAGTTCCTTGATCTCATTTATTACAATGCTCCAAAATTGCATATTTAACTCCGTGCCCTGAAGTTTTCCGCTTCTTTCACCGTGGTGAAGAGCATCAGGGAGAGCAACGCGAATTCCTCTTTCCGCAAGAAGGTAGGCATAGTGAAGGTTGTGTTCCTTTGCGCTCGTAAACCCGTGGACAAACAGGACAAACGGCGTCTTTTTATTTTTATCCGCATCCCTCGCGATGTGCAGGACGGGAATACCGGCAATGTTCATTTTTTCAACAGTGATCATGAGGCATACCTCCTTTTTAAGACTTCTTTTCTGTTCTAAACATAAGTGTAACATGTAGACAATAATCTTGGAAAAAAGATACACTGTAAGGGGACTTTGTTTTTAAAGCCGTCCCTCCAATCATAAAATAAAGGAGCTTCTATGACGACACTACCTCATTTAATTGCACTCGATTTAGATGGTACTTTATTAAAGGATGATAAAACGATTTCCGACTACTCAAAAGAAATCTTAAAAAAAGCGAGAGAAGCGGGACATATCGTCTGCATCTCAACAGGCCGCCCATACAGAGCAAGCTCCATGTATTATGAAGAGCTCGAACTTGATACACCTATTGTCAATTTCAACGGGGCATTTGTCCATCACCCGAAAGACGATCAATGGGGAGCTTTTCACACTACGCTGGATGTGGAGACAGTCAAGCAGATTGTTGAAGTATGTGAAAAACACAACGTGAAAAATATTCTTGCCGAAGTGATCGATCATGTTTATTTTCACTATCATGACGAAAAATTACTCGATGTATTTACAATGAATACATCCGACATTACAGTGGGAGACCTCCGTAAAAATCTCGGCGATGATGTGACAAGTATTCTGATTCATGCATCAGAAGAAGAAGTGGACAACATCCGCACCTATTTGTCGGACGTTCATGCAGAGCTTGTTGACCACAGACGCTGGGCCGCTCCTTGGCATGTCATCGAATTAATCAAGCATGGCATAAACAAAGCTGTCGGACTGAAAAAAATTGCAGATTCTTATTCCATCCCTGCAGAGAGAATCATTGCATTTGGAGACGAAGACAACGACCTTGAAATGCTGGAATACGCAGGTCAGGGCGTGGCAATGGGAAATGCCATCCCGAAACTGAAAGAAGTTGCAAACCGCGAAACGAAGACAAACGAAGAAGACGGCATTGCCGTATATTTAAAAGACGCCCTATCTCTGTAAGGCGTCTTTTTTAGTGAAGTTTTCCATCCATAAAACGTCTCCTCATGAGACAAAATAATGAGGACGCATCAGCAGCGTCAACCATTCATTTTAGGGGGAATTTCGCATGAGCAGTAATAAATCTAAACGCTTTGTTCAGCAAGGTAAAGATTCCGTTTCGAAACATGATGAACGTTTCCCTTATCATACAACAATGGCTGAGTCAGAAGAGCGCAAAGCTCAAATGGCAGAAAAATCCTCTTTAGGAGGCTTTTAAATTATGGGCAACCAACTATTTCAGGCAGCGCGCAAAGCAGTCGAAAAAGCCGGAGAAGTTCTAACCGGCAAAATGGGTCATGACCATGGTCATGAACACCGTTCTGAAGAAAATCAGTACAGCTCGCAGCAAGGAGCTCAGCATAACGGGCCCCAAAGCTACGGCGCAAATCACAATGAACATCAAAGCTACAGTTCTCAGCATGGCGGGGCAGAGCAGCATGGCGGCGAAAGCGTAGACGCAGATTCTAAAGCGAAAGCCGAAAATGCACTTATGTCCGCATTTGCCAACGCTTCACCCGCAGAGCAAAAACAGCTCAGCGAGCTTCAGGATGAACTGAAGAACATGTAGGTATGATGTCGGTCCCCGGAATCTGTATTCCGGGGATTTTAAGTGATGAAACAAGAACAAATGCGCAAGCGCCAAGGCCCGCTCCGATAGTCAGATAAGAATCCGGCGGAAAAGTCCGGTTCCCGCCTTTTTTGTCGGATTTGTTCTGACAGAGGATCTAGGCGCTTCCGCTTGCCGATGATAACTTTGTTATGTTATCAACAGCCTTTTATTTTTTATAATTTTCTACAGAACAGAAAAAAGCTGCGGATAAACCGCAGCCGTTTTATTCTGAAACTTATTCTGAAACTGTAAAAGTTTTGACTTCCTGAAGAGGCTTGGCTCCTTCAGCTTTTCCGGCAAACTGGGCGGTCACCGTATAGTCTCCCGCCTGCAGGCTTCCTGCTGATTTCATGTCCCATGTCTCCTTGTAGGTTTTGCTTTCGCCAGGAGGAATTGTGACATACTGCAGCGCCTGAGTAAACATTTTGCCTTTTGAGTATTTGTAGACTTCTGCCCCGTTCGGATCGGTAATAATGATTTCATACTTTTGTCCGGACGAGAATTCAAAGTTTTTTTCTTCATCTGAGTTGTTTTTAACCGTCATGGTGATTTGGACAACACCTGATTCTTCTTTCGTTTCAACTGAAAGCTCGACATCTTTTTCTTCCATATCACCCGACACCTCTTCCGCTTGTTCTTTTTCTTCCGGCTGTTCAGCACTTTGGCCGCAGCCTGCAAGAATCAAAAAGCCCATAATGAACAAAAGTTTTTTCATTGCGCGTATCTCCTATTCTTTGCGGAAGAACCCAAAGATGCCTGTTGTCTGAAGAATGTTTGTAAATGCCTTTGGATCCACTTCCTTAATGATTTTTTCTAAATCATAAAGTTCATAGCGCGTAATCACGATCATCAGCATGTCCTTTTGTTCGTTAGTAAAGGCCCCTTTTGCAGGAACCATCGTGATGCCTCTTACCATTTTAGCATGAATTGCCTTTTTCAGGTCATCGGCTTTTTTCGTAATAATCATGGCTGTCAGTTTTTCATGACGGGTATGGATCGCATCGATGACCCTCGTTGATGCGTAGAGAGTGACAAGCGTATAGAGTGCTTTTTCCCATCCGTAAAGGAGACCGGCTGTAAAGATGATGATTCCGTTCAGAATGAAGAAATACGTTCCCACGGGCTTATCTTTCATGCGTGAGAGAATCATGGCAACAATATCAAGTCCTCCGGTTGATGCCCCGTACTTAAGCGTAATTCCGACTCCGATTGCTACGATCACGCCTCCGAATACTGCATTCAGCAGGATGTCTTCAGACAGCGGATAGAGCGGGACAATCGACAGAAAGAAGGTTGTCGCTGCGACGCTCAGCACACTGTAGAGCGTAAATGATTTCCCGACCTTCTGCCAGCCTAAAATCGCTACAGGGATATTCAGCAGGAGCAGCAGAACCCCGGTCGATATGTTGAGGGGCGTATATTCAATCAAAACGCTTGATAAAAGCTGGGCAATCCCTGTAAATCCGCTGGCATATACATCCGCCGGAATCATAAACAGGTTCAGGCCCACAGCGTTCAGCAGCGCTCCGAAAATCACAATTATTCCTTTTTTGACTTCTTCATAAACCATTTGCAGAAAATCCTCCCGGGCTATAAGATATTAATAGTATTTCTGATTTACCCTTTTTTCTTGCAGACCAATACAAATTATGTCTTTTCAGGGCTTTCGTTGTTCTTTACTTCTATTTGGCTAAGTGCTACTTTTACTATAAGAAATCATTCAAAATGAGACTATTCTCCCGTCAGTGGGAAAACTAATATGAAATGAGGTGTAAAAATGACTGTTCAAATTCTTGCAGACAGTGCAAGTGATCTGCCGCTTGAGTTTTACGAAGACAACGGAGTGACTCTTCTGCCTCTTGGTGTGCATATCGGTGACCATGATTACCGCGACCTTCTGACTATAACACCGAAGGAAGTTTACGATGCAATGAGAGAAGGGAAAGTTGCGAAAACAACGCAAATTTCTCCTCTGGATGTCAAAGAGATTTTTACCTCTCTTGCCCAAAAGAAAGTACCTGCTCTCTATGTAGCATTTTCTTCAGAGCTTTCAGGCACATACCAGACTGCAGTCATGATCGGCAATGAGGTAAAAGAAGAATATCCTGATTTTGAGCTTGCGATTATCGATTCAAAATGTGCTTCACTTGGCCTTGGCCTTGCTGTTAAATATGCAGCTGAACTCGCCGGTAAAGGAAAAACTCTACACGAAATTGAGGAGTCTGTAAAGGACTTCTGTCTTCATACTGAACACATTTTCACCGTCGACAACTTGGAGTATCTCGCTAGAGGCGGCCGCATAAGCAAAACGTCTGCATTTGTCGGCGGTCTGCTTAACATTAAGCCTCTTCTGCATGTTGAGGACGGAAAACTGATTCCTATTGAGAAAATCAGAGGAAGAAAAAAAGTATTCCGCCGTGTCATTGAACTTATGAAAGAACGCGGCACAGACTTAAGCAATCAGACAATCGCCATCAGCCATGGCGACGACATTGATTCCGCTAATGAAATTAAGTCCATGATCCAAACTGAATTCCAGCCGAAAGAAATTTACATCAACACGGTTGGCTGTTCCGTTGGAGCACACTCAGGCCCAGGCACGATCGCCATCTTTTTCTTAAACAAACAGATCTCATAATATTTTTCTTCTCGCAGGGCATCCTAAACTTATCATTTTTAAAGGAGTTTTGATGATGCCCCATACAAGCGATAACGACAAAAAAGCAAAAGACAACAACGCCAAGCAGCATGAAAAAAACATGATGCGTGAAAAAAGCCGCCAAAAAGGCGAACAACAATTTTCTAAGAAAACAGATCACTTGTAATCAGAAATGGAAACAGCAGCGGGAGAAGATCCGCTGCTGTTTTTTTATGTTAATTTAAATTGTGTTAACGTTTGTTTCAGATCATAGGTCAGCTTTCTCAGCTCTGAAACCCCTTCAGCCATCTTTTCAAAAGCAGCAAGCTGCTCAGCAGTTGAAGCTGAAATTTCTTCACTTCCCGCTGCTGTTTCCTCCACTACAGCGCTGATGCTCTCAACATTTTGCAGAACATTCCCGCCTAATGTTTTCGAGTGATTCACCCCTTCTTCAAGGCTAATCAATTCCAGTGTAATATTCTTCACTTTTTCATCAATCGCATGAAAAGCCTGTGTAGTGATGTTCATGCCCGACTTTTGCTTTTCTGCAAGGGAAACCCCTTTTGCTACAGATTCAGAAATGTTTGCAATGCCGGATTGCATCAGGCTTGCCATTTCAAAGATTTGGGAGGTGGCATTCGTAGATTCTTCTGCAAGCTTTCTGACTTCTGCTGCCACTACGGCAAATCCCTTTCCCGCTTCCCCTGCGCGCGCAGCCTCGATTGCTGCATTTAGCGCAAGAAGATTGGTCTGATCGGCAATGCCGGAGACGACCTTCGTCATATCTTCGATTTTCGTCATATATCCTAAAAATGTCTTCGTTGAGTCATTGATCAGGTTCATCATTACGCCATTTTCTTTCAGCAAATCGCTCTGGGTTCTGATTGCCCCCTGCCCCTCCTGAATGGCGCCTGCCGCTTCTTCGCCAAAAATGACAGACTTTTGGGAGCGTATGACGTTTTCGCTGAAGCCTGCATCCATCCGCTCAATTAGAGAAACGGCATCTTGAAGATCAGAGGAAATTGACTGGGATCCTGCGGACAGTTCATCTGTTGATAAAACGACCTGTCCGCTGATTTCACTTAAAACACGTGTTTCACTGTCAAGGGTTTCAGCAAATCCATCGACCTGTTTGCTTACAGTGTCAATAGAAAGGATCAGCCCTTTAAGCTGATTCACCATACTTGAAAACGAATCATTGAGCGCCCCGATTTCATCTTTCCCCTTATAGGTCAAAGCCTGCACAGCAAGATTCCCCTGTGCAATTGCCGCCGCCTGTTCTGACATGCTTTTTAAAGGCTTCGTAATTGACGATGTCATTCTGATCACAAGAACACTTGAAACAAGAATTAAAAGAGCCGTTCCAATGGCCGCTGACAAAATGACAAACTCGATCTGTCTTTTAACTTCTTCTTGAATAAAAGTATATCTGTCATGAACATGGAGATTTACAAAATAAATATCGTTTGAGATGCCATCCATTCTTACAGCCTGGCGTTTCACTTCTGCCTGATTTTTCTCTTCAAGTGCAGGCAGCGTTTTCTGCTTGAGCTCATCGAATTTGGCTGATGCCTTTCTTAAAGCAGCCTTCCCATTTTTATCCTGCAAGGTCTGATCCAGGCTGTCTAAAAGCTTTTCGGTCCGGTTCAGCGACTGCAGCGCCTCCTCTTTGTGCGCATCTGATAGAGAGAAGGCGAAATTGTTTAAGCTTTGTTTAGATGCGTTTAACTCCCCCTGCAGTTTTTCAACGTTCAAAAGCACAGGAACTTCATTCTGGTTTGTTTTTTGAATCATCAGCATGTTAAAGACGATAAAGCCAATCATAAAGGTAGCAAGTATGATAATGCCGACAGAATTGAACAATAATTTTTTCTTTAATGACACGGTGATCCTCCTAGTTGCTCTCTGCTAATTTTTGCTTCCATTGATCAAGCGTTTTCTGCTGCTGTTCCGTCAGGGTCAGGACACGGATTGGAGCCAGCTGAACTCCATTATCCTTCACACCAAGTTCAATATGCCCCTCAGGAAGCTCCTGTTTCTTTACATAATCTTTCAGAAGCTGAAAAATGCCAATATCCACATTTTTCATCATAGAGGTTACAACAGCCTTTTCCGCATAAAAATACTGATCGCTGTCCACACCAATCGCATATACTCCGCTGTCCTGCGCCGCTTTTAAAACACCGGCGCCAGTAAAACCGGCTGCTGCATAAAGAACATCTGCCTTTCTTTTAATCATGCTGTCTGCCATGACACCGCCCTTGATGTCATTGCCGAAATCATTTGCATACTCCGTGTAGATGACAATCTCAGGCTTGATCGTTCTTGCCCCTTCTGCAAATCCGTCTGCGAACTTATTTATAAGCGGAACATCAGCGCCGCCGATAAAACCGATCGTATTTGTTTTAGAAGCCATCGCTGCAACAACCCCGGCAAGAAAGCTCCCTTCATCCTCTTTAAACGTAACTGAGGTAATATTCTCAGCCTCAGAAACCGCATCAATCAGCAAAAACTTCTGTTCCGGATACTTCTTTGCCGCTTTTTCCAAATCTTCCTGAACCATAAACCCAAGTCCAACGACAAGATCATTGCCCTCTTCAACAAGCTCAGTAATCCCTTTTTCATAAGTGTCCGTTTTTTCAAGCTCCCGGTAATCAAACAAAATGCCAAGTTCATCACGGGATTTCATCAGGCCCGCAAACGCAGAGTCACTGAACGACTGATCCCCAAGCCCCACATCCGAGAGCATGATCCCTACTTTTATTTTTTGATCCGCACTGCTGACTGCCTCATTCTTCCCGCACCCGGCGGCAAACAGCATACAGGACGCGACTATGATCAGAATTTTTTTCATTGATGTCTCTCTCCTTAAAAAGTTCTACTAGGAGGTTATCGACGGATTTGGGGGAAAGTTTATTTTTGGGGGGAGGGGGATTTTAGTGGGACCATCAAGCGGTGGAATTTTTGATTTGGTGGCACTTATCTCAGAGTTGAGAACCATCAAGCGGTTGGATTACTGTTTTGATGGCACTTATCTCTGAGTTCAGAACCACCAAACGGAGGATTTTTTGTTTTGGTGGTACTTATCTCAGAGTTGGGAACCATCAAGACCCTGGATTTCTGTCTTGATGGCACTTATCTCTGAGTTCGGAACCACCAAACGGAGGATTTTTTGTTTTGGTGGTACTTACCTCAGAGTTGGGAACCATCAAGACCCTGGATTTCTGTCTTGATGGCACTTATCTCTGAGTTCGGAACCATCAAGACGTGTGATTTCTGTCTTGATGGCACTTATCTATGAGTTCGGAACCACCAAACGGAGGATTTTCTGTTTTGGTGGCACTTATCGATGAGATCTGAACCACCACACAGAAAAATTCCTCTCTTGATAGCACTTATCGATGAAATCGGAACCACCAAACAGAAAAATTCCTCTCTTGATAGCACTTATCGATGAAATCGGAACCACCAAACAGAAAAATTCCTCTCTTGATAGCACTTATCGATGAAATCGGAACCACCAAACAGAAAAATTCCTCTCTTGATAGCACTTATCGATGAAATCGGAACCACCAAACAGAAAAATTCCTCTCTTGATAGCACTTATCGATGAAATCGGAACCACCAAACAGTAAAATTCCTTTCTTGATAGCACTTATTGATGAGATCGGAACCACCAAACAGAAAAATTCCTTTCTTGAAGGCACTTATCTCTAAGTTAGGACCTATCATTCAGAAATATCTTTTTTTTCAATGGCACTAATTTTATTTATCTACAAAGTGAGAAGACCTTCCGCGCCCTATATGTTCAAAATGTGCGTACAGAATTTTTCTTATTGTCTTTTTTGATAAAACAAGGTTACACCATTCATGAATTTGACCTGTAGTGATTCTCTTTTCCGGAAAAAGAAGCCTGAATTCACCTATTGCCCGTAATACTGCAGGAAGAAGCGGTTCGGTTGTTTTACAATTTGAGCATATAAAATTTCTGTTGTTAAAGAGAGTATACAGCAATAGGCATTGGGGACATATAATGCCTTTTTCCAGCCCTTCATACCCATACTCCGGCAGCTTCAAAAACGGATATTCTTCCACGTGCGATTCCAGAAGTTTTTTGGCGAGCATGTCATGAAAGGCAGTTAATCTGCCCCGCTTATGATTGAGTTTTTCTGCAAAACGGTTCAGCTGGGGGTGATAAATGATGGGTTGGTCCATTGGAGCATTGTAGAGGTGAAAGCGGTGGTTTACAAAGACGACAAATGGTTCGAGGGGAAACTTGATGCTTTGATCCTGGAGGAGCCGAGTGAGCAAGGCTTCACTTCTTTTGAGCTGAAGCAGGGGGTTTTTCATTTCTTTTTTGGCCGGGGTCGACCATCTTTCTCCTTCTGCGAAGTAATCACCTTCCGAGTTTTTAACATTGAACACGTACATTTTATCAGCCTTTAAAAATATGGAATCAATTTGTACGAATGATCCGCTGATTTCAAAGAGCAAATCGCTTAATACTATACCCTTCCCTCCATTCTCCTTGAGCCACTGCTCAAAATACTTTTCTCCCTGGAACCCTTTTTCAAGCTGCCCCAAGCAGATGAGAGCTTCTTCATCCAAAACGGATCTGGCGTTCAAGCTCCGGTAAACAAGCAATTCCCGGTTTTCCTTTAAGTCCTTCAACTAATAAACATCCCCTTTCGTTTTTATCAGATCCATCAATTCCTCATTCATTTTTTCAGTTCCATAAATCAATTCCCCTTCCTTACTTCGGATCAATCACCACCTGCCCTTCCTTCTTTACACATCCATCATAAAACAATCCCCTTCTCCCGGCAAAAACCCAAAATCAAATTTTCCCCATAAAAAAACAGCAAACGCATAGGCGCTTACTGTTGTTCTTTTTTAAAATAGGTCCAGCCGTCTTCCTGATAAACCTTCCCTGCTTTCATGAGTGAGCCGAGCGCACGCTTGAATGCCCCTTTGCTCATGTTGAAGCGTTCTTTAATGTCATCGGGATCGCTCTTGTCAAAGAAGGGCATGGCTCCTCCTCTTTCTTCCATGTAATCACAGATCACTTGTGCATCCTCATCCAATGCCTCATGTTTGAACGGAAGGAGAGAAACGTTAAGGGTTCCGTCTTCCTTCACATCAACAACGCGTCCTGTTACAAGCTCGCCAAGACGCGGCTCTCTTTTGCGCTGGGAGGAGTGGATGAATCCTTTGTAGCCTTCTTCAGTTATGATGAAAGAACCGGCAATAATGATTCGGTAGACTCTGCCTGTAACGGTCTGATTGTTCCGGACTCCTGCAGCCGGGACGATGTTTTCCTGCATGACATCTTCCGTTGCAAGCTTTGTGAAAAATCTTCCGTTTTTCGTCACTTTCAGGGAACAGTAGAGCTTGTCGCCTTCTATTGGCCATACACTGACGTAGGCCGGTAGAATATCATTGTCGACAAGCGCATCTTTTGAAAGGCCAATGTCGACGAATGCCCCCATGTCTTCCCTGACACTGACTACATCTACCCATCCGAACCGGTCTTCTGATATCGTCGGCTTTTTCATTGTTGCAGCGAGACGGTCTTCATGGTCCACAATCAGGTACACCTCAACCTCGTCCAATTCTTCAATCGGTTCAGTGATTTCCGTTTTGTGAAGCAGTACTCGGCTTTCTCCATCTGTTAAATAATATCCGTAATCTACTTTTTCATCTATTTTAAGCGTCATAAACGTTCCGGGATTCATGTGTTCGTTCCTTCCTTTGCAGCTGAACTGCCGTTAGTTGTTATATCATGTACATTCTACTATAATCTAAAGATAATACAAACTTTTGGGAGGATTCTTATGGCCAAGGACAGTTCGTTTGATATTGTGTCGAAGGTGGATATGCCTGAGGTAACAAATGCCATCACGATGACGATGAAAGAAATCGGCACACGCTATGATTTTAAAGGAAGCAAAAGCAGCATTACGCTCGAAAAAGAGGAGCTTGTTTTAGTTTCTGATGATGAATTCAAAATGGATCAGCTGAAGGATGTGTTCATTTCAAAGCTGATCAAGCGCAATGTGGCAACGCGCAATATTGATTACGGAAAAATTGAAGGCGCATCAGGCGGCACCATCCGCCAGCGTGCAAAGCTTGTCCAGGGAATTGATAAGGACAATGCGAAAAAAATTAATGCGATCATAAAAAATGCAGGACTTAAAGTGAAAACGCAGGTTCAGGATGATCAGGTCCGCGTTACTGGCAAAAGCAAAGACGACCTGCAGCAGGTGATTGCAGCTGTCCGCGGAGCGGATCTGCCGATCGATGTTCAGTTCATTAATTTCAGATAAATGCTCGGACTCAGCAGTTTTTCCTGCTGGGTCTTTTTTATCCGGGCTGGGGCAAGAATTCCTCATCAATTCAGAAAACTTTTACTTTTCGCACTTGAATCTCCCGAAAAAAACATGTAAATTAGATATAATATCATTTAGCCAATTTCATATTTTTGATTCTTATCTAGAGAAGCTGAGGGACTGGCCCGTCGAAGCTTCAGCAACCTGGCGTAATCCAAGGTGCTAATTCCAGCGATGCATCCATCGGACGATAAGAAGAAGTCATGCATACTCAAAAGTCTTCTTCTTGGAAGGCTTTTTTCTTTTTCCCATTATCAGCTGTATTTTAGGAGGTTTATAGCTTTGGCACTTTTAACAGATTTGCAGACAAAAATTCTGATCGGGGACGGAGCAATGGGCACCTTGCTTTATTCCCACGGTGTGGACCGGTGTTTTGAAGAACTGAACCTGTCAAAACCGGATGACATTCTGAATGTTCATAAGGCGTATCTTAATGCCGGAGCTGATGTCATTCAGACAAATACGTACGGGGCCAATTATATCAAGCTGTCAAGATACGGGCTTGAAGATGAGGTGCGCGCCATTAACCGCAAGGCTGTGCAGATTGCAAAGCAAGCTGCGGAAGGCACCTCTGCCTATGTCCTCGGAACAATCGGCGGGGTCCGGGCTTTTAAAAAAGGTTCCTATTCCCTTGAGGACCTGCGGCGAAATTTCAGAGAGCAGCTCTATCTTCTGCTGAACGAAGAACCGGACGGCCTCCTGCTAGAAACGTATTATGATCTTGAAGAAATGAGGACGGTTCTTGAGATTGCCAGGAAAGAAACAGACTTGCCGATTATAACAAACATTTCCCTTCATGAAATCGGCGTTCTTCAGGACGGCACTCCTCTTTCTGACGGCCTGTCTCAGCTTGAGGAACTCGGGGCGAATGTTGTCGGGCTGAACTGCAGGCTTGGGCCTTATCATATGCTCTCATCTCTGGAAGAAGTTCCTCTTCCCGAAAAGGCATTCCTGTCTGTTTATCCGAACAGCAGCCTCCCGACCATTGAGGAAGGCAGACTTGTTTACGGATCCGGTGAAAAATACTTCGCTGAAAGTGCACTTGCTTTTAGAAATCAGGGTGCGAGATTAATAGGAGGCTGCTGCGGAACGACTCCTGATCATATTAGGGCGATGGCTTCTGCACTTAAAGGACTGCCTCCGGTGACTGAAAAGAAGGTGAAAGCTAGGAAAGAAGAAATCTCCATTGCCTCCGCTGCCGAGAGAAAGTATCCTCCGCTTCAGGATATCGTAAAAGAAAAACGCTCCATCATTGTGGAGCTTGACCCGCCGAAGAAGCTCGGGATTGATAAATTTTTAAAAGGAGCAAAGGCCCTGCAGGAGGCTGGAATCGATGCCTTAACACTTGCGGATAATTCCCTTGCTTCACCAAGAATCAGCAATGCCGCGATGGGGTCCATCGTTCAGCAGACCCATGGCCTTCGCTCGCTGATCCATATTACGTGCCGTGACCGGAATTTAATCGGCCTGCAGTCACATTTAATGGGGCTCCACACTCTTGGCTTAACAGATGTTCTAGCCATAACCGGAGATCCGTCCAAAATCGGGGATTTCCCGGGGGCAACTTCTGTTTATGACCTTTCTTCCTTTGATTTGATCAGTCTGATTAAGCAGTTTAATGACGGGCTTTCTTACTCAGGAAAGCCGCTTGGCGAAAAAACGAACTTCTCAGTTGCCGCCGCTTTCAACCCGAATGTGAAGTATCTTGATAAAGCCGTCAAAAGGCTTGAGAAAAAAATCGCCTGCGGAGCTGATTATTTTATCTCCCAGCCGATTTATTCCGAAAAACAGCTGCTTGATGTTTATGAAGAAACAAAACACTTAACCGTACCAATCTACATCGGCATTATGCCGCTCACAAGCAGCCGGAATGCCGAATTTATTCATAATGAGATACCGGGCATTACCCTGTCTGACAGCATCCGCGAAAAAATGGCCAATGCCGGAGATGACAAGGAAAAATCGTATCAGGAGGGTCTGGCCATTGCCAAAAACCTGATTGATGCTGCATTTAATCTGTTCAACGGAATTTACTTGATCACGCCGTTTTTGAATTATGAACTGACCGTGGAACTAACGAACTATATTCATAAAAAAGAGTCTGAGGCCACCGAAAGGAAGATTACGCATGTCTGATATAAAAAAACAGCTTGAGAAAAAAATCCTCGTTCTGGACGGAGCGATGGGCACCATGATTCAGGACGCCAATCTTTCTGCAGATGACTTCGGCGGAGAAGCCTATGAAGGATGCAACGAATATTTGACTATAACTGCACCTGAGGTCATTCAATCGATCCATGAAGCTTATCTTGAAGCAAAAGCAGATATTATTGAGACAAATACGTTCGGAGCTACCAAAATCGTTCTGGATGAATACGATCTTGGGCACCTTGCTTTCGAACTGAATAAAAAAGCAGCTGAAATTGCAAAAAGAGCTGCTGAAATATACTCAACACCTGAATGGCCCCGCTTTGTAGCAGGCTCAATGGGACCGACTACAAAAACGCTCTCTGTTACGGGAGGAGCCACATTTGAAGAACTGATCGAGAACTATGAAGAACAGACACTGGGACTGCTTGCAGGCGGAGCCGATCTGCTTCTTCTTGAAACGAGCCAGGACCTGCTGAATGTAAAAGCCGGCTTTTTAGGCATTAAGCGTGCCTTTGAGAAGACTGGAAAAGAAATCCCGCTTATGGTATCAGGGACGATTGAACCGATGGGCACGACCCTTGCCGGCCAGGACATTGAAGCCTTCTTTATTTCCCTTGAACATATGCAGCCACTATCTGTCGGCCTGAACTGTGCGACAGGGCCTGAGTTTATGACAGACCATATCAGGACGCTGTCGGGAATGGCTCATACAGCAGTCAGCTGTTACCCGAACGCCGGCCTTCCTGATGAGGAAGGAAAATACCATGAATCACCGCGTTCGCTTGCGCAGAAAGTGAAAGGTTTTGCAGAACAGGGCTGGCTCAATATCGTCGGCGGCTGCTGCGGAACCACACCCGCACATATCACGGCTATCGCAGATGCAGTCAGCGAACTGAATCCGCGCACCGTCCCGGAACGTGATCCGGCACATACCGTTTCCGGTATTGATCCGCTTATTTATGACGACTCCATGAGACCCCTGTTTGTCGGGGAACGGACAAATGTCATTGGATCAAGAAAATTCAAGCGCCTGATTGCCGAGGGGAAATTTGAAGAAGCATCTGAAATTGCGAGAGCACAGGTTAAAAACGGAGCACATGTCATTGATATTTGTCTTGCAGACCCTGACCGCGATGAACTTGAGGATATGGAAGCATTCATAAAAGAAGTGACCAAAAAAGTAAAGGCGCCGCTTGTCATCGATTCAACCGATGAATCTGTCATTGAAAAAGCACTATCTTATTCCCAGGGAAAAGTCATCATCAACTCGATTAACCTCGAAGACGGCGAAGAGCGCTTTGATGCAGTTGTTCCGCTGATTCATAAATATGGTGCCGCTGTTGTTGTCGGAACCATAGACGAAAAGGGCATGGCTCTTACAGCTGAGGAAAAGCTTGATATTGCGGTCCGTTCGTTTGAACTGCTTACTGAAAAGCACGGCCTGAGTCCGTCAGATATTATTTTTGATCCCCTCGTTTTCCCTGTCGGCACAGGAGACGAGCAGTATATTGGTTCTGCTGAAGAAACCATTAAAGGCATCCGCCTGATCAAAGAGCGACTTCCGGAATGTCTGACCATGCTAGGTGTCAGCAACGTATCCTTCGGTCTCCCGCCTGTCGGACGCGAAGTGCTGAATGCCGTTTACCTTTATCACTGTACACAGGCAGGTCTCGACTATGCGATTGTCAACACGGAAAAACTTGAGCGTTTCGCATCCATTCCGAAAGAAGAAGTAGAAATGGCAGAGACTCTTCTTTTTAACACAAATGACGAAACACTGGCCGCTTTTACAAATCACTATCGCGGGAAGAAAAAAACATCCAAAAAACCTGTACAGTCCCTTCCGCTTGAGCAGCGTCTCGCCCAATATGTTGTTGAGGGGACAAAAGAAGGACTCATTTCAGACCTTGAAATAGCCCTTAAGGAATATGATGCTCCTCTCGATATTATTAACGGTCCACTAATGAGCGGAATGGCTGAAGTCGGAGAGCTTTTCAATACAAACCAGCTGATCGTCGCCGAAGTTCTTCAAAGTGCAGAAGTAATGAAGGCTTCCGTCTCCTTTTTAGAGCAGTATATGGAGAAAAAGGATGACAGCGGAAAAGGAAAAATCCTGCTTGCAACGGTTAAAGGCGATGTGCATGATATCGGGAAAAACCTTGTGGATATTATCCTGAGCAACAATGGCTACAAAGTAGTGGATCTCGGAATTAAAGTGACCCCTCAGGATTTAATCGCAGCTGTCAGAAAAGAAAAACCGGATATTGTCGGACTTTCAGGCCTGCTTGTTAAGTCAGCCCAACAAATGGTCCTGACCGCACAGGATCTGCGTGAAGCTGATATTTCGGTTCCAATCCTGGTCGGCGGCGCTGCCCTTTCCAGAAAGTTTGCGGACGGAAAAATTGCTCCGCAATACAGCGGCCCGGTGGTGTATGCCAAGGATGCGATGGACGGCCTTTCACTTGCAAACCGGATCCGCGTCGACCCGGCCCAGTTTAAAAAGAAAAAAGTGCAATCTGAACGGTTTTCTGAAAAGAAACCGACTGCCGCAGTGACAGAGCTGCTTGAAAAAAGAGCAGAGCTTGCACCGTCCCCTGTTTTTGTGCCTGAGGACTGTAGACGCCATATCATCAAAGATTTCAATTTGCAGCACCTCATCCCTTATATCAACATGCAGATGCTGATCGGCCATCACCTCGGCCTCAAGGGAAAAGTAAAAGAAATGCTGAAAAACAATGATCCAAAAGCTGTTGCTCTCAAAGAAACCATTGATGAGCTCCTGAAGCAGGGAGAGGCGGAAAAATGGTTTGAACCTGCTGCAGTTTATCAGTTCTTCCCTGCTGTATCGGAGGGGAATTCTCTGCACATTCTGGATCCTGAAACAGAAGAAAAACGGCAGACCTTTGACTTTCCAAGGCAATCCAAGCTGCCGCACCGCTGCATTTCAGACTATGTTCGTCCGGACGGCGGAAAGAGAGACTATGTATCCTTCTTTGCTGTTACGGCAGGAAAGAAAGTAAGAGAGATTGCAAACCGCTTCAAGGAACAGGGCGACTATTTGAAAAGCCATGTCGTTCAGGCCCTTGCCCTTGAACTAGCCGAAGGTCTCGCCGAGCGGACGCACCAGCTGATCCGCGATCAGTGGGGCTTCCCAGATCCGCCGGACTTTACAATGGATCAGCGTTTTTCAGCCAAGTATCAAGGCCAGCGGTTCTCTTTCGGCTATCCGGCGTGCCCGAACCTTGATGACCAGGCCAAATTATTTGATCTGATAAGGCCTGAAGACATCGGAGTGAATCTGACAGAGGGCTTTATGATGGAACCTGAAGCATCTGTTACGGCCATAGTCGTTGCCCATCCTGAAGCACGGTATTTCAACGTTTTGAACTGAGACTTCTGTCTCAGTTTTTTTTTTGCACAAAATCAGGTGTTTTATTAGAGACTGACAGGGAATATAAACAGCATATCCAACATACTTATCGGATTTTTCACCATACTAAATGTGATTAAAACCTGGAGGGATTGTAAATGAGTCAAAACAGCCAAACAAAAAAAACGATGCCTGCGCAGCATCAGGATGTGCAGCCAGGGCATGAAAATCAGATGCATCCAAAACCCGAGTTTGACAGCCATCAATACATAGGCAGCGGCAAGCTTTCGGATAAAACAGCGATCATCACAGGCTTGATTCAGGCATCGGGCGGTCGGTAGCCGTCCACTTTGCAAGAGAAGGCGCAAATGTTGTCATTTCCTATTTGGATGAACACGATGATGCGAATGAAACGAAACGCCTTGTTGAACAGGAAGGCAGACAGTGTCTGCTTATTCCGGGAGATATCGGAGATGAAGCATTTTGCGGACAGGTAGTAAACGAAACAGTCAGCAAGTTCGGCAGAATTGACATTCTTGTCAACAATGCGGCTGAGCAGCATCCGCAGGCCGGCATTGAGGAAATTACAAAAGAGCAGCTTGAACGCACATTCAAAACAAATATTTTCTCTTTCTTCTATATGACAAAAGCAGCCCTTCCCCACCTGAAACAGGGAAGCAGCATCATCAACACGTCATCCATAACAGCTTATGCAGGAAACGAACAGCTGATTGATTATTCAGCTACAAAAGGGGCTATTACGACGTTCACACGCTCCCTTTCCATGTCTCTTGTGAAAAAAGGCATCCGGGTAAACGGCGTAGCTCCGGGCCCAATCTGGACACCGCTCATCCCTTCAACGTTTGATGCAGAAAAAGTTTCAGAGTTCGGCGCCGACACGCCAATGGGACGCCCCGGACAGCCTGATGAGCTTGCGCCAAGCTACGTATTCCTCGCAAGCAGCGACTCAAGCTACATCACCGGACAGATGATTCATGTGAACGGTGGTAAAATCATTAACGGCTAAGAAGAAAAGCGGAATCGCCCGTTTAGCCCTGACAGGCAGAAAAGAAATCACCCGAAAAGTCCGGTTTTGACTTTTTGGGGGATTTTGTTCTGACGGAAGGGCTGGGCGATGGAGCTGGACACCACGAAAAGCGGAATCGCTCGTTTAGCTCCGGGAGTCAGATAAGGAAACAGCGGCAAAGGCGCTTTTTGCCTTTGGTGATGATTCCGTTCTGACAGAGGAGCTGAGCGATGGAGCTGGACAATGAAGAAAAGCGGAATCACCCATTTAGCCCTGACAGTAAGAAAATCTAATAAGTTTACCGCTGCAATAAAAGCCCGTATCAAAAACGGGCTTTTTTCGTGCTTTTAATTTATATATTCTTAAGAAAATGTGCATGTGACCTATACTATTAAGAAAACGCTTACATATACTGTATTAGGAAGGAGGGGATAATGATGGATCGATTAATTTTCTTATTCCTTGCAGCCATTCTTGCAGGCTTTGCTCTAGTTGAACTTCCGCTGGCCGGAACATTCCTTGCAAGCCTCGCACCGTTTACGACAGTCGTTGGCGTTTTAGCAATCTTAGTTTTTTCTTTCGTTTTAATTTTCCACGGCGTCAAAAGCTTATTTAATAAGTAGCTGATTTCAAGGCCGGAGATCCTTTTCTCCGGTCTTTTTTGTGCTGCTGGAAATGTCTTTGATGAGCTGAGTTCAGTAAGCAATAGATAAATAGGCTAACATAATTCTTCCTTCCGCATACCCTAAATTTGAGCAAGAGAAAAGCTCACGATTTCATGATTGGAGGAGACACAACCATGAGTAAAGATGGATGCGGCGGCGGATACAATAATGGATTCGCGCTAATTATCGTATTGTTTATTTTGCTGATTATCATCGGTGCTTCTTTTGTCGGCGGCGCTGGTTATGGTCCTGGACCTGGCTACTGCTAAAAACAAAAAAAACGGCCTGCAGTGCAGGCCGTTTTTTTAAATGAAACTTTACAGTGCGTTTGTTAAAACTTCTGTCAGGACAGGTACAATTTGTTTCTTGCGGGATACAACGCCTTTCAGCACCGCCATGTTATCAATAAGCTTTACATCGTATGCCTGTTCTACCGCGCGTGTTTCACGGCCAAGAGCAATGGCAACGGAATCATTGATCAGGATATCTGTTACGACAAATACGAACAAGTCCAATTCTTTTTCAGCGATAACCGCTGAAACCATCGCTTCGATTTCTTCTTTATGAACAAGAATGTCGTTAGGGTCTACCGCATTTACCTGTGCAATCTCCACTTTGTAATCGCCCATTGAGAATTCTTTTGCATCAAGAGAAATGAGTTCGGAAACTGTTTTGCCGCTGAGGTCAGCTCCTGCTTTCAGCATATCAAGTCCGTACACTTCTGCATCCACGCCGGCAATGGCTGCAAGTTCTTTCGCAGCTGCTACATCCTGCTCCGTGCATGTAGGTGATTTAAATAATAACGAATCAGAGATGATGGCAGACAGCATAAGTCCCGCAATTTCTTTTGGAATGCTCACGCCGTTCTCTTTGTAAATCTTGTTCAGGATTGTAGCTGTGCATCCGACAGGCTCCGCGCGGTAATAAAGCGGATCGCTTGTTTCAAAGTTTGCGATGCGGTGATGGTCAATAACCTCAAGTACGTGTACTTTTTCGATGTCACTGACACTTTGCTGGCGTTCGTTATGGTCGACTAAAATGACCTGGCTTGTCTCATTTGCAGCTGTTTCAATCAGTCTTGGAACGTCAACTCCAAATGTATTCAGAGCAAATTCTGTTTCGCCGTTGATTTCTCCGAGGCGGACAGGCTCTGCATTCATGCCTAGCTTTGTTTTAAGATCAGCATACGCAATTGCAGAGCAAATCGTATCTGTATCCGGGTTTTTATGACCAAAGATCAATACTTTTTCCATCTGAAAAACTCCTTTATTCTATCTGTTTTTGCTGAATCAGCATATATTCTTTTATTTTAACAGAAAAATGTCTTTAATGGATTGTTGTTTTTGATTTCAATGTCAGGCTGTTTGTATGATCATTGTAAATTCTAAATCGTACCCGTTCCCTTGCGCTCCAGTCACTTGCTTTCCGAGGGGAGTGCCTGAAGCTTCCTCGCTGCGCTGCGGGATCTTCAGTGCCCTCTTCATCCCCTTAGAAAAGCGGAAGCGCCCGTTTTGCTCCGGCAGTCAGATAAGAAATCACCCGAAAAGTCCGGTTTTGACTTTTTGGGGGATTTTGTTCTGACAGAGGAGTTGGGCGCTGCAGCTGGACAAGGAGTCAAGTGCCTTCCGCTTCAGTCCACTCGTGTTTTAAACATTCTCCAGTTTATTATGACCGCTTTCCGCCCTCTTTTTCAAGTCGAGGGGTTTATCTGCCGGCTGCTTTATTCACCGGGAAGTATCCCGCTTCTTTAAGCGGCTCGAGGTCTTCATCCTCTTCGGCCATTTCCGTGAAGATGAAGTCTTCATCAAGTTCATACAGGGCCTCAAGCTGTTCTGCGGCTTCTTCAAACCGTTTCATTGAGGCAAGATAGCAGGCTCTGTTATAAAGACAGAGAAGATCCTCAGGCTGGAGTGCGATTGCCGCTTCAACGGCTTCAAGAGCTTCTTTCAGCTTGAATTCATGTCTGTAAATGAGGCCGAGCTGATTGTAGTTGTCGTGGTCGTCAGGACTGATCATCATTGCCTGCCTGATGTTAGCTTCTGCCTGTCTGTACTTTTCCGCTTCCGTATAGAGTCTTGCAAGATGGAAATGTCCCTTTTCCACTTCCGGATCAATCTCCAAAGCCCGTTTAAACGCATCTTCTGCTTCCTCAAAATCTCCGAATTCAAGCAGGGCCATGCCAAGAAGAGTGTAATAATCTGCATCTTCTTCATCCTCAATCAGCGCTTCAAGCAGACCGCATGCCTCTGACAGGAAGCGCACGGCTTTCTTTTCACCCGCGATTGCCGCTTCTTGAATAAGAAGACCTGCAAGCTTATAGGCAGCAGCAGGATCAAATGCATGGCGAAGTGATTGCTGCAGCACTTTAATGGCATCCTCGTTAAGTCCAAGCTGGAGGTAACAATCAGCAAACCAATTGACCGCTGTCCCGTTCTCCCTGTCCAGTTTTACTGCCTCTTCGTAAAAATGGATAAGAAGCCCAAACTTTAAACTCGCTTTTGAGAAACCTGTAATCCGCTTCAGCCAGCCTCTTTGCTTTTCAGCATCTTCGAACGCTTCCTGCATATCGTTTAAGTGTCTTTCATAAGAAAGAGCCGCATGCATAAAAATGATGCTTTTTTCTTCATTAGAAACCTTCCATTTTTTCAGTTCTCCTTCAAGCTTTTGTATCGTCTTTGTTTCAATCATCAAATCAATCAGTGTGTCATAAAGCTTCCTTGTACCCGGATGATCATGGATCAGCTTGTACAGGAGAGCTTTTGCCTCTTTTGCTTTCCCGCGACTGATCAGAAATGCTGCATAATGATGCTGCACCTGCAATTGGTCCGGATCAAGTTCAAGAGCCTGCATGAGGTGCTGTTCCTCTTTCTCAGCTTCGCCGAGTTTTGCATAGACATGTGAGAGAGAATGGTGAAGGAATGCCTCTTCCACTGTTCCTTCAAGCTTCAATAGGTCCTGTTTAAAGGACTCTGCTTCTGCTTTTGTTTCCATTAAATCCAGCAGAACTTCTGCTGAAATACAGTAAGGATCAACATGGAAAGCGGACAGGAGATAGTCTTTTTCTGCAGTCTTATCTTCTCTGCGGTTTGCAACTGATGCAAGGTCGAGCATCGCCTGTTCATGTTTCGGATCCAGCTCGAGAACTTTTTTATAATGACGCTCCGCCTCCGCGTACTCTTCAAGCTTAAAGGCAGCCTCGCCAAGCCGGTAGAACGTGAAAACTTTTTCATCGCAGATTTCAGCAGCCTGCCGATATAATTTTCTTGCTTTAAAAAGTGAGCCCTGCTGTTCATGGAGGTAGCCCGAATAGGCTAAAATGGCCGATTCGCTTACCTTTTCTTTTAAACGTTCAAAAAAAGCAAGGCCTCTCCGGTAATACGGCGTTTCAGCAATCAAGCCTGTATAGATCTCCATTGCCTCTTCCACATTTTCGTCGGCAAAGGAGATTGCTTTTTCCATATAGGACAAAGCAAGTTCTTCGAAAGCCTCGCTTTCATCCATTTCGCTGCTTGCAGCAAACATCCGTTTCCCGGCGTTAAATAAAAACTCGCTGTCATGCTGAAATGCTTCATAATGCGACTGAATTTCTTTAAAGAAGCGGGCTGTATCCCCTTCTTCTTTGTAAAGAGCCGCCAGAGCAATCCGTGAAAATGCGTCCTTTTCATCAAGGGCAGCCGCCATGCTGTAAAGTTCCCTGGCCTGCTGATACTCTTCTCGATTCTCCCGGATACCGCCCGCTGCATGAAGAAGCTCTGTCTTGTCATCTGCTGTTTGAATTCCCTGTTCAAGAACGCCTAAAGCCTTCTCCTCATCCTTAAAAACGGAATCATAGAGGTCCGCAAGTTCAATAAATGCTTCTGCTTCAGCCGGATCCAGTGCAGCTGCGGTCCGGAATCCGCGGAGTGCCGCCCGGTATTTGCCAATGGCAAGGTCGCATCTGGCCCTCTGAAGCCAGACATATCCGTCATCTTTGTTCTCCCTCAGACACTCATGCAACAGGTCACGTGCTTCCTTCGGCCGGTCTGCTTCAAGAAGAAGAATGCCGTGATTGACGATCGTGAAAAGATCCAGGCTGTTAATATCCATCGCAATTTCAGAATACTTCAGCCCTTCGGCTAAATGGTTTCTGCTGAATGCTGACATCGACAGGTAGGTCCATAACACGTGGTCTTCAGGCTCTTTTTTCAGGGCTTCTTTAAAAGCCGCATAAGCTTCATCATACTTCCCCGAACCGTAGCTGATTCTGCCTTTTATCAACCAATAGACCCCCGGATAGTGGCTGGACTTGGTGCTTTTCAAATAGCTTTCTGCCTGTTCATTGTTTTTTGCGCTGTAATAGGCCATAGCGGCTGTAAGACTGTGGTATTCCGCCTGTTCTTTATGCTTTAAAATGACTTCTGCAGCAGCGTTTAAGATTTCTTCATCCACAACACCCGGCAAGTATTTCATGATATAGGCGGACACGGCCATGTGTCCGATATTCTCTTTCAGGAAATCCTGATCTTCACGGCTGAGTTCTTTATGAAAAATTTCGGTCAAAGCGAAAAGTTTTTCAGACATCTCATGTACGTGATCAGGCAAAAGGCCGGACAGGTCTGAGTGTCCCATTGGAGAAATGGCAAGCGATAACGCACCGTTGTTTCCAAATTCGCGCTGCAGATCTTCATACATCAGCTCGTGCGTATATCTGTTGTTTGGGTCCTGCACGTGAAAAACCTGAAGTCTGTCATCATACCCGACAATTAATTGCACATGGGACGCCGTAGGGTAATCAATATTAACCATAATGGCAATATCACGGTCAAGCAGCTCTTTAAATACCTCTTCGTTTCCAAAAAAATACGTGCACCGGAATTCTTTTTCTTTAAAATAAGCAATCATCTTAGAAAGCTTTGATCCGTTTACGGCAAAAATGGATTCGGCAATCTCATCCTGTTTGACGGTTTTCCCGTACATGCTGAAAACCATCTCTGCACAGGCAGGAACACAATAGTTGTACTTCTGCACGACCGGTTTATAAGCGGTATTTTTCTTTTTAAAGCTGCCTTCTTTTTTAAAATGCTTAAAATAGGACTTCTCTTTAAAATGGCTGTGTTTGTTTAAGTAAGATTCAAGAACATCAAAATCTTCTTCCCCGTAATGGGATTCGGCCGTGTAGTATTCGGTCATTTTCTTGTAATCGCGGTAAGGAGACAGCTCATTCAGCCGCTGAATCGTCTCCCGCATCTCTTTCCACTTCTTTTGCTTTGAACAAAGTCTGATTTTTTCAATAAGAAGTTTTGGGTAATCAGGGTACAGGGCAATCGCTTCGTCAAGCTCACGCTGTGCACGTTCAGCCTCCCCTTGAAGAGCCCAATGCTGAACGAGAAGTAAACGGGCAATCACACCGTCTTTCTTATCCTTCTTCCCCGCTTCAAGAAGCGAAACAGCCTTGTCCCAGTCGCCGCTTTGAAGGTAGTAATAGCCCCACCTTGTATTCATGCCGTCCTTCGCCAGCGCTTCACATTTTTTCATATACTCATAAGCTGCCCCAAGCCTTCTCATCTGCATAAGAACTGTCGCCATGGAAAAAGAGAGCTTTTCTCTCAGTTCCTCTGTCAGCTCCTGTTTCTCAACCTGAACAAGCAGCTCTTCTGCCTCAATCAGCTTGTGTTCATCCGCGAGCTGTTCGCTGTACCAGATGGCAGTCTGCGGAGAAGGAGCCGTCCGGTACATATCCCGAATCATAATGGAGCTCAGCTGATCCATCAGGCTTTCCTCTGCTGCAATCAGCAATTCCTTCATTTCCTTTTCATTGCTGCCGCAGCGGATAAAAGATTTGAAAGCTGTCAGACTATTTTCCGCTGCCATTTTCTGATACGCCTCTGAAAAGTGAGAAACTGCCGCCTTGTATTCTTGCTTTTCAAGCATTTCCTCTATGTAAGATAGATTCATTTTTACCCCTCGCCCGTTAGTTTGTAAAACGCTTTATAAGGTAACTATACTCTGTTCCGGGGCTTTTGCAATCCATTTTTTTATGCAAAAAAACCCGCATGAAAGCGGGTTTCGGCAGAAGGTATTCAGCTGATTTCGGATGCCATGACCTTGATGAAATCAGTCAGAAAATCCTGATAGTTAAAATTCAGTGCAATGGTATGTTTCGCGCCAGGCGGGGTGAGGTGATTACGGAAATCGGCAAAGCTCATTCCTCTTGCATCTCCCAAAACACAAACAGAAACGGTTTTTTTGACAGAATAAATTTTTTCCTGATTCATCATAAAGTAGATGGCAAAGGCGTCGTGGATCGATGGACCATTCTGGTGCGGCCTAAGCTTAGCATAAGCGTCTGAATAATAATTCGTTACAGACGGAATCAATGCTTTAAACGGATTTTTAGAAATGGAATCAATGTACGCGGCAGTCTCTCTCGTTACGATGGCCCGGTCCGTCACATTGAGGGGCGCGATATGGACACTTTTTGCATAGTTAAGGACAACATTTGCGGCGACAGGATCCCCGTGGTAATTTGCTTCAGCAAGCGCCGTGACATTTCCAGGCACAAAAAAGGCGCCGCCCATGCTGAAAATATCGTTCACCTGCTGCAGCCTTTCAAGGTTTAAATTGAAGGCATGGGCAAGCGATGTGGGCCTGCCGATATCGGCAATCGTCAGATCTGGGTGCTTTTCAATCAGTTCAAAAACATGGGAAAATCTTTTTAGATTCACCCGGATTCCTTTTGGAGGCCTGATCGGACCGAGGCCTTCCGCGCCGTGTATTTCAGGATAGTAGACAGACAATTCACCGCTTAACGGGAAGGTAGCCCCTTCAATGACCGGGATATCTTCTCTCCCTGCAAGTTTCAGCAGATAGGCAGTATTCTCTGTTGCCTGCTGCTTTGAGACATTGCCGAAACTTGTAACAACTCCAAGCAGTTTTATGTCAGGGTGCAGCAAAGCATAAATAATCGCAAGCGAGTCATCAATGCCGGGGTCGGCAAACAGCAGAAGTTTTCTCATGCATCAGTCACCTTTTTCCATTTGATAGTTCACTATATGAAGGAAAAGCCGTTTAGAGAATTCCTATTTTATCCAAAGGGTTTTTGGTGAACCGGGTGGTATATAGTTCTTAAATCATATTGGGAGTGAGAAAATGGAAGCACAGGTACCGCGCAGAGGGATGGCAGGTAAAAAGAAAGGAATTTGGATCGGAACGATAGGACTGCTGTTTTTGATTACTGGAGTCCTGATTTTTGTAAACCTTTACATAAGCAGAAGCCTCCCTGTCCTATCCGGAGAGGTTTCCGTTGCAGATCTTTCGGCAGAGGTAAAGGTCACAAGGGATAAGCATGGTGTTCCTCATATTCTCGCCGGATCAGATAAAGACCTTTATACAGCTCAGGGCTATGTTCAGGCCCAGGACAGACTTTTTCAAATGGATTTAAGCAGAAGGCAGGCATCCGGGACACTCAGCGAAGTCGTTGGGGAAGCAGCCATCGAAAGGGACAAGTTTTTCAGGACACTCGGACTTAGAAGAGCAGCTGAGGCGTCCTATCCAATTTACGACGAGACATCAAAAAAGGCGATGCAATGGTTTGCAGACGGTGTGAATGCCTTCATCAAAGAGGCTGAGGCTGAAGGAAAACTGCCGTTTGAATTCAGGATATTGGGCTACGAACCAGCTGAATGGACGCCTGCTGATTCCCTGACGATTGGGAAATATATGGCCTTTGACCTCGGCGGCCACTGGTCTGGACAGGCCTTCCGCTACTGGGCCATGGAAAACCTGCCGGAAGAAAAAGCACTGGACCTTTTCCCAACGTATCCAAAGAATGCAGATGAGATCATCTCCTCCTACAAAGATTCGGATTTAGATATTGAAACTGGATTTGCTTCTGCAGTTATCCCGCCGGAATTTAACGGAAGCAACAACTGGGTAATAAGCGGAGAAAAGAGTGAAAGCGGAAAACCGATGCTTGCAGACGATCCCCACCTTTCGCTCGGCACTCCGTCCATCTGGTATCAGATGCATCTGCAAAATGAGAACATGAATGTAAGCGGCGTTATTTTTGCGGGAGTTCCGGGGATTATTCTCGGTCATAACGAAGACATCGCATGGGGTGTGACAAATACCGGCCCTGATGTGCAGGATTTATATATCGAAAAACGCAATCCTGAAAACCCGAACCAATTTTTATACAACGGAAGCTATGAGGATGCCGCTGTCATAAAAGAACCGATTGCTGTAAAAGACGGAAAAACGATTGATTTTGAAGTAGTAGAAACGAGACACGGTCCGATCATTTCGGATTTTGCCCATGATTCAAAGAAAGACACAGCGCTTGCAATGAAATGGACGGCCCTTATGCCTTCAACCGAATTTCAGGCAGTTCTTTCGATGAATAAAGCGAAAAACTGGGATGAATTTGAGCGGGCACTTGCCGATTTTCACGTGCCGACTCAAAACTTTGTGTTTGCCGGCAAAGACGGAACGATTGCCTACAAAGCAAACGGGAAAATTCCGATCCGCAAAAAAGGTGACGGCATGCTGCCTGTTCCGGGATGGACAGATGAATACGAATGGGAAGGATTTATTCCATATGATGAGCTCCCGCGGACTGTTAACCCCGAGGAAGGATTTGCTGCCACCGCAAACAATAAAGTGATCGGCGATGACTACCCTTATCACATTAGCCATCACTGGGCGCAGCCGTACAGGTATATGAGAATAAAAGAAGTACTGGAGTCCAAAGAAAAGCTTTCCCTTCAGGATATGAAGGATCTTCAGATGGACAAGAAAAATCTGTATGCAGATGAATTTTTGAAGCCCCTTCTTGGACAGCTTGGAACTGCCGTTTTAAATGAAACCGAACAAGCAGCAGCGGACCTGCTTGGCAGCTGGAATATGACTGACGATCAAGAGCTTGCTGCACCCCTTTTGTTTCATTTATGGATGAAGCAGATTCCAGCCGTGCTGTTTGAAGATTCCATACCGGAGAAAATGGATGATTTATTTGAAGGGAAACAAGGAATCACGGATGAACTCTTAAGGCGGGCGCTGAATGGAGATGAATCTCAGTGGTTTACGGATCAAGGAGGATTCCAGCAGGTTCTTCTCACTTCTTTTCAGGATACAGTCAGTCTGATTCAAGAAAAATACGGCAATGATCCCGGCAGCTGGAAATGGGGAGAGTATCACCAGCTTTATTTCGCTCATCCGCTTTCTTCCGCTTCGCCTGTCCTGAAGTGGCTTTTTAACAGGGAAAATCCTGAGCCAGTGGGAGGCAGCCAGATTACAGTCCAGGCTGCTAACTATAACGAGGAAGGCACAGTGAATCACGGAGCTTCATGGCGGTTTGTCATCGATGCAGCTGATCTTGGCAAAGGCCACCATATTGTCGGACCAGGCCAGGCAGGGCATGTGAAGAGTGAATGGTATAAGGATCAGCTTGATGATTGGGTAAATGGAACCTATCACGTGACAGATATTAAAAAGGCTGAGGGGACAAAGACGCTCGTGCTTGTGCCGGGAGACTGAATACAGAAGATGAAACAAAAACGGCCTTGAAGGCCGTTTTTGTTTAGATTATCGTTGTTTTTTTGGCAGCAACGTATTCTCTGCATGATTGACGCTTCATCAGCTTATGCGGGATGATAATCCGCTTGATCGGGTCCATCGGATCTTCAACCAGCTGAATGACATGTTTGGAAGCTTCATAGCCTAATTGAAAAATATTGATATCAACGGTTGTAAGCGGTGGTCTTGACACTTCAGAAAGCATAACATTGTTGAATGATACGACAGAAACATCATTCGGAACGTTAATGCCCATATCATCAAGGGTGTTCAGCACACCGAGCGCCATCAGATCGTCTGCCACGACAAGAGCTGTTGGAGGCTCATCCAGGTTAAACAGTTCCTGAACGGCTGCCTGCCCGCCCTCTTTTAAAAACTGTGCGTGAATGATGTAATCATCACGGTAAACAAGGCCTGCGTTGCGTATCGCTTTTTCATATCCCAAAAGGCGCTCGACCGTTACGACAAGCTTGAGATTTCCCCCGATGAACGCCACCCGCTCATGGCCAAGCTGAATCAGATGCTCTGTGACTTCTTTCGCTGCACGGTAATTATCATTGTCTACATGCGTAATGTGCTCGACATCTTTAAATGGCTTGCCGACAATGACAAACGGGAATTTTTTTCTGAGAAGATATTTAGTCAGCTTATCGTCTACTTGAGAATACAGGAGAATGATGCCGTCTACCCGTTTCCCTTCAACCATTTGCACGACGCCCTCCATAATTTCAGCGTCCGTTTCACCCGTCGACATATGCAGAGCATAATGTTTTTGATGGGCTCCTTTGCTTATGCCGCGGATAACTTCAGGAAAGAATGGATTTAAGAACGCTTTGTCAGCAGATCCCGGAATCACGATGCCGATTGCCTGGGTTGACTGATTGGCAAGACTTCTGGCAATGAAATTGGGATGATACCCAAGCTCACTCATCGCTTCTCTAACTCTCTCTTTTGTTTTTTCACTTATACGCGGGTTATTAGCAATCACTCTCGAAACTGTTGATGGAGCTACATTTGCTAACTTTGCGACATCTTTTATTGTTGCCACAATCCCATCCCTCTCTTACTGGCATGATCGGAGATTTTCTTCTCCGGATAAGTATCATTTAATCTATCACGAATGCTTTAAAGCTACAATACTGTAACCGCATTCAAATCTTTTCTGTAAAAAGGGGAAAGATTTCCCCTTATGCTTTCTTCCTTCTGTTCCGGTACAAAAACCCTGCAAATAATGCGGGAACAGCTATAAATACACTGATCAGCGGAATATTCGGTCCTGTTTTTTCAACAGTCTCATAGATTTCAGCAGTCTCTCTGTCGAGAATAAATTCGTACTCACCGTTTTTCTCTTCGGTACTGTCCCCGGTTAAAAGCCCGTTCAGTTCTTTACCTTCAGAGAGAGCATCAGCCGGAACAACAGCCGTTCTTGATTCTTCGGTATTGTTTACGGCAACCACCGTTGTTTCACCTTTGTATGTCCGCTTGAAAATGGTCATGCCCTTTTCATCAAACAGCACTTCCATCTCTCCTCTTCTGAGAGAAGGAAATTCATTTCGGACCTTTCCAAGCTTTGAAACATACTTAATCAATTCATCATTTGCACGAAAATTCATCATTCTGCGATTATCCGGATCATTGCCTCCGTCCATCGCAATTTCAGTTCCGTAATACACAATTGGCATACCCGGTGCTGCATACATATAGGTCAGCGCCATTTTTATCCGGGTAACCGGATTCTGTTTATTGACAAGAGCTTTTCTCGTAAATCGTTCATTATCATGATTATCAATAAAATTGCCTAAGACAAATGGATCCTTGTACAGAACCTGATTTCTTTTAAACACATTTGCAAGCATTCCTGCAGTGCCTCCTGTATTGGAAAACACTTTTGAAGCATCCTCATAAAACGGATAGTCTACAACCGAATCAAGTCCGGCTTCTGTATATCCCGCAACATACTTCGGATCCTTGTCCCAAACCTCTCCCATTAAAAAGAAGTCGCTTTTGACCGATTTTACTTCCCTGGAAAACTCTTCCCAGAATGCTTTCGGGACATGACGTACTGTATCCAGGCGGTAGCCGTCAATATCAGTTTCTGTGATCCACCATTTTGCAGCATCAATCAGAAACGCTTTCGTTTCCGGATTTTCCGTATTCAGATCAGGCAGACCGAAGAGCCAGCCATTTTCTACTTCCTCTTGATTTTGCCAGTTTGCAATATCCTTTTTTTCATGAAACCAGTCTTTTTTGGCCGGATCATTTACCCACGGATGCTTATAGCCGGTATGATTGACTACAAAATCGAGCATCACTTTCATGTCGCGCTTATGCGCTTCTTTTACGAGCGTCTTAAACTCTTCAAGTGTTCCAAAGTTTTCATCTACGTTCTTGAAATCACGGATCCAGTAGCCATGGTATCCGCCTTCTTCATTATCAAACACAGGAGTCAGCCAGATGGACGTAAAGCCCATTTCCTGAATGTAATCAAGCTTGTCAATGATTCCTTTCAGGTCCCCTCCGTGATAGGCTTTCGGATTTTTCGGATCTGCTTCAAAATCATTGGACGTGTCGCCATTATGGAAGCGGTCCACCATGATAAAATACATGCTTTCATCCTGCCAAGAACGATTTTCCTCCTTCTTTTCAGCACCGGCATGAGACGCCGGGAATGCTGATAGAAGAAGAAAAGGGATGACTAGTCCTTTAATAAACCGTTTAAACATCCCTATGCCCCCCTTACTGCGTAATAGCTGCCCGGAACCGGACAGCTTTACACATAAGACTATTAAACTGTTAAGGCGATTTCAATATGAAATCGTTCTCCTGCTTATCCTTTATTTGCTCCTGCAGTCAGTCCTTCAACAATATACTTCTGGAAGATCAGGAACAAAATTGTAATCGGCACGGCTACAAGAACAGCTCCTGCTGCAAATGTCGTGAACTGCGTGCTCGTTCTGCCTGTAACAAATTCGAACAATCCGACAGCAAGTGTTTTGTTTTCATTTGAACGAAGAATCAATCGGGCAAAGATGAAGTCCATCCAAGGGCCGATAAAGTTATTTACAGCGATAAAAACAAGAATCGGTTTAGAAAGCGGCATCATGATTTTAAAGAAAATCGTTGTATGGCTCGCTCCGTCAATCTTCGCTGCCTCTTCAAGACTTCTTGGCAGACCGTCAAAGTAACCTTTAACCAGCCATGCACCAAACGGAATGGATCCGCCGGCGTAAACAAGAATCAGACCCCAGTGATTGTCCAAAAGGCCAATTTGAAGCAGAAGAATGTATATGGCGATCATCCCCATGAAGCTTGGGAACATCTGAAGAACGAGCATGGCCATAAGACCCTGCTTGCGTCCCGGGAAACGGAAGCGGGAAAATGCATATGCTGCCGTTACAACAAGGAATGTTGAAATGAGCATGTTGAAAAAGGCAATTTTAAATGTGTTTTTATACCAGGTCAGATACTTTGTTTCTTCAAACAGATAGCGGTAATGATCCAGTGTAAGCGCCTCTGGAATCAGCTTTGTTTTGAAAAGAGAATCCCCTGGATTCAGTGACCCTATAATAATGAAATATACAGGATAAAGCACTGCAATAGCTGTTAGGATTAAAATGGCATATATAACGCCTACGACGAGTTTATCAGTTAGTTTTTTGTTCATCATGACATCATATCCTCTTCCTTGAAGGCTTTTGTTTTTCTGAAGTTCCAGATAGAAAGAGTTGCTACTACGATAAAGATGAGGATGGATACAACAGAAGCTGTAGCAAACTGGCTCTGCTCAAGCGTCATTTTGTAAATCCAGCTGATCAGGATATCTGTAGAGCCGGCATAGCTGTATTCAACATTTACAGGATTACCCTGCGTTAATAGATAAATAATGTTGAAGTTATTGAAGTTTCCTGCAAAGCTCATGATAAGCAGCGGAGCCGTCGAGAACATGACGATCGGCATAGTGATTTTCCAGAACTTGCTCCATGGAGTTGCTCCGTCAACATCTGCCGCTTCAAACATTTCTTTATCAATTGTAGTCATGACACCGCTCATCAGAACCATCCAGAACGGGAATCCAAACCACATGTTAACTGTGACAAGCGTCACTTTTGCCCACATCGGATCAGAAAGCCATGGAATCGCTTCAAGACCAAGTGCTCTTAAGTATTGATTCAGCGGACCGAATTCTCCGTTAAAGATGTTTCTCATAATCAAAATGCTGACAAACTGCGGGATAGCCCATGGCAGAATGTAGATCGAGCGCCATAAGCGCTTAAGTTTAATTCCTTTATGGTTGATTAGAACAGCAAACACAAGACCAAGGAAGAAGGTTGTTGCTGTAGAAAGAATCGCCCATATTACCGTCCATCCGAATACGCCGTAGAACGTTGTGCTCCATGTCTTCAGCTGGAAAAGGTTAAGGAATGTATCAAAGCCTACCCAGTCAACAAGCGCCTTTGGCGGCAAGTGGTTTGGACCTGAGTAGTTTGTAAAAGCAATCATAACTCCAAAAAGGAGCGGAAGAATGGTAAGGAACATTGTAAATAGTATAGAAGGTGTTAACAGAATGTAAGGGAATCCGTTCTCCCATACGTTGGCAAGCGTTTGCTTAGTTGTGTTAGGCTTAATGCCGCGTTCGCGTGCTTTACCGACTTTATAGGCATCGCGCACGTTCAAGTAGTAAACCCACAGGAACAAAATGAATGAAATTAAGAAGATAATTCCTTCGATCATCAGGAAGATTGAGTGATCGCCCTGAACAACTTCGAATCCATTTCTTGACTGAGGTGTGTCTCCAAGAGTTGTCAGACCCCACATTGCATATCTGAAAGGCAGTGACCAAAAAACGAGAAGATAAACTTCCAAAAGGATAAAAAGGATACCCTTTAAATATTGACGGTGGTAAATCTGTCCAAGCCCCATTAATAAAAGCGATAGTAATGCACCTATTCTTGCTGGTCCGCGCATTATGCCAGGCCTCCTCACGTTGTATGAAAATCTAGTAAATTGAGAAAACTTCTTTGAAAAAAAAATCCCCGTTGTCCCTTTGCTGTCCCCATTTACGGGCAGTTGACCCCCACCTCTTTCTCATGCATGTTCAGGGCATAGAGGTAGAGGCTGCTGCCTGCCAATAAAGGATAAAAGTTGAGCCAATACCATAGGTATCGGCTCAGACTGACTATTACTTCGTTTGTGAAGAGATAGCATCCTCAATTTGCTGACGTGCAGCGTCAAGTGCCTTTTTAGGTTCAGTTCCATCGTTCCACATTGTTGTATAAGCCGTTTCCATTGGACCCCAAACTGATTGCATTTCAGGAATGTTCGGCATTGGAAGCGCTGCTTCTGCCTGCTCAAGGAACGCTGAAGCGATTTCGTCGTTTTGGATAGCATCGCTTTCAATCAATTCAGTTTGAGGAGGAAGCTGTCCTGTCATTTCAAAGCGTTTTTCAAGCATTTCTTTGCTTGTTGCAAATTGTGCAAGAAGAGTAGCTGCTTTTGGATATTTAGAATAAGAGTTTACATAGTAAGCTTTGATTCCGGAGAAACTTTTTGGTGTTTCGCCGTTGTCTAATTTAGGAAGCGGAGCAATACCGAAGTTGATGCCTGCTTCTTCATGGTTTTTAATATCCCATGGACCAGAGATGCGGTACATTAGTTTGTTATCGTTAAAGAAAGAACTGATCAAGTCGCCAGTAATGTCTTCTTTTTTCAATGGAAGAAGTTCTTTGTTCATGCGTTGCATGAATTCACCAGACTTCACAGCGCCTTCGCTGTTCACTCCAAGATCGGCTGCATCTGTGTTGTCGTTGCCGAAAATGTAGCCGCCGTAGCCAGCGAAGAATGCATGTGCAAAGTAGAAGTTTGCAGGCTCCATCATGAAGCCGTATTTGCCGTCACCAGCAAAGCCTTTGGACTGTTCAAAAATTTCGTCAAATGTTTCTGCAGGCTTGTCTACCAAATCTTTGTTGTAATAAAGTGCATATGTTTCAATAGCCATCGGGAATCCGTAAAGCTTAGAATCGCCGTTTTCATCTGTGTAAGATGTTCCGCTGATTGCAGCCGGAAGGAAGCTTTCTTTATATTCATCAGCTAAAACGTTTTCATAAATAAGACCCGCTTTAACCATGTTTCCTACGTGATCGTGAGGTGCGTGGAATACGTCTGCGCCAAGTCCAGCAGGACCGTCTACTTCAAGTTTGCCGGCAGCGTCAGTGTGGTTAACTTCCTGCACTTCAACTGGAATATCGTATTTTTTTGTAAATTCTTCTGCAACCATAGTCGCCCATTTCGCTTCTGAGTCTGCATTATCCCAAAGTACAAGCTTTGCGCCTTCTTCAGGAGTCAAATCTACTGCTTCTTCTGTCTTTTTTTCTCCCTCTTTGTCGCCGCCTTCTGTCTTTGCCGGCTCTGAGCTGCCAGGCTTGCTGCATGCTGCCATGACGAATACAAGCAAAGCAATGAGAGTAAGTGATAAAAACTTTCTCATAATTTCCCCACCTTTTATTTTGTTGTAATCTATTTCATTGTACTTAGTGCCCAGAGGACGTTCAGCACAACTGAAACCAAAGTCTCATAGTTCGTCAGTGAAAACGCTTCCTATTACCCTCTTAAAAAAAGGCTTTCATTTCTTTCATTCAGCCGTTTCTGCCAAGGTTTGTGCAAACGTTTTCCCTATTAACTAATTTTCATTTTAAGTTTGCCAGAATTAAAAGTCAATACATTTTTAAAATAAATGCAAACGTTTTCCCATTGTCTTATAATAGAAAAGAAATCTATTTTTTGGCTATAGTAGGTGCACAAAAGGATGGGATGATAGTCACACATCTTCCATTCCTGTGCCCCGCTGCAAAACGGCCTGCAGAAAGAGAGTGAATGTATTGTTAAAAGAAGCTGTATATCACCGCCCTAAAAATCAATATGCTTACGCATACGACGAAAAAACACTGCACATCAGACTGCGCACGAAAAAGAATGATGTTGAAACCGTCAGCCTTGTGCATGGCGATCCATACGAATGGAGCAAAAACGGCTGGACGTTTAAGCAGAAAGACATGAAGAAAAGCGGATCGGATGAGCTGTTTGACTACTGGTTTACAGCTGTAGAACCGGAATACAGAAGAATGCGCTACGGATTTGAGCTGATTTCAGGTGATGAAAAATGGGTCTATACAGAAAAGGGATTTATTAAAGATGTGGTCTCGGACGATACAGCTCCGTACTTCGCCTTCCCTTTCTTAAATAAAGCGGATGTATTCCATGCACCTGAGTGGGTGAAGGAAACAGTCTGGTATCAGATTTTCCCGGAACGCTTTGCCAACGGAGATTCTTCTATTAATCCAGAGGGCACCCTGGAATGGGGAAGCACAGAACCGACAAGCAGCAATTTCTTCGGCGGTGATTTTGAAGGAGTCATCCAGAACATCGGCTACCTGAAGGATCTTGGCATCAGCGGCATTTATTTCACTCCTGTTTTTAAAGCGTATTCAAACCACAAATACGACACGATCGACTACATGGAGCTTGACCCGCAATTCGGTGATAAAGAAACCTTTAAGCGACTTGTCAGAACGTGTCATGATAACGGCATTAAAGTGATGCTTGATGCTGTTTTCAATCACAGCGGCTTTTATTTCCCGCAGTTTCAGGACGTTCTTGAACATGGTGAGAAATCAGCCTATAAAGACTGGTTTCACATCCGCAAGTTCCCTCTTAAAAATGAGGACGATACGTTAAACTATGACGCTTTCGCCTTTGTAGAAAGCATGCCGAAGCTGAACACCGAGCACCCCGACGTGCGCAGCTATCTGCTCGAAGTGGGCCGTTACTGGGTAAGGGAGTTTGATATTGACGGCTGGCGCCTAGATGTTGCGAACGAAGTGGATCATGCATTCTGGAGAGAGTTCAGGCAGGCTGTGAGAGCTGAAAAAGAAGATGTCTACATACTGGGTGAAATCTGGCACGACTCTATGCCTTGGCTTCAGGGCGATCAGTTTGATGCCGTCATGAATTACCCCTTCACAACCGGAACGATGAACTTTATTGCTACAAATAAAGTAAAAGCGGAAGAATTTGTTCACATCATGGAAAGCGTCCTCCACTCTTATCCTAAAAACGTGAACGAGGTCGCCTTCAACCTTCTTGGCAGCCACGATACGCCAAGAATATTAACAACAGCAGGACAGGCCAAAGAAAAACTGAAACTGCTTTTCGCCTATCAATTAAGCTTCATCGGAACACCGTGCATCTACTACGGAGATGAAATCGGCATGGACGGAGAACAGGATCCGGGCTGCCGCAAGTGCATGATCTGGGAAGAAGACAAGCAGGACCGAGAACTGTTCACCTATGTCAAAAAACTGATCAGCCTGCGTAAAAAATACCCTGTATTCGGAAACGGCGGCGACATCACATTTGTTGAAGCAAATGATGAGACAAACCATGTCATTTTCACAAAACAGAACCGCAGCCAGAAAATGATAGCCGTTCTGAATAATTCGGACAAAGAACTCTCAGCTGTTCTTCCATTCAGTCTCGAAGATACGAAGCTGACTGACTTACTCACAGGAAAAGAATTTGCAGCACATGCAGAGAAACTGACGGTGACAGTGCCTCCTTATGAGATGGCGTTTTATTTGGTTCAGGAATAAGGATTGACGGTGCCCTGGTGTATGGGGTGCCTTTTTTTGGAGCTTTTACGATGGAACTGTTCTGATGAAAGGTTATATCTTATTTGCTTTTGGACCTTTCACGATGGAACTGTTTTGCTGAAGGGTCATATCTTACCGCTTTTGTGACCTTCACGACGGACCGACTCTGCTGAAGGGGCATATCTCATCGCTTTTGTGACCTTCACGACGGACCGACTCTGCTGAAGGGTTATTTCTCAACGCTTTTGTGACCTTCACGACAGAGCGTCTCTGCTGAAGGGGTATATCTCACTGCTTTTGTGACCTTTACAACAGATCCTCTCTGCTGAAGGGGTATATCTCACTGCTTTTGTGACCTTTACACCAAGGCAGCAGCGCTGAAGGGTCATAAATATTTTTACCGAATTAAATGCTCCCACAAAAAAACACGTCGGGAAATGTTATCCGACGTGTTTTACATTTTTCATTCTTCCGGTCTTGGTCCTGCATCAATGCCTCTGCTTTCAACTGTCATAATCGGCCTGCAGGTGACATCCCCGTTCACGCGGATCTGGCAGGAAAGGCGCAGATGATCCTCCACTCCTTTTTCCGCAAACGCGTTTCGTTCAGTATTTGTTAAGTCTTCGAAATCCCCTTCAAGAATTTCCACGCGGCAGCTTGTGCATTTCGCTTTCCCCCCGCAGCGGTGGAGAATGTTTACTCCATTGTCCTCTAGTGCTAAAACAAGTTTCTTTCCCATTTCTGTTTCAAATGAGCCGTGGCCCGGCACGTTAATTGTAGGCATTATTATTCCTCCATTGGTTTCTGTTTTAATGTTACTTATTTCTTGAATTGGAACCATCAAGCTGCAGATTTTCTTTCTTGATGGCACTTATCTACGGGATTCGAACCTTCAAGACCCGGATTTTGCGGCTCGGTGGCACTTATCTCCGAGATCAGGACCATCAACCATTGAATTTTCCGGTTTGACGGCACTTATCTCCGAGTTCGGAACCATCAAGCCAGCGATTTTCTGTTTTGACGGCACTTATCTCCAAGATCGCAACCATCAAGAGACATATTTTCCGCCCTGAAGGCACTTATCCCCGAGACCATAACTTCAGTACCATCCTGACCTATTATCGGTCTTATTCATACATGTTTTATTTTTTCCTTGATACTATCTTTCGATATTCAAGTGGTGAAACTCCTTCCAGGCGTTTAAATATTTTTGTGAAGTAGGCGGGATCCTGTATGCCGGACTCTTTTGCGATGAATGCTATTTTATCGTCAGTAGTCGACAGAAGCCGTTTCGCCTGTTCCATCCGGTACTGGGTTAAGTACTGTACAGGTGTGACACCCATTGTTTTTTGCATGCATCTTGTGATGTAGTCGGGATGAAAGTGAAGTTCCTTTGCAACGTCCTCCATCTTCTTTTCTTCTTTGTAATGTTTCCTAATATAACGCAGCGTGTCTTCCACTACTTTTTCAGCTGCGCTTGAGATCTTCAGTGATTCTTTTTGGAGATGAAGAATGATTTCCTGAAAATAAATCTGCTGCCTCAGCGTAAAATCAGGGGTCTGATGGTCCAGACGTGTAAGATTCTCAAAAATCTTTTCAACAAAATCACGGTGGAGGCATTCTCCGAAAGCCGGAAGTTTAAAATGAAATTGGGGCGGAACGACAAAGTCCCCGTCTCGCGTCTGGATCTCTGCCCAGTTTTCATACCCCTCCCTATACAGTGAAAATTCACCCTCCATTTTGAAATGACACCAAAAAACTCTTGTATCTTCTCTGCAGCTTTTATGTCCGTAGTGTTCAAAGCCTGGAGTTAAGATGATGAACTGGCCGTCTTTTATTGTAAATGGCTCGCTGTTTTCCGTTATGTAAAGCTCTCCCGACTGGACATATATCAGATCAAAGACGGTAAAAATGCGCTTAAAGTGCTTGGATCCCTTTTTAAAAATAGCATCTCCGCCTTTTATAAAAGTTGGAAATGGAGGAATGTCAAAACCGATGTAGGACATGGCGCTCTCTCTCTTCAGGTCGTATTTTTCCAAAAATGATCGAAATCATCTCTTTTTATTATAGAAGATCATCTGTAAACTAGTAATGATTTTACGTAAGTTTTTGGGAAGGAGGATGGTTTTTGCCTCAACTGAAGAAAGATCGAAAATTGACATTATTTGCTCTTACCTGGCCTATTTTTATTGAGTTGTTTCTTCACATGCTGATGGGAAATGCCGACACCCTGATGCTCAGCCAGTATTCGGATGACTCTGTTGCAGCTGTAGGAGTCGCGAATCAGATTCTGAACATTTTAATCGTCATGTTCGGCTTTATCGCAACAGGAACAATCGTCCTGATCACGCAGAACGTCGGTGCCGGCAACAGCAGAAGCGCCCTTGAGATTTCGCAAGTGTCCATTGCAGCCAATCTGGTTCTTGGCCTGATTATCGGTGCTGCAGTCATTGTTTTCAGCGAAAACATGCTCATGATGATGAATATCCCCCCTGCCCTGATGGCAGAAGCAGATTATTACTTAAAGATGGTCGGAGGGCTCTGTTTCCTTCAGGCGCTTATCATGACCATTGGAGCTGTGCTTAAGAGCTACGGATTTACAAAGGATACGATGTATATCACAATCGGCATGAATATTCTTAATGTCATCGGAAATTATCTGTTTATTTTCGGACCATTCGGCATACCCGTGCTAGGAGTTGAGGGTGTTGCCCTTTCGACTGTTGTCTCAAGGCTTGCGGGACTGATTGCTATTTCTTATCTCCTTGTAAAGCGGATTTCATTCCAGACGAAGGCGCTGGATGTTTTTAAACTGCCTGTTTCTCACCTGAAAAATCTGCTGAAGATCGGGGTGCCGTCCGCAGGTGAGCATCTTGCCTACAACGGATCTCAGATTGTCATTACCATTTTTATAACCATGCTTGGAGCTGAAGCGCTGACAACAAAGGTTTATGCTCAGAACCTGATGATGTTCATCTTCCTTTTCAGTCTCGCGATCAGCCAGGGAAATCAGATTATGATCGGACAGATGACAGGAGCTAAAGAATATGATCAGGCTTACTCCAGATGTATGAAGTCGCTGTACTGGGGTATCGGCACCTCAGCCGTCATTGCTGTCTTATTCAGTATTTTCACAGACAGCCTGTTCGGAATCTTCACCGATAACACTGAAATTCTGCAGACAGGAGCTGTCCTGCTTCTCCTGACCATCATTCTTGAACCCGGCAGAGCATTTAATCTGATTATCATCAGTGCGCTTAGAGCGGCAGGAGATGTAAAGTTCCCGGTGTATATGGGTATTTTGTCCATGTGGGGAATCAGCGTTCCGCTTGCCTATGTGCTGGGGATTCAGTTTGAACTTGGTCTTGCGGGCATCTGGATTGCGTTTATAGCGGATGAGTGGCTGAGAGGCATCCTCATGCTTATAAGATGGAAGTCCAGAGTTTGGATCAATAAAGGATTTGTTTTACAATCAAAAGCAGCAACCTGACATCCGGCGATTTCGCCGGATGTTTTATTTTTCGCGTCAGCTTATGTGACGCAAGTTGTAACCGCTATCAAAAATTACACAGGAAATTAGTCCTTATTTTTTATTATAATTTTCAGAAAAATGCTTGCTTTCTGCATACTCTTGCCATATGATAATAAACATAACAACAGGTGTTATATTTCCTGACATGAAAATCAGTCTTTATTATCTTTTATTAAAAGGAGTGTGTTGAGGAATGGATGCTGTCGTGCTAATGGATAATTTATGGGTCGTCATTGCGGGTATACTTGTTTTGCTCATGCAAGGAGGATTTATTCTTCTTGAAGCGGGATCTACCCGGATGAAAAACGCCGGTCATATCGCAGGGAAGACGATTTTTACTGTTGGAATTGCTTCTCTTGTATTCTGGGCCGTTGGTTACGGATTCATTTATGGGGATGGAAATAAATTTATCGGTCTTTCAAACTTCTTTTACGGAGATGCTTCTCCTGCAACTGACGGGCTGACCACTTCCGTAGATTTCTTTTTCCAGCTCGCCTTTGCAGCGATCGCACTGACAATTGCCTTTGGAGGATTTGCAGAACGTGCTAAACTGTCTGCATATGTTATCTTCGCAGTTTTATTCTCTGCATTGATCTATCCGGTTGTTGCCCACTGGATTTGGGGAGCAGGCTGGCTTAAGGATTTAGGCAAGCAGGATTTCGCAGGATCCACAGTCGTCCATTTGACTGGTGCGATGGCAGCACTCGCTGCGACGATTGTCTTAAAGCCAAGACTTGGAAAATATGCAAAAGACGGTACGATGAACCAGCTTTTCGGCCATAACCAGGTATACACGGCTCTAGGCGTTTTAATCCTTTGGGTCGGCTGGTTCGGATTTAACGCAGGAAGCACATTCGGAGTATCAGACGGATTTTTTGGATATGTTGCTTTAAACACGCAGCTTGCAGCAGGTGCAGGTGCCATCGCAGCAATGATTGCCGTCCGGGTGATGACCGGCAAAGCTGATATCCCTACAACTTTAAACGGCGCTCTTGCCGGACTTGTAGCCATCACTGCCTCCTGTGCATTCGTGGCCCCGTGGGCAGCGGTTGTCATCGGACTTGTCGCCGGTGTTCTTGTCTACTTCAGCATGAAGCTGTTTGATAAAGCGAAAATTGATGATCCGATTTTTGCCCTATCTGTTCACGGTGCGGCAGGTGTCTGGGGTACATTATCCACCGGTTTCTTCGCTACTCCGGAGCTTGCTGAGCGAAACGGCGGACTTGCGGGACTGTTTTACGGCGGAGGCCTCACACAGCTCGGCGTACAGGCCATCGGCATTCTCTCATGTGCCGCTTATGCGTTCATCGTGTCCTACGTCATCCTGATTGTGATGAAAAAGGCAATGGGAACAATCCGCGTGACAGAAGAAGAAGAAATGATCGGACTTGATATGAGTGAGCACGGCAGCTACGGCTATCCTGAATCGTTTGCTTCTGCAGAAGGAAGCAAGCCTGAGAAAAAAACAACAGCTTAAAAGAGTGGTTTAGAGCGGTGTGATGCCGCTCTTTTTTTGTGCTCAGCTTTCATCAGACGCCTCGTCCCCACGGCCAGAGCGCGTTTCCTTGTGCATCCCCCTGCGGTTTCTTATAATCAGAGGAGAGAGAGAGGTGCACAAATGAAAATTGACCAGTCCATCTATTATTTTTTCCTATTCTGGTATGCGTGCGGTGTTGTTCTTTTAAGCTTTGATATTCTTCCTCCCGCCCTGGAATGGGCAAATGTGGTGTTCCTGATAGCTGCAGGCTTGATCGGAGGCATTTATTTTGTTCGTTCATACGGAACCTCAAAAGGACTTTCCATTTCTGCGATCATCGTATTTTTCTCGGTTTTTGCAGAGCACCTCGGCGTTGAATACGGTATTTTGTTTGGTGACTACTACTACACTCAGGATTTCGGCCCCAAACTGATCGGCGTTCCCATCGCAATTGGATTTGCATGGCTGATGGTAATCGCCTCGTCGCATGCACTTGCCAAAGTGATCGCCTATAAGAAAAATGTGCTGATCTACGTTCTCACAGGCTCTTTGCTTGCGGTTCTGATGGATCTGATCATTGATCCTGTAGCCTACGAGGTTAAAGAATACTGGGTATGGCAGGCAGAAAGTTTTTACTACAACATTCCCTTTTCAAATTTTGCAGGGTGGTTTATTGTCGCCTTCATTCTGCATGCTGTCATCTACTTTCTTGTACATAGCGAAATGAACGTGAGCGGCATCTGGCACAGCCGGATGGTCCTTGTTTTTATTCTGATGCAGGCCATGTTCATCCTTTTGGCTTTGATCAGCAAACTGTGGCTTGCCGTTTCGGCCACTCTTGTGCTGACTGCTGCAGCGCTTGCGGTTTACTATTATTCTTTAAAGAGGTTCCCACATGATTGAAGCCGCCAAAAAGCCTTACTTTCAAAAGTTGTTTTTCCTGTATAACAGGCAGCTGTTTAAACGCCATTTTAACGGGATCTACCTCGATGGGCCTGCAGAGCTGCCCCGTCAGGCGATCATCTGCATGAATCACAGTTCGTGGTGGGACGGTCTTCTTCTTTTCCACTGCAATCAGGCAAAAATAAAGCACGATATCTACATCATGATGCACGAAAAAGGACTGAAGGAATTCCCGTTTTTCAGAAAGCTCGGCGCGTTTTCTGTTAACCGGGGGAAACCGAAAGACATTGTGCTTTCTCTTCAGTATGCAGGCAGAAAACTGGATGAGGGCAAATCGGTCTGTCTTTTCCCGCAGGGAGACGAAATGCATCTCGAGAAGCGCCCTCTAGGCTTTTTGCCCGGGGCGGTTTCCCTGCTTGAGAAACACCCTCACGTACCTGTTCTTCCTGTCATCTTTTACTATTCTTTTGGAGACCGGAAAAAGCAGGATCTTTTCGTCCGAATTTGTTCTCCTATTACATACAAGGAACTTACCGGGACCTCCCGAAAAGAAAAGAACCTTTGTTTTGAGGAACTGTTTACAAAAGAACTCGATTCCCTGAGACAGCAGGTCATTGACAAGAACGTCAGCGGGTTTGAGAATGTGTTATAGAAGAAAGGACGTTTCCCTATGAAAAAAGCAGTCGTCATCGGAGCCGGTCTTGGAGGGCTGTCTGCGGCCATTACTCTTGCAAGCGAAGGCTTCCAGGTAGATGTCGTGGAGAAGAACAGGCATGCAGGCGGAAAGCTGATGCCTGTTTCCCTTTTAGACTATCATTTTGACTTTGGTCCAAATACGATTACCATGCCTCAGGTTTTTGACCGTGTCTTTTCAAAAGCAGGCATGAGAATGAGTGACGTTCTGAACATGAAAAAGCTTGATGTTCATACGCGCAACGTTTTTAGTGACGGAACGGTCTTTGATTTTACAAACAATCCCGCTGCCATGAAAGAACAGCTGAAGAAAATCGATCGGTTCGCCGCACAGCATTATGATGGCTTTTTAAAAGAAATCACAAGGCTGTACAAACTGTCTGAAACGCACTTTTTCCCAAAGATGTTTCAATCGTTTGCAGACTATCTTTCACCCTCCCTTGGAACCGCGCTGCTGAAAGTCCGGCCGCTCGAATCCATGCATCACTTTTTCGGCAGATATTTTAAAAACCCTGAGCTGATCAAGGCGTTTGACCGGTATGCCACATACATCGGCTCCTCCCCGTATATCTCTCCTGCCACTTTTTCAATGATTGCTTATCTTGAACTTGTGCAGGGCGTTTATTACGTTGAAGGCGGGAATGTGAAAATTGCAGAAGGATTTAAAGCAGCTGCAGAAAAACTCGGCGTGCGGTTTCACTTTGGGTCGAAGGTGAACAGGCTCCAAGTGAAAGATAAGAAGGTGTCATCTGTTCTGCTGGAAGACGGACGATCTTTTCAAGCGGATGAAGTCATCATGAATGCCGACCTGCTTCAGGCATATCCTGAACTTGTTGACGAGCAGCACCGTCCGGGATTTAAAGCTTCAAAGCGCGACAGCTACCAGCCGTCCATCTCTGCATTTGTCATTTTGGCCGGCCTGAAAAAAAGACATAAGGAGCTTTTGCACCATAATGTCTTTTTCTCTAAGGATTACAAAAAGGAATTTAATGATCTGTTTTCTGAGCATCGGTACAGCGGCGAGCCGACCATCTACATCAGCAATTCCTCGTATACGGACAAAAGCGTATCCCCGTCAGGAGACAACCTGTTCATTTTGGTCAACGCCCCCGCTCTTACAAAAGAGGGAGAGCTTGCTGCCGATGCAGAAGAATACAAGGAACGGATCTATGATATTCTGGAGGCAAAAGGACTCGAGATCCGAAGTCAGCTTGCCTGTGAAAGAGTCATAACTCCGCTTGAAATCGCAGACACGTTCGGAGCATACCGCGGAGCTCTTTACGGCATCTCAGCCAACAGAAAAATGGACGCCTTTCTCCGTCCTTCCAATTTTTCAAAAGACATCCGCAATCTTTCCTTCGTTGGCGGCAGCACCCATCCCGGAGGAGGTTCGCCCATGGTAACCCTGAGCGGTATGAACGTCGGAGAGGCTGTTGCTTCAAGGCACAGAAGCTAAAAAACTGTTTCCCTGAATGAGGGAAACAGTTTTTTATAATCTCACGTACCGCAATAAGTCTTGTAAGGCTGATCGTCATTCGGAGGAAGCTTGCAGTATTCTTCCTGTTCCGGGGAGTACGCATACGGATTTTCCAATACACGCAGCAGCCTCTCAGTCACACTGTAATCTCCCTCGGCAGCGGCTGCAAGGGCCTCTTCTACCCGGTGATTGCGGGCAATGACTGCGGGGTTGCTGTTTTTCATCAGCTGCAGCGACTCCTCTTTTGATTGCGTCTCCCTGCTTAGCCTCTCTTCCCAAAGAAGATTCCACTTTCCGAACTCCTCTGATTGAAACAGGGCAGAGTCCCCGTATGAACCCGTCGTGAGCGACTTGAACGAATTTGTGTAATCCGCACGATGCTTCTGCATCATTTTCAGCCATTCCTTAACAAGCGACTCGTCCTCTTCTTCCTGAGTGAACAAGCCCAATTTGGCCCTCATTCCATTAAGCCAATACTGCTGATACAAATCACTGTACGCTGAGAGGGCATCCTGCGCAATTTCAACCGCCTTTTCCTCATCCTCATGAAGCAGCGGCAAAAGGGATTCTGCCAGTCTTGCAAGGTTCCAGCCGCCGATGTAAGGCTGGTTTCCGTATGCATAGCGGCCGTTTACATCTATGGAGCTAAACACGGTTTCAGGATTATATGCGTCCATGAAGGCACATGGTCCGTAATCGATGGTTTCTCCGCTGATTGTCATGTTGTCTGTGTTCATGACACCGTGAATAAATCCTGCAAGCTGCCATTTGGCAATAAGTTCAGCCTGACGGTCAATCACTTTCTTTAAAAAGGACAAATAGGCGTGTTCATTTTCTTCAATCTCCGGATCATGCCGCTTGATTGCATAGTCAGCAAGCGTCTTTAAATCCTCTATGCTTCCCCAGTTAGCCGCATACTGGAAGGTGCCAACCCTAATGTGGCTTGAAGCGATCCGGGTCAGAACCGCACCAGGCAAAAACGATTCCCTGATCACAGCGTCTCCCGTTTTGACCACTGCAAGACTCCGTGTCGTCGGGATGCCGAGGCCATGCATGGCTTCACTGATGATGTACTCCCGAAGCATCGGACCAAGAGCAGCCCGGCCGTCGCCTCCCCGGGAAAATTTTGTCCTTCCTCCGCCCTTCAGCTGAATATCGATTCTTCTGTCATCCGGCGTCAGATGTTCACCAATCAGGATCGCCCGGCCGTCCCCAAGCATTGTAAAATGTCCGAATTGATGACCTGCGTAAGCTTGTGCAAGCGGCTCTGCACCATCAGGAATCCGGTTTCCGGCAAAAACGTCCGCATCTCTTTTTAATGTGTCAGCACTGAGCCCGAGAGAAACAGCCAGTTTTTCATTAAACATCACCATCTCAGGAGTGCTTGCAGGAGCCGGTGTCTGACTGGCAAAAAAGAGTGACGCCGCATGTAGCTGTTGTCAAAGTTCCATCCGCTGGTTAAATTTTTCATCCTGTCTCCTTTCTTGTTTTCATTCAGGTTTAGGACAAACTGTAATTTCAATTATTTCAGAGGAAGCGAATTTACTCAAGGAAAGAAGCAGAAAAACAGCCCGCCTCGGACTGTTTTCATTCTGCTCTATTTATTTCTCTTCCATCCACTCCGGTTTTCCAAATCCTTCAAAATCTTTGTCTATTGCCTTCTCAAACTCCTCGGATTCAACAACGTCTTTAATATCCTCGGCGATTTCCGACTCAGCGTCTTTTGTGTTCATCACAACGCGATTGCGGTGTACATCGTTCATGTTCTCAAGAGTCACCGCATCCGCAAGATCCATTTTAGCCGCAAGGGCAAAATTCCCCGGTACGGCAGAAAGGTCCGCATCTTCTACAGCTCTTGGAAGCTGTGCAGCTTCGATCGGAAGGAACGTCAGTTTTTTTATATTCTCCGTCACATCTTTTTCAGATACTTGAAGCGGGCTGACCTCTTCATTTAACTGAATCAGTCCTGCGTCCTTTAGAATATGAAGCGCCCGGGCAGCATTCGTCGGATCGTTTGGAATGGCGACTGAGGCACCCTCTTTGACTTCATCAATGTCCTTTACTTTATCAGAATACAATCCCATTGGGGCCGTCGGCACTGTGATAATTTCCGAAAGCTCCAGTTTGCTTTGCTCAGCGAATGTTTCCATGTAAATTTTGTGCTGAAACAGGTTGGCATCCAGTTCATCATTGCCAAGGGCATTATTAGGCTGAATATAATCGTTGAACTGAACAACCTCAACTTCATATCCTTTCTTTTCAAGGCCGGGTTTAATGGCCAGTTCCACCATATCTGTGTATGGACCGGCTGATGCGCCGATTTTAATTTCTTTCTTCTCTCCATTTGTTTCTTCTGCGCCGCACGCAGACAGGATTCCCGCTCCTGCCACTAATAATGCCAATACCATTTTCTTCATGTCTCTTTCCCCCTAGATTGAATAAAAAAATTCCTCCTTCATTCAGAAAGAGGAATCGTATGTATGACGACTTATCTTTCAGAATGAAGAACATTCTGCAGGATTTAGCACCGTTCCAATTAAGGAGGTTGCCGGACGTCGCAGGGCCTGTTCCCTCAGTCACTCTTGATAAGCAAGCTATTAAATTGAATAACGTAATCTTATACTGTGTATTGGGTTCTGTCAATCACTATTTTAGAATAATCAAAATAGTAAGATTAACAATCTGCTAAAAAGCACCGTCCCGATGAAGACGGTGCAGCGCAGAGCTGTGTTCAAAATCAGATCTGCGAAAGGATCGCATGTTTTTCTTCACTTGACACAAAATTCCGCTCACCGAACACATTGTAGTCATTCAAGCGGATTTTATTAAGGATCGCACGGTAAAAGTGGCCGGCCGCTTTCACAGGTGCGCGGGAATGCAGAGGGTATTCATGCATAGTCAGCATCGCTGTATCATAATGCTTTTCCGCTTCTGCCGCAAGATGCTCCCATACTCTGATGAATTCAGGGGTAACTTTCTGCTGCTGCAGATCAAATTCGGTCATTTTATGTCGTGCCATCACCTCTTCAGGGACATAAATGCGGCCGCGTTCAAGATCTTCTCCGATATCCCTTAGGATATTCGTCAGCTGCATACCGAGTCCAAGAGCAATAGCCCCTTCCCGAAGAACGTTTGTCTTTTTCGGAGCAAGCACCGGCAAAAGCATGAGGCCGACTGTGCTTGCAACGTGATACGAATAATCGAGCACTTCTTCCATAGACTGATAGCGGATTTTGACAAGATCCATTCCCTGCCCTTTAATCATATCCCGGAAAGCTTCCACATCCATATCATAATTGGTGAATGTATCGTGAAGGGCCACCCACATGAAATTGTCTCTGGAGTAGTCGCCTCTTAGAAAAGAGTCGAATTCAGCCGTGAACTCCATTAATTCTTCGCTTGGCCTCTCTCCCTCGTCTACGATGTCATCGACGATTCTGCAGAACGCATATACAGCCCACACTGCTTTTCTTTTTTTGGGAGGCAGAAGCGAAAAAGCTTTATAGAAAGTTTTAGAATGATGCCGGATGACTTCTTCACATTGCTGATAGGCCTGTTTTAAATCAACCACTCAGACTCACTCCTTCCCTCTCTTTGTTTTGATGATCGGATAAGATGGCAGAAACCATCAGCTTCGCCCCCTGCATCACGATCGGGACTCCGCCTCCGGGGTGAATCGAAGCTCCTGCTGCATAAACGTTTGTGAGCTTGGATGGTTTAACCTGCGGTCTGAACACGCCGGATTGAAACAAAGTCGGAGCGATGCCGAAGCTTCCCCCCTGAAAGAGTCCTTCCATTTCTTTGTCATCCGGTGTTCTGACTTTTTTCCACTGGATCGACTTTCTGAGTCCGGGGAATCCTCTTTCTTCAAGCTGATCAATAATCTTTTCAACGAACCCTTCCTGTTCCCCCCAGTTGATCGAACTGCCTGACGGCACCGGCACAAGCGCGTATAAAACGCCGTGTCCCTCGGGTGCAAGTGAGGAATCGATTACAGAAGGATGAAATGCGTAGATGGAAGGATCTGACGGAACTTCTTTCGTTTCAAAGATTTCTTTCATATGCTGCTGAAAATTCGAGCCCATGAAAAACTGATGCACAGGTGAATCCCTGTAGACTTTGTCCAGTCCGAAGTAAAGCAGAACACAGCTGGATGACGCCGTATAGTTTCTTGCAGGCATTGACTCCTTTGGAATCATCTTTGATGCGCCCGGAAAATCGCCGTTTAAAACAAAGGCATCCGCCTTGACTTCTTCTCCATTTACAATCAGAGCTGCTGCTTGCACGCCATCTGTTACCACTCTCTCAACAGTAGCATTTTTCATCACCTTTACGCCAGAATTTAGAAGGGCGTTTTCAAGAACCGTTACAAGGGAAGCATAACCGCCTTTCAGATAATAAATGCCATGCTTATGCTCGCTGAATGAAATAAGCGAATAAAGGGCCGGTGAATCAAGCGGATTGCCTCCGATATACAGCGTCTGCAGGGAATAGGCCTGCCGGATTCTCTCATCCTGAAAATAGGCTTTTAGAGAGTTGTTTACAGATTTATAAGCTTTCAGATGCATGAGTGTTTTCAGATTGTTGCGTGTCCAGAACGTTCGCTTATCATGAAAAGATTTCTCGAGAAACTGGTCCCGTCCAAGGTTAAAGCGGATCTCCATATCCTTCATGAACTGAACGAAGCCTTCTTCATTTCCCGGAAAGTTCTCCTTTATCTCCTGGATCTGCCGTTCAATGGAATTGTATTTCTTGTACGAAGACCCATCTTTAAAGTGCAGTTTATAAAGCGGATTAATATTGATTAATTCGTACTGATCACGGCTAATTCCTGCTTCATTCAAAATGGATGTGAGCATTTCCGGCAAAAGAACAATTGTCGGGCCTTCATCGATCCTGTACCCCTGCTCTTCTGTAAAGGCAAGCCTTCCCCCGAGTCTGTCTCTCTTTTCAAACAAACTGACCTCATATCCTTTTTTCCTGAGCATAAGAGCTGAAATAAGCCCGCCAATGCCGCCGCCCGCTATTGCAATTTTCATAGTGCATTCCCCAATTTCTTTTCAGATTTGATTGGTAGAGCATGACTGGTTTCGTCCATTATGGCATTAGTCGTGATCCTTGCTGATTCGAGGATGGTAGGAAGCCCGCTGCCCGGATGTGTTCCTCCTCCTACAAGCCAGCAGTTGTTCAGCTCTTCAAATTTGTTGTGCGGTCTGAGCACCATCATCTGTGTCAGCTGATGGCCTAAATTAAAGGTTGCTCCTTTATAGACAAGAATGTCTTCTTCCCAGTTCTTTGGCGTAATGATTTTTTCAGTTTCAATATGATTTCTCAAGTTTTTAAACTGTGTTTTCCGTTCAAGTGTCTCAAACACGAGTTCCCGGAACTCTTCCTGATGCTGTTCCCAGTCAATATTGCTGAAGTTGTTTGGTACCGGGGCAAGTATGTAAAGCGCTGACTTGCCTTCAGGCGCCAGAGTATCATCTGTTGCAGCCGCATTCTGAATGTAGATGGACGGATCCCCTGACAGCTTGAGGGTTTTCGTGATTTCCTCTACGTTTCTCTTATAATCCTCAGAAAAAACGATTGTATGGTGAGGCAGATCATATTTTTTATCGAGACCGAGGTAGATCATGAAGGTTGAACAGGAGTATTTTTTCTTCTCCAGTTTTTCTTTTGAGAATTTCTTTAAGATTCCCGGTTCAACGAGATTTGACATGACGTGGGCGAAATCGCCGTTGATGACGACTTCATCAGCAGCTGCTGTCGTTCCGTCTTCAAGAATGACGCCTTTCACATCCTTGCCTTGGAGCAGCAGTTTTTTCACTCCTTTTCCGAGGTGGATGGTGCCCCCATGCTCTTTCAGCACGGCTGCCATTGCTTTTGACAGCTGGTTTACCCCGCCTCTTGGGTGAAAAATGCCGTATTCATGTTCCATAAAAGAAAGGATCGAAAATGCGCCTGGACATTCCCAGGGGGACATGCCAATATATTTAGACTGAAACGTAAACGCATATTTGACTCTTTCGTCTTTAAAATAGCCTGATAAAACATCATACAGCGATTTCGTAACAGTCAGCTGCGGAAGAGCCTTAATGACCTTCCAGCTCAAGTAATGACTGAAGCGGTCCATCTTGCTTTGCAGTATTGGAGTCAATGCCGCCATTTTCCTGCGCGTATCGTTCATGAACCTGTTATAGCCATTGCCGTCCCCCGGCGAAAACTCTTCTAATCTCTCGACCATTTTTTCCGGATTTTTTGTCATTTTTAAGGACTGATCGTCAAAAATCAGTTCGTACATTTCTTCAAGTTCAATCATGTCCATATAATCATGAAGGTTTCTTCCGGCTGAAGCAAAAATTTCTTCTGCGATATGGATCATGCTCAAAAAGGTCGGCCCCATGTCAAATGTGAAGCCGTCCAGTTCAATGGAAGCGTTGCGCCCCCCGACATATGGCTGTTTTTCATATACGTCTACCTGGTACCCCTGACTCGCTAAATTCATGGCAGCTGCCAAGCCGCCAGGCCCTGCACCGATGACTATGATTTTTTTAGCCATGTTTACTCCTCCTAATTCCTGTACAACAGTTATACAAACATTATACAATTCAATTTATTAAAACACAATTAATTAGGTTCTCCCTTTTTTTACTATTCCCTAATACGAACGATTTGAATAGTTTTTCAGATCATTTTACAATTTTCCACAAAAAGAAGCCCGGCTATTTCGCCGGACTTGCTTCTATCATATTCACTGCTGCTTCAAATGTCAGGATTTCGTTCTTCCAAATGGCATTTCCCTTCATTACCTGATCTTTCAGTCCCAAAGGCACAACATAAACGCCGTTCACTGGTCTGAGCTCCTTCACTTCTTCTCCTTCGAGATAATAGATTTCAAATTCCGGTTCTTCTACTCTGTTAGCGGCACTCAGCGTGAAAGTGTTTGAATAATAGGTATCAAGCACATCACCCTTCAGGCTGTCTGTATAATATGGAGCCATATCCTTTGTACAGGCTTCAGATTCAACCTTGCAGTACTGGGGCTTTATAGACCCAAGCGCGCTATTCTTCCATACGACCGAAACAACCGGAGGCTTGGACAAATCAACAGTTTCCACTTCCCCTTCTGTTCCGCCGCTGTTTGCTAGAGACAGATAAATGGGAATTCCTATACCAATAAGAACAAGTGCACCGAGCGCACCGTCCCACTTTGTGACTCTTACCGGCACATGCTTTCGGTGATAAAGAAGCACTTCATCGAAGAGAAAAAATAAAAAGCCTGCGAAAACGGTCAGGAGGACACCATCAAGAGACCCAATGGACAAGATAAACCCGGCAGCAGCCGCAGAAAAAACATGGATGGAAAAGTTCAGAAACCTTCTGCTCTTACCCCTGTTCCGGACAATAAAATAAGAGACAACGCTCACAGGCAAGCCTACAGCAAAAATAAACATCGCAGAAAACACTAGATAAATCGGCATTATTATCAATGAGTGCCAAAAATCTGTATCAGTATTAACAGCAGCGGAAATTAAGCTCGTTACCACACTAAGGACAAAAGCGGTACCTGCTGCACTTAAGATTTTTTTTAATATCATTGCATCCACCCCCCAAAAACCAATTTTAACATAAAGAGGAAAATACAAGGATGTTTCATAACACAAAAAGCCGGAAAATCCGGCTTTTACGATTCATCAATATCAATTCTGTAGGTTTCAAACCAGACGTGGATCTGTGCAAGATGGGCAAGCAGCTGCGGTCCAGTCATCAGCTGTCCGTACCACGGCGCCTTGAATGCACTGCCTTCTGATTCGATGATGTCATGCAGCGCCTTTTTATCGAAAAATGTATGCAGTGCTGAATCCTTTTTCTGAGTAAGAGACTGCAGCCACGTTTTGACCGCTTTTGTGTAATGAGGATTGTGCGTTTTCGGATACGGGCTCTTTTTCCGGTAGAGCACTTCGTTTGGCAGAGCACCTTCGAGCGCTTTGCGGAGGATGCCTTTTTCCCGGTCTCCGTGCATCTTCATCTCCCACGGAATGTTCCAGACATATTCAACAAGACGGTGATCTGCAAACGGCACCCGGACTTCAAGGCTTGCGCCCATGCTCATGCGGTCTTTGCGGTCAAGCAGCGTCGTCATAAACCATAGGATATTCAAATAAAACAGCTGTCTGCGTTTTGACTCTGTCTCAGATTCCCCGTCGAGCAGCGGCGTTTCCTTCAGCGTTTCCTGATATCTCATTTTCACATACTCTTTCAAATTCAGCTTGCTTTGCCAGTCCTTGTGAAGCAGATTCATACGTGCATCTGTTGACCTCATCCACGGGAAGGCTTCTTCTGATAAATCCTGCGGCCTGTGGAACCACGGATAGCCTCCAAAAATTTCATCCGCACACTCTCCGGACAGACCCACAACAAAGTCTTTCTTTATCTCGCGGCAGAACCAGAGCAGAGATGAATCAATATCCGCCATTCCAGGAAGATCTCTGACTTCTACCGCTTCCGTCAAGTTGTCAACGAGCTGCTGCTGCGTGATAACAGACCGGTGATGAACGGTCTGGAACGCTTCTGTCATTTTATCAATCCACGGGGCATCCGAGTTCGGCTGAAATTCATTGGCTTTAAAAAACTTCTCGTTATCTTCATAATCAATTGAAAATGTGTGAAGCGGGCCTTTTCCTTCCTTTTTAAAAGCCTTGGCTGCAATAGCGGTAATGGCGCTTGAATCAAGACCGCCGGATAAAAAGGTGCAAACCGGCACATCGGATACAAGCTGCCTTGTCACAGCATCATTCACAAGGAACCCGACGCGGCTGACCGTTTCATCAAATGTATCTATATGCCTGGCACTTTTCACATTCCAGTATCTCCAGACCTTAATGCCATTCTTTGAAAATGTCATGGCATGGGCAGGACGCAGTTCTTTTATTCCTTTAAAAACGCCGATGCCGGGCGTTCTGGATGGTCCGAGGCCGAATATTTCGCTCATCCCTTCCCGGTCAATCACCGCCTTTTGATCAGGGTGTGCAAGGATCGCTTTCAGCTCGGAGCCGAAAATCAGAGATGCGTCCTTCTCTGCATAAAATAACGGCTTTACCCCCAGTCTGTCTCTTGCGATGAACACTGATTCCCGGGCAGCATCCCACACAGCAAAGGCAAATATGCCGTTTAAATGAGTGACGCACTCTTCTTTCCATTCCATATAGGCAGTCAGCAGCACCTCTGTATCAGAATGGCCTCTGAATGTGTAGCCTCTTTTAAGAAGTTCCGTGCGGATATCTTCTGTATTGTACAGCTCGCCATTGTAGCAGATTGTATAATTGTTATCTTCCCTGCTCCTTGTCATCGGCTGCCTGCCGCCTTCAGGGTCCACAACAACGAGACGCTTATGCCCAAACAGAACATGCTGCTCTCCCCACAGGTTCGTATCATCCGGTCCGCGCTTGGATAAGCACTCCGCCATGGCTTTCATGACAGCTTTTTGCTGTTTGAGATCTTTCTGGTAATCAACCCAGCCTGTTATTCCACACATCTGCCTCTCACTCCCCATTTTTACTGTCTGATAGGTCTCAGACGGTCAAAGATGTACCTATCCTATGCTTACTTTATGAAGTGTTGATTTGTCCTTATCACGTTTTCTTCTGGCAAGTGTGAAGGCATTCTGCATAATTCTTCCTCCTTTTGGAAAAAACGAATGATAAGAATATGGGCAAAGGAGGTCTGCGTTATGCTGTCAAAACAGAAGCACCGGCTGTTTGAGCGTCAAAAAAGAGCGCACATAACCGGATTTATTGAGATTGGCGAGGATCAGGAAATCTTATTTTATGATGATGAGCACGAGGAAGTGACCATTCTTCATTTTAAAAAAGATGAAAAAGTGGAGATTCTTTTAGAAGACAGCTGGTATCAGGGGATATATACCGGAAACGGACAGCTAGCAGTTCCGACGGGGATGCATAAGCTCCGTGAAAATGATACCCTCCGTATTCCCAAAAAGGTTCAATACGCGCTTGATTATATGCTGAAAGAAGCTACAGATGACTCATTTGTAGCGTTTACGTCAAAACTGAATGAACTTTCCTTTTCCATTCATGACTGTATATACAGCTACAATCAGATGGTTTTTCTAGAAGAAGCCGAAGACAAAAAAGGGGTATCCTTCTACCAGTTTGATAATGAGGAAGCTGTCTGCGGCGTGCAGCATCACTTCTCAAGAGGAAGCAAACATGAAGACAGATTCGAATTTACAGTATGTACTGGAACAAGAGCTCTTTTAACTCAGCTGAAACCATAAAAAAACCTCCGCAAAAATTGCGGAGGCTTTTTATTAAAACAGTATTATACCTTGCGGCAGTCGCAGGCCAAGCAGAATAACAACAATCAATGCAATGACAAACTGAATCCAGAAGATGCGTGTCGGCTTGCCCTTTTTTCCGCGGACAAGGATCATTTCCATCATGCCGATTACATAGATTCCAAGAATGACTTTTCCGATGTACTCGCCGGTGATCGCGCCAAGGCCGAGCAGCAGCTGAATTCCTGATGCAATGATCAGCAGATAGAACAGTCTGAGTGTCATGTGTACAATTTTAAACGGTTTTTCTTTTCCCGACTTGAAGAGGGAGTTCGCAACGAAAAATAGAATAAGTGCGACAACCCAGGTCGTGATATGCAAGTGTGTCATGCGGTAGTTCCTCCTCTTTTAAACATAGTAATCCATCCATATAATATCACGAATCTCATTAAAAAATGAAATGTAAGCGCATTTGCCTGCCTATTGTTTTCTTCAAAAAGGTAGGCTATTGTAGTACTTGAGGAATGCTAGATTCCTGTATTACAAGACTTAATCGCACCAGGAGGGGATATTGTGTCTAAATCAGTACAAATCATCAGCTTGACTGAAAAATACGGGGCAAATAATTATCATCCGCTGCCGATCGTTATATCCAGGGCAGAAGGGGTTTGGGTAGAGGATCCTGAAGGAAACAAATATATGGATATGCTCAGCGCTTATTCAGCCGTCAATCAGGGTCACCGCCACCCTAAGATCATTGAAGCACTTAAGGAACAGGCAGACAAAATCACCCTGACTTCCAGAGCTTTTCACAACGACCAGCTCGGACCATGGTATGAGAAAGTATCCGCATTAACTGGAAAAGAAATGGTTCTGCCAATGAATACAGGTGCTGAAGCCGTTGAAACCGCTGTAAAAACAGTGCGCCGGTGGGCATATGATGTGAAAGGGGTACCTGCTGATCAGGCTGAGATCATCGTGTGCGAGGAAAATTTCCACGGCCGTACAATGACAGCGGTATCAATGAGTTCAAGCGATGAATACAAGCGCGGTTTCGGGCCGATGCTTCCGGGAATAAAAGTCATTCCGTTCGGTGATCTTGATGCACTTAAAGCAGCAATCACACCGAATACGGCTGCTTTCATTTTCGAGCCGATTCAGGGCGAAGCAGGCATCCACATTCCTGAAGAAGGCTTCCTGAAAGCTGCTTTTGACATCTGCAATGAACAAAATGTCCTCTACGTTGCAGATGAAATTCAGGCAGGTCTTGGCCGCTCCGGCAAGCTTTTTGCATGCGACTGGGAAGACGTTAAGCCTGATATGTACATTCTTGGAAAAGCACTTGGAGGCGGGGTTTTCCCTATTTCCTGCGTAGCTGCAGACAAAGATGTCCTTGGTGTGTTTGAGCCGGGTTCACACGGTTCAACATTCGGAGGAAATCCACTTGCATGCGCTGTTTCCATCGCTGCACTTGACGTTCTCACAGAGGAAAAGCTTCCTGAGCGCTCACTTGAACTCGGCACATATATGCAGGAGAAGCTCCGTGAAATCAGCAATCCCATCATTAAAGAAGTCCGCGGAAGAGGTTTATTCATCGGCCTTGAGCTGACTGAAGCTGCTCGTCCTTACTGCGAGAAGCTGAAAGAAGAAGGACTTCTGTGCAAAGAAACACATGACACGGTCATCCGTTTTGCACCGCCGCTGGTCATTTCAAAAGAAGATCTCGACTGGGCGATTGAAAAAGTGAAAAAAGTTCTTTCATAAACAAAAGCGTAAGCGCCAAGGCCCGCTCCGATAGGCAGATAAGAATCCGTCAAAAAAGTCCGGGTCCCGCCTTTTTTGACGGATTTGTTCTGACAGAGGATCTAGGCGCTTCCGCTTGCCAAGGATATATTATGTTATCCACAGCCTTTTAACTTTATAATTTACTAAACAACAGCAAAGAAGCACACCGGTTTCGGTGTGCTTCTTTCTATTTATTCAGCAATCGTGTTGCTTAACGTTCCGATGCCTTCGATTGATATTTCAACAGTATCTCCAGGGCTTAAATATTTTGGCGGCTTAAACCCTTTCCCTACTCCAGCAGGTGTTCCTGTTGCAATGATATCACCGGGTTCAAGCGTCGTGCCCTGTGATATGGTCGAAATCACATTTTCAATGGAGAAGATCATGTCTTTCGTATGGCCGTCCTGTCTGACTTCCCCATTTACTTTTGTAACAAGAGTAAGTGCGTATGGATCAGGAACCGCAGATTTATGTACAATATACGGTCCCAATGGGCAGGATGTATCCAGGCTTTTTCCAAGAAGAAACTGCTTATGCCTTGCCTGAAGATCTCTTGCCGTAATGTCATTTAACACCGTATAACCGTATACGTAATCCATCGCCTCAGCTTCCGGGATCTGTTTTCCCTTTTTCCCGATAATGACCGCAAGCTCACCCTCGTAATCCAGCTCACTTGTCAGATGAAGGTGAGGATCTATCTTCTGTCCATGGCCCGTTACGGCTGTCGGGGCTTTTGAAAAAAGCATCACATGTTCCGGAATATCCGCTTCGCTTCCAAGCTCAATTGCATGTTCCCTGTAATTTTTGCCCACACAGAATATGTTCTTCCGCGGAGAAGCAATAGGAGGAAGCCATGTTACATCAGACAGAGAATATAAAAAGGATTCTGTCTCATCCGCCTTTTTCACATACATCTGCAGCTGTTTCAGGTGATTGAAAAACTTCTCCCCCATTTCAATGCATTCAATCATTGACTTCGGGGCTGATTCCACGTCAAACCACTTTTTCTCTGCCCTTTGAATATCAAGAATCCTGTTATCCTCCATAATCAGTCCGATGAAGGTCCTTCCGCCAATCTGAGCTGTTGCAAGTTTCATTGTTACCCCCCGTTATCTCTTTAATCTAAACTGCCTGATAATGTATCTTATTCGATAAAGAATGACACATTTCCTCTAAAAAACCGCCTGTCTGTACGGCAGCATTTTTCATGAGCATAAGACCAATGAAAAACAGATCGAAACCTATCCCGCTTTGTAGAAACCTGTAATGTTTTTTGTTATTTTAGCGAAATCAAACCATTTTGTACAACCCTGTGTATAATAAGTGTAACCCGCGTGAAAGAAGTCTTTCCAGGGAATCCATTTCATAGAAAACCATCCTATTAAACCATGAAAGTTGGAGAAAAATCATGGCAGTTAATGAAATTGAAGTGCACAGACAAAAGCTTTTTGAAGCAGCAAAAGAACATGGAATGAATTCTTCTGAAACGGTGCGCCGCAGCCAGGAGCTGGACCAGCTGATCTTAGAACAAATCAAGCGGCAGATGGAAGGTGAACTGCAGACGGCAGTAAACTAAGCTCTGCTGAACAAGTAAATCCACTTCCGCAAAAGCCATTCTGCCGGACCAAACCTAAATGTTCTAAACCAATAATAGCTGACAATAAGCTGCACGGAATAGAGGACCACTGCGATCATGACGCCTTCGCCTGCTGAAATGTTTCCGTACAACCCAAAACCATAGGAATAAAAAAGAAGTGTACAGACCAGTGACTGCATCAGGTAATTGCTTAAAGATGCCCGTCCCGCTGCCTTAACCGCGCCGAGCTTGAAAGAAAAGTTATTCAGCAGCAGCAGAATCACCGAAACATAAAACAGGGTCAGTGCCGGACCCCCCAATGACAGCTGCAGATGCTGAGTTAGCAAGTTTTCCTCCCAATAAAAGGGTGCACCTTTTAATAGAACTGCGGCAGTTCCTGTTATCAGTGCCGTCCGTTTCCATTCAGACGACAGATCCTTATGGAACCAGCCACGCTTATAGGCGGCAGCACCAAGCATGAAAAGCGGTAAAATGGATATCACTAGAAAAAATGCATTCTCAAAGTTATTTACATACAGCCAGTCTGTCACTCTCTGCTGAGTAATGTCAAAAAAGCTCCCTGTCTGGTACGTCTCAGCTGACTGCTGAACAGCTTCCTCGGACTTGTAGTGACTGAGCATCTCCGGATCCGCTGCATATGCCGCAATAAGAGCAAAAGCAATCAGCACATTCGGAAGCAGCAGGATGAAAAGCCCCCACTTAATGAGCCCCCGGGAATTCCACTTTATAAATAACAAAAATAAAAACCCAATCAAGGCGTAGTTTGTCAGAATGTCCCCATGCCAGATCAAAAAAGCATGCAGGAGGCCAATAATCAACAGCCCAATCAGCCTTCTTGAGAAATACACATTGAACGAATGCCCCTTTTTCAATGCCCTCTCATAAAAAATCACCGTTCCCGCTCCAAATAAAAATGAGAACAGCGGATAAAAGCTTGCCTGAGCAAAAAACGAAATCAGCTGCTCAACAATCCGGTCAGATCCGTTCCCGCTAACAAGGCTTGTCTCATAAAGAGCAGGCTCATAAAAAGACTTCATATTCACAAGCAAAATGCCAAGCAGAGAAAAGCCTCTCAGAATATCAAGCGTATGCAGCCTGTCCTTCTCTGGGACTGCTGTAAGTGGATCCATTTTGATTTACCTCCTTTTTTACATACGATCAATTTTCTGGTTTTTATGGTTTTGGGGTGCGAGTCCGCTTTTTAAGTGCCCTCAATCTCCGACTTTCAGTTTTTGAGGGTATTGTTCTCGCTCTTTCGTGCCCCTAATCTCCGATTTCCAGGATTTGAGGGCACCATTCTTCGTTTTTAGTACCCTCAATTTCCGACTTTCGATTTTTGAGGGTTCTATTCTGCGTTTTTAGTGCCCTCAATTTCCGACTTTCAGTTTTTGAGGGTTCTATTCTCCGTTTTTAGTGCCCTCAATCTCCGACTTTCAGTTTTTGAGGGTTCTATTCTCCGTTTTTAGTGCCCTCAATTTTTTTTGAGGGTTCTATTCTGCGTTTTTAGTGCCCTCAATTTCCGACTTTCGATTTTTGAGGGTACCATTCCCGCTCTTTAGTGCCCTCAATCTCAGATTTCCAGGTTTTCAGGGCACCATTCCCGCTCTCCAGTACACCCAAGCCCAGTCTCCAAGGGTACGGTTGTTCAGCTACTCACCGCCATTGATTACCGAAGAGCATGCGGTGCAAGCAGCTTAATCAAAGGAAAACTCAATCTTCCCATCCTTCAGAACAAGACTTGCATCAAACGGCTTTTTGCCTTTGAAGCCTTTCAGCTTGTTTGTTTTTCCTTTTTGGCACAGTGTTTTAATCTGTGAGGCGGATATGGATTTTCCAAGCAGTTTTTTCGGAAAGGTCTGCTTGCATCCGCTTTTGTATTCTGTGCAGCCGTAGAACGTTTTTCGGTCCATGATGCTGCCCTTTTGACAGGCCGGGCAGGCGCAGATTGCAGCCCGGGTTTCCTGCTGGGGCGGAATGTCGACCTCAAGTTTTTCCATACTTTCCCCTGCCTGACTGATCAGGGTGTAGCAGAATTTTTTGGCCGTTTCGATAAAGACTTCTTTGGACTTTTCGCCGCTTCCGATTCCTTTTAGGTAGACTTCCCATTTTGCTGTCATTTCAGGCTTGGAGAGCAGAGTGCCGTCAACCGCTTCACAAAGGACTTCCCCTTTCGGCGTGACAAAAACTTCATTTTTCTTCACTTCAATAAACTTCCTCATCAGCAGCGTATCAATAATTCCGGAACGCGTCGCTTCTGTCCCGAGACCTTCTGTGCTGTTCAGCGCTTCTCTCATCTCTTTGTCTTCCACATACTTGCCGGCTGTTTTCATGAGCGTGATCAGCTGTCCTTGGGTGTACGGTTTAGGAGGCTGTGTCATGCCGTCCTTCACACCGATTTCCGCTTTGGCAGGCTCGCCCGTCGCCACTTTTGGAAGCAATTGAAGATCTGCTTTTTCTTCCGGGCTGTCAGTCTCTCTTTGGTAAAGCGTCTTCCACCCTGGCTTTTTCATCGTTCTTCCCTTGCTGATAAAATCATTTTTTCCGATGGACGTCAGGATGGTTGTTTCATCATAGACGTAATCCTCCATAAACATGCCGAGAGCTGTTTTGATGACTTCTTCGTATACAGCCTTTTGTTCACCGCTGAAGGAATTGTAAGCAGCTTGCGTGACCCTTTTTTCAGTAGGCACGATGGCATAGTGATCGCTCACGCGTTTGGCATCCACGAACCGTTTTGAAGGCGACAGTCTTGCAGGGGTAAACGACAGGGACAGGGTTTCCTGATACTGGCCGATTCTTGCCTTAATGTAGCTGAATTCTTCCTCTGTAATAAACTGTGAGTCTGTTCTCGGATACGAAATATACCCTTTTTCATAAAGAGATTGTGCTGTTTTCAGAACCCCGCTTGGACTCATTTTTCTCTGTTTATTCAATTTTGCCTGAAGGGTTGATAAGCTGTGAAGCTTTGGCGGCGGTACTCTTTTTTCAGCTGTATCTGCACTTTTTACTGTCGCTTCATACAGCGTTTTTCCCTTTACAATGTCAGGACCAACAGCAGAAAACAATTCTTCCGGGCTTTTAAAGCGGCCCTTCAGCTTTCCAGTATAGTTTCCTGCGGCCACTTCAAAAGCGGCCTGAAGCTCGAAGAAAGGTTCAGGCTTAAAGTTTTCAATCTCCTTTTGCCTGTCATAAATCAGTTTCAGAACCGGAGTCTGTACTCTTCCCACACTAAAGACATCTCTTATCCCTTTCTTCTGAAGGTGAAGGGTATAAAGCCTGCTCGCATTTAAGCCTACAAGCCAGTCAGAGATCTGTCTCGCCTGCGCTTCGTGATAAAGATGAATGGTTTTGCTTCCGTCGTAAAGCTCTGTGAATCCTTTCATGATGGCGTTTTCTGTTAACGAACTTGTCCAAAGACGCTTCACGCTCTTTTTTTCTGCACCGGCCATCATGATCAGAAGTCTTGCAATATTTTCCCCTTCACGGGCAGGATCAGTGCCGATGATAATTTCATCCGCTTCCTTTAATAACTCTTTGACAATCTTAAACTGCTTCGCTTTTCCTTTGCTGACTTTATATAAAAAATGATCCGGAATAATCGGCAGTGTTTCAAACCGCCATTTTTTCCATTCGTCTTTGTATTCATCAGGGTTTTTAAGTTCGACCAGGTGGCCGATTGCCCACGTAACCTTTGCCCCGTCCGGAAAGACCGGGCAAGATTTTATCTCTAAATATCCCTCTTTTTTCACAGAAGGAAAAGGGGCTGCAAGCTTGCGGCCCTGATCTGGTTTTTCAGCTAGAATGACCACTTGGGACATGTTTGCATGGACCTCATTTCATTTAAGAGGCAATGAATCTGCTTCTCTTGTATTCTTATCCAGTATGGATCATTTTGCTCTAAAAAGAAATAGCTTCAGTTTCAGTGAGAGCTGGCAAAACGACTTTTTCTTGATGGAAAAAGGGTGAAAAATTACTTTTCGCGCTGCAGGAAAAATTCCGCTTTTATCACAAGTCTGCCTATCTTTCATACGATATGTTACAGGTGCCTTACTGCCTGAATGAAGCAAAGGATGTTGAATATGCCAGCCATTGTGGGAGCATTTAAAGTAAATGCCGTCGGAACAAGCAGCATTGTTCACGTCGGGGATGTTATTACCATCTCACCTTACAGCGAGGTCAAAACCTTTGCAGGGGCAGGATCGTTTAATACAGGTGACGGACTGAACATCTACAATCAAAACAGTGTAACGAACGCATACGATAACGACGTGGTTGACCAGCCGATTGTCGGCAATGCATAAACGGGGTGAAAAAATGAATTTTTACATTAACCAGACCATTCAAATTAATTTTTTGAAAGTGGATGCCGTCAGTAATTCTTCCGTCCTGCAGATCGGAAGCGCAGGCATCATCAAGCCTCTTGCAAATCTTTATAACACCGGAGCTTTCACGACGCCTGCTCCTCCTGCAATCAGTCCGGGCGGCTCTCAGTCAGAGGGCCCGTTTGTCCCGCTTGCACCGAGTTAATTTCAATAGGCATTCACCCAAATTGGCAGCGTGCATATAATAGCCCATAATCGTTTTGCACGTGATCTATAGAAACGGGGTGAGTGAATTGTACTATGACCAGTCGATGATGCAGTGCATTCAGCATTTGTATGGAATGGTTCAGGCTCAAGATCAGAAGATTCAAAAACTTGAAGCCGCTGTTTCCGCTATGATGGAAGAAATAGAAGAACTAAAAAAACGCCCCAGTACAACAATTGAAAAGATTGAATATAAATTTGACCAGTTAAAAGTGGAGACGCTTGAAGGGACGCTGAATATCGGGCTGAATCCAACCGTTCCTGACCAGATTGAACAGTTTGACGTGGAACAGAACGGCCTGCAGGTAAACAACCAGACCACAAATCCAAAGCGCGAGGAAGAAATCTTTGAGGCCGTTCAGTCAAATCTGCTTGTCTTCTTAACAGAAGACGTTGCAAAATACATCGAAACGCTTGCTGAACAGAATAACTACCAGCTTGATGACGCACATAAAGAATTCATTATTGAAGACATCCGCAAACAAATTGACAGCCGGATCAAATTCTATTTAAAACAGGGAGGATACAGCGAGTCTGTTCCTGCCGAAAAGCAGATAGAAGAAATTACGGCTAAAGTAAAACAGGAAGTGGAACGGTCAATCACTTACTTTATCCAGGCCCTGCCCCAAGAAGGAGCTGAAAGCGAAACATGAAATTCACGGTTGTAAACAAGGACATTTCAGTTGGTGCCATCAGAGTAACGGCTGTTGCGAGTTCAAGTGTCTTTCTCATAGGAGATGCAAACTGCATCACCATGTCATCGGTTTTTGATACGCCGCCTGAATCACTGATCATCGGTCCGTTTGTACCGCTTGCCCCGGCATGATCCAGAATCGTTTATCCATCGTCAATGCGGCGTACATTGATTCGGTGGGGATCAGTTCGGTTTTTCAAGTCGGCGACAGCGTTGATATCATCCCGCGCGTAAAAGTTTATGCCGTTCAGAGGGAAGAAGAAATTGAACTCGGAAATGAAGGGGACCTGAGGCAGTATAATATTTATTCTGAAAACCTCCCCCGTCCGCTCATATACGAAAATATTCAGACTGCATTTTTTCACGAATGTCCGGTCATCCGTGTCGGTGCTGTAAAAGTTACCTCTATATCCTCTGCCGGTGTTGTCCATTTCGGGTCAACCAATACGATTGACGGCGAATCAAGAGTGAAGCACATCAGACAATTGCGGAACAGGAATGAACGTTCCAATTCATAATGCATAGACTGAAAGTATGACAGAAAGACAAAGGGTGTTCGTTCATGCCAGCAATCATCGGTCCGATCTGCATTAACTCTGTCGGCGGCGGTGTCGTAAACTTTGGTGATTCCTTTTATCTGTCTCCAAAAAGCTCATCAAAGACAGCTTCCGGTTCCGGCGGCGGAAATACAGGCGACTTTATCATAGTCAACAACATCGTAAGTGCAACCAACTCGCTAGACCCAGATGTGAATGATCAGAATATCGTAGCTAACAATTAGAAAAGCGGAGCCGACTGCTCAGGCCTGGCAGTCAGATAAGATATCCCTGGAAAAGTCCGGGTCCCGCCTTTTTCGGGGATTTTGTTCTGACAGAAGGACTAGGAGGCGCAGCTGGACACTAGAAAAGCGGAATCAGCCGTTTAGCTCCGACAGACAGAAAAGAAATCACCGGAAAAGTCCGGGTTTGACTTTTTTGGGGATTTTGTTCTGGCGGAGGAGTTGGCTGATGGAGCTAGACACTGAGAAAAGCGGAAGCGCCTTGGTCAGCTCCGAAGGACAGAAAAGGATCCGACGGAAAAAGCCGGTTTTGCTTTTTGCGGCGGAGCCGTTCTGGCCGAGGAGTTAGGCGCTGGAGCTGGACACTAGAAAAGCGGAAGCGCTCGTTTAGCTCCGGGAGGCAGATAAGGAAACGGCGGTAAAGGCGCTTTTTGCCTTTTCCGACGGTTCCGTTCTGGCAGAGGAGTTGAGCGCTGGAGCTGGACACTGAGAAAAGCGGAATCACCAGACCACACAAAAAAGACGTGCCAAAACCAGGCACGTCTTTTTTCATTTCCGTTTCTTCCGTTCATTTGATTTTCTTGTTCTGACAAGCTTTGAGGACGGCTGCTTGCGAATCCATTTGATGAAGCTTGAAATTTTCAGATCGCTTCTTAAATCCTGAATGGTGTTCAGCCTTACAGCCAGTTCATCATTTGTATAGAGGGCATGGATCTGTTTATGGCACGGAATGCAGAGCATCGCTGTCGGCATGAAGGTTCCGCCCATTTCCTTCGGGGTTAAATGGTGTTCTGTTGTTTCAACCTCCTGCCTTTTGCACAGCTCGCATGTTCCAAGTTGTTTCTTTGCCATTTTCAACCCATCCTCTCTACATCACTTCAAGCTGGACCGATGTGCCGCTTCCTGTCGGCTCTGCAGGTGTTACGACCAGCTTTCTCGGAAGTCTTGCACGAAGCTCCTGCACATGGCTGATGACTCCGACTGAAAGGTTGTCGGACTGCAGTTTTTCAAGAGCAGTTATGACTGTATCAAGCAAATCTGCATCAAGCGTCCCGAACCCTTCATCAAGGAAAAAGAACTGAAGCGGGTATTCCCCCCGCAGCTGAATTTGAGATGAGAGGGAAAGCGCCAGTGCCAAAGAGGTCAGGAACGTTTCTCCGCCTGAAAGGCTTGAAACGGGACGCCTTACTCCTCCGTTTGCATCATCACGCATGACAAATCCGCCGGATGAATCCACTTCAATGGCATAGCGCTGTCTTGTAAGCTGTCCGAGCCGCTCAGAAGCATCCTCGCTCACAAGGTGAAGCTGTTCTTCTGCCAGGAATTCAACGAACGCGTTTCCTTTAAATACAGTCTGGAGCTTTTCAAGTCTTGCTGCAAGCTCTTCAAGCTCAAGACGTTTTTGTTCCAGTTCCATGTATCTCTCGTGCTTATCCTTCAGGATATGCAGAGCTTTCGCGGCAGCTCCGCGGGCTTCCGAGGCAGCATCTGCCAACTGTTTCGTTTCTGCTTTCAGCTCTTTTATGGACTCCCATTCATCCAAGCTTACTGAGCGGTTTTTCCGTTTCGCTTCCACACGTTTAAAGTCTGCCATGACTTGTTTCTTTTTATCCTGATAGACGTCAAACTCTTCCTTCAGACTTTGCTTGACGGTTTGCGGCATAAAAGCAGCGGCAGCCTCCGAAGCATCTTTGAAAGGTGTCTTCTGTTTGATCTGCTCCCATTTTTCAGCCGCATCGCGCAGTCTTGCTTCTGCCTGCTCAAACGTTTTTTCTGCTGCCGCGCTGCTGCTTTCTGCTTTTTGCAGAGCCTCCATCGCTTCCTGAAAGGACTTGTAGAGGCTTTGTTCCTTTGCAGAAAGTTCTTTTAGCATCGTCTCGTTTTCACGGAGCTGAAGGGAGAGGTCTTTCTCTCCTGTTTCTTTTTCAATCCGTTTTTGTTTTTCAGCCGCAGTTTGCCTCATGCTTGTCAGATAGGCTGTCAGCTCTGCACGGCTGATGCTCAGCTGCTGGCATTCTCTCTCAAGCTGCTTGATCTCTTTCTCTTTTTCTTGAATGAAATCAATACTTTTTGCAACTCTGGTTTTCAGCTCTTCAAATTGTTCATCTTTCTCCCGGATCAGCCGCTGCTCATCCGCTGCCTGATCAGCTGTAAGGTCACCAAACGCTTCTGTCCACTTTTCAAGTGCAGCATTGTGTTCCTTTTCTGCCTGTTGCCATTTTTCTGCTGCTTCCTGATGCTCAGCAACAAGGCTGCCATGCGTAAACTCAAGCTGACGGAGAGCTTCATTCTGCTTCCTTACGGTTGAATCAAGCTTTGTAAACTGTTCTTTCATTTGAAGAAAATCCTGAGTTAATGATTTTGATTCTGTTAACACATCCATTTCATCATTCCTGTCTTTAACATCCGTTAAGACAGAGGATAAAAAGGAATAGGATGAGACCATTTCTTTTGAGAGATCTTCCCACTTTTCTTTTGCATTCTCCAATTGCAGCGTCAGAAGCGCATCTTGGCCTGCCTGCTTTTCAAGCATTTCAAGATTTGAACCATCTGAAGATTCCAGCGCCTTGAAGTCAGCCGGCGCAGGGTGATGAACAGATCCGCATACCGGGCAAGGCTCATCACTGTTGAGGCTTTTTGCAAGCATTTCTGCCATGTTTCTCTGAACATTTTTCTTTTCCTGCTGGAGCAGCTGTTTTCTCGTCTCTGCAAATTTTTTGTGCTGGTTCAGCACTTCGCAGCTTGCATGATAGCCCCATTGCACATTGTCATAGAGAGCTTTTAAGCTGCCTTCAGCTTCTTGAATTTTTCCCTTTGCCTGCTTCAGTATTTCATCAGATTGACTGATCTTCTGCTTCTTTTGCTCTGCTTTATTCTTCCATTCAGCAAGGACCGACTCGGCATTTGCAAGGAGCATTCTTAGTTCTGACGCAGCCCGTATTCGTTCTCTTTCTTTGCTTGTTACCGTATTTTGCTCCATCTGCTCTTTTAAAAGGTTTTGCTTTTGAACAGCTTTTTTCAAAAGTTCATTTGCCCGTGCAGCAGTTTCCTCTTTTTCTGAGAGTTCTGTTGTCAGGCGATTGTGCTGCGCTGCCTTTTCTTCAAGCAGGCGGTTTTCATGTTGCAGTTCTTCTTCGAGAGCAAGCAGCTGCAGGAGCTGTTCTTTTCTTGAAGCAAGCGCCGGCTCATCTTCTGCCTTTTTCTTCCGTATCTGTTCATAGGCCGCTGCCGCCGCAGCATAGGATTGCTTTTGTCTTTGCCAATCTTGTTCAGACTCTTCCTTTATCCTGCTACTGAGTTCTTTTTCCCGCTCAGCCGTTTGCAGTGCTTCAGCATATGGTTTTGCCAGATCCGCTTTTTCTGCGCGGTCAAGTTTTGCTGCCAGCTGTTCGATGTCCGCTTTCCGCTTTTCAAGCTCTGAAAGTTCCTTTTCATAGCTTTCCTGTTCAAGCTGAAGAGCCCGGACTTCTTCAAGCTCTTGATGCTGCCTGACTGTTTCTTCATATTCCTTCTGCCTTTTTTCTAAAAGCAGGTTTACGCCTTTCAGCTCTTCTTCCGCCAGTTTAACGGCTTCCTCTGAAGCATCTCCAAGACCTGCCTGTTCGGCTGAAATCTCGTTCTGCTCTCCCCTGGCATCCATCAGCCGTTTTCTGACCTTTTTGACAAGCTCTTCCCCGTATTGCTCCAAGTGGAAAAGCCGCTGCAGCATCTGCCTTCTTTCAGCCCCCTTGAGAGATAAAAATTCTGCAAACTTGCCCTGCGGAAGCACGACTGCCCTTGTAAAATCATCAATGGTCAAGCCTAAAAGAGCATGTACTTTTTCATTCACTTCCGCTGCTTTATCCGCAAGGACCGCTGTTTCCTCGCCATGCTCAAGAATTCTGCACAGCGCGGTTTTCACCCGGTGCTCATCTGTCCGCTTAAACATCCTTTCAACCGAATACCGTTTCAGGCTTTCTGCATTTTCAAGTTCAAATGTAAACGAGACATGAACGGTATCCTCGGCATGATTGATGATTCCGTGAGTGTTGTTTGCCGCCCGCTCCACTTTTCCGTACAGAGCGAGTGTCATGGCGTCAAGAATCGAGGATTTCCCGCTTCCGGTCGGTCCGAATATGCCGAATACGCCGCCTTCGCAGAGAGAACTGAAATCTACGGTCTGTTTTTCTCTGAAGCTGTGAAGCCCCGAGATGGTAAGTGCGATTGGCTTCATCCTCTGTCCTCCTCCTCTTTCGTCTCATCATGAACCATATCAAGGAAAAGTTTCATCGTTTCCCCGTCCGGCTGAGCCCCGCCGGTCTGTTTTTCATAAAACCTCGTAAAAAGCTCGTCAATGGGCAGGTTCGCCCTGCTTTCACGGATTTCTTCGTTCATGTTCTTTTCAAAAACCGGACGAATATGGACAAAGCCGGGATGTGATTTTCTCAGCCTGTGGATTTCCTCAAGAGAAAGTGTATCCTTCAGGTGCACCTCAAGGTCAATCCAGGCAAGCCTGTCCTTCCCTTCATCCAGCCACTGATGAACCTGATGCAGACCTTCCTGGGCTCTCCATTTCACAAGAGGCTTTCCGCTTGAGAGGAGAATCTCGGATACCTGTGCCTGTCCTCCAGGATCTGCCTCCACCATCGTGACGGATTTCGCATAGCCTGATTCAGAAAAACTGTAGGCAAGCGGCGAGCCGGAATACCTGGCGACAGAGCTTGCCCGCTTCAGCGTTTGAGGACGATGGAGATGGCCTAGTGCCGTGTACTGAGCAAGTTCCGGAAGGCTTGAGGCAGCAACCGTGTATGCGCCGCCTACTTCAATCGGCCTTTCTGAGTCGGTCGAGCTTCCGCCTGCTACATAAATGTGGCTCATCGCAAGATTCACTGTGTCTTTTCTGAACTTTCCCGCCATCACGGCAAACAAATCTCTAATGCGTTCGTCATATGAATTGCGGAGCAGAATTTCATCATGAGTGTCTGACAGAACCTCTTTAAGCCTTGCCTCAGAAGGATAGGCAAGAGCAGCCATAGCCATCGTCTGGCCGGCAGACGGAACATCAATTGTCAGCACATCCGCTGTCGGGTAGCCAACCAAGTAGATCCCCTGGGTATCTGCAAGGGGCGAAGCAGCCTGAACACGTTCCGGATTGTCATGATTCCCTGCAATGACAACGACAGGCCGGTTTCCCTTGTCCGAAAGTCTCGAAATGCTCTCATAAAACAGCTGTTCAGCCGCTGCAGGCGGATTAACTGTGTCAAATACGTCTCCGGCCATGATAATGGCATCCGCTTTTTCATCCGCCGCGATCAGGGAGAGCTCATCTAAAAACTGGGCCTGCTCTTCAAGGCGGCTCCTTCCTTCAAGCGTCCTTCCAAGATGCCAGTCTGCTGTGTGCAGAATTCTCATAAGCTTCTCTCCTTTAAAAAAGCTCAAGCTGCGCCAAGAGGCGCACCCTGAGCTTGTTCTTTTTCTTTACATTTCCAGCACATGCCCTCCGTCAAAGAAATACAGCACCTTTGAAGATAGAGGTTTTTTCGTTATTTTTTCAATGGCTTTTCCGTAGAGGTCAAGCTGCACGCTGTAGCGGCGTGCAAGGACAGGCTTAGCCTGCTCGAACCCTCCCGGAAATTTGCCGTGAATCGCATCTGTCTTGTAATCAAGCAGCACGACTCCTTCTTCGTCTTCAAACAGACAGTCGATGACCCCTTGAATCAGCACTTGTTCACCGCTTGCTGCCTCGTAAAGCTCTTCAGCCGGCAGGGCATAGCTGAAGGGCACTTCCCGTTCAATGCGGTCTGCTTTTTGAAGGCGCATGCCGATATCTGTTTCAAAAAAATGGACTATGGCAGTAATATTGATGCTGTCCGCCTGCGCTCTTGTCAAAATTTCTTTTTCAACAAGCTCGTTTACTTTCAATGCTGTATTTTCTTCCGTCACAGGCTCTCTGACATTCAGCTGCTGCATGACGGCATGCATGGCTGTCCCTTTTTCTGCTGCTGTTAGAGTTTTCTTCTGCATGAATTTAGGGCGGTCAAACATATACGAATCCTTCTGATTTTCGAGAATCCGGATGTCGCTGAATTCATCCCGCGTTTCCTGCTGCCTCTTCACTTCTGAAACAGACTGCTTGGATCTGAACACAGAGGCGAACTGATGAGGATAGACCCATGAGAGCTGCTTTTCAATCTGATCGCGGTAAGCTGACTGCTCTGCGATCGGCTCCAGTTTTTTCAAGGCTGTGAGCATGTCTTCATCATATTTCTTTTCTTCTGCCCGGATATCATAGAGGTCCGTTTCTTTCACCATTGAGATTAACCATCTGGAAGGATGTGTCAGTAGATGTTGAGCCCCTTCAGCCTGTTCTCTCAACAGTTCTGCGTCTTTGTGACGGACAAGCGCCGGTCCGATCCAGTCCAGGTAGGACTTTGCCTGCGCCCGTTCAAAATCAGGCAGAAGCCATTCCTCCTGACCCAGCGCTTGCTGCCAGTCTGAAAGAGATTTTGCTGCATCTTTTACTGTTCCGATTAAAAAAAGCTTTTCCTTTGCACGGGTAAGCGCAACATACAACACTCTGAGCTCCTCTGAAAGCAGCTCAATCTTCATTTTTTTCTTCATGGCGGAAAGCGCCAGTGTCGGATAGCTGATTCTGAGTGACGGTTTAATCAGCTTCGTGGCAAAACCAAGCTCCTTATCAAGCAAATACTTTTTGTTCATATCCATCATATTGAACTGTCTTGCGAGCCCGGCAGTAAAGACCACCGGGAACTCAAGCCCCTTGCTGCTGTGGATGGTCATCAGCCTGACAACATCCTCCTGCTCGCCGAGTGCCCTTGCAGCACCGAGATCATCTCCGCGCTCCTGCATCCGTTCAATAAAGCGCAGGAACCGGAACAGTCCCCTGAACGAAGTCGCTTCATACTGTCTCGCCCTGTCATAAAGGGCACGCAGATTGGCCTGGCGCTGCTTTCCGCCCGGCATGCCGCCGACGTAGTTAAAGAACTTTGTATCTCTGTACAGCTGCCAGATCAGCTCTGAAACAGAGCCCATTCGGGCCCGCTCTCTCCACTCCTGGAGCTGATCATAAAATACTTGAAGCTGATTTCTTAATGCCACATCAGACCCTTGAGCTTCAGAAAGAAACACCTTCAGCGCTTCAAAATAGGTGCCCTTTTTTGAATACGTACGGATTATTGCAAGTTCGTTCGTGCCGAGGCCCGCAACAGGAGACCTTAAAACAGATGCCAGAGGTACATCCTGATACGGGTTATCGATGACCTTCAGCAGCGACATCATGACAGCTACCTCCGCCGCTTCAAAATAACCGCCTGAGAGATTCGCATAGACAGGAATTCCTTCCTGCTTAAACTCTTCCATGATCTGCGGCGCCCACGGCATGGAACGGAGAAGCACGACAATATCTTTGTATGTGATATTTCGCGTTCCTCCAAGCTTTCGGTCATAGATCTGATATTTTGTCTGAACCATTTCCCGGATTTTTTTGGCCATCACCCTTGCTTCAAGCTGAACGGTCTCCAGATCTTCTGCTGCAAACACATCTTCTTCAGAAGCATCATCTGATTCTTCTTTTCCGCGGTCCACAAGCAGAAGTTCCGCACTCATCGTTTCAGACTCCGGGTAGGACGCGCCAAGCTTCAGCTCAGCGGCTTCGTCATAGGCGACCTCTCCCACTTTTTCTCCCATCATCTGTTTAAAGAGAAAATTGGTGCCGTCTATCACTTCCGCACGGCTTCTGAAATTTTTTGACAGGTCAATTCTCAGACCGTCCTGTGCGTAATCGTCTTTGCCGAACGTCTTGTATTTACTTAAAAACAGAAACGGCTCTGCAAGGCGGAAGCGGTAAATGGACTGCTTGACATCGCCGACCATAAAGAGGTTTCCCGGCCCGCTTTTTGAAACAAGCTTCAGAATCGTTTCCTGAACAAGGTTTGTGTCTTGGTATTCATCAACAAGCACCTCTTCAAACTGCTGCCTGTAATCAAGGGCAGCTTCGCTCGGCTGCAGACGGCCGTGCTCATCTGGAACACCGAGAATCTGCAGGCAATAATGCTCAAGGTCCGAGAAATCAACGATGCCTTTTTGTTTTTTCAACTCGTCAAAACGAATTCCGAACTGGTGAACAAGCCCGATCAGTGTTTCTATGACAGGCTTCAGTTCCTTAAGGTCATTCATGTGGCTTTCATAAGAGCGCGCAAACAATTCTTCCTGCAGCTGTTCGATCTGCTTTTTTGCGGAATTGCGGAGCGAAGTCGCCTGTTCAAGCAGCTCTTTGCTGTATTCAGCCCCTCTGCATGCCTTGGCGCGGGAGAAAGAAATCAGCTTGATTTTCTCAGCAAGATCGTGCCACGACCCTTTCACCTCAAGCAGCCCCTGAACCTGTCTGATGTCATCTGTCAGATTTTCAGCTCTCGGTGCCGGACCTCCGGGCTTTTCAGTCAGAGCAAGTGCCCGTTTCAGCTTTTCGAGACTGCTCTCGAGCTGCATCGAGATGTCTTCAGCCAGATACGGGAAGAACGGCAGATTTTCAAGCGGTTCTTCTCCGCCGTACATATCCGACAACCCTTCAAGCCAGCTCGCAGGACTCGGATGGGAGCGGGAAAAATCATACAGCGTCCTGATCAGTGTCTGCAGGTCTGTATCGCTTCTGTCTGTTGTATACCTGTCAACAAGGTCAAAAAAACGTTCGTTATCCGGTATGGTGTACTGCTCTTCAAACAGATCATCAAGCACTTCATCAATCAGCAGCTGGCCTTCCGTCTGATCGGCAATCCGGAATCCGGGGTCAAGGTCGATCAAATAATAATACTTTCTTACAACGTTTAAGCAGAACGAATGCAAGGTGGAAATGGCAGCCCTGTTCAGCAGTGACAGCTGGCGTCGTAAATGCAGGGATGATGGATTTTCCTTCAGCGCCCTGTCAAGCGCTTCGCCGATCCGGTTTCTCATTTCAGCTGCAGAAGCATTCGTAAACGTAGCAACAAGCAGGCGGTCAACGTCCACTGGATTTTCTTTTGAAATGATTTTCCGGATGATCCGTTCGACAAGAACAGCTGTTTTTCCTGAGCCGGCAGCGGCAGCAACCAGGATGTCCTGGCCGCTTGAGACAATGGCTTTCCACTGGTCATCTGTCCACTGGCTGTCTGCTGGTTTTTGCAGCATCATGATTCCTCCCTCCCCGCTTCGTTCTGAAGCCGTTTTAAAATGACATCATTCTTGTCATCTTTCAGAACACGGTACTGATTTTCAGAAAGCGACTGGTCAAACTGGCAGACCGATTTAAATGAACAGAAGGTACACGGAACTTTATCCTTCAGCTTGTAAGGAGAAATATCCGTTTTCCCGTTCGTAATGTCCGTTCCGATCGATTGAAAAACGGATCTGACATGGCCTCTGAGCAAATCAAATTCGGCTTCGCTTGCAATGGCGGAATCTGACCTGAATCCGCCGTCTTTCTTAAGGCCCGCCGAGACGATTTTTGAGAGGCCGGATTCTAGTGTCTGATCCATAAGCCTTACAGCTTCCTCATCCCCAAGAAGCAAGCCCTTCATTTTAAACTTTTTGAAAATCTCTTCATCGATTTTATCCTGCGGCAGCATGGCTGAAGACTGGATCATCGGATCATGCACATGGAAATAGAGAACACCCGCAGGCGTCGCCTCGACACCAAGCCATGATTTTGAATGGGTAATGATGACGTCAAGGTACGTCAGCATCTGCAGAGCAAGTCCGTAGTACACTTCCGATAAATTCAGCGTTTTGTCGCTTGATTTAAAATCAACGATCCGAAGAAGAACGCCTTTTGAACTTTCTGCTTTATCAACCCTGTCAATCCGGCCGACAAGCTCCATTGTGCATCCATTTTCAAGCTTAAAGCGGATCGGCGGCAGCGGGCCGCCTTTTCCGAATCCAAGCTCAAGGCCTGCCGGGGCAAAACCGCTTGCCCTTGCATGCTCGCTCAAGATGGAGGATGCCCTCGTAATGATGGTGACGAGCTTTCTCTTTAAGTAATGATGCCGGTTTGAGCTCAACAGGATTTCCCGCTGAAGTCTCGGTGCCAGTGTTTCGACCGCATCTTGGGAAAGACGGGAGCACTGATCTTTTGACAGGTCCTTCCAGCTGATTTTCAGCTGCTGCATCCGGTCTGAAATCAGTTTAAGCGCCGAGTGGAACAATTGTCCGATATCAGGAGCCTCAAGACGGAACTGCTGCCTGTCCTTTAATTTCAGGCCGTGGGAAGCATAGTGGGAAAACGCACAGGCTTTAAACATTTCCATCCGGGACACACTTCCCTGAATGTGCTCTCCGTAAAGTTCTCTGCTGATCCCTTTTTCAAGTGTTTCTGCTTCATTCCGGTAAAATAGACTTCCTGTCACTTTTGACAGCGCAGCCCGGTCCTCTTTTTCTGCAAAATGTGTATAGGCATCCCACCAGATCGGGCTGATCGGATAGCTTCTTTTCCAGTTTTGAAGCTGAGATGTTAAGTAAGAAAGAGTGACCTCCTCATTTACGATAAAGGAAAGCTGTTCCTCTTCTGGAAGCTCTTCCGGCTCATTGATAAAAATCTCAGTTTTGATATCAGGAAATAAATCTCTTAATCGTTTCACGATGATGGAAGGCAGCATCGCCTTTCCTTCCTCATCTGCGAGAGGATACGAGATATACAGCTCGCGGGATGCACTTGAGAGGGCCATATACAAAACAAAGGTTTCATCAAGCAGCTGCTCCCGTGCAGTCGGGGCAAGTTCTATGCCCTGATGAAGAAGGGAGATGCGGTCTTCCTCCGTCAGCACGCCTTCTTCCATCGGTCTTGCAGGCAGTACACCGTCATTTGCTCCTGCAACAAACGCAACTCTCACATTCAGCAGCCTTGAACGTTCCAGGCTTGCAATCACTACCTGGTCCATCGCAGGCGGTACAAGAGCAAACTTCATGGCTTCAAGCCCGGTGTCAATCATATCCGCAAACAGACTGCGTGATACACGGTGTTCATTCATCATCTCGGCAAATTCATCAAGCATTCCGATGACCGCGCTCCACACCTGAGCATGCTCTCTCGCCTCAACGAGTCTCCCCGCTTCCTCTGCTTCCGCTCTCATCTGTTCGAGTTTATATGGAATATGGAGTTCTTCGAGGAATAGATAGAGAGCCTCTGCCATACCGGCAGCATCTTTCGCACGCTTCATCCGTTCGCCGAGCGTCTGAACCGGCGGTACAACAATGTCTTTCAGCTCATTAATCAGCTCTTCTGTTTCATTTTCTTCATCTGTTCTGACATATTCATCATCAAGAGAATAATACCGGCGGTAGACAAACCGTTCACCGCTCGTCCATTTGCTGCCCTGAATGCCGTATGAAAGGACATAGTTTTCAAACTGGTCCATCTTTTCTCTCATGCTGCGCTTATCCGTTTCAGCAGGGAACAGGAGCTCGGTTTTAACCGCCCTGAACACAGCCTCATAACGCCAGCCCCCATTCAGCACTTCAAGAGCCGAGCGAATCAATTCTATGACCGGATGATTCAGCATCGACCTCTTTTGATCAATAAAAAAAGGAATCTCGTAATCTTTGAATACCTGCTCAATCACATCCTGATAGTCTCCGATATTCCGGATCAACACAGCAAGATCCTTATAGCGGTAGCCATCATCCATGACAAATTCTCTTATTTTTCTGGCAATGCCCTCAATTTCCGCCCTTCGCGAGGAAGCTTGTGCAAGTACGGCATTTGTCTCTCCCTCATAAGGCTTCACCGGCCTTGACTCAAGGAAGCGCTCCAGATGAGCGAGAGAGGGCCGCTCTGCAAAACGGGGCATTTCGTTCAGCACCGTCACATCTTCTATTTCGGCACCGTTATCAGCGGCGAGAACAGAAAGCCTGTGATAAGTCATGCCTGTCATCCTGAAAAGATGAAGTTCATGCGGCAGGTGTTCATGAAACGGCTTGTCTGCTGTAAGCGCAATTGTTACACTCTTTGCATGTTTCATTAACGCACCGATCACCATGTATTCCTGAGGCGTAAAGCTGTGAAAACCATCGAGGTAAATATCCGCCTTCTGAATATAGGATGAATCCTGAATTTTTTCCGCCAGAAGACGCAGATAATCCTCTGAATCGACGTATGTGCCGCTCAGTTCCTTTTCCATCTGCTTATACAGCAGAACAACGTCATGAAGTTTGTCAGCGAGCGCCTGCTCCTGTCTCGTGGCGTTGACCGACATCCCGTTTATCTTTTCTTCCATCTCCTGCGGCGTGAGGCAATAGCGTTTAAGCTCCGTAATCATCGCTTCCATATGATCAATAAAACCGCTTTTGCCGCTTGCTTTTGCAAAGAGCCTGAAGTCCTGCTTGTGCTGCTCAATCAGCTTTCTAAGCATCATCTGAATGCCTGTCCCGGTTATATGATAGCGGCTGATCCCGCCTGTTTCCTGAAGAATTCTCCACGCAAGACGGCTGAAGCTGAACGTCTGCGCTCTCATCATGCCGCCAAGCCCGGGCGTTTTAGCAAGCTCATATTCTATGCCGAATGTCATCTGATCGGGCACAAGATAGACAACCGGATCCCCTTCAGGCTTCCTGAAAAGCTCTGAACGGATTTCATTCAGCATGCGGTGTGTTTTTCCGCTTCCCGACCTTCCCAAAATAAACCTGACACCCACCGTCAGAACCCCTTTCTATGTAAAAAAAGGCATATTCACTCATACGCCTTTCTGTTCCGTTTCACTCATTAAATCTTTCTTCCTATTTTACTTGAAAACTGGCAGGATTGCCATTCTCCCGGGCCTTCCAAGTTTTGCAGAAGCCCCGTGACCGCCATGGCGGCATATGCATAGGCTGTTTTTAAAGGAGGCAGTCTGATGAAAAAAATCCATCTGCTCTCGGTCTTTTTTCTCGTGACGGCCGTTATGGTCGCAAGCAGCATCTATGTGCTTATTCCCCTGTATGCATCTATATCGGAGGATACGGGCCTTTCCTTCAATGAAGCCGTTCTCGGCAGCACCTTTTTTACATTTTTTTATGCGGCCGGCCTTTTTACATTCGGTCCGCTCACAGAAAAAGCCGGAAAGAAAAACGTCCTGATCGGAGGCTTTGCCCTCGCAATTGCAGCAACCGCCATGCTTGCGTTTTCCTCATCCGCCACATTTCTTCCGCTCAGATCCCTGCAGGGTTTTTGCCTCGGCTGCTTTGCGCCCGTTGCCTATGCCTATTGCTTTGAATCGTTCAGGGAAAAAGAGGCAACCATGCTCATTTCCCTGATTAATATGGGATTTTTAATGTCCGGCATGATCGGACAGCTGATCAGCTCAGCCATCGCCCTTTCGTATGACTGGAGAATGGTCTTTCTCTTTTTCGCCGTCGCCTATGCCCTGCTTACAGGATGTTTGGCATGGCTGATAGACGGCGAAAAAAAAAACAGTGAGCCAAAGAGCCTGCTCTCGTCGTTCCGCTCCATTTTCCGCACTCCGAGGCTTATCCTGTGCTATATCCTGACGTTTGCCATGCTGATGTCATTTGTGTCCTATTATGAGGGGTTTCACCGTGCCTATTCGGGGATTGTTTCTGAAGAGGTCCTATTCTGGTGCAAAGCAGCAGGACTTGCCGGAGCGCTCTTTTCCTTATTCAGCGTAAAGTGGATCGGAAGGTACGGGAAAACAGCTGCTGTCCGGTACGCCATGCTATTGATCATTCTGGCTTTTCTACTGAACTATGCAAGCGGGAGCCTCTACATGTCCGCCGCTTTATCTGTCCTCTTCACAGCCTCTCTTTCTATTTGCATACCGGCCGTTATTTCCATGATTGGAGAGGCCGCAGGAAGTGACCGGGCAACAGCCGTCTCCCTGTATTCCTTTATTTTGCTCGCAGGTGCAAGCATAGGCCCGCTTATTGCCGGAGTCCTGCCTTTTCAAAGCATGCTGCTTGGGTTTTCGATTTTTTACGGAATTGCTGTTGGGGTTACGTTTATTGGGCCAGGGAATGAGTGAGCCATTATAGCCCAAAACACGGTTTAACAGTCTTTATAGCAGTCATTTTCAATAAAGTCCATGAAATTTTTTACCGCGGGGGAAAAGTGATTCCCCTTTTTTTTACATAACTTGATTCTTCTAGTAAGATTCAGATCATTTACCTGCACAACACTTACGAGCCCTCTGTGCATATATGCGGAAATGGCCATTCGCGGTGCGAGAGTGATGCCGTATCCAGATGCAACAACCCCGATTGCTTCCTCCAGCCTTTCTACTTGAACAGGTGTCTTCTGCAAGTGAACTTGTTTTATCTGACACAATGATTCTACTAAAGACCTTGTAGAGCTTCCTTCTCCCCTTAAAATAAAGTCCTCTTCAATAAGATCTTCGAATTCAGCCCTTTTTGAAGCTAAAGGGTGATGACAGGGGACAATAAACAAAAGTTCATCATCAAGCAAATGAACGATATCTGCTTCATCTGGCAGTGGAGAATGGCTTGCAATAACCGCAAAATCAATTTCATTTTTCATCAGCTTATCAATGGCGCTTTTTGTGTTTCCTGAGAATAATTGAATTCCAGCTTCCGGATACAGCCGTTTATAACGGGCAATCCATCCTGGCATCAAGTAGCTTGCCGCAAAATTCGTAGCAAAAATCCGGATATTCCCTGTTATTCCTCTTCTATACTGTTCAATTTTTCTTTCTGCTTCTTCTTCGGCCATAAAAAGTTTGACGGCCTGCTGAAAGATAAATTCCCCCGCCTCTGTCAGCTCAATCCCCCTTCCCCTTGCTTTAAAGAGTGTGTGGCCAAGTTCTTTTTCCAGATTCCTGATCTGCATGGATATAGCCGGCTGGCTTATATGCAGCTCCTTCGCTGCACCTGTGACACTTCCAGCCTGTACAACTGTGACAAATTGCCTCATAGCATTAAGATTCATAAAACCTCTCCCATAACTAAAACTTATTAATTTATAAAATTTATATATTTTTCTTATCATTTTACATCTTTTAAAGTAATGATGAAAGAGAGGTAAATCATGACAAAAAATTCTGACCGTTCAACCATTATTTTAACAGCTCTAATTACAGGCATTTGCTTGCTCGCTGACTCTATGTTTTATATAGCTTTGCCCCTTTATTTTAAAGAAGCGGGATTGTCTTCACTCATAGAGGCTGGAATTCTGCTGTCGATTAACCGCTTCATACGCATTCCCCTCAATCCGTTTGCTGCTTTTTTGATAAAATCCCTAAAGCTGCAGCATACTCTGCTGCTCGCGATATTTTTAACCATTTTGACAAATATCGGTTTTTTCTCACTGAACGGCTTTCTTTGCTGGTTTGTTCTCCGGTGTATATGGGGATTTGCCTGGGCGTTGCTCCGTCTTTCCGGACAATTGCTTGTGGTTCAATTATCCTCCAGGTCAAACAAAGGAAAAATAATGGGAATCTTTAATGGCACATATCGGCTGGGGAGCCTGGCCGGAATGATTTTTGGAGGTTTGCTGTGCTATCAGATCGGGATGAAACAAACTTGTCTTGTGTTTGCAGCAGCTTGCCTCCTCTCTGTTCCATTGGTCTTTCTGCTAACGATTCCTTCAGTTTCACAGCTGACTAAAGGAAAAGCAGATAATGGCGAAGTGACCGTTTTTAAGAAAAATAGCGTCAGGCTATCTCTCATCAGGGGCTTTATCGCGGCGTTTCTTCTCCAGGGCGTATTTGCTTCAATTGTAAGCTATTACCTGTCCAGGCACTATGGAATGCATGTAACCTTAGCAGATGGAGCAGTGGTGGCTTCAGGAGCAGCATCCGGCCTGCTCCTTGGCCTGAGATGGATATGGGAACCATTTCTCGCCCCGCTGATTGGACATGTTTCTGATGGCAAATTGGGCAGGCATCCACTCCTGTTCCTTGCATTACTCCTGACAGGCTTTTTATTTCCGCTTATCAATTACCAGGTTTCATTTTTCATTTGGGCATTGATCATCGTTCTTCTTCTCATTTGCTCAACCATTATTACAACGTTAACCGATGCATTGTTTTCTGATGCTGCTTCCGGTATAAAGCAAAAGACTGCTATCATAACAAAATATTCTATAGCTACAGACCTTGGAGCAGCATTAGGTCCGCTGTCAGCTTATCTTTTAATAGAAACAGGAACGGCATTCCTCACCTTCTGCTCAGGCTTGAGTTTGTTTCTTGCATGGATCTCAATAAAAGAGTACAGGAAATCTGCAGAAGACGCGGAATACAGGCTGAAAGAAAAACATACAGCCTGAAAGTCATCGGGTAATCCCCCAAAAATTTATGCCTGAAACAGAAAAAAAGTGCATGATCATAATCGTGCACTTTTACTGGGGTCTTCCCTATTCTTTTGAAGCCTTGCCAATCACATGATCTGTACTGATCAGTCCAAACTGTCTGCTGTCCCTGCTTGCAAGACGGTTGTCACCCATAACGAAAAGACAGCCTTCAGGAATCGTTTTTTTGCCCGTAATCTCCTCAAGCGTAAAATTGCCGGTCAGCTTTCCCATGCTTAACTCTTTTTTGACCGGATTTAAATAGGGTTCTTTCACCGCTTTCCCGTTGATATACAGCTTGTCGTTCTTATACTCCAGCTCATCTCCGGGAAGGCCGATAATCCTCTTGATGTAGGCCTCTTTTTCCCCTTGCGGCTGAAACACAACAATATCAAAGCGTTTCAGGTCAAAAAGCCGGTGGTTTACTTTATTAATAGACAGAAGGTGCCCCGCGGTCAGAGTAGGCTGCATCGAAACCCCTTCAACCCTGTAGTCGACGAACAGCAGATTTTTTATAGTAAGTATGAGTAAAAAGGTGATGACGGCAGACAAAAACCAGTATCTTTTTCTCATCTTTACTCCTCCGTAAAAATATTAATGGCCTCGTTTCCTCTCAAGCATTCTGACATTCAGGCGCTTTTCCACCTGCTTGCCGATCAGCCAGAGCAGAAAAATCACAACCGCAGCGATGAGCGTTCTTTCAGGCTGCGTGATGATTGCACGCAGGTCATACCCAATAAAGCTGACCAGGAAAATCATCACGAACTTCCCGGACATCACAGCAAGACTGAACTGCCAGATGCTGACCTTCGACAGGCCGGCCACCACATTGACGGCAGCAGACGGTGTAAACGGAAAGCACAGCAGGATAAACAAAGGTCCGAAACCATGTCTCTCAATCCAGCCCATCATTTTCTGCACCGATTGATGACGGCTTATAAATCTGAAAAACCGCTCCTGCCCGTACTTTCTTACAAGAAAAAACAGGATGAGCGCCCCTAGACAGCTTCCAATCCAGGAATACAAGAAGCCGAACCATAACCCGTACGAATTGGCATTCGCCACAATAAACACGACCAGAGGCAAAAAGGGAAGAAATGCCTCGAGCAAAGGAAGCCCAATGCCAAGCAGCGGCCCAAACGATCTGTAATCCTTAAAGAATTCCATCATTCTTTCAATTGTAAAATAATCCAGTATTGCCTGAAGTTCCATCCTGCAAGCTCCTTCTATCTTTCTCTATGCTCATATTCTACACGTTTGTGCAAAGACTTTAAACATTGAGCATTTTTTCAGGAACTGCCTGCATAAAAGCAGCTTGCATTTCGTATACTGATAAAGTAAAATAAAACCGAACATACGTTCCTTTTATCATGTTAAAGCGAGGTTTTTGCGATGACAAGAATTCCCTCAGACCTGCGAGATGCCATTGAGATGTCCATCTACCTCCCCATGACCATCTCCATCTTCAGCAGGGATCTGTTAATCATTGAAAAAAGTCCATTCAAGCTGCAGCAGCCCTATTTGAACCTCGTGGAGGAATCACTGAAGCTTGCACAGAAAGACCTTGCTGCAGTGCGCCGCGAGCTGAAAAAAAACAGCATCAAAGTAAGTGAAGTGAAAAGGGATGAAGCATTTACGATGTATTCCTTTATCTTCAGAGGCTACGAAGAGCAGCACAACTATTTTAATCCGAGAATACGCAATAAGGTATGCGAGCTGATGGAAGAATATTTGTTTAAAGCGGTAAAAGCCTGATTAATGTTTGTTGAGTTCACGGATAATCTGTTCGTAAATGAAATTTGTCTGCTTTTCCTTCGGAAACATCAGCATATTCATTTTGCGGTGCTCCTCTTCAATTCTTGCCGTAATAATGGTCCGCAGCTGAGCTGTTCTGTAAAGCTGATTTTCAAATGACGAAGAGGAAACCGGTATGGTTTCAATCAGTCCGTTCGTAAACACCACTTCTGTATTGTCAAAATCCGAAGCCGTATAATGCTGGATATGAGCGTGCGATATCCAGGCGCACTGACTCCTGGTTGAGGCCAGTGTAGGAAAAAAGAACATATAGTTGCCGGGGTCAATGACAATCGGCGGCTTATGTGTAATTCCCATAAGGTCCCGTGTCCCCGCCTTTCTTCCTTCATAGCTGCTGCCGAAGTACATGCAGCTCTTGCTTACAATCTCCTGGGGGCTGAGCTTAACTGCAATCTCTTTCTCCGTCTCAATCACCCTGGAATAAAGCTTTCCCATATGCGGATCAGGAAGAATGGCCATCGTGAACCGGTTTGCTATGTAGTCCTTCATAAACTTATTTTCCATCGCTATCACCTCTATTTTAATAGGAGTAAAGAACTACTTTTAATCTAGCACAATCCCCCTCTGTTTTTCTACATTTTTACAATATTTTTACATAATTGCAATTCAGCTTCTACTAACAGAAATTCCCCTTGCAAATAAGATGCTTACTTTCAAAAAGGAAAAACGTGCAAAATTTGGCGAAATAAGTTTTCTAAAAATTTTAAATATTTAGTTGATTTCTAGGCCCTTTATCCATATAATTAAAAAAAGGCATCAGGGGTGATCTTTCTTGAAAAACAGGAAAACGTATACCGAGATCATGAAGTCCCGTAACACGCTCAAGATGGAAAAGAAACAGGAGACCGTACTTGATATTTACATTCAAATGGTGTTGGATGAAGCTGTGTTGACCCGGAAACTGTCCCTCCTTCAGGAAAAGATCGATGAGTCCTTAGACCGAAATGACAAACCGCTGTTTTTTAAACTGGCAAAAGAATATGCAGAATTGAGACTGCTCATTTAAAAGAGGCTAAGATCATAACTAGCTCCGAATAATGAAAAAGGTGAATTTGAGCTTGCTCAAATTCACCTTTTTCTGTTTTATGAAGAATGTTATCTGCTTCCTTAAGTGAACGGATGTGAACTTTCTTTCCTTCATCTCAAGATCCGGACAAGTTTAGACTTCCTGCTGCATTATACGCAACTGAATGAAAACAGCAAATGCTCTATTTTCTTTTAAAAAACATTTAAAAGATTGAACTAAAAAAGATCCGGGTATCAGACATCTAAAGGATGACATGAGCTGTCTTTTCTCAGTCCTTATGTGTCATTCACATTTTGTTTGGAGGGATTAATTTGGCGATGCTAAAAGTTGGCAATGAAAACGATGCTCCAATTGAAATTTACTATGAAGATCATGGAGAAGGAAAACCGGTTGTACTCATTCACGGATGGCCGCTGAGCGGACGGTCATGGGAAAGCCAGGTGCCCGCTCTCATTGACGCCGGCTACAGGGTGATTACATATGACCGCAGGGGGTTTGGAAAATCCTCTCAGCCCTACAGCGGCTATGATTATGATACATTCGCAGCCGACCTGCACAGATTGCTTGAGCATTTAGATCTCCGTGAAGCCACACTTGTCGGATTTTCAATGGGCGGCGGAGAAGTAGCGCGCTATATCAGCACATATGGAACAGAACGCGTGAGCAAAGCGGTGTTCGCTGCTGCCGTTCCTCCTTATTTGTACAAGGCTTCGGATAACCCGGATGGAGGTCTGGATGATGGTGCAATTGAAGAATTCCAAAACGGTGTAAAGGGCGACCGGATTGCGTTTCTTGATACGTTCACGCACAATTTCTTTGCAGCCGGGGACAAGACAGACCTTGTCAGCGAGCCATTCCGTCTTTATAACCGGGACATTGCAGCAATGGCCTCTCCTAAAGGAACCCTTGACTGCATCGCAGCGTTCGCTAAAACCGACTTCCGGGGCGATCTTGAGAAAATAAAAATCCCAACGCTGATTCTTCATGGAGACTCAGACGGAACGGTCCCGTTCGAAGTGAGCGGCAAGCGTACCCACGAAATGATTCCAGGAAGTCAGCTTGTTGTAATTGAAGGCGCTCCTCATGGATTCAACGCTACCCATGCCGAGGAATTTAACCGCGGATTGATCAGCTTCCTCAATTCTTAAAGATGGAAGAGCTATAATGAGAAAAAAACCAGTTTGATTTCCAGACTGGTTTTTTGCTTTGCTGTTTGCGGACCTTACTTCATCCGTTTGTAAAGGATTTTAAATTCAATGCAATTTCCCTACCAATCTCGTTCAAGGCCGTCTTTGTCCCGTATTTCCCATGACTCTGGCCGTTTATATCCTGTCTCCCGCCGAGCCCCAGAAATTGTTCGGACGGTTTAAAATGAAGGCCGACAATCGGAATGCCAAGCCTCTGATGAAAGCCAAGCTGATAGTGTGCGCTTGGATACAATTCAATCGTTTTCGGCGGATCAAATGTAATCCCTGGTTCGACCCTTTCAAACTGAGCGCAGTGTTCTCTTCCTAGAAGAATGACCATGCCGGGTCTCAAAAACTCGAGCTTTTTCTGCATAAACTCCCGCGAAAAGTCAGAACCGAGCAAACTGAGTTTTTCTTTAATCCTCCCCATATGCGTACGTGTTGCAAAAGGGAAAAAGTCCGAGTGAACAACGCTTTGGAGACGTGGAGATCCGTAAAAAGAGCCTCCCATTCCATTTATAAAACCTTCCAGCTTCGCTCCCCCGGGTTTGCCAAACCATGTCCGGTAAGCTTTCCCATTCTTAAAATACGATTGATAGAACTCAATTGCCGATTCTAACTGAGCCTCCACCTTTGCAAACTCCGCTAATGATTGTCCATTTTCCCGGATATGAAATCTTGCCTGTTCTGCCAGCAGCAGCTGATTGTTCCGATTGAGAAATTCCTTGGGAGACGGGTTCGTGGCCATCGTGACCCAACTGCCCGGAACCGCCTCTCCCAGCCAGACAACCGGTGTCGCTCTTTCGATGAACTCGCGGGAAATCGGTGTCTGGAGCAGCTGTTCCTGATGCAGGGAAGCATTGGCTATTAATGATTTAGCTTTGCTCAATCGTTCTTCACCAAGAGAAATTGAGCTCATAGTGGTTCGCCTCCTTTTCACGACAGGCAGTATAAAAACCATCTCCTAAAGGATGGCTTGGTAAACCTTACGATCTTCTAAAAGCAATATTAAATCGAAGGATTTTTAACACACTAATAAGCACGTATTGCAGACAGAGGATGGTCATGTAAGGACCCCCAGCAAATCCCGGATATCCTCTTCGGTCAGGGTAAACGGCCTTTTTCCATCGTTATCCACAATATCATGAATAAGCTGCCGTTTCTTATCCTGCAGCTCGTTCATTTTTTCCTCAATCGTTCCGCGTGTGATGAGCTTGATTACGTTCACTTTATTAGTCTGGCCCATTCGGTGCGCACGGTCTGCTGCCTGCTCCTCTACAGCCGGATTCCACCAAGTATCGAAGTGAACGACGGTATCTGCTCCCGTTAAGTTTAAGCCCGTCCCCCCCGCCTTCAGCGAAATGAGAAACAAATCCCGTTCTCCTGCATTAAAGCGACTGCAGAGCTCAACCCTTTCCGGCATTGCAGTTTGACCATCGAGATAAAAGTAGGGCATACCCTGTACCGCAAGTTTTCTTCCAATCAGGTCGAGCATAGAGGTAAACTGGGAAAAAATCAGCACTCTTCTTCCTGAATGCCCGGCCTCCTCCAGAATGTTCAGGAGCTGGTCAAACTTTGCCGACCCTCCGCTGTATCCATCGACGAACAGAGAAGGATGGCAGCAGATTTGCCGCAGTCTTGTCATTCCGGCCAAGATTTTCATTCGGTTTTTTTGAAGTGTGTCTTTATCCAAATGCTTCAGGGTATCCTCGCGAAGCTTTGCCAGATAGGCTGCATACAGCTTCTTCTGCTCCGGGAGAAGCTCGACGATTTCCATTGACTCGACCTTTTCCGGAAGCTCAGGCAGTACATCCTCCTTCAATCTGCGGAGCAGAAAAGGGCGGATTCTCCTTGCGACCTTTTTCCTTGTGAGCGTGCTGTATTCCTTTAATCCCATGAACAGCTCCGGAAAGACAACATGAAAGATCGACCACAGTTCTTCCCTCGAATTCTCAACAGGTGTGCCGGTCAGCGCGAACCGCTGCGAGGCCTGGATTCTTTTCACCGCTCTTGCCGTCTGGGTAAGCGGATTTTTAAAGGCCTGGGCCTCATCATAAAAAACCGTATAAAATGACCGTTTTTCATACTCACGGATGTCCCGTCTGACCAGCGGATAGGATGTAATGAGGACATCTGCCTCATCCAGAAAGCGCCCCGCTCTCTCTGTCCGGGTGCCATCCATAATAATGGCCTTGATTTCCGGTGCAAAGGTTTCAATTTCGTTTTTCCAGTTATACAGAAGAGAGGATGGACAAACAATCAGGACCGGCCTTTTTAGCCGGCGGATTTCAGAAAGAACCGACACAATATACGTGATGCTCTGCAAGGTTTTCCCAAGACCCATATCATCTGCCAGAATTCCTCCGAACCCGTGCTTTTCAAGAGATTTCATCCACCGGTATCCGGTCTTTTGATAATCCCTCAGCACCGGTTCCAGCTCCCCTGGAACCGCAAATTCCTGCTCGTCCGGGTGGAGAAGTCCATTCAGCAGCTGCTGAACTGAATCGCCGAGCGTCATTGTGCCGGAAACAGGAATCGAATCCAGAAGCTGAAGTCCTTTGATTAAAGGGACTTCAAGTTCTTGTTCCCAGTCCTCCGCCTGTACCTGTGCCGCATTTAAAAACCGGTAAATCTCCTCATATTCCCGTTTTTCAAGAGAAAGCAGCGCCCCGCTCCTCAACCGGTAATACTTCCGCTTTTCCTCGAGGGCCGCCAGCACATCGCGGATTTCCTTTTCAGGAATTCCGCCCATTTCAAACTTAAACTCCAGCCAGTTCGTTCGCTCTCTTTTTGCCTCCACCTTGATTCTCGGCGGGGCTGCTGCTTTAAATATCCGGCTCCGGACAGCAGTTGTTGCATGCACCTTTGCAACCATTTCAACCTTCGGCAGGATATGATACAGGAACTCGTACTCCAGTTGTTCATTTTGAATATAATAGCCGCTGTCCGTCCGGGCAAATGAGCTTTCCTCCATCAATTTAAGAATCATATCCTCCTTTTCCATATCCCGGATTACCATGGACAGAGCGCGTACCTCCTGTTCGTCCAGCGGATTGAAAACGATGTTTCCGTAATGAAATTCAAGTCCCGCAAGCAGCCGGTTTTTTACCCGGTCTAAATAGAGCCTCGCAGTAAGCGAAGCTTCCGCCAATCGCCTGGAAATCGTTTCCGATACGGCCACATCCCCGAGTTTCCGAAGGCCCGGCACCACTTTCTCCAGATACAGGCTGACCTGCTGCGGGGGGATTGGGACCGTATTTTTCCCGGATGCAAGGATGACCCGATTCAATTCGGCTAAGCGCTCAAAATTTTCCGATTCTAAGTGATACCATATTCCTGCGGCAAACACCAATTCATAAGGCTTTAACAGGAGCAGTTCCTGCAGGCCGTTCACTCTCAGCACATATCCTGATCCTTCTTCATACAAATCAAATTGAAGCGGCAGGATCCCTTCTGACAAATGAAGCCCCGAATGAATTTCCCCGTTGACCTCAAGCTCTGTATCGGGCGCTTTTATAAGGGCCGGCAGAAGCAGATTCCATGAAAAAGGAGAGAGGAGAAGCTGAGGGCCTTCTTCAGCCCTCTCATTCCGTACAATCTTGACAAGCTGCTGAAGGACAGCATCCGTCTCTTTTGTGAAGCAATGAGACTCGGGATCAAACACGAAGCCGGGCGCAAGCTGAAAGGGCTGGCCGTTATTAAGCTGTTCAAGGAAAGCCCTCAGTTTCCGGACTTTTACAGATCCAACCGTGAGCTCCAGTGCAAGCAAAATCCCTCCGTCTTCCTTTGAAACCGGCTTGCACGTAAACACGGCATGCTGTACGGTTCGAGTTTCAAAATAGTTTTGCGCCCCTGTTTTACGGTCTTTTCGCTCCTTAAAGGCCGTCAGTAATTCCTCCGTCAGCGCATAGTCAGGGTTAATGGCTGCCTCTCCTTCGCTCTGAACCTGAGGAACCGTACCTTGTTTTTGATGTTCTTCTATCTCAAGCAATACCGCGGCAATATGCTGGCATTCCTGCTTAAAGGAGATGAGCTTCGGACAGCTGCAGGCTGCCTGAAAAACGCCGCCGGAGTCCACCGTGACCAAAACATCAAAATCCTCCGTACTTTTTACGACCGCATGACAGCGATCTTCACGGTACTCCCGGAACTTCACTTTATTTGAGCGGCGCAGCGAATCCCCGCTCTTTAAGGAGACGCGGCCGCACAGGTTTTCAATCATTTTCTTGTTCAACTTAATATTCAAGGCAAAGGCTCCTCAAAGATAAATTTCTGTCGTGCGTACTATACTTTATCTATTATTTTAACAGAAGGGGAACAAAAATGAGGACGGGAACCATTGGGATTACCGATAATCATGAATCGTCGATTGGGAAAGTTGATCGTGAAGAAACCAGGCTTATCACAGGAAGGACAGCCGTTTTGTCCCAGCCTCTTTTATTTTTCTAAGCAAGTATCGTGCAACTCCGCATTCACGGCATAAAAAAACTGCTGCACCCCAATGGATGCAGCAGTTTTTTGTTATGACTGTGCCGTAAACTGCTCTTCTTCTGTCGAACCTTTAAGGGCAGTTGTGGAGGATGTGCCTCCTGTGATAACCTGTGACACTTCATCAAAGTAGCCTGTTCCGACTTCACGCTGATGTCTTGTCGCTGTGTAGCCGTATTGTTCGCTTGCAAACTCTGCCTGCTGAAGCTCCGAATAGGCTGCCATTCCGTTATCGCGGTATTTTCTGGCGAGCTCGAACATGCCGTAGTTGAGGGCATGGAATCCGGCAAGAGTAACGAACTGGAATTTATAGCCCATTTTCGCGATTTCTCTTTGGAATTTCGCAATTGTTTCTTCGTCCAATTTCTTTTTCCAGTTAAAGGATGGGGAGCAGTTGTAGGCAAGAAGCTTCCCAGGAAACTTCGCATGAATGGCATCGGCAAACTTCTGAGCCTGCTCAAGGTTCGGCTCTGACGTTTCGCACCAAATAAGGTCGGCATAAGGCGCATAAGCAAGTCCGCGGGCAATCGCCTGATCGATCCCGGCTGTTGTCCGGAAAAATCCTTCCGCTGTGCGCTCGCCTGTAATAAATGCCTGATCTTCAGGATCAACATCACTTGTAATTAAATCTGCTGCGTCAGCATCCGTGCGGGCAATAATGATGGTCGGTACACCCGATACATCAGCTGCAAGGCGGGCAGAAATCAAATTCTTCACAGCTGTTTGTGTAGGAAGAAGCACTTTGCCGCCAAGGTGACCGCATTTTTTCTCAGAGGAAAGCTGGTCTTCAAAATGAACAGCTGCTGCTCCGGCTTCAATCATGCCCTTCATCAGTTCAAATACATTAAGCTGTCCGCCAAAACCTGCTTCAGCATCTGCAATGATTGGAGCAAACCAGTCAATATCTCCTTCTCCTTCCATATGCTGAATCTGATCTGCACGCTGAAGGGCCTGGTTGATTCGTTTCACGACGGCCGGAACGCTGTTTGCCGGATAAAGGCTTTGGTCAGGGTACATATGGCCTGAAAGGTTTGCATCAGCCGCAACCTGCCAGCCGCTTAAATAAATCGCTTTCAATCCTGCCTTTACCTGTTGAACGGCCTGATTGCCGGTTAATGCTCCCAGTGCATGAATGTAGTCTTCCGTCTGAAGCAAATTCCAGAACTTTTCTGCACCTCTGCGTGCAAGAGTATGTTCAATATCAATCGATCCGCGCAGACGAATGACTTCTTCCGCCGAATACGGTCTTTCTACTCCATTCCATCTTGCATCCATTGCCCAGCTTTCTTCCAGTTTTCGAGCTCTTTCGTTTGTCATTTCCAGTCCCTCCAATAGTCTGTACGTTTTGTTATAATACAGTTTGTATTTTATAGTATTAATATATAACAGATTAATTGAAAATGGAATCTTTTTCTTTTAATTTTTTTGAATTTTTTAGATTGATTGACTGAAAGCTTGATATTACTGGGTTTTATAAGATTCATAAAGAAGAGGAGCCAGTCTTCCGCTGTATGATAACAGCAGGAAAGCAGGAGAAAGTTTCACTCAAAACGAAAAACATCCGAACTAATAGCCAGTTCGGATGTTTTAAAAGTAATAATCAGTTTCTTATTATTCTTCCCTCCCGCTGCCCCATTCTTCAAGATAGTTGATTCTTTCCAAAATGGTCGGGTGGCTGTATCTGAAGATTTTCACGAGCCCCGGCGGATTGACCTGGCTTAAACCGGCACGCGTCAGTTCCTGGAATGTGTTTACCGCAGCCTCCGGATTCTCTGTCATTTCTATGGCATACAGATCTGCGTCCTTTTCCTGGTGGCGCGATATGATATTTGAAAAAGGATCAGAGGCAAAGCTCAGCATGCCGAGCAGCATGAGAAAAAGCGGGAGTGAAGCAAGCTGTTTTTTCCCGTCAAGCTTCAGAACGTGCCCGTAACGCCTGATGGAGAAGTTCATGAGCCTGTTGATCATATAAAGACCAAGCAAGGTGAGCACGAGATAGCCGCCTATCCCGATATAAATATGCTTCATCACATAGTGCCCCATCTCATGGGCCATGATAAACAGAATTTCTTCTTCGCTCAGTTTATTTAACGTTGTATCCCAAAGAACGATCCTTGAGTTGTCTCCAATTCCTGTGACGTATGCGTTCAGAGCATTTGTCTTCTCAGACATGTTCACTTCAAACACATGGTCTGCCGGAATGTTGGCCTCTTCCGCAATCGCGAGGATCTTCGTTTCAAGCTCTTTGTTTTTAAGAGGCGTAAACTCATTGTACAGCGGGTCGATCAGGACCGGCTGGATGAACATCAGGAACAGGCTGAACGGTACAGAGAGAATCCATGCAAACAGCCACCATTTCCTTGAAAATTTTCTGATCAGGCCGTACAACACCGCGACAATAAGCACCATAAATGCGCAGTTCACCCAGAAATCAATCAGCTGATCCTTCATCCACTCTGAAAAGGTCTGGGTCGTAATGTGATAGGACAGCGAGATTTTATAGCGCAGCCATTCAAGCGGAAAAGCACAGAGTGTTACAAGCAGAGACAGCGCGAAAACAAACACGGCCGTCTGGAGAATAAAAAACCTGGAAATACTTTCGGCCCAGCGCTGCATCTTCTTTGCAAATCCGGTAACGAGGACAACAAAAAAGATAAACCATTCAAACGGAGCGGATGCAAAAAACATAAAATCCCTAAGCTTTGAGTAATCCTGTGAAAGGGTAAGCTCCCTGCTGTTCATAAACGTATTTGGGTCAGCTGATCCTCCCTGGAACTGTGCAGGCAGAGCAGAGTCCGCTCCCATATAGATATACCAGTAGACAAACAGGCCGTATAAGAAATAAATCAGGACTGATACAGTCAGCCATTTGCGCATGATGTTGTCCTCCCCCGAACAAGCTCTTTGTACTAGTGTAGTGTGAAAACGGCAGAGTTAGAACTTATTCGTCCGGATTAAAACAAGAGTCCGTACACGATAAGGGTTAAAATGGAACTCATGACGACAATGATGACATTCACACCTAGATAAGCGACTGCAAAAGCTGCCGCTGCGCCAACTGCCCCAAACCAAATATCCTCCTGAATAAAAAAGACACCGGGCACAATCAGGGCTCCGAGCGTTGCAAACGGAACATTCCGCAATACATTCTGAACAAAAGGCGGCAGATCTATACCGCTCAGCGCAACAAGCGGAATCATTCTTGGGAGATAGGTTACTATAGCCATTCCAAGGATCATCATCATCATATTACTCAACATGCCGCTTGGCCCCCTTTGAATAAGCAAGTTCAACTAAGACAGCGGATAACAGGGTGGACAGGACAATTGACCAGCCTGTTGAAAGAGATCCTGTCAGATAGAAAACGGCATTAAAAATGGCTGCCGTGCCCGCTAAAAAGACGACCTTCCGCTGCTTTTTCATTGACGGGACGAGCAGCCCGATAAACATTGCATACAGCGCAACAGACATACTTTCCTGCAGAGTTTCCGGAAGATTTGCGCCAATCAAATGACCGACGCCGGAAAAAACAACCCAGCTTGAGTATGAAATAAAAATAAGCCCGAACATATATCCCGCAGATACCGCTCCCTCTTTAACAGAAGCTACAGAAAAAGTTTCATCCGTGATGCCAAACGAGTAAAGCGCCTTTTTCCAAAGACTGTCCTCCTCCACTTTTTCATTCAGAGAGGCTGACATTAAGAAATGCCGGATGTTCACAATGAACGTCGTAAAAACAATTTCAAAAATGCCCGTGCCTGCCGCAAGCAGGCTGAGCGATATGTATTGGGCGGCACCTGCAAACACAAAAATGCTCATCATCACCGTTTCAGAAAGGGTCAGACCTGTATCCCCCGCAAGCAGACCGAATGTCAGCGCCACCGGCATATACCCTATCGCAATGCTGAGCCCCGCTGCCACTCCCTCTGAAAAGTGCGTCTGTTTTCTTATAAACGCTGTTTCCGCCATCCTGATGACTCCTCTCCTCTATGGATAATAGATAAGCAGAAAGCATGATGAAACGGCTTCTGTCTTATTTTCATATACATGCTCCCGGTTAGCTGTAAATTTCATTGAATCTCCTAATCTCAGTTCATAGTGGTCGTCTCCGATTGAAACAGCCATTTCCCCTTCACTGACAAACACGTATTCTTCCGCTCCGCTCAAATGCTGCTGCGAAACATGTCTGCAGCCCGGAAGAAGCTCAAGAAGAAACACTTCAAACTTTTTCTGCTGATCATAAGGAAAATAAGGAAATACACGATACTTCTCGTTTACGTCCTGCAAAGCGGTCTTTTCCACTTTACGGATAATCGATATGCCGGCGGTCTCTTCTTCAACAAGCGATGAAAAAGAAACCCCAAGACCGTTAGCAATTTTCCACAGCGTGTTGACGGTCGGACTTGACTGCCCTTTTTCAATTTGGGCAAGCATCCCCTTGCTCACTCCTGTGACGCCCGAAAGCTGATCAAGACTGTACTGCCGCATTTTCCGGATGCTTTTTAAGTTGTAGCCAATCTGCTCCTGCAAGGATTTCATATCTAATTCCTTTCAATATGTTTTTTATAGTATACATTTGTATAATATTTTGAACAATAGGAAATATTCAGACACAAGAACAAAAGCGCAAGCGCCTTGGACAGATCCGATAGGCAGATAAGAATCCGGCGGAAAAGTCCGGGTTTGACTTTTTTGACGGATTTGTTCTGACTGAGGATTTAAGCGCTTCCGCTTGCCGATGATAACTTTGTTATGTTATCCACAGCCCTATTCTTCTTTATTATTTGCTAAACAAAAAAAGCAGCCGGCCGGCTGCTTTTTCTTACTTTCCTTTGAAAACGGGTTTTCTTTTTTCACTGAAGGCTGCTAATGCCTCAAGACGGTCCTCCGTTGGAATAGTCACTTCATATGCTTTGCGTTCAATATGAAGGCCTGTCTGAAGATCAGCATTCATTCCCTGTTTGACGGCAAACTTTGCCTGCTGCAGGGCTATTGGCGCATTTTTAAGAATTTCCTCAGCAAGCTCCTTAGCAGCTTCGAGAGCATTCGGAGCTGTTTTTAAGGCAAGTCCATAGGCTGCTGCCTGCTCCGAAGTGATTTTCCTCGCAGTCAAAATCAGCTCCAGCGCCTTCGCCTCCCCAATAATTCTCGGAAGACGCTGCGTTCCTCCTGCACCCGGAATAATTCCAAGTCCAGTCTCTGTTAGGCCCACTGACGTTCCCTCAGCAATAATTCTGAAATCGCATGAAAGGGCAAGCTCCATGCCGCCCCCGAATGCATAGCCGTTAATGGCGGCAATGGTTGGCTGAGGAAGTGAATCTATTTTCATGAAAACTTCACCTATTTTAAAGAGGTTCCGTTTCACCTGCTGGTCAGTCAGCGTTTTTCGTTCCTTTAAATCAGCTCCGGCACAAAAGGCTTTATCTCCTGATCCTGTAAAAATAACGGCCCTTACTTCTTCGTTTGTCCGGATATCCTCTACTGCCTCCTCAAGCTGAAGAAGCGTTTCGTAGTTGAAACAGTTGAACACTTCCGGTCTGTTCAGCGTGACGACCGCAAGATTCTTTTCTACCGTATATAGAATAGTTGTCAAAACAGACTTCCCCTCCCCCCGACTATTTTTGAAGAACTTGATCCTTAAGCGCTCTGCGCAGGATTTTTCCAGTCGTATTTTTTGGAAGTTCCTCCAGGAATTCAATGGAGCCAGGGACTTTATACTTCGCCAGATGCTCACGGCAGTGCGCTTTCAGGCCTTCTTCTGTCAGCGATTTGTCTTTTACAACAACAAAGCATTTCACCGCTTCTCCCTGATTCGGGTCAGGCACGCCGACAACCGCAGCTTCCACTACACCCGGGTGGCTGTAGAGAACTTCCTCAACTTCACGGGGATACACATTATAGCCGCCGACGATGACCATATCTTTTTTGCGGTCAACAATTGTAAAATAGCCTTCTTCATCCATTGTGGCAAGGTCGCCTGTATAAAGCCAGCCATTGCGGATTGTATGGGCTGTTTCCTCAGGCATGTTATAGTAGCCCTTCATGACATTCGGGCCCTTGACAATCAGTTCCCCTACCCGTCCTGGAGGCACTTCCTCGCCAAGCTCATTCACCACTTTATTTTCAACGTTTAAAATGTTTGTCCCGATGGATCCTGCCTTTCTCGGACGGTCCAGCGGATTAAAGCAGGTGACAGGAGAAGCTTCCGATAAACCATAGCCTTCCGACACAACCACATTAAATTTCTGTTCAAAGCCTTTTAAAAGAGCAACCGGCATCGAAGCTCCGCCGGAAATGCACAATCTCAGCGTTTTTAAATCCTCTTTGTCCCCGCCTTCATGCTGAAGAAGGAAATTATACATCGTTGGTACTCCTGCAAAAACAGTTGCTTCATACGTTTTTACAAGCTTAAAGATTTCAGCAGGACTAAAGCGCGGAACAATCAGCAGCGTTGCACCGCTGATCAGCGGCGCGTTCAGCGAAACCGTCAGACAGAACACGTGGAACATCGGTAGAGTCGCTACGACTTTGTCTCCGTCGTTCATTTTCAGGTAAGAACCTACATCACGTGCATTGCTGTATAGGTTTTTGTGCGTCAGCATAGCGCCTTTCGGCTTTCCTGTCGTGCCTGATGTATAGAGAATGACAGCCGTGTCATCGTCCTCAAGCGTAACTTCAGCAGGGTTTGCGCCTGCCTGGGCCACAATGCTTGTAAACGATTTCAATTTTGGGCTGATTGAAAGCGAAGACACTTCAAATCCGCTCTTTGCTTCTGAGGGCGGTGTTTCACATGAGATAATGTGCTCGACCTGAGGCAGAACCCCATTCATTTTTTCAAATAGCGGCAGCAGCACATCCAGTGTGACAATTGTCTTTACATCACCGTTGTTCAATATGTACCCGATTTCATCCGGTGTGTAAATTGGATTGATTGGTATGACCGTAGCTCCCGCACGCATTGCCCCGTAAAGAGAAATCACGAAATACGGAGAATTGCCAAGTACAAGCGCAAGATGATCCCCCTTTTTGACCCCAAGCTGCTGCAGACTGTCAGCAAATTTGCTGATCAGCACATCAAGTTCCCCGTACGACGTTTCTTTCCCTTCAAAAATAAACGCCGGCTTGCCTCCGTACTTCTGTGCAGACAGAGACAGCTGTGATAGTAAATTCATTCTCCCACCCCTTGCGAAAATGAATGAACAGCCATTCATTTTCTAAAAATTTAAAACTATAAATCTATTATATTTTATGACGGAAAAATTCTCAACAAACGGCTTGGCGGATGAGGGAGAAATTTGCTGAATTGTGAACGTATATCACCTGCCCAACAATAAAAAAGCGCCCTAAAAAAGGACGCCTTACGTAATCAATAGATAAGCTCGATAAATTGTTCTTTTTCAATATTGCCGAAATAATACTTGATATCTGTGTCCCTCAAAGCCGTTTCAATGGAAGAACGGTCATATTGCAGGCCGGTAAGAAGGTTTTCGATCTCTTCAACGTCACCTACTCCGAAGAAGTCTCCGAAGATTTTGCAGTTTTCGATCTTACCTTTCTTCACCTCCAGGCGGATGTCAATCTGTCCGATCGGAAAGCGGTGCGAATGCTGGAGGTTAAAGGATGGCGATTTGCCGTAGTTCCAGTTCCAGTTCTGGTAGCGTTCCTCAGACAGAGCATGGATTTTTTCCCAATCCGCTTCTGTTAAAACGTATTGCGGAATTTCGCCGTCTGTATCAAAGATGTAGCGCAGAATCAGTTCTCTGAATTCCTCTATCGTGATTTTTTCCTCAAGGAATTCGCTGATGTTTGCCACACGGCTCCGAATGGATTTGATTCCTTTTGATTCAATTTTGTCCTTTTTCACTTTCAGTGCGGACACGACATTTTCCATTTCCGAATCAAACAGCAGCGTTCCGTGGCTGAACATTCTGCCCTTTGTAGAAAACTGGGCATTTCCTGAAATCTTTCTGCCTTCAGCAAGGATATCATTGCGGCCGCTAAGCTCCGCATCTACACCAAGACGCTTTAATGCACGCGTCACGGGTTCAGTGAATTTTTTGAAATTGTGAAAACTGTTTCCGTCATCTTTTGTAATAAAGCTGAAGTTCAGGTTGCCAAGGTCATGATAAACCGCACCCCCGCCTGAAAGCCTCCGCACAACATGAAGACCCTGCTCTTCCACATACTTTGTGTTGATTTCTTCTATTGTATTTTGATTCTTCCCGATGATAATGGAAGGTTCGTTAATATAAAAAAGCAAATACGATTGCTCAGGATCGAGATTTTTCAGGCAATATTCTTCGATTGCCAGATTGATTCTCGGATCTGTGATTCCTTTATTATCAATAAACAGCATGTACTTTTCCTCCTAATTGCCCTTCGTCCATTGCAGGCCAGATGCTGCAAGACGGACGGGACCTTTGTAGATCGTTTTAGCCTCACTTACGAGATTTGCCACTGTTCCGAAATGAGGAAGGTGCGTCAGGATCAATTCTTTTACCGAGGCACGCTCAGCAAGTCTCCCGGCATCAAGACTGTTCATATGCCCGGCAGACGAGCCGTCCATATCCCCGTAAAAATTGCATTCGCAAAGCAGAAGATCTGCATCTTTTGAAAAAGGAACAAATTCTTCCCTGTAGCTTGAGTCAGCCGTGTAAACTACTTCTGCTGAACCATCGGAAATCCGCATCGCATAACAGTCTACCGGATGCTTTGTTTTCATAAAACGGATGGTAAAAGGTCCAATCTGGATTGGTTCTTCCGGATTGTAGGCCTTTCCTGCAGTTACTTCTTTGTATGTAAGCCCTGCAAATGCTTCTGCATCAGCTGAATGGCCGTATATAGGCAGCGTCCTGCTGCTTTTATTCATAAAGGATCCAACAAGTCTTGCAAATTGCAGCGGCCCTACATCAGCAATATGATCATGATGATAATGAGACAGAATCACCGCATCAAGTTCTTCCGGTTTTGCGTAATTCTGCAGCTGGGATAAAACCGCGCTTCCGCAGTCAACTAAGAGCCGGAAACCATCTGATTCAAACAGATAGCCTGAAGAAGCTTCATTAACAGCAGGAAATCCTCCCCAAAAACCAACAACCGTTATTTTCATGTGAATCCTCCCTCGCTCATTCCTATCTTACAATATACCCATTTTTCGCTGGCAAGCGCAAGCTGCGGCGCCTCTAAACCTGCAGACAGCAGCCCATTTTTTGAAAAGAAGCACATTGTTACAAAACAGATGTTGACATACCTCCATCTGTTATAATACAATGAGTGTAATAACAACTTGGAGGGGATACCAATGTTAGTTAAAATGACTGAATTTTTCAAAAACCTGCCGGCAAAAAAATGTCTTGAGTGCGGGGAAAAGATTGAAGAGCAGCACGAGTGCTACGGCAATACATGCGATAAGTGCATGAACGTCGGCAGCCTGTAACCATACCAATCCTATACCTATATTTTTGAGAAAGGACTCATTGTCCTTTCTTTTTTTTGCGAACATTTACAGCACTTTCCCGATTGTCTATACTCGCGTTTCTGTTCTTAACTGCCTGCAGCTGCACTTTCTTCTTTTCCCATAACCGCGGTTGTGTTCTTAACTCCCTGTAGCAGCACTTTCTCCTTTTTCTATCATCATGTTTGTGCTCTTAACCCCCGCTAACAGCACTTTCTCCTTTTCCCATAACCCCGTTTGTGCGCTTAACCGCCGCTAACAGCACTTTCTCCTTTTTCTATCATCACGTTTGTGCTCTTAACCTTCGTTTACAGCACTTTCTCATCTCCCCATGATTAATAAAGTGCTGCAATAAAGCTTTACTATAAATAAAAAAAGACACTGAAAAATCTCAGTGTCTCTCCCATCATACTTCCCGGTCCCAATGACGGTGCTCGGCTGCGGCACTGATAAATGCATCAGAGAATACCGCAGGATCTTGTGTTTGTTCTGCTACAATCACGCCGGGACCATTAGCGATTCCCGCTGCTTCAAGTACTTCTGCAGCTTCATAGGCGGCTCCAATTGGCTTAAAGTGACTGAATCCTTCTTTTAGAAATGCTGCGGCGTCTTTTTTGCCGAGCAGGAGCTCTTTATTCTTCTGCCCGCCCGCTACATAAAAAGCGTCGAACAGTATGGAATCACTTGTGAGGAAGGTATGATCAACCTCAAGCTCTTCGCCGCCCTCACTTTTCAGCGGGCTCAGCGTATGGCTGATGACTTCAGGCATCATGCCTGTTTCTTTCATTTTACCAATAAAAGCGTTCAGGGAAGCCGAATCGTAGCCGTCTTCGGCAAGCACTGCCACTTTACGCGTATCGGGAACTTTGACCGTTTTTTCCTGGCTCAGTGCAGGTGACTCAAGTGTGACGCCAGACTCCGTTTGCTCATTCGGAACCGAAGCGCCGATCCCCTCAGCCACTTCACCGGCAAGTCTGTTGTCAATGCAGCTGATCATATTAACGACCTGCTGCTGAACGCTCTTGCTTTTTACTTTGCCGAGCTCAAAACGGAAGGCCGTGATCATATGCTGCTTTTCAACTTCTGACATGCTGTTCCAGAACAGCTTTGCCTGTGAGAAATGGTCTTTAAAACTCTCGCTGCGCTGGCGGATCTTCCGTCCATCCACTTTTTCCTGATAGTGGACATATCCTCCTTGCTCGCGTGCAGCAGGACGCGGAGCATTTTGGGCAAGCGAGTTCTGATGATAGGCCGTCTGCCCGCGGTTTATGGTCATGCGGTGCATGCCGTCCCGCTGATTGTTATGAAACGGACAGACAGGACGATTGATCGGAATCTCGTGAAAGTTCGGACCGCCAAGTCTTGTAATCTGTGTATCTGTATAGGAAAAGAGGCGCCCCTGCAGCAGCGGATCATTTGTAAAATCGATGCCCGGCACTACGTGTCCCGGATGGAACGCGACCTGCTCGGATTCGGCAAATACATTATCCTGATTGCGGTCGAGCGTCATTTTGCCGATGATTTTGACTGGGACGATTTCCTCCGGCCACAGTTTTGTTGCGTCAAGAAGATCAAAATCAAAGTTAAATTCGTCCTCTTCCTCAATCATCTGAACCCCAAGCTCGTACTCTGGATAGTCACCGTTCTCGATGGATTCGTAAAGATCTCTTCTGTGAAAATCAGGATCTTTTCCGGCAAGCTTCTGGGCTTCGTCCCATACGAGCGAATGAACGCCGAGCTTCGGTTTCCAGTGGAATTTTACGAAACGCGCTTTTCCTTCTTCATTGACAAACCTGAAAGTATGTACGCCAAACCCTTCCATCATCCGGTAGCTGCGGGGTATTGCCCGGTCAGACATCGCCCACATCATCATGTGTGCAGATTCCTGATTGTTGGCAATGAAGTCCCAGAAGGTGTCATGAGCAGATGAGGCCTGGGGCATTTCATTATGAGGCTCCGGCTTTACCGCATGGACGAGATCCGGAAATTTAATCGCATCCTGAATGAAGAAAACTGGGATGTTGTTCCCGACGAGATCATAGTTTCCTTCTTCCGTATAAAACTTAACGGCAAATCCCCTGACATCCCTGACCGTATCTGCCGACCCCTTAGAGCCCGCCACCGTTGAAAACCGCACGAATACAGGTGTTTTGACAGAAGGGTCCTGCAAAAATCCCGCCATTGTAAATTCTTTCATCGGCTCGTAAACCTGAAAATACCCGTGTGCGCCGTAGCCCATTGCATGGACAGCCCGCTCCGGAATCCGCTCGTGGTCGAAATGGGTCATCTTTTCCCGAAAATGAAAGTCCTCCATCAGGGTCGGTCCGCGGTCGCCTGCCTTAAGAGAGTGCTCGTCATCTGAAACCTTAAGTCCCTGATTTGTCGTCATGTTCCCGTCTTTATCATCAACCCGGTATGCTTCCAGCTGCTCATCCTTGCTGTTTTTGCTCTGCTTGTCCAAATTTCTCATCCCTTCCGTACAGTAATAGTCACCCTTTTGAATTACCACAATTTTCTTTCCAGTAAACATTGAAGGCGTATGCACATAAAAAGGCACCAGCCACAGGCTGGTGCCTTACTCTATTAAACGTTTGCGAGCTTTTTACCGGCCGTTGAATCTCTTATAATCAGTTTCAGCGGAAACTGATAGATTTCACGGGCAGCGTATGATTTTCTGTTTATTTTTTCAATCATGATGTCCATGGCTTTTTGGGCCATTTCGCAGACAGGCTGCTGTACGGTTGTAATCATGGGGTCGAGCAGTTCTGTGATGGCCTGATTATCAAAGCCCACAACTGCAAGGTCAGAAGGAATGCTCCAGCCGTTTTTTTTCGCTTCAGAGATGACTCCTGCAGCCACTTCATCTGCTCCGGTAAAAAGAGCGGACGGCCGATTCTCCAAAGCAGCCAGCTCATGAAAAACACGTTTTCCATCTTCAATATTAAATGCATTCCGGAATGCGGCGTTTTCATCAAACGTTAATCCCGCTTCCTTCAGTGCCTGCCTGAAGCCTCTTTCCCGCTCTTTGGCAACGTTGCTTCTGTGCCCGCCGCAGCAATAGCCGATATGGGTATGCCCCTGTTCAATCAGATGCTTGGTTGCTATGTATCCGCCAAACGTCTGATCAAGCCTGATCATCGGCACAGACGCATCCTCTTCAAACTCATTGCAAAGAACAATCGGACCGTAATCTGTGAATGGCTCGATTTTGCTCCAGTCGTTCTCCAGGGATGCAAGGATCACACCATCCACCTGCTTTGTTTTAAGAAGGTTTAAATAGGTGAGCTCTTTTGTTTTGGAATATTGAGTCTGGCAAACAATCAGCTGATAGTTCCTGGCTGACGACGCCATTTCAAGTGATTCGATAAACTGGCTGAAAAAAGGATTCAGCACCCGCGGTATAAAAACAGCAATAATTTCAGTTTTTTGATTTCGAAGACTTCTTGCAGATGAATTCGGAACATATCCAAGCTCATCCATTGCTTCTAAGACAACCTTTTTCTTCGAATCGGAAACGTACGGATGATTGTTGATGACCCGGGAAACAGTGGTCCTTGACAGTCCTGCAAGTCTGGCAACATCCTCGATTGTTGACACGTTCACTCCTCCTCATCTTGCGAACGAACAGCGTACCCACGGTGAAATCGTTCTCATTTTTCTATTATATGTTAAAATGTAAGGGCTTTCAATAATAGTTTTATAGATTTTTCCATTACAAAAACACCCGAAGCTTTTTGCTTCGGGTGTTTAAGGTTATGCTGCAGCTTCCTCTGTGAGGCTGTTCTTGTTTTTTCTGATGGCCACGAAGAAGTAGGCAATGGTTCCTGCAATCATCGCTGCGATGAAGATGCCGAGGATACCTGCCTGCTGCCACATGTAGCTGTAATCACCTGATGAGATGACCGCTTTAAAACCTGAGACAGTATAGGTCATCGGCAGCCATGCATTAAAGATCTGCAATGGCTCTGGAATCAATTCCAGAGGGAATGTTCCGGCGCTTGTAGTAAGCTGAAGAATCAGGATAATAATAGCCACAAATCTTCCCGGATCTCCTAGTGATGTCACAAAGAATTGTACCAGTGTAAGGAATGCTATGCTTGTGATGATGCTGAATAAAATAAACAATGGAACACTTTGTACTTCGATATCAAGTCCATAGAGTAAAACAGCATCAGATAGCAAAGCCTGGATGACTCCGACTGCAGCCAGTACACCAAACTTGCTCATGAACCAGCCAATTGCGCTCTTAGGCGTTCCGGCTGCCTGTCTTAACGGGAATACGATGGAAAGCAGCAGGGCTCCTACGAATAGTCCGAGAGACAGGAAGTATGGTGCAAAACCGGTTCCGTAATTTGGAACGGCGTTGATTTTTTCATCTTTTACCTTTACCGGCTCTGAAATCATGTCATAGGTTTCGTCAGAGCCTCCGGCATCTTTTGTTTCCTCTGCTGCGTCACCAAGTTTAGATGACAGTTCGCCTGTCCCTTCAGAGAGTTTGCCGACGCCGTCGTCCACTTTTCCGGCACCGTCAGCAAGCTTGTTTGTGCCGTCCTGAAGCGCACTTGACCCTTCAGCAAGCTTTGAAATTCCGGAACCGAGTTCACTATTTCCGGCAGCAAGTTCAGCTGAGCCGGCTTTTGCTTTCGCGAATTCCTGATTAAAGGTCTTTTGTCCTTCGGTTAATTGTTTTTGCCCATTCAGCAGATCACCTGAGCCTGCATACAGTTTTTCCTGTCCGGCCACAAGCTGATTGATGCCTTCTTCTGCTTTCTTTTGGCCTGCTGCAAGTTCAGAAGAACCTTTTGAAAGCTTGGAAGCACCTACCTGAAGCTCTCCGGCTCCTGCTGAAAGTTCTGCACTTTTACCTGCAAGAGTAGATGCTCCCTTTTGTGCATCGGCAGCTCCCGCAGAAAGCTGTCCGAGACTTGACTCCAGCTGTTTGCTTCCTTCAGAAAGCTGGCTGACGCCTTTTGCCGCTTCAATCAGTTTTTGTTTCTCAGCTTCCGGAAGAGGAAGCTTCTCGATTTGCGGCAGCATGACTGCCAGCTGGTCATTTAACTGAGTCAGGCCTGCAGAGAGTTCTCCGGCTCCTTTATAGGCAGCCTGATTACCGGCAGAAAGCTTATCCAGCCCTGTAGATAATTCTCCTGCTCCGGCAGCTAATGCCGTGCTTCCGTCAGAAAGTCGGTTAAGGCCTCCGGATAATTCTCCTGCTCCGGCACTGATCTCTTCTGACCCCGCAGTAAGTTTCGGAACATTGCTTTGAAGCTCTTTCATTCCGGACAGAGAGGTTCCAAGACCTTCGTTCAGCTGGGCAGCTCCTTTTTCAGCGCTCACAGAACCGCTGTAGAGCTTCCCGCTTCCGTCCTGAAGCTGTCCAAGACCGCTGTCCAGTTTTTGGGCTCCGTTTGCCAGTTTTTTTGCTCCGGCAGAAGCGTCATTCAATCCGTCCTTAAACGTAATCGATTTTCCTGCAAGCAGCTCAAGCTTTTCTTTCAGCTCAGCTGAACCGCCTTTCAGATCGACGACACCTTCATTGATCTTGCCTGCTCCATCACTTGCATCGCCAAGTCCGTCTGCAAGCTTGTCAATGTTTTCAAAGATGCTTTCTGCATAGGTTTTTGTAATCGTATTTGAGACTTCTTCTTTAATTTGAGCAACTGCGGTTCCGCCAATTTGCCCTGACAAAAAGTTAAAGCCTTCATTCGGAACATATTTCAGCTCAAGTGACTGAGGATCTTCATCCATCAGTGTTGTCGCATTTTCCGAAAAATTCTCGGGTATTTCAATCATCATATAGTACTGCTCGTTTTCAAGGCCTCTCACAGCCTCATCCTTTGAAACAAATTTCCATTTGAACTTTGGATTTGCTTTCAAATTATCAACAAGCTCAGATCCAATCTGAAGCTCTGTTCCATCATAATCTGCTCCAGTATCTTCGTTGACTACGGCAACAGGAAGCTGATCAAGCTGCTCATACGGATCCCAGAACGCCCAAAGGAACATCCCTGCATACATGAGCGGGATGAATAAAACAGCAAGGACCGGAATCAGCACTTTTTTGTTGGAAACTAACGCTTTCCACTCTTTAGCCATTAAACTCATTGCATTTCCTCCTAATTTAATACATATTGACCAATTTGTTCAATTGGTCACTCCTCCGCAAAAAGATAGGACCATCTATGTTGATAATCCTTTGAGTAAGTATAATTCAAATAAATGCGCAATTTCTTCTTTCTCAAGCGGTTCATGGTTCTTTTCCCAGTCAAAAATGAGAGAAATATACAGTTTCAGCATCACAAATGCTGTTACTTCAGGGTTGCACTCTCGAAGTTCTCCTTTATTTACAGCTGCTTCTATTTTAGCAGCGATAAACTGCAGGATCATTTTTTCAAGCCTCTGAACGACTTCCTGAACGGCAGGTGTCCCGACATCTGTGCTTTCCTGAAAAATCTTAATCGTGAATTGATGCTTTTTGCGAAATTCAAGCAGATTGTACAGGGCACGGTGAACATTTTCAAAGAATGGAAGATCCTCATCCATCGCCTCTTCAGCAGCAATCCGCATTTCCGTCAGCAAAGATGAGACAATCTCATCAAACAGCTCTTCCTTGTTTTTAAAGAAGGTATAGATCGTTCCTTTTCCCACATTTGCAAGCTTGGCAACAGAATCCATTGTCGTTGCCTTGTAGCCATAGTGGGTAAATGATCTTGTTGCTGCTTCTAAAATAAGCTGTTTACGGTCCACGCTCAATCCTCTCACCTCCTAAAAATGACCGAATGACAATTTTGGTCATTTAGTACAAAAAGAAATATATCATACATTTTTTAAAGAAGCAACTGCTGTTGCAGAGAAAATTGCGGCCATATATTCATGCGCAATGTGTTTGAAATTATACCCGTTCCCTTTCGCTCCAGTCACTTGCTTTCCGCGGGGAGTGCCTGGAGCCTCCTGATATGAACGAAACTGTCAAGGTTCCTCCCGCACACCGTTTTTTGAACGTCTTTAATAAGAGAAGCG